>CP064988.1:1392500-2708603 GCA_016699855.1 Rhodospirillales bacterium
GCGACGACCACAGCGGCGCCATCGGCATCGGCGCCGGCTCCCTCGGCGTCGCCATCGACGTCCGCGCCGCCGTCGGCGACGCCCGCGACTCCAACTCCCGCGACGGCGGCGAGCGATCCGGACGGCGAGGCGCCGCAGCCGATGGACCGCTACGAGGTCACGGTGCGGGTGGAGAAAGGCGACACGTTCGAGTCGATTTTGCGCGACATGGAGTTCGCCCCGGACGAGATCCAGCGCGCTTTGGACGCGCTGCGGCCGGTTTTGAAGAACGCCAAGCTGAAGCCCGGCGAGACGGTGACCCTGCAGGTGCGGGCGCCGGCGCCGGGCGGCGGCGCGCCGACGCTGCTGGCGCTGGCGATCCGGCCGGAGGCGCGGCGCGAGATCCTGCTGGACCGCGCCGAGAACGGCACGTTCGGCGCCCAGGAGCGCATCTACAAGGTGGTGCCGAAGCTGATGCGCGCCGGCGGCGTGGTCAAACACTCCTTCCGCGGCAGCCTCGACGCGGCCGGCGTGCCGGGCAGCGCCATCGCCGAGGTGATCCGCGCCTTCTCGTGGGACGTCAATTTCCAGTACGACGTCAAAGGCGGCGACAAATTCGCGGTGCTGATCGAGCAGGCCCACACCACCGACGGCAAGCCGGTGGGCGCCGCGCGCCTGCTCTGGGCCGAGATCACGACCGGCGCCGGCAAGGCGTCGTGGTCGGTGTACCGCTTCCAGCCGCAGGGCGGCGCCGAGCATTTCTTCTACAAGGACGGCCGCAGCGTCATCAAAGCGTTCCTACGGACGCCGATGGACCTGTCGCGCGTGTCCTCGCGCTTCGGCATGCGCAACCATCCCATCATGGGCTTCACGGCGATGCACACCGGCGTCGACTTCGCCGCCCCGCACGGCACGCCGATCCTCGCCGCCGGCGCCGGCACGGTGGCGCAGGCCGGACCCAACGGCGGCTACGGCCACTGGGTCAGGATCGACCACGGCGGCGGCAACAGCACGGGCTACGCGCACATGGCCGGCTACGCCGCCGGCATCCGCCCCGGCGCCCGCGTGCGCCAGGGCCAGGTGATCGGCTTCGTCGGCAGCACCGGCGTCTCGACCGGCCCGCATCTGCATTTCGAGCTGCACCAGAAGGGCCGCGCCGTGAACCCGCTGGCGGTCAAGGCGACGCAGCGCGCCGCGCTCGGCGGCAAGGACCTCGAGCGCTTCAAGTCGGTGGTCGCGAAGACCGACACCTCGCGCGTCGCCGCCGACACGCTGGTGGCGCGCGGCGATTAGACGCCGCCCGCGCCGCTGGAGGGCGTTCGCGGAACCCGCCGATTCACGACCCCCGCCGCGCGCAAAACCCGATTCGGAATCCAGGCCAGCCGCGCATCGGATCGATTTTTGGCGCGTCCGCGAAAGGCCGATTCGCGGATTGTATATTGTATTTTGTATACAATATGCAAAACGGCGCCAGGAGGCCACGGCTCGCGGAGATAATCTTCTCGACTTACTAGATATGGACTTCTGGCGGCCAAAGTTACGTTCGCGACTGTTCGCTTTCGAACGCGAGCTGGGCGTCGAGCGCGGGGCACTTTTCGCGCAGCCGGATACCGAGCCGCGCCAGCGCGACCGCGTTGAGCAGCGACGCGCGCACCGCCGGCGCCATCGAGCGCGTCGCCAGCAGCGCCTCGACCTTACGCACGTAGCTTTCAAGCTCCGCCTTGTTGCGCGGGCGCCGCTTCGGGGCGTCGGGCGCGTCCGGCATGGGGCTACGCCGCCGCGCCGGGCGTCGGCCGACAGCGGCCCGCCTCGAACGCGAAGCGCTCCTTGATCGTGCGGTTGATCTGGCCGGTCGACTTCACGACGCGCAGGTGGCGCTTGATGAAGTCGAAGTCGAATCGCTCCAGCAGACCGATGAACGCGCCGTTGACGAACGACGTCGAGACCGCGTCGACGCCCGCGAACGACACGGTCGCCACCTCGCCGCGCGCGAGGACCGGCGCGATCAGATCGTGGATCGCGGCGCCGTCGTCGTAGGTGTAGGCGCGCGGCGCGTGTGTCAGAACGTCGATGGACATGCGGGCCACGTCGTCGCCGGGGTGGTGCGGACAATAAAAAAGGCAATGCCCGGCCGGAACCGTTCAAAGCCTCCTCTATCAGATTCGTCGCGGGGCGGGCGAAAGTCAACGACCGGATCGACCCGTCGGTCGTTTCCCTGTGAACGGCGCGACGCCGCACACCCATAGGTTGCCTCCGTCGACCCGCCGGCTTAGAAGCGGGGCGTCGGGGACGAAAATCGGCTCCATGCCGTGTGAGCGCGGGGCAGCGCCGTCCGTGCTCCTATATCCCCGGCGCCTACTTCTTTGCCTTGCGCGAGTCTCGTGGCGGTCCGTCGAGAAGGCGCGCGACGAGGCCGTCGATCCGTTCGGCAACGCCGGCTTCGGTCAACGCGTCACGGATCGCTTTCCGGGCGCGCACAAAAGGTGCTCCGTCGGCGATCTCGACCGCATGCGCAATCCCCTCCGCTTCGTCGGCCGCACGCGCGAGCGCTACATGCGTCGCATTCCGCACGTCGAATCGATCGAAATCCAACGCAAATATCACCTTATCGAAGTCACGCGCGCCCCACTGGCCGCGACTCTGCAAATGCTCGACCCTCTGGCGAGCTTCGTCACTATTGAGGATTGCGCACAAATATCGCCCCGCTTGGACCGAATCCGTCGCCATCCAATAGAGTTTATGATCGATTACAGCAGTGGGGTCGTTGATCAAGCAAGCAGCGGGAAGAGTACCTGCCTTTGAGTACACGACCCGAAGCGGGCTGATCGGAAACTGCGCGGATAGCTTTCCAAAGTAGTCTTGCTGTTCACGGAATGACATCGCACTTGACCGATGCTCGTTCCAAACAGCCTCAGAACGCCGCAACCAGTCTGCGAGCCCCGTCAGTCCTTCACGTTGAGCGGCTTCAGCAGACAACAATTCTCGCCGAAACGGCACCACTCCCAAGCTGGGCGCAAGAGTTCGATACGGCGCAATGGACTCGCCGAGAAGAACAGGACGAAGAAACTCGACCTCGACGTTACCTTGCAGTGATGGAAGTTCCTTCCATGGCTTCTTGTCCTGATTGCTTTTGCGACTCCGCACCAATGGTGCCGCCGCGCTACCACCGAGACGGCCCGCCTGGACACGCTCGACAAGGCACAGCATGCGCGGCACCAACGTCGCGCCTTGTCTAAAGGCACCACGATACGGTGACCCACCAGAATCCTTTGTCACCTCCTTCAACGCTGTCACCTCGACAGCGCGCCGCCGCAAATGACCGTCGGTCTCTCGCAGCGAGGCGTTGCGTAGCGGCAACCGGCCCTCGAACGCTTCGACGGTCGACGGTATCCCTCCCCATGGCGGACCGCGGGTGGCGAAGAGCACACAACTCGGCACCGGGAACAGTGGCGACACACCATCGAGGTCCCAAGCCTCGGTGAACGCGGCCTTGGGACCGGACCAGACGCCGGCGCGGAATTTCTCGAACTGGAGGCGGGTCAGCGCGGCGCGCGGCATCACGAACGCGATTCGACCGCCGGGTTTGAGATACTGATCGACACATTTGACATAGAACAGCGCCGACAGGTCCTGGTGCGTCGCCACTTTGCCGCCGACCCAGATATCGTAGGCCGCCATGTCGCCGCGCACACGGCCCTGCATGGCCTTCGACATGTCGCGCAGCGGCAACCACGGCGGGTTGCCGACGAGAACGTCCACGCGGCCGTCGCGCGCCGACAGCGACAGGGGCCGACCCAGATTGCGGACGACGTAGCCCCAGATGTGGTCGCGTCCGGCGTCCTGCAATCGCCGCAGCACCCTGTACGTCTGGGACAACGATCCAAGAAAGGGCTCGGCCTCCGGCACCCGACGCCGTAGCGCCGCGCTCAAGCCTTCGGCGGTGGCGCCAGCCTCGCTCTGCTGGATCATCAGATCGACGGTCGTGTCGAAGGCGACGGTGTGCGCGCAAAGCTCGCCGGGAAACACGAGGCTGGTCTCGGGCTCGCCATCGCTCGCCGGCGGCACCGGCACCTGGATTTCGCGCCCGGCCATGACGTTGACGACGGACCACTGCATCGCGTCGCTCAGGTACACCGGCACGGACACGGCGTCGCGACGTTCGCGGATGGAGTCGCCCAGCGCGAGGAGATAGGTGACGCGCGCGATGATGACGGCGACCGGATGGATGTCGATGCCGAAAATCCGCGCCGACGCCCCCTCGGCGATCCGATCCGCCGGGACGCCGGCCGCGCGCGCGGCGGCGACATAGCGGCGGATACCGTGGAAGAGGAATCCACCGGAGCCGCAGGCGGGGTCGAGGACGGTTTGCTCGAGCGGCCGTTCGACGGCGCGCTCGCAAACGAGCTGGGCCAGCCAGTCCGGCGTGTAGTACTCGCCGAGGTCGTGCCGCTGCTCCTGATCGATCAACGATTCGTACAGGACCTTGAGCACGTCCGTCTCGATATCGTCGAAGCGGAAGCGCAGGACATGCCCCTCGATCTTGCGGACCAGCGCTTCGCCGGCCGGCGAGGCGAGGACCCAATCGAAGAAATCGCTTTCGACCGCGCCGGCGATCCGCGCCTCGCGGAAATGCCGCCCCGACAGCATGTCGGCCGCGTCGCCGACCTCCAACCCGACGACCCGATGCGCGATGCACTTCGCGACGATGGTCAGGAACGTATGCTGGAACCATAGCCCGTCGTCGTTGATCGCGGACCCGTAGACGATCGCGAGAAACCTGCTCCAGAGCTGGCGTTTCAACGCCACCTCGGGCTCGGTCCCGACCTCGCGCCACAACCGGTCGAGATCGCCAAGGACGCGGCGGTAGGCGACGCTTTCCCGTCCGAGCTCGTTCGTGAACGTCAGGGCGTCGGCCGGCAGCGAAGACTGGATCGCGACCGCGCCGTCGAGCCACGCGAGCAGCCGTTCGGCCTCGCGATCCGCGTCGGTCGGACGCTTCAGGGCGGCGATCCGGAACTCGCGTAGCTCGACAAGCGCGCCGTCGCGCAGCTCGAACGCGACGTATTGGTAGCCGTCGGTCGCGAGACCGACGTAGCGGTCGCGCGTGGCGCCTTCCCGCTCCTTCAGGTAGCGGTCGATCTGCTCCTCGGCGTCGCCGCGCTCCTTCGCCAGATCGCTCTTGAACTCGAAGACCGTCCGCCCGAGCAGCGCGTCGATACGGCCGCGCGCTTCGGGTACGCGCTTCTCAAGGTCGACGTCCTTCGGATCGGCGCCGAGCCCTTCGATCAACAGATCGCGGATACCGGCGCGGACGTGCTCATGGCCGGGCTTGGTCGCCAGCCGCGCGACCGTCTCGGCGATGCGCTCGGAACTCATCCGCGCAGAGTCGTATAAACCAAGCGGCGGCGCAACCATCGCCGGCGCGGGCGGGCGCCCGGACACGCGGACATGGTATAGTCTGGCCCCCTCAAGCCACCGCAGGACAAGGCCGCGATGCGTCCCGCCACCGGAAGACACCACGACATGCGACGGGCGCTTGCCGAAGCGGCTGGCGACATGCGGCTCTACGACGAGGCGCGCGCCGGGGCGGCGGCCGACGCCGAGACGTGGCCGCTCGATCTGGCGAAGGCGCTGCGCGCGCCGGGGACGAGCCGCGTGCGCGCGATGCGCGACCACCGCGGCATGACGCAGGCGGCGCTGGCGGCGGCCGCCGGGCTGTCAACGCTGTACGTGTCGCAGATCGAGACCGGCCGGCGCGCCGGCTCGGCGCGCACCCGCGCGGCGCTGGCGGCGGCGCTGCGCTGCGATCCCGACCTGCTGCGTCATCCGGCGCCGAAGGCGCGGCGCAAGGCCGCGTGACGCGGAGGGCGGGCGTGGCGGCGTGGTAGCGAGGGTCGGCCAGCCGGACGCGCGGAGAATTTGCCGTCTTGCAGGCCTGACCCCACGGCCGTTGAAGTCGACCACCTGAACAGCAGAAGGGCCCCGGTCACACCGAGGCCCAGCGCCGGCCGGGAACAGCCCCCAACCCATTTGCCGGCGATGTAGGCGATGAACGGGTGGACGACAAGCCCGGCGTGGCCACCTTGCCGCCCCGCCCGCCGCGGCTACCCTCGACGCCATGGACCTTCTCGACCGCATCACCGTGAAGCCCGAGCGCTGCGGCGGCCGGCCGTGCGTGCGCGACACGCGGCTGCGGGTGGTCGACGTTCTGGAGCTGCTGGCGGCCGGCGCCTCGCACGAGGAGATCCTGACCGACTACCCGTTCCTCGAAGCGGCCGACATCCGCGCCGTCCTGCTGTACGCGGCGCGCCAGGCGGACCACGCCGTGCTGCCGGCCGCTTGACGTTCCTGATCGACAACCAGCTGCCGGTCGCGCTCGCGCGCTGGATCGCCGCCCGGGGGGTGGACGCGGTCCATGTCCTCGACGCCGGGATGGGCGGCGCCGACGACCGGGACATCTGGGCGACGGCGGTGGCGCAGGGCCGGATCGTCGTCTCCAAGGACGAGGATTTCTTCCACCTCGCGTCGCGTCCCGGCGATGCCGGCCGCCTGCTCTGGGTGCGCGTCGGCAACACGCGGCGCGTGGCCCTGCTGGCGCGCTTCGACGCGGCCTGGCGGGCGATCACCTCGGCGTTCGAGGACGGCCAGCGCATCGTGGAGCTGCGCTGATGTCGCGGGCGTGAAAAAGCCCGCGTCCTGGCGGGCGCGGGCTCGTTCGGGTGGCGCGGAAGACCGCGCGGGGCGTGGAAGACCACGCCCGGGGCGGGGCGCTCCCCGCCGGTGTCGCGGTCGCTAGCGGCTGTAGAACTCGACCACCATCGACGGTTCCATCTGCACCGGGTAGGGCACGTCGGCGAGCTTGGGGCCGCGCAGGAACTTGCCCTTCATCTCCTTGTGGTCGACCTCGATGTACTCCGGCACCTCGCGCTCGGCGAGCTGCACGGCCTCGAGCACGACGGCGAGCTGCTTCGCTTTCGCGGTGAGCTCGATGACGTCGTTGTCGCGCACCTGGTAGGACGAGATGTTGACGCGCCGGCCGTTGACCTTGACGTGGCCGTGGCTGACGAGCTGGCGCGAGGCGAACACGGTGGCGGCGAACTTGAGGCGGTAGACGACCGCGTCGAGACGGCGCTCGAGCAGCTCGATCAAATTCTCGCCGGTGTCGCCCTTGCGGCGGATGGCCTCGTGGTAGTAGCGGCGCATCTGGCGCTCGCCGACGTTGCCGTAGTAGCCCTTGATGCGCTGCTTCGACTTCAGCTGCTTGCCGTACTCCGTCTCCTTGGTGCGCTTGGCACCATGCATGCCGGGACGGCTCTCGCGCTTGTTGATCGGGCTCTTGGGGCGGCCCCAGAGGTTGACGCCGAGGCGGCGGTCGATCTTGTGCTTGGCGTTCTCGCGCTTGCTCACGTGGCGGATCCTTCTCGCTCTTTCATGTCCGGATAGGCCTGGATCGGGCCGCTGGGGCCCGGGCGGGATCGGGGCGCGAAGGCCCCGATCCACGTTCTCCGGAAGGAGCGCGGAATATACGGATCGAACGCGCGGAGTCAAATCGCGGGGAATTCTTTCAATTTCAGACACTTAACGCGACGCACGCCGCCCAATCGCCCTCTCCGCCGCTCGCGGGGGAGAGGGAGGGGACCCGTCGCGCAAGCGACGGGTGCGCCATATCGGCGAAACGCCGATATGGCGGGGGTGAGGTGGTGTCCGCACGAGAGGGAACGCCGGGGAGGAACGGAGGTGCGTCGACAGCGGATGCCGGCGGCTCCACGACGACCACCCCACCCCCGCCGTATCGGCTTCGCCGATACGGCCTTCCGCGCTACGCGCGGGCCCCTTCCCTCTCCCCCGCTCAGGCGCCGAAGACGGCGCCGACGCGGCGGAGAGAGAGCGCGGCGCGGCCGCGATTCGGCGGCCGGAGTCAGTCGACCTTGGCGCCGGCCTTGAGGATGATGGCCGCGAGGCGGGCCTCCTCCTTGGCGCGGTAGGCGGTGACGTCGGCCGAGCTCGACCACCACGCCGTGGCGCCCTGCTCGAGATAGGCCTTGATGACGTCGGGGCTCTCCAGCGCCTTCTTGCTGAAGTCCGAGGCGCGCTGGAGGATGGCCGGCGGCAGCTTGGCGGGCGTCACCAGCGCGGTCCACGAGCGCATGTCGAAGCCGGGGATGAACTCCGACAGCGCCGGGATGTCGGGCACCACCTTGCTGCGCTCGGCCGAGGTGACGGCGAAGCCCGTGACCTTGCCGGGCCGGTACTGGGCCAGCGAGCCGGGGATGTTGTCGAAGATCAGGTGCACCTGGCCGGCCAGGATGTCGATCATCGCCGGCGCCGCGCCGCGGTAGGGCACGTGCAGCATGTCGACCTTGGCCAGCTGCTTGAACAGCTCGCCGGAGATGTGCAGCGTCGTGCCGTTGCCGGCCGAGGCGTAGGAGTACTTGCCGGGGTTCTTGCGCAGCAGGTCGAGCAGCTCCGGCACCGTCTTGGCCGGCAGGTTGAGGTTGCCGACCAGCATGTTCGGCAGCCACCACAGGTTCGTGACGAAGGTGAAGTCCTTCTCGGCGTCGAACGGCAGCTGGCCCTTCTTCAACGTCGGCGAGATGGCGTGGCTGGCGATGCCGCCCAGGCCGCAGGTGTAGCCGTCGGGCGCCGCCTTGGCGACGATGTCGACGCCGAGGTCGCCGCCGCCGCCGCCGCGGTTCTCGACGATCCACTGCTGGCCGGTGATCTCGCTCATCTTCTGGCAGTAGATGCGCGACAGCGTGTCGGTGGCGCCGCCGGCCGGGAACGGGTTGATGTAGCGCACCGGCCGGTTCGGCCACGTGTCCTGGGCGCGCGCCACGCCCGCCGCCAGCATCGGCGCGGCCAGCGTCGCGCCCGCGCCGACGATCAGCGTCCGCCGCCGCGTCGCGATGATTCCGCCCGTCGTCTTGTCGATCGTCATCTCGGTCGTCCTCCAGCGTTCTTGTTCTTGACCCCGCCGGCGTCTCCGCCGGCGCGCGATCTTACGGCAACCCCGCGTCCGGTAAAGCGCGCTCGTCGCGGACGGCGTTGCGCAGGGTTCCGATCCCCGCGATCTCGACCTCGACCGCGTCGCCGGCCTTCATCCACAGCGGCGGCTTGCGCCCGGCGCCGACGCCCTCCGGCGTGCCCGTCGCGATGATGTCGCCGGGCGACAGCGGCGTGACGGTCGAGAGATAGGCGACGATGCGGGGGATCGGGTAGATCAGCTGGTCGGTCTTCGCACGCTGGACCTCGACGCCGTTGAGGCGCGTGGTCAAGGTCAGCGCGGCGGGATCGGGCAACGCGTCGGTCGTGACCATCCACGGGCCCAGCGCGCCGGTCGACGGGAAGTTCTTGCCGGCCGTCACGGAGTGCTTCTGGAAATCCCTAACGCTGCCGTCGTTGAAGCAGGTGTAGCCCGCGATCGCCGACAGCGCGTCGGCCTCGGCGACGTGGCGGCAATGGCGGCCGATCACGACGGCCAGCTCGCCCTCGAAATCGAGATTGGTGGAGACCCGCGGCCGGACGATGTCGCCGCCATGCGCAACGAGCGTGTCGTGCAGCCGCGCGAACACGCTGGGCTGGGCCGGCATCTCGCGGCCCATCTCGCCGACATGGCTTTTGTAGTTCAGCCCGACGCACAGGATCTTCGGCGGATCGGGGATGGTCGGCGCGAAGGTCAATCCATCGAGCGCCACGTCGGGCGCCGCCGCGTCGACGATCTCCGCCAGCCGCGGCAGCGCGCCGGCCGCGATCGCGGCGCGCAGCGTCGGCCAGCGGTCGCCGACGCGGCGCGTCAGATCGACGACGCCGTCCGCCTTCACCGCGCCCTCGCCCTTCACCGCGCCGTAGCGGGCGACGCCGCCCGCGACGTAGCTCAGCAGCCGCACCGCCCTACTCCACCCGGGCGCCGGACGCGCGCACGACGGGCGCCCAGCGCGCGATCTCCTCGCGGTAGAATTTCTCGAGATGGGCGCGGCCCATCGGCGGGATGTCGGTGCCGAGCTCGAGATAGCGCGCCTTGACCTCGGGCTTGGCGACGATCTCGGCGACGGCCTTCTCGAGCTTGTCCGTGATCGCCGGCGGCAGCCCGGCCGGCCCGGCCAGCGCGTACCACGAGGTGGCGGAGTAGCCCGGCACGGTCTCGGCGATGGTCGGGATGTCGGGCATCGCGGCGGAGCGCTCGGGCGACGTCACGGCGATGCCGCGCAGCTTGCCGCCCTTGACCAGCGGCCAGGTGCTGGGCGCGTTGCCGAAGATCATGCTGACCTGGCCGGCGATCAGGTCGTTGAGCGCCGGACCGCCGCCCTTGTAGGGCACGTGCAGCATGTCGACGCCGGCCATCTGCTTGAGCATCTCGCCCGACAGATGCAGCGAGGTGCCGGCGCCCGACGAGGCGAAGGTGTACTTGCCGGGGTTCTTCTTGAGCAGCGCGATCAGCTCGGCCATGTTCGTCGCCGGCACGCCGGGATGCAGCGCCAGCAGGTTCGGCAGCGACGCGAACATCGAGATCGGCGTGAAGTCCTTCTCGGGATCGAACGCCAGCTTGGCGTAGAGCGTGGGATGGATGCCGTGCGATCCCACCGTGATCATGCCGATGGTGTAGCCGTCGGGCGCCGCGCGCGCGAGCTCGACCGTGCCCACCGTGCCGCCGGCGCCGCCCTTGTTCTCGACCACCACGGTCTGCCCGAACAGGCGGCCGAGATGGTCGGCGACGATGCGGCCGATCGTGTCGGTGCCGCCGCCCGGCGGGAACGGCACGATGAAGCGGACCTGCCGGTTCGGATAGCCGTCCTGGGCGCGGGCGATCGACGGCGCGGCCAAGGCCGCGGCGCCCGCGATGATCTGTCGACGTGTCGGCATGCGCGTCGTCTCCCCTCGATTTTTCGTTACGACCGGCGGGGAGCCTACAACAAACCGCCCGCGATCAGATATCCCGGATGGCGCCGCCTTTGCCCTCTCCGCCGCGCAGCGGGGGAGAGGGAGGGGACCCATGCGGAGCATGGGGTACGCCGTATCGGCGAAGCGCCGATACGGCGGTGGTGAGGTGGTGGTCGGGTCGGAGGCGGTGTCGACGAGAAGCCGACGACGTTCGATACCACAGCCTGTCGCATTTCCTGACGCAGTTCGATCGATACGACGACCACCTCACTCTTCCCGCGCTGCGCGCGGGCCCCTTCCCTCTCCCCCGCTACGCGGCGGAGAGGGAAGAAACAACGCCCCCTCACGCCTTGCCGCGTTTGCGTTTGCCGATCAGCTCGCTGACGACGCCGTGCAGGGTGCTGACCTCCTGCGCGGTGGGGGCGGCGCGGGCGAACAGGGCGCGGATGTTGCGCGCCATCGTGGCGCGCTTCTCCGGCACGCGGAAGAAGCCGGCGGCGTCGAGCTCGCCCTCCAACCGGGCGAGGAACTCGTCGAGCTCGGTCTTGGTCGCGGGCTTGCTGATGTTGACGACGAGGCGCTCGTCCGGCGTCTCGATCCCCGCCTGCGACCATTCGTAGGCCACCAGCAGCACCGCCTGCGACAGGTTGAGCGACGAGAACGCGGGATTGAGCGGGAAGGTCAGCAGCGCGTCGGCCAGCATCAGCTCGTCGTTCTTCAGCCCGTTGCGCTCGGCCCCGAACAGCACGCCGCAGCTCTGCCCCGCCTCGGCCCAGCTCCGCAGATCGGCGGCGGCCCGCCGCGGCGACAGCACGCGCTGGACGAGGTCGCGGTCGCGCGCCGTGGTCGCCAGCAGGCGCTCCAGGTCGGCAGCGGCCTCGGCGACGGTGTCGAACACGCGGGCGGCGGCGAGCACCGAATCGGCGCCCGACGCGGCGCGCTCGGCCTTGGGGTTGGGCCAGCCGTCGCGCGGCGCCACCAGGCGCAGATCGCCCAGCCCGCAATTGAGCATGGCGCGCGCCACCATGCCGATGTTCTCGCCGAGCTGGGGGCGCGCGAGGATGATCGCCGGCCCCGGCGCGTCGGGAAGCTGTCCCTTGTTCGGCCGTCCCATGCGGCGGGTTCTACACCGGGCCGCGCCGGCGGGCGAGCGCGCGGTGGGCGCCTCCGAAGGGCGCCGCCGGCGCGGAACGGGACGCGGCGGCGGGTTGCCGGCGGCGTGATCGCGACTTAGCGTGCTGACGCCGCCGGAATGACGGCGCTGGGGGGAGTTTCGTGGCGCGCGAGCAACGCAGACTGGCCGCGATCGTGTCGACCGACGTGGTCGGCTATTCGCGGCTGATGGGCCGCGACGAGAGCGGCACGCTGGCGGCGCTCAAGGCGCTGCGCGCCGAGGTCGTGGACCCGGCGATCGCGGCGCATGGCGGGCGCATCGTCAAGACGACCGGCGACGGCCTGTTGCTGGAGTTCGCCAGCGTGGTCGACGCCCTGCGCTGCGTGCTGGAGACCCAGACCGCGATGGCGGCGCGCGCGTCGGACATGCCGGCGGACCGCCGCGTCGCGCTGCGCGTCGGCGTCAACATCGGCGACATCATCATCGACGGCGACGACATCTTCGGCGACGGCGTGAACGTGGCGGCGCGGCTGCAGGAGATCGCGCCCGAGGGCGGCGTCTGCATCTCCGGCCGCGTCCACGACGACATCCGCGACCGTCTCGACGCGGCGTTCGAGGACGGCGGCGAACAGACGCTGAAGAACATCGCGCGGCCGGTGCGGGTGTGGCGCTGGGCGCCCGGCGCCGTCGCGTCGCCGCCGGCCGGCGCGCCGGCCGTCGACGCGCCGCTGGCGCTGCCCGACAAACCCTCGATCGCCGTGCTGCCGTTTCAGAACATGAGCGGGGATCCAGAGCAGGAGTATTTCGCCGACGGCATGGTCGAGGACATCACGACCGCGCTGTCGCGGATCCGGTGGCTGTTCGTCGTCGCCCGAAACTCCAGCTTCACCTACAAGGGCGCGGCGGTCGACGTGAAGCGCGTCGGCCGCGAGCTCGGCGTGCGCTACGTGCTGGAGGGCAGCATCCGCCGGGCCGCCAACCGCGTCCGGATCACCGGCCAGTTGATCGACGTCGCCACCGGCGCGCATCTGTGGGCCGACCGCTTCGAGGGCGGCACCGAGGATATCTTCGACCTGCAGGACCGCGTGACGTCGAGCATCGTCGGCGTCCTGACGCCCAGCCTGGAGCGGGCGGAGATCGAGCGCGCCCGGCGGAAGCCGACCGGCAGCATGGACGCCTACGATTGCTACCTGCGCGCCGTGGCGAGCGCGCGGCTGTGGACCGTCGCCGGACTCGACGAGTCCATCGCGCTGTGCATGCGCGCGATCGAGCTCGACCCCAACTTCGCCGCCGCCTACGGGCAGGCCGCCCGGGGCTACACCCTGCGCAAGGCCAACGGCTGGCTGGCGGCGGGGGACGTTCCGGAGACGGACCGTCTGGCGCGGCTGGCGTGGGCGGTGGACCGGGACGACGCCGTGGCCATCGGCGCCGCTGGATACGGGCTCGCCTACGTCGTGGGGGACGTCGACACCGGCGCGGCCTATGTCGAGCGGGCGCTGTCGATCAATCCCAACTACGCGCCGAACTGGGGGTTCAGCGGCTGGATCAACAACTGGCTCGGCCGCCACGAGGTCGCGATCGAGCACGCGGCGCGCGCGATGCTGCTCAGTCCGCGCGATCCCTCCATCGAGATGATGCACATCAACACGGCCCACGCGCACTTCTTCCTCGGCCGCTACGACGAGGCGTCGGCGAGGGCGGGCGCGGCGCTCAGCCTGCGGCCGGACGCCCATCCCGCCCTGCGGATCGGCGCCGCCAGCGCGGCCATGGCCGGCCGGCACGCGGAAGCGGCCGCGCTCATGGCACGGCTGCGAAGCGCCTATCCAACGCTGCGGCTCTCGACGCTCGGGGACATTCTGGCTTCATATAGCGATCCCGCGAAGGTGGCGGCCTACCGCGACGCCCTGCGACTGGCCGGGCTGCCGGAATGACGGCGGGCCGCGGCTTGCGCCACCATCGCCGTCGCGCCTAGGCTCGCGCGGGGAAACGCCGCCGCGTCCAGCGGCACGGGAGATATGCGATGAAAGCCAACGCCGCCGTCATGCACGCCGTCAACGAGCCGTTGCGCATCGAGCAGGTCGACCTCGACGCGCCGGCGCGCAACGAGGTGCTGATCCGCACGGCCTTCGCCGGCGTCTGCCACAGCGACCTGCACTACATGGAGGGGCTCTATCCGCGCGCCTGCCCCTGCGTGCTGGGCCACGAATCGTCGGGCGTGGTGCTGGCGGTCGGATCGGACGTCACCTACGTCAAGCCCGGCGACCACGTCATCACCTGCGTCTCGGTGTTCTGCGGCGAGTGCGAGTACTGCCTGAGCGGGCGCATGTCGCTGTGCGTCAGCCCGGCGACGCGGCGTCCGGCCAACGGACCGCAGCGCATGAGCTACAACGGCACGCCGATGCCGCAGCCCGGCGTGCTGTCGTCCTTCGCCGACCACATGCTGGTGCACGAGCACGCCGTGGTGAAGATCCGCGAGGACATGCCGCTGGACCGCGCCGCGCTGATCGGCTGCGCCGTCACGACGGGCGTGGGCGCCGTGTTCCGCACCGCCAAGGTCGAGCCGGGCTCGACGGTGGCGGTGATCGGCATGGGCGGCATCGGGCTGTCGGCGATCAACGGCGCCGCCATCGCCGGCGCCGGCCGCATCATCGCCATCGACCGCGTGTCCTCGAAATCCAACCTCGCGATGGAGTTCGGCGCGACGGATTTCGTCGACGCCTCGACCGTCGATCCGGTCAAGGCGATCCGCGAGATGACCGACGGCGGCGTCGACTACTCGTTCGAGTGCGTCGGGCTGAAGCCGACGGTCGAGCAGTCGTTCCGCATGGTCAAGCGCGGCGGCTGCGCCACCGTCATCGGCATGATGCCGGTGGGCATGCGCTTCGAGCTGTCGGGCGCCGAGATCCTCGGCGAGA
Source organism: Rhodospirillales bacterium (assembly GCA_016699855.1). NCBI lineage: Bacteria > Pseudomonadati > Pseudomonadota > Alphaproteobacteria > Rhodospirillales > Rhodospirillales bacterium. The sequence continues at coordinate 1,407,387 of CP064988.1, forward strand.
AGCGCATCCAGGGCTGCGCCATGGGCTCGAACCGCTTCCGCACCGACATGCCGCGCTTCGTCGACTACTACATGCGCGGCATGCTCAAGCTCGACCTGATGATCTCCGGCCGCGTGCGGCTCGACCAGATCAACGAGGCCTACGCCCAGCTCAAGACCGGCGCCGTCGCGAGGCAGGTGATCGCGTTCTGACGGCGGTTCGTCCGACGGGCCCGGTTGCGCCGCCCGACCCGGCGCCGCGCCACACGCACAAATCCCGGGCGCCCCCAGGACGTGATCGCCACGGGCAGCCTTCTTCCGCTCCAAAGGAGTATCGGTTGCTCGGCAACCGAGCGGCATGGCAGGTTGGCGATCAGCCGATGCGAGAACATCCAGTTTGGAGATCGAAATGACGCCGGTGGCCAACGTCAAACTCGTCCTCGACTATTTCGATGCATGCAACACCGGCGACATCGAGCAGTTGAAGAGCACTTTGGCGGACGACGTCGTCCATTTCTTCCTGCCCCGTGTCCATCCACCGATCCGAGGTTCGGAGCATCTGGCCAGATACTGGCGAAAGTTCAAAGAGGTGTACCGCCCCACATGGAAGATCGACCACACGCTCGCGAGCGGCAACGAGGTGGTCAGTGAATGGAGCTGCGCCTACACGTTGCCCTCAACCGGTGAACGAATGATGTTCAGAGGGACTGAATGGTATGTCGTCGAAGGCGGGCGCATCGCGGAGGTGCGCGCCTACTATCAGTACGACGAAGGCAGAGATTGCGAATTGACCGGTTTCCCGTACGCGGAGCGCGCTTACCTCGCCAAGTGACGCCCGTCTGCTCTGGTCCCGGCCGGGAATCCATCGTTCGGCCGGTTTGAGGGGATCCGCGGAGAACCGCGCGCGCGTTCGGCGCGGGCAAACCGACCCGGCCAACGCGTGGTCTCGAGACGACCCGGCCCACAGCCCGGCTACGCCCCCGCCGCTACTTCGGCGGCTTCCAGTCGGCGGCGAGGCGGCGGGCCTCGGCGACCTGGGCGGGGGTGAGCTCCTTCTCGAGCCGGGCGCGCTCGGCCTCGGCGTCCTTGTCGCCGCGCGCCGCGGCCAGCTCGAACCACATCAGCGCCCGCACCAGGTCCCTGGGGACGCCGTGGCCCTCCTGATGGAGCGAGCCGATGTTGTAGAGCGCGACCGCATCCTCCTGCGCCGCCGCCTTCATGTACCAGCGCATCGCCTCGGCGTAGTCCCTGGGCACGCCGCGGCCCTCCTCGTACATGAAGCCGATGTTGTTCTGCGCCGCGGAGTCGCCCTGCGCGGCGGCGCGGCGGTACCATTTGAGCGCCTCGGCCTCGTCCTTGGCGACGCCCCTGCCCTCCTCGTACAGCAACGCGAGGTTGGTCTGGGCAACGGCGTAGTGCTGGTCGGCGGCGTAGCGGTACCACTTCACCGCCTCGGCCTCGTCCTTGGGCACGCCGCGGCCCATCTCGTACATGTAGCCGATGTTGGACTGGGCGCGGGCGTCGTTCTTGGCGGCGGCGCGGCGGTACCACCTCATCGCCTCGGCGTAGTCCTGCGCCACGCCGCGGCCCTCCTCGTAGAGCACGCCCAGCGCGCTCTCGGCCGTCGGGTAGCCCTCCTCGGCGGCGAGGCGGTACCACTTCGCCGCCTCGGCGTAGTCGCGCTCCACGCCCAGGCCGCTCTCGTACATCTCCGCGAGGTTGGTCCGCGCCCAGGCGCTGCCCTGCGCGGCCGAGAGTCGGAACCATTTGAGCGCCTCGGCGTCGTCGCGCGCGGTGCCCATCGCGTCGCGCAGCATCACGCCGAGGTTGTTCTGGCCGCCGGCGTGGCCTTGCTCGGCGGCGAGACGGTACCATTTGACCGCCTCGGCCTCGTCCTTCGCCACGCCGAGCCCCTGGCGGTACAAGGTGCCGAGGTTGCTGCGGGCGTTGCCGTTGCCCTGGTCGGCGGCGAGCCGGTAGAGGCGGGCGGCCTCGGCGTAGTCCTGCTTCACGCCGCGGCCGAACTCGTACATGAACCCGAGATCGGCCTGGCCGGCGGCGTAGCCCTGATCGGCGGCGAGCCGGTACCACTTGACGGCCTCGGCGTCGTCGCCGGCGACGCCCCTGGCGTTGGCGTACATCACGCCGAGATTGTGCTGGCCCGGCGCGTAGCCCTGGGCGGCCGCCAGCTTGTAGAGGCGCACCGCCTCGGCCAGGTCCGCGGGCACGCCGCGGCCGTTCTCGTGCATGACCCCGAGATTGGACTGGGCGCGCGGATCGCCTTTCTCGGCAAGCGGCCGCCAGATGGCGATGGCGGCGGCGTGGTCGCCGGCGCGCGTCGCGGCCAGCGCGTCCTCGTGCGGCCCCGCCAGCGCCGGCGCGGCCAGCGCCCCGGACGCCATCGCCGCCGCCACCAGCGCGGCCTTGAGAACCTTGAGCACGACCCCGCCCCCGGACGAGGGACCGGCGCCATGGTGCGGCACGGCGCCGGCGATGCGAAGCCCCGGCGCGGCCGGCGCGTCGATCGTTACGCGCGGGCGGCGGCGAACATCCCCGGGCGGCGGGGCGCCTTCTCCTCCGAAGACGGGGGGGGGAAGGGAAGATCAGATCGCAGGCCGCATGACGCGTACCGGGATCAGCGCGGGCGGGGGGCCGGCTTCAGGAGGACGAGGAGCGGGATCGAGGCGACGATCAGCCAGGTCAGCACGTGGAAATCGTTGAGGTAGGCGATCAGGCCGGCCTGGCGCGTCAGTTCGGCGTCCCACAGCGCCAGGGTCGAGGCGCCCTGACCGCCGGCCCCGACCACCGCCGCCCAGGCGGGATTGAACGGCGAGATCGACGGCGCCAGCTCGGCCCGCGCGATCTGCGTGTTCTGGGTCAGCAGCGCCACCAGCACCGCGATGCCGACGCTGCCGCCGAGGTTGCGGGCCAGCGCGTTGAACGAGGCGACCTCGGTGCGCCGCGCCGGCGGCAGGGTGGCGAACATGATGGTGCTCAGCGGCGGCCACACGAAGCCCAGCCCGAAGCCCTGCAGCACGCCGGTCCACACCACCTCGGAGACCGAGACCTCGAGCGTGAAGCCGGTCATCAGCCAGACCGAGAGCGCGGTGATGGCGAATCCGATGGCGACGACGATGCGGCCGTCGAACATGCCGGCGATGCGCGCGAAGATCAGCATCGAGACCATGGTGCCGAGCCCGCGCGGCGCCAGCACCAGCCCGACCGTGATCGCGGGGTAGCCGCGCAGGCCCTGGAGGAACGGCGGCATCAGCGCCGCCGTGGCGATCATCACCATGCTGGCCAGCGCCGCGAACATCAGCCCGACCGAGACGTTGCGGTCCTCGAACAGGCGCAGGTCGACGAACGGATGGCCGGTGGTCGAGGCGTGGATCAGGAACATGGTGAAGGCCAGCGCCGCGACCACGGTCTCGACCACGATCTCCACCGACTCGAACCAGTCCAGCAGCTGGCCGCGGTCGAGCGTGAGCTGGGCGGCGCCGATGGCGATCGCCAGCAGCGCGAAGCCGGTGACGTCGAACGGCCGCTCGCGCCGCTCGTCGTCGTGGATCAGCAGCAGGATGCCGATGGCGCAGACGATGCCCACCGGCAGGTTGATGTAGAACACCCAGCGCCAGGTCAGCTCCTCGGTCAGCAGGCCGCCCAGCGTCGGGCCCATGATCGGCCCGACCATGACGGCCACGCCCCACATCGACATCACGAAGCCATGGTCCTTGGGCGGATAGGTGTCGAGCAGGATGGCCTGCGACAGCGGCACCAGGACCGCGCCGAACGCGCCCTGCAGCGCGCGGAACAGCACCATCTGCTCCAGGGTCGCGGCCGCGCCGCACATCATCGACGTCACGGTGAAACCGAATACCGCGCCCAGCAGCAGCCGGCGGCGGCCGAGCCGGCCCGAGAGCCAGCCGGCCAGCGGCGTCATGATCGCCGAGGTCACGATGTAGGAGGTCAGCACCCACGAGATCTGGTCGTGCGTCGCCAGCAGCGTGCCCTGCATCTGCGGCAGCGCGACGTTGGCGATGGTGGCGTCGATGACGTGCAGCAGCGTCGCCAGCATCATCGTCAGCGTGATCATCAGCCGCTGCCGCGGCGTCGTCGCCGCCTCCGGCCGCGGGCTCGCGGCGGCGGTGGTCATGGCGGGGCTGTCCTCCCTCTCCGCCGCGCAGCGGGGGAGAGGGTGTCTGGATCGGGGTGATGGTTCACAGAAAAGTCCGGGCGGATGGGTAACAGTGGGGGCATGCGATGGAGGTGTGCATGCCGTGGTCGGAGACGAGCGCGATGGAGAGCAGGGAACGTCTGGTGAGGGACTGGCTGAGGGGCGACGCGACGGTGAGCGAGCTCGGTCGGCGGCACGGTGTGAGCCGGCGGACGGTGTACGCGACGCTGGCGCGGTACGACGCGGAGGGCGTGGCGGGTCTGAAGGAGCGTTCGCACGCGGCGCGCCACCATCCGAACGCGATGGGCGAGGCGGTGGAGCGGCGGCTGGTGGAGCTGCGCGGGGAGCGTCCGACGTGGGGACCGAAGAAGCTGCTGGCGTGGCTGTCGGCGCGCGAGCCGGAGGTCCGGTGGCCCGGGCGGAGCGCGGCGGCGGCGGCGTTGTCGCGGCACGGTCTGACGGCGAAGCGGCGGACGGAGCGGAGCTGGCGTCCGCAGGGCGACGATCTGGGGACGGGCGAGCGTCCGAACGACGTGTGGTGCGTGGACTTCAAGGGCTGGTGGCGGACGCGCGACGCGCGGCGGCTGGATCCGCTGAGCCTGAGCGACCACCGCAGCCGCTACGTGCTGCGGCTGGTGGCGGTGGAGCGCTGCGACTTCGCGACGGTGCGGACGGTGCTGTCGGGGGCGTTCCGCGAGCACGGGCTGCCGCTGTCGCTGCGCTCGGACAACGGGCCGCCGTTCGCGGGCCGCGGGATGGGCGGGATCGGGCGCCTGGCGGTGTGGCTGGTGCGGGCCGGGGTCCGGCCGGAGCGGATCGCGCCGGGCCGGCCGCAGCAGAACGGCCGGCACGAGCGGCTGCATCTGACGGTGCAGCAGGACACGGTGCTGCCGGTGGCGCGGGACCGGCGCGAGCAGCAGCGCCGGTTCGCGGCGTTCACGCGGATGTTCAACGAGGAGCGGCCGCACGAGGCGCTGGACATGGCGACGCCGTCGAAGGTGTGGGCCCGAGCCCGCGTCCGTGGGACGGCGAGCTGCGCGCGCCGGAGTATCCGGCCGGATGGGAGGCGCGGGCGGTCAGGAGCAACGGCGAGGTTCGCTGGGGCGGGGAGATGGTGTTCCTGAGCGAGACGCTGGCCGGCGAGACGGTCGGCTTCGAGCCGACCGCGCGCGACGGCGTGTGGGTGGTGCGCTATGGTCCGATGCGTCTGGCGGCGATCGACGCCAAAGGAAAGTGAGCCGCCTGCGCCGGGGGTTAACCCCCGGCGCAGGCGCGGCCCGGCCCTCCAGCCGGGTGATGTGTTACCCATCCGCCCGGACGCTTCTGTTACCCATCCGCCAGTTCGCACAAGGGAAGGGGCCCATGCGCAGCATGGAACGCCGTATCGACGAAGCCGATACGGCGGGGGTGAGGTGGTGGCCGTGAAGTCCAAGGCATTCGATATCGACGCACGACTCTCGCGCGGCAGCACCGGAGTCGATACGGCGACCACCTCACCCTCCCCGCCGCTTCGCGGCGGGTCCCCTCCCTCTCCCCCGCTACGCGGCGGAGAGGGCGATTGGGCGACCGACGAGCGAGCCGACGGGAATGTCCGAGCCATCCGCGGAGCGCGCGCCGTCAGCGCGGCGCGGGCTGGGAGTCGGTGGCGCCGCCGCCGAACAGGCGGCCGAACATGGCGCCGAGCTCGCCCAGCGAGCGGCGGTGGCCGGTGTCGATCTCGACCTGGGCGCTCATGCCGACGCGCAGCGGCGGGGCGCCGGGATCGGGCCGCACCTCGACGCGCAGCGGGATGCGCTGCACGATCTTGACCCAGTTGCCGGACGCGTTCTGTGGCGGCAGCACGGCGAACTCGGCGCCCGAGGCCGGCGCGATGCTCGCCACGGTGCCGCGCCAGACGCGGTCGGGATAGGTGTCGACGTGCACGGTGACGGGCTGGCCGGGCCGCACCCGCGTAAGGTCGGTCTCCTTGAAGTTCGCCTCGATCCACAGGCCGGTGTCGGCGATCACGGAGATCAGCGGCTGGCCGATCGTGGCGCTGGCGCCGACGGTGGGCCGGCGCGAGGCGACGCCGTCGAACGGCGCCACGATGGTCGTGCGCTTGAGGTTGAGCAGCGCCTCGTCGCGCGCGGCGGCGATCTGGCGCACGCGGGGATGGTCGTCGGTGTGGACCTTGGGATCGCCGCCGAGCTGCGCCTCGATGCGCAGCATCTCCTCGCTCAGCATGGCGATGCGCTGGCGCGAGATGTCGAGGTCGCGCCGCGCCTCGTCGAGCCGCTGGGTCGAGGCGACGCCGCGCTGCGCGAGCCCGGCCTGGCGGTCGAAATCGGACTGCGCGTAGGTCTCCTGGCTCCTCGCCTGCTTGACCTCCTCGCGCTTCTGCCGCCACGAGGCGCGCAGGCCGCGGATCTCGGCGCGCACGTTCTCGAGCTCGGCCTCGACGCGGGCCAGCGCCAGCTTGTAGGGACGCTCGTCGAGCCGCAGCAGCACGGTGCCCTTGGCGACGCGCTGGTTCTCGGTGACCGCGACCTCGGAGACGACGCCCGCGACCTCGGACGCGATCAGCACCCGGTCGCCCTTGACGTAGGCGTTGTCGGTGCCGACGAAGAGGCCCGCGCCGAGCCAGAACAGCAATCCGACCACCGCGGCGGCGACCGGCAGCGACCACATGATGGCGCGCGCGACCATGCGCCGGTCCAGCCGGCGCCGGGGCGCCGCCGTCGCCGGCGTCGAGGCCGTCGCGATCCCTTCGCCGCCCGTGGTGTCTCTCATGCCCCTGCCGCGGCCTGCCGGCCGGAAATCGGCCGGCGACTCTTTTCGCCTTGGCGTGAATTGTCCCGTCGCGGGCGTTTCCGGTCAATCGCCGCCGGCGCATGGCAGCACGGGACGATCCACCGCCCCGGCGGGCCGGGAGCGACCATGTAAACCGTTGGAAACGCGGTGGATTTGAGCGCCGTCATTCCGTCTCGTCCGGCCGTCCTGAGCGCCAGCGAAGGGCCTCGCCACGAGCGCCGCACGGCCTTGGCCGAATTCGATCGCCATGTCGTCGTGCAGATCGAGGTCCTTCGCTGACGCTCAGGACGACGAGGAGGCCGGGCCTCGCTCGACGGGCGCGGCGGCGGCGCGGCCAGCGGCGATGACGGCGGACGCGCCGGCCGGTATCGTCCCGGTCCCCGCAGGAGCCGAGCCATGCTGATCGCGCAGATCACCGACACGCACATCAAGCCCGAGGGGCAGATCTCGTATGGCCATGTCGACACCGCGGCGTTCCTCGAGCGCGCCGTGGCGCATGTCATAGGACTGAAGGCGCGGCCGGACATGGTGCTGATGACCGGCGATCTGGTCGATTCCGGCGCGCCCGTCGAGTACGCGCGGCTGAGGGCGCTGATCGCGCCGCTCGACATGCCGGTGCACCTGATCCCCGGCAACCACGATTCGCGCGGGCCGCTGCGCGCGGCGTTCCCCGGGCACGGCTATCTGCCGGCCGACGGCTTCCTGCACTACGTGGTCGAGACGCCGGCGCTGCGTCTGATCGCGCTCGACACGCTGGTCGAGGGCGCCAGCCACGGCGCGCTGTGCGATGCGCGGCTGGACTGGCTCGAGGCGCGGCTGGCGGAGTCCGCCCGGCCGACCGTGCTCTTCATGCACCACCCGCCGTTCGACTGCGGCATCGCGGCGATGGACCGTGAGCGGCTGCTGCACGGCGCCGAACGCCTGGCCGACATCGTGCGCCGCCATCCCAACGTCGAGCGCGCGCTGTGCGGCCACGTGCACCGGCCGATCCAGACGCGCTGGGCCGGCACCATCGCGTCGACCGCGCCGAGTTCGGCGCACCAGATCACGCTCGACCTCGATCCGACCGCGCGCCTGACCTACATCATGGAGCCGCCGGCCGTGGCGCTGCACCGCTGGAACCCCACCGGCGGTCTGGCGAGCCACCTCAGCTACGTCGGCGATTTCGGCGGGCCGCGCTCGTTCAGATAGCGGGCGCCTGCCTCCTTCCCTTCTCCCCCGTCATCGGGGGAGAAGGTGGCGCGCAGCGCCGGATGAGGGGCGCGACGCCGCGGTCACTCGCGACCGTCGTCATGGCGCACGCGCGCGCCACGCGAAGGTGAGCGCGAAGACAACGACCCCTCATCCCCGCCGCGGCTGCCGCGGCGTACCTTCGGGCGCCTTCTCCCCCGCAAGACGGGGGAGAAGGGATGAGAATGCGAGCCGCGGCGCACAACCGTGCGCCTCGCGCGCGAAGCTGGTATCCTGACGCAGACCCCTCAGGGAACGAGCGGAACCGCCGGAAAATGACCTCAGACAACCGCGTCTACCTGTTCGACACCACGCTGCGCGACGGCGCCCAGACGCAGGGCGTCGATTTCTCCGTCGCCGACAAGACCGCCATCGCGCTGGAGCTGGACCGCATCGGGTTGGACTACGTCGAGGGCGGCTGGCCCGGCGCCAACCCCACCGACGACCGCTTCTTCGCCGCGTCGCCGGCGTTCAAGAACGCGAAATTCACGGCGTTCGGCATGACGCGGCGCGCCGGCCGCAGCGCCGCCAACGATCCCGGCCTCAACGCCATCCTCGGCACCGCGGCGCGCACCGTCTGCATGGTCGGCAAGACCTGGGATTTCCATGTCGACGTGGCGCTGGAGGTCGACCGCGCCGAGTACGTCGACATGATCGCCGACTCCATCGCCCACGCCCGCACGCGGGTCGACGAGGCGCTGTTCGACGCCGAGCATTTCTTCGACGGCTACAAGGCCAACCGCGACTACGCGATGAGCTGCCTGCGGGCGGCGCGCGACGCCGGCGCGCGCTGGCTGGTGCTGTGCGACACCAACGGCGGCACCCTGCCGCACGAGGTCGAGCGCATCGTCGGCGAGGTGTGCGCCGAGATCCCCGGCTCGATGGTCGGCATCCACACCCACAACGACACCGAGAACGCCGTCGCCAACTCGCTGGCCGCCGTGCGCGCCGGCGCCCGCCAGGTGCAGGGCACGATCAACGGGCTGGGCGAGCGCTGCGGCAACGCCAACATGATCGCGCTGATCCCCAACCTGATGCTGAAGATGGGCTACGACACCGGCATCCCGATGGAGCGCCTGTCGCAGCTCACGCATCTGTCGCGCCTGCTCGACGACCGGCTCAACCTCGCGCCCAACCGCAGCGCCGCCTACGTGGGCCCCCGCGCCTTCGCCCACAAGGGCGGGCTGCACGTCTCGGCGGTCGAGAAGGATCCGCGCACCTACGAGCACATCGATCCGGAGATCGTCGGCAACGAGCGCATCATCGTGGTGTCCGACCAGGCCGGCCGCTCCAACGTCGTGGCGCGCTTCCGCCAGATCGGGCTCGACATCGACGCGCGCGATCCCGCCGTCGCCCGCCTGCTGGAGATCGTCAAGGAGCGCGAGTCCAACGGCTATGCCTATGACGGCGCCGACGCTTCGTTCGAGCTGCTGGCGCGGCGCGAGCTGCACACCGTGCCCGACTATTTCGCGCTGCAGAGCTTCCGCGTGCTGGCGGAGCGGCGCTGGAACGCCAAGGGCGACCTGATCACGCTGTCGGAGGCGACGGTGAAGCTCGACGTCGCCGGCCATCGCGGCATGGAGGTGGGCGAGGGCAACGGCCCGGTCAACGCCCTCGACGCCGCGCTGCGCAAGGCGCTGCTGCCGCACTACGCCGAGCTCGAGGATATGACGCCTGGTCGACTTCAAGGTGCGCATCCTCGACTCGGCCGGCGGCACGGCGGCCGTCACGCGCGTGATGATCGAGAGCGCCGACGGCGAGGGCCGCCGCTGGACCACGCTGGGCGTGTCGCCGAACATCATCGACGCCGCCTACAACGCCCTGCACGACGCCATCACCTACAAGCTGTTCCGCGACGGCGCGAAGCCGGCGCCGTAGGCGCGCGCAACTGCACGCAACACGCAGGAGGCGACAGTATCTGTGGTCGTTGTCAGTCTCGCCAGGATTCCCTATGTCGTGACCCCCTGTATGGAGGGAATGATGTGCCGCGGCTGGCAGAAAAAAATGCTGGATGGGCTCGAGTTCACCACGCCGTCGCCACGGTGAGATGCTTCCACGATGCCGAAAATGACTACCATCAATTCGAGGGCGTGGATCTGGATCACCTTGATTGGCGGCGGCCTCACCCTATGGGGCCTATCGAGCTTCATCTCGCATTTCAGAAGGGAGGCCGCGCTCGTCGCGCCGGCGGCTACGGACGATGGACGCGCATGCGACATCGCCTCGGCGAGGGTGCGCGCGAAGCTAAAGGCGTCGTCAACGCCACGCAGAACAGACTGTTCAGTGGCTCACTACGAGAAGTCGATTGCCTACCGGGGATTCACCGTCACGGTAACAGTCGACGCACAGACTGATTCCGGAGTCATGCTCCGACAGCAATACGTCGTCGACGTGCGCCTCTATGATGGCGGCTGGTGGGAAGTTGACGGCATGCGGATGCACGATAGCAATTCTTGGAAACCGGACGCGCAGCACAAGTAGCGGCGTGCGACCAATTCGGGCCAGGTCGGCCACCGCTTGATCCACAGCACTCGCACTCGGCGGCTACCGATCATGATGACGGTCAGACGTGGCCGCGGCGGCGGGCCCCTCCTCCGGCGCTGCGCGCCACCTTCTCCCCCGATGAGGGGGAGAAGGGAATGACAAATCGAAGTCCGCCCCCCTTACCGTCGCTCGAAATCGACCCTCTCGTCGACCGGGAGGCCGAGCAGCGCGCGGCGCAGGCAGTCCAGCGCCAGCTCGGCGGCGCCGATGCGGACCCAGTCGCGGCCGCCGACCAGGCGCGCGGGCCGCGCCACCGTGGCGCCCGCGCCGGCGATGCCGACCACGACATGGCCGCCGAGATCGGGCGTGTCCGGCGCGTCGTCGAGCTGGACCAGCGAGACCAACGCGTGGCTGGCGCCGCTCGCCTTGCGCAGCGAATCGGCCAACGCGACGGCGAGCGCGTCCGACACGCCGCCGGCCGCCGCCGTCGGATCGGCGCCGCAGCCGGCGGCGAGCTGCGCCAGATCGCGCGACACGATCCCGCGGCGGAACACCGTCTCGGCCCCCGCGCCCGGCGCCAACCGCGCCGCGATGTTGCCGCCGGTCAGCGTCTCGGCCACCGCCAACGTGCCGCCCCTCGCGCGCAGCGTGTCGAGCACCACGCCCTCCAACGACTGCGTATCCTCGGCGACGATGAAATTGCCCAGCCGCCGACGCACCTCGGCCTCGATCGGCGCCAGCATCGCGTCGAGCGAGGCGGTGTCGTCGCCGCGCGCCGCCAGCTTGGTCTCGAGCTGCGGATAGTGCGCCTGGAAGCCGAGCTTGACGCGGCCGTCCGGCGCCATCGCCTCGATGTCCTTGAGCATGTCGTCGGCGCGCGACTCGCCGATGCCGAAGGAGTGGAACCGTTTCAGCCGCGTCACGCCCTTGACGCCGGCCATCGCCAGCAGCCGCGGGATCACCTGCTCGTCGACCATGCGGCGCATCTCGCGCGGCACGCCGGGGGTGAAGATGAACCGCGCCTTGCCGATGGTGACGGCGAAGCCGCAGGCCGTGCCGATCGGATTGTCGACGAACTCCGCGCCGGCCGGCAGCATCGCCTGCTTGCGGTTGTTGGGCGGCATGACGCGGTTGCGCCGGGCGTAGAACGCCTCCATGCGCGCCAGCCACGCCTCGTGCAGCTCCAGCCCGACGCCGGCGGCCTCGGCCGCGACCTCCTGCGACAGGTCGTCGACCGTGGGACCCAGCCCGCCGTTGACGATCACCGCGTCGGCGCGCGAAGCGGCCTGCTTGAAGGCCGCCATCAGCGTGGCGCGGTCGTCGCCGACCGTGGTGCCCCACACCGGATCGAGCCCCTCCTCGATCAGCCGGCGGGCGATGTGGCCGTAGTTGGTGTTGATCGTCTTGCCGCTGAGGATCTCGTCGCCGGTGCAGAGGATCTCGATACGCATGAAGTCTCCCGCGCCGCACGGGCGCCGTTCCGTTTCAGATCGCGCCGGGGCATGGCCCCGGCACCGACTTCCTGTCATCCCGAGCGTAGCGAGGGATCCAGGGGCGGCGCCTGGATCCCTCGCTACGCTCGGGATGACAGGGGTGCGCCGCGCCGCCGCTCCGAGTCGTCCCACCCGCGGGATCGCTCCCGGTGCCTCCCGTCCGTCATCCCGAGCGCGGGGAGGGATCTTTCCACTCCGCGCCGTGGACCTGAAAGATCCCTCGCCGCGCTCGGGATGACGGTGGCGGACGTCGGCGGCGTTCCATCGAGCGCCACCGCGCATGCTCGCACCGGGACGGCGGCCTGGACCGCCGTCCCCGCGGACGCCTACGCCGCCGCCAGCGCCTGGTCGAGGTCGGCGAGGATGTCGTCGATGTGCTCCAGCCCGATCGACAGCCGCACGTAGCCCGGCGTGACGCCGGTCTGGTGCTGCTCCTGCGCGGTGAGCTGGGAATGCGTGGTCGACGCCGGATGGATCGCGAGGCTGCGCGAATCGCCGATGTTGGCGACGTGGTAGAACATCTTGAGGCTGTCGATGAACCGCCGCCCGGCCTCGGCCCCCTCCTTGAGCTCGAAACCGAGCAGCGCGCCGTGGCCGCGCGAGAACACCGCGTCGCGCCGCCCGGCCGCCTCGCCGGTCTGCAGCGAGGGGTGGATCACCTTGGCGACCTTGGCGTGCTTGGAGAGGTGCTTCGCCACCGCCGTCGCGTTGTCGCAGTGCACGCGCATGCGCAGCGGCAGCGTCTCCAGCCCGTTGATGAACATGAAGGCGTTGAACGGGCTCATCGGCGCGCCGATGTCGCGCAGCAGGGTGACGCGCGCCTTGATGATGTAGGCGACCGGGCCGATGGACTTCACCGCCTGGGTCCACACCGCGCCGTGATAGCTCGGGTCCGGCGTGTTGAGCATCGGGAAGCGGTCGGCGTGCTTCTCCCAGTCGAAATTGCCGCCGTCCACGAGGATGCCGCCGATCGAGTTGCCGTGGCCGCCGATGTACTTGGTGGTCGAGTGCAGCACGACGGCCGCGCCGTGGTCGAACGGCCGGCAGATCACCGGCGCCGCGGTGTTGTCCATGATCAGCGGCACGCCCAGCTCGCGGCCGATCCTCGCGACCTCGGCGATCGGGAACACCGTCAGCTTCGGATTGGGCAGCGTCTCGGCGTAGTAGCAGCGCGTCCTCGAATCGGTGGCGCGGCGGAAGGCCTCCGGATCCGTCGGATCGACGAAGCGACATTCGATGCCCATCGTCTTCATGGTGTTGGCGAAGAGGTTCCACGTGCCGCCGTAGAGGTCGGTCGAGGCGACGAAATTGTCGCCGGCGTGGCAGATGTTCTGGACCGCGAACAGCGAGGCGGCCTGGCCGGAGCCCAGCGCCAGCGCCGCCACGCCGCCCTCCAGCGCCGCCACGCGCGCCTCGAGCACGTCGCAGGTCGGATTGCCGATGCGGCTGTAGATCGGCCCGAGCTCGGTCAGCGAGAACAGGTTCGCCGCGTGCTGCGTGTCGCGGAACTGGAAGCTGGTGGTCTGGTGGATCGGCACGGCGACCGCGCCGGTCGCCGCGTCGCTGCGGTAGCCGGAATGCAGGACGATGGTCTCGGGATGCTTGCTGTCGGTCGGCATCTTCGTCTCCCCTCGCGCTGATTGGGCGCGGCCGGCCGGGACGCCGTTCCGCGCGGCCGCACTATACAGGATCGGACGCCGGCGGCGACGGGGCCGGCGCGGCGGCGGCACCATCCCTTCTTCCCCGTCTTCGGGGGAGAAGGTGGCGCGAAGCGCCGGATGAGGGGCGCGGTGCGGCGCACACGCGAGATCGCCGACATGACGCGCGCGGCGCGGGCGATGGCGAAGACGAAGACCCCTCATCCCCGCCGCGGCTGCCGCGGCGTACCTTCTCCCCCGAGGACGGGGAGAAGGGAAAAAATAGGGCGGCGTCTGGTCCGCGGTCCCATCCCTCACGCGACGGCGACGGGCGCTAGCGCGGCGGCGGCGGGCCGAGCTTGTGGAACCGGGTCGGCGGCTTGCGCGGCACCGGCTGGCGGCGGCGGTCGCCGCCGGCGATCCGGGGCAGCGCCGCGCCGCGGTCGGCGGCGGCCGGCGTCGGCGCGGCCGCCTCGCGCACCAGCCGCGCGCCCTCGGCGCCACGCACCAGCGACTCGATCCGGTCGTGGAACGGCTCGAGGCCGGGTCCGTGGGTGATGCTGATGACGGTCGAGTCCGGCAGGTCGGCGGCGAGCACGGCCATGATCTCGGCCCGCGCGTCGCCGTCGAGCGCGACCAGCGCCTCGTCCATCACGATCCAGCCGGGCTTGTGCAGCAGCACCCGGGCGAACGCGACGCGCTGCTGCTCGCCGGCCGACAGCACGTTCTCCCAGCGGTCGACGTCGCCCAGACGGGGCGCCAGCGCGGCCAGGCCGCAGCGCGCCAGCGCCTCGGTCAGGGCCGCGTCGTCGAACGTGTCCTCGGCCGACGGGTAGGTCAGCGCCATGCGCAGCGAGCCCAGCGGCATGTAGGCGCGCTGCGGCAGGAACATGAACTCGGCGTCGCGCGGGATCTCGACGCGGCCGGCGCCCCACGGCCACAGCCCCGCCAGCGCGCGGATCAGCGTGCTCTTGCCGCTGCCGGAGTCGCCCTTGATGAGCACCTTCTCGCCGGGCGCGACCGCGAAGTTGGCGCCCTGCACCACGACGGCGCCGTCGGGATAGGCGAGGTCGACGTCGCGCAGGCGCAGCGCGCCGTCGTCGGACGCCGCGTGGACCACCGTGTCGGGACCGGCGCGCCCCGCCTCGGCGTCGACGCGGTCGAGCGCCTCCATCAGGCCGACGACGCGCTCGACGCTGGCCGCCCACTCGCTGTAGCGCGACACGTTGTTGACGAAGTACGACAGCGCCGCCTGGACCTGGGCGAAGGCGCCGGCGATCTGCATCAGCCCGCCCAGCGCGATCCGGCCCGACAGGTACTGCGGCGAGGCGACGACGATCGGGAACACCGTCGCCAGCATGTTGTAGCCGACCGACAGCCCGGTCATCGTGCGCAGGCTGTTGATCAGCCGCCGCCACACCCGCACGACGTCCTTGAGCGCGTGGTCGAGGTCGTGGCGCTCGTCGGCCTCGCCGCGCAGCAGGGCGATGCCCTCCGAGGATTCGCGCACGTGCACGAGACGGAAGCGGAACTCGGCCTCGCGCTCGCGCCGGTCGTAGTTGATGGCGACCATCGGCCGGCCGATCAGCCACGCGGCGAACGATCCGACGAAGGCGTAGAGCAGCGCCGCCCACACCATGTAGCCGGGGATGCCGATCTCCATCCCGGCGACCGGCACCACCAGCGCGCCCGACAGCGCCCACAGGATGCCGATGAACGACAGCAGCAGCAGCAGGTTGTCGAAGATGCCCAGCGAGAAGTCGACCGCCGTCTCGGTGGCGACGCGGATGTCCTCGGCGATGCGCTGGTCGGGATTGTCGTGGTCGCCCTTGAGGAAGCCGAGCTGGTAGTGCCGGCCCGAATCGACCCAGCGCTTCAGCACCTTGCGCGTCATCCAGCGGCGCCAGCCGACCTGCAGGTTCATGCGCAGATGGAGCTGCGCCATCGACACCACGACGCACAGCGTCAGCCAGCCGAGGAACAGCGCGCCCTGGCGCAGGAAGTCCGACGTCGCCTTGCGCTCCAGCGCGTTGAAGAAGTCGGCGTTCCAGAGGTTGACCTGGACCTGGATGTAGACCTGCAGGATCGACATCAGCAGCAGCGCCGCGACGACGGAGCGGCGCAGCCACACCTGGTCGGCGCTGAAATAGCCCTTGCCCAGCCGCCAGTAGTCGCGGATCGGCGAACGCCTGGCGCGCATGCCGCCGCCGTCAGTCCTCGCCGGCGCCGCCGTCTCCGCCATGCGCCTCCCCCCGCGCGTCCGCCCGGTATCGTCCCGCCGGAACCTCCGCCGCGCGGCGGAAGGGTCCGGCGGCCATTGTGGAGCGCGCCGCGGCGACGCGCTAGGCTCGCGCGGCGCGTCCGCGGCGGACGCGCGTTTCCGTCCGGAGCCCGTCCATGGCCGTCGACACCACCATCACCGCGCTGCGCACGACCCTGATCCAGGCGCCGTGGGTCGGCGCGCCGCCGGCCGCCGGCATCCTGCCGCCCAAGGACCGCGAATACGTGGTGCTGGAGATCGAGACGAAAGGCGGCATCACCGGCATGGGCTACCTGCAGCCGCTGCGCGGCGGCTCGGCGACGCTCGACGCCTGCTTCAAGGACATGATCGCGCCGCTGGTGATCGGCCGCGACGCCACCGAGATCGAGGGCATCTGGCAGAGCCTCTGGAAGGGCACGTACTGGATGGGCCGCGCCGGCGTCGCGGTGTTCTGCCTGTCGGCGGTCGACATCGCGCTGTGGGACATCCTCGGCAAGCGCGCCGGGCTGCCGCTGTACCGCCTATGGGGCAAGGCGCGCGACTCGGTGCCGGCCTACGGCTCGGGCGTGTGGCGCGGGCTGGGCCGCGACGGCATGATCGAGCGCGCGCGGCAGTTCACGTCGATGGGGCTGAAGGCGATCAAGATGCAGGTCGCGCATCTGCGGCCGTGGCGCGAGGACGTCAAGAACGTGCTGGCGATGCGCGAGGCGCTGGGACCCGACGTCGAGATCATGATCGACGTCAACATGGGCTGGACCGCCGACACCGCGATCCAGGCCGGCCACCGCATCGACGAGGCCGATCCCTACTGGCTGGAGGAGCCGGTGGTGTGCGAGGACTTCGCCGGCTACCGCCGCGTCGCCGCCGCGCTGAAGACCCGCGTGGTCGGCGGCGAGAGCCATTTCACGCGCTTCGACCTGCGGCCGTTCTTCGAGAACCCCAGCACGCCGATCCTGCAGCCCGACCCGATGCGCGGCGGCCTCACCGAGCTGCGCAAGATCGCCACGGTGGCCGACACCTGGGGCATCCAGCTCGCGCCGCACCTGTTCCACGAGCTGATGGTCCACGTGCTGTGCTCGATCCCCAACGCCAACTACGCCGAGTACATGACCTGGAGCGACGACGTCTGGGTCGAGCCGGCGATCCCGGTCGACGGCATGCTCAAGCCGCCGGAGGCGCCCGGCCACGGCCTGCGCTTCAAGCCGGAATTCCTGCGCGACATGCGGGTCGGCGGCTCGGAGATGCGGGGGTAGATCAGCGAGCGTACGGTATTGCGCCAGTCGGTTGCCAACCTACTTTGAACGCACGAGCGGACACGGTGGCTCAACGACAATCAGACGTCCTCGATCCCAACCGCCGGCTAAGAACAGCGGGGTTCGTCGGCGCAGGCGTTTGCGCGCTCCTCGTCGTCGCGTGGATCAATCTCGAAATCATGACATGGCGTGCGTACGATCGCCTGGGAAAAGACCTCAACGACGGCCCGGAGCAGTGCTTTGGTGGGCAAGCAGGCCCTGAAGTCGCTAGTCGCCTGAGCACGTTGTGGATCGCTTGTGTCGATTTCACAGATGGGCCTCGAATGGACACGCGGGCCGGCCCTCAAGTCCGCTGCCAGCCCCGGCCACTCTTCGACTGGAGCCGCGCCCCACAACCTCGATCGACAATGCTGATCATTTCACTCGATGAACGAGGGTGCGTCGGTGGCCCGTAGGCCGTGCCGCTTATTGGGCCAAATGACCTACATTGTCATCCCGAGCGCAGCGAGGGATCTTTGAGCGGCGGAAAGATCCCTCGCTGCGCTCGGGATGACGGGTGAAGTGTCGGGGCATTGCGCCCCACCGCGACCGACAGCTTTGGAGGACATCCAACCATGACCGACGCCATCACCCCATTCACCATCGCCGTGCCCGACGACGTGCTCGACGATCTGCGGGCGCGGCTGCGCAACACGCGGTGGCCGGAGGCGGAGCCGGTCGACGACTGGAGCCAGGGCGCGCCGCTGGCGTGGATCAAGGAGGTGTGCGCGTACTGGGCCGAGCGCTACGACTGGCGCGCGCGCGAGACGGCGCTGAACCGCTTCCCGCAGTTCACGACGCCGATCGACGGGCTCGGCATCCATTTCGTCCACGCCCGCTCGCCGCATCCCGGCGCCAAGCCGCTGCTGATCACCCATGGCTGGCCGGGCTCGATCGTGGAGTTCCACAAGGTCATCGAGCCGCTGGTCGATCCCGTGGCCCATGGCGGCGACGCCGCCGACGCGTTCCACGTGGTGTGCCCGTCCCTGCCCGGCTTCGGATTCTCCGGCAAACCCACGACGACGGGCTGGGGCGTGGGCCGCATCGCGGCGACATGGGCGGCGTTGATGGCGCGGCTGGGCTACGACCGGTATTTCGCGCAGGGCGGCGACTGGGGCTCGGCGGTGACGACGGCGCTGGGCGCCGCCGATCCGGCTCATTGCGCCGGCATCCACATCACCTTGGCGATGTCGACGCGGCCGAAGGTCGACGGCGCGCCGACGCCGGAGGAGGCGCGCGCGCTGAAGGGCATCCAGTACTACGGCGACTGGGATTCGGGCTATTCCAAGCAGCAATCCACCCGCCCGCAGACCGTCGGCTACGGACTGACGGATTCGCCCGCCGGCCAGGCGGCGTGGATCCTCGAGAAATTCTGGGCGTGGACGGATTGCGACGGCCATCCCGAGAACATCCTCACGCGCGACGAGCTGCTCGACAACGTCATGCTGTACTGGACGACGGCCACCGCGACGTCGTCGGCGCGGCTCTACTGGGAGAGTTTCCGGCCGGAGAGCCGCCGTCCCTTCCAGGTGACGGTGCCGACCGGCGTGGCGGTGTTCCCGAAGGAGATCGTGACGCCGGTGCGCAAATGGATGGCCGAGAGCTTCACCGACATCCGCCACTGGAGCGAGATGGCGAAGGGCGGGCACTTCGCGGCGTTCGAGCAGCCGGCGCTGTTCGTCGAGGACGTGCGGAAATTCTTCCGGACGCTGCGGTAGCGGCCGCCGCCTACACGGCGCCCTCGGTCGGGATGTGCAGGACGCGGCCGCAGTGCTTGCAGTGCACGGCGTCGGTGTCGTGCGCGAGCAGGCCGCAATCCGGGCATTCGTGCCGGACCTTGGGCGGGCGGAAGACCGCCTGGAGGAGCCGCAGGAACAGGCTCACGCCGACCACCATGATGACCACCGCGAGCAGGCGTCCGCCCGGCCCCTGCAACGTGATGTCGCCGAAACCCGTGGTCGTGAGCGTGGTGATCGTGAAGTAGAGCGCGTCGATATAGTGCGAGATCGCAGGGTTGGTGCGGTGCTGGGTGACGTAGACCACCGACGTCACGATGAAGATGAAGACGCCGAGCGTGACGGTGCGCTGGATGACGTCCTCGTGGCGCCGGAACCACGGCGAGTCGGCGCGCAGGTCGCGCAGCAGATGGTAGGACCGCAGCACCCGCAGCGCGCGCGCGATCCGCAGGAACGCGAGGTTCTCGACGAAGACCGGCAGCAGCAGCGAGACGATCACAACCACGTCGGCGGCGGTCGCGAAGCTCAGCAGGAACCGCCGCCGCGCCGTCTCGGCGTAGAGCCGGGCCGCGAGATCCACCGTCAACGCGAGTCCGATGGCGACGTCCAGCGGGATGATCCACCAGCTGTCGCCGGCGAACGACGACAGCAGGAACACCGCGATGGTGGCGACGTCGAACAGGATGAGGCCGTAGCGGAACCGGCGCGCGCGCGGGCCGGTCCCGAAATACAACGCCTGCAATCTGGTCCGTAGCCGCTGCGTCGCCATGCCGGTGCGGTTCCACCCGCGCGGTGCCGCCGCGCCCGGCGCGACTTTGCGTCATTCCCCGCCGGATGTAAAACCGCGGGCGCGGGCGGCGCGTCACCGCATCCCGGCGATCGCCGGTGCGAACGCGCGACGGACAACGCCGCCGGTGTGGCCGACGGACCGCAACGCCGCGCGGTCGGCGCCGAACCCCGGGCGGCGCACCCCGCGCCGGCGCTGGCCCACGCGGCGGGACGCCCCCTCCGTCATCCCGAGCGCAGCGAGGGATCTTCAGGCGGCATACGGATCGGCAAACATCCCTCGCTACGCTCGGGATGACAGTGGGCGGGTTCAAGAGGACAGGCGCGCAGTCCGGCGACCACGGGCGATAGACTCGTGTCGTGGAAGGTCGGCGCGTCCTACGTCGACGCCGGCACGGCGCGGCGGGAGACGACGAAATCGAGGATGTCGGGCACGGCGCCGTCGATCGTGAGCTCGACGGGCGCGTGGCTTCGCGGGCGCGGACGGATGTCGAGCGCCTCGGCTTCGGTCGATCAGCGCGATTCCATCCACGTCGACCACGGCACGAAGGTGGCGCGGCCGCGCGTGGCGGGCCGGCGGCGGGCGTTGCCGGTGTTGAACGGCGCGACGTGGGCGCGGTCGCGGTGGCGCGCCAGCAGCGCGCCGGCGTCGATGGTCAGCACGATCTGCGGCGTGCGGCGGCAGGCGCGCAGATGGCGCTCGACGCGGTCGGCGTCGCACCAGAAGAACACCTTGCCGTTGAGCAGCGCGTACCACTGCGTCGGCCGCATGCCGACCAGACAGCCACGCAGCGCGTCGGGCGGCATCGGCGCCTGGTCGCGGATCACCGAGCCGTCGGAGAGGACGACCCGCGCCGCGCGCTGGCCGGCGATGGCGGCGCGGTCGTCCGGCCGGCTTCCCGCGCGCGCCACCAGCGCCGACGCCGACAGCAGGCCGTCGCGCCGGATCGACGGCCAGTTGGCGGCCTCGGCGATGTGGAAGACGCGCGCTCCCACCACCGTCGTCAGCCGCGCTTCCAGGTCGTGCCCTTGGGACCGTCCTCGAGAACGACGCCCCTGGCCGCGAGGTCGCCGCGGATGCGGTCGGCGCCGGCGAAGTCCCTGGCCTTGCGCGCCGCCTGGCGGGCGGCGATGGCGGCCTCGATCTCGGCGTCGGACGGTCCCGACGCCGCGGCCGCGGGCGTCCAGCGGAACCACGCCTCCGGGTCCTGCCACAGCAGCCCCAGCGTCGCGGCGCCGGCCAGCAGCGCCGATTTGGCGGCGGCGCGTTCGGCGTCCGTCGTGGCGCGGTTCAGCGCGCCGAGACGCTCGTGCAGATGGCTCAGCGCCAGCGGCGTGTTGAGATCGTCCTCCAGCGCGGCGTCGATCTCGGCCGGAGCCTCGACCGGCGCGGCGTCGACGCCGGCGGCGCCGCGCAGCGCCTGGTAGAAACGGTCCAGCGTCGCCTTGGCGACGCGCAGTCCGTCCTTGGTGAAGTCCAGCGGCTGGCGGTACTGCGCCGTCAGCAGCAGCAGACGCACGGCCTCGCCGGGGAACTCCTCGAGCAGCTCCCGGATGGTGAAGAAATTGCCCAGCGACTTCGACATCTTCTCGCCGCCGGCGACGATGAAGCCGTTGTGCATCCAGTACTTCGCCATCAGCGAAGTGCCGTGGGCGCAGCGGCTCTGGGCGATCTCGTTCTCGTGGTGCGGGAAGATGAGGTCGAGCCCGCCGCCGTGGATGTCGAAGGTCTCGCCGAGATGGCGCAGGCTCATGGCCGAGCACTCGATGTGCCAGCCCGGGCGGCCGCGGCCCCACGGGCTGTCCCAGCCGGGCTGCTCCGGCGTCGACGGCTTCCACAGCGTGAAGTCCGCGGGATCGCGCTTGTGGCGCGCGACGTCGACGCGCGCGCCGGCGACCAGCTCGTCGCGGGAGTGGCGCGACAGGCGGCCGTACCCGGCCATGCTCGGCACGTGGAACAGCACCTCGCCGCCCTCGGCGTAGGCGTGGCCGCGCGCCACCAGCCGGCCGATGATGTCGATCATCTCCGCGATGTGCGTGGTGGCCCTGGGCTCGACGTCGGGCGGCAGCGCGTTGAGCGCGCGGCAGACATCGGCGAAGGCGGCCGACGTGCGCGACGTCAGCGCGTCGATCGGCTCACCCGACTCGCGGGCGCGCTCGATGATCTTGTCGTCGATGTCGGTGATGTTGCGGACGTAGGTGACGCGCGGGTAGCGGCGCTTGAGCAGCCGATAGAGGACGTCGAACACGACGACCGGCCGGCCGTTGCCGATATGGACGTCGTCGTAGACGGTCGGTCCGCAGACGTACATGCGCACATTCGCGGGATCGAGCGGGACGAACGCCTCCTTGGCGCGCGTCAGCGTGTTGTGGATATGGAGAGGCACGGGAAGGCTCCGGATGCGCGGACGACAGGCGTGGACGCGCGGCGCCGGGCCGCGCGCGTTCATCGACCCCTAGGCGGGGCCCGCCTCCTTACATCGCCGTCCGAGCGTCATGCCCGCTCCCCCTTCAACCGCGCCAGCACTTTACCACGGCCGATCAGCGAAATCATCCCGGCCATCTCCGGGCCGCGCTCGCGCGCCGTCAACGCCAGACGCAGGGGATGGAACAGCGCCCTGCCCTTCGCGCCGGTGGCGCCCGACACGGCCGACGTCCACGCCTTCCACGTCGCGCCATCCCACGGCTCCGGCGGCAACGCGTCGGCGGCGGCCGCCAGGATCTCGGGGGCTTCGAGCGTCGGGGTCAGCGGCCCGCGCACCACGGCCGCCCATTCGGCGGCGTCCTCGACGCGCTGCAGGTTGCCACGCACCGCCAGCCAGAACGCCTCGCCGAGATCGGCGTCGACGGCGGCCAGGCGCGGACGGACCGTCGCATAGGACAGCCCGTGCGTGGTGCGGGCCGACAGCGCGCGCAGATCGTCCTCCGAGAAGCGCGCCGCGGCCCGGCCGATTTTGGCGAAGTCCATCGACGCGACCAGCACGTCCATGCCGGCGACCGCCTCGACCGGATCGCTGGTGCCCAGCCGGGCCAGCAGCGCGCAGACCGCGAGCGGCTCGATCCCCTCGCCGCGCAGATCCTCCAGCGAGCGCGAGCCCGCGCGCTTGGACAGGCCGGCGCCGTCGGCGCCCGTGAGCAGCGGCAGATGCGCGAATTCCGGCGGCGTGGCGCCCAGCGCGGCGAAGAGCTGGATCTGGGTGGCGGTGTTGGTGACGTGGTCCTCGCCCCGGATGACGTGGGTGATGGCGAGATCGATGTCGTCGACCACCGAAGGCAGCGTGTAGAGGTAGGTGCCGTCGGCGCGGATCAGCACGGGATCGCTCTGGGTCGACCCCTCGACATGCTGGACGCCACGCACGAGGTCGGTCCACGCCACGTCGCCGGCGTCGAGCCGGAAACGCCAGTGCGGGCGGCGGCCCTCGGCCTCGAGCCTCGCGCGGTCTTCGGCGGACAGCTTGAGGGCGGCGCGGTCGTAGAGCGGCGGCCGGCCCTCCGCGAACGCCTTTTTGCGCCGATGCTCCAGCTCGGTCGGCGTCTCGTAGCAGGGATAGAGGCGGCCGGCGGCGACGAGCCGGTCCCGCGCCGCGTCGTGGCGCGCCGCCCGCGCCGTCTGGCTCTCCAGCCGGTCCCAGTCGAGCCCGAGCCAGCGCAGGTCGTCCTCGATGCCGCGCGCGAACTCGGCGGTCGACCGCTCGCGGTCGGTGTCGTCCATCCGCAGGATGAACGATCCGCCGTGGCGCCGCGCGAACAACCAGTTGAACAGCGCCGCGCGCGCGTTGCCGACGTGCAGCCGGCCGGTCGGGCTGGGCGCGAATCGGACGACGGGGGTGGCGGCGGACGTTGCGGGGGGCATGGCGCGACCTTGTGGCGGCGGGGCCGGGAGCGGTCAAGCGGCGCGCGATTTCCAACCGGCGGCCGACGCGCTAGTGTCGGCGGAACAAGGGACCGACCGGGGTGGCGACGATGCGGGTCGAGGACATCGCGTACAACGATGGCGGCACGCGGCTGGTCGGCCAGCTCGCGGTCGACGAGACGCGGCCGGGACGGCGGCCGGGCGTGCTGGTGTGCCACGAGGGGCCGGGCCTGACCGACCACACCAAGATCATCGCCCGGCGGCTGGCGAAGCTGGGCTACGTCGCCTACGCGATGGACTACCACGGCGACGGCAGGCCGCTAGCCAATCCGGCCGACACCATGGCGCGGCTCAACCCGTGGCGGGCCGATCCGACCAGCATCCGCGTGCGCGCCGGCATCGCGCTCAAGCTGCTGGCGGCGCGGCCCGAGGTGGACGCCGGGCGCATGGCGGCGATCGGCTACTGCTTCGGCGGCACGACGGCGCTGGAGCTGGCGCGCGCCGGCGAGGATCTGCGCTGCGTCGTCGGCTTCCACTCGGGACTAGCGACGGCGCGGCCGCAGGACGCCGTCAACATCAAGGCCAAGGTGCTGGTCAACATCGGCGCCGAGGATCCGATCATCCCGCCGGAGCAGCGGCTGGACTTCGAGAAGGAGATGCGCGCCGCCAACGTCGACTGGCGCATGATCCTGTACGGCGGCGCCGGCCACAGCTTCACCAACCCGGCGGCCGACGCGCGCAACATGCCGGGCTTCAAGTACCACGAGCCGACCGACCGGCGGTCGTGGCGCGCGATGCTCGACCTGTTCGACGAGACCCTGGGGCCGGTCTAGGCCCGTCCACGCGAAAACACGGGGAGATGACGCACATGAAACGCCGCACGCTCGTCGCCACCGGCCTCGGCGCCCTCGCCGCGCCCGGCATCGTCCACGCCCAGGCGAAGTACCCGGCCGACCGGCCGATCAAGCTGGTCATCCCGTTCGCCGCCGGCGGTCCGACCGACATCATCGGCCGCAAGGTGGCGGAGAAGATGACCGGCCTGCTCGGCCAGACCATGATCGTCGAGAACAAGGCCGGCGCCGCCGGCGCGATCGGCGCGCTCGAGGTCAAGAACGCCAAGCCGGACGGCTACACGCTGCTGTTCGCCACCTCGTCGACCCACGCCATCAACCCGACGGCGTTCGTCAAGCCGCAGTACGACGCGGTCAAGGACTTCACGCCGATGTCCTCGATCTGCGTCAATCCGCTGATCCTGGTCACCCACCCGTCGATGCCGGACTCGGTCAAGGGCCTGGTCGAGCTGATGAAGAAGAACCCCGGCAAGTACTCCTACGCCTCGTCGGGCACCGGCAGCATCCTCCACCTCGCGGCCGAGTACTTCAAACGCGAGGTCGGCAACATCGACGTGCTGCACGTGCCCTACCGCGGCTCGGGCCCGGCGATGCAGGATCTGCTGCCGGGCACGGTGGTCTGGATGTTCGAGACCTTCAGCACGTCGCTCCAGCACCACCGCGCCGGCAAGCTGCGCATCCTCGCCTACGCGCATTCCAAGCGCGCGCCGATCGCGCCCGAGATCCCGACGATGATCGAGGCCGGCGTGCCGGGCTACGAGGCCTACACCTTCAACCTGATCCTCGGACCGGCCGGCACGCCCAAGGACGTGGTCGACACCATCGACCAGGCGTCGCGCAAGCTGATGGCCGACCCCGACATGATCAAGTTCCTCGAGGGCATCGCGGCGGTGCCGACGGTCGACACAACGCCCGCGCGCACCGCGAAGTTCATCACCGACGAGATCGCCAAGTGGGCGCCCGTCATCAGGTCGAGCGGCGTCAAGATCGAGTGACCCGGCGCCGCCGCAACGCAGAGAGAAGGAACATCAGCGTATGAGACGTCGTGAAGTGCTGGGCGCCATCGGCGGCGCCGTCCTGGCCGCGCCCGCCCTCGCCCAGGGCAAGTACCCCGACAAGCCGATCCGGCTCGTCATCCCGTTCCCGCCCGCCGGCCCCACCGACATCATCGGCCGTCTGGTCGCGGAGCGGCTGACGGTCGCGCTGGGCCAGCAGGTGGTGGTCGACAACAAGGCCGGCGCCGCCGGCGCCATCGGCTCGGTCGAGGTCAAGAACGCCCGGCCCGACGGCTACACGTTCCTGTTCGCGACGTCGTCGACGCACGCCACCAACCCGACCGTGCTGGTCAAGCCGCCCTACGACGCGGTGAAGGATTTCACGCCGGTCTCCTCGATCTGCGTCAATCCGCTGGTGCTGGTGGCGCATCCCTCGATGCCCGACACGCTCAAGGGCCTGGTCGAGCTGATGAAGAAGAACCCCGGCAAGTACTCCTACGGCTCGTCGGGCGCCGGCGGCATCACGCACTTCGCCGGCGAGCTGCTGAAGATCATGGCCGGTGGCATGGACGTGGTGCACGTCCCCTACCGCGGCTCGAACCCGGCGCTGCAGGACACCATCGCCGGCAACGTGGTGTGGATGTTCGAGACGATGAGCACGTCGCTGCAGCTCCACCGCACCGGCAAGATCCGCATCCTCGGCTTCGCGCACACCAAGCGCGCCGCCATCGCCCCCGACATCCCGACCATCATCGAGGGCGGCATCGCCGGCTACGAGGCCTACACCTTCAATCTGATCCTGGCGCCGGCCGGCGCGCCGCAGAACGTGGTCGACACCGTCCACGCCGCCTCGCGCAAGGCCATGCAGGATCCGACGCTGATCAAGGCGCTGGAGGACATCGCGGCCGTGCCGATCCTCGATTCGACGCCGGAGACGACCGCGAAGTTCATCACCGGCGAGATCGCCAAGTGGGCGCCGGTCATCAAGTCGACCGGCTTCAAGGTCGAGTAGCGGCGGCCGGGCGGCGCGCGGCCCTCAGGCCACCGCCGCCCGGATCATCTCGATCGGCAGCACGGCGTCGAAACGGCCGGCGCCGACGGCCTGTTGGTTTCCGCGGTCGAGGCGTTCGTTCCTGAACGCCTCCTGCTCGATCCAGTCGCGGTGGTACAGCCCCGCCTCCGGCACCCCGTTGGCCAGCAGCCGGGTCCGCAGGTAGCCCATGTCGTCGCGCAGGCGCCCGTCGCCGCCCCGCTTCCACGCCTGCACGCAGTGGACGCATTCGTGCGCCAGCGTGCGCGCGACGCTCTGACGCGCCTCGTCGAGCGTGGCCTTGCGCGGACCGGCGCGCCCGGAATCCAGCGAGATCGAGCCGGCGGCGGCGACCCGGACGCAGGCGTCGACGTCGACCATCACCCGCGCGAAGAGGTGCCGGGTGAGGTCGCGCACGGTCGCGACCTGGAGGCGGCCGTGGACGCCGTCGCCGCTGACGCCCTCCCACAGCGGCGAGGTCTTGCCCCGGTCGTAGACGATCTCGACCCGGCGCGAATAGCCCGGCTGGACCGTCGCGGCCATCGGCACGAGGGCGCAAAGCTGGGCTTCAGCGATCATCCTGACATCCGGCATTTCCCATCTCCCCGAGGTCGGCCCGCGCGTGCGGCGCCGCCTCGAGGAGATGAACACGAGCGAACGCTCATTATTCCCGATGATTCGACGGGCCGGCGGCGGCTTGGCAGTTTTTGTGGAAAAGTCGTAGAACCGGGCCCTTCGCGGGAGACCGGGCGACGTTCCGCGCCCGGACGGAAAGGAAAATCGACATGAACGCGATCCAGGCAGCGGCCCAGCGGGCCGCCACGGATCCCGCAACCGCCGGCGTCTCGGCGTCCGGCTGGTCGCCCGAATCCTGGCGCGCCCGGCCGGCGATCCAGATGCCGGTCTACGAGGACGCCACCGCGCTGGCCGCCGCCGAGGCCCGGCTGCGGCGCTATCCGCCGCTGGTGTTCGCCGGCGAGGCCCGGCGCCTGCAGACCGCGCTGGCGCGCGTCGCCGACGGCAAGGCGTTCCTGCTCCAGGGCGGCGACTGCGCCGAGAGCTTCCAGGACTTCACCGCCAACAACATCCGCGACATGTTCCGGGTGCTGCTGCAGATGGCCGTGGTGCTGACCTACGGCGCCGGCATGCCGGTGGTGAAGCTGGGCCGCATGGCCGGCCAGTTCGCCAAGCCGCGCTCCTCCTCGGTCGAGAAGATCGACGGCGTCGAGCTGCCGAGCTACCGCGGCGACAACGTCAACGGCTTCGAGTTCACGCCCGAGGCGAGGCGGCCCGATCCGGAGCGGATGGTGCAGGCCTACAACCAGTCGGCCGCCACCCTGAACCTGCTGCGCGCCTTCGCCCAGGGCGGCTACGCCGACCTGCACGAGGTGCACCGCTGGAACCTCGACTTCGTGCGCAACTCGCCGGCCGGCGAGCGCTACGAGGACCTGTCGCGCCGCCTCGACGAGACGCTGACCTTCATGGCCGCCTGCGGCCTGACCTCGGCGACCACGCCGCAGATCTCGGAGACCGACTTCTTCACCAGCCACGAGGCGCTGCTGCTGCCCTACGAGCAGGCGCTGACGCGCGTCGATTCGACCACCGGCGACTGGTACGACTGCTCCGCCCACATGCTGTGGATCGGCGAGCGCACGCGCCAGCCCGACGGCGCCCACGTCGAGTTCCTGCGCGGCGTGCGCAACCCGCTCGGCTTCAAGGCCGGCCCGGGCATGTCGGCCGACGACGTGCTGCGCCTGATCGACGCGATCAACCCCGGCAACGAGGCGGGCCGCGTCACGGTCATCACGCGCATGGGCGCCGACAAGCTGGCGGCCAACCTGCCGGGGCTGCTGCGCGCCGTCCGCAGGGAGGGCCGCAGCGTCGTATGGTCGTGCGACCCGATGCACGGCAACACCGTGACGGCGTCGAACGGCAAGAAGACCCGCCACTTCGACGCCATCCTGCGCGAGGTCCGGGCGTTCTTCGAGGCGCACCGCGCCGAGGGCACGCATCCCGGCGGCGTGCATTTCGAGATGACCGGGCAGGAGGTCACGGAGTGCCTCGGCGGCGCCGTCGACATCACGGTCGACGGGCTCAGCGCCCGCTACGAGACGCAGTGCGACCCCCGCCTCAACGCCAGCCAGGCGCTGGAGCTGGCCTTCATGCTGGCCGAGCAGCTCAAGGCGGACCGGATCGGGCGCGCGGCCTGACGCCGGCGGCGGCCGGCGCGGCCGCGACGCGATGGGAGGAACGACACGATGCATCCGGCCGATCCGGACGTCTCGCGCTACACCGATCACTACTTCAACCGCACCAAGGGCGTGATCGGCAAGTTCGGCGACTCCCGCGTCACCTACGCGATCTTCATGCGCCGCCCGGTGGTCTGCGCGCCCAGGCTGGCGCTGGACTGGCTGACCGAGCTCACGACCGCCCGCGGCGCCAGGGTCGACATCGACCTGCGCTACCCCGAGGGCAAATGGGCCGGCGCCGGCGAGCCGATGATGTACGTCACCGGCTCGTTCTTCCACCTGGTCGACCTCGAGACCATCTTCCTGCAGAAGCTCGGGCCGGCCTGCGTGGCGGCGTACAACGCCTACACGATGTGCGCGGGCATGCCCAAGACGGCGTTCCTGGCGATGGACGCGCGCCACTGCGCCGGCACCGAGATGGCCGAGATGATGGCCTACGCCGCCTCGGTCGGCTCCGGCCGCGCCCGGCGCAAGGACGGCGCCGTCGGCTTCATCGGCAACGCCACCCACGCCACGGCGCATTTCTTCGGCCGCGACAAGGGGCTGGGGACGATGCCGCACGCGCTGATCGGCTACGCCGGCTCGACGCTGCGCGCCGCCGAGATGTACCACGAGACCTTCCCCGACGAGCCGATGACGGTGCTGGTCGACTACTTCGCGCAGGAGATCAGCGACTCGCTGGCGGTGTGCCGGCGCTTCCCCGGCCTGGCGGAGCGCGGCGAGCTGTCGGTGCGGCTCGACACCACCGGCGGCCGCTACGCCGAGGGCCTCGACCCGCAGCGCTCCTACGCGGTGATGGAGAAGCACGCGCCGGAATCGATCCGCGGCTACCGCTCCGAGGAGGAGCTGCGCCACCTGATCGGCACCGGCGTGTCGGCGGCGGCGATCTTCCACCTGCGCGACAGCCTCGACGCGGCCGGCTTCAAGGCGGTGAAGATCGTGGCGTCGTCGGGCTTCGGGCCGGCGAAATGCCGCGTGATGGCCGAGGCGGGAACGCCGATCGATATCGTCGGCTCGGGCTCGTTCCTGCCGTCGAGCTGGACCGAGACCTACGCCACGGCCGACATCGTCGAGTACGACGGCGTGCCGCGCGTGAAGATCGGCCGCGAGTTCCTCCACCGCGGCCGCACCGGCGCGGCGCCGTCGGCGGCGGCGGAGTAGCGGCCGCCGGCCGGCGGGCGGACTTGCCGGGCGGGCGCGGAGGCGCCTAGTGTTCCCCCTTCCATGTTGGGGGACGACACATGCGCATGAGATCCATCCTCGGCGGTCTGGCGGCGGCCGCCGCGCTCGGCCTGGCGGCGCCCGCCTCGGCGCAGAAATCGGCCGACACGCTGCGGATCCTGTTCCGTGACGCGGTGCCGAACATCGACCCCTACTTCAACGCCCAGCGCACCGGGCTGATCCTCGGCCACCAGGCGTGGGACATGCTGGTGCACCGCGATCCCGACAGCTTCGAGATCAAGCCGGCGCTGGCGACCGAGTGGAAGCTGGTCGACGACAAGACCCTGGAGTTCACGCTGCGCGCCGGCGTGAAGTTCCACGACGGCAGCGTCATGAGCGCCGACGACGTGGTCTACACCATCAACATGGTCGCCGACCCGGCCAGCAAGGTGGCGACGCCCAGCAACTACGCCTGGATCGAGAAGGCCGAGAAGATCGGCGACCTCAAGGTCCGGATCGTCATGAAGAAGCCGACGCCGGCGGCGCTGGAGTATTTCGCGCTGGTGGTGCCGATCCATCCCAAGGCGTACCGCGAGAAGGTCGGCGCGGAGGGCTTCGCCAAGGCGCCGGTCGGCGCCGGGCCGTACAGGATCGTCAAGATCGACCACGCCAAGGAGGTCCATTTCGAGCGCTTCGCCGACTACTGGAAGGGCAGCCCCAAGGGGACGCCGCGGATCGGCAAGCTGCATGTGCGCTTCGTCGGCGACACGGCCACGCAGATGACCGAGCTGCTGGGCGGGCGCGCCGACTGGATCTGGAACATCAACCCCGACCAGTTCGAGTCCGTGAACCGCATGCCGACGTTGACGGCGATCCGCAAGGAGTCGATGCGCGTCGGCTACCTGTCGATCGACGCCGCCGGCCGCAGCGCCCCCGGCAATCCGCTGACCAACGTCAAGGTGCGGCAGGCGATCTGGCACGCCATCGACCGGCAGTCGATGGCGGACAAGCTGATCACCGGCGGCAGCCGCGTGCCGCCGGCGCCGTGCTTCCCGAGCCAGTTCGGCTGCGACGCCGACGCCGCCGTGAAGTACGCGTTCGACCCCGCCAAGGCGAAGGCGCTGCTGGCCGAGGCCGGCTTCCCCAACGGCTTCGAGATCGAGTTCGTGACCTACGTGCAGCCGACCCAGTGGAGCGCGGCGATCCAGAACTACCTCGCCGCCGTCGGCATCAAGGCCAAGATCACCCAGCTCCAGGTCTCGGCCGCGATCCAGAAGGCGTGGCGCGGCGAGAACCCGCTCTACCACGGCAGCTGGGGCAGCTACTCGATCAACGACGTGTCGGCCATCATGCCGGTGATGTTCGGCGGCGGGAACGACGACTACTCGCGCGATCCGGAGATGCACAAGCTGCTGGAGGCCGGCGGCTCGACCAGCGACCCGGCCAAGCGCAAGACGGCCTATTCCGCGGCCATCAAGCGCGCCACCGAACAGGCCTACTGGCTGCCGCTGTTCACCTACGTCAACACCTACGCGCACTCCAAGACGCTGGACTTCAAGCCCTACGCCGACGAGCTGCCGCGGTTCTACCTGTACGGCTGGAAGTAGCGGCCGCTCCCCGGCGACGCGCCCGTCCTACGGGCGCGTCGCCAGGATCCGGCCGATCACGGCGGCGGTGAGCGGGCCGCGCTTCACGGCGGCGACGGCGGCCTCGAGATGGGCCAGCGTCGAATAGCCGATCAGCATCGTGCTGACGGCCTCATGGGCGATCACGAAACGCATCGCCAGCTCGGCCAGGCTGGCGGCGGCCCCTTGGCGGATCAGGGGTTCGAAGCGCTTCGCGCGAGCCACGTCGGCCGCGAAATCGGCGCCCGAGCCGATCGGCTCGACCACCTGCATCGCGTGCTCGTGCCGGGCGAGGGTGCCCGACAGGGCGCCGCCGGCCAGCGCGCGGATGCCGATCACCCCCATGTCGGCGCGGCGCGCGGCGTCGAGCAGATCGGCGTAGTCCTGGCCCGGCCACTCGTCCGGCAGTTCGCCGCCGGCCGACGGGTTGAGCGCGTTGTAGACCACCTGCACGCAGTCGAAGGCGCGCGCGTCGACCACGCGGTGCAGCGCGTCGGTGTCGCCGACGCCGGTGATCCCGAAGAACCTGGCCTTGCCGGCGGTCTCCAGCTTCTCGAACGCGGTCGCGACCTCGTCGAGCACGATGCCCGCCGACAGGCCGCCCGGCGCGTCGGAGACGGGATTGTGGAGATGGAAAACGTCGACCTGGTCGAGCCCGAGGCGGCCGAGGCTGGCGTCGAGCGACTCGGTGATCGCCGCGCCGACGCGGCCGCGGTCCTCGGCCTTGAGGCGGACCTTGGTGCCCACGACGACGTCCGGCTTCAGGGCCGCCAGCACCCGCCCGAGATTGCGCTCGGATTCCCCGTCGCCGTAGAGCGCGGCGGTGTCGAAGTAGTTGATGCCCAGCTCGATGGCGCGCGCCACCGCCTGTTCCTGGTCGGCCGGCGAGCCGCGGGTCATCAGCCCGCCGACGGCGCCGCACCCGAAGCCCAGGACGGACACCTCCAGTCCGGTCCGTCCGAGCGGCCGCATCTGCATTCCCTGCTTCCTCCTGTTCGGCGCGACCGCCGCTTCAGGCGGCGGCCGGCGCGTTCGCGAGATGACTTTCGACCATAGCACCGATTCCCGCGCGCGGCGCGGGCGGCGGCGTCGGTTCCGGCCACGTCGCGCCACATCGCCGGCCCGCATGGCTCCGGACCGGCGCTCGGGCGGCGCCGAGCCCGCCGACGGGGTCCTCGCGCGGGCGCTCCGGCGCGCCGGGGGGCTCGGCGCCGCACGGCGTGACGGACGCCCCGTCGCCGTTCTAGGTTGCCGGCTTGGCGAGGGAGCGCGGCGCGACATGACATTGGCGATGGGCTGGGACGAATGGGCCGACGCGGACGCGCTCGCCCTGGCGGAGCTGGTGCGGACGCGGAAGGTCACGGCGGCCGAGCTGGCGGCGCAGGCGGCGGCGGCGATCGAGCGGACGAATCCGGAGCTCGGCGCGGTGGTCGAGGTGTTCGACGACGTCGTCGCCGATCCGGGCCGCGACGGCGCGACTCTCGACGCCCCGTTCGCGGGCGTGCCGTACCTGATGAAGGACCTCGGGCCGACGCTGAAGGGCCGGCTGCAGGAGATGGGCTCGAAGCTGATGCGCGGCAACCGCGCCGCGGCCGACACGTACCTCACCGGCCGCATCCGCGGCGCCGGCCTCAACATCATCGGCCGCACGACGACGCCGGAATTCGGGTGCTGCTCGTCGGCGGAGAACCCCGAGGTCTACGTCACGCGCAATCCCTGGGACACCGGCTTCACCACGCTCGGGTCGTCGGCCGGCTCGGCGGCGATGGTCGCCTGCGGCGCGGTGCCGATCGCGCACGCCTCCGACGGCGGCGGCTCGATCCGCCTGCCCGCCGGCGCCAACGGCAACATCGGGCTGAAGCCCTCGCGCGGCGTCTTCTCGCTGTCGCCGATGGCGTCGGACCTCACCGGCCTGGTCTCGACGCAGGGCTGCCACACGCGCTCGGTGCGCGACACGGCGGCGTTCGTCGACCAGTGCCGCGGCGGCGCGCCCGGCGAGTTCATGCCGTTCTGGCAGCCGGCGGAGCCCTACGCCCGGCTGATCGAGCGCGACCCCGGCAGGCTGAGGATCGCGCTGTCGCACGAGTGGGGCGACTACAGGGCGGTCCCGCATTTCGTGCGCGAGCTGGAGCGCGTCGGGCGGTTCCTGGAGGGGCTGGGCCACACCGTCGACTGGGCGCTGCCGCGGATCGACCTGCGCGCCGCCTTCGCGGCGCAGACGGCCTGCTACATCAGCAACTTCGCGCAGACGATCTCCAATCTGCTGGCGGCGCGCGGTCTCGACAAGCCGCCGGCGGACCTGGTCGAGCCGATCAACATCCGCATCTGGGAGGCCGGCGTCGACTACAGCTATGGCGAACGCGCCCGCATGCAGGCGGTCTTCAACACGACGTCGCGCGGATTCGGCGCGTTCTTCGAGGAGTGGGACGTCATCCTCACGCCGGTCATGGCGCTGCCGACGCCGCGCGTGGGCACGAAGGAGTACCTCACCATCAGCGACAACCCGTCGGTGCACGACTGGTTCGCCAGTCTCTGGCGCATCTTCGCCTACACGCCGCTGGCCAACCTCGCGGGCATCCCCGGCATCTCGCTGCCGCTGGCCACGCAGGAGAACGGCCTGCCGCTGGGCATCCAGGCGCAGGCCAGGCAGGGCGGCGACGGCCTGCTGCTGCAGCTCGCGGCGCAGATCGAACGCGCCATCGGCGGCAAGTGGACCGACGGGCGGCGCCCGCCAGTGCACGTCGCGCGGGGCCGATCCGCGGGCTAGCGCCCGGTGGCGTAGACGTGGTTGGAGGAGTAGCCACCGCACATCATCGTGCCGCCGGTGCACTTCATGTTGCAATTTCCGGCGGGTCCATAGCGTCCATAGCTGTTGCCGCACAGGCAGCTCTCGCTGTACTGGAGCCCGGCGTAACGGAAGCCCTTGCCGGCGCAGATCGAGATGCAGCGCTGCGGCGTGTTCTGCCGGCTCCTCTCAAGATAGCCGTCGAGGTCGAACGCGTTGGTGTCCTTGAAGCACCCGATCAGCGTGCCTGCCGGCAGCGCAGGACCGGCGGCGGTGCCGGGCCCCTTCGGTCCTTGTGGCGCCTGAGGCGCGGGCGCCACCACGACCGGAGGGGTGGATGGGATCGTGACAGGCGCGCGGGCGCGGCCGCGACGGGGACGAACCCGGTGGCCGTCGCCCGCAGCGCCACGCCCGGCACCGAGCCGAGGCTGAAATCCGTCAGATGCGGCGCGGAGATGCCGCCCGCGATCGCGGCGTCCTCGGCGCACAGGCCGCCGCGCTCCAGGATGAAATTCTGCCCGGCGACCTCGCCGTCCTTCAGGATCTTGTTCAGGCCCGTCGGGACGAACTTCCAAACCGAGAATTTGCAGCAGAAGCTGCGGAAGCCCTCGCCCATGCGCAGGGAATCCATCTGCGCGATCGCCGCCATGAAATCGGGCGTGGAGAACGTGCCCCATTGGATGAAGCCGAACCCCGGCGACGTCTGCGCGACCGACAACCAGTGGCTGCGAGTCGGCACGCAGCTCGCGGTGTTGTTCCAGACCGACCAGAGCTGCTGCGCCGAAGCCGGCGCGGAAACGGCCGACAGGAATCCCGTCGCGCCGAGGACGGCGCACAAGAACACCAGAATCTTCCGCACGTCGCGCTCCCGCCAAGGTCGAGGTGGACTCACCCGCGCACTCAACGCCAACGGAGACGCGGCGATCCAACCATCACCCCCGCCGGTCCGCAAGGGGGCGCGTCAGGCGGCGGCGGACGGCCGATACGTCGACGGAAGCGGCGGCGGGGGGCGCGAGGCCGCGACGGATCAGCCCATCGTCGCCGGGACGAGATGGCACTCGACGGCGCCGCCGCTCCGGGCGACGGCGGTGGGCGCCTCGACACGGCAGCGATCGACGGCGACGGGGCAACGCGGATGGAACCGGCAGCCCGGCGGGATGTTGGCGGGATCCGGCAGCGCGTCGCCCAGTCCGACGTCGGGCACGCCCAGCCCCGGCTCCGGCGTCAGCACCGAGGCCAGCAGCGCCTTGGTGTAGGGATGCTCCGGGGCGTGGAACAGGCGCGCCGTCGGCGCGGTCTCGACGATGCGGCCGAGATACATCACCGCGACGGCGCTGGCGACGTGCTCGACCACGGCGAGGTTGTGGCTGATGAACAGGTAGGTGAGGTTCAACTCGCGCCGCAGATCGGCCAGCAGGTTGAGGATCTGCGCCTGCACCGAGACGTCGAGCGCGCTGGTCGGCTCGTCGCACACCACGATGCGCGGCCGCAGCACCAGGGCGCGCGCGATCGCCACGCGCTGGCGCTGGCCGCCGGAGAGCTGCGCCGGCAGCCGCGCGCCCATCTCGACGGTCAACCCGACGCGCACCAGCATCTCGTCGACCCGCCGCGCGGTCTCCGCGCGCGTCAGATCGCCCTGCGCCGCGAGCGCCATGCCGACGATGTCGCGCACGCGGCGGCGGGGATTGAGCGAGGCGAACGGATCCTGGAACACCGGCTGGATCAGGCGCGCGCGGGCGCGGCGGTCCATCTCGGCGACGCGGCGGCCGTCGACCAGGATGTCGCCGGCGGTCGGCGGCAGCAGGCCGAGGATCAGGCGCGCGAGCGTCGACTTGCCGCAACCCGACTCCCCCACCACGCCCAGCACGTCGCCGGCGGCGACCGAGAAGGAGACGTCGTCGACCGCGACGACGTGGCGGTCCGGCGCGAACAGCCCGCCCCTGACGCGGAAGGTGCGGCGCACGCCGCGCACCTCGATGGCCGGCGCCGCGGTCATGCCGCCTTCTCCGCGCGCGTCCAGTCCGGCGGCAGGCGGCAGAGATAGGCGTGGTCGGGACCCGCGGCGCGGCGGTCGACGGCGCGCGCGCATTCCTCGGCGGCGTGGGCGCAGCGGTCGCGGAACGCGCAGCCCTCGAAGCCGGCGCCGATCCGCGGCACGGTGCCGGGGATCGAGCCCAGCGGCGCGCCGGGCGCGATCTTGCCGGGCACCGGCACGCAGTCGAGCAGCCCGCGGGTGTAGGGGTGCCGCGGCGCGGCGAACAGGTCGGCGGTCGAGGCGCTCTCGACCACCTCGCCCGCGTACATCACCGACACGCGGTGCGCCACGCGGGCGACGACGCCGAGGTCGTGCGTGATCAGCAGGATGGCCAGCCCGAGGTCGCGCTGCAGCGTCGCCAGCAGACGCAGGATCTGGGCCTGCACCGTGACGTCGAGCGCCGTGGTCGGCTCGTCGGCGATCAGCAGCTCGGGATCGCACATCAGCGCCATCGCGATCATGACGCGCTGGCGCAGGCCGCCGGAGAGCTGGTGCGGGAACTGGCCCAGGCGCATCCCCGGCGCGGTGATGCCGACCCGGCCGAGCAGCTCGGCGGCCCGGTCCAGCGCGGCGCCGCGCGCCGCGCCGCGGTGGCGCCGCAGCACCTCGGCCATCTGCGATCCCACCGTATAGGCGGGATTGAGGCTGGTCATCGGCTCCTGGAAGATCATCGCCATGCGGCTGCCGCGCAGGCGCGACATCTCGGTGTCGGACATGCCCCGCAGATCGACGCCGTCGAAGCTGAGCTTGTCGGCCGACCGGCGGGCGCCGCGCGCCAGCAGGTTCATGACCGCCAGCGCCGTCACGGATTTGCCGCAGCCGGACTCGCCCACGAGGCAGTGGGTCTCGCCGCGCGCGACGGCGAGCGAGGCGCCCCGCACCGCCGTCGTGCCGTCGCGGAAGGCGACGCGCAGGCCCTCGACCTCGAGCAGGGCGGCGCTCACGCGTCCGTCCCGGTGCCGAACATGTCGCGCAGACCGTCGCCCAGCAGGTTGATGCCGAGCACGAGGACGAACAGCGCGACGCCGGGGATCACGATCACCCACGGGCTGAAGAACATGTACTCCTTGGCCTCGGAGATCATCACGCCCCAGGACGGCAGCGGCGGCGGCACGCCGAGCCCGAGGAACGACAGCGCGGCCTCGAGAAGGATCGCCAGCGCGATCTCGAGCGTCGCCACGACCACGAGATGGCTGGCGATGTTGGGCAGCACCTCGCGCGCGAGGATGCTGAGGCGCGAGCTGCCGGCGCACCACGCGGCGGCGACGAAGTCGAGGTTGCGCACCTGCATGGTGGTGCTGCGCGCGACCACGGCGAAGCGGTCCCACAGCAGCAGGCCGAGGGTGAGCACCAGCAGCGTCATGCTGCTGCCCAGCAGGCCGACGACGGCCAGCGCCACCAGCACGACCGGGATCGACAGCCGGCAGGTGATCGCGAACAGCACGGCGTCGTCGATCCGGCCGCCGGCGAAGCCGCCGATCACGCCCAGCGCGATGCCGATGACGCCCGACGTGATGGTGACGGCGACGCCGATCAGCATCGAGATCCGCGCGCCGTAGATCAGCCGCGAGAGGTAGTCGCGGCCGAGCTGGTCGGTGCCGAGCAGGTGGAGCGGATCGGCGCCGTCCATCCAGAACGGCGGCCGCAGGCGTTTGTTCAGATCCTGGAAGAACGGGTCGTGCGGCATGATCACGTCGGCGAACAGCGCCGCGAACAGCGCCAGCCCGACGATGGCGGCGCCGATCCAGGTGGAGGCCGAGCGCCAGCCCCGGCGCGGCGCGGCGACGACGATCTCGCTCATGACGCGCGCAGCCTGGGATCGAGGACGGCGTTGAGCAGGTCGGCGAACATCGTCAGGCCGATGTAGATGACGGCCAGCACCAGCACCACGGACTGCACCACGGGGAAGTCGTTCTTGCCGATGCTCTCCCACGCCAGGAAGCCGACGCCGTGCAGCGCGAACACCGATTCGATGACGATCGAGCCGCCGAGCATGAAGCCGAGCTGGACGGCCGCGATCGCCACCACCGGGATGGCGGCGTTGCGCAGCGCGTGCTTGAGCAGGATCGAGGCGCGCGACAGGCCCTTGGCGCGGGCCGTGCGGATGTAGTCGGAACCGAGCGCCTGGATCATGCCGGCGCGCGTCAGCCGGGTCAGCGCCGGGATGGCGGAGAACGCCAGCACGATGCCGGGCATGACGTAGTGCTGCCACGAGCCGGTGCCGGAGATCGGCAGCCAGCCGAGCTGGAGGCCGAGGGTGATCATCAGCAGCAGGCCGAGCCAGAAGCTGGGCATCGCCTGGCCGACCAGCGCCACCGCCTGCACGGCGCGGTCGAGCCCGGTGTTCTCGCGCGTCGCCGCCAGCACGCCCAGCGGGATCGACACCGCCAGCGCGATCGCCAGGCCGGTGAGCCCGAGCGTCAGGGTCACGGGCATGCGCGAGGCGATCAGCGTCGCGGTCCGCTCCTTGAAGAAGTAGCTCTCGCCGAAATCGCCGACCGCGGCCCGGCCGACCCAGTCGAAGAACTGCACCACGAGCGGCCGGTCGAGCCCGTAGGCGCGCCGCACCATCTCGACGTCCTGCTGGGTGGCGTTGGGGCCGGCGATGGAGATCGCGAGGTCGCCCGACAGCCGCGTCAGGATGAACGACAGCGTCAGCACGGTGGCGGCGACGAGCAGCGCGACGATCAGCCGGCGGGCGAGGAAACGGAGCATGCCGCGCGACCTTAGGCGACGACCGCCGCCGACGCCATAGCCGCGGCCACCGAGGGCGCGACGGCCGATGGCGGCGGCGGGCGCGGCGTTGTATAGGGGCCGGCCCGCGGCTTCCGCGGCGACGCCCGCGACCCTACGATGCGCCCATGACCGACACGCTCAACATCGCCATCGCCCAGTTGAATCCCACCGTCGGCGACGTGGCGGGCAATCTGGCCAGAATCCGGGCGGCGCGCGCCGAGGCGGCGGGCCAGGGCGCCGACATCGTGGTGTTCTCCGAGCTCGTGCTGTCGGGCTATCCGCCCGAGGACCTCGTGTTGAAGCCGGCGTTCCAGCGGCGGCTGGCCGAGGCCGTCGACGCGCTGCGCGCCGACACCGCCGACGGCGGGCCGGCGCTGCTGGTCACGACGCCGTGGCGCGAGGCCGACAAGCTGCACAACGCCGTGCTGCTGCTCGACAAGGGCGAGATCGCCGGCAAACGCTTCAAGGTCGACCTGCCGAACTACGGCGTGTTCGACGAGAAGCGCGTCTTCGCGCCGGGCCCGATGCCCGGGCCGGTGGTGTTCCGGGGCGTGCGCATCGGCGTGCCGATCTGCGAGGACGTGTGGACGCCCGACGTG
Source organism: Rhodospirillales bacterium (assembly GCA_016699855.1). Classification (NCBI taxonomy): domain Bacteria; kingdom Pseudomonadati; phylum Pseudomonadota; class Alphaproteobacteria; order Rhodospirillales; species Rhodospirillales bacterium. Next base: position 1,447,166 of record CP064988.1, read on the forward strand.
GTGGAGTGCATCGCCGAGACCGGCGGCGAGATCATCCTCGTGCCCAACGGCTCGCCGTTCGAGGTCGACAAGACCGAGCGCCGCCTCCAGCTCGGCGTCGCGCGCGTCGTCGAGAGCGGCCTGCCCTTCGTCTACGTCAACCCAGGTCGGCGGCCAGGACGAGCTGATCTTCGACGGCGGTTCGTTCGTGATCGGCGCCGACCGCAAGCTGCGGCTGTCGCTGCCGTCATTCCGCGAGGCCGTCGTCACTACGCGCTGGACGCGCGGCGCCGACGGCCGCTGGGATTGCGCCGCCGGGACCGTGGCGCCGGCGCAGTCGCGGCTGGAGTCGATGTACGACGCGATGGTGCTGGGTCTGCGCGACTACGTGAACAAGAACCGCTTCCCCGGCGTCGTCATCGGCCTGTCGGGCGGCATCGACTCGGCGCTGACCGCCGCCGTCGCCGCCGACGCGCTGGGGCCCGACCGCGTGCGCACGGTGATGATGCCGTCGCCCTACACCAGCCGCGACAGCCTCGAGGACGCCGCGCAGTGCGCCGACATGCTGCGCATCAAGTACGACACCATCTCGATCGAGCCGGCGATGCAGGCGTTCGCCGCGATGCTGGCGCCGGTGTTCGCCGGCCGCGCCGCCGACGTGACCGAGGAGAACATCCAGGCCCGCGCCCGGGGCGTGACCCTGATGGCGCTGTCCAACAAGTTCGGCGGCATGGTGGTGACCACCGGCAACAAGTCGGAGATGGCGGTCGGCTACTCGACGCTCTACGGCGACATGTGCGGCGGCTACAACGCGCTCAAGGACGTCTACAAGACCGCTGTGTTCGCGCTGTCGCACTGGCGCAACCAGAACCATCCGCAGGGCGCGCTGGGCCCGGCCGGCCGCGTCATCCCCGAGCGCATCATCACCAAGCCGCCCTCGGCCGAGCTCAAACCGGACCAGAAGGACCAGGACTCGCTGCCGCCCTACGACCTGCTCGACGCCATCCTCGAGGGGCTGATCGAGCGCGACCTGGCGACCGAGGAGCTGGTGGCCGAGGGCTACGACGCGGCCACCGTGACCCGCGTCTGGCGCATGCTCGAGAACGCCGAGTACAAGCGGCGCCAGGCGCCGCCGGGCGTCAAGATCACGGCCCGCGCGATCTCCCGCGACCGCCGCTACCCGATCACCAACGCCTTCCGCGGCTGAGCGCCACCCGCGGCGCCCGGGCGCGCGACGGGCGGAGCGCGCGACGGGCGCCGCGGCTCCCTCACTCCGCGGCGCGGGCGGTGGGTTCGGGATCGGGGCGCCTGGTGCGCATGGTGACGAACTCCTCGCCGGCGGTCGGATGGATGCCCACGGTGGCGTCGAACATCGCCTTGGTGGCGCCGGCCTTCACGGCGATCCCGATCCCCTGGATCAGCTCGGCGGCGTCGTCGCCGACCATGTGGGCGCCGACCACGCGGCCGCCGGCGCGCTCGACCACCAGCTTCATGAAGGTCTTCTGGTCGCGGCCGGTCAGCGTGTGCTTCATCGGCCGGAAGCTCGAGGCGTAGACGTCGACCGCCGGATGCACGCGGCGGGCCTCGGCCTCTGTGAGTCCGACGGTGGCCATCTGCGGCTGCGAGAACACCGCCGAGGGGACGTCGCGATGATCGGGCTTGCGCGGCCTGCCGCCGAACACCGTGTCGGCGAAGCAGTGGCCCTCCATGATCGCCACCGGCGTCAGGTTCATCCGGTTGGTGACGTCGCCGACGGCGTAGATGCCCGGCGTCGTGGTCTGCGACCATTCGTCGACGGTGACGGCGCCGGCCTTGTCGAGCAGGACGCCGACCTTCTCCAGCCCGAGACCGGCGACGTTGGGGACGCGGCCGGTGGCGTACATCACGACGTCGGCGTCGAGCGTGGCGCCGTCCTTGAGCGTGGCGCGCAGGCCGCCGTCGACGCGCTCGATGCGCGCGACCTCCGAGTCCGTGCGGAAGCGCACGCCCTTGGCCTTCATGCCGCTCTGCACGGCGTCGCGGCATTCCTCGTCGAATCCGCGCAGCACGCGGTCGCGGCGCAGCACGAGCGTCGTCTCGGCGCCGAGCCCGTTGAAGATGCCCGCGAACTCGACGGCGATGTAGCCGCCGCCGACGATGACGATCCGCCGCGGCATCGCCGGCAGGTGGAACGCGTCGTCCGACACGATCGCCAGCTCGGCGCCGGGGATCGACGGCCGCCACGGCCGCGCGCCGGTCGAGATCAGCACCTTGCCGGCGGTGACGGCGCGGCCGCCGACGTCGAGGGTGTGCTGGTCCATGAAACGCCCGCGCCCGACCACCAGATCGACGTTGGCGCCCTTGAGCAGGGTCTTGTAGACGCCGTTGAGGCGCATGACCTCCTTCTGGACGTTGTCGCGCAGCGTCGTCCAGGCGAAGGCCGGATGCGGCACGGTCCAACCATAGGCGGCGGCGTCCTCGACCTCCTCCGACACGTGCGAGCCATAGACCAGCAGCTTCTTGGGCACGCAGCCGCGGATGACGCAGGTACCGCCGACCAGGTCGTCCTCGCAGATGCCGACCCGGGCGCCGTGGCCGGCGGCGATCCGGCTGGCGCGCACGCCGCCCGACCCGGCGCCGATCACGAACAGATCGTAGTCATACCCGGCCATCGTGATACCTCTTTAGGTTGTATTCACAAGCCATATTCTCGCCTTTATATGGCCAATCCCGCGCCCCGTTCGGCCGACTATATCGACCGGCCGGAAAAACGCGAAGGCCGCGGGGATGCCCCGCCCGACCGCCGCGTAAGCATCAACGACATGGCCAGCCGCCGGCGGCCCCGCAAGGAGACCCGAGATGAGATCGACCCGCGCCATCGCCGCCGCCCTGCTCGCCACCGCCGCCTTCACGGCGCTGCCGGTCCTGGCGCAGCAGCCGACGACCACACCGGCCAAGGCCGAGCGCGGCCGCGCCCAGTTCGACCGGATCGACACCAACAAGGACGGCTTCATCGACCGCCAGGAGGCGCGCGCCGCCCGCGAGACGATGTTCGACCGCCTCGACGCCAACAAGGACGGCCGCATCACCCGCGAGGAGATCGCCGCCGGCCGTCGCCAGGGTCCGAAGGGGCAGTCCGGCGGCATCAACGCGCAGCCGACCGACGCGCAGCGTCCGGCCGGCGCCGCGCAGGCACGCGCCGCCCGTCTCGACCGGATGTTCCAGAAGCTCGACGCCGACAAGGATGGCGGCATCAGCCGCGCGGAGTGGAACGTCACGGTCGACGCGCGTTTCGACCGCTGCGACGTGAACAAGGACGACAAGCTGGCGCCGGGCGAGTGCCGCCAGGCCCAGGCCGGCCGCGGCGGCCGCCCGGCGGCGCCGAAGCAGTAGACGAGCGGCGGCGCCGGCCGCGTCTCAGAACGCGACCGGCGTCGGCGCCTGGGGCACGGATTTCCAGAACTCGGCGTCGTGGCCGAAGAAGATGCGGGCACCGCCCGCCTCCAGCGCCGCGAGCCGGTCGAGCGAGGCGAGCATCGCCTCGCGGTCGTGCACGAAGCGCGGTAGAAGGCGCTCGCGCAGGGTGCGGCAGAAATAGCAGGAGTCGCCGGCCAGCACGACGTCGCCGCCGTCCAGCCGCACCCGCAGCGACTGGTGCCCCGGCGTGTGGCCGTGGGTCGGCAGGCAGACCACGCTGCCGTCGCCGAACAGATCGTGCTCGCCGTCGGCCTTCACGACGGGATGGCCGAGATCGTAGTCGCGCCGGTCGAAACCGCTGGCGGCGGCGCGGTCGGGATCCATCCCCGCCTCCCACTCCCGCTTCTGGATCACCAGCGTGGCGTTCGGCACCAGGGCGTTGCCGCCGGCGTGGTCGAAATGCAGATGCGAGTTGACGACGTAGTCGACGCGCCCGGCGTCGCGGTCGATCGCCGCCAGCCGCGACGCCACGTCGTCCTCCGCCCCGTAGTGGAACTGGAACAGCCGCGCCGCCCGGCCGATGCGCGCCGCGGCGTCGACGCGGCAGTCCGGATGCATGCCGGTGTCGAACAACGCCAGCCCCTTCGGATGCTCGATCAGGTAGCTGGGGATCGGCAGGCGGCACTCGCCCTCGCCGCCCTCGATCATGTCCTTCATGCGGCCCGTGAGCCAGCCGCAGGTCATGGCGTAGAGCCTCACCGTCATCGACGATCTCCCTCGCGGTCCCGGCCCCCGACGCGGCGGCCGCGCGCCGTCACATCGTCAGCACGATCTTCCCGAAGTGCTCGTTGGCGCGCATCGCGTCGAGCGCCGCCACCACCTTCTCCAGCGGATAGGCGCGGTCGATCGGCAGCGACAGCCTGCCGGCCTCGACCGCCGGCCACAGATCGGCGCGCATCAGGCGGTTGATCTCGGCCACCTCCTCCGTCGAACGCGTGCGGAAGGTGACGCCGATGTAGTCGATGCGCTTGAGCGCGTGCAGGTCGAAGTTGAAGGTGCCGGTCATGCCGCCGAGCCGGCCGACGTTGACGATGCGGCCGAGGATGGCGCAGGCCTTCATGTTGCCGTCCATCACGCCGCCCGACACCTGGTCGACGATCAGGTTCACGCCCTTGCCGCCGGTCGCCTCGACGACCTGGTCCGGCCAGGCCACGTCCTTCGAATCCAGCGCCAGATCGCAGCCGTACTCCGCCAGCCGCGCGCGCCGCGCCGCGTTGGTCGAGGTGCCCATCACCTTGGACGCGCCCATGACCTTGGCGATCTGCATCGCCATCAGCCCGACGCCCGAGCTGGCGCCCTGGATCATCACCGTCTCCCCCTCGCGCAGCCGGCCGGCGGTGACGACGGCGTTGTGCATGGTCTGCAGCGCCACCGGATAGCAGGCGGCCTGCTCCCACGTCATGTTGTTGGCCGGCACCTTGTGGACGCGTCCGATGTCGGTGACGGCGTACTCGGCGTAGCCGCCCGGCGCCGAGCCCATGACCCGGTCTCCGGCCTTTATGCCGGTCACGGCCGATCCGACCGCCTCGACCTCGCCGGCGCATTCCAGCCCCAGCCGCGCGCCGACGCCGCCGATCGAGCCGTGCCGCGTGCCGGCGGCGATCGCGAGGTCGGCGCGGTTCAGGCTCGCGGCGCGCACCCGGATCAGCACCTCGTTCGGTTTCGGCGTGGGTTTGGGCACGTCCTGAATCTCGACGCCCTTCTCTCCAACGACGGCGGCTTTCATGGCGATCTCTCCCGGAAACGGACGCGCGGCGGAATCGCCGCTTCACACGATGTTGCTGCCGCGGCCCTGCCAATAGCGGTCGCGCAGGACGCGCTTGTAGAGCTTGCCGGTGGGGTGCCGCGGCAGTTCGGCGTCGAAATCGACGCTGCGCGGGCTCTTCACGGCCGACAGATGCTCGCGGCAGTAGGCGATCAGCTCCTCGGCCAGCGCCGGGCCGGCCTCGGCCATGTCGCGCGGCTGCACCACGGCCTTCACTTCCTCGCCGAAATCCTCGTTGGGCACCCCGAACACCGCGACGTCGACCACCTTGGGGTGGTTGATCAGCACGTTCTCGGCCTCTTGCGGGTAGATGTTCACGCCGCCGGAGATGATCATGAAGGCCTTGCGGTCGGTGAGGTAGAGGTAGCCCTCGGAATCGACGTAGCCGACGTCGCCCAGCGTGGTCCAGCCCTTGGGGTGGCGCGACTCCGCCGTCTTCTTCGGATCGTTGTGGTACGCGAACGGACGGCCCTCGGCGAAGTAGACGGTGCCGGATTCGCCGGTCGGCACCTCCTCGCCGTCCTCGCCGCAGATCTTGAGCTTGCCGATCATCGCCCTGCCGACGCTGCCCTTGTGCGCCAGCCACTCCTGCGAATTGATCATCGTGATGCCGTTGCCCTCGGTGCCGCCGTAGTACTCGAACAGGATCGGGCCCCACCACGCGATCATCTTCTCCTTCACCGGCACCGGGCATGGCGCCGCGGCGTGGATGGCGCAGCGCAGGCTCGAGACGTCGTACTTCGCGCGCACCTCGTCGGGCAGCTTGAGCATGCGGACGAACATCGTCGGCACGAGCTGGGAATGCGTCGCGCGGTGCTTCTGGAGCAGGCGCAGATACTCCTCGGCGTCGAAATGCTCCATCAGAACGCAGGTGCCGCCTAGCCGCATGACCGTCATGTTGAAGCGCAGCGGGGCCGCGTGGTAGAGCGGCGCCGGCGAGAGATAGATCGAGTCCGCGTCGATGCCGTAGAGCCGCCGCGTCAGGTCGAGCAGCGGATTGAGCGCGTCGATCGGCTCGCCGCTCAGCGGCGCCAGCACGCCCTTCGGCCGGCCGGTGGTTCCCGACGAGTAGAGCATGTCGTTGCCGGCGGTCTCGTCGGCGAGCCGCTCGGCCGGATACCGCGCCACGACGGTCTCGAAGGACTCGAAGCCGGGGATCGTCCCGTCGATCATCAGCCGCAGCCCGACGCCCGTGATCCCCGGCGCGATCTCGGCCGCCGTACCGGCCAGATATTTCGACGTGATGAACAGCTTGGCGCCGCAGTCGCCCACGATGTAGGCGGCCTCGGCCGCCGTCAGCCGCGAGCTGATCGCGGTGTAGATCAGGCCGGCGCGCTGCGCCGCCCAGCAGATCTCGAAGAACCGGGCGTGGTTCTCCAGCATCAGCGCGAGGTGGTCGCCGACCTTCAAGCCGTTGGCGCGGAACATCCGGGCGATCCGGTTGGACCGCTCTTCGAGCTGCCCGTAGGTCACGGTCTCGCCGCTGCCCGCCATCACGTAGGCGATCTTCTCGGGATTGCTGGCGGCGTGGATATGCGGATGCACGAACTTCTCCGGCGGGACGCGGAAACGACGATGCGCATCCAACCGGCCGCGTCGCTCCGGGTCAAGCGCGAGCGGAGGTCAGCACGCCCCCCGCGGCGCGCAGCCGAAGCGCAGCAGGTTGCCGTGGGGGTCGTGGATGTGGAACTCCTTCATATCCCACGGCCGGACCTCGAAGGACGGCAGCCGCGGCACGCCGCGGGGGCGGCACTCCTCGTGGAGCGCCGCCACCTGGCCGCCACGGCTGTCGCAGGACGTGTTGTCGGGATGGATCCGGTCCTCCGCGGGCCGGAAATGGATCTCAATGTCGTCGCGCCTCACCAACAGGCAGTCGCCGTGGCGGTCCGCCGAGAACCCGGGCTGGCCGGCGTAGAGGGCCAGCGACTCGTCGATGTCGAGCGAGGCCCGCACCGGGATCGTCCGCGCCGGCTCGAGGGCCATCGCTCGTCACTTCCGTCGAATGGCATCGGCGCGCCACTTAACTGGAATGCGACCGGATCGCAAAGCCGAATGCCACTCCGGCGGGATCCGGCGATGGACGGCGTCCTCAGGCCGGCGCGGGGACGCCCCGCGCGAAGAAGCAGGCGGCGAGATGCCCGTCGCCGAGATCGTCGAGCGCCGGCGCGGCTTCGACGCAGCGGTCGCGCTTCAGCGGGCAGCGCGGATGGAAATGGCATCCCGCCGGCGGATCGAGCGCGCTGGCGATCTCGCCGCGCGCCTTCTCGAACGCGGCGGTCGAGGTCTTGAACGGATCGGGGATCGCCGCGATCAGCGCGCGCGTGTAGGGATGGCGCGGATCCTCGAAAATGCGGCGCCAGCCGCCGGTCTCGACGATGCGGCCGAGATACATGACGGCGACCCGGTCGCTCATGTGCTCGACCACGCCGAGGTCGTGGCTGATCATGATGTAGGCGAGGCCCAGCTCGTCCTTCAGCTCGAGCAGCAGGTTGATGATCTGGGCGCGGATCGAGACGTCGAGCGCCGACACCGGCTCGTCGCAGATGACCAGGCGCGGGCGCAGGATCAGCGCCCGCGCGATGCCGATGCGCTGGCGCTGGCCGCCGGAGAACTCGTGCGGATAGCGGTCGGCGTGCTCCGGCCGCAGCCCGACCTTGGCCATCATGTCGGCGACGCGGTGGTCGACCTCGGCGCGGTCGCGCACGCCGTGCAGGCGCAGTGGATCGGCGAGCGTGCGGCGCACGGTCTGGCGCGGATTGAGCGACGCGTAGGGGTCCTGGAACACCATCTGCACGGTGCGCGCCGTGGCCATCCGGTCGAGCGCGCCGTCGGCGCCGAGCGCCCGGCCGTCGAGCAGGACGCGGCCGGAGGTCGGCGCCACCAGCCCCATGACGGCGAGCGCCAAGGTCGATTTTCCGCAGCCCGACTCGCCCACCAGGCCAAGGCACTCGCCGGGCTTCACCTCGAGATCGACGCCGTCGACCGCCTTCAGCAGGCGCTTGCGGCCCGCGAACCCGCCGCCGACGGCGTAGTGGACGGCGAGGCGGTCCAGCCGCAGCAACGGGCCGTCGCCGGCGGGCGGCGGCGATGGCGCGGTGGCGGCGGCCATGTCAGCCATGGTGGTGGCAGCGCACGAGATCGTCGCCGCCCAGCGGCGTCGGCGGCGGATCCTCGACCCGGCAGATGTCGGTGGCGACCGCGCAGCGCGGATTGAAGCGGCAACCGTCCGGATAGGACGCGATCGACGGCACGACGCCGGCGATCTCGGTCAGGCGCCGCCGGCCGTGGGCGGCACGACCACCGAGCAGCGGCAGCGACGCGACCAGTCCGCGCGTGTAGGGATGGCGCGGCCGCTGGAAGATCTCGTCGGCGGGACGCGCCTCGACGATCCGGCCGGCATACATCACCGCCACGCGCCGGCACATGTTGGCGACCAGGCCGAGATCGTGGCTGATCATCAGGATCGCTGTGCCCTTGGCGGCGCACAGCTCGCGCATCAGGTCGACGATCTCCGCCTGCACGGTCACGTCGAGCGCCGTGGTCGGCTCGTCGGCGATCAGCAGATCGGGCCCGCAAGCCAGCGCGATGGCGATCATGACGCGCTGGCGCATGCCGCCGGAGAGCTGGTGCGGATAGTCCCTCACGCGGCGCTCCGGCGACGGCACGCGCACCTGGCGCAGCGCCTCGACGGCGCGCGCCTCGGCCTCGCGCCAGCCCGCCCCCTCGTGCAGCACGAACATCTCGGCGATCTGGCGGCCGACCGGCGACAGCGGGTTGAGCGCCGTCATCGGCTCCTGGAAGATCATCGCGACGCGCTTGCCGCGCAGGCGCCGCATCTCCGCGGCCGGCAGGTCCTGGATCTCGACACCGTCGAGCGCGATGCGGCCGCCGGCCAGCGACAGCGGCGCGCGCAGCAGACCCATCACCGCCAGCGCCGTGATGCTCTTGCCGCAGCCCGATTCGCCCACCAGGCCGAACGCCTCGCCGCGGCCGATCGAGAACGACACGCCCTCGACCGCGTCGTGGCGCGTGCCGCCGGCGTCGAGGGCGATGCGCAGGCCGGAGATCTCGAGCAGCGGCGCGGTCATGCGCGGCGCGCCACGGACTGGGGATCGAGGATGTCGCGCAGCCCGTCGCCCAGCAGGTTGAGGCCGAGCACGGTGAAGAAGATGGCGAGGCCGGGGAACACCGACAGCCACGGCGCCGTGGTGATCTGCTCGCGCGCCTCCGACAGCATGCTGCCCCAGCTCGGGAAGGGCGGGCGGATGCCGAGGCCAAGGAAGGACAGTGCCGCTTCGGCGAGGATCGCGCCGCCCATGCCCAGGGTGGCGATGACGATCAGCGGGCCGAGCATGTTGGGCAGCAGCTGCGTGAACATGATGCGCAGGTCGCCGTAGCCGAGGATGCGGGCGGCCTGCACGTAGCCCTGCGACTTCAACGACAGGACCTGCGCGCGCGCGATGCGGCAGGAATACGACCAGTTGGTGAGGCCCAGCGCGATCAGCAGGCTGGTGAGGCCGGGACCGAGGATCGCCATGATGGCGAGCGCGAAGATCAGCGAGGGGATCGCCAGCATCAGGTTGGTGACGCCGCTGACGACGTCGTCCCAGACGCCGCCCCAGTAGCCGGCGGTCAGCCCGAGCGCGACGCCGATGACGCTGTTGGCGATCTGCGACACCACGCCGACCGTCAGCGAGATGCGCGCGCCGTGCACGATGCGCGAATAGATGTCGCGGCCCTGCGCGTCGGTGCCGAACGGGAACTCCCGCCCCGGCGGGATCTCGGCGTTCATCAGGTTGGCGTCGAGCACCGGATCGGTCAGCGCGATCCACGGCGCCAGCACGGCGACCGCGATGGCGAGCCCGACCAGCCCGCCGCCGACCTTGAGGTTGGCCCCCAGCCTCACCGCCATGGCGTCACCCGTAACGGATGCGCGGGTCGATCGCGACGTAGGCGAGGTCGACCAGCGTGTTGATGGCGAGGAAGAACACAACGATCAGCAGGATGCACCCCTGCACGGCGGGGATGTCGCGCTGGAAGACGGAATCGACCAGCAGCGAGCCGAGGCCGGGCCAGGAGAAGAGCTTCTCGACGACCACCGCCTGGCCCATCAGCGAGCCGAACTGCAGGCCGATCGTGGTCAGCACCAGGACCAGCGCGTTGCGCATGACGTGCCACTCCACCACGCGCGCCTCGCTCATGCCCTTGCTGCGCGCGGTGCGCACGAAGTCGGCGTTGAGCACGTCGAGCACGGCGGCGCGGGTCGTGCGCGCCAGCAGCGCCATCGGGCTGACCCCCAGCGCGAGCGCCGGCAGCGTCAGGTGGGCGAGGCCGCCCTCGCCGTAGCCAAAGCTCGGCAGCAGCTTGAGCTGCAGGGCGAACAGGTACATCAACATCAGTCCGAGCCAGAACTTCGGCAGCGACAGGCCGGAGATCGCCACCACCATCGAGGCGGTGTCGAGCGCGCTGCCGGGCTTGAGCGCGGCGACGAAGCCCAGCGGCACCCCGACCACGATGGCGAACAGCATGGAGGCGAGGACCAGCTTGAGCGATGGCCACAGGCGCGCGCCGATCAGCTTGGTCACCGGTTCGCGGGTGCGGAACGAGTTGCCGAAATCGCCGACCACGGTGCGTCCGACGTATTTGACGAACCGTTCGACCAGCGGGTCGTCGAGCCCCATCTCCTTGCGCATGCGCTCCATCACGGCGGGGTCGACCATGCCGCGGCCGTCCTCGTTCATGCCGGAGATGAAGCTGCCGGGCAGGACGCTGAACAGCAGGAAGACCAGCGCGACGACCGCCACGAGGGTCGGCACGACGTTGAGCAGGCGCCTGACGAGGACAGCGAGCATCGTGGATCCGTCACGCAGCGGACGGCGGGGACGCCGCCGTCCGCGCGTGGACCGTTCGACCGCTTCCGGTCACTTCGCCGGCGACTTCTCGTCGACCCAGATGTCCTCGACATACTGGTGGGTGATCTCGGTCGGGTTGGCCTGCAGGCCGTGGATCCACGGCTGGTAGGCGAGCACGGCCTTGTTGTAGTTGAAGAACCACACCGGCGCCTCCTCGTGGATCAGCGCGTTGGCCTGGCGCAGCAGGTCGTTGCGCTTGGCCTGGTCGGCGGTCTTGCCGGCGTCGTCGAGCAGCTTGTCGAAGGCCGGGTTGTTGAAGCCGGTGTAGTTGCAGGCCGTGCGCGGCGTCTTGGAGTAGTAGCAGCGCAGCGTGGCGAGCGAGTCCGGCCCGGTCAGGTTCGAGCCGATATAGGCCTGGTGGTCGCCCTTCTGCGCGATCTCGGTCAGCACCGTGACCTCGACCAGCTTGGGCTTCACCTTGATGCCGACGCGCGCCAACATCGGGATGATGGCCTCGACGATCGGCAGGCCCCAGCTCTCGTTCGGGCTGGTGGTCAGCTCGAACTCGAAGCCGTTGGGATAGCCCGCCTCGGCCAGCAGCTTCTTGGCCTTCTCAGGGTCGAAGGCGTAGGGCTTCATCGCCTTGTCGTAGGCCGGCGACGACAGCGGCAGCCAGCTCGTCGCGCGGTAGGCCTTGTCCTTGACCAGCCGCTTGATGATCAGGTCGGTGTCGATGGCGTGGTTGACCGCCTGGCGCACGCGCTTGTCGGAGAACGGCTTGTAGGCGTGGTTCAGGGTGAGCGCGCGGGTGAACATCTCCGCGACCTCGAGGATGCCGCCCTTCAGCGCCGGGTCCTCCCGGTAGGCGACGTACTGCGCCGGCCCGAGGATCGAGGTGTCGATCTCCTTGTTGCGGAAGGCGACGTCGCGCGCGGCGGCCTCGGCCATGATCTGCACCACGAGCCGGTCGGCGTAGGGCTTGCCCGGCTTGTAGAATTTCTCCCAGCGCTCGGCGACGACGCGGCTGCCGGGGATGTGCTCCTTGAACTTGAACGGGCCGAGGCCGACGGGATTGGCCGCGAAATTGCCCTTCTCGACCTCCTCCTTCGGCAGGATCGCCGTGGTGCCGGAGAAGAAGTAGTAGGCCGGGTCGACGATGTCCGTGACCGTCATCTCGAGCGTGAAGTCGTCGATCTTCCGCAGGCCGGAGATCTCCTTGGCCTGGCCCTTCTCGACGTCGACCGCGCCCTTGATGACGCGCACGTAGCGCGCGGCGGCGAAGCCCTTGGTGCCGTCCATGATGCGCGTGAACGACCAGATGACGTCGTCCGCCGTCATCTTGCGGCCGTTGTGGAAGAAGGCGTCGTCGCGCAGCTTGAAGGTGTGCGTCAGCCCGTCGGCCGACGCCGTGACCGAGAGCGCCAGCTCGGGCACCAGCTTGCCGCCGGCCGAATCCCAGTTGAACAGCGTGCGGTGGATCGCCTTGCCGACGATGTCGTCCTGCGCGCGCGGCGTGGCGTGCGGGTCGAGGCTGCCGAAGCTGGCGGCGTAGGGCGCCGTCATGCGGATCGTGCCGCCCTTGCGCGGCGTCTGCGCGTCGGCGACGCCCGCGAAGAGCGTCAGCACCGCGGCTACAATGGCGAACTTCCTCATCGCGATCCCCCCAGATCCCGCGCGGCGCGGACGGTCGCGCCGGCGTTGTCCGGCGCCATATGACCACCGCGCGCGCCGGCAACGCAAGCTTCACGCGCCGACGGCCGGCGGAAGCGCCGGCGGCGGGCCGGAACCGCGCGTCAGAGGGGATGGTCGTGGTGCCCGCGGCCCGACTCGAACGGGCACGCCGTTTCCGGCGGATGATTTTGAGAGACCGGATATGCCCTATCCTTTGTGTATCCGGCAGTATCCGTTTTCCCGATAACCGATTGTCAGCACTAGCTTTTTTCGGTTCTCAGAACACACATACCTAGCCGGACGTACGCTACGGTTGGCTTTCTAGGTGCACCTATGTTGCACCTGAAATCCAACCTCAACGGAGGTTAGGAATGCCCAAAATCAAACTCACTAAGACTGCTGTCGACGCCGCAACCGCCCAGGAGCGCGATTACGAACTCCGCGATACGACGATACCGGGGTTCCTTGTCAAGGTCACCCCGACCGGCCGCAAGATATTCATGGTCGCCTATGTCGCCCATAACGGACAGCGCCGAAAGCCCGCTATCGGCCGCTACGGTGAGATCACCGTCGAGCAAGCTCGGGGCATCGCTCAGGACTGGTTGGCCGAAGTCCGCCGCGGCATCGATCCCAGCGCCGAGCGAGCCACCGCCCGGCAGGCGCCTACGGTCAAAGAACTCTTTGACCGGTTCATCACCGACTACTCGGAGAGCCGCAACAAGCCATCCACGGTCGAGTCGAACCGCGGTTACGGCAGGCGCTACATCATCCCGGTGCTCGGCCAATTGAAGGTGCCCGACGTCGCCCGCGCCGACATCTCAAACCTAATGAAGAAGATGTCGAAGAAGCCGACGAACGCGAACCGCGTCCTCGCCGCCGTGCGGAAGATGTTCAACATGGCCGAGGTCTGGGGCATGCGCCCCGACGGGTCGAACCCGTGCCGCCACGTCCCGAAGTACCCGGAACGGGGAAAGACACGGCTCATCACCGACAGCGAAATGAAGAAGCTCTTCGCCTACCTCGCGCGCGCCGAGGCGGAGGGGCTTGAGCATCCCTTCATCATTCTGGCGATCCGTCTCCAGTTCGAATTCGCCGCGCGCATGTCGGAGATCCTCCAGCTCGAATGGTCCTGGATCGATTACGACAACCGGCGGGTGGTCTGGCCTGACAGCAAGACCGGCGGCATGTCCAAGCCCATGAGCGCAGAAGCGCAGCGGCTCTTCGAGACTGCGCCGCTCCTGGAGGAATCGCCCTTCGTCTGCCCGTCCGTCTTCGATCCCAACCTGCCAATGTCGAAGCACACCTATTACCAGGGCTGGCGGCGCATTCTTGAGCGCGCCGGACTGCCGCATATCGGAACGCATGGCATCCGCCACCGCTCGGCGACCGACATCGCCAACTCCGGCGTGCCGGTGAAGGTCGGCATGGCGCTCACCGCGCACAAGACGGTGACCATGTTCATGAAGTACGTGCACACCGAGGACGATCCGGTGCGAGCTGCGGCGGAGGCGGTGAACCAGCGGCGACAGGCGTTGCTCGGTGGTCAGCCGGCGACCCTAGCTCCGATCTCCACGCCGGCGCCGGTTGTGGACGTGCCTTCGGTGGCGCCTGAAGTCGAGGCGATCGAGCCAGTGCTGACGGCAGCCGGCAAGCCCCTCGGCTACGAGGACGGCCAGTATGCCTCCCGCACCAAGCTCGGAAACTATCGACCGTTCCGTCACCGCTCTGGTGAAAACCGCGCCGTCCCTCCCGGCACCAAGCGCGACGAGAACAAGGAGGCGAGCCATGCGTAAGGACGCCAACCCGCAGCGTCGTTGGCCTACGCCGGACATCCTGCGTCGGGCCAGGTTCGTCGAGGACGCCGGACCGATCCGCTTCGTCGATACCGAGGCGGCCGCCCGCTACCTCGCCCTCGAAGCGCACACGCTGGAATGCTACCGCTCGCTAGGCGGCGGACCCGCTTTCCACAAGTTCGGGAAATGGGTCCGCTACGCGGTCGATGATCTCGACGCCTGGGCCGAAAGTTGCCGTCGCGTGACCACGGCGTCGCCGGCCGCACCGCGCACCCTTCCTATTGACCGAACATAGCTCATAGGCTATATCGATATGTGGGAAGTCAAACTACACAAAGCCTTCGAAGCGGAGTTTCAGGCCTTCGAGCCGACCGTTCAGGACGCCATGCTGGTGGTCGCCAAGGTGCTTGCCGATTTCGGTCCGCAGCTTGGCCGGCCGCATGTCGATACGCTGAAGGGATCGAAACACGCCAATATGAAGGAGTTGCGGTTCGAGGCAGCCGATGGCGAATGGCGGGCAGCCTTCGCCTTCGACCCTGAGAGAAACGCGATCGTGCTCGTGGCCGGCGACAAGTCGGGCGGAAGCCAGAAGCGCTTCTACAGAAGCCTGATCGCAAAGGCGGACTTACGGTTTTCCGACCATCTGGAAAGCCTGAAATCCGGAAAAAAGGAAAAGTGAGATGGCACGGAGCCTGAACGAAATCATTTCCGAGCTGCCGCCGGAGCGCCAGGCGGACATCGAGGCACGCTATCAGGACCTCAAGCAGGAAGTCGAAGGCCTTCGGGAGCTGCGCCAGATTACCGGCAAGGCACAGGCCGAGATCGCCACCGCGCTCAACATCAAGCAGCCCTCGGTCTCCAAGATCGAGAAGCAGGCCGATATGTATCTCTCGACACTCCGCAGCTATGTCGAGGCCGTCGGCGGCAAGCTGGAACTCATGGTGAAACTGCCGAAGCGGCCGGCCATGCGCATTCATCATCTCGGCGACGTCGCACCGGCGGTGCGTGCGCCAAAGCCAACCCGGGCAGCCAAACAGCGCCATGGATGAGCTGCAGCACTCCATCTATGTCGATCGCTTCCGACTGGCCTTCCACACCCAGCGCGGCACGGCGTTCCAAGACTGGTTCGTTCGGCTCGCGGGCTATGCTTTCGGCGCCGATTTCGAAGAAGTGCGTCCTTATGGTCCCTACGGCGATCTAAAATGCGACGGCCGCCGCGTCAGCACCAAGTCCGTCTTCCAGTGCTACGCCCCCGACGCGATGAAAGAAGCCGAACTGATCGCCAAGGTCGATGAGGACTTCCATGGCGCACGCGGTCATTGGAATGCCGATATGGCCGAGTGGGTCTTCGTCCATAATGATGGCCGAGGCCTCCCGCCCAACGCAGTCCAGCATATCGATAGCCTGCGGCAGGCGCATGCGCCGCTTACCATCCAGACCTGGTCAGAGCCGGAGCTCCTGAAGCTCGCGATGGGCCTCGAACTGGCCGCCCTGCAGGCGCTGTTCGGCCCGGCGGCTTCGATCGCCATTGTCGATCGCCTTGTGATGGCCGACCTCGTGCCGATCATTGAAGCGCTGCAGCGTCAGGACCCGAACGCCGGCGATCCGCCGCTCACCCCGCCGTCGTTGGAGAAGCTGGAAAAGAACGCGCTCTCGGAAGAATCCGGGCTCCTGCTGCGGATCGGCCGGCGCAAGTCGAGCCTCGTCGATACCTTCTTTCGCAAGAGCCCTCGGCCGGATCTCGGCGAGCGTATCGCCGAGGCGTTCCGCATGCGCTACGCCGAGTTGAAAGCCTTAGATCTTCCGGCCGATACGATCTTCAAGCACCTGCAGGACTATGCCGGGATGAATGGGGAACCCAAGCGCCAGGGCGCCGCGCTGGCCGTGCTCGCCTATTTCTTCGATAGTTGCGACATCTTCGAGGATCCTCTCGTCTCCGTGGAGGCGTCATGATCCTGCCAACAAAGCATGTCCGTCCGGACCGCGCGCTCATCGGCGTCGGCGCCGAGGTCCTGGAAATCCTGAAGCGACCGATGACCATGTCCCGCCTGTGGGACGAGGTGCGCGGCCGCCGCTCGCAACATGCTCCCAATGCGCCGATCGACTATCAATGGTTCATTCTCGCACTGGACCTGCTCTACACGATCGGGGCGCTCGACTTCGAGCGCGGCCTCGTGCGGAGGGTCGCGTCATGATCCGCCGTTTCGGCAGCGACCTGGCTTCCTTCAAGACTCTGGCTTTCAAGCCGGGCCTCAACATCCTGCTGGCCGACAAGAGCGAGGGCGCCAACGACCGCCAGTCTCGCAACGGCGCCGGCAAAACCAGCTTCGTGGAGCTGGTGCATTTCCTGTTCGGCGCCGACGTCCGTAAGGAGAGCATCTTCCGGTCCGAGGTTCTCACCGAATGGACCTTCGATGTGTCGGTAGACGTCGCCGGCGACGCGATCTCCGCGGCCCGCAGCGGCGCCAAGCCGAGCCGGCTCACGATCAACGGCGCCGTCGAGAACTGGCCGATCGCACCCCAGTTCGACCTGGCGGCCGGACATTTCGAGCTATCGAACGAACAGTGGAAGGCCAATCTCGGCAAGCTCTGGTTCGGTCTGCCGCTCTCGGCCGGTGACGAAAGCGAACGCTTCCAGCCGTCCTTCCGGTCCTTGTTCTCCTATTTCGCGCGCCGCCAGCTCAGCGGCGGATTCCAGCAGCCGATGCAGCATTCCACGATGCAACAGGCATGGGACCAGCAGGTCTCGATCTGTTATCTGCTCGGCCTTGACTGGACCATTCCGGGCAAATTCCAGGAGCTGCGCGGGCAGGAGAAGGTCGCCCAGGAATTGCGCAAGGCCGCCAAGAGCGGCGACCTCGGCCGCTATTTCGGCAAGGCCGCCGATCTGCGCACACGCCTCACCATCGCCGAAGCCCGCGCCATCAGACTGCGCGAACAGTTGGCCTCCTTTCAGGTCGTGCCGGAATACAAGGAGCTTGAACGCGAGGCCAACCTCATCACCCGCGAGATTGACGCGCACAATGTCGACAACGTCATGGACGGTGACTTGCTTCAACAACTTCGCGCCTCACTCGGTGAAGAAGGTGCCCCCGATCTCGGCGATGTCACCAAGCTCTACGCGGAAGCCGGCGTCGTCTTGCCGGACATGGTCCGGCGGCGTTTCGACGAGGTGGAACGGTTTCATCGCTCGATCATCGAGAACCGCCGCGCCCACCTGAATGCCGAGATCACTTCCGCCGAAGCGCGTATCGCCGAACGCGACCAGCGCACCGCCGAGCGCGATCGCCGGCGTCGTCAGATCATGAATGTGCTGAGTTCCGGCGGCGCGCTGGAGCATTACACGAACCTGCGCGAGGAGGCCGGCCGCGCCGAGGCCGAGGTAGAGGGTTTGCGCCAGCGCCTCGAAACCGCCGAGCGTATCGAGAGCACCAAAGCCGAACTGGACATTAAACGGGCCAATCTGACCAAGGCGCTTCGGGACGACCTGCACGAGCGTAACGACATCCTGCGCGAGGCGATCCTGACGTTCGAGTCCTTGTCGGAATCCCTCTACGAGAAGGCCGGAAGCCTCACCATCGCCGAGACAGGCGGCGGCCCGCAGTTCGACGTCCATATCGATGGGCAGCGGAGCAAGGGCATCACCAACATGCAGATCTTCTGCTTCGATCTGATGCTCACCGAGATCAGCCTGAAGCAGGGCCGCGGGCCCGGCTTCCTTCTGCACGACAGCCACCTGTTCGACGGCGTCGACGAGCGTCAGGTCGCCAAAGCCCTGCAGCTTGGCGCCGAGCGCGCCGAGGCCGCCGGTTTCCAGTACATCGTGACGATGAATTCCGACGTTCTTCCCCAGGAGGGGTTCAAACCCGGCTTCAGGGTCAGGGACCACGTCCTGGAGACCAAACTCACCGACGCGACCGACACCGGCGGTTTGTTCGGTCTTCGTTTTAATTAGGAGCGCCGATGCGATCTGCGCCCTTCACCCGTCCTACCCTTGTCGCGGCCGTCGAATTGCTGGAGCAACACAGCCAGGCGCGGTTCAACCAGATGGTCCTGCGCCTCGGCCTGGAGGACGAGATTTCCTCCGGCACCTCCCTCAGCGTCGCCAACAAGTGTGTCTTTCTCGGCCGGATCGTCGTGCAACGGGCCGAGGCCGTGCTCGACACGCTCGAAGGCAGCATGACCCTGGGCGAGGCGGTGATCCGGCAAGCCGCGCAGCTAGCGCAGCAAGACCCTACGCATGCTCTGCAAACGGCCTTCGCACGGGGCCTTGCGCGTGACGGATACGTTTTGACGTGGGACGACTATGGGCGAAACGCGTCCATCCGCGCGGCATTACCGGGCGAAATCCAGCTCCCCCAGACGGACGACGAGGTGCATCAGCTTCTCAAGTCCTTCGGCTTCGCAACCCCTCTTGGTCATCTCGACCAGGCTGTCGAAGCGCATACACGCGGCGATTGGGCCGCCTGTAACAGCCAGCTCCGGACTTTCCTGGAAAGCCTGTTCGACGACATCGCGCGCAACGTGCGACCGCAGGAAGCGGCCGGGCGGCCGAGTTCAGAAAACCGGCGCGCCTTGCTCGCAGAAATCGGCTTCCTTGCGATGGATCGCAACGAGTGGACTCAGGACGGGAAGAACTACGTCAACGGCCTCTTCAAGATGCTCCACACCGAGGGTTCGCACCCGGGCCTCTCGAATGAAGACCACAGCACCTTCCGCCTGCATGTCGTTCTCGTCACCGCCAGGACCTTCCTGCGGCGGCTCGCCTACGGTCAGTGAGGCCGGATATGGCGTTCTTCTCGCAGGACCAGTTGGAAGCCATCGCCGGCGCCTTGGGCGATACCGGCCAAGGCCTCACCGGGCCGGAGATCCAGCACCTTATCGCCTCCAGCAAGATGAACGATCCGGGCCCCGGGACGAAGCGTGTCCGTATCTACAATGCCTTCGTGGAGAGCCAAAACACCAAACAGAATCGCACGCACGTTCTGGAGTTCATTCGGCTGGCAATGAGGCCCGCGCGATATAGCCGTGATCCAGATCGGTACGAGCCGATGCGGGAGCTCCTCAATCAGGCCTTGGCATTCGCCGGCATGGTCGTGGATCAGGCCGGAAATCTCACATCAGCAGAAGCGGCCCAGACATTGCCGGAGGCTCAACGGCGCGCCCGTGACCTTCGAGCCGACCTCGAGGGTCGAGGCGTGCATCCGGACGTTCTGAAATTTTGCCGCGCCGAGCTGCTTGCTGACAACTACTTTCATGCCGTCCAAGAGGCGGTAAAGAGCGTGGCGGACAAAATGCGGACGCGCACGGGACTGACGGACGACGGGGCGTCTTTGGTCGATCGCGTGCTCGCCGGCGACCCGCCGCTCCTGGCCATCAATCCGCGGAGCACAGCCAGCGAGCGCAGCGAGCAAAGTGGTTTCGCTAACCTTGTGCGCGGGACATTCGGCATGTTTCGCAACCCGACGGCGCATGAAGCGCGCATCCACTGGTCAATGTCGAAGGAGGACGCGGAAGACCTTCTGACCATCGTCTCGCTGATCCATCGGCGGCTCGACAAGGCGCATATGCCGCCCAGAGTTTAGTGGCCTCCATCCCGGCCATCCGAAAACGCGAAGCACGGCCAGCGCAGGCTGCACTGGCCAGCCTCATCGGGGCCGATCTAGGCGGAACTCGCCGCTGGGAACGTCTATCTGCCAAGCACCCTGCGGATACGCGATGAACTCGTTGTCGTAGTGATCGAGCCGGCAATAGATATCGTCGGCTGGAACCGTCACCACATACACCGCACAGTCGGAAAGATCGTAAAACGCCGCGTGGTGCGCCGCGTACCAGATCGCCTTGTCGAGCGATGACGTCCACGACATACCCATGGTGTGCGCCGGACCGGCGCAGCCGCGAAACAGCGTGAAGCGCCGGGCAGTCGTAGCGTCGCCAGCCAAGGGCTTGAGCGAACGCAGACGATCGCGGTCGCAGGCGTCGAAGACCGCCCTTAGAACGGAAAGGCCGTGCGCGTTGAAATGCGACGCATGGACGTAGGCGTCGAGCCATGCCGCCTCCAGCGCGCCCAACGCAGCGAGCTCGCGGTAATTGCGAATGATGAAATCCAGGCTCGATGATGGAATATAGCCGTGAAAGTTCTCGGCACGAGATATCGCCATCTCGACGGCGCTAGCCTCATCTTTGGTCAGCCCCGAAAAATCGAGCATCCGAGCGCCTCCCTCCGCGTCGCGCATCAGGTGATCCGAAGTCGGCGCAAGAGCTTCGCCAACATCGCCTCGTACTCCTCCGGCTTCGAGAAATCGGCGTACATCTTGCCTTTGAGAAACTCCGGCAGCTCGCACCGCTCGTAGAGCAGCGGCAGCACGACAACCTCGCCGCTCGCGATCTCCCGATTCATGGCCACGTCGAGTTCCTTCTTCACCCAAGGGGCGTCGATCGACTTGGTCGAGAGCACGACGGCGATGTAGCGGCTGAGCTTCATGCCCTCGTCGATCTTGGCAATAAGCGAGTCACCAATGTCAATTTCGGCTTCGTCCAGCCAGACCCGCGGCACGCCATGCGCGAGCAAGTCGGTTCGCAGGCGACGCACGAACGGCTTGTCGACGCCGGTATGGCTCAGGAAAATCCCGTGATATTTCTCGTGCGCCGGGTCTGCCTTTTCCAGCGTCAGGCTGTCCCGGACCAGTTGGTTCTCGGCGTCCGGCGACGTCGGCGGCGTCAACAGCCATCCGGCCGTCGTTCCAAGCGCCACGCGCCCGCCGAGGCTATAGCCCTCCGGCGTCGACGCGATCGAAGTTATCCCCTCGGCCGGGTCCGACAGGCACAAGGTCCAGCCCGTCTTCGACAGGACATCGAAATAGCGCACGAACGGGCTGTCGTGATCGATCGCGCCCATCCGCCGCCCCTTCTTCACCAGCAGGTCCGAACGCTTCACAAGCCCGGCGACCTTCGGTGCGGCGTAGCCCAGATGGGTTTCGCGATAGCCGAAGAAGTTCATCCGCTTTGGCTCCGATAGGCACCAGACCACGGTGGCACCGGCCGCGATCGCCGCCTCCATCTCCTTTTCCCGATCGTCAGCCAGGAAGGCGGAATCGATGTCGTAGCTGTCATTCTGGCGCTTGAGCTTCCCCAGCTCATTGGGCTCGTTCGAGAACTCCCTCCGCGCCGAACAGGAAATGAGAATAGCTCTGCGGATTGATGATGATCGTATCGTACTCGTAGAGCGGAAACGCCGCGCGCGCCTTGTCTACGCCCGCCTGGCAGAGCCCGAGATTTTCAATCTCGACACCTTCGATCTTCTCGCCGGTATATGTGACCCCGACCGTCAGCACGCGCTTCATCAACTCTCACCCTTCGTTGTTGTAGTCTCGCCCGACGATGCGCCGCGCCCCATAATCTCACCCCGCGACCGGGGCCGGCCGCACATCCCTGACTTCGCCGCGGCTTCCCACCAGGGCGATCTCGATGCCGGCCAGCGCGCAACGCGGCGCCAGTCGTTCCGCCAGACGCAAGGTGCCTTCCGTGAAAGGCACGACGGCCACCTGCCGTCCTTGCGACGGTGTCGCCATCAGCATGCCGACCGTCTCGCACAAACCCTTGTAGAGCCGAGACACCTGGCCCGAATGCCTCGTGTTGATGATCCCGCCCTTGCATTCAGCAGAGATGACGTGGTTGCCGACCTCTGCGACCACATCACCCAGTCCCGACTTTGGATTGACGGTGATCTGCTGGCCCGCAGCGTTCCGGTACGTGCCGCCATAACTGGTGGTGCCGACGCTGGAGATCTTGATGAACTCGCGTCGATGCAGCCAGGCCGCGAAGTCGAATTGCTTGCCGTGCTCTCCATCGGGGTGAACACGGACGTGTCGGGTATCCCGCGTCCGCAACAGATGCATGGCATAGGCGACCATGACCGCGCCTTCATAAAGATGGTGCTCCTGTTCGCCGTCGGATTTTCCGATCCGGTTTGGTGGCGGCGACAGCGCCGCAACGAGATCCTCGAAATCCATGACAATCCTCCCCGGCCGTTAGACTAGCGGATGGGCCGAGAGTAATCGTCCTTCATCGCGAAATGGCACGGCTACTCGTAGCAGATTGGGCCTCCGTTCGTCCGCACTCATTCTTCGCGCCGAGCCTTCGAAAACTTGAGACACCGGGAGGGGAAAGCCTTCCCCTGCTCCCGAGCCTTACGTCTCGGCCGACCCCTTCTGCGGGAGGCCCCGCAACGCCCCTAGAGTGAGAGTGCGGACCGATTTCCGTGACGGGTTGAGGACTGGAGAAGAGGTCTCCGGTGCCCGTCATGGAGATTGGTCCCATGACCCAAGTTTCAGTTCTCGACGCGCGCCGTGACACGACCGGCGGTTACAAGGTGGACGTCAGCCGCGGCGAGCGGATCGGCCGCGTCTCGTCGGAATGGTTCTCGCGCCCAGCCGACGAGCGATACCTCTCTCTGTCCGAGTTGGCCGGATCGGTCCGCGACCGCGCCGATCGTAGCCGGACGCGGGTCGTGGAAAGCGCGCTCATCCATGTGGAGGCAAACCGCAATGACCCGGAGCGGCTGGCGTTGATCCTGCCGGGCACGGACGCGGCAATCGCGCCGACACACTGGTCCTTCGGCCAACTCGCCGGCCTTGTCGGCGCACCCGCCGCCTACCTACGCCAGCTCCCGGCCGCGCTCGCCGCCATCAATTTGCAATATGGCCTGACTTCCAATCGCGCCGAGCAGATCAAGACGCTGGAAACCGACGACGGCCGCATGGAACTGCGCGCCGTCACCGGCCCGGATTACGGGAGGATCTTCGACGCAGAATTGGTGGAAGCCGTGCAGCGCATCGCCGGCAACGGCACGGGCGACACCCGCTGGAAGGTGCCGGGTGTGCTCGACTGGTCGACCGGGATCTACAATCCGCGCGTCGACATCACCAAGGACACCACGACGCTCTATGCCTCTGATCGCGATGTCTTCCTCTTCCTCGTCGATGACCTCAACCCGATTGAGGCCGGCCGTCTTCCGGACGGCTCGCCGGATCTCTACTTCCGCGGCTTCTATTGCTGGAACTCCGAGGTCGGCGCCAAGACGCTTGGTATGGCGAGCTTCTATCTCCGCGCGGTCTGCCAAAATCGGAATTTGTGGGGCGTGGAGGATTTCGAAGAAATCACCATCCGCCACTCCAAATATGCGGCCAATCGCTTCGCGCACGAGGCGGCCCCGGCACTGTCGAACTTCGCCAACTCCTCGCCCTTGCCTTTCGTCAACGGCATCAAGGCCGCCCGCGAGCGGATCGTCGCCAGGACGAACGAAGACCGCACCGACTTCCTGCGCCGGCGCGGTTTCTCGAAGGCCGAGACCGGCAAGATCATCGACACGGTGCTGGCCGAGGAAGGCCGCCCGCCGGAGTCCATCTTCGATTTCGTGCAGGGCATCACCGCCGTCGCGCGCGACAAGCCGCATCAGGACGCCCGTCTCGACATGGAGGCCAAGGCGAAGAAGCTGCTCGATCGAGCCGCCTGATTTCCGCGAAGCCGGGGATGCGGTTTTCCGTGTCTCCGGCTTTGCGCTTCCGTGTCTCTCCGGTTTGTCGGTCCGTGGCGCTGCCCCCTTTAGAGGAAGAGGGCGGCGCTTCGCTCCGCGACGGGTTGGAGGTCGAGAGAGAGTCTTTCGGCCGCCCGTCGCGGAGTAAATCCCGATGGCTACTGCTGTTCAGAAGATCGTCCTGTCGTCCTCGCGCGACATTCCCTTCAACAAGCTGGTGCTCAGCCAGTCCAACGTCCGGCGCGTGAAGGCCGGCGTCTCGATCGAAGACCTGGCGGCCTCGATCGCGCGGCGCGGCCTGATCCAGAGTCTCAGCGTCTTCCCGGTGATCGACGCCGAGGGCGTTGAGACCGGCATGTTCGAGGTCCCCGCCGGCGGCCGCCGCTTCCGCGCGCTGGAGATGCTGGTGAAGCAAAAGCGCCTCGCCAAGGTCGCGCCCGTGCCGTGCGTAGTCCGCGACCGTGACGGCGCGATCCTTCCCGAAGAGGTGTCGCTGGCTGAGAATATCGAGCGCGCCCCGCTCCATCCGCTCGATCAGTTTCGCGCCTTCCAGGACATGCGGGACAAGGGCATGACCGAGGAGGAGATCGCGGCCGCATTCTTCGTGCAGGTCACCGTTGTGAAACAGCGGCTCCGGCTGGCATCCGTCTCGCCGGCGTTGCTCGACGTCTATGCCGAGGATGGCATGACGCTGGAGCAGCTCATGGCCTTCTCCGTGTCGAACGACCACGCCCGCCAGGACCAGGTCTGGGATGCGATTAAGGACGCTTGGTCGAAAGAGCCGTACCAGATCCGGCGCATGCTCACGGAAACCACGGTGCGCGCCTCCGACAAGCGCGCCGCCTTTGTCGGCCTCGACGCCTATGAGGCCGCTGGCGGCATTGTCATGCGCGGTCTGTTTCAGTCTGACGATGGCGGCTGGTTGCAGGACCCGGCGTTGTTGGATCGCCTGGTGGCTGAGAAGCTCAAGGCCAGTGCTGAGACGATCACCGCCGAGGGCTGGAAGTGGATCGAAGTCGCGGTCAGCTTCCCTTATGACGTCGCGCGTGGCTTGCGCCAACTGCAGGGCGAACCGCTCGACCTGACCGCCGAGGAGCAGGCGACGATCGAGGCACTCAACGCCGAGTACCAGAAGCTCGAGGCCGAATATGAAGATGCCGACGAGTTGCCGGACGAGGTCGATCAGCGGCTCGGCGAGATCGAGACGGCGCTCGCCGCCCTCGAGGCGCGGCCGGTCCGCTACGAGATCGATGATATCGGCCGTGCGGGTGTGTTCATCAGCATCGCCCATGACGGCAGCCTCGACATCGATCGCGGCTATGTCCGGGCCGAGGACGAAGCGCCGATCGCCTCCGAGGGCGAGACTGGCTTGGAAGCCGGCGGCGAGCCGGTGGAACCGATCGTGCAGCGCGCCGTCATCACGATCGGCGGCCAGCCCACCGAGCCGGAGGACGACGAGGACGATGCGATCAAGCCGCTGCCCGATCGCCTCGTCACCGAGCTGTCGGCCCATCGCACGCTGGCACTGCGGAATGCGCTGGCCGACAATCCGCATGTCGCGATGACCGCGCTCCTGCACAAGTTGGTCTCCGACACCTTCCAGCATCGCATGTACAAGGGCGCTATGGAGGCCTCCGTCAGTCACGTCTTCTTCCCGGTGCAGGACGATGCGTTGAAGGACAGCCCGTCGGCGCGCGCAGTGCATGAGCGCCACGAAGGCTGGGCGGGCGACATTCCCGCCGAGGACGACGCGCTGTGGGACTGGCTGGCGGCGCTCGACGATGCGAGCCGGATGGCGCTGCTGGCCCATTGCGTGAGCTACGGCGTCAATGCGCTCTACGAGAAGCCCAACCCCTATGGCGGCAACGGCGTCTCGCAACATGGCCTCGACATGCGGCTCGGCCAAGCCGACCGACTGGCCCGCGCCACCGGCCTCGACATGGTGGACGTCGGCTGGCGTCCGACCGTCGGCAACTACCTCGGCCGCGTCACCAAGCCTCGCATCCTTCAGGCAGTCCGCGAGGGCGCCGGCGAGCAGGCCGCGCAACTCATCGACCACCTGAAGAAGGGCGACATGGCAAAGGAGGCCGAACGCCTGCTGGCCGACACCGGCTGGTTGCCGGAACCGCTGCGGCTGGTCGCTGAGCTCGAGGCGGCCACGCCGGACACCTCGGCGAGCGGCGAGGACGAAGGGACTGCGCTGCCCGACTTCCTCACGGGCGACGACGAGGAGACCACGGCCGATGGCGAAGACGAGGAACGCCACCTCGTTGCGGCCGAGTGAGCGCACCCGCGGAGCGGCTTCGGCCGCTCCGCCCCTTCCTCCAACGCAAGGAGGTGCGCCATGTCGCAATCTAGCCCGACGCCCCGCCGCGTCGTCTTTCAGTTCCTCGTTCCCGTGCATGTCGAGGTCGAGGACGACCTGGTCGGTCGCGTGACGATCATCGACGAAACACCGGTGCGCGACCCCACCGTTGTCGAGGGCGACCCCGCCTATCTCGACGACGCGGTGCGCGCCGCCGATGACGGCCAGTCGTGGCCGTCCGGGCAGTTCGGCTACTAGCCGCCGCCATCCCATTCCCAGTCCAAGCCCGGCCGAGCGCCGGGCTTTTTTCGTTTCAGGAGCCCGACATGACCGACTATCTCACCCGCTTCTCCTGCCTGCTGGATGTCGGCACCGCCGCCAACGCCCGCGCGCGTTCGACATCTACGCGGCGCTCATGGCCGAGAACGATCGCGAAGACCCGCCGGCCGAGCCGTTCTTGCTCTCGCTGACGCCCGAGCATGGCGCGGCCCGCCTCTGGCTTCGCGATCCCGGCAGCGCCGATCCGCAGCTTTTGATCACCTTCGTTGCGCGATGCGCCGAAGCCTTCGCGCTGACGGGGCGATGGGGATTCCAATGTGCCGGCATCGCCTCGAACCCTGTCGTCGACGGCTTCTCTGGCGGAGCCCATGTGCTCGACCTGGCCACGGGCCGGACTATCGACTGGATGAACAGCGGGCGCTGGCTTGCCGAACATCTTGCCGACGGCGATCCGTTCGAGATCTATCGCCCGCCCGCAACCTCGACATAGGGCCGCACCCGATCGAACAGATCCGCGATCACCGAGCGGGCCCTTGTCGGAAACGCCTCGTCGCCGGCCGGCGCCGCGAAACGGTCGAACGCGTGGTTCGGATAGTACGCGTTCAAGACGCCGATCACATAGCCCAGCTCGCTCGGCACCTTTTCCAGCCCCGCCGCCTGCGCACACGCCAGGGCCTTCTCCAGATCATGACGGATCTCACGCCGGCACCGATCGTCAGTCCAACCCTGGGTGAGCAGGAATGCCTTCAGCGCCAGCTCGGCCGCGATGCCGGTCGCGTAGCAGGTCTCGCGTCCGTCCCTCGCATCAGACGGATCATTCTGCGGCAGGAAGCCCTCGCCATTGGCGAAGAACACCTGCGCCAAGCCGCGGTCGATCTCGCCGTCGATCGCTACCACACCGCGACCTCCCACTGCCCGTTGACGCGCGCGAAGCCGATCGGCCGGTTCTGCGGCGTCGCGTTCGGCTTCGTCGAATCCACTACGATCTGCGTCATGCAGGTCACGCCGGGGCCGACGCCACCCGGCGAACAGTCGCCGAGCTTCAACGTCGCATTGGTCAAAGGTCCCGTGAACAGGCGGTGACGCTGAACCGCCGCTGTCGCCTCGTCCTCCGTCGGCTGCGCGACCCCGACCGCGACAGTCGGCGACGCGGACACCGGCGCAATCACCGGCCGGAGGATGAACCCCGTGCCGAACCCGACCGCCAGGCACCCCGCCGCAATGATGCCGATCGCGCTTCCCTTCATCTCGCCTGCCTCTTTCTCACCCGGCACGGCGAACTCCAGTGAGCTGAGGCGCCGCGGCTTCTTTTCCCAGGAAAGTTTAGCGCCGGATCGCCGCGGCCGGAAGGCGGCGCGATGAGCCGGGCCCGGCCCGCGCCAGAGCGAGAGGTTGGCCGGGACAGGTTTGAGCCCGTCCGGTCGAGAGAGAGCGCCGGGCGGGCTCGTCCGTCTCTGCTCTTTCGAGGTCTTCTCCATGCTTCACGCTCCGCTTCCGGCTGCCGCCCCGGCAGTCTCGCTCCCGCTCGTGCCCGCGACGCCGCCGGCCTCCGCCGTGCTGGCGGCCGCCGAGCACCTCATCCCTCATCTCGAACAGGGCCGAGCGGTCGATTCCACGACGCTACGCGCCGCCATGGAGGCGGCCTTCGGCGGGTCCGACGCTGCCGGCGCGTGGGACTGGAAGACGGCCTATGACGCTTGCGAGGTCGCGACTGTCCTGTTCCTGCGCAAATACGGAAAGGCGCTTTTCCGCAAAGCCGCTTCGCCGGCTTCACGACTTTCCTCGCTGACCAAGATCGTCCGCCTTCTGCCGACGCACACGCGGCGCTCCGAGGAAGCGCAGGCTTTCCAGCAATTCTCGACGCCGGTCCCGCTCGGTCTCGCCGCGCTGACCGCGGCATCGCTGACTCCGACCGACCGCGTGCTGGAGCCTTCGGCCGGCACCGGCCTGCTTGCGATCCTCGCCGAGATCGCCGACTCCGCGCTCATCCTGAATGAGCTTGCCGAGACCCGCGCCGACCTCCTCACCTCCCTCTTTCCGGCCATCCCGGTTACGCGCTTCGACGCCGCCCAGATCGACGATCACCTTGATCGGACGGCCGTTCCCAGCGTCATCCTCATGAACCCACCATTCTCGGTGATGGCGAACGTCACCGGACGCGTCGCAGACGCCGCCTATCGCCATGTCGCCTCGGCGCTGGCACGTCTCGCCGATGGCGGCCGCCTGGTCGCGATCACTGGCGCGAACTTCTCAGCAGATGCGCTCGCCTGGCGCGACGCCTTCATCCGCCTGCAGGAGCGCGGGCGCGTCGTGTTTACCGCCGCCGTCGCGGGCGCGGTCTATGCCAAACATGGCACGACCATCGACACGCGTCTGACCGTCATCGACAAGGCGCCGGCCGAGGACGCCACCCGCTTTCCGGACTCTCCCGGCCTCGCACCCGATGTTGCGACGCTGCTCGCATGGATCGACCAGCGGGTTCCGGCCCGGTTGCCGGTATCGCTCCCGAAGACGATCGCCGACGCGCCTGGCGCGCCACGCACCGTGCGCGGCTATCTCCCCCGGGCCGCGTCCGTAGCCCCTGCGCGCCGCATGGCCCGGCCCGAAGGTGTGCCCCTCGATTATGAGACGATCGACTGGACGCCGCCGGAGGGCGGTCGCCTGTCGGACTCGATCTACGAGACCTATGCGCTCCAGTCGGTCCGCATCCCGGCGCGCAGGCGCATCCGACCAAGCTCGTGCAATCGGCCGCGATGGCGTCGGTCGCTCCGCCCATGCCGAGCTACCGGCCGCTGCTCCCCACCCACATCGTCAGCGACGGCGTGCTGTCCGACGCCCAGCTCGAGACGGTGATCTATGCCGGCGAGGCCCACAGCGAATACCTCGCCGGGGCATGGACCGTCGACGAGACTGGCTATCTCGTCTCGGCCGCGCCGGACGACACGGCAAACGCCATCCGCTTCCGCAAGGGCTTCATGCTCGGCGATGGCACAGGCGCCGGCAAGGGCCGCCAGTCGGCCGGGATTATCCTCGACAACTGGCTCCAGGGCCGGCGCAAGGCCGTCTGGATCTCCAAGTCCGACAAGCTGCTCGAGGACGCCCAGCGCGACTGGTCCGCGCTCGGCATGGAGCGGCTGCTGGTCACACCGCTGTCGCGGTTCCCGCAAGGCACCGCGATCCGTCTCGCGGAAGGCGTCCTTTTCACCACCTATGCCACGCTACGGTCCGACGACCGCGGCGAGAAGCTTTCGCGGGTCAAGCAGATCGTCGAATGGTTGGGCTCCGATTTCGACGGAGTGATCATTTTCGACGAAAGCCACGCCATGCAGAACGCCGGTGGCGGCAAGGGAGAACGGGGCGATGTCGCCCCCTCACAGCAGGGCCGTGCGGGCTTGCGCCTCCAGCACGCCCTGCCGAACGCGCGCATCGTGTACGTGTCAGCAACCGGCGCCACGACCGTCCACAATCTCGCCTATGCCCAGCGGCTCGGCCTGTGGGGCGGCGAGGATTTCCCGTTCGCCAACCGTGCGGAATTCGTCGAGGCGGTCGAGAATGGCGGCGTCGCGGCCATGGAAGTGCTGGCCCGCGATTTGCGCTCGCTTGGCCTCTATACCTCCCGCTCGCTCTCCTATGACGGCGTCGAATATGAGTTGCTGGAACACCAGCTCACCCCCGAGCAGACCCGCATCTACGATGCCTATGCCGGCGCTTTCGCGATCATCCACAATCACCTCGACGCGGCGATGCAGGCCGCCAATATCACCGGCGACAGCGGCACGCTGAACCGGCAGGCGAAGTCGGCCGCGCGCTCGGCGTTCGAGTCCGCGAAGCAGCGGTTCTTCGGCCATCTGCTGACCAGCATGAAGACCCCGACACTGGTCCGCTCGATCGAGCAGGACCTGGCCGAGGGCCATTCGGCTGTGATTCAGATTGTCTCGACCGGCGAAGCGCTGATGGAACGGCGTCTTGCCGAGATCCCCACCGAGGAATGGAACGACGTCCGCGTGGACATCACGCCCAGGGAGTATGTCCTGGACTACCTCGCGCATTCTTTCCCAGTGCAGCTCTACGAGCCGTTCACCGACAGCGAGGGCAATCTTTCATCGCGGCCCGTCTTTCGCGACGGCCAGCCCGTCGAAAGCCGCGAAGCCGCCGCCCGGCGCGACGAGCTGATCGAACGGCTCGCCTCGCTGACGCCCGTGCCCGGCGCGCTCGACCAGATCGTCCAGCGCTTCGGCACCGACATGGTAGCCGAGGTAACGGGCCGCTCGCGCCGCGTGGTGCGCAAGGGCGAGCGCTTTGCAGTCGAGAACCGCGCCGCGTCCGCCAATCTCGCAGAAGCCGCCGCGTTCATGGACGATCAGAAGCGCGTGCTCGTGTTTTCGGACGCGGGCGGCACCGGGCGCAGCTACCATGCCGATCTGGCGGCGCGGAACCAGCGCCTGCGCGTCCACTATCTGCTCGAGCCGGGCTGGAAGGCCGATGCCGCCATCCAGGGCCTGGGCCGCACCAACCGGACGAACCAGGCGCAACCGCCGCTCTTCCGGCCGATCGCCACCGACGTGAAAGCCGAGAAGCGCTTCCTCTCGACCATCGCGCGCCGGCTCGACACGCTGGGCGCCATCACCCGCGGCCAGCGGCAGACCGGCGGCCAAGGTCTCTTCCGGCCCGAAGACAATCTGGAATCGCACTATGCGCGCGACGCGCTCCGCCAGCTCTATCTCCTGCTGGTGCGCGGCAAGGTCGAGGGTTGCTCGCTCGACCGCTTCGAGACCGCCACCGGCCTGAAGCTGATGGACGACAACAGCATCAAGGACGAGCTGCCGCCGATCACCACCTTCCTCAACAGGCTCCTGGCGCTGACCATCGATCTGCAGGGCGTGCTCTTCACGGCGTTCGAGCAGCTCCTCACCGCCAAGATCGAGGGCGCGATCAGGAGCGGCGTCTATGATATCGGATTGGAGACGCTGCAGGCCGAGAGCTTCATCGTCACCGACAACCAGGTGATCCACACGCATCCGGGCACCGGCGCCGAGACGCGGCTGCTCACCATCACGCGGCGCGAGCGCAATCGGCCGACGGCCTTGGCCGATGTGCTCGGCCAGCTTTCCGATCCCCGGGCCCGGCTCTTAGTCGACGGGCGCTCCGGCCGCGCCGCCGTGCAGGTTCCCGCACCGTCGATGATGCTCGACGACGGCGAGATCGAACGCCGCGTCTGCCTGATCCGGCCGATGGAGCAGAACTATGCGCCGCTGCGCATGATGGATGAGAGCCATTGGGAGGAGGCCGATCGCGACGCCTTCGCCTCTGCGTGGTGGGCGGAGCTGAACGAGGTGCCGGAGTTCTCCGACAGCACCATCCACATCGTCGCCGGCCTCTTGCTACCGATCTGGAAGCGGTTGCCCAACGAATCGACGCGGGTCTATCGGCTCCAGACCGATGCCGGCGAGCGCGTCATTGGTCGCCGCGTGTCGCCCGCCTGGGCCGCTAACGCGAGCACCATGGGCGCCGGCACCCTGGCGCCGGATGCCGCCTTCACGGCGCTGATCGACGGCACCACGATCCTCGACCTCCCCGAGGGCATGCAGTTGCGCCGCGCCCGCGTGATGGGGACCAACCGCATCGAGCTGTCGGGCTTCACCGATGCGATGCGCGATCGGCTGAAGGCCTATGGCCTCTTCAGCGAGATCATCTCGTGGAAGCTGCGCTTCTTCGTGCCCGTCGATGCATCAGGGCCCGCCATCCTCACCAAGCTGCTCGACAGCTTCCCCGTCGCGCGCATCTCAGAGCGGGAGGCTGCGTAATGGCCCGGCAGGACGCCTCCGATCTCGCGCACAGTCTCGCCCGGCAGGCCGAGGCGGTGTGTCGCCACTACCTTTCGAGCGGACGTCGCGAGGGCCGGTACTGGCTGGTCGGTGACGTGCGCAACACGCCCGGCCGCTCGATGTATGTCCGGCTCAAGGACTCACCGAAAGGCGTTGCAGGCAAATGGACCGACGCCGCCACTGGCGAACACGGCGATCTCCTCGACGTCATTCGTGAAAGCTGCGGCCTGATCGACTTCAAGGACGTGGCCGACGAGGCACGGGCCTTTCTCAGCATGCCGCCGCCGGAACCGGAGCCACGATCGCATGAGCGTCGCAGCTCCGCGCCGAGCGGCTCGCCGGAAGCGGCGCGGCGTCTCATCGGCATGTCGCAGCCGATAACGGGCACAATCGTGCAAGCGTATTTACGGGAACGCGGCATTACGGATTTACGCGGAACCGGAAGCCTTCGCTTTCATCCACGCTGCTACTATCGGCCCGACGAGCATGCGCCGACCGAGACATGGCCGGCGATGATCGCCCTCGTCACGGATCTCGACGGGAAGATCACGGGCGCACACCGAACCTGGCTCGATCCCCGATCACGGGACAAGGCGCCGATCGATACGCCGAGGCGAGCCTTGGGCGACCTGCTCGGCAACGCGGTGCGCTTCGGCATCGGTGGCGAAGTGATGGCGGCCGGCGAAGGCATCGAGACCGTACTGTCGCTCAGACAGGTGCTTCCCGACATGCCGATGCTGGCGGCGCTCTCGGCAGCACATCTCGCCGCCATCCTGTTCCCCGATACGCTGCGACGGCTCTACATCATGCGCGACAATGATCCGGCCGGCGACGGTGCGCGTGACAGCCTGATCGAACGGGCCAACGTCGTCGGGATCGAGGCGATCGTCATCTCGCCGGCGCTCGGCGACTTCAACGAGGATCTCCGTACCCTGGGCATCGAGCATCTCCGGCAGCAGTCGCGGATGCAGGTCGCACCTCAGGACGTCGCAAAGTTCATGGCGCTGGCGGCACAGCCCGGCACGCGAGAGCGGCATGGCGGTGCGTAGTCGTCGTGCTCGCGCGGATGCACCAACCATCGGAGGGGGACCGCGCCCCGGCCTTCGAGAGGGCGATCGGCCAGCAAACGGGCCCGCCCGACAATGGCTGCGGCCGACGATTTTCCGGCGGCGCGTGCCGCGCCTTTCCATCGCGAAACAAAATCGCCGGCCTTCGCCATCCTCCGCTGACGCTGCGGCCCTGCACTGCGCTCCGGGTGCAGGGCCGGCCCGCCCGCCGGCTTTCGTCGCCATGAAGGCCGCGACGGTCGCGGTCCAACCGACGGAGCATCCCATGAGCGAGCACGACGACTTCGAACCGCATCACGCCTCATCACCGACCGACCATGTCCTCACCGAGCTTCAGCTCCACGGCTACCGTCCCTTCGAGGATGAACCCGACCAGCGACTCCTCCCGGACGGCAATGCGGTCGCAGGCGCCATCGCCGACATCTTCGACGCCCTGATCGGAACGCTGGAGGACACTCGCCTCGAACCCGACCTCAACGATCTCCTCTGGTCGACGGTCAACGTCTTCCACCGCGCCACCGACCGGATCGCGCGCGAACTCGACGACAACGAGCAGGCGCAACGCCGCGGGCAGCGTGAACAGGACGGCAGCGAGGTGAAGGCCGTCGAACTCGAGCGCCATATCGCCGAGGGGCAGACCCTGATCGAACGCCAGAACGCCTTCGAGCTGATGCGCGACCAGGCCGCCGAACACTACGAACGCCACGCCGGCAAGACCTGGCTTCCGCGCAGCGGATCAAGGGTCAACCACCGCAATCTCACCTCGGCGATGATCGACAGCCGCGACTTCCTGGCAGCGAAGCGGCGCGCCGAGCAGACGATCCTTGTTCCGCCTGGTCCAAAGATCCTCGTGACCGGCGGTCTCGACTTCGACGATCACAGGCTGATCTGGGCGAAGCTCGATCAGGTACACGAAAAGCACCCGGACATGGTGCTGATGCACGGCAAATCGCCGAAAGGCGCCGAGAAGATCGCCTCGCTCTGGGCCACGAACCGCAACGTGCCGCAAATCGGCTTCGCTCCCGACTGGACGAAGCACGGCCGCGCAGCGCCCTTCAAGCGCAATGACGAGATGCTGGAAATCCTGCCCAAGGGCGTGATGCACTTCCCCGGCACCGGCATCAACGACAACCTCGCCGACAAGGCCAGGAAGCTCGGCATCCCGGTCTGGAAGTTCGGCGGCGGGTGAGCGCCGTCCTCAATCGCGAGGCCAACGATTGGCGCAACGCGACCCCCTGATGGCCTTCAGGAACGCGATGGGGAAAAGCTGACGAAGCGGGGAGCTAGCTGCGCTCGAACATAATGGGCGATGCGCCCCGGTATTGAGCTTCCCCAAAGCTGGCATAGCCCAGCTTTGCCGCTAGACGCATCGAAGCCGCGTTGCCGGGGTGGATGATGCAGACGGTGCGCACCGGCTGATGTGTTTGCGTCATCCAATCGTGAGCGGCAACGACAGCCTCGGCGCCATATCCCTTTCCATGCCCGCTGGTGGCCAACACCCACGCCGCCTCTGGAAAAGGATCAAAGCTCTCGCCTAAACCTCGCGCAAAGTGCGCGAGGCCCACTTCCCCGACAAAGCCACCGCTCTCCTTCTCTCGGACCGTGAAGATGCCGAACTCGAAGGTTTTCCAATGACCAATGTTGCGAAGGAGCTTGTTCCAAGCATCTTCTCGGCTCGCAGGCTTCCCGCCGATGAATTCCGTGACCGCAGCATCGCTGCTCATCGCGTAACTCTCATCGAAGTCGATAAGCGACGGCTTGTTCAGTATGAGGCGGTCGGTTTCAATCATGCAGTAATCATGCGCGACGCGGCACTTTATTCAAGTACCTCGTCCACCTTTGCAGTTTGGTACGCGGCATTTTCAGCGACAGGGTTTGGTTCGCAAGCTGCCACATCGGATGCGTCGGCTTTCCTGATCAAGCTCCCACTAGCAGCACCACCCCCGCTTATCTGCGCTGATCCTTGGTCAGACTGATCGCCTGACGCCATCAACCCGTGAAGGGTCGGCTATGCGAGCATGCCGCCGCTGCGGCTGCGCCTGCGCGGTGATTGCAGCGCTCAGCCCGACACTTCGGGCGCCTGTCAGCGGGGGATGGTCCTCCGCTCAAACAGGAGCCGGATCGATGTCCCTCAACGACGCGCACGCCTTCGCCTTCAGCCTCGCCACCACCCTGATGGCCGCCATCATCATCTTCCAGGCCGGCGACGGCACCCTCTCGGTGACGCCCGCCAGCGAATACGACGGCGACATCGCCGCCATCATCCATGAGATTGATCCCTTCGCCCCATAACCCGGGCGAACCGGCACCGCCGCGCGGAAGTCGCACGCGATTTCCGCTCCCGGCGCAGTCGATTTTCAGCTATAGTTCGAGCGCGCCGTGGTGGTGGTGGAGGCGCGACCGTCAGACTTTTTCTCACGGAGACCACCACCATGATCATCCTCGCTATACTCGCGTCCCTCGCGGCCATCGGCCTGCTTTGCTGGCTGCTGTTCACGCTAGCCGTCTTTGCGCTGCCGGCTTTTGTCGGCGTGACCGCCGGGGCGTGGGCCCACGGCACCGGCGCCGGCATTCCCGGCGCGGTTCTCGTCGGCGCCGCCGCCGCCGCCCTCACGCTAGCAGCCGGCCACCTGCTGTTCACATTCGTCCGACCGATGTGGCTGAAGCTGATCGTGGCCATCGCCTTCGTCGCACCGGCGACGATTGCGGGGTTCCATGCCACGCATGGCATCGTGAAGCACCTGATGCCGTCCGAAGGATGGCAGATCACCTTCTCCGTCATTGGTGCGATTGCGGTCGGCATCACCGCGTTTGTGCGGGTCGCAGGAATGGCGGCGGCCCCGGGTCCGTCCGGGCGGGACCTCGCGCGAGCCTGATCGTCGGCATGGCCGTTGTGAGAGCCAGACCAGCGATGGACCACGACCGCCTACGTCGTCTGGGGCTTTTGGCATCGGAGCGTGGGGCCTGGACAAGACGCTGGCCCAGGGAAGCGGCCCTCGTCGGAGCAACTGCCCTCGCGGAACCATGTCTCGGCGCACACCGAATCCGTGGCGGCGATCTCCCAATCGGCGGTCGCAGGTCACGATGCAACACCGATGCGCTGCCGGGAGGGAACGAAGCCGGTAAGCGTTGACGCGACGCCGGTCTTGCAGTGCGGGACGGCCACCATTTTCTCCGTTATCTGACCGTGCCTCAACCGCTCCAAACGGCCTCTTCAATGGCCTGATCTGGCCGAAGGCCGGCTTCGCCTCGATCGCCTATGACGCAACAGCCGCGTCAAACTTTCTTCCCCTGACGGCTGCGCCGCCATTCCTCGCGAGACAAGAAAGCCCTCCTTGGCTGTCAGGCCCCTGCGGGGTGCGCCGCCGATCGCCTCCGGCCAACCGATCGCCATCGAGGCCGCAATGGTGCGGACTCGGGAACGGAAAACGGAGATTTACCATGGCGACTATCGGCACCTTCAAGAAGACCGGCTCTAACGAGTTCACCGGCGAAATCGTCACCCTCAGCGTTCAGGCAAAGAACGTGCGCATCGTCCCCGACCAGCGCGCCACCGGCGAGAACGCCCCCAGCCACCGGGTCCTGGTCCGCCGCGCCGAGATCGGCGCCGCCTGGTCCAAGCGCTCCAATGAGGGCCGCGACTATCTGGGCCTCAAGCTGGACGATCCGAGCTTCAACGCCCCGATCTACGCCAACCTCTTCGACGACGAGGACGAGAGCTTCTCGCTGATCTGGTCCCGCCCCAACGGGCGGCGCGGCGACTGAGGTCCGCGCAAGGCCCCGGCCGAACAGGCCGGGGCCTTTTTCTTCTCGGCCGATCCGACAAGGGCCTCCGGCCGCGCTGCCTCAAAGGCGCAGATTAGGGTCCCATCATTCCGCCAGAGCTTCTGTGCCCGTTATTCGTCGAGAGCCTCAAGCACGAGCTCCGCTGTCGGCCCGCTGCTATATTGCTGCTGCCCGGTGATCAGGCGACCGTCGCGGATGGCGAACGGCTGATTGGCGCCGCGGCATAGGAAGCTGGTGCCGGTCATGCCCGCCGCTTCGCTCTGGATGGTGTAGTCGTTCAGCGTTATGCCGAAGGCCCGATTGACTTCCTCTTCCTCCTCGTCGGTGAAGCCAGTCCACTTCTTACCCTCGGCCAGCAGCTTGCCGTCGGACAACCGGGTCCACAGCAGCAGCGATGAGCCGTGGCAGATCAGCGTGACGATCTTGCCCTTCTCATAGAAAGACGCGATCAGCGCGTGCAGCGCGGTGTCGTCCTTGAAGGTCAACAGCGGACCGCCGCCACCGGCGACCCAGACCGCGTCGTAGTCGTCCACGGAGACCGCGCTGATCGGCAGGGTGTTCTTCAGCATCGCCCCGAACTTCGCGTGATCAACGAAGCCGAGGCTGATGAGATCGTCGGCATAGGCCCCGCCGGGCGTGCGCGGATCGCTGTGGGTGTCGAACATCACCTCGCCGCCTTTGGGAGATGCGATATCGACCTGGTGCCCAGCCTCGGTGAACATCAGGAAGGCGCGCGTCATTTCCTCGGCAAAGAAGCCGACGGGGAAGCCCTTGAGCTCGGCGGTGTTGGAGACGATCGATAGGATACGACGCGGCTTTCGCTTCACGCCGATGCGAGTTTCGATTTTCAGATCCGATGCTGGCATGTGGCGTTGCTCCTTGTGGGACGAGTGATGTCGAAAAGGAGCAGCGAGGCGCTGGCTCCGTGGGATCAAGTGATCGTTCGGGGCTTACCCCGGGAAGCCGCCCCCCTTGAGGTAGGCGTCTTCTTCCGGCGTCATGGTCCGGCCCAGCACGCAATTGCGATGCGGGAAACGGCCGAAGCGGCGGATGATATCGCGATGGCCATCGGCGTGCTCCCGCCAGGGCTGGCCCAGCCGAGCGTTGAGCCGCACTGACAGTTCCTGATCGGCGAGATCCTCGGAATGCGCGAACGGCAGGCAGAAGAACAGCCGCAGGTCCGGCTCAACGCGCACCATATGTCCTGCCTCGAGCGCCTGCCTTGCATAGCACCGAGCGAGCGGATCGGTGGCGTACATATGCGCCGTGCCGCGAAATGCGTTGCGCGGAAACTGGTCGGTCAGGATCAGCAGCGCCAGCGCACCGCCGGGCGTCTCGATCCACTGGTCGTGCCGGCGTCCCGCCACGGCCATATGCAGATCGAGAAAGCGGTCGCGGAAGTCAGCATCGAAGGCGGCGTCCTTCTCGAACCAGCGGTCGGAGGACGCCCGCCAGTACGCGACGACATCGTCGGGCGCGCTGTGATGGTTCGCGTTAGGTGGCCTCGGGTGCAACATGCCAAACGCCCTCACCGAAACGACGGACGCGAAGCAAAGGCGGCCGGGACTTACCCCGGCCGCTTCGCCGATTACTTCGTGGTGTAGCCGCCGTTGACCAGGATGGTCTGGCCGGTCATCCACCAGCCGTCCGAAACGAGGAACCGGATGAAGGGGACGATGTCCTCGATGTCGGTCAGGCCCGTCTTGGAGAAGCCGGACAGTGCCGCGGCAGTCTTGTGATAGGCAACCGCGTCTTCGCCCTCAGCCGGATAGAAGAACGGCGTGTCCATCGGGCCAGGGCCGATCGCCGTCACCGAGATGCCGCGCTCGCCGAACTCCTTCGACGCTGCCCGCGTGAAATGCTCCACCGGCGCCTTGGTGCCGGCATAGGCGGCGTAGAACGGTGTGAAAGCGCCGAGCAACGAGGTGACCAGCGTCACGACCTTGCCGTTGTCGCTGACGTTCCTGCCGGCTTCCTTGAGGAAGAAGAAGGCGGTCTTCGAATTGACCGCGGTCATCTCGTCATATTCGGCTTCCGAGATCTCGACCATCGGCTTCTTCAGCACCTTGCCGACCGTGTTGATAGCGATGTCGATCGAGCCCATCGCCGCCTTGGCATCCGTGAACAGCTTCTCCACCGCACCAGCCGTGGTGAGGTCGCCCTGGAACGCGAAGGCTTGCGCGCCGGCCGCCTTGATCGCAGCCACCGTCTCGTCTGCTGCCTGCTTGGTGGCGCTGGTGTTGTAGTGGACGGTGATCGCCTTGGCGCCTTGCGCGGCGAGATCGCGGGCGATCAGTCCGCCGAGGTTCTTCGCGCCGCCGGCGATGAGAACGGTTTTTCCCTTGATGCTGTGATCGGTCATTGGCGTTGGCCTCCTTCGGTTGCGGGCGGCCACCCACGCGACCGCTTCCTGCATCGCACCATATCGTCTATAGTTCTGTCATAAAGCCGTTCATTCTGACATCACCTGTCAGAAATTCCGACCAATTGCCGAGCTAACACCCTTGGACCGTATCGATCTCTTCCGCACCTTTGCCCGTGTCGTCGAATGCGCGAGCTTCACCCGTGCCGCCGACACGCTTGGAATGCCGCGCTCTTCGGTGTCAGCGGCAGTGATCGACCTGGAAGCGCGCGTTGGCGCCCGCCTGCTGCACCGCACCACACGAAAGGTCTCGCCGACCCAGGACGGCGCTGCCTTCTACGAACGATGCCTGCGGTTGATCGCGGATGTCGAGGAGACAGAGGGCCTGTTCCGGCAGACTTCGGTCGGGCCGAGCGGTAGTCTCCAGGATCGACGTGCCTGGCCGGATCGGGCGTCTCATCATCGCGCCTGCTCTGCCGGAGTTCCTCGCCCGTCATCCTCAACTCGACATCGAATTGCGCGTCACCGACCGGGCGGTGAACCTTGTCGAGGAGAGCGTGGACTGCGTGCTGCGGGTCGGACCGCTGGGCGATTCAGGCCTGATCGCCCGCAAGATCGGCGACCTGCCATTGATCAATGTCGCCAGTCCCGGCTATCTCGCCCACTACGGCACGCCGGGCGCCCCGGACGATCTCGCCGCGCACCTCGCCGTCAACTACGCCTCCCCATCGACCGGTCGCGTCGAGAACTGGGAATGGATCGAACACGGCGAGATGCGCACACGCCGTATTCGCAGCCGCGTCACCGTCAACAGCGCCGAAGCCTATATCGCCTGCTGCCTTGCCGGCCTCGGCCTGATCCAGATCCCGGCCTACGACGTCAAACGCCACCTCGATGCGGGCGAACTTGTCGAGGTGATGCCCGATTATCGAGCGGCGCCGATGCCGATGACGCTGCTCTATCCGCATCGTCAGCATCTTTCCCGCAGGCCCCAGAGCTTTGCAGACTGGCTTGAACAGCTCCTGAAGAACGAGATCCTATAGGCAACCGACAAACCGCGAATCGAAGGCGGGGCCGCTGGGATGGGGGCGACCATGTCTCTCTCAAGCTGAATGGTCCGAGCTGCAGCGTCAGGTCTGCGGCTGGGGCATCGGTTCTGCGCCGACCGAATCAGTTGTGGCCATTCTGGGACGGACAGAGCCAGAAGAAGCACTTCCGACTGGAAGGTCGCGCCAAGAACGACTATTATAGTCGTAGTTTTGGCGTACGCGTAGGTCCGTGTGGGAGGTGATCATGCATGATCACCGCCCGACAGTTTCGGGCCGCACGCGCGCTGCTGGGTTGGACACAGGAGACGCTCGCTGACAAGGCCCGGGTCTCATTGACCGCGCTCAAGCGCCTCGAATCCCCAAGCGGCCTCGAGGTGTTTGAGAGCACGCGCGATGAGGTCAGAAGGGCTTTCGAACGCGCGGGCATCGTCTTCCTGAACTCCGATCAGGGCAAGGGAGTGCTGCTCGTTGATACAAAGAAGGAAACCTGACGTTCGACACGTCACGGCGCTGCCACATCTTCCCGCGTCAGGACCTTGCACCATCATTCCGGTCAAATCACGGTTAACAATCTCCTCCAGTTTGGATACATCTCGCCATCGGGGGATGTTGTGACCAAAGACGATTTTCTCGATCAGCCGCCGGCCGGGGCGGCATTGACCGCTTATGACGAGGCGCATTTGAAGCTCTACGTCCGGCTTCTCGACGCCGACGCGGCAAGCGCCGACTGGCGCGAAGTCGTCGAGGTCCTCTTCGGCCTCGATGCCAAAGCCGATCCGGAGCGTGCCCTGCGCATCTACACCAGCCATCTCGACCGCGCGAAATGGATGACCACCAGCGGCTTCTGCCAGCTGCTCCAAGGTCGTCTGCACTGAGGTGATGCGCAAACCGCATCACGTTGCGGCCACTTCGTCCTTCCCGCGCTCCGTTCAACCCGGAATCGTATCCACTGCATAACTCGCGTTGTGAAACCTTGCGCGGAGGCGGTGGAGAATGTCCGAGGATGAAAGTTGGCGGTCTGAAGCCGCCTATGACTATATCGACAAGTTGACCCCCGGCGATCTTGCCTGGGAGTTCTTGCGTCGCAACCCGGAATACAGAAAATCTTATCAGGAACTGGTAGCCATCGGCCGGCTGACCGAGGACATCGCGCGCGAGTTCGCCGAGCAATGGGGGTTGCGATTTCGTCGCCGATCCTCGCAACTCCGCGCTCATCCAGCCGATCTTCTGGACCCCGCAAGCCGATCCCGCGACACTCCCGTTCACCGGCGGACCGAGCCCGGCGGGTGATCTTCGCCTCCGCGTTGAGGATCTGCACGTCTATGCCATCATCGAGCACAATCCTGGTCTGATCCGGCTCGCGCTGCGGGGCGAAACCCATGACGTGGCCCTGGTCAACGTCGATGATGCCCGCCCTCTCGGCGCATTCGTCATGTTCGATGAACTGACGCTCGACCGGCTGACCGCGGTCGAACGCCTCTGGCACGCAATGTTCGGCAAGCGTGTGCCGCCCGATCCGCGCATGACGCTGCAGAGACGACAGCGCGCGCGCCAGATGCTGCGCGCTGTCGACGCGCGCGAGAGCGGCGTTATCTACCGCGTCGTCGCCGAGCATCTCTTCCCTCAGCACAAAATCGACGCAGCGTCCTGGGTCGGCGACCCCATCCGGGAAATCACCATCCGTCTTGCCCGCGACGGCGAGAAGCTCGTTCGCGGCGGCTACCGAACATTGCTGCGCCGCCCACGCCGGGATCGCTGATACCCGCTCGCGTGTCGATCTTAGCGCCTTACTTCGACATCGTCCGAGGCGCCGTCTTCACGCCACCGTGCTCGCAACCCGCCGCTTATTCGAAGCGGCCACCCGCGAGACCACGGAGGTGCGATCATGGCCGAAAGAGCCGCCAATTTACCGCCACGCTATCTGCGAACGCAGGAGGCAGCGCGCTTCCTCGGCCTTTCCGAACGCACCCTTGAGAAGCACCGGACTTACGGGACCGGTCCGATCTACCGCAAGCTCGGCGGACGCGTCGTCTATTCGGTCGATGACCTTCAGGCCTGGGCGGATCGCGGTCTCGTCACCTCGACCTCCGACCCGCGCGGCGGCACCGTGCTGCCGGCCAAACGCCAGACCGCCTCGCCCGCTACCGCCGGCGGCCGCTTTCCGCGCTGAGACGGCTGGTCATGTCGTCCCACCCCCACCATCGCGAGGAACGCGCGCAGCTCGATCTGTTTCGGACGCTGCCCGGCGATCTCGCGCCGCGCGATGCGCAGGACCTCATGGCCTATCCGTTCTTCTCACTCGCCAAATCGAAGCGCCTGGCGCCGATCGACTTCAAGGCCGGTTCGGTGAAGATCCGCGTAGAAGCTGTGCCCGAGCATGGCATGGCCACGATCTGGGACGCCGACGTCCTCATCTGGGCCGCGTCGCAGATCGTCGAAGCGCGCGATGTCGGCCTGCGCCCCTCGCGCCTGATGGCGACCACCCCCTATGAAATCCTGAACTTCATCGGCCGTGGCGTCAGCTTACGCGACTACGACCGCCTGAAGGCTGCGCTCGACCGGCTGCAATCGACCACGATCGCGACTTCCATCCGCCAGCCGACCGAACGGCGGATGCACCGCTTCTCCTGGATCAACGAATGGAAGGAGCGCGCCGATCACCGCGGCCGTCCGCTCGGTCTCGAACTGATCGTGCCCGACTGGTTCTACGGCGCCGTCCTCGACGACGCGCTCGTGCTGACGATCGACCGCAAATACTTCGATCTCACCGGCGGGCTCGAGCGCTGGCTTTACCGCCTGGTGCGCAAGCACGGCGGTCGCCAAGAGTTCGGCTGGAGCTTCGATTTCCCGCACCTCCACGCGAAGTCGGGCAGCCTCTCGCCGCTCAAGCACTTCGCCTACGACCTGCGCGACATCGTCCGCCGTCAGCCGCTGCCGGGCTACCGGCTCACCATCGAGCAATGCGTCGGCGGGCCCGAAATTCTGTCCTTCGCACCCACCGATCCTGACGCGCTCGGCATCCCGCGCCGCCGTCGCCGCTTGACAACTCGCCCTGGGGATAAGCTGTGAATAGTCTCGTGCTATCAGGGACCGGCACTATCGTGCCATCGGGGACCGGATCTTCGTGCTATCGAGGACCGGAATCGTCGATTCGCCAAGCTGAATCAGCAGCTTGCGAGCCCCGTAACTTCTCTAACCTAGATTCCTACGGAATCTTTCTAACGCAAGCCGACTTTTTTCGCCGTGTGGACGAGTCCCCTTTTCCCGGGAGACCGTCATGATCGTGGCGTTCCTCAACCAGAAGGGCGGCGTCGGCAAGACGACGCTGGCGCTGAATCTTGCTGGCGAATGGGCCGGTAACGGAAAGCGCGTCACGCTGATCGACGCCGA
Source organism: Rhodospirillales bacterium (assembly GCA_016699855.1). NCBI lineage: Bacteria > Pseudomonadati > Pseudomonadota > Alphaproteobacteria > Rhodospirillales > Rhodospirillales bacterium. Next base: position 1,491,280 of record CP064988.1, read on the forward strand.
TCCCCAGGGCTCGGCTCTGGACTGGTCGCAGCAACGCAGCCGGGAGGGGTTGCAGCGGCTCTTCGGTGTCGTCGGCCTAGCGCGCGACACCCTGCATCGCGAGGCGCCGGAGCTGGCCCGTGACGCCGACCATGTCGTCATCGATGGGCCGCCACGCGTCGCCAGTCTCATGCGCTCGGCGCTGCTCGCCGCCGATCTCGTGCTGATCCCGGTGCAGCCGTCGCCCCTCGATGGTTGGGCGTCGGCCGAGATGCTGGCGCTTCTCGGCGAAGCGCGCATCTACCGCCCGGACCTTGCCGCCCGCTTCGTGCTGAACCGCTGCGCGGCGCGCACGGTGCTCGCCCGCGAAACCGCCGAGACGCTTGCAGATCACGACCCGCCATTGCTGGCGACCACCATCGGTCAGCGCATCGTCTTCGCCGATGTTGTGCAGACCGGGCGGCTCGCGGCCGAGCAGGACGGGGATTGCCCAGGCGCGCGCGAGATCGCCGCGCTCGCGGCCGAAGTCGCGAGGATCGGCGCATGAGCGAACGATCCCCCAAGCGCGGCTTCGCATCCCGGCCCGGTGGTCCTGAGAGCTGGATCAACGCGCCCGACCGCCAAACCCAGCGCGCTCAGGCCGCCGATGACTTCTCGGCCAGGCTGACCATCGATGTCACCGCCGACATGCGTGGCCGGATCAAGATCGCGGCCTTCCAGCGCGGCCAGACGGTCGCCGACATGCTGCGCGCGCTGTTCGAGCGCGAATTCCCACCATCCCAAGGAGATGCCCCATGACCGGTCTTGCCGCCGCGTCCGCGCGCGCGGGCCGCGCCCTTCATGCGCCGCCGGAAGATCTCACCCAGGTCGAACTCATCTGGATCGAGAAGCAGATCGAGCACTGGATCCGTTTTGGTCGCGAGGTGCGCGAACAGGTCGTCGACCGCCGCCGCCGCATCCTCTTCTTCCCTCCCGGCACGACCTTCGCGCTGGTGCGCTGGGCCGCGAACGAGCACGGCACTGTGCTTTCCCGCCTCGACATCCTGTGCACGGTCGGCCCCGGCGAACCCTGCCAGACGATCCCAACCGTGACGCCCGGCGGCGACATCCTGCTGCGCGTCGACGGCTGGCCGAAGGTGGAGCGCATGCTCCAACGCATCGACGCGATCGAGGCGATCGGCATCGATCCCGTCGAGGTCGCGCCCGATCACTGGCGCCACGTTCAAAACCGCCTCTCCGCTGGCGAGACGCCGCGCGCTTACACGGTCCAGCGCCATCGCGCCTTCCTCCTGACGCAGAGGATCGGCGCATGACCCGGCTCTGCTACGCCATCACAACGACGGCCGCCGTGTCATTGCTCGGCATCCTGTCGCTTGTTTCCTTTGCGCCAAAGCTGATCTGGAATGCGTCGGCCAGCACGCCGATCGGCCTTTACGCCATCGCCCCCGACCCGTCCCCGGATGTCACCGATCTGGTCGCCGTGCGCGCGCCCGAGCCGCTCGCGAGCTTCCTCGCCCAGGGCGGTTACCTGCCGCGCGGCGTGCCGCTGATCAAGCACGTCGTCGCGCTTCCTGGCCAACGGGTTTGCAGAACCGGCCTCGCCATCACTGTCGACGCCGTGCCGATGGGCGATGCGCTCGATCACGACCGTCGCGGCAATCCGCTGCCCGCCTGGCAGGGCTGCCGCGTCGTCGCCGAGGGCGAGCTGTTCCTGATGAACTGGCAGGTCCGTGACAGCCTTGATGGCCGTTACTTCGGCCCGCTTCCCGCCTCCGCCGTGATCGGCCGGGCGATCCCTCTCTACACCGACGAGGACGGCGATGGCCGCTTCGTCTGGCGCGCGCCGACGCGGTGACGGCGTGCCCAATCCCAACCTCACCGCACATCCACGGAGGCAATCCATGTCCCTGATCGGTCAGTTCACCCACGACGATGGCGGCTTCATCGGCCACTTGGAAACGCTCCTGCTGCACCAGGACATCATCATCATTCCCGCCGAGCCGTCTGACGCTGAGAATGCGCCAGATTTCCGCGTCCACGTTTTCGACGGGATGAATAACGAACCCCGCGCCGAACTCGGCGCGGGTTGGAAGCGCACCGGCGAGAAGGCCGGCGAGTACGTCGCGCTGCAGCTCGATGATCCATGCTTTCCGCAGCCGATCCGCGCCAACCTGTTCCAGTCGGCCGACGACAAATCGGCATGGGGTCTGCACTGGAGCCGCCCGCCCAAGCGCGGCGAGCGGGACTGAGCGATGCCGGCCCGCCGCCATCGCGCTGTCGCCGGACGGTTTCCCACCGTCCGGCATGCAGCCTTCCTTCTCCTTTCCGGCCTGCTCATCGCGCTGCCGCTCGCGGTCCCGGCCGCAGTTCAGGATGCGCCGGTGCAGCCGGTATCACCCAGCGATCCTTATGCCGGCCCTATCGCCGAGGCCGCGCGCCGGTTCGGCATTCCGGAGACGTGGATTCGCGCCGTCATGCGCGTCGAGAGCCGCGGCGAGGTGCGCGCGACGTCGCCCAAGGGCGCGATGGGTCTGATGCAGATCATGCCCGCGACATGGGCGGATTTGCGCGCGCGACACGGTCTCAGCGGCGATCCCTACGACCCACGTGACAACATCATGGCGGGCGCTGCCTATCTGCGGGAGATGCACGATCGCTACGGCTCGCCGGGCTTTCTGGCAGCCTACAATGCCGGTCCCGGTCGCTATGAGGAGTTTCGTGCGACCGGTCGCCCGTTACCGGCCGAGACTCGCGCCTACGTCGCCGTTCTCGCGCCGATCATCGGCGGCGGCGATCTCGCTACCCCCGTCACGGTAGCGACCGCCGATCCGCTCGCCTGGACCCGCGCACCGCTCTTCATCGTGCAGGTCGACAGCAGCACGGGTGCAGATCGGCGGTCGCGCGACGACCCGCCGGCCACACCGCCATCGCGACCTCCCGAGCGTGATTTCGCCCCTACCGATCCGCAGACCGGCAGCCTGTTTGCCACTCGAACCGCCAGTGCGGGGCCGCGATGATGGGCTTCGCACTCCGAGCGGCATTTTCGGGCTCTGGCGTCGAATTGGCGTCAGAAGTGGGAAAAGCAGTCACCACAACCGCACGATGGCAGGATAAAGGGCCGCGATGTGCGGCCTTGTGCGGTTGTGGTTTTTCAAGGGGTTATAGCGCGTTTACGCGATGTGCGCCTGATCGGCGCAGCCTGTGCGCGTGGCGCTTTCCCAACAATTTCCTCGGCTTTGCGCGATGTGCGGGGCCATGCCCATGAGCGCCGAGGACGATTTCCGCATCCGGCCAGGCCGCATCCGCTCGACGCGCGCGCAACAAGTCAGACCCTTCATCGCGCAGGCGCTCGCCGCCGCGCAGAAGGCCGGCGGCGCGGTATCGCGGCAAGGAAGGATCGGGCCCGGCAACCGCTCCCGTTTTGGTCGCGGCCAGCGCGCGGCGGTGCAGGCCAACCGGCTGCTGACCGCCCGCTCGCGCGGCGCTGTCGTCAAGGCGCGCGTCGTGCGCCAGGGCGGGCGCAACGCGCCGCTCGGCACTCACCTCAACTATCTCCGCCGCGAAGGCGTGACCCGGGATGGAGAAAAGGCGCGGCTGTTCGGCCCCGGCGGGGATGACGCCGATCCCAAGGCGTTCGCGGAGCGGTGCGAGGATGACCGGCATCATTTCCGCTTCATCGTGTCGCCCGACGACGCGGTGGAGATGGCGGACCTCAAGGGCTTCACCCGCGAGCTGGTCGGGCAGATGGAGAAGGACCTCAGCACGAGGCTCGACTGGGTCGCCGTCGATCACTGGAACACCGAGCATCCGCATGTGCATCTGATCATGCGCGGCGTCCGCGACGACGGCGAGAACCTCGTGATCTCGCGCGACTACATCAAGGAGGGCATGCGTGACCGAGCGCGCGATCTCATCACGCAGGAGCTGGGACCGCGCACCGATCTGGAAATCCGTCGCACCATTGAGCGCCAGGTTGAATCCGAGCGCTGGACCAATCTCGATCGCCAGCTCGCACGCGACGCCTATGGGGCTGGTGTCGTCGATCTCGCGCCGCATCCAGACCGGCAGCCGGATGAATTCCACGCCCTGAAGGTCGGGCGGCTGCGCAAACTCGAACGACTCGGCCTCGCCGACGAGATCGGTCCCGGTCAGTGGACGATTTCGGAGAAGGCCGAGGCGACGCTACGCGAGCTTGGCGAGCGTGGCGATATCATCAAGCGCATGCACCGCGCGCTGACCGACCGCGGCATCGAGCGCGGCGCGGCAAACTATGTGCTCGCCGGCGAAAGCCTGAACGACCCCATTGTCGGCCGGCTGGTGACGCGAGGCCTCGACGACGAACTCAAGGGCACGGCCTATGCCGTTGTCGACGGGGTCGATGGGCGGACTCACCACATCAAGCTCCCGGACCTCGATGCTGCCGGCGACAGCGCGCCGGGTTCGATCGTCGAGCTGCGCAAGTTCGATGATGCGCGCGGCCAGCGGCGCGTTGCGCTTGCCGTTCGCTCGGATCTCGACATCTCCGCCCAAGTCACCGCGACCGGCGCAACTTGGCTTGACCGGCAGGCGATATCCCGCGAGCCGGTGGCGCTTGGCGGTGGCGGATTCGGCGCCGAGGTGCGCGACGCGTTGGATCGCCGCGCCGAACATCTGATCGAGCACCGCCTGGCTGAGCGCCAGGGCCGCAGCGTCATCTTCTCCCGCAACCTCATCGATACGCTGCGCCAGCGCGACGTCGAAGCGCTCGGGGCGAAGCTCGCGGCCGAAACCGGACGCCCGTTCGCCAAGGCCGGGACCGGGGAATATGTCGCCGGCGCTTTTCGGCAGCGCATCGCTCTCGCATCGGGCCGCTTCGCCATGATCGACGACGGCCTCGGCTTCCAGCTCGTGCCCTGGTCACCGTCTCTCGAAAAGCACCTTGGCCAGCATGTCTCCGGCGTCGCTCGCGGCGATGGCGGGGTCGACTGGAGTCTTGGCCGCAAACGCGGCCTCGGGCTGTAGCCCGCAATCAAGAAAGGACCCCCGCCATGTCCGCGACGAAAATCCTCTGGGGCCAGATCCTCACCGTCTTCCTGATCGTGCTCTTCACGACCTGGGCGGCGACAGAGTGGACGGCATACCGGCTCGGTTTCCAGCCCCAGCTCGGCCCGCCTTGGTTCGAGCTGGCCGGCTGGCCGATCTACTATCCGCCGGCCTTCTTCTGGTGGTGGTACTTCTACGATGCCTATGCGCCGCCGATCTTCGTCGAGGGTGCCTACATCGCGGCGTCCGGCGGGTTCATCTCAATCGCGGTGGCGATCGGCATGTCCGTCTGGCGGGCGCGCGAAGCGAAGAACGTCGAGACCTATGGCTCGGCACGCTGGGCGCGGGATGACGAAGTAAAGGCCGCCGGCCTGCTCGGTCCCGATGGCGTGGTGCTTGGCAAACTCGACCGCGATTATCTTCGCCATGACGGCCCGGAGCATGTGCTGTGCTTCGCGCCGACCCGCTCCGGCAAGGGCGTCGGCCTCGTCGTGCCCTCGCTGCTGACTTGGCCGGGCTCCGCGATCGTTCATGACATCAAGGGCGAGAACTGGACGCTGACGGCAGGCTTCCGCTCGCGGCATGGCCGCGTCCTGCTGTTCGATCCGACCAATCCGAAGTCGGCCGCCTACAATCCGCTGCTCGAGGTGCGCCGTGGCGAATGGGAGGTCCGCGACGTTCAGAACATCGCCGACATCCTGGTCGATCCGGAAGGATCGCTCGAAAAGCGCAATCACTGGGAGAAAACCAGTCACGCGCTGCTGGTCGGCGCGATCCTCCACGTCCTCTACGCTGAGGCCGACAAGACGCTAGCGGGCGTCGCCGCCTTCCTCTCCGATCCAAAGCGGCCGATCGAGTCGACGCTGGCCGCGATGATGAAGACCGCGCATCTCGGCGAAGCCGGTCCGCATCCCGTCATCGCCAGCGCCGCGCGCGAGCTGCTCAACAAATCGGACAATGAGCGCAGCGGCGTGCTCTCGACGGCGATGTCGTTCCTCGGTCTTTATCGCGATCCCGTAGTCGCGGAAGTGACGCGGCGCTGCGACTGGCGCATCGCCGATATTGTCGGCGGCAAGCGGCCGTCGACGCTTTACCTCGTGGTGCCGCCCTCGGACATCAATCGGACCAAGCCGCTGATACGCCTGATCCTCAATCAGGTCGGCCGGCGTCTCACCGAGGACTTGCAGGCGAAGGTCGGCCGGCACCGGCTGCTTCTCATGCTGGACGAGTTTCCGGCGCTCGGCCGTCTCGACTTCTTCGAGTCCGCGCTGGCCTTCATGGCCGGCTACGGCCTCAAGAGCTTCCTGATCGCCCAGTCGCTCAACCAGATCGAAAAGGCCTACGGGCCGAATAACTCGATCCTCGACAACTGCCATGTCCGCGTCAGCTTCGCGACCAATGATGAGCGGACGGCCAAGCGCGTCTCCGACGCGCTGGGCACCGCGACCGAGATGCGCGCGATGAAGAACTATGCCGGCCACCGGCTTTCGCCCTGGCTCGGCCACATGATGGTGTCGCGCTCGGAAACCGCCAGGCAATTGCTCACGCCCGGCGAGATCATGCAGCTTCCGCCGTCCGACGAGATCGTTATGGTCGCCGGCACGCCGCCGATCCGGGCCAAGAAGGCGCGCTACTACGAGGACCGCCGGTTTCAGGAACGGGTGCTGCCGCCGCCCGCGGTCATCAAGCCGGATGAGGTTTCGTCTGATGACTGGAGCCAACTGGCGTTGCCGCCGTCGCCGGAGGTCCTGCCAGCGGCGACGGGAGCCAATCCCGACGAGGAGGACACGACGGACTCCGAGCGCCGCCGCCAGCCCGAGCTGAGCCGAGTGCAGCCGATCGCCAAGGTGGCGCCGATCGAGAACGAGTTCGAGATCGACCCGGCGGACGACGCCGACGATGACGCCGCGCGTCTCAGCCGCATGAACCAGAACATGAGGCAGGTCGCGCGTCAGGCTTCGCTCGATCCCGGCGACGGCATCGAGCTGTAGGAGGCCAGCGATGACGAAATCGCCGAAGAAGCAGCGGCTCTCCGTCTATCTCGAGCCCGACGTCATGAAGGCCCTCTCAGCGTACGCCGCTCGGCGCGGCCACTCTCTGTCGCTCGTCGCCGAGGCCGGTATCGCGTCCTTACTTTCACCCGACGCGGCCGAGCGCCAGGAGGCGGTGATCACCAAGCGGCTCGACCAGCTCGACCGGCGCATGACCCGCGTGGAGCGCGATGTCGGTATCTCGGTCGAAACGCTGGCGATCTTCGTCCGGTTCTGGCTCACCACGACGCCGGCCTTGCCTGAGCCCGCCGCTCAGGCCGCTCGCGCCAAGGCCGGCGAGCGGTACGAGGCGTGCATCGCAGCTTTGGGCCGTCGGCTCGCGAGCGGGCCGAAGCTCCGGCAGGAAATTTCGGAGGACATCGGGCCTATGCGCGACGATTAGGGGTCGCTGGCTGGGCACTGGATAGAGCCGCGGAACGTGTGCATCTCGCTCAACCTCCCGACAGGAGAATCACGCCGGCGACCAGTACCCCGCAGCCCGCGAACCGCCACGGCCCGACTTTCTCGCGCAGGATCACCATGCCCATGATCGCGCCGACCATCATCGACATTTCGCGCATGGGGGCGACCAGGCTGAGCGGTGCGCCCGACGTCAGTGCCGCCAGTACGAGAATGTAGGACAGAGGAGAGAGCAGTCCCACGCCGACCGCAATCCACCAGTAGCCGCGCATGGCATCGATGGCGCGACGGGGGTTGGCGATCACGAGCGGCGCCAGAAGGAAGAACCGCAGCAGATTCGAGAACCAGTCCAGCACGACCGGCGCGATTCCAAGTGCTTTGACGGCGTAGGCGTCAAAGCACCGTGTAGGATGCGATCAGGCCGCCCGTTGCGGTGCCCCAACGCACGCCCGATTGCCCGCCCGGACGCCGGAAGGCGGATAGATCGCCCTGGGTGGCGATAAGGCCGATCCCGACAACAACAAGGAGCAACCCTGCTAGCCCTTGCTCGGACGGCCGTTCTCCAAGGATCAGGAATGCGCCGAGCGTCGAGAGCATGGGGCCGGTGCCTCGGGCAACTGGATAGACTACCGACAGGTCAGCAACCTGATAACCGCGTTGCAGGCAGAGGCTATAGGCCAGATGAATGAGGCCGCTGAGCAGCAGGAAGACGATGCCGATCCATGACCAGTCAATGCCGTCGCCTTGTATGAGCAGGTAGAACACCCACGGCGCATAGGCGATGCAGGCGATCAGATTGTAGGCAAAAACGAAGATCGGGCCGACCGATGCGGCCCGTTTGGCGAGCAGATTCCAACTTGCGTGAATGAGGGATGCAAGGACAACAAGCAGCAGCGAGGCGAACGCCATCGAGACCTCCTAACGCGCCAACCGGCGCTGGTTGATCTCGACTTCTCCGCCTCTGGGATTTTGCCCCTCGGGTGCAGCCGTGGAACTCCCACGGTTTCTGCAACGCTCGGTCCAGCGACGGATGTACCGTCCGGAACCCTAGTTGCCACTCGGTCGATGCGGCGACTTTAGTTCATACTCGCGCCTGCAAGCAAGCAGGTGAGGCATCAGTTCAGATGTCGTAACAGCACGACGGACGATCTTGTTGATGCCGCGTTGTAGACCTGCGGCAAGGTGTACCGGCATTTGAGGTTAACTATGCCTGCCCCATCTGCGCTTCGCATCCTGGTCATGACAGTCGCGTTCGTACCGGCCCTGCTCAGCTGCAGGCCAGCAGAGGTGACTCCGGTTGCGGTTTCTCCGCTTGCCACACCGAATGTCGTCATGGCCGCCGATCCGCAGCCGCCATTCACGTACTGGGCGCCTGAAAAATCGATAATCCGAAATCATCCGCGTCAGCCCGGTATCTGGATCGCGGAGTCCCCGGATGGCTCGCGCAAATATTATTACGGCGACCAGTGCCGTGCGTCGGAATTCCAACGCTTCGTGGGTCAGAGCGTCGACGCGCTTCCGGAAAAGCCAGCCGATGCGACGTGGCGCCTGACTTGTTCGACATGCATGGTAACGTCCGACCTGGGTTGGAAGCGGATGAATGTTTCGTACGATCAGCAAACGAGAATGATCAACGACATCTCGTGCGGTTAGCGCCAATACAATCGTCCTAGTATTCTGGCGTTCCCGCCGTTTCCCTGTCTTTGTACGCTACAGTACGACGACCACATTTCGGTTGTTGTAATGCCCTGAATTCTGCCTCTTCTACTCATCCCCGATCCAGGGCCGCTTTTCGCGGGCCCGCACGAGAACGGGGACGACGTGGCGGCAACTCACCAGAAATCGGAGGCAATCCTTCGCGGCGCACGCATGCTGCGCACGGCCCTTGGGCCGGCGATCGCCCAATTTCTGGAAGATCCCGCGATCGTCGAGGTGATGCTCAACCCCGATGGGCGGCTCTGGGTCGACCGCCTGTCCGAGGGACTCTCCGACACGGGCGAACGGCTGTCGCCGGCCGACGGCGAACGCATCGTTCGCCTCGTCGCGCACCATGTCGGCGCCGAAGTTCATCCGGCCAGCCCCCGCGTCTCTGCCGAGTTGCCGGAAACGGGCGAGCGGTTCGAGGGGCTGCTTCCGCCGGTCGTCGCAGCTCCGGCCTTCGCGATCCGAAAGCCCGCCGTCGCCGTGTTCACGCTCGACGACTATGTATGGACCGGCGTGATGACCGCCAACCAGGCGGAGACGCTGCGGGTCGCCGTCGTCGAGCGCCGCAATATCCTAGTCGCCGGCGGCACCTCGACTGGAAAGACCACGCTCACCAACGCACTGCTCGCCGAGGTTTCAAAAACCTCCGATCGTGTGGTGCTGATCGAGGACACGCGCGAGCTCCAATGCGCCGCCCCGAACCTCGTCGCGATGCGGACGAAGGACGGCGTCGTCACGCTGTCCGATCTCGTCCGATCCTCGCTGCGCCTGCGCCCTGATCGCATCCCGATCGGCGAGGTGCGCGGCGCTGAAGCGCTCGATCTGCTCAAGGCCTGGGGCACCGGCCACCCCGGCGGCATCGGCACCATCCATGCGGGCACCGCCATCGGCGCGCTCCGCCGCCTCGAGCAGCTCATCCAGGAAGCTGTCGTCACGGTTCCCCGCGCCCTGATCGCCGAGACGATCGATCTGGTCGCCGTGCTCTCAGGCCGCGGCGCCTCGCGCCGGCTCGCCGAACTCGCTCGCGTCGAAGGGCTCGGCCCCGACGGCGACTACCGCGTCCTGCCCGCCAGCCAGCACCTCACAGGAGATCCGTCATGATCCAGCATGCCATGCGTATTCGCCGTCATATCGCGACGGCCGCCTCCGTCACCTTCCTCACCCTGGCGCTCGCTCCCGCCGCCCACGCGTCGGGTTCATCGATGCCGTGGGAAGCGCCGCTGCAATCGATCCTTCAATCCATCGAGGGACCCGTCGCCAAGATCGTTGCGGTGATCATCATCATCGTGACTGGCCTCACGCTCGCCTTCGGCGACACCTCGGGCGGCTTCAGGCGCCTGATCCAGATTGTCTTCGGCCTGTCGATCGCCTTCGCCGCTTCCAGCTTCTTCCTGTCCTTCTTCTCGTTCGGCGGCGGAGCGCTAGTCTGATGACGACGTCGGCCGAGACGGCGAGCGAAGTGCCGGGCTTTTCGGTCCCCGTCCATCGCGCGCTGACCGAGCACATCCTGCTCGGCGGTGCGCCTCGCTCGATCGCCATCCTAAATGGGACGCTGGCGGCGGCGCTCGGGCTGGGCCTTCGCCTCTGGCTCGTTGGAATTGGCCTCTGGGCGATCGGTCACTTCGCCGCCGTCTGGGCCGCCAAACGCGATCCGCAGTTCGTCGACGTCGTGCGCAGGCATCTGCGCATCCCCGGCCATCTGTCGGTTTGAGGGGTGTGCCGCCGTGATGAACCTTGCCGAATATCGCAACCGCAACGCCCGGCTCGCCGACTTCCTTCCCTGGGTCGCGCTGGTGGGCGAAGGCGTTGTCCTCAACAAGGACGGGAGCCTGCAACGCACCGCCCGATTTCGCGGCCCCGATCTCGACAGCGCCGTGCCGGCCGAGCTGATCGCCGTCGCCGGGCGGCTCAACAATGCCTTCCGCCGCCTCGGCTCCGGCTGGGCGATCTTCGTCGAGGCGCAGCGGCACGGCGCCGCCACCTATCCCGCCAGCATGTTCGCCGACAGCGCCTCCGCGCTGGTCGACGCCGAACGCAAGGCGGATTTCGAGGAAGCCGGCGCGCATTTCGAGTCGAGCTACTTCCTGACCTTCCTCTATCTGCCCCCAGCCGAAGATGCCGCCCGCGCCGAGACCTGGCTCTATGAGGGCCGCGACCACACCGGCGTCGACGCCCACGAAGTCCTGCGCGGCTTTGTCGATCGCACCGATCGCATCCTCCAGCTGATCGACGCCTTCATGCCGGAATGCGCCTGGCTCGATGACGCCGAGACGCTGACCTTCCTGCATTCGACGGTCTCGACGAAACGCCACCGCGTTCGCGTGCCCGAGACGCCGATCTATCTCGATGCACTGCTGGCCGATCAGCCGCTCACCGGCGGGCTCGAGCCGCGCCTTGGCGACACGCATCTCCGCATCCTTTCGATCGTTGGATTTCCGACCGCGACCACGCCCGGGATCCTCGACGAGTTGAATCGGCTCGCCTTTCCCTATCGCTGGTCGACCAGGGCCGTTCTCCTCGACAAGACCGACGCCACCAGGCTGCTGACCAAGATCCGGCGGCAATGGTTCGCCAAGCGCAAGTCGATCGCGGCCATCCTGAAGGAGGTCATGACCAACGAGGCTTCGGCGCTGCTTGACACCGACGCCGCGAACAAGGCGGCCGACGCAGACATGGCGTTGCAGGAGCTCGGCGCCGACTATGCTGGCCAAGCCTATGTCACCGCGACGATCACCGTCTGGGACGAGGATCCGCGCATCGCCGCAGAGAAGCTGCGCCTCGTCGAGAAGGTCATCCAGGGCCGCGACTTCACCGCCATGCCCGAGACCATCAACGCCGTCGACGCCTGGCTCGGCAGCCTGCCCGGCCACGCCTATGCCAATGTCCGGCAGCCGCCCATCAACACGCTCAATCTCGCCCACATGATCCCGCTGTCGGCGGTATGGGCGGGACCGGAACGGGACGAGCACTTCGCAGCACCCCCACTGCTGTTCGGCAAGACCGAAGGCTCGACCCCGTTCCGGCTTTCCATCCACGTCGGCGACGTCGGTCACACGCTGATCGTCGGACCGACCGGCGCCGGCAAGTCCGTGCTGCTGGCGCTTATGGCGCTGCAGTTTCGGCGCTACGAGCGGTCTCAGGTCTTCGCCTTCGATTTCGGTGGGTCGATCCGGGCTGTGGCGCTCGCCATGCGCGGCGATTGGCACGACCTCGGCGGCGGACTCACCGAAGGCGCCGATGACAGCGTGTCGCTTCAGCCGCTTGCCCGGATCGACGATGTCGCGGAACGCGCCTGGGCGGCTGACTGGCTCACCGCCATGCTGGGACACGAGAGTGTGGCGATCACGCCCGAGGTGAAGGAGCATCTCTGGTCGGCGCTTTCGTCGCTCGCCTCCGCACCGATCGGCGAGCGCACACTGACGGGACTGTCGGTCCTGCTGCAGTCCAACGATCTCAAGCAGGCGCTTCGGCCCTACTGCGTTGGCGGTCCCTACGGGCGCCTGCTCGACGCCGAAGCCGAACATTTGGGCGAAGCCTCAGTGCAGGCATTCGAGACCGAGGGTCTCATCGGAACGGGCGCCGCCGCCGCGGTCCTGGCCTATCTCTTCCATCGCATCGAGGACCGCCTCGACGGGCGGCCGACGCTGCTGATCGTCGATGAAGGCTGGCTCGCCCTTGATGACGAGGGCTTCGCGGGTCAGCTTCGCGAATGGCTGAAGACGCTACGCAAGAAGAACGCCAGCGTCATCTTCGCCACCCAGTCGCTCTCTGACATCGATGGCTCGGCGATCGCGCCCGCCATTATCGAGAGCTGCCAGACCCGTATCCTGCTGCCGAACGAACGCGCGATCGAGCCGCAGATCACCGCGATCTATCGCCGCTTCGGGTTGAACGACCGCCAGATCGAGATTCTCGCCCGGGCGATTCCCAAGCGCGACTATTACTGCCAGTCGCGCAGCGGCAATCGCTTGTTTGAGCTCGGCCTGTCGGATGTGGCGCTCGCCCTCTGCGCAACGTCCTCAAAGACCGATCAGGCTGCGATCGCGCAGACGATCGCAGCGCACGGGCGCGAGGACTTCCTGGCGGCCCGGCTGCGCCAGCGCGGCCTCGGCTGGGCCGCCGATCTCATCCCCAACCTCAACAACATGGAGACGTCCTCATGAACCCGCGCCGTTCGCGCGGCGTGCGCCTTGCCGCCGCGCTGCTCACCGCTTCCACCGCATTGTCACCAATCTTCTGGGCGCCACCAGCGGCGGCGCAGTTGATCGTGAAGGATCCCACGAACTACGTGCAGAACGTGCTTCAGGCGGCCAGATCGCTGGAGCAGATCAACAACCAGATCAGTTCGCTTCAGAACGAGGCGACAATGCTCATCAACCAAGCTCGTAATCTCGCGAGCCTGCCGTACTCCTCGATCCAACAACTCCAGCAGTCCGTGCAACGCACCCAGCAGCTGCTGCAGCAGGCGCAGCGCATCGCCTACGATGTCCAAAACATCGATCAGGCGTTCCAGACCACCTACGGCAGCGCCTCGATTTCCGCATCCGATCAGGCGCTCGTGGCGCAGGCGCGAGAGCGCTGGCAGAACACCGTCGGCGGGCTGCAGGACGCCATGCGCGTGCAGGCCGGTGTCGTCGGCAACATCGACACCAACCGGTCTGAGATGTCCTCTTTGATCGGCCGCAGCCAGGGAGCGACGGGCGCGCTGCAGGCGACGCAGGCCGGCAACCAGCTCCTTGCGCTTCAGGCGCAACAACTCGCCGATCTCACCGCTGTCGTCGCCGCCAACGGTCGCGCACAGGCGCTCTCGGAGGCGGAGCGCGCAGCGGCCGCCGAGCAGGGCCGTGAGCAGCGCCGCCGCTTCCTCACGCCGGGTTCCGGCTACCAGGCGGGCAACGCCCGTATGTTCCCCAACAGCGGCAACTGAGGGCGTGGCAATGGACGGCAAGATGCTCGCCCGACTTGGCGCGGTGGTGTTCGTCGCGGTGGCCGTCACCGCGACGGCGATCGAGTTAAGTCGGGATGAGGAGCCGGCGGAGAGCTGGGCTTCGTCACGATCGAACACGGCCCCGTCCGACCCCTTGCGCGACGAGTTGTTCCGCTGCCAGGCTCTCGGCGAAGCCGGGCCCCGCGACGCGGCCTGCCTGCGCGCCTGGTCGGAAAACCGCCACCGCTTCCTCGCGCCGGGCGCTCGACCGGCAGAGCGGCTGCCGGAAGCGGCGCCGGCTCCCCATCCGCCAGCGGACCCGGCCATGCCGACCCCTCCGGCGCCGGTGTCGCCGCCGGTCGAGACTCGGTAACGTCATGGGCAATACCGGCGTCATCGACCACTTCCTCGAAGTCTTCACCCGCTACATCGATTCCGGCTTTGGCCTGCTGAGCGGCGAAGTCGCGTTCATCGCCACGACCCTGATCGTGATCGATGTGACGCTCGCGGCGTTGTTCTGGTCCTGGGGCGCGGACGACGACATCCTGGCGCGCCTGGTGAAGAAGACCCTCTTCGTCGGCGTGTTCGCCTACATCATCGGCAACTGGAACAACCTCGCGCGCATCGTCTTCGAGAGCTTCGCCGGCCTGGGCCTCAAGGCCAGCGGCACGGGCTTCACGACAGCCGATCTGCTGCGGCCCGGCAAGGTGGCGCAGACCGGCCTCGACGCCGGACGGCCGCTCCTGGAGTCGATCTCTGGCCTGATGGGCTACTGGTCGTTCTTCGAGAACTTCATCCAGATCGCCTGCATGTTCCTGGCCTGGGCGCTGGTGTTGCTCGCCTTCTTCATCCTCGCCATCCAGCTCTTCGTCACCCTGATCGAATTCAAGCTCACCACGCTCGCCGGCTTCGTCCTCATTCCGTTCGGCCTGTTCGGCAAGTCCGCGTTCATGGCAGAACGGGTGCTCGGCAACGTCATCTCCTCAGGCATCAAGGTGTTGGTGCTGGCCGTTATCATCGGCATCGGCTCGACGCTGTTCTCCGAATTCACCGCTGGCTTTGGCGGCGCGACCCCATCCATCGACGAAGCCATGGCCATCGTGCTCGCCGCGCTGTCGCTCCTCGGCCTCGGCATCTTCGGTCCGGGCATCGCCAGCGGCATCGTCTCTGGCGGCCCGCAGCTCAGCGCCGGCGCGGCGGTGGGTACAGGCCTCGCCGCCGGCGGCATGATCGCCGCCGGAGCCGGCGCGGTCGGCGCGGTTGCCTCCGGTGGCGCGGCGCTTGCCGGAGGCGCGGCAGCCGCGGCCCGGGGCGGCGCGGCGATGGCGGGCGGCGCATCCACGGCCTATAGCCTCGGCGCAGCCGGCCAGTCAGGCGCTAGTGGCGTCGCGTCAGGTCTCGGCGGTGTTGCTCGGGCCGGAGGCAGCGGCGCTGTCTCACCGCTCCGCCGCGCCGCCTCACGCGCCGCCGAGAGCATGCGCTCCAGCTTCAACGCCGGCGGCAAGGCTGCGTTCGAAGCCACTGGCGGCTCCTCGACGATGGGATCGGTCGGTGGCGACGCAGCGGGCGACGGCAGCGGCTCGGCCGCACCGGCAACCGGCAGACCGCCCGCATGGGCGCAGCGCATGCGCCGCTCCCAACGCATGACCCACGCCGTCCAGGCGACAGCCCACGCCGTGCGCTCCGGTGATGCCCATGGCGGCGGCTCTTCCGTCAATCTCTCCGAAAGCGACCGCTGATGTTCAAACGACCCTCCACCCACTATGGCAAAGCCCCCGAACCTGAGACCCCCTATCAGCGCGCCGCCCAGGTCTGGGACGAACGGATTGGCTCGTCACGGGTCCAGGCGAAGAACTGGCGGCTGATGGCCTTCGGTTCGCTGATCCTCTCCGCCGGCTTCGCCGCCGCGCTGGTCTGGCAATCGGCGCGCGGCACGATCGTGCCCTGGGTGGTGCAGGTCGACCGGCTCGGCCAGGCGCAGGCAGTGGCGCCGGCTGTTGCCGACTATCGCCCGACCGACCCCCAAATCGCCTTCCACCTGGCACGATTCATCGAGCAGGTCCGCTCGATCCCGGCCGACGCCATCATCGTGCGGCAGAACTGGCTGCGCGCCTACGACTTCACGACTGATCGCGGCGCGGCAGCGCTCAACGATTATGCGCGGGCCAACGACCCGTTCACCAAGGTCGGCCGCCAGCAGATCGCCGTCGAGGTCTCCAGCGTTATCCGCGCGTCCCCCGACAGCTTCCGCGTGGCCTGGGTCGAGCGCCGCTACGAGAACGGCCAGCTCGCCACGACCGAACGCTGGACCGCGATCCTGACGATCGTCGTGCAGGTCCCGCGGAACGCCGATCGGCTCAGAGCGAACCCGCTCGGCATCTACGTCAACGCCATCAACTGGTCACGGGAGCTTGGGCAATGAAGCCGTATTTCCGTAAAGCCGGAAACCCGGCTTCACACATTCTCGTATTTCCGGCTCTGCGCCGAGGCGCATTGCCGACCCTCCTGCTGGCCACCTCCGCACTTGCCGGCTGCGCCACCAGCACTCCGCCTCCGGAAATTTCCTACGACGCCGCTGCTCCGGCCGTGCAGACCGTCGATCCGCCGGCGCCCGTCACCGTCGTCGAGATCCCGCGACCGCTTCCGTTGCCTGGACAGATGCAGCGCGTCGAACCCTCTCGAACCACACCGGAGCCGACCGATCCGACCGCCCGGGTCAACCAGGCCAACGCCGCTGCGCGCATGCAGCCGATGCGCAACGGCTTCATCAACTCAATGCAGGTCTACCCATTCACGCAAGGCGCGCTCTATCAGGTTTACACCGCCGTCGGGCAGATCACCGACATCGCGTTGCAGCCGGGCGAGCAGCTCGTCGGTTCGGGCCCGGTCGCCGCTGGCGACACGGTGCGCTGGATCATCGGCGACACGCAGAGCGGCGCCGGGCCCACCTTGCAGGTCCATATCCTCGTCAAACCCACTCGGCCCGACCTGATGACCAATCTCGTCATCAACACCAACTTGCGCACCTACCATATGGAGCTTCGCTCTACCGAGCGGACCTACATGGCCTCGGTCTCCTGGCAATATCCGCAGGATCAGCTCATCGCGCTGCGTCGCCAGAACCAACAGGCCGAAGCCGCGCAGCCGGTCGCATCCGGCGTCGATCTCGCCAATGTCAACTTCCGCTACGCGATCGATGGCGACCGCGCGCCGTGGCGGCCACTGCGCGCCTTCGACGACGGCCGCCAGGTCTTCATCGAATTCCCGCGCGGCATCGGCCAGGGAGAGATGCCGCCGCTGTTCGTGGTCGGTCCCGAGGGTAACACCTCGGAACTGGTGAACTACCGGGTTCGCGGCCATCACATGATCGTCGATAGGCTCTTCGCCGCCGCCGAGTTGCGGTATGGCTCTGGCGATCGCCAGAAGCGCGTCCGCATCGTGCGTACCGATGGGAGGCCAGCGTCGTGAGCGAGACGGATCCCCGGAAAGAGGAAGGTCCGGACGAGGAGGCACGGCCGTTGATCAGCGCGCCCGTCGGTCCCGCGCCGATGCGGCTGCGCGCCGAACCGCCGCGCGTCACCCGACTGTCGCGAAAGGTGCTGGCCGGTCTCGGCCTGGTCGCGAGCGTCGGGATTGGCGGGGCGCTAATCTATGCCCTTCAGACCCGCGACGGCGGTCGGCCGAACGAGGAACTCTACTCGACCGATAACCGCTCGACGGCCGATGGCATCGCGGGCCTGCCACGCGACTATAGCGGCGTACCTCAGCTAGGCCCGCCGCTTCCGGGCGACCTCGGACGCCCAATTCTCGGAGCCCAGAACCGCGGCCAGCCCGTACCGACGCCCGGCGTAGCCCCGCCCAACCCCGGCCTCAGTCCGGAAGAGCAACGGCGCATTCAGGAGCTTGAATCCGCACGCACGGCGCGCTTGTTCGCCGGCACCGAGACCCGCACTGCCAATCCGGCGCCCACGCCGCCGGCCGCTGCTGCGGTCCCGCCCATCCCGGATCTCACCGGTCTCGGTCTGGCGCCGCCGCCGGCGACGCCTACGGCCCAGGATCGCCAGAACGCCTTTCTCAACGCAGCCGCTGACCGCCGCACCGTTGCGCCCGATCGCGTCTCCGCTCCGGCTTCGCCCAACATCCTGCAGGCTGGCGCCATCATCCCGGCCGCGCTGATTACCGGTATCCGCTCCGATCTTCCTGGCCAGATCACCGCACAGGTCACCGAAAACATCTACGACAGCCCGACGGGTCGCATCCTCCTCGTGCCCCAAGGCACGCGCGTCATTGGCCAGTACGATAACAACGTCCAGTTCGGACAAAACCGCGTGCTGCTCGCCTGGAACCGGCTGATCTTCCCGAGCGGACGGTCGATCGTACTGGAGCGTCAGCCCGGCGCCGACGCCGAGGGCTATGCCGGCCTCCAGGACGGCGTCGATTATCACTGGTGGGAGCTCGCCAAGGCGGCGGGGCTCTCAACGCTGCTCAGCATCGGTTCGGAGCTGGCGGTCGATGATGAGGACCGGCTGCTCCGCGCCATCCGCGACGGCGGTCAGGACACCTTCAATCAGGCGGGACAGGAGATCGTCCGCCGACAACTCAACATCCCCCCGACGCTGACAATCCGTCCGGGCTTCCCAGTCAGGGTCATCGTCACGCGCGACATGATCCTCGAACCCTACGGAGGCTGAACGTGACCAAACTGAAACTTGGCCCCATCGTCGACGACAAGCCGGTCAAAGTGACCGTCGAGCTACCGGCCTCGCTCCACAGCAATTTGAAGGCTTACGCCGAGCTTCTTGCCCGCGAACAGCAGCAGGCCATTGGCGATCCCGTAAAGCTCATCGTCCCTATGCTCGAACGATTTATCGCGACGGATCGAGGGTTCGCCAAGGCTCGCAGGGACCAGAACCAGCTGAAGACGCCCCCACGAGAGGCATAGATGCGGGTTCAGTTCTCGTATCAGCGCTACCTCGTAGCGATCTGCATCCGCTGCTTGCCAGCAGCTGCGCGGTCTGCAGGAAGCTCAGGAAGGCCGGATTGTCGTTCGCCCCTAACCAGACGACGCTGAACGGCACGATGTCGGCTCGAGCGGTCAGCGGCCGCAGCACCAGACCAGGGACCTTGACCGCGTTCCACGCTGCGGAGACCAGAGTGATGCCCTGGCCAAGGCTGACGAGGTTCATCAGCGTGTCTTGCAGTGCCGCCTTGTCTTCGACGTCAGGATAGGTGCTGTAGTCAGCCGACCGACGAACGATATAGTCATGCACCTCCGGGCCAGGCTCGCCCCGGCTGACGATGAAGTGCTCCGCCTTGATATCGGGCCAGTCGAGCTTGGGCCTTCCCGCAAGCGGATGGCCGGCCCACAGCGCGACATGGACGCGCTCGCGCCACAACTCGCGTGTCTCGCATCCGGGAACGGGATCCGACCCTGTGATGATGGCAACATCCAGTCGCTGGGCCCGGACCGCCGCTAGGTGCTCGCGCCGGCCGCCGTCGCGCAGATCGATTCTGACCCGCGGGTGCCGCTCCGTATAGGCTTGGACCAGTTGGCGCAGGAATCCGCCAGCCAGCGAGGTCAGGATGCCGATGCGTACCAGGCCTGTTTCAGCACGGCGCGTCGCACGGGCGGAACGTCTTGCCGACTCAAGTTGCTCAAGCGCTGGCGCGACCTCCGCCAGGAACCGCTCTCCCGCCGGTGTCAGCCGCACGCCGCAGCGTGTCCGCTCGAACAGTGTCACGCCGAGATGATCCTCGAGTTGCTTGAGGGCACGACTGATACTCGACTGGTCGACATCGCACATTTCCGCGGCGCGCCTGAAGCTGCCGACCTGGGCGGCGACGGTGAGGTAATGAAGTTGCCGAAGAGCATGCCTCATGCCACCGCCCCGGCTAGGAATGCAGCGACTTTCTTCCTCAGCTCTGGCGCGATCCCTCTTGGGAAGTGCGAAGCGATCTCGGGCTTATTCACTTCGCGTCCGTTCGTGCATCTGGGCGGAGCGTGAGCAGGCAAACTGCAGCCGTGATCGTCGCGAGCAGCGCCAGGACGATGAGGAGGGTCACGAGGGCGTCCGTGGATCCGAAGCTGACTCCGAGCGCAGAGCCGCTGACGACCAACCCCGCCCGCAGCAGGTCGACACTAAAGTCATCGACAATCTGCGGCAGCACGTCGACGCTCGGATACTCGGTGGCACCGATGGCAAATCCGCCGACCATCATCGCCAACAAGGCGGGCAGTCTGTTCGTACTCATACTCAAAGTGAATCTGCCTTCTCGGGTTGGGCCGGATTGGCGATGAAGGGCTCGGTCGATGAGGATGCGCGGAGAAAGCCGTCCGCGCCGGATTTCACTCGACATGAAAGATATCACAAGGTATGTTTCTAGTCGAGCCGCTCTTACCGGCATCAACCCTCAGGTTCAAGCCTTTGGCCGTGTGGCTCGCCGGAGGGCGCGCTGCACATTGAACGAACGATGCGAAAGGCACGATGGTCATGCGAAAAGTAGTCGTCATTTTTGGAGCCGGCCCCGGCCTAGGGGCCTCGGTCGCCAGGCGCTTCGGCAACGAAGGCTATCAAGTCGCGCTAGTGGGTCGCCGGCTCAAACCGTTGACAGCGCTCGCAGAAGAACTCGGGCAGAGCGGCATCCCTGCGGTGGCATTCTCAGCGGACCTGGGGCACACGGATAACGCCAAGGCCGTAGCCATGAACATTCAGGACCGGCTGGGGCGGATCGATGCTGTCTATTATGCCCCCTCTGGAACGGAGGCATTTTTGCCTGCCGTCGAGATGACCGTCGAGATGACCCGCGAACGAACCGAACTCATGTTTCATGGCCTCGTCGCCATCATGAACGCGGTTCTGCCGCAGATGCGACAGCGCGGCGAGGGAGCTATCCTGGCGGGCTTCGGGGCCTCGGCTGTCGTTGGCGAGCCCTTTATGAGCGGGCCGGCACCAGCCCAGGCGGCGGCGCGAAACTACCTCTATTCACTTCATGGAGAAGTGCTCGGAGATGGTGTTCGCGTGGGCATGGTGACTATCGCCGCCGTCATCAAGGAAAGCGCTTATTATCAATCCGTCTTAGCGGGCGCAGACGACGCGCCGGATGGCTTCGAAATGCCGCTCGTCGATCCAGACGATCTCGCAGGCCAGCTTTGGGAGGTTGCTGCCGGGCGGGGCGAATTGGAGAAGGCTTTCCCCTCCGCAGAATCCTAGCAAGCCCGAGGTCTCACAAAGTGAATCCGGATGTAGTTAGACATTCCACTCCTTTGAAAAGCCTGGCGGTTCTCCGCGCGGCAAGCAACTCCTAGTTAGTTCACCCGTGCTGCACCTCGCTCAACTTGTTGACTTGACGCCCGTTCGAAGATACCGCCCGGTCGGTATGATTCCCTGACCCCGCTTGGAAATTTCATGAGCTATGATTCGACATTAACGCGTCCCGGTGTGGCGAACCTCGCCTGGAGGATGGTCGCGTGACCGGACCGAACGCCTATGAGCGCAAGAAGGATCCCCAGGGCGTCCGGCGCGCGCTGCTGAACAAGGCGGCGCATCTCGCCGCCGAGCAGGGTCTCGCTGCCGTCACCGTGGAAGCGGTGGCACGCGCGGCGGGCGTCACCAAGGGTGGGCTGTTCCATCACTTCCCGAACAAGAGCGCCTTGATTCACGCCATGTTCGCCGACCTGCTGGCGCATTTCGACGCGGCGATCGATGCGCGCATGGCGCAAGATCCGGTCGCCCATGGACGCTTCACCCGCGCCTATTTGGAAGCGGTGTTTACCGATCAGGCGCTCGGCGACGACAACCCTTCGGCCGCCCTGTCAGTTTCGACGATCGCCGATCCCGAGCTGCTGGGCGAATGGTCCACGTGGCTGGCGCAGCGCCTCGAACAGCATGCCGCAACCGATGACAACGCGCTCTGTGAAGTGGTGCGCTTAGCGGCCGATGGCGTCTGGCTGATCTCGATTTCTCCTGATCCCACGTCGCCAATCAACTTTGCCCGCGCCCGCGCAGCGATGCTCGCGCTGACAATGCTCGGTGCTTGATTCTCTCAGTTTCCGGCTTCGGCCGATGGAGTTATGCCTTGTGACCCTGTTTCCTTCTCTTGGCCGTTTCGGCGTGCCTCTAGTCGCGTCGCTGATCCTTGCCGGTTGCGGAGATGCGGGTGGCGGCGCGCGAGGTGGAGGCGCGCAGGGCGCTAACCCGCCGCCGCTTGTCGAGGTGATCACGGTCCAATCGCAGGCGGTGCCGAACATTGTCGAACTGCCCGGCCGTATCCAGGCGGTGCGCTTGGCCGAGGTCCGCGCGCGCGTCGATGGGATCGTCGAGCGCCGCCTCTATCAGGAAGGCACCGACGTCGCCGCAGGGGATCCCCTCTTTCGGATTGATCCGCGTGATATGACGGCCCAGTCGGATCAGGCGCGGGCGGCGCTGCGTCGAGCGGAGGCGGCGAGGCTCAATGCCCGGCAGATCGTCAGCCGCTTTGGTCCGCTGGTGTCCGACAAGTCGGTCAGCGCGATGGAGTACGATCAGGCGCAGGCCAATCTGCGACAGGCGGAGGCGAGCGTCGATGATGCCCGCGCGACGCTCGCCCGCACGCAGCTTCAGCTTGGCTATACTCTCGTCCGAGCGCCGATCGCCGGTCGTGTCGGTAGCGCTCAGGTTACGGAAGGTGCGCTCGTCAGCGCGGGGTCGGCGACGCTGATGACGACCGTCGATCAACTCTCGCCGGTCTACGCGGTGTTTACCCAATCGAGCGCGGCAGTGCTCGACTTACTAGACGCGCAACGCACGGGCACGGTCGATGTGCCCGCACTTTCCCAGATAGAGGTAAAGCTGATCCTCGCCAACGGACGCGAGTACGGCCCGACCGGACGGCTCGATTTCGCCGCGCAGACGGTCGATCCCTCCACTGGCAGCCAGACGCTGCGCGCGGTCTTCCCGAATGACGCACGCCTTCTGCTACCCGGGCAGTTCGTCCGCGGCCGGATCTCCCTCGGCACGCTTCCACAGGGCATCATGATCCCAGCCCAGGCGGTGCAGATGGGACAGAACACCGCCGTCGTCTCAGTGGTCGGCCGTGACATGACCGTAGCGTCGCGCACCGTGCAGCTTGGCAACCAGTCCGGCGGCAACTGGATCGTCCTATCCGGCCTCAAGCCCGGCGAGCGGGTGATCATCGCCGGATGGCAGAAGGTCCAGCCTGGCCAGCCGGTGCGGGTGAAGGGCGATGCCCGAGCCACGACAAAGCCGCAGGGCGGCCGCTAACCCATGGACAAGCTGTTCGTTCAGAAACCCGCCGTCGCGTGGGTGATCGCTCTCTTCATCACGCTGTTCGGCTCGATGGCGCTCGTCAACCTGCCGATCGAGCAATATCCCGCGGTGGCACCTCCGTCGCTGACGCTGAGCTACACCTATAACGGCGCTGACGCCGAGACCATGGACAAGAACGTCACCGCCGTACTGGAGCGCGAGCTCAATGGTGTGAAGCGGTTCCTCTACATGTCCTCGGTCAGCCGGGCCAACGGCACCGGCGAAGTCGTCGTCACGTTTCAATCGGGCACCAATCTCGATGTGGCGCGCACCCAGATTCAGGATCGTCTCAACCGGGCCGAACCGCGCCTGCCCGAGGAGGTCCGCCGCCTCGGCATCAGTATCCAGGACAACGCCTCGGGTTTCTTGCAGGTGGTCGCGATCAAATCGAAGACCGGCAAGACCTCGCCGCTCGAACTGGGCAATTTCGCCGGCACCAAGATCGTCAATGAGCTGCGTCGGGTCCCTGGTGTCGGCAACGTCAACATGTTCTCGTCGGAAAAGGCGATGCGCATCTGGCTCGATCCGGAAAAGCTAGCGGGTTACGGCTTGTCTTCGACCGAAGCGCTCGCCGCCGTGCAGGAGCAGAACAGCCAGACCGCCGGCGGAGGATTGGCTGAACAGCCGCTCGCCAATGGCGCGGCTTTCAACGCGCGTATCGTCACCCAGAACCGCTTCACGACGCCCGAGCAGTTCCGCAACATCATCGTGCGTTCCAACCCCGATGGCTCCGCGGTGCGTCTGAGCGACGTCGCCCGCGTCGAGGTGGGCGCCGACAGCTATGCCTTCAAATCGACCCTCGACGGCAAGGAAGTGGCCGGGCTGGCGATCCAGCTGTCGTCGGGCGCTAACGCCATCGCCACCAAGAACGCTGTCGCGGCCAAACTGCGCGCGCTGGAAGCTACCTTCCCCGAGGACATCACCTGGTCGGTGCCCTATGACACCACCCCATTCATCCAGGCCTCGATCGACAATGTCATCCAGACGCTGGTCGAGGCCATGGCGCTGGTGTTCCTCGTCATGTTCCTGTTCCTGCAGAACTGGCGCGCGACGCTCATTCCCGCGGTCGTGGTGCCCGTGGCGCTGCTCGGCGGCAGTCTCGGTCTGTGGCTGTTCGGTTTCTCGTACAACCAGCTGACGTTGTTTGCGATGGTGGTGTCGATCGGCATCCTGGTCGATGACGCAATCGTCGTGGTCGAGAACGTTGAACGACTGATGGCCGAAGAAGGCCTTTCTCCCGCCGCCGCCACGATCAAGGCGATGGGCCAGATTCGCGGCGCGATCATCGGCATCACGCTGGTGCTGATCGCCGTGTTCATCCCCATGGCGTTCTTCCCCGGCTCCACCGGCGGTATTTACCGCCAGTTCTCGGTAACGCTCGCGGTCTCGATCTTCTTCTCCGCATTGCTCGCGCTCACGCTCACTCCAGCGCTGTGCGCGACGTTGCTCAAGCCGCATCCGCTGGGCGGGCATCAGGACGCGCCGGCCAGGCCTGGCTGGCGCGGATGGCCGCAGCGCTTCTTTGGCTGGTTCAACCGCATGTTCGCGCGTTCGACCGACAAATATGTCAGCGGCGTCGGAGCGATGCTGTCGCGCCCGCTACGCTGGCTGGCGGTTTTCGTCGCCATCTTCGGCGTGACGATCCTGCTGTTCGGACGCCTGCCGGGCGGTTTCCTGCCCGACGAGGATCAGGGCTATTTCGTCATCAGCTACGATGCGCCCGCTGGCTCGACCATGCAGCACACCTCGGCGGCGGTCGCGGCGACCGAAAAGGCGTTCCATCAACTGCCGCAGGCTCAGACGATCTTCTCGGTCGTCGGCTTCAACTTCTCGGGCCAGGGTCAGTCGGCGGCCCTTTCCTGGGGCATGCTCAAGCCCTATGCCGAGCGGCATGGCGCGCAGGGCTCGGCGGCCTCGACGATCGGCGCGATCTTCGGCGCTGCCGGGGACATCCCGGGTGCCTCGCTCTTCGCCGTGAATCCGCCCGCGATCGACAGTCTGGGCAATGCGACCGGCTTCACGATGAAGGTCGAAGACCGCAGCGGCAACGATCCCGCCGGCCTGCAGGCGGCGATGGGCCAAATACTGGGCGAGGCGGCGCAGAACCCAAAACTGATGGCGGTGCGCCCGGAAGGTCAGGGTACCTCGCCGCAGCTCTATGTCGACATCGACCGGGTCCAGGCGCGCGCACTCGGGCTCTCGATCGCTGACGTCAACGCCACACTCTCGATCGCCTTCGGCTCCGCCTATGCCAACGACTTCTCCAACCAAGGTAGCGTGCAGCGGGTCTATTTGCAGGCCGACGCCAGTCAGCGGATGACGCCCGAGGACGTGCTGAAGCTGCGGGTGCGGAGCCGCAACGGTCAGATGGCGCCATTCTCGGCCTTCACTCGCGTCACCTGGACGAACGGTCCGACGCAACTCCAGCGCTACAACGGTTATCCCGCGTTGACGATCGCCGGCCAAGCCGCGCCCGGCCAGTCATCGGGCACCGCGCTGAAGGAAATGGAAGCTATTGCTGACCGAGTGCTCAAGTCGCACCAGGCCTATGAATGGACCGGCACGGCGTTCGAGGAAAAGCAGGCGGGCGGTCAGATCGGCCTGCTGCTTGGCCTGTCGCTCGTCGTCGTCTTCCTGCTCCTGGTGGCGCTCTACAACAGCTGGGCGATCCCCTTCTCAGTGCTGCTGGTGGTGCCGTTCGGCGTGCTGGGCGCGGTGATCTTCACCATGCTGCGCGGACTGTCGGCCGACGTCTATTTCAACATCGGGCTCATCACCATCATCGGCCTAGCCGCCAAGAATGCGATCCTCGTCGTGGAGTTCGCGATCGACGACGAGGTGGGGGATCGCACGCCTCTTCAAGCGACACTGGAAGCGGCTCGACAGCGTCTGCGTCCGATCCTGATGACCAGCCTCGCCTTCATTCTCGGCATGGTGCCGTTGGTGATCGCGGGCGGCGCGGGCGCGGCCAGTCGGCATGCTGTCGGCACCGGGGTGATGGGCGGCATGATCGCAGCCACCGCGTTCGGCATCTTCTTCACGCCGCTCTTCTACTTCGCCGCGCGCAAATGGCTCGCGCGGCCGCGCCAGGATCACGGGGAGGATGCCGTGCAGACGCCACCCATTTCCGGTCCGGACGAAAAGCGGGGAGTTCCGGCCGATGCGTAAGCTCGTGATCCTCGCCAGCGCGGCGACCTTGTCCGCCTGCAACCTCGCCCCGCGCTATCATCAACCAATCGCACCGGTTTCCGCGGCCTTTCCCGAAGTGCAGGCCGGAGCCCGCGCGGCGAACGAGATCGGCTGGCGCGAGTTCTTCGGCGATCCCAGGCTCCAGGCCTATCTCGCCGCGGCGCTCGCCAACAATCGCGATCTCGCCCAGTCGGTCGCCCGAGTGGCGCAGGCGCGGGCGCAATACCGCATCCAAGATGCTGAGCGCCTACCGCAGCTCAACCTGCAGGCCGGCGCCTCACGCACGCGCCAGCCCGCCAACTTGCCGGCTCTTGGCAGTACGCCGTCGCCCGGCGGTCCGGCCGCCATTACCTTCGAGCAGTATAATCTGGGTGTTCAGGTACCGAGCTTCGAGCTCGATTTCTGGGGCCGAGTGCGCAACCTGTCCGAAGCGCAGCGGCATCAATATCTGGCGACGGTCGAGGCCGAGCGCGCTTTCCGCCTCTCGCTGGTCGGCCAGGTCGCAGCGACCTATCTCCAGATACGTGCGGGCGAAGAGCAGATCGCGCTCGCTGAGCGTACTCTGGCGAGCCGCCAGGAGGGCGAGCGGATTGCGCGGCGCCGGCTGGAGGCGGGCGTCACCTCCACAGTCGACCATGATCAGGCGGTGCTGCTGGTCACCCAAGCTGAAGCCGAACGCGCGGAGCTGCGTCGCACCACCTCCCAGGCGGAGAACCTGCTGACGGTGCTGGTCGGCGGCCCCATTGATCAGACTCTTCCGTCACCGCGGCCCTTGGCGGACCAAGGTCAGTTCGCGAGCATCGAACCGGGCCTGCCGTCATCGCTCCTCGCCAACCGGCCCGACATTCTGCAGGTCGAGCAGCAGTTGCGCGGGGCCAACGCCGACATCGGCGCCGCGCGTGCCGCTTTCCTGCCGTCCATATCCCTGACTGGGTTGGCAGGGGTCGTATCGCCACAGCTGGGCGAGTTGCTAAATTCGGGATCGCGCCAGCATCAAGCGTCGTCTGCGGCCCTGCTCCCGATCTTCGATTGGGGTCGGCGCGACGCGCTGCTCAAGCTCAGCCGGGCTCGCGCCGACGAGCTGGTGGCGGCTTATCAGCGCGTAGCGCAGGGTGCTTTCCGCGAGGTCGCCGACGCACTGATCGCGCGGCAGCGGTACGCCGAGCAGATCGACGCCCAAACCCGTGCCGTTGTCGTCCAGCGTCACCTCGCCCAGACCGCGCGCCGACGGTACGATAATGGCATTGCCATCTATCTCGAGGTGGCCGACGCCGAGCGGAACCTGTTCGCGGCCGAGCAGCAATTGCTCGCTCTGCGCAGCGCCGAACTGCAAAACGGCGTCTCGCTCTATGTCGCGCTCGGTGGCGGCCTGACCGAGACCTCCCATGTCGCTGCCCAAGCAGCAAACTCGACTAGCTATTAGGAAGGCAACGGTATGACTGCCTCGCATTCGAACAGGTGGATGTTGCTGGTGACGGTGGCGGCGGGACTGCTGCTGATCACCCTCGACAATTCCGTGCTCTACACCGCGCTTCCGACGCTCACCCGCGAGCTGGACGCCTCATCGACACAAGGGCTGTGGATCATCAATGCCTATCCGCTGGTGATGGCTGGGCTGTTGCTTGGAACCGGCACGCTGGGCGACCGCATCGGCCACCGACAGATGTTCCTGATCGGCCTGGTGCTGTTCGGCATCGCCTCGCTCGTCGCGGCGTTTTCACCTTCCGCCAATATCCTGATCGCGGCGCGGGCGTTCCTGGCCGTTGGCGCGGCAGCGATGATGCCGGCGACGCTGGCCCTGGTGCGGGTCACCTTCACGGTCGAACGGGAGCGCAATTTCGCGATCGCGGTCTGGGGATCGTTGGCGGTCGTGGGCGCCGCGCTCGGACCGATCCTCGGCGGCTTCCTGTTGGAGCATTTCTGGTGGGGATCGGTGTTCCTGATCAACGTCCCGGTGGTCATCGCCGCCTTCGTCTCGACCCTGATCGTCGCGCCGAAGGGCGAGAAGGATCATTCAAAGCCGTGGGACCTCGTCTCCTCGCTACAGGCGCTTGTCGCGCTGTCGGCTCTCGTGATCGCGATCAAGGAATCGGCGCATGCTGGCCAGTCCTGGCTGGTTCCGGCGGGAGCCCTGGTCGTCGCCGTCGCGGCAAGCACCCTGTTCGTCCGCCGCCAGTCGCGGCTAGCCTTTCCGCTGCTCGACTTCGCCATCTTCCGCAACGCCGCCTTTACCTCGGGCGTGATGGCGGCCGCCTTCGCCATGTTCGCGATCGGCGGCATCCAGCTTGTCACCACG
Source organism: Rhodospirillales bacterium (assembly GCA_016699855.1). Taxonomy (NCBI): domain Bacteria; kingdom Pseudomonadati; phylum Pseudomonadota; class Alphaproteobacteria; order Rhodospirillales; species Rhodospirillales bacterium. The sequence continues at coordinate 1,520,152 of CP064988.1, forward strand.
CAACGCTTCCAGCTCGTCGCCGGCTTCTCGCCGCTCGAGGCGGGCCTTCTCGTCTCGGCGGCTGCGGTGGGCTCGCTGCCAACCGCGCTGCTGGGCGGGGCGTTCCTGCACCGGATCGGGCTTCGCTTCCTGATCTCAGGGGGGCTCGCGGCCGCTACCCTTGCCGTCCTGCTCGCGACCTGGGGCCTGACGCACGGTCTCGGCTGGCTAATCGCCGGCATGGCTTTGACGGGGGCTGGCGTCGGTGCGGCGATGTCGGTCGCCTCGACGGCGATCGTCGGCAACGCGCCTGTCCATCGCGCCGGCATGGCCGCATCGATGGAGGAAGTCTCCTATGAGTTCGGCAGCCTGCTCGCCGTTGCCTTCCTCGGCAGCCTGCTGTCGGCGATCTACACGTTCAGCATCGCGCTGCCGCCAGGCGCTCCCGAAGCGGCCCGCGACAGCATGAGCGCGGCTCTCGAACTTGCCGCACAGGCTGGAGCTGGCGGCCAGCCCGTGCTGGAGGCCGCGAGCCAGGCCTTCGACCGCGGCTATCAAACGGTAATGTATGTGATCGCCGCCGTGCTTGCAGCGGGCTCGATCAGCACCGGCGTGCTGCTTCGCAAGTACGGCCCCGGCTCGCAATCCTCGACCTATCCCTCGCATTGACAGGGACGTTCTTATGCGAACCAGCAAGCGCACGCAGATCCTCGACGCCATCGTCGACATCATCCAGCGCGACGGCGTCACCGCCCTCAGGACCAGTCAGCAGTCACCAATAACGACAGGAATTCGAGGACTTTCATGCTGCTGCAACTGTTTCGCGGGATCGCCGTCATCGAAGGCATCACGACGCTCGCTCTCGTCCTCATCGCGATGCCACCCAAATATCTGGCCGGCAACGAGGCGATCATGCCGCTCGCCGGCTGGGGGCATGGCTATGCCTTCGTCGCCTACATGCTCGCGATCATACCCGCACTCTGGGGCAAGGGGTTCACCGCCTGGGAATGGACGCAAACCGTTCTCGCGTCGCTGGTCCCGTTCGGAACCTTCCTCAACGACCCGATGCTGAAACGCAAACTGCCGAACCGGGAGGCCTGAACCCATGTGGAACTCCCGCACATCCAATTTCGGTCGGGGAGAGCGCGGTCCTTGGGTGTGAAGGTGGCGATCGAGGCCGGACCGACATCATCGGCCGGGTTTGCTACCTTCTCGCCGTGAGAATGGCGAAACCGTAGATCTGCTTCAGGATATCGCGCACATGGATCGCCGTCGCCGGTGCGCCCCGTTCCACGATCTTGGCGCAATGGGCTCGGAGATCATCGGGGGTGATCTCAATCAGCAGACGGTTTCGCCAGATCGGCATAAGCTCCCGTTTCGATTTTGAGGGAGCAAAGAACGGAAGCGGCCGTTATCCAGCAAAGTCGAAACGGAGGCTGTAGTGATCCACCATGTCTCGATAGGGACGAATGATATCGGGCGTTCGAAGCGCTTCTACGATGCCGTTTTGCCCCTCGTGGGCATATTGCCCATGGCTGAGGACGAGGGTGGACTGGGTTACGGAAGCGGTACGTTTCACTTCAGCGTCCAAGTTCCAATCGATGGCAAAGCTGCGACGGTGGGCAATGGCACGCATATCGCCTTTGCCGTCGAGGACCGTTCCATGGTCGATCGATTTTACGCCGCAGCATTGAGATATGGCGGCAGCGACGATGGCGCTCCGGGGCTGCGGCCGGCCTATGATGCCAACTATTATGGGGCGTTCGTCCGCGATCCCGATGGTCACAAAATCGAGGCGGTGACCTACTCGGCAAAATAGTCGCTAATGGAGCCGCCCATGCCGACCCGTTCCTACGCAATTCTCGAAGCCCCTTCCACATTGGGCCTGGCGACCTATGGAGTGGAGCGTTTGCCCGAGCAGCTGCTGGATTTCGGCCTTGCGGTGCGCATCCATGCGCGCCGCGCCGTGCGGCTGGCCGTGCCTCCAAAGGATCCTGTGCCCGATCCCGAGACCGGTATCCTGAACACCAAGGCAATTGCGACGTGGTCGCCCAAGCTCGCCGACGCGGTGGAAGCGGTGCTCGACGCGGGCGAGTTTCCGGTAGTGCTAGGTGGCGATTGCACGATCGTGCTGGGCTCGATGCTCGCGTTTCGACGGCGCGGTCGCTACGGCCTGTTCTTTATCGACGGCAACGCCGATTTCTTCCAGCCCGAGGCAGAACCGAATGGTGAGGGCGCCTCGATGGATCTTGCCCTCGTCACCGGCTTCGGCCCGTCGCACCTAACCGACATTGAAGGTCTCTGTCCTCTGGTCCGTCCCGAAGACGCTGTCGCGTTCGCGTATCGCGATCATGAGGATCAGGAGGAATATGGTAGCCAGCCGCTCCCTAAAGAGCTCAAGGCGATTGACTTTCCCGCCGCGCGCGCGGCGGGCATCGAGGCCGCTGCGCGCGAAGCGGTCGACCACCTGACGCGAGAGGAACTGGACGGCTTCTTGATTCATCTCGACGCCGATTGCCTCGACGACGCCATTATGCCAGCTGTCGATTTCCGCGTGCCGGGTGGGTTATCGTGGGACGAGCTAGGGGTCGCGCTTCGGGTTGCCTTGGCGAGCGGCAAGGCAGTCGGCATCGAGATCACCATCTACAATCCGCGCCTTGATAAGGACGGCAGCGCCGGGCGCGGCCTGGCCGACGTATTAGCCGTAGCGCTCGGAACGGCAGCGCCCTGAACGCGGCGAGCAACGTATGCTTTCCGGCGCGCTTTGGCCCGAGGCCGAGCAGAACAGCACGATGATGCTCCCAGCCTTTCTTGGTCAGTATCAGGCCGTCAGAGTCTGCCGAAGCGGACTCGGCGGCATGGATCGCCCTGAGCGCAAGGCCGGCCAAACGCGGTGCGGAACGAGCAGTATCGATACTACTCACCGTCCGCCTCCGATGCTGCGGTAGACGACGATCGCCGCGTCGAGCTGGGCATGTGCATCGGCCTTAGCCACCAGGCCGCAACAATCAGGACGGCGCGCGCAATCGCGACGGCGCCCCAAAGACGCCGATCGCGCAGTGCGCCGGGCCGGAAGGAAAGAACGTTCATGGGCGGCCTAGCGAATGAAGAATTCGACAGGCACGACGAATTCGATCGTGTCGCCCACGATATCGACCGGCGGTTTCGGCAGGGGCTGCGCCCGACGCGGCAGGTTCACGGCTTCGGAATCGAGCGCAGCGGAGCCGGAGGATCGTTCGAGACGCGACGAAAGCACCCGGCCGTTCCGGTCGATGACGAAGCGGATGTAGGGCACGCCCTGCTGGCGGCGTGACTGCGCCGACGATGGGTAGCGCTTCACCTTGTTCAGCGCGCCGAGCACCAGTCCCTGCCAGGTCGGGACACCGCTCGACAGCGTCGGGGCCGGCGGCGCGGGGCGCGCGGGCGGCGCTGTCGTCTCCGCTGCCGGAGCCTTTGCCTCCATCTTCGGCTCGGGCGGTTGAACCGGCAGCGCCACGGCCGGGGTCAGCGCCTGCGGCGTCTTCACCATCTCGCGCTGCACGACGGGCTTGGACAGGTCGGCCTTGTCCTGCTTCGGTCCTGGCGGCCGCTCGGTCGGCGGAGCCGGAGGTGCGGCCAGCGGCATCATGTCGATGACGATCGCCGGTTCGGGCGCGGGCGTGCTTATCGTCGGGCCCAGCCAATAGGCCGCGACGAGCGCCGGAACGGCATGGACGCCGACCACGACGGCGAGCGCGATGGCCCAGCGCCGGACCTCACGCGGATCAGCGAGTGGATCGGCAGAAGGGACGATCTCAGGCCGCGGCGCGATCTGATTCATCGCATTCACTGGCCCGCCGTCTCTTCCATGCCGACCAATGCGACCTTGAGATAGCCCGCTCCGCGAAGCTCGTTCATCGCCTTCATCAGCGTGTCGTAGTCGACTGTCTTGTCGGCGCGCAGGAACACGCGCTGTTCCTTGTCGTTTCCGGTGCGGCGGTCGAGTTCGGCCGGCAATGCTTCATGACTGACCGGCGTATTGTCGAGCGCGAGGGTGCGGTCGGCCTTGATGGTCAGGAATATCTGCTTGTCCGGTTTAGGCTGCGGCTGCGCGGTGGACGCCGGCAGGTCGACCTTCACGTCCACTGTCGCCAAGGGTGCCGCGACCATTAAGATGATGAGCAGGACGAGCATCACGTCGATGAACGGCGTGACGTTGATCTCATGGGTTTCTTCCATGTCGTCGTCATGGTGAAGCTTGGCGGCCATCCTCTTTACTCCGCCACATGCAGTTCGGGCTTGCCGACGATCCCACGCGAATGATCGCGGGACACAAGGCGCAGCACGGCGGCAGAGGTATCGCTGATCAACGCCTTGTAGGCAGCGATCTGGCGGGCGAAATGATTGTAGATCACGACGGCTGGGATAGCCGCGACCAGGCCCATCGCCGTCGCCAGCAACGCCTCGGCGATGCCGGGCGCGACCACGGCGAGGTTGGTCGTCTGCGAGGCGGAGATGCCGATAAAGCTGTTCATGATGCCCCACACCGTGCCGAACAGACCGACGAAGGGCGCGGTCGCGCCGATCGTCGCCAGCACACTAGTTCCTCGCGTCATGCGCCTTCCCGCCGCTGCCTCGATGCGGTCCAGCCGCGAGGCGACGCGCTCTTTCAAGCCCTCGCCGTCGTGCAGGGCGTCGGCCGACTGCCTGATCTCCGTTGCCGCCACGCCCAACAGCGTCACGGATACGACCGCGTCCTTGCCAACCGTCTGCGTCGCCTCGCTGAGAGAGCGTGCGCCCTCGATCTTCTCGAACGCGGTCCGCTGCGCCGCTAACACCTTCTTGAGTTCCACCGATTTGGCGACCAGTACGGTCCATGTGATGACCGAAGCGATTGCGAGGCCGATCATCACAGCCTTCACCACCCAATCGGCAGAAACGAACATCCCCCAAGCGGTGAGGCCTTCCGGCAGAGTCCCGGTCATCGGTTGAGCAAGGGCTGGGGTTGCCGCACTGGCAAGAGCGACGGCAAACGCGGCCCACCGGCGGAATGTGCTTGTAGTCATGATCGGGGCTTTCTGTCGGTAGCCGCGTAGCGGCAGGGTTAGGAAGGCCGGAGTGCTCATGGGAGGATCCCGGCGGGCAGTTGCCAAGCGAGCGCAAGCAACACGCTGCCGACTGCCAGCCATGCCCAGGTCCGCGTCAGGTTGCGGGCATGGAACACAACCATGGCGATGACAGCGAAGATGGCGAAGCTCGCCAGCGTGGCGGCATGGACGGCTTCGACCCGATTCATGCCGAGCGCCGCCAGTGCGAGGGACAAGGCGACGGTGACTAGCGCGGCCAGGCCATAAGCGCCGAGCGTTCCGGCAAGAACGCGAACGGCGACCGCCCAGCGGGCACGGGCCGGATCGCCCAACCGCATCATCGCCGAACCTTTCCGATGAATGCGCGCTCGGTTGATGTTGACCGCCACGACAAGCGCGGCCGCGATGGTCAGCCATCCGAACCACGCGACCACGCCATAACCATAGCCAAGACCGATCTCCGCGACGGCGAACGCAAGCGCCAGCAGCACGAATCCCGTTGCGCGCAGAATCCGATCGCCAGATGGTGGCAGCCTGCGGCCAAGCCAGTCCCGCTGGTGCCGGGGCATCGCCAGCAGCAGCAGTGCGAACCCGGCGAACGACAACAAAAAGATCGGGGCGTCGATCACAGGATGGCCTCAACCGACGCGCATGTGCGCCGCTCGGCGGCGGCGTTCGGTTTGCGCGCCGCGACCTTTCCTGCTGCGAACGCCAGCGCGGCCGCCATCACCAGCACGGTCAGGTCGAAGCCGACGAAGATCCAATCGCGCGCGATCAGGCTGGGGATCAGGCCGCGCTCGGTGGTGCAGGCATTGACGACGGGAACCAGCGCATAGAGCAGCGCACCCGCCGCCAGCGTCTCGATCCATGCTCGCTTCGCCGGACGCCCGATCGACCAGACGAATAGCGCGCCCCAGGCGATGAACAGGCTGTTGATTTCCCAATCGGCCCGGTGTGCCATGCCGATGGGCAACAGGCGGTTGGCGAGGAAATAGACGGCGATCGCGGCGGTTGCTCCAGCGACGACACCGATGTTCAGCCGCCCGACCAGCTTGAACCCGATGTGCGGGCGATCAGGATCGGAGAGCTTGGCGCGGCGCTTCACCGTCCAGAGGACAAGTCCGCTGGCGATCATCGCCGTACCGCCAGCGCCGGCCAGAAAGTAAAGCCAGCGCAATACCGGGTCGGCGAAGCGGGCAGCATGGAGGTCGATCATCACGCCATTCGTGGCGATTGCCGGGCCTTGCGCCTGCGGAGCTTGAAGCACCTCGCCGGTGACGCCGTTCAGGTGGACGGCGCCGTGCGGACTGGGAAGTCGGTCGCGTTGCGGCAATATCTCCACGACGGCATTGGCATCGCCGGGGTGCTCGACCACGATATAACCGGGAACGAAATCAACACCGACTCTCGTCGCACGGGCGACGAGGTCGCTCAGCGGCAAAAGGGGCGCGGATCGGCCGCTGGCCTCGACATGCGGATGCGGAGCGACCGCATCGAAAAAGGCATCGCGAACCGGATAGGCGGCGCTGATCGCCCAGGGCATGGCGACGAACATCAGCGTGACCAGGCCGGTATAGGTAATCATGAGGTGAAACGGCAGCGCCAGCACACCCGCGACATTGTGTGCGTCAAGCCAGCTTCGCTGCCCCTTGCCGAAGCGCAGCGTGAAGAAATCGGCGAACATCTTCTTGTGCGTGACGACGCCCGAAAGGATTGCAACCAGCATCGCCAGCGACGCCGCTATAACAATGTAGCGCGCCCAGAGCGCCGGCATGTAATACAGATTGTAATGGAAGAGATAGAGGAAGGTGCCGCCTTGCGTCTCGCGGATCGTGACCGGCTCACCAGTGATCGGGTCGAGCGTGGCCTGCTCCCGCTGGGACGGTGTTACGCCTTTCGGCAGCCATGACACATAGAATCCGTCGCCCCGCTCGGCTCCCTCGAACGACAGGGTCCAGCCATCCGCACCCGCTGCTCTTGTCGCCAGCAGCGCGCCCGCCGCATCAAGCGCCCGAGCGGATACCGGCGCGACTCGGGCCTCAGGCCGCATCCAGCGGTTGATCTCCAAGTGGAAAAATGCCGTCGTTCCGAACATGAATATGAGGAACAGCACCCAGCCGGGCAACAGTCCTGCCCAAGTGTGCAGCCACGCCATCGACTGACGAAAACTACTGTTCGACGGCGCATCCGTCGTCTGCTGATCGTTTTCTTTACATGGCATCTCAGATCGCCCCGAGCGCCAGTTTAAAACTTGGCGTTTACACTGAACAGGACGCTGCGCGGTTCGCCGTAATAGCCGAAGGACGTGTCCGTATAATATGACTTGTCGAACAGGTTGTTGGCATTGAATGCGACCGAAAGCCGGTCGGTGACGTCGAAGCGCGCCAACAGGCTTACCAAAGCATAGGCGCCCTGTTCGACCCTGAGGTCGATATCGATGTCATCATGCGCGCCATTTTGCCAGACGATACCACCACCAATGGTCAACCGATCGTTCAGGACCGATGGTTTCCATGTGGTCTGCAACTTGGCACTCTTCCGTGGCGTATAAGTATTGACGAGTTGGCCGGCAGGATTCCTCGTTACGTTCTGGCTATAGCCCGTATAGAGGTTCCAGCGATCAGTGACGGCGCCGCTTAGCTCGATCTCCCAGCCGCGTGTCTTGTTACCTTTCCCCGTCGATCGATAGGCGCTGTCGCCGTTCGGCAGGATGAACTCCGGCACGACCAGTCTGGCTTCATTGTCACGCTTGGCCTCGTAGATTGCCGCGTTAATGGTTAGGCGCTCGTCCAGCAAGGCCGCCTTGAGGCCGATCTCCTTGTTGCTGCCCACAATCGGATCAATGATGCTGTTGTTCACATCGCGTAGGCTCTGCGGAGTGAAGAGATCGGCATAGCTGGCATAAACGGTCAGTTCCGGAATGATGTCGAACGTCGCTGCATAGAATGGCGTGAACACCTTGCCCGGTTTGGTTTCCTCGAACGTCGCGGTGCCGGCTATTCTGTTCTCGACACGTTGCGAGGTCCGCCAGGCCGTCAGGCGGCCGCCGATGATGACATGAAGCGGGTCGGCGAGTGACAGGCGGACGCTTCCGAAGATGCCGTCCATCTTCTCCTTCGCGGTGTCGAAGACGGTTCGCGCGCCGCGTGCCGGTTTCGGCACGATGCCTGTGAAGGTGAAGATGTTCGTGTCGACCCCATCCAGATTAAGCGGCGCTATGCCCCCGGATTGCCGATCATCCCGCCGACGGTAGCCATTGACGCCGAACATGAGCATGTGCTCACGGCCAAACAGCCCGAAGCTGCCGTTGAGATGGGCGTCATAGGTCCATTGGTCGCGCCTTCCGTCCGCGTCGAAGAACCAGAAGGACCGGCCATTTCCCGCCCGGTCAGGCACGCCCCTGCCGAGGAAATAGGCTCTTGGATCAGATAGGGTTCGCGTCCAGCCGAGCGCGGCCACCAACTTCCAGTCCTCGCCGATCTGTTGTTCCAGCGTGATATCGGCCCGGTTCTCGGTCTTGTCCCAACGCGCCCATGTGGTGGCTAGATTGGTCGAACGTGGCATGTCGAGCCGGCCACCGTCGCTATAATAACGCGGCAAGCCGCCATGGGTCGCCCCGCGCGAATTAGTATCCTGCCAGACATTGGCGATACGCAGCAGAGTCGACGGACCAACATCCACCTCCAGCATTCCGGAAAGGAGCAGGCGGTCATCGGACGCGCGGACGCGCCAGGAATCACCCGTATGGTACAGGCCGATCAACCTAGCTCGCACCCCTCCATTGGCGGCAATCGGTACGGTGAGGTCGACGCCTCCACGATACAGGTCTCGGCTGCCGACAGAGGCGAAACCGGAAAGGGCAAATTCCCTGCCTGGCTTCTTGCGGATCAGGTTGAGGGTGGCGGAAGGATCGCCGGTCGCGCTCAACAACCCCGTAGCACCGCGCACCAGTTCGATCCTGTCGTACAGATACGTATCCAGATAGGGACTGGCGATCGGGGAAGGCGTGATGGGCGTAAATGGCGAAGCGATCCCGTCGACCTGCATGTTGGTGATGACAAAGCCGCGCGCGACAAAATTGCTTCGGTCGCTCTCGCCGCGCTCTTCCGTAACGCCGACGATGCTTGTCAGCACCGACTGCATCGTCTGCATCTGGAAATCGTCGATGCGCTGCCGGGTGACGATCGTGACCGATTGGGGCGTCTCCCTCACCGTCAGCGGCAGCCGGCTCGCAGTCGTGGTTTGCGAACCGGTGTAGAGGCCAGTCCCTTCGGTCGCCGCCGAATCGCTGGTGATGCTCGCCGCGGCACCGGCGCGAGAGCCTTCACCCTCGACCCGCACCGGACCCAACTGGATCGCTCCGTCGGAGACTTGCGGCGCGGGCTCAAGCCGCACGGCATCCCGCCCGTCGAACCTGAAGGTCAACCCGGTGCCTGTCAGAAGCCAGCTAAGCGCTTCGGCCGGCGGGAGATCACCGGAAACCGCCGTGCTGGTGCGCCCCTCCACTAGCGGCCCCTGTGTTGTGACCTGAAGCCCGGATTGCTGGCTGAAGATCAGCAGCGCCTCGCGCAACGATTGAGCCGGAATGTCGAAGCGGCGCTGCTGAACGGAAGCGCCCTGCGCCTGGGCCACTGCCGGCAATGCGACTCCGCCCAGCGCTGTGGTCGCCATCAGCAGCGCGCTGAATACCGCTCCGCGCTGCGCCGTAAATCCGTTCCTCATGTAACCCCCGCTCCTTACAAATGACCTGCCAGACAGCTCTATGCGAATGCGATGCAGTAGCGAGTCATAGGATGGATGGTCGGGGAAGCCGGATTTCCTCAAATTTCGGGATTATTTTTTTTGCGCCCGCTCAAGGCATTGATTTGCAGCGCTTTATCGGGTGACGATCATCAGCCAGGGCGTGACGCGCATTACGTCTCCCCCATAAGGAGCGACGATGAGCTTGAGGCTGCGAGCAGGGTCGCGAAAGTCATAAGCGCCGCTGACGAGCTTCTTTCCAAGCGAGCTGTCTGCGAGGATGATCTTGCCCCCGTACCAAGGCCGCATCTCGTCGATCGCCTCGGAGATCGGACGATTGCGTACGGCGACCTTGCCCGAGCGCCACGCCCCGACCAATTCGGGCGCCTCTTGCCCTGCCGACAATGGAGCGCCCGGCACGATACGGACCCATTGGCCTGCGGTGAGTTCGCGCGCGGCAAACGGCTTCGTCCCGCTATCTTCGACGCGCACCCGTCCATGGCGAACGGCGACGCGGGTCAACTCGCCAACCATGCGAACCTCGAAGCCCGTGCCAAGGACAGTCGTGGTAACATCGCGCGCCGCCACCCGAAACGGCCGAGCGGGATCGCGACGCACCTCGAACATCGCCTGGCCGGAGAGGAGGCGGATTTCACGGCCGCGCGGGCCAAAATCGACAGCGATGGCGCTGTCCGGCCCGAGCTGCGCTGTCGAGCCATCGGCGAGTGTGATCGTTTCGACCTCACCTGTTCCTGAGACATGATCGGCGGCCAAACGCAGGCTGAGTGTCGGCGCTGCGATCACAGCGACGCAAGCCGCAGCGGCGGCAACGGCTGCCTGCCTCCATCGCCGGCCCGGTCCAAGGGCGCCGCGACGCCGCGCACTCCGCCGCGCTGTGACGGACGGCAGTTCGTAGGTACGCCGCTCGGCCGGCGCGGTGGCGATGATCCTGGCGGTCTCGCCCAACTCCGACCATGCGCCGGCGTGACGCGGATCGGCGTCGCGCCACTGTGCGAAGCGGGCGCGCAATTCGGGATCGTCGGGGCTTTCCCGCAGGGCGATGAACCATTCGGCTGCGGCGCGCTCCGGCGTCAATCCATCTGTCATCACAGCCGGCCAGCCGTCAGGCATAAGACGCAGATGCCCATGGGCGCTGGTCGAAAGACGCGACTGATCCTGCATATCGGATAGATGTTCGACCGCGGGGCTTTTCCCGTGATTTTTTCCAGTCGCACGAATTCAGAGCCCCTCACGCCGCCGCTGATTGCAGATATCCATGCCCTCGGCGATGAGCCGGTGGGTATAGGACACGGACAGGCCGAGTCTCTCAGCAATCTCGCGGAGCTTCATATCCTCGAAATGGTACATCTTGATCGCGGCCCTTTGCCGGGTCGGCATGGCGTCGATCGTGTCGAGTATCCGTTCCATCATCTGGCGGGCCGCCAGTTCGGCTTCTGCCGACGGCCGGTCATCCGCGAGGCCGCGCAGGTCGTCCACCGCCACGAGGGTTTCGCGCGACCGACGTCGGGCCTGGGCGAAGACGAGGTTGCGGATGATGCGGCGAAGATAGCCGATGGGTTCGCGGATCACGGCCTCGTCTGGCTGGCGATCCATCAGCAGCCAGGCGTCCTGAACGATATCCTCGGCACCCGCGCGGTCGCCCGACAGCTTGCCCGCATAGTTCACGAGCGTGTCGCGGTGCGTCCTGTAAAGGCGCAAGGCTATACGTTCGTGGTTCAAGCTGCCTGACTTCCTTCGCGCGCGCCTCGCGCGAAGTGGAAGAAACCGACCAGTTGCGAGACGTTCGCAATAAGGCCTAGCGGAAGGTCAGCCGTTCTGCAACGAAAACCGACCCGCGCCATCCGCGCAGTGGAGACGGGTGGAAAATCGCGGTCCGCGTGCATCCTTCCTTTGAGCGCCTCGGACACCAATTCGGCGAAGGGCGATGGGCTTTCGTGCCAAAATTCTCGCTGACTCTCGGCGCGCGTTACACGCATGACGAGAAGCGGCTGAACTATGTTCATGGCGGCAGCCTAGCGCCGATCTAGGGGGCCGCGGTCGCCCCCGCTCAGACGATCGACGACAAGCGAAACTGGGGCGCGTTCACGCCCCAGGTGACGCTCGAGTTCATTCCTTCCCCCGCCCTGCGCACCTGCCTCTGCGGGCTTCGGCGGTTATCGCCCAAACCCGCCGCCGAGCGCCTGGTGGAGCGTCACTTGGTTCTGTAGCCGCAAGAGCCGGTTGGCCGATAGCGAGAGGTTTGCGCCGCGCCGCCGCTCCTGCGCGTCCAGCCAGGTTCGGAGCGGCACGGCGCCGGCGCGGTAACGCACTTCATAGAGGCGCTCGGCCTCGCTGGCGGCGTCGCGGGCGCGCAGCAGCGCATCGCCCTGCGCATCCAGCTCCGCGCGGGCCGACAGCGCAGTCTCGACCTCGGCCAGTGCGGTGTAGAGCGACTTGCGGAACAGGATCACCGCCTCCTCATACTGGGTGCGGGCGATGGCCGTATCGAACCGCATCGCGCGGGCATTCAGGAATGGCAGGGTAAGGCCCGCCCCGAGGGTCGCGACTGGATTGGCGATCAGGTTGAGGAGCCCGGTGCTCGACGTACCGAGCGCCCCGGTCAAGGTCAGCGCCGGATAGTAGCTGGCGCGGGTGGCATCGCCGCTGGCCAGCGTGCGGCGCAGACGCAGCTCGGCGGCGCGCAAGTCCGGCCTCCGGCCGAGTAGATCGGCGGGCAAACCGGCGGCCACGCTCGGCAGAGGCGCGCGGCCGAGCGCCTCGGGCTCAGGCCCGGGCGGCGATACGCCGTCGAGCAACACCATCAGCGCCTCGCGCGCCTCGGTGCGGGTCTGCCGGAGCTGGCTCAACGCCGCCTCCTGCGCCGTGACCGTCTGCTCCACCTCGCGCCTTTCGAGCGCCGAGACGGCGCCGGCGCGATACTGGGTATCGACCAGCGTCTGGGTGCGCCGGGCATAGGCGAGGCTTTGCTCGCCAAGCGCGATGCGCTCGTTGGCCAGCGCGATCTGCCAATGCAGCGAGGCCGCCGTGCCGACCAGCGACAGGAAGGCGGCGTCACGATCCTCGGCGGTGGCGAACGCTTCGAACCAGGCGGTGTCGCGCTCGGCATCGAGACGGCCGAACAGGTCGACCTCCCAGCTCAGGCCAAGCGAGCCCGTGGCGGTCTCGGCCGTGCGCGGCGCGGCCCCGGAGAGCGGGCGGGAGGCGCCCGTCGAGAGACTGCCGCTGGGGATCGGCAGCAAGGCGTTGCCAGTGCGCCGCGCCTGCAAGGTCGCGCGGCGGACTCTGACCGCCGCGGCGGAAAGGTCGGGATTGCGCGCGATGGCCAGATCGACCAGCGCGTCGAGAGACGGATCGCCCAACTCGTGCCACCAGGCGTCGTCAGCAACCATCGGCCAAGCCGTCGAGCTGGCGTGCTGAAACGTCGGCGGCAACGGGGCGAGCGGTGGCGCGTAGGGCGTATGTGTGGCCGAAGCGCAGCCCGAGAGGAGCAGGCCGGTTAAGATTGCGACGGAGAGTGAATGACGCATCAGTCGCGCGCCAGGGCTTCGACGGGATCGAGCCGGGCGGCGTTGCGCGCCGGCAGGAAGCCGAACAGGATGCCGATCCCGGTCGAGCAGGCGAAGGCGAGCAGGATCGAAGGCAGCGAAAAGACCATCTGGAACCCGCTCCCGGATAGAGTGACGATCAGACCGAGCGCCAGCGCCAGGGCAACGCCGATCGCGCCGCCAATCAGGCAGACCAGCACCGCTTCGATCAGGAACTGCTGGAGGATGTCGCTCTGGCGCGCGCCGACCGCCATCCGCACCCCGATCTCGCGCGTGCGCTCAGTGACCGACACCAGCATGATGTTCATCACCCCGATGCCGCCAACCACCAGCGCGATCACCGCGATCGCCGAGATCAGCAGGGTCAGCGTTGCGCTGGTCTGGGTGATCGCCTGGCGGATCTGGTCGGAATTGAAGATGAAGAAATCCTTGGTCCCATGGCGTCGCGTCAGGAGCTGCGTCACCGCCTGCTGGGCGGCGGCGGTCGACACCGTGTCGGCGACGCGGACGGTGATGCTTTCAAGATGACTCTTGCCGAGCATCCGGGTGGCGGCGGCGCTGTAGGGGACATAGACGGTCGGGTTTGAGCCGCCGAAGCCGCCGCCCTGGGCAGGCTTGAGCACGCCGATGACCCGCGCCGGCATCGCGCCGAGCAGGACCGTCGCGCCGATCGGGTCCGCGTCATGCGGGAACAGCGCCGTTTTCGCCTTCTGATCGAGGACCGCGACCTGAGCGAGCCGAGCCGCCGCAGCCTCGTCGAACAGGCGTCCGGCGGAGACGCGCAAGCCCTTGACCCGGAAGTGATCGGCGCTGACTCCGTTCACTTGCGCGGTGACCGCGAGATTGGAACGACGCGCGGTGACGCTGGATGAGACGTTCGGCGAGACGCTGTCGACATAGGACTGTCGCGCCAGGGCGCTTGCGTCAGGTTCGGTCAGGGTCTGGACAGCCGCGGCGCGCAGGTCGCCGAAATCCTTGCCCGGAAAGACCTCGATCGTGTTGGTGCCGAGTTCGCTGATCTGCGCCATCACCTTGGCCTGCGCGCCCTTGCCGAGCGCCACTACCGAGACCACCGAGGCGATGCCGATGATGATGCCCAGCATCGTCAGGAAGGTCCGCATCCGGTGCGCCGCCATCGCCAGCAACGCCATGCGGAATGCCTCGCCGAAGCGGTCGGCGAGCGCCCGCCAAGTTGAGGCGGCGGGCTGCGCCGCAGCCAGCGATGACGGCGCACGCTCGCTGTCTTGGCCGGTCCGCCGATCGGCGACGATAATCCCGTCGCTGATCTCGATGATCCGCCGGGCGTGCGCCGCGACGGCCATGTCGTGGGTGACCAGGATGATGGTGTGGCCTTCGGCGTTCAGATCCTGGAGGATGCGCATCACTTCCACGCCGCTCGCCTTGTCGAGCGCGCCGGTCGGCTCGTCAGCCAGGATCACCGTGCCGCCGTTCATCAGCGCCCGCGCGATCGAGACGCGCTGCTGCTGCCCCCCGGATAGTTGGCCGGGCCGGTGATGAGTGCGGTCGGCCAGACCCAGACGGCCGAGCAAGCTCCGCGCGCGGTCCTCCCGCGCCGCCGCATCGCGGCCGGCATAGATCGCCGGGACGGCGACATTGCCGATGGCGGTCAGGTCGGAGAGCAGATGATAGCGCTGGAAGATGAACCCGAAATGCTCGCGGCGCAGCGCCGCCAGCTCGTCAGGCGCCAGCGTGCCGGTGTCGCGGCCCTCGACCCGGTAGGACCCCGAGGTGGGCCGGTCGAGACAGCCGAGGATGTTCATCAGCGTCGACTTGCCCGAGCCCGAAGCTCCGACGATCGCGACCAGCTCACCGGCGTGGATCTCAAGGTCGATGTCCTTGAGCACGGCGACCACGCCCTCGCCGGCGGGGAATTCTCGCCTAAGCCCGGTCATCTGCAGGAGCGGCTCCATCATGATCAGAATCCCATTCCCGAAGCCGCTTCCGGCGCGCCGGTCGTCGCGTCGGCGAGCACGACTTTTTCGCCGGGCCGCAGGCCGGCCAGGACGACGACATTGCTGTCGTCGGCGATGCCGATCCGGACCTTGCGGTCGGCGGGCCGGCCACGATCGTCGATCACGCGGACGTTATGGCGGCCTTGCGCGTCGGCGGCGCCCAGCGCGGCCGAGGGGATGATCACAGCCGCTTTCACCCGCGCCAGCAGCACCGAGACCTGGGCCGTCATCGAGGGACGTAACCGGCCATCGGCGTTCGGAACGTCAAACAGCGCGTTGTAATAGATAGCGGTGGAGGCGCCGGCGCCGCTTGATGTGCCGGCCGGATTGGCCCCTTCGCTCGATATAGAGTCGGGCGCCGGCTCAATCCGCTCGATCCGCGCATAGTGGCGGCGGCCAGTCGCCCCCAGCGTCGTGAACCACACGGTCTGGCCGGGCCGAACCTTCTCGACATCAGCCTCAGAAATCTCCGCGCGCACCGTCATCACGTCGAGCTGGGCGAGCATGACGATCGTCGGGGCCGACTGGAACGAGTTCACCGTCTGGCCCTGTTTAGTGACCACCGCAACGACCACGCCGTCCATCGGCGCGACGATGCGGGTGAAGCCGAGGTTCAGCCGCGCGGTATCGACCTGGGTGCGCGCCTGGACGATCTGGGCGTCGAGCGAGCGGATCTCACCGCGCACCGACAGCAGAGCCGCGCGGGCGGCTTCATAGTCCGCCCGCGCCGTTGCGTCGGCGGCGAGCATCGTTTCCTGTCGCCGATGCGCGAGTTCGGCCTGCACCAGTCCACCTTCACGCGCCGCCTTCTGGGCGAGCAGCGACTGCACGGCCGCCTCGGCGTTGCGCAGCGCGAGCTGTTGTGGCTGGGCGTCGATATCGGCGATCGGATCGCCGGCTTTCACCGACTGGCCGAGGCTGACGTAGAGGCGCCGGACCTGACCGGAGACCTGCGCGCCCACGCTGACCAACTCCTTGGGGCGAAGCTTGCCGGTGGCCAGCACCGTTTGCTCGATGTCCCCCACCGTCACGACGGCGGTGGCGAGCCCCGTCGCTGGCGCTGGCCGTAGCGCGACGTAAAGGGCGATCGCGACTAGGATCAGCGCGACGGGCAGGACGATCTGGATGAGGCGGCGTCTGGATGGCATGCCGCGGCTTATGCCCTGCGCGAAGCGATCCGTGGGTCAAGTCTTCGCAAGCTAAGTGGAAAGAATGCGTAAAGGCGGCTGACATCGTTACGGATATCGCCCAGCATCGAACGATGCCGTGGTTAGAAAACAAGTGACCGATATCTTGATTATCGACGATGATGCGGAGCTGAGCCGGATGCTCGGCGAGTATCTCGCCGACGAGGGCTTCACGGTGACAACGTCCGGGAACGGTCACGACGGCGCCGACCTCGCGCTTTCGGGGCGCTTCGCCGCGGTGATCCTCGACATCATGCTGCCGCGCATCAACGGCATCGAGGTCCTGCGCCGCCTCCGCCAGGAAAGCGATATCCCGGTCATCATGCTCACGGCCCGAGGGGATGATGTCGATCGGGTCGTCGGGCTGGAGCTGGGCGCCGACGACTATATCGCCAAGCCTTATTATCCGCGCGAACTGGTCGCCCGGCTCCGCGCGGTCCTGCGGCGCATGGGAACCACACGGACAACCGCCCCCTTGTCACGCGGCGCCCTCCTTCTCGATCCAGCCCGGCGCGCAACCCTGTGGGAGGGCCGACCAGTCGACCTCACCGCCACCGAGTTCAACCTGCTTGAAGCGCTGCTGCGGGCCGGCCCTGCCGTGGCCACCAAGGAAGAGCTGTCATTGACCGCGCTCGGGCGAACGCGGCAGCGCTACGACCGCAGCATCGACGTCCATGTGAGCAACCTGCGTCAGAAGCTGGCACGGGCCAGCGGCGGCGCGATCGAGATCGAGACGATCCGGGGGTCGGTTATCGGCTGACGGCGCGACCATGAAGCGGCGGCTGTTCTGGAAAATCTGGATGGCGTTCTTCGCCACCATCCTGCTGCTCGGCAGCGGTCTCTGGCTGTTCTGGTCCCTGCGTCCGGCGCAGGTTTATCCCGAGTGGGATGGGCCTTATGCCGTTGGGAACGTCCTGATCGAAAGCGCCGCCACGGCGCTGCGCGACGGAGGTTCTGACGCCTTGGCTCGTCAGACTGCCGCCTGGCCGGGCGCGCATCGCGCCAGGTTGACGGTCACAGCCTTGTCGGCCGATCGCTGTCAGCCCGAGGCTGATCACAGACGGCTCGCAAGGCAGATTGGGCAGGACTACTGCCTGCGCTATGCAACGCCGCCGTTGCCCGCTGGCGATGGCTGGAGCAGCCAGGTCTTGCCCCCCGATTATTTGATCGCGACCGCGCTGGCTGGCCTCGTGTTCAGCGCGGCCCTGGCCTGGTATCTCACCCGCCCGATCCACCGGCTGCGGCGCGGGTTCGAGCGCCTGGCCGGAGGGGATCTGTCTGTCCGTCTTGGGCCGTCGGTCGGCCGGCGCCGCGATGAGGTCGCCGATCTGGCGCGGGATTTCGACCAGATGGCGACCCGTCTGGAGGAGTTGGTCGCCGCCCGCGATCGTCTTCTCCACGATGTATCGCACGAACTACGCTCGCCGTTGGCCCGCATGCGGCTGGCGACGGGCCTGCTGCGCCGCGATCCGAGCCGGCTTGAATCGTCACTCGACCGCGTCGACCGCGAGGCCGATCAGCTCGACGCGCTGATCGGAGAATTGCTGACACTCGCCAAGCTCGAAAGCGGCGTGGACGGGTCGACGGAGTATTTCGACCTGCTCGACGTCCTGGAACTGGTCCTCGAGAATGCCGGGTTTGAGGCGGCTGCGGCAGGAGTCACTCTCAACGCCGACCTTCCCGACGAGGGGGACGACACCGCCTGGCTCATCCTCGGGAGTGGCCTGCTCGCCCATCGCGCCATCGAGAACATCTTGCGCAACGCCCTGCGCTTCTCCGCCTCAGGTCAGACGATCGACATCCGTCTCGAACGATGCGCCGCCGCCCGCTGCATCGTCATGGTCGATGATCAGGGGCCAGGCATCGGTGAAAGCGGCCCTAGCGACCTGTTGCAGCCGTTTGTTCAAGGCGGGGCGGTCAGCGGCAGCGGATTTGGGCTCGGCCTCGCCATCGCCCAGCGCGCCATCGCAACCTGTGGCGGTTCGGTCAAGCTGGCCAATCGCGCGCCTTCCGGGCTTCGGGTCACAATCAGCTTGCCCTTGGCGCGGGACATAGCGCCCGCCTAGCCGGAAGGTGTTACGGCAACCACTCTCGCGACGTCGCGGAACTCATTTCGCCGCCTCCAATCGGCGCAGGACGGGCGACAGGAAGCCCAGGAGGCTGACCAGTCCGCCGAGGACGCCCATCAGCACGAACAAGCCATCGGATCCCGATCAACTCACCCACGGGTGTCGCGATGGCGCCGGACCGGCTGCTCGACTATCCGAGGATCGGCGAGAAGCTGGAAGCCTATGAGCCGCGCGCGGTCCGCCAGATCATCGTCGGCAATTACGAGATGCGCTACGAGATCGCCGCCGCGACGATCTTCATCCTGCGTCTCTGGCATTGCCGCGAAAACCGCAGCTTCGAGTCGCAGGACTGAAGATGTGGACGACCGAAGAGACGCGACCATGAAGCTTGCCGCTGTCCACCCCAGCGGGTGGAAGTCGATCGCGAAGAAGTCCGCATCATGGGCTCGAAGAGCAACCTGCTGCGATTGCTTGCCGCTAACGGCGCAGGAACGACGGCAGGCGGGGTGCCCACTGTTGTTCCGAACTGGCGGGCCACGAGGGATTCGAAATCCCCATCGTCACATTCCGTAGAGAAAGAAGGTGGTGCGGGTGGTCGGAATCGAACCGACACTCCTTGCGGAACCGGATTTTGAATCCGGCGCGTCTACCAGTTCCACCACACCCGCACATTTGCCGCCGATTCTAGCCGAGGCTCTGTGCACCTATACTGCACCTAGAGCGAAAACAGAATATCGTCAGCCTCTTTTCCTTCCTTCATAACCCTCTGAAAACACGACGTTTTCAACTCGTCGTGTTTTCCTGTGGATTGGTAGACAAACCACTTTTTGAGTCAACTGCGTCTACCAGTTCCGCCACGCGGGCACGCGACAGGGCCGCCCGATTAGCCTCTTTCCCATCCGCTCGCAAGGCGGCGGCCGGCCCCGGCGCCGGGCGCCGCCCACGAATCGACACACGTTTGAAATGAACACCCCCTCGACTCGCGACGATATTCGGGACATGCTTTTCGCAGCGCCCCGGCGAACACCGGGCGGGTGGGGTACTTCATTACAGGGACGCGCGCCGGCGCACCGCGCCGCGTCGCAAGGGGAGACTATTTATGGCCGTCGATCTCAAATCGCTCGTCGCCAAGCTCAACCAGCCGTGCCGCAAGGCGCTGGAGGACGCCGCCGGCCTGACGATGACGCGCACGCACTACAACGTCGAGATCGAGCACTGGCTGATCAAGCTGCTGGAGATCAAGGACGGCGACATCGCGCGCATCGTCGGCCGCTACGAGGCCGATCTCGGCCGGCTGACCGCCGATCTCAACCGCGCCGTCGAGCGCTTCAAGACCGGCAACGGCCGCCCGCCGGGCCTGGCGCCGCAGGTCGTGGGCCTGGCGCGCGAGGCGTGGATCTTCGCGTCCGTCAACAAGGGCGAGCACCAGGTGCGCTCCGGCCACATCCTCGTCGCGATGCTGTCGGACGAGACGATGTCGATCGCCGCCAACAACGCCTCGAGCCAGTTCGCCAAGATCCCGGTCGAGGCGCTGGCGCGCGACTTCGACGCCGCCACCGAGGGCTCCGCCGAGGCCAGGGCGGCCGAGGCGATGCAGCACGTGCAGTCCGGCCAGGCGGCGGCCGGCGGACCGGCGGCGCCCAAGGGCAGCACCGGCTCGCTCGACCTCTACACCACCGACCTGACGGCGCGCGCCAAGGCCGGCAAGCTCGATCCCGTGCTCGGCCGCGACGCCGAGATCCGGCAGTGCATCGACATCCTGCTGCGCCGCCGCCAGAACAATCCGATCCTCACCGGCGAGGCCGGCGTCGGCAAGACGTCGGTGGTCGACGGGCTGGCGCTGAAGATCGCCGAGGGCGACGTGCCGGACAAGCTGAAGAACTGCGCGATCCGCGTGCTCGACCTCGGCCTGCTGCAGGCCGGCGCCGGCATGAAGGGCGAGTTCGAGAACCGGCTCAACGGCGTGCTGCAGGACGTCAAGGCCTCGCCGCAACCGATCATCATGTTCATCGACGAGGCGCACATGATGATCGGCGCCGGCGGCCAGGCCGGCCAGGGCGACGCCGCCAACCTGCTGAAGCCGGCGCTGGCGCGCGGCGAGCTGCGCACGATCGCGGCCACGACCTGGGCCGAGTACAAGAAGTACTTCGAGCGCGACCCCGCCCTGACGCGGCGCTTCCAGGTCGTGAAGGTCGAGGAGCCCGACGAGAAGAACGGCATCGACATGCTGCGCGGGCTGGCCAACGTCATGGAGAAGCACCACGGCGTGCGCGTGCTCGACGAGGCGGTGCAGGAGGCCGTGCGCCTGTCCAACCGCTACGTCGCCGGCCGCCAGCTGCCCGACAAGGCGATCAGCGTGCTCGACACGGCCTGCGCGCGCGTCGCGATGGGTCTGGCCTCGACGCCGCCGGCGGTCGACGACCTGCGCCGCCGCATCGGGCTGCTCGACGGCCTGATCGCGATCCAGAAGCGCGAGCAGCAGGCCGGCACCGACCACGCCGAGGAGATCGCCGAGGGCGAGGTGCTGCTCGCCCGGCTGCGCGAGGAGCTGACGGCGCTCGAGGAGCGCTGGGCCAAGGAGAAGGTGCTGGTCGACGAGGTGACCAAGCTGCGCACCGAGCTCGAGGGCGAGGTCGACGAGACGGCGCGCCCGGCCAAGAAGGCGCAGCTCGACGCCAAGTGGGCCGAGATGAAGGCGCTGCAGGGCGAGTCGCCGCTGGTGATGCCGCTGGTCGACGCGCAGGCGGCGGCGGCGATCGTCGGCGACTGGACCGGCATCCCGGTCGGTCGGATGCTGGGCGACCAGATCCGCACCGTGCTCAACCTCAAGAACAAGATGGCCGAGCGCGTCATCGGCCAGGACCACGCGCTGGAGCTGATCGGCAAGGGCATGCGCACGGCGCGCGCGCGCATGCAGGATCCGCGCAAGCCGCTGGGCGTGTTCATGCTCGCCGGCACGTCCGGCACCGGCAAGACCGAGACGGCGCTGACGCTGGCCGAGGAGATGTACGGCGGCGACCACGCGCTGACGATCATCAACATGAGCGAGTTCAAGGAGGAGCATAAGGTCTCGATGCTCGTCGGCTCGCCGCCGGGCTACGTCGGCTACGGCGAGGGCGGCGTGCTGACCGAGGCGGTGCGCCGCCACCCCTACTCCGTGATCCTGCTCGACGAGGTCGAGAAGGCGCATCCCGGCGTGCAGGACGTGTTCTACCAGGTGTTCGACAAGGGCATGCTGCGCGACGGCGAGGGCCGCGACATCGACTTCAAGAACACGGTCATCATCCTGACGTCGAACGCCGGCACCGACCTGATCGCCAAGCTGTGCGCCGACCCCGACACGCGGCCCAATCCCGACGCTCTCAACGAGGCGCTGCATCCGGAGCTGCTGAAGACCTTCAAGCCGGCCTTCCTCGGCCGCATCACGATCGTGCCGTACTATCCGCTCGACGACGACACCATCAAGAAGATCGTCCGCCTGCAGATGGGCCGCGTCGTGAAGCGCGTCGCCGACAACTACAAGGCGACGATGACCTACGCCGAGGCCATGGTCGACACCATCGCCAGCCGCTGCACCGAGGTGGCGTCCGGCGCCCGCAACATCGAGCAGATCATCCAGCGCACCCTGCTCCCCGAGCTGTCCAGCGAGTTCCTCGGCGCGATGGCCGACGGAAAAGTTATCCACAAGGTTCACGTGGGGGTGGACAGCGAAGGGCGATTCGAGTATATGATTGAGTAATCGCTCATATTGAGTGCCTCCTCCGACGGAGGGACGCGGCCTGGCCCGGGCCGCGGCGTATCGGAGGATGGATCGGGCAGGCGCAGAGTAGGCCCCGCGCGGGCCACACATGGAGGATACAATGGCTGACATCTACGTCGAAATGACCGGCATTCCCGGCAACGCGACCGCCAAGGGTTACGAGAACCAGATCGTCGTCGACTCGTGCCAGTGGGGCGCCCACAACGCCGCGCCGGTCACCGGCGGTTCGGCGTCCGGCGCCCAGGGCGGCGGCGGCAAGGCGAGCTTCTCGGAGTGCTCGATGTCGAAGCAGACCGACAAGGCCTCGGCGCCGCTGATGCTGCACTGCGCCACCGGCAAGCACATCCCGACGACCAAGATCTCGTTCGTGTCGTCGAAGAACGACAACACGACCCAGCTCGAGATGAAGATCACGCTGACGGACTGCCTGGTCTCGAGCTACTCGAACTCCGGCCACGGCGGCGGTAGCCAGGGCGTGGCGATGGACATGTTCAGCCTCGCCTTCGCGAAGATCGAGTTCGAGCACAACACCTTCGACGCGAAGGGCAAGCCGACCCCGTCGAAGGCGATGTACGACGTCACCTCGGCGACCAAGGGCTAGGGTCCAAGGCCGAGCGCCACACGCGGAACGGCGCCGCCCCGACGGGCGGCGCCGTTTCCGTTGAAGGGACGGCCGGGCGCATCCGGCCGTCGACAGTCGCATCAAATAAATGATTGGTTGATCACTTTTTTATTGACCGCGGCGCGCCGGCGGCATAACGTTGCGCGGTTTCGGACGCGGGTTATCCTCGCGTCAAGCAGGAGGGCGAGATGGCCCAGGGCACCAGAAGGGTCCGGCAGGATCGGCGTTGGCTGCAGGCCCGGACGCCGCTCGCGCAGGACGAGTTCATCCTGACGGGGTTCACCGGCGAGGAGCGCGTCAACGAGCCGTTCCGGTTCATGCTCCGCTTCCTCTCGCACGTGGAGCACATCGAGCCCGAGCGCCTGCTCGGCGCCGACATCGCCTTCTCGATCGGCCTCACCGACGAGGATCTGCGCTGGTTCCACGGGATCTGCAGCCGCGTGCTGTACGGCCAGCGCCTGTCCGGCAAGCGCGAGGAGGAGAGCTGGTTCGAGTACCACCTCGAGGTGGTGCCGCAGATGTGGCTGCTGACGCACCGGGTCGACTGCCGCATCTTCCAGCAGAAGACCACGCGCGACATCATCTCCGACGTCATGCAGCGCGGCGGCCAGCCGACGCCGACCTTCCAGCTCTCCGGCCCGGGACGCACGTGGGAGTACTGCGTGCAGTACCACGAGAGCGATTTCGACTTCGTGTCGCGGCTGATGGAGGAGGAAGGGATCTTCTACTTCCACAAGCACTCGGAGCAGCGCCACGAGCTCGTGATCGCCGACAGGACCAGCGCCTACGAGCCGGCCCGCGACAACGAGGTCTACCTGCGCACGACGCACGCGCACCAGTCGCGCGTCACGCACTGGGACAAGCAGCACCGCTTCCTGCCCAGCCGCTGGGCGCACAAGGACTACGATTTCAAGGTGCCGAAGAAGGACCTGCTGGCCCAGAAGAACCGCCGCGGCGACATCCGCGTCAGCCGGGCCGGCGAGTTCGAGATCTTCGACTGGCCGGGCGACTACATCGACAAGGGCAACGCGGACGGCAAGGGCGACCGCATCGCGGTGCGCCGCATGGAGGCGCTCGAGGCGACCTGGACGGTGGTCGAGGGCCGCGGCGACGCACGCTCGTTCACCGCCGGCGCCCGTTTCAAGCTCAAGGAGAACGAGGTCAAGCAGGACGACGACAAGGAGTGGGTGCTGCAGCACGTCTCGCACGCCGCCAGCGGCGGCTCGTTCCTCGGCGGCGACGAGGAGGGCGCCCATTACTCGAACTCGTTCACCTGCGTGCCGAAGGACGTCGTGCTGCGGCCGGAGCGCAAGACGCGCCGCCCCGTGATCCCCGGCCCGCAGACCGCCGTCGTGACCGGTTCCGGCGAGATCGACGTCGACGAGTACGGCCGCATCTTCGTGCAGTTCCACTGGGACCGCCACGCCAGCGGCCAGACGTCGTGCCGCATCCGCTGCGCCCAGTCGCTGGCCGGCGACAAGTTCGGCGCCGTGTTCCATCCGCGCGTCGGCCAGGAGGTCGTGGTCACCTTCATCGACGGCGACCCGGACAAGCCGCTGGTGACGGGCTGCGTCTACAACGGCGACAACAAGCCGCCGTGGGATCTGCCCGGCAACAAGACGCAGAGCGGCTGGGAGACGCGCAGCACCACCGGCGGCGGCAAGGCCAACGCCAACCTGATCCGGTTCGAGGACAAGAAGGGCTCCGAGGTCCTGTTCATCCACGCCGAGAAGGACCAGTTGCGCGAGGTCGAGAACGACGACACCCTCGACGTGGGACACGACCAGACCGAGACCATCAAGAACAACCGCGAGACCACGATCACGCAGGGGAACGACACGCTCACCGTCAAGACGGGCAAGCAGAAGATCAAGGTGGCCCAGGAGATCGTGATCGAGTGCGGCGACATGGGGACGCGGATAACGATGACGCCGGGGACCATCAAGCTCGAGTCGATGAAGATCGACATCGTCGCCAACGGCATGATGAACATAAAGGCCGGCGGCGTGATGACGATCACGGGCGCCATGGTGAAGATCAACTGAGCCGAAGGCACGCGGGAGAGAAGGCATGGCGGAGGACACGCGGCCGTTCGTGAAGCTGGCGAGCACGTCGGTCGGCGACGTGGCGGCGCGCTGCGAGCTCACGGACCCGGCCAAGGATCTGGCGCGCACGGCGCGGGAGCCGGACGCCTATCTGCGGCAACTGGTCGACGCCGGCATGCGCTCGGACGCGATCCGCTGGCTGGCCCAGGGCCTGCGGCCGCGCGAGAGCGTGTGGTGGGCCTGCATCGCCACGCGGTGCTTCGCCGAATGGGGCCACAAGCTCGAGGAGCCGGACGTCGCGGCGCTGACCGCCGCCGAGGGCTGGGTGTTCAAACCCGACGAGGAGAACCGCCGGGCGGCGATGTCCAAGGCCGAGGTCACCGGCTACCAGACGCCGGCGTCGTGGGCGGCGGTCGCGGCGTTCTGGAGCGGCGGCAGCCTGTCGTCGCCCGAGCTGCCGGTGGTGCCGCCGCCGCCGCACCTGATCGGCCGCGCCGTGTGGGGCGCGGTGATGCTGGCGACCACGTCCGGTCCGCCGGCCGAGGTCGAGGCGCGCCAGAACCGCCTGCTCGGCCAGGGCCTCGACATCGCCCGCGGCGGCAGCGGCAAGGGCCCCGCGGCCTGACCGCGCGGCGGCGGTACCCGCCGCTCAAACGGCGCTTCGCGCCGCCGCGTCGAGGCCGTATCATCGGCGCCGTCGTTCCCGAGGTGCGTTCCCGATGCCGTCAG
The DNA here is from genome assembly GCA_016699855.1 of Rhodospirillales bacterium. Classification (NCBI taxonomy): domain Bacteria; kingdom Pseudomonadati; phylum Pseudomonadota; class Alphaproteobacteria; order Rhodospirillales; species Rhodospirillales bacterium. The sequence goes on from CP064988.1 coordinate 1,545,888, forward strand.
ATCAGCCCTTGCGCCTGCGCGTCCACGCCCATCCGCTGACCGAGACGCCACCGCCGCCCGTGCTGCTGGTCGGCGGCGCGATCACCGTCGGCAGGCGGGACGACAACGGCTGGATCCTGCCCGACCAAAGCGCCAGCGTGTCCCGCCGCCACGCCACGATCGAGGAGCGCAACGGCCGCTGGTGCGTGATCGACGATTCCGCCAACGGCACGTTCCTCAACGGCCAGATGATCGGCAAGGGCGGCGTCCGGCCGCTGACGCCGGGCGACGTGATCAAGATCGGCGACTACGAGGTGATCGTCGAGACGTCGACGGACTCCGGCGCGCCGCCGATGCGCTCCGGCATGCCGGGACTGCCGCCCGCCGCCGACCCGTTCGGCATCGGCGACCTGTCGCGCCCGGAGTACGGCGCGCCGCCGCCGCCGCCGTCCGGCCCGTCGCCGTTCGATCCGCCGCCGCCGGAACGCCCGCTCGAGGGACCGCGCGCCGCCGACATCTTCGGCGATTTCGGCGCCCGCGACGTCGCCCCCGGCGTCGGCATCGGCGCCAATCCCGACACGCCGCTGGCGGCGCTGGGCGGTGGCATCGATTCGGCGATCGACGGTCTGGGCGGCGGAGCGCCGGCGTTCGGCGGCGGCGCCGATCCGTTCGGCGCGCAGCGGCCGCCGGCGGGCGACGGATGGGGCGCGCCGGGCGCGCCCTCCCCCGGGTTCGGCGGCGGCGGACTGATCAACGATCCGCTGTCGGCGCCGGGCGGCGGCTCGGCGTTCGGCGATCCGTTCGGCTCGGCCAACGCCATCCGCGACCCGCTCGCCAACGCCCAAGGGCCGCGCAACGACGCGCTCGGCTCGTCCGATCCCTTCAGCACGCCCGGCGGCGCGTCGGTGTTCGGCACCGACCGCGGCGGCTCGGCCGATTCATTCGGCGCGACGCCGCCGCCGGCGCCGCTCGGCTTCGACGCCGTGCCGATCGCGCCGGTCAGCGGCCCCGGAAGCTCGGCGCTGCCGTCGGACTGGAATTCCGCGCCGGGTGCCGGCCTGGCGCCGCCGCCGGCCGACCTCGACCCGATCGAGCAGGCGCTGTCGGGCCTCGGCGCGGGCGCCGGCGGCGCGGGCGCGGCGCGACCGACGCCCAGCGGCGGCGCCATGCCGTTCGGCGCGGCCGCCGCGCTGGGCGCCGGCGCGCTCGCCGGCGCGGCCGCGCGCCCCGCTCCCGGCGGCCCGCCACCTTCACGGCCCGCTCCAGCGCCAGCGCCGGCGGCGCCCGCCGCCCCGGCCGGCGCGCAATGGCTGCAGTCCCCGCCGCCCGGCGCGGCGGCCGGCGGGCTGTTCGGCGACGCCAGCGCCGGCGCCGAGGATCCGTTCTCCCATCCCGCCGCCCCGGCGGCGGCGGCGCGCGCCCCGCGACCCGCGACTCCCGTCGGAGCGGCGATGGCGCCGCAGGGTCCGCCGCCGCAGGCGTTCCAGCATGGCGCCGCGCCCCCGCCGCCCGCGCCCGCGCGGCCCATGCCGGCGCCGGTCGCGTCGCCGGCCGCGGCCGCGCCCGCCGCGGCGTCCGCCGGCGGCGACGCGTTGCTGCAGGCCTTCATCGAGGGCGCCGGGCTGCGCGAGATCCCCGCCGGCCTCGACACCGTGAAGGCGATGCGCACGCTCGGCTCCTCGACGCGCGCCATCGTGTCGACGCTGGCGCGGCTGCTCGAGGCCCGCCGCCTGCTGAAGGGCGAGTTCCGCATCACGCAGACCGTGGTCGGCGCGCGCGAGAACAATCCGCTGAAGTTCTCGGTCGACGACAGCGAGCTGATGCTGGTGCTGCTCGGCGCCGTGCGGCCCGGCTTCCAGAGCGGCGAGGCCGCCGTGTGGGACGCCGGCCGCGACCTCGAGGCGCACCAGGTGGCGATGCTGTCGGCGTTCCGCGCCACGCTCGACGCCGTGTTCGCGCGGCTGTCGCCCGAGGCGGTCGCCGCCGGCGAGGAGGCCGGCTTCTTCGGCCGCGTCCTGCCGCAGGCGCGCGACGCCGCGCTGTGGGAGCGCTACGCCAAGATGCACGCCGAGATGCGGCAGGATCTCGGCAACACGCTGGCAGGGCGCATCGGCCAGATCTTCGCCGAGGCCTACGAGGCCGAGAACGGACGCCGCGGCGGCTCGCGCTGAGCCCGCCCGCCGTTCAGGGGACGCGGTCGCACGACAGGGTCGCCTCGTCGCGGTCCGCGACGTGCGGCGTGGCGCTCACCCAGGTGTTCCATCCCAGCATGGCGCCGCCGTCGAGCTTGAGCGGCGGCACGTCCTCCTTGCGCAGCGTCAGGCGGACGTCGAAGTACAGCGCCTCCCCCGTGAACAGCCGCGCGAAGTGCACGAGCTCGCGCAGCAGCGAACGGTCGGGCAGGAAGTCGCGGAACCGGGCGTAGGTCAACGGTCCGAGCGAGATCCGGTAGGCGCCCTCCGGCCGCATCGTCCTCTCGCCGATGACCGCCTCGCCGCCGAGCCGGCAGAACCCGCCGGGCGAGAGCCGCGTGCGGTCGGCCTCGGGCAGCCGGTCCCAGCGCGGCACGAACGTGTCGACGACGATGCGCTCGCCGAAGAAATCCGACAGCACGCTCTCCAGCGCCACGGCCGAGCGCGGATGGCCGGCGAGCGCGCCGGCGTAGTAGCGGAACGCCTCGTGGGTCGGCGCCAGACGCCCCTTCAACCCGCTCGTGCCGAACCCCACGAGGGCGTCGATCAGGCCGGTGACGCCGGCCTCGGCCGGCGTGGCGTCGCGCTTGTCGGCCCCGCCCGGCTCCTGCGCGGACAGCCGGTACTTGGTCCAGGCGCGCATGAAGAAGCTGGCGCTGCGGTGGAGGAACAGGTCGAGGAACGCCGCCAGCGCGGCGTCCTTCTCGCGCAGGCGCCCGATGACCATCTCGGAATAGGCCTGCGGCAGGACGCCGGAAGCGCCGATCAGGCCCATGTATCCGACCACCAGCGTCGGCGCCGCGCCGGGAGATTCGCGGAAGCCCGAGATCTCGGCCGCCGGAACGCCAGCTCGGGATCGCCCGCGAAGCGGACCGCCTCGTCGCGCGGATGGGCGTCGCGGCCCACCGGCGCGTTGCCGGCGACCCGCCCGGCGCCGGCGTGCGCGGCGCCGCGCTCCAGCACCAGCAAGGCCTGGAGCGGATCGAACGCCCGCGGATCGGACCGCAGGCGCTCGATCAGAGGAGCGTCTTCTCGCCCGTCCGTGGCGGCCATGTCGCGAGCTTTCCCGTGCGGCCGCTGAGGCGCGCCGTGGTGCGAGTGAACGCGTTGACGTTCGCGTAGAGTCCGAAGAACCGGTCGAGCACGCAGGCCATCAGATAGGCGGCGGCCTGCGGGAAGCGCGCGGGATCGAAGGTGACGTCTATGTCCAGCCCGTTGGCGATCGCGCTCGAGCCGCCGGTGGCGACCCGCGCGATCGAACGCCGGCTCTCGACCGACACGATGCCCTCGATCGGTCCGCGCGTCACCTCCTGATCGCCCCAGTCGTAGAGCCGCAGCACCTCGCGAAGCGCCTCGGCGCCCTCGGCGCCATCGGTGATCGACAGGTGGTTGAGCGAGAGGTGGGACAGCAGGCGCCACAGGCGTCCCGACGACAACGGCGGCCGCCGCGTCGGCGTGAACGGCGTGACCATCACGAGCCGGCCGACCGCCGGCAGCGGCGTCGCCAGATCGAGCCTGATCTCGCCGCCGACGCCGGACAGGCGTCCCAGCAGGTCGCGGTTGAACGCCAGCGTGTCGATCGACACCACCCAGTTGGCGGGCGCGCCGGCGCCGGCGTCGCGGTCCATCACCGACAGGAACACCTCGGTGCCGCGGTCGCGCGATCCGACGCTGACGCGCCGGCTGACCTGCCAGAACCGGCTGCCGCGCGCCGAGTCGTGGCGGACGCCGAAGAACGGCGACAGCACGCTCTCCTCGCCGCCCGGCGCGGTCGCCACGACGCGCTCGATCGAGTGGATCTCGAGCGCCTCCGGGCGTCGCGCGTCGGCCACGATGCGGTTCTCGAACTGGGTGCCGTCGAGGCGCACCGGCTCGGCCCGGTGGCGGAACAGGTTCACCACCGGCACGCAGTTGAGCGCCAGGTCGCCCAGCGACACGCCGCGCTCGAGCTCCTTGTCGCTGTCGCCGAGGTAGAGGTAGACGTCGAGCTCGCGGCCGGCGCCGGCCATGCAGCGCGCCGAGATCCCGGATATCTCGAAGAACAGGAACTTCTGCGGCAGCGCGAAGAACTCGGTCAGCAGGCGGTAGCCGACGAAGGACCGCGCCGTGTAGGGCAGCATGCCGTCGTCGCGGTCGAAGCCGACGGCGCGGACGGCCGACGGCGGCAGGAACACCGCGCGCGGATCGTCCGGTCCCTCGGAGACGGCGACGCCCACCAGCCGGTTCATGACCAGCTCGTAGAGCGGAAGGGCCCGCACCAGCGGCGCGGCGAGGTAGAAGCGCAGCGGGTCGGGTTGAAGATCGCCGAACACCGCCTGTTCGCCCGCGCAGCGCAGCTTGAGGTGCAGGACGCCCAGCGCGGCGCCGCCGCGCGGGTTGACCGGCGCGCGGAACGGCCGGCCCTGCAGTGCGGTGTGCGTCACGTCGATCGGCCACACCCGCAGGTCGCGGGTGGTGCGCAGCCGGCAGCGCTCGCCGTCGACCGGCGGCGTCTCGAGCTCCTCGTGCGCCGGCAGATCGACCGGCTCGGCGACGTCGGGCGCGATCTGGGCGCGCGCGATGCCCATCGGCGGCGTCGGCAGCAGGTAGTGCGGATAGAGCGCGTTGAGCACCGACTCGGTGAGCTCGGGGAACTCGTCCTCGACCTTGAGACGGACGCGCGCGTTCAGCAGCGCGACGGCCTCGATCAGCCGCTCGATATGCGGATCGTCCGAGACGTCGGGTCCGAGCCGCAGCCGTCCCGCGACCTTGGGATAGGCCTCGGCGAAACGCTGCGCGTCGCGCCGCAGGAACTCGAGCTCGCGGTTGTAGAGCGGAAAGAGGTCGTCCATCCGCCGCTCACCCGTCCGCCACGGACATCTGGCGCGTGAGCGCGTCGACGCTGGTGTCGAAGCTGACGGGCTCGGGCGCCGGATCGGCCTGCATCAGCGCCTCGATGCGGAACCGCGCCGCGCGGTCGAGCTCGTCGCCGATGCCCTCGAACCGCACCTCGACCGACGACAGCCGCGGCTCGAACCGGCGGATCGTCTCCTGCACGCGCCGGCGCAGGTTCTGGCGCCAGTCGCCCTGCATCGAGAGGACGGCGAAGTCCGGCAGGCCGTAGCCGACGACCGAGGAGTCGATCTCGCCCAGCACGTCGGGCCAGCCGCGGCAGCGCTCGCGCGTGTTCAGCAGCGCCTCGAGGTCGCGCCGCACCGCGTTGCGCAGCCGCTGCAGCGTCTGCGCCGGCGTCATCGGATGGTCGTGCTCGGCCTCCGGCCGCTCGTCGATCAGGCGGTCCAGCACCGAGAGCTGGGCGCGCAGCGTGTCGTCGTCGATGGCCATCGCGGGCGTCCCCGGGTCAGGCCGGAGCGGTGAATTCGACCGTCGACAGCTCGTCGAAGCCCACGCCGTCGTCGCCGACCAGGAAAAGGCGCAGGCCGACGCCGCGCGTCGGCGCGCCCTCGCCGCCGGCCCAGTCGGTGGTGCGGCCGAGGCGGCAGGCGTCGATGTCGCCGCCCGTCGGCGCCGTCGGATAGGTCGACGGCACGTAGACGACGCCCTCGGGCCCGCCGCGCACGTCCATCGCGCACTGGCGCCAGACGATGTCGCGCGGCCGCGACGGCTTCTCGAACACCATGAGGTCGATCTTGTCGGTCGGAATCCACAGGTACTTGCCGGTCGTGGTCAGGACCTCGACGAAGCCGGCGCACAGATCGTCGGCGTCGCGGAAATCGTCGAACGCGGCGCCGCCCTCGCCCAGCCGGCCGGCGATCCGCGGACGCTTCTCCTCGGCCTCGGCGAGGATCGCCGCCGCCTCGGCGGCGTGGCCGTCGCGCAGCTCGATGAGCGCGCGCAGCGCCGCCTCGACGCTGGGGCCCGGGTCGGTCGCGACCTCGGGCGCGCGGCCCTTCTCGAACACCTCGCGGCGGGCCATCGCGGCCCGCACCAGCTGGCGCGACAGCGCCACGGCGACGGCGAGGTTGGTGTGCTGGGTCGACAGCAGGTCGAGCTGCCGGTCGGCCTTGTCGTAGGCGCCGACGATCATGTGCATCTCGGCGAGGAACGCCCGCGCCTCGGGATCGGTCGGCTTGTCGCGCACCAGCGCGGTCTGCGCCTCGATGGCCTCGTCGAGCTTGCCGTCGCGGAAAAGCGTCTTGCCGTCGCTAGCCATGTGCCCTGACTCCTGTCGATCGCGGTGGCGCGGCGGTCACGCCGCCCGTTGCTGCTGCTGCCGCACGGTGCTGATGAGGCTGAAGGTGGCGCCGATCTCGTCGAGCTGGAACTGCGGCTGCAGCCGCGCGACGACGGCGTAGTGGCCCGGCTTGCCCGGCATCTCGCGCACGTCGATCTGGGCGGCGCGCAGCGGGTACTTCGCCTTCATCTCGAGCGACGCGTCGCCCTCGCCGAGGCAGTACTGCGCGATCCACGTCGCCAGGCGCTTCTCGCAGCTCTCCGGCGTCGACGACGAGCCGATCACGTCGCGCGCCAGCACCTTGATGTAGTGCGCGAAGCGCGACGCGCACAGGATCTGCTGCAGCATCGACGACAGCCGCGCGTTGGCGCGCGCCGCCGGCTTGTCGTAGCGCGCCGGCTGCCACACCGACTGGTTCGACTGGAACACGACGTAGGGCGTCAGGCGGGCGCGCACGACCGGGATGAAGCCGAGGTCGGAGAGCTCGCGCTCCTGCCGCTCCGTCAGCGAGATCTCGACCGGCGCGCGCACGCCGACGCCGCGGCGGTCCGTCGCGAACCATGGCGCCGGCAGCTCGTCGACCAGGCCGCCGCCGGGCAGGTTGCGTCCCGCGCCGCGGATGTCGCCGAACCAGCCGTAGGTCGCGTAGGAGCGGATGACGGTGGCGCCGAAAGCGTAGGCGGCGGACGCCCACAGCCACTGCCCCGCGTTCTCCGCGTGCGCCGACTCGCGGTAGATGAAGCCGTCGGCGCGCGCGCCGTCGGGGCGGTACGGCAGGCGCATAAGCACGCGCGGGAGCGCGATGCCGAGGTAGCGGGAGTCCTCGGTCCCGGACCGCAGGCTGCGCCAGCCGAGGAACTCGGGTCTCAGGAACAGGCCGGTGAGGTCGACGGTCGACGTCAGGTCGCGGAACGAGTCGAGGCCGAACATGGAGGCGGCGCAACCGAGCACGGTGGGCGTGTGCGGCGCGGCGACGACGCCGGCCAGCGCCCGCAGCGTGTCGAGGTCGCGCGGATGCTTGGTCGGCGCGTAGTCGGCGATCATGAGGCCGAAAGGCTCGCCGCCCGGCGTGTCGAACTCCTGGGTGTAGATCTTGTCGAACGCCTCGCTCTGGTCGAACTCGACGGCGCGCTCGAGGTCGCGGGTGAGCTCCGCCCATGACAGGTTCAGCAGGCGGATCTTGACGCCCTTGGCGCCGTCCGCGACGCGCACGAGCCACAGCAGCCCGCGCCACGATCCCTCGAGGCGCTGGACCTTCGGATGGTGGAGGATCTCGTCGAGCTGGCGCGAGATCAGCGCGTCGATGCCGGCGATCAGCCGGTCGATGCGCTCGGCGCACGCCCGGTTGGCGGCGGCGAAGGCGCGCCGCCGCGCGTCGGTCAGCCGGACGGACCCGGCCGTGCGACCGCCGCCGCCGTCCGGCGCCTCGGCGCCGGACGGCGGGAAGTCGACGGCGAGACCCGCGTCCGCGAGCGAATGGCCCGCGGCGTCCCGGGGAAGCGCGTCCTCGGGCGCGGTCACGCGTGCCCCGTCAGCCCGCCTTCTGCGGGATGCGGGCGACCATGCGCAGCGAGGTGGTCAGCTCCTCGAGCTGCAGCCACGGCCTCAGGTGCGCGACCGCGTAGTACGAGCCGGGCGCGCCCGGAACCTCGCTCACGGTGACGCGCGCCTCGCGCAGGGGGTACTTGGCCTTCATCTCCGGACCCACGTCGGGATTGGTGTTCACGTAGTTGTTGATCCACGTGTTCAGCCATTTCTCGGCGTCGTCCCGCTCCATGAACGAGCCGATCTTGTCGCGGCCCATGATCTTCAGGTAGTGGGCGAAGCGCGACGAGGCCATGATGTACGGCAGCCGCGAGGAGATCGCGTCGTTGGCGGTCGCCTCGTGCTTGTCGAACTTCTTCGGCCGGTGCGCCGTCTGGGCGCCGAAGAACACCGCGTAGTCCGTGTTCTTGTAGTGGCAGAGCGGCAGGAACCCGAGGTCCGACAGCTCCTTCTCGCGCCGGTCCGTGATCGCGATCTCGGTCGGGCACTTCTGGTCGACGTCGCCGTCGTCGCTGGTGAAGGTGTGCGACGGCAGGTTCTGCACCATGCCGCCGTTCTCGGCGCCGCGGATCGACGTGCAGAACCCGCTGCGCGCGAACGAGTCGGTGAGGCGGGCGCCGAGCACGTAGGCGGAGTTCATCCAGCAGTAGTGCTCGTGCGCGAGCGCCTTGCCGGGCTCGCCCTCCTCGTAGCCGAACTCGTCGATCGGCTTGGTCTCGCGGCCGTAGGGCAGGCGGGCCAGCGAGCGCGGCATCGTCAACGTGACGAAGCGCGAGTCCTCGCTGTCGCGGAACGACTTCCAGGCCGCGAACTTGACGCTCTCGAAGGGCTTCTTGAGGTCGCGCACGTCCTTGAGGCCGCGGAAGTCCTCGATCTCGAACATCTTCGAGTCGGCCGCCGCGATGAACGGCGCGAAGCTCGCCGCCGCGACGCCGCCGAGGCCGCGCAGCAGCTCGATGTCGTCGGGGTGCGGCGAGAACTCGTAGTCGCCGATCAGCGCGCCGTAGGGCTCGCCGCCCGGCGTGCCGAACTCGTTCTCGTAGATCTTCTTGAACAGCAGGCTCTGGTCGAACTCCGTCGCCTTGGCGAAGTCGTTGAGCATGTGCCGCTTGGACATGTTGAGCACCTTGATCTTCAAGGTGGTCCCCGTCTCGCTGTTCATCACGAGATGGTGCAGGCCGCGCCAGCTGCCCTCGAGCTTGAGGAACTTCTCGTTGTGCATGATCTCGGCCAGCTGCGACGAGATCTTGCCGTCGATCGCGTCGATCGCCTTCTTGATCGTCTGCGTCAGGTTGCGGCTGAACTTGACCGTGCCGGCCATCGCCTGCTCGGTCAGGGCCCGCAGCAGGTCCTGGGCCTCGTTGGCCTCGGTCTGCTTGGTGGCGCCGATCGCCTGGTCCAGCAGCGAGACGCTTTCGGTGGTCGTGGTGGCGGCCGCGGCCGCCTGCGTCTGGGTCTCCCTAGCCATCGATCAGCCCTCCCCGCCGCGCTTCTTGATCTCTTCCTGGAGCTGCTTGAGCGAGCCCTCGTCGGCGAGGATCTTCTCCAGCAGCGCCTCGAGGTCGCCCGAGCGGTCGGCCTTGCCGAGCAGATCGCGCAGCTTGTCGCGGGCCTCGCGGAGCTTCTTGAGCGGCTCGACCTGGTCGACGATGCGCGCCGGCTCGAAATCGTCCATCGAGTTGAACTTGAGGTTGACGGCCATCTCGCTGCCGTCGTTCTCGAGCTTGTTCGCGACGCGCAGGTTCGCGCCCGGCGCCATGTTCGACATGATGCGGTTGAAGTTGTCGCGGTCGATCGACGTGAACTTGCGGTCCCGCACCTCGGGCAGCTTCTGCGTCGGATCGCCGGAGAAGTCGCCCATCACGCCGACCACGAAGGGCAGCTCCTTCTGGACGGTCGCGCCCTCGGTCTCGACTTCGTACTTGATGTGAACACGCGGCTTGCGCACGCGGTCGAGTTTCTCTTGCGTACTCATCGGCCTGCCTCCTTCGATCGATCCTCACGTGACCATAACACACGAATCGGCGCCGGGCGCCACGTTCACTCCGGCGGCGGCGGGCGCGCGCCCGCGTTCTGGAGCATGCGCCGGCGCGTGTCGTCGTCCGGCAGCAGGTCGGCCAGCAGCTCGTAGAGAGCGGCATGCGGGCGCGGTCGACCGTGCCCTCGATGGCGTAGGAGATCGGCGAGTGCGGCTCGCGCTCGCGGAAGTACCGCGCCACCGCCGACAGCATCTCGATCGCCTGCTCGCGGCTCGCGAACGTGCCGGTGCGCGCGAACCCGACGTCGGCGGCCGCGCCCGGCGCGCCGCCGGCCGCCGCCGCCGCCGCGCCGTCAGCCGCCGCCGCCGTCTCCTCGACGATGTAGTGCGTCGCTATCTGCTTGAGCATCGCCTCGACGGCGTCGAGCGTCTCGACCAGCTGCGCGAACGACGGCGCGTCGCCGGCCATCTTCTCCTCGAACACCGCGCCCAGGCGCCGCACCGCCTCGCGCGCCGCCAGCAGGTCGCGGTTGAGCGGCAGGTAGAAGCGTCGGCCGCCGTTGCGGACGACGTTGTCGACCTCGCCCAGGCGCGAGTCGCGCTGCAGCAGCTCGCAGTTCCACAGCGCCAGCGCGCCGTTCTCGCCCGGCTCGGTGATCTCGATCTTCTTCAGCGGCGCGATCAGCGCGCCCTCGCCGTCGGTGCCGTTGAGCGCCGCGAAGGGTTGCGCCTTGGCGCCGGGATCGTCGGGATCCTGCATCGAATGCACGGCGTCCCAGTAGCGTTCCGCGAGGTCGGCGGCGAGATTGAAGCCGTCGCGCACGCCGGCGAAGCCGTGCAGGCGCGTCAGCGCCTCGACCATCCACGCGACGACCTCGAGGTCCTTTGAACTCTCGCGCAGCGCCTTGTCGCAGGCGTCGAGCAGCTGCGCCCACTCCGGCACCAGCGGCGGCGTCACAGGCGGCGCGCCGTCCTCGCCGCCGACCACCTCGCGCTCGGCGCGGCGCTCGGCGGCGCGCGCCTGCTGCCGCAGACTGCGCAGCGTGTAGAACAGGGCGGTGTCGGACGTGTCCTCGCGCAGGTCGGGTCCCGTCGGATTGTCCTCGGCGATCGGCGCGAGCAACGCGTCGAACTCGATGACGGGCGGCGTTCCCTGCGCGTCGGCCATGGTCGGCTCAGACTCCGGTTGCGGTGGGGGACGCGCCGGCGCCGTCCGGACGATCACGCGCGAGCATCATGGTCCCCCCCCTGCGCGGCCGGATCAACAAGCGACGCAACCCCAAGCCGGAACACTAGCAGCATCGCCGCGGAAATCGCAAGCGCAAATGAGTGATCGCTCGGCGCGATTGGATATCGACGGCGATCGGCGCGCGCGGCGCCGCGCGGAACGGAAGACCGCGCGCGCGGACGCCGGGTCTACGCCGCCTGGAGACCCAGACGCGCCGCCATCTGGAGGAGCACCTGCGCCTGCTTGATCGAGGCGTTGTCGATCAGCTTGCCGTCGAGCGCGACGGCGCCCTTGCCCTCGCTCTGCGCCTTGAGCATCGCGTCGAGGACGCGCTTGGCCTTGGCTATCTCCTCGGCGCTGGGGCCGAACACCTCGTTGGCGAGTCCGACCTGCGAGGGGATGGATCGCCCATTTCCCCTCGCAGCCCAGCACGGCGGCGCGGTTGGCCTGGGCGCGGAAGCCCTCGGCGTCGGAGAAATCGCCGAACGGGCCGTCGATCGGCCGCAGACCGTGGGCGCGGGCGGCGACGACCATGCGCGAGATCGCGTAGTGCCAGACGTCGCCCCAGAAATAATCGCGCTTTCCGGCCGCGTCCTTGTCCGTCAGCACGCCGTACTGCGGGTGCGGACCGCCGATGTTGACGGTCTTCGCCTTGGTCGAGGCGGCGTAGTCCGCGACGCCGAAATGCAGCGACTCGTTGCGCTTGCTCGCGCCGGCGATGGCGTCGACGTTCTGCATGCCCAGCGCCGTCTCGATGATCATCTCGAAACCGATGCGCTTCTTCGCCCTGGTCGCCGTCTCGATCTGGGTCACCAGCATGTCCAGCGCGTAGATGTCGGCGGCGGTGCCGGCCTTGGGGATCATGATCAGGTCGAGCTTGTCGACGGCCTGCTCGAGCACGTCGATCACGTCGCGGTACATCCAGTGGGTATCGAGCCCGTTGATCCGCAGCGACACCGTCTTGCCGCGCCAATCCATCGTGTTCAGGGCCTCGACGCAGTTCCTGCGCGCCCGCTCCTTGTCGTCCGGCGCGACGGCGTCCTCGAGGTCCAGGAAGATCACGTCGGCGGCGCCCATGGCCGCCTTCTCGAACAGCTCCACCCGGCTGCACGGAACCGCCAGTTCGCTGCGGTTCAGGCGCTGCGGCGCGGGCTCGGCGACGGTGAACGACATGGCGCGGTCCTCTATGCGGCGGATGCGAAGGTCCCATCACCTTTGTTGCATCGCAGCATCGACGTCAAGGGGCCGGTCAGTCCTTGGCCAACGGATGCTTGTCCTCGACCAGCGCGCGCAGCTTCTCGTCCAGCACGTGGGTGTAGATCTGGGTGGTCGCGATGTCGGCGTGGCCGAGCATCATCTGCACGGCGCGCAGGTCGGCGCCATGGGCCAGCAGATGGCTGGCGAAGGCATGCCGCAGCACATGCGGCGACACGCGCGACGGCGCGATGCCGCACTCGACGGCGAGCTCCTTGAGCACCTGCGCGAAGCGCTGGCGGGTCAGGTGGCCCTCTCGGCCGCGCGACGGGAACAGGAACGGCGAGGCGTGCGCGCCCTTCAACGCGGCGGCCCGCGCGCCGAGCCAGGCGAGGACCGCGTCGCGCGCCGGCTCGCCCAGCGGCACGAGGCGTTCCTTGTCGCCCTTGCCGCGCACGATCAGCGCCTCGGGATCGCGCTCGACCGACGCCAGCGGCAGCGTCACCAGCTCCGACACGCGCATGCCGGTGGCGTAGAGCAGCTCGACCAGCGCCGCGAGGCGCAAGCCCTCCAGCGCGTCGCGCCGGCGCGCCGCCTCGATCAGCGCCGCGACCTCCTCCTGCGTCAGCACCTTCGGCAGGCTGCGCTCCAGCCGGGGCGAGTCCAGGGTCGACGACGGATCGTCGGCACGCCGCCCATCGGCCAGCAGGAAGCGGAAGAACTGGCGGATCGCGCTCAGCCGCCGCGCCGAGGTGCGGCCGCTCATGCCGATGTGCCGCTGGCTGGCGATGTAGGCGCGCAGCGCTTCCGGTGTGGCGTCGAGCGGTCCCTCGCGGCGGCGCGCCAGGAACGCGCACAGCCCGTCAAGATCGCGGCCGTAGGAATCGAGCGTGTTGCGCGCCGCGCCGCGCTCGGCCGCCAGCATCTCGAGGAACAACTCGGTCTCCGGCGGACGCTGCGGCCGCTCCCGCGCGCGCCGGCCGCGCGGCCGGCGCGGCGCCTCGGCCGATGGGCGCGCGGCGGCGCCGGGCGCGTCCTCGGCCATCGCCGTCAGACCCCGGTCGCCAGCACGTGCTCGACCGCGAGCGCGCGCGCGAACGACGCCAGACCGACCGCGCGCAGGGCCGCGATGCCGCGGGCGATGGCGTCGGGATCGGCGCGCGACAGCGGCGTCGCGCCGATCGCCACCAGCAGGTTCGCGACCGTCTCGCCGGCGCGGCCGGCGGCGGCGGCGGCCTCCATCGCGCGCAGCGCGTCGGGCGCGGCGACGACACCACGCGCCGCGCCCGGCGGAATGGCCGCGCCGCCGGATGTCCGAGGGCGCGCAACGCGCCCGCGAGCGCCATGGCGCGCCCCGGCGCGCGCGCCGGATCGTCTGCCTGCGCCAGCTCGAGCCAGCGCGCCAGCCGCGACTCGTCGAGCGTCGCGCGCGGATCGAGGTCGGCCAGCGTCGCCACCGGCAGCAGGCGCTCCAGCGCGTCGACCGCGCGCGCGTCGCGCGCCGACTCGGCGAAGGCGAGATCGAGCCACGCCCGCGCCCGCGGATAATCGGCCGCGATCAGCGCCGCGCGCAGGCCCTCGCCGACCACCGCGATCTGGGCCGGCGCCACCGGCAGCGCGGCGATGCGCGGGCCCGAGGCCCGCACCAGGCCGGCGAACGCGTCCTGGCCACGCGCCTGCGCGAACATCGCGGCCAGCGCCTGCGCCACGGCGGCGTCGCCGCGCGCGTCGCGGACGGCGACATGGAGCGTGGCGCGGCCGGCGGCGGGCTGCTCGCGCGCGAGCGCCTCGTAGAGCCGCGCCAGGGTCTCGGGCTCGACCACGCCCGCCGCCTCGCCCGCCTCCGCCAGCGCCACGCGCCGCGCCAGCGGCACGGCGGGGTTGTCGACCAGCGCGCGCAACAGACCCGGCGTCGGCGCATCGGCGCCGGCGACGGGCGCGAGCTTCTGGATCTCGAGAAGGACGACGTTGAGCGCGTTCGCGGGGCCGGCGCGGGTCGCGCGACCGCCCGAGAGCGCGGCTTCCAGCAGCGCGGCGAACGCGGGATCGGCCGATGGCCGGGCCTCGGCCGCGGCGCGTGCGCCGGCGGGGTCGCCTTGAAGCAGGCGGCACAACGCGACCGCGTCGCTCCAGTAGGTGTCGGTCGCCGCGGCGTCGCCCGCGGGACCGTAGGACGCGATCCGGGCGCACGCCGAGGCGCGATGGCCGGCGAGCAGCAGGCTGTCGGTCAGCAGCCGCGCGACCGGCTCCGACTCGCGCCCGGCCGCGGCGCGCGACATCTCGTTGGCGCTCTCCGCCTCGCCCATCGCCGCCAGACCGCGCAGGCGCGCCTCGTAGAGGCTCTCGCCCGGCGCCGCGCCGGACGGCGGCGCGACGCGGCTGGCGAGGAGGCGGAACTTCAGATCGCGCAGCACGCGCGACGACGGCGCCATCGGCAGCGCCGCGACCAGGCGCTTCGCCTCCGCCATCGTCGTGCCGCGCCACGTCGCGGCCGGCAGGCCGCCCGATCCGGCGTCGATCAGGCCGGCGCGGGCGGCGGCGCCGGCGTCCAGCGACTCCGGCGCGGGACGCGCCGCGGCGGCCGCGGTCGATGCCGCCGCGGCCGGGGGCGTCGGTGGCGCCGCGGGCGCCGTCACGGGCGACGGCGCCGAGGAGGGCGTGGTCGGCGGCGGCGGCGTGGCGCTGGGCGGTGTCGTCGGCGCGGGGGTCGGCGGCTCGGTCGCCGCGGCGGCCGGCTGGCCCGCGGCCGGCGGCGTCGCCGGGACGGCCGGCACGGCGACGGGCTCCGCGGGCTTGCTCTCGCGCGGCCGCGGAGTCTCGACTGGCGGCAGCCCCGCCGGACTCCAGGTGCCGCCCGGGAACCCGAACTGCGCCACCGCCGGCGTCACCGGCGCCAGCGTCGCGAGGATGATCGACACCATCAGCGCGCGCCGGCGGCCGGCGTCACTTGGCGAAGCGTTCATGGGGGATCGCGATCTCGTGCGAGCGCATCGGCGGCGGCACGTCGATGACCGCCAGCGCGATGAATCCGACGACGCACAGCGCCGCCACGACGATGGCGACGATGCCGCCGACGCCGATTCTCGGCTGGTATCCGCTTCTGCGGCCGATCACGTCGGTCGCCTTTCGCTCAAAGGGGGACCACCCGCGCCCCGCTTGTGCGGCGGCGCGCGAGCGGCGATAAAGAGCACACTACCCTGCGGCGGCCGCGATGACAAACGCGCGGCGACGCGCAACACTTTGAGAACGTTCGGTGAATCGCCTTTCGTCGGAACAGGGACACGCGCCGACGGCGGAGCCCGCCCCGGCCGCGCTGGCGCTATCGGCGCGTTCCATCGCCCTGGTCGGGCTGATGGGCGCCGGCAAGAGCGCGATCGGGCGGCGGCTGGCCGCCCGCCTCGGCCTGCCGTTCGTCGACGCCGACACCGAGATCGAGCAGGCCGCCGGCTGCACCATCGCGGAGTTCTTCGAGCGCTACGGCGAGCCCGAGTTCCGGGCCGGCGAACGCCGCGTCATCCAGCGTCTGCTCGACGGGCCGCGCATCGTGCTGGCGACCGGCGGCGGCGCCTACATGGATCCCGCGACGCGCGCCGCGATGCGCGAGCGCGCCGTGACCATCTGGCTGCGCGCCGAGCTGCCGGTGCTGCTCGAGCGCGTCGCGCGGCGCACGCACCGCCCGTTGCTGCGCGGCGGCGAGCCCGGCGAGATCCTTCGCCTGCTGATGGAGGCCCGCTATCCCGTCTACGCCGAGGCCGACGTGATCGTCGACAGCCACGACGCGCCGACCGACCGCACCACCGACGACGTCGCGGCGGCGCTCGAGGCCTATCTCGGCGCGCGCGCCGCGGACGCCGCGGCATGACGCCGGCGCGCCGGGTCGCGGTCGAGCTCGCCGACCGCCGCTACGCGATCGAGATCGGGCCCGACCTGCTCGACCACGCCGGCGCGTTGTGCGCGCCGCACATCCCGCGGCGGCGCTGCGTGGTCGTGACCGACGCCAACGTCGAGGCGTTGCACCTGCCGCGCGTCGTCGCGTCGCTGGAGGCGGCCGGCATCCGCGCCGACCGCGTCGCGGTGCCGCCGGGCGAGGGCAGCAAATCGTTCGAGTCGTTCGGGCGGCTGATGGATTCGCTGCTCGACCTGCGGCCGGACCGCGACACCGTGCTGGTGGCGCTGGGCGGCGGCGTTGTCGGCGACCTCACCGGCTTCGCCGCGGCGACGCTGCTGCGCGGCGTAGAGTTCATCCAGATTCCGACCACGCTGCTCGCGCAGGTCGACAGCTCGGTCGGCGGCAAGACCGGCATCAACACGCGCCACGGCAAGAACCTTGTCGGCGCCTTCCACCAGCCGCGGCTGGTGATCGCCGACACCGCCGCGCTCGACACGCTGCCGCGGCGCGAACTGCTGGCGGGCTACGCCGAGATCGTGAAGTACGGGCTGATCGACGACGCGCCGTTCTTCGACTGGCTCGAGGCCAACGGCGCGCGACTGCTGGCCGGCGACGCCGCCGCCCGCGTCGAGGCGGTGGCGCGCAGCTGCGAATCCAAGGCCCGCATCGTCGCCGCCGACGAGCGCGAGACCGGCGACCTGCGGGCGCTGCTCAACCTCGGCCACACATTTGGCCACGCGCTCGAGAAGGAGACCGGCTATGGGCCGGACCTGCTGCACGGCGAGGCCGTCGGCATCGGCATGGCGATGGCGTTCGACATGTCGGCGGCGATGGGGCTGTGCCCGCCGGAGGACTCGGCGCGCGTGCGCCGCCACCTCGACTCGGTCGGCATGGCAACGTCGCCGCGCGCGATCCCCGGCGACAACACGCGGGCCTGGGACGCCGACCGCTTCGTCGGCCACATGCGCGGCGACAAGAAGAACCGCGACGGGCGCATCACCTTCATCCTCGCGCGCGGCATCGGCCGGTCGTTCGTCGCCCGCGGCATCGACGAGGCGCCGGCGCTGGACGCCGTGCGCCGCGCCATCGCCGGCTGAGGACCGCTCAGGCCGCGACCGGCGGCGCCTCGGCGGCCGGCGCCGGATCGTCGGGCGCCAGCTTGCGCACGGCCGGCGACGCGGCCACGACGCCGCGCGCGGCGTAGGCCTCGTGGTTGGCCTCGATCTCGTCGAGCTTGTAGAGGTAGTTGACCATCAGCCCGTGCGACTGGCGCAGGCCGTTGGCCGAGAGGTCGGCCCCGGGCAACAGGCGCTCCAGCCGCGCGCCGTTGCCGAGGTGGAAGCGCGCCACCGGATCGACCGGACGCCCGCCGAGGCTGCGCGCCCGCAGGAAGTAGTGCGCCGCCAGCGGCGTGAGCGTCGCGCGCGCGGCCGCGACCTTGGCCGGATCGTCGATCCACGCCGGATCGTCGAGGACGGCCAGCGCGTCGGCGGCGCGCGCCACCGGCGCCGCCGGCTTCTTGCGCGCGCGCTCGCGCTTCAGCCACGCCGCGAAGCCCGGCGCCGGCGACAGGGTCGCGAAATGCGTCAACCGGGGCAGCTCGCGGCGCAGATCCTCGACCACCTGCTTGATCAGGAAATTGCCGAACGAGATGCCGCGCAGCCCGTCCTGGCAGTTCGAGATCGAGTAGAACACCGCCGTCGTGGCGTCGGTCGCGGCGATCGGCTCGCGGCCCTCGGCCAGCAGCGGCGCGATCGCCGAGGGGATGCCGCGGGTCAGCGCGACCTCGACGAAGATCAACGGCTCGTCGACCAGGCGCGGATGGAAGAAGGCGAAGCAGCGCCTGTCGGTCGGCTCCAACCGCCGGCGCAGATCGTCCCAGCCGCTGATCTCGTGGACCGCCTCGTAGCGGATGATCTTCTCGAGGATGTTGGCGGGAGTCGTCCAGTCGATGCGCCGCAGCACGAGGAAGCCGCGGTTGAACCACGACGCGAAGAGATGCGCGAAGTCGGAATCGACGGCGGCCAGCGCCGGATCGCCCGGCACGCGCTTGAGCAGCTCCTCGCGCAGGCGCACCAGCGCGCCGATGCCGCCCGGCGCCAGGTTGAGGCGGCGGATCAGCTCCTGGCGGCGCGATTCGGCGGCGGCGTGCAGCGCCGACGCGGCGCCGGGCTTGGGGTCGGCGAGATAGGCCTCGGCCGCCGCGCGCAGGCGCTTGGCGTCGGGTCCGAACCGCTCGGCCAGCGCCGACAGGAAGGCGCCGCGGCCGGCCTCGTCGAGCGCCGTCCAGCGGTCGAGCACCTCGCGCGCCAGCGCCACGCCGGACGCCTCGCCGCGGCTCGACAGCAGCGCCTCGCACAGCGCCGCCAGCCCCTCGCCGCCCGACGCGGCGTCGCGCGGCGCCATGCCGAGCAGGTCGCGGCCGCGGTCGGCGATGGTCTGCAGCAGGTCACCGAGGAACGAACCGGACATCGACGTTACTCCCGTGACGGCACCCCACGCGGTCAAGGATGCCATGCCGCGCCGGCGGTTGCGCGGCGACATACCGCCACTATAGTCCGCGCCTCGTGAATCGCCGTTCATGCGAGAGGACCGTCATGCCGTTGTCCGCGCCCGTCGCGCGCCAGGATCTGCACACGCGAAACGTCGTCTGCCGCGGCTTCTTCCGCGACGACGGGATGTGGGACATCGAGGGCCGCATCACCGACGAGAAGCACTACCGCCACGCCGGCGAGTGGCGCGGCGACCTCGAGGCGGGCGACTACGTCCACAGCATGTCGATCCGTCTGACCATCGACGAGACCATGACGATCCGCGATGTCGAGACCGTGACGGACGCCTCGCCGTACCGGATCTGCCCCGACATCGCACCGAACTTCCGCAAGCTGATCGGCCTGCGCGTCACCGGCGGCTTCCACCGCCAGGCGCGCGAGCGGGTCGGCGGCACGATGGGCTGCACGCACATCGTCGAGCTGCTGGGTCCGGTGGCGACGACGGCGTACCAGACCATCGGCTCGGACAAGGCGCGCGAGCTGATGCGCGCGTTCAAGGCGCGGCAGGCGGTCGAGCGCGGCGAGGCGCCGCCGGCGAAGCCCAAACCGCGCGACGTGTCGGAGATGCGCCCGCCCCGCGTGATGGACACCTGCCACGCCTGGGCGTCGGACGGCCCGGTGATCCGCCGCTGGGCGCCGTTGTTCTACCAGGGACCCGACGGTGCCGCCGTGCGCGCCGACGCGGAGGCCAAGATCCGCGCCCGCGTCGCCGCCTACGACGAGGAGCCGCCGGGCGGCTGACGCCTCAGGCGCGCGACGGCAGCAGGACGCCGGGGTTCATCACGCCGGCGGGGTCGAGCGCGTCCTTGGCGCCCTTGAGCGCGGCGGCGAACAGGTCGGGGCGCTGCTTCACGTACCACGGCATGTGGTCGCGGCCGACGGCGTGGTGGTGCGTGATCGTGCCGCCCAGCCGGTTGAGCGCGTCCGAGCACGCGGTCTTGATGGCGCGCCACTGCGCCTCCATCGCGCCGGGCCGGCCCTTGCCGTAGAAGCTGAAATAGGGCGCCGGCCCGTCGGGGTAGACGTGGGTGAAGCGGCACGACGCGACGTAGCCCGGCCCGCACTCGCGCAGCATCGCCGCGTTCAGCGCGTCCATCACGCCGGCGTGGAAATCGCCGAAGCGGTCCCAGGTGGTCGACGTCTCGAACGTGTCGAACAGGACCGCCAGCGGCGTCAGGATCTCGCGGAAGAACGGCATGCGGATGAAGGCGTTGCGCCACGCGCCGGAGGCGCCGGCGCGGTGGCCGCCCTCGGCGGTGAGCTGGTCGGTGTCCGGCTGGCCGCGATGGTCGCGGGCGCACTCCAGGGCGCGCGCCATCCACGGCCCGACATCGTGGTCGGCCGATTCGAAGGCCAGCACCATGATGTCGGACGATCCGTCGCCGGCGCCCGTCGTCAGCGCCTCGACGCGGTCGAGCAGACGGACGTTGGACGGATAGAGGCCGGCCTGCGAGATCGCGCGGACCGCGCCCCAGGCGTCCTCGAACGTGGCGAAGCGCACCGACGTGCCGGCGCGGAAGCGCGGGCGGTCCTGCAGCCGCATCCACGCCTCGGTGACCAGGCCGAGCGAGCCCTCCGAGCCGATCACCATGCGGTCGGGGCTGGGGCCGGCGCCGGAGCCGGGAAGCCGGAAGCTGTCCCAGACGCCGCGCGGCGTGATCATCCGCGCGGATTCCACGAAATCGTCGATATGCGTGTAGAGCGTCGCGAAGTGCCCGCCCGAACGCGTCGCGATCCAGCCGCCCAGGGTCGAGTACTCGAAGCTCTGCGGAAAATGCCGCAGCGTCAGATCGTGCGGCTTGAGCTGCGCCTCCAGCGCCGGTCCCAGCACGCCCGCCTGGATGCGCGCCGCGCGGCTCTTCCGATCGACCTCCAGCACGCGGTCCAGCCGCTGGAGATTGACCGAGACGACGCCTTTGAAGGCGCCGCCGACGGCCGGCTCGACGCCGCCGACCACCGAGGAACCGCCGCCGAACGGGATGACGGCGACGCCGCTCGATCCGGCCCAGTCCAGCAGGGCGGCGATGTCGGCCTCGTCGGCGGGATAGGCGACGACGTCCGGCGGCTCGGGCACGCGGCGCTCGAAGATGCGCACGGAGTCGATGAAGGATTTGCCGTAGGCGTGCACCAGCCGGTCGATGCGGGCGCTGGAGCAGAACCGCGCGAGGCTGGCCGGCGGCGACACCCGCGGCGGGCGCAGCTCGAATTCGTCCTCGCGCGGCGGCGTGTCGTCGAAGCTTGCGGCGCCGTAGCGCTCGCCCGCCAGCCGGTGGACGAAGGCGCGCTCCTCGGCCGTGGCGCCCTCGCCCTCGAAGCCCCAGCCCCAGAATTTCATCCGCCGCGGCAGGAATGAAGACATCGGCTCGCCCTCCCCTCGTTCCGTCGACGCATCATGGGCGGCGCGCGGCGCGGCACGCAACGGCCGACGAGAATTGCGCACGGAGCAACTGCCGAGCGTTCCCGCCGGAAACCCGGCCTACTTCCGCTCAAGACCGCGTCGGCCAACAGCGCCACGCCCCGGCCGGGTCGCTTCCTGCGTTTCGATATACGCGAGCGCCCAAGCGGAAAACGCCCGTTCCTCCGCGATCTCGTGCAGCAACGACGAGCGCATCTCGGGATGGCTCGTGGCGACGTCCCCCTCCTTGGAGGCGATCCAAGCCGCGCGCAACGCCAGAGCGCGACGCGCCCGCTTGAAACGCCGCAGAAGGAGGAGCCCGCCAACCATGGCCCAACTCCGTTCCACATGGTCGGCGCGATTTACCGAGCGCATCGCCACGAGCACGCTCGCGGCGGTCCGACGCCGCTCCAACCATGCGAACGGCCCGATGTCCATCTCCGCCAGCATGGCCTCGACGATCGGTTCGATGGCGGCGTCGCGCGGAAAGCCCGCCTCGAACATGCCTTCGTCGCACGGCCCGCAATCGTAGCCTCGTGGAAAGAGCGAGAGCGCTGTCGCATGCAGGAACGGCTGCGATTCTCGCGCGCGCAGTGGCGGCGGCGCGTTCGCGGCGAGAAAGTCGACGACACGGGGTGACGTCATCCCGATGCTTGGACTTACGGCGAAGCTGATGGAGGGCGGATCGCGCCAATCCACCCAGCTGTGGAATCCGAAATCGATCAACGCCGTGGCCTCGGGAGAGAGCACCTTTTCGAAACTCTGGCCAGGCAGGTCCTTCCACGGCGGCAGGGCCACGTACCCGCGTGCCGCCATGCGCGGCCGAAGCGCGCGCAGGACCAGCTCCTTGCGGCGCCGGGTGGACGGGGGACGTACATCCTGTGGTTTTATCATGAGAATGACTTTCGTCATTTTATATTATAGTGAACATATATGAAAATGATGTTCGGGGGCAACACACCGCCCGGATTCTTGTGACCCGCGGCGAGGAGCGAGCGGTGGGCCTCCTTACCGACAGGGGTGACCAGGAGGCCTTCGCGCACGGCGGCGATAGCCTCGGTCTGCCCTCGTGACAGCGACGCGTTCGGACCGTTCTTCACTTCGACGAAAGCCCAGGTCCTTCCATCCGGCATCTTGACGAACTGGTCGATGCGAGCGCTGATCTCTCCGGTCTGGCCCCGGCGTCGAATCGTGATCGGAATTTCCGTTTGTACGACTTCGCCTCCTGCGCGCTTCAAGGACTGCGTCCACTTCATGACGCCCATCTTGCCTTTCAAGATCGGCCAGACACCCGTGAACGACCCCGGCCGCCCTTCCTGAACGCGATGGATGTTCTCCCGCCACGAACGCCTTCGATCATCCTCGATCTCGGTCGAGTCGATGTCGTCGCCATCGGCGCGATCGCCGACACCGCCGCCGCTTCCATTGACGAGATGGCTCGCGAGTTCTGGATGCTGCGCTAGAAAATCGTGGACAATACGCAGCGGCTCCGGAACGCTCGGATCGTTCTCGCGGTGCATCGCGCGCGCGTTCTCAGTCGACGCATCTGAACGTCGCGCCGCCGCAACAGCGGCGCGCACATCACGGAGTCGCGACAGAACCTGGACTCGAGCGTCGGGGTCAGAGATCCCTCGCCGGCGCAACTCGTCGCGCGATTGGAGCAGCGCCTTCGTCAACGTGTCGCGGTTGTCGGCGAGAAATCCGTCATCGAACCCCGCGGCCCGGAGCTCTGCGGCGACATCGGCCTCAAACCGCGTGTCCCGATGATCGTTTGAGCGTGACGTAGTCGAGACGGAACGAGAGGCTGCCTCCGGTCTCAGACCGGCCGGCCGCGTCTCTTGCTCCAGCGTGCGGGCGTCCTGGTAGAGCCGCCACGCCGTCGCGCGCAACGCATCCGGCGTCGCATCCCCAGGAACCGCGACGCCGGCAGGATCGTGCGCCGGGTCGGCGGCGCCAAGTGCGCGTGAGTCGGCCGTGCGTCCGATCGCTATCGATTGCCGCCGCAAGCTGTCGGCCGCGCGCGTTGCAGCGTCGGCCGGAGGCGGCGACGGCGCTACCGTAGCTAAAACCAGTGCCTCAAGATCGCGGTCGACGATACCGTTCGACGAAAAAGCGCTGCGGCTGGGCAAACCTTCATCGATTGGTCCGAACGTCATGAGCCGGCCTCCACAGATATTCGTTCTGTGAATGCCATAGTAAATTCTCAAACTGGATAAATTTAAAAACAGGCAGCAGCATGCAATTTTCTGCGTTAGTTAATTGATATCGCTCACGTAAATTATATCGAAACCTTTCCATAGTCGAAAAATCAACGAGATATGACAGCGTGTCTATATCGAACACGATCCGTC
This sequence comes from Rhodospirillales bacterium, assembly GCA_016699855.1. Taxonomy (NCBI): domain Bacteria; kingdom Pseudomonadati; phylum Pseudomonadota; class Alphaproteobacteria; order Rhodospirillales; species Rhodospirillales bacterium. The sequence continues at coordinate 1,569,365 of CP064988.1, forward strand.
AAATTACAGTATAAATGTTCATAATGCATATATTATCAAGCCGCGGACAACTCTGTGGCCTCGTTGCGGCGCTGGAAATGGAATGCTTGTCTGCCCGTCCCGCCGCGACAGAGCCCACGCCGTGACCGAAGAAACCGCCCCGCGCCACGAGACGCCAGAGCCGTTCAAGATCGACGTGCCGGAGCGCGCGCTGATCGATCTCGACGAGCGGCTGCGCAAGTGGCGGCCGCCGGTGTTCGTGGCCGGCGGCGGGTGGGACTACGGCACGGAGGAGCGTTTCCTCAAGGAGCTGATCGACCACTGGCGCCACGGCTACGACTGGCGGCGCTGCGAGGAGCGGTTGAACGCGTTCCCCAACTACCTCGTCGACATCGGCCCGCAGCGGCTGCACTTCATCCGCGAGCCGGGCACGGTGGTCGACGGCGCGCCGCCGCCGGTGCCGCTGATCCTGACGCATGGCTGGCCGGGCTCGGTGGTCGAGGTCCTCGACGTGATCGACAAGCTGGCGCATCCCGAGCGCCACGGCGGCGACGCGCTCGACGCCTTCGACGTCGTCGTGCCGTCGCTGCCGGGCTACGGCTGGTCGGGGCCGCCGATGCGTGACGGCGGGCCGGGCCCGATCGGGCCGCGCGCCATCGGCCGGCTGTGGCACAGGCTGATGACCGAGGCGTTGAACTACCGCCGGCCCTACGTGGCGCAGGGCGGCGACTGGGGCGCCGCGGTCTCGACCTGGCTGGCGCACGACCATCCCGTGGTCGAGAAGGACGACGTCAAGACTGGCTGCCAGGCGCTGCATCTGAACATGATGGTGTTCCGGCCGGGCATCGACCGGAAGGCGACGGCGCTGACGCCCGAGGAGACGGCGTGGCTGAAGGCGGCGACGGACGAGCGCGCCGCCAAGACCGCCTACCAGGGGATCCAGAACACCAAGCCGCAGTCGCTGGGGATCGGGTTGACCGATTCGCCCGCCGGGCTGGCGGCGTGGATCGTCGAGAAGTTCCACGGCTGGAGCGATTGCGGCGGCGACCTCCGCTCGCGCTTCTCGATGGACACGCTGCTCGACAACGTCATGGTCTACTGGCTCAACGGCAACATGGCGACGGCCACGTGGCTGTACCGCGGCGTGCGCGAGGAGGACGCCCGGCTGGCCGTCGGCGAGAAGGTGGCGACGCCGACGGCGTTCATGGCGTTCCCCGCCGATCTAGCGCCGCCGCCGCCGGAGGCGTGGGTCGAGCGCGCGTACAACCTGCGGCGCTACCGCGCGCAGCCGCGCGGCGGCCATTTCGCGGCGCTCGAGGAACCCGACCTGCTGGTCGACGACATCCGCGACTTCGTCCGGCCGCTGCGCTTCGGCGCCGCCAACGATTGACGATGGCGCCGGCGCCGGTCGCGATGCGCGCCGCGAAGCGGCACGAGCTGGCCGCGATCCAGGACATCGAGAGCGCGGCCGACACGGTGTTCCGCTGCGCCGCCATGCCGTGGGTGCTGGCGATGCCGCCCGCGGATCTCGAGATCCTGGAGACGGCGCGACGCCGCGGCCACCTGCGCGTCGCGGTCGACCGCGCCGACACGCCGATCGGCTTCGCGCTGCTCTCGACGCTGGGCGGCGAGGCGTTCCTCCACCAGCTCTCGGTCGTGCCGCGCCACGCCGGCCGCGGCGTCGGCGGCGCGCTGCTGGAGGCGGCATGCGCGATCGCCCGCGACGAGGGCCGCGCCAGCGTCGCGCTGTCGACGGCGCTGGGCGTGCCGTGGAACGCCCCGTTCTACGCGCGGCGCGGCTTCGTCGTGGTGCCGCCGCGCGACTACACCGCCGCGATGCGGCGCGAGCGCGCGCACGAGATGCGCATGGGCCATCCGGCGTGGCGCCGCTGCTTCATGCGCCGCGCGCTGGACGCCGCCGGCGCGCCAAATCCGGGCGCATCCGCGCTATAGTGCTTCCGCCCGACGGCGGGATGCCGGCGCGGACGGCAGGGGGGACCGACGATGTTCGAGCGCATGGACGTGCAGCAGCTCTTTCCGACGCCGCTGTGGGTCCTCGACCTGAAGCCCGACGCGCACCGCGCGCTCAACGCGCGGCTGAAGGCTGAGATCGACAAGCTCGCGACGCCGCGGCCGCCGGTGCCGGCCGGCGCCAACTGGCAGACCGATCCGGTCCTGCACAAGCTGCCGCAGTTCGCCGATTTCACGGCGCTGGTCGAGCAGGCCGCCCGGGGCGCGCTGCGCTCGCTGCGGCTGGAGAAGTACGGCCTGTTCGTGACCGGATGCTGGGCCAACATCAACCCGCCCAACGGGATCAACTCGAGCCACAGCCATCCCAACAACTTCCTGAGCGGCGTGTACTACGTCTCGATCCCGACCGGCGGCGACCGCATCGAGTTCCTCGACCCGCGGCCGCAGGCCGCCGTGATGATGCCGCAGCCGGCGGAGTTCAACGTCTTCAACGGCAACAGCGTGACGGTCGAGGCGAAGGACGGGCGGATGGTGCTGTTCCCGGGCTGGCTGACGCACCAGGTGCCGGTCAACGCCTCGGCGTCGGAGCGCTACTCGATCGCCTTCAACCTGATGTTCGAGCGCTTCGGCGAAACGGCGGCGATGCCGCTGTGGAAGGGCCGCATCCCGCTCACGCCGCCGGGGTGACGGGCGGACGACCGATCGGAGGGACCGCGATGCTGGTGAGATTTCTCCTCGCGCTGCTGCTGACGTTCCCCGTCGCGGCCGGCCACGCGCAGGCGCCGCCGGCCGCGACGCCATCAGCCGCCGAACGCGAGCGCGCGCTGGCGTCGGCCTGGGAGGCGGCCTCGCAGGCCGCGAAGCGCGGGCCGGCGACGGTCGCGCTGATCGACCAGGGCAGCTTCGCGGTGCCCGCCGGCGCCGTCTACATCCCGCTGCCGCAGGCGGCGGCGCTGATGCGCGCGATGGGCAACACGGTGCGGCCGAACATGCTCGGCGTGCTGGCCTCGGAATCTGGCGACGACTGGATGGCGGTGCTGACCTTCGTCAAGGAAGGCCACATCAAGGACGACGACGCGCGCGAGTGGAACGCCGACGATCTGCTGGCGAGCCTGCGCGAGGGCACCGCCGCCGGCAACGAGGAACGCCGCCGCCGGGGATTTCCCGGGCTGGAGCTGATCGGCTGGATCGAGAAGCCGGCCTACGACGCCGCCACGCAACGGCTGGTGTGGTCGGTCAACGCGCGCCAGGAGGGCGCAGCGCCCGACGCCGACCGCACCGTGAACTACAACACCTACGTGCTGGGCCGCGAAGGCTATTTCAGCCTGAACTTCCTGACGTCGGAGAAGCTGATCCCGGCGCAGAAGCCGGTCGCGCACGGATTGCTGGCCGGACTCAGTTTCGTCGACGGCAAGCGCTACGCCGATTTCGACGCCTCGACCGACAAGGTCGCGGCCTACGGGCTGGCGGCGCTGGTCGGCGGCGCGGCGCTGAAGAAATTCGGGCTGTTCGCCGTGATCGGCGCGTTCCTGCTCAAATTCTCCAAGCTCGGCCTGCTCCTGCTGATCCCCGTGCTGTGGATCGGCCGCAAGCTGTTCACGCGCCGCGGCGGCGGCCAGTCCTAGGACGCGCCGCGCTCACTTGCGGGTGGCGTCGCGCATCGCGGCGAGGTCGAAACGCTCGGCGAACGACAGCGCCTCGTCGGGGCCGACGCGCGTGAACTGGATCATCAGCGTCGGCGCCGCGGCGGCCTGCGTGTTGAACGGGTTGCCCGAGGTCAGCGACACGATCACGATCCCGGCGCGGTCGGCCTTGTCGTACATGCTGAAGACCGGGAAGCCCTTGACCGTGACGGGCTCCGGCGCGGCGCCGCCGCCGGCCAGCCCCATCATCTGGACCTGCGCGCCCATCGGATGCCCGATGCCGAGGATGGCCGTGATCTCCGCGTCGCCGCGCTTGTACTCGCGCGTCGCCCAGGTCATGTCCTGGCCCTGCATCTGCACGCTCATGCCGTCGGCCTTGCCGCCCTTCCACTGCGGCACGTCGACCAGCAGGGCCGCGAGCGCCTTGTGGGACTGGGCCGCCGCGCCCAGCGGCAGGGCGGCGGCGAGCGGCGCGAGGGCGGCGAGCGCCGCGGCGCGTCGTGTCAGGGCGAGCATGCGATCCTCCCGGCTCCGTCGCGGTCCGGCTACATCGCGCCGTGGCAGTGCTTGAACTTCTTGCCGGAGCCGCAGGGGCACGCGGCGTTGCGCGGCACCTTGCCCCAGGTCGACGGATCGGCCGGGTCGACCGCGCGCTGGCCGCGCCGCGCGGCAGGCGCGGACTCGCCGGCGCCGCGCTGGCCGCCCGGCGCCGAGACGGCGGGGTCGTCGGGATCGAGCGAGGCCGGGGGCGCGTCGCGGAACACCGCGCCGTCGTCGGCCATCGCCGCGGCCAGCGCCGGATCGGCGTGGATCGCGCGCAGCTGCTCCGGCGGCGTCTCCTCCGGCATCGGGACCGGCTCCTCCATGCGGATCTGCACGTGCGCCAGCACCTGCGAGGCGGTCTCGCGCATGCCCGCGAGCATCGACTCGAACAGGTCGAACGCCTCGCGCTTGTACTCGTTCAGCGGATCCTTCTGGCCGTAGGCGCGCAGCCCGATCCCCTGGCGCAGGTGGTCGAGGTGGAGCAGATGCTCCTTCCACGACTGGTCGAACACCTGCATCAGCACGCTCTTCTCGACCTGGCGCAGGATGTCGGGGCCGTAGTTGGCGGCCTTCTCCGCCATCTGGCGGTCGACCGCGTCGAGCAGGCGCTGGCGGATCTCGTCGTCGGCGATGCCCTCCTCCCTGGCCCAGGCGTCGACCGGCAGATCGAGGCCGAACACGCGCTCGACGTTGTCCTTGAGGCCGGCGACGTCCCACTGCTCGGGATAGGCGCTCTCGGGGATGGCGCGCTTGACGAAGCCCTCGACGACGGAATGGCGCATCCCGCCGACCATCTCCGAGAGGTCCTCCTGCGCCATCAGCTCGAGGCGCTCGCGGTAGATCTCCTTGCGCTGCGCGTTCATGACGTCGTCGAAGCGCAGCAGGTTCTTGCGCATCTCGAAGTTGCGCGCCTCGACCTTCTGCTGCGCGCGCTCCAGCGCCTTGTTGATCCAGCGGTGGACGATCGCCTCGCCCTCCTCCAGCTTCAGGCGCTGCAGCACGCCGTCCATGCGCTCCATGCCGAAGATGCGCATCAGGTCGTCGTCGAGCGACAGGAAGAACTTGGACGCGCCGGGATCGCCCTGGCGGCCGGAGCGGCCGCGCAGCTGGTTGTCGATGCGCCGGCTCTCGTGGCGCTCGGTGCCGATGACGTAGAGGCCGCCGGCCTTGAGCACCGCCTCGCGCGCGGCGGCCACCTCGGCCTCGATCGCGCGGCGGCCCTCGGCCAGCGCCGCCTCGTCGGTGACGCCGGCGAGATCGACCCGCACCCGCATCTCGACGTTGCCGCCGAGCTGGATGTCGGTGCCGCGGCCGGCCATGTTGGTGGCGATCGTCACGGCGCCGACCCGGCCGGCCTGGGCGATGATGGTCGCCTCCTGCTCGTGGTAGCGGGCGTTGAGCACGCTGTGCGGCACGCCGCGCTTCTTGAGCTCCTCCGACAGCGCCTCGGACTTCTCGATCGACACCGTGCCGACCAGCACCGGCTGCTCGCGTCCGCGGCACTCCTCGATCAGGTCGATGATCGCCTTCGTCTTCTCGCGCGCCGTGCGGTAGACCTCGTCGTCGTGGTCCTTGCGCGCGACGGGGACGTTGGTCGGGATCTCGACCACCTCGAGGTTGTAGATCTCCTGGAACTCGGCCGCCTCGGTCATCGCCGTGCCGGTCATGCCGGCCAGCTTCGGGTAGATGCGGAACAGGTTCTGGAAGGTGATCGAGGCCAGCGTCTGGTTCTCGCGCTGGATATCGACGCCCTCCTTGGCCTCCAGCGCCTGGTGCAGGCCCTCCGAGTAGCGGCGCCCGCTCATCATGCGGCCGGTGAACTCGTCGATGATGACGACCTGGCCGTCCTTGACGATGTAGTCGACGTCGCGCGCGAACAGCTTGTGGGCGCGCAGCGCCTGGGTGGCGTGGTGGACCAGCGAGACGTTCTGCAGCGCGTAGAGGTTGCTGTCGGCGTCGAGCAGGCCCTTCTCCTTCATCAGGCGCTCGATCTCCTCGGTGCCGGCCTCGGTGAACGACACCGCGCGCTGCTTCTCGTCCTTCTCGTAATGGTCGGCCGTCAGCAGCGGGACCAGCGCGTCGCAGGCGCGGTACAGCTCGGAGGAGTCCTCGGCCGGGCCGGAGATGATCAGCGGCGTGCGCGCCTCGTCGACCAGGATCGAGTCGACCTCGTCGACGATCGCGAAATTGTACTCCCGCTGCGTCATCTGATCGCGGCGGTACTTCATGTTGTCGCGCAGGTAGTCGAAGCCGAACTCGTTGTTTGTGCCGTAGGTGACGTCGCAGGCGTAGGCCTCGCGGCGCTCGTCGTCCGACATGTCGTGGACGATCACGCCGACGGTCAGGCCGAGGAAGCGGTAGACGCGGCCCATCCAGTCGGAGTCGCGGCCGGCCAGGTAGTCGTTGACGGTGACGACGTGCACGCCCTTGCCCGACAGGGCGTTGAGGTAGACCGCGAGCGTGGCGACCAGCGTCTTGCCCTCGCCGGTCTTCATCTCGGCGATCTTGCCCTGGTGCAGCACGATGCCGCCCATGAGCTGGACGTCGAAGTGCCGCTGGCCGAGCGCCCGGCGGGCGCCCTCGCGCACGGTGGCGAAGGCCTCGACCAGCAGGTCGTCCAGCGTATCGCCCTTGGCGATGCGCTCGCGGAACATCGGCGTGCGCGCCCGCAGCTCGTCGTCCGACAGCTTCAACAGGTCCGGCTCGAGCGCGTTGATCCGCGCCACGACCTTGTCGAGCCCCTTCACGAACCGGTCGTTGGCGGTGCCGAAGATACGGCGGGCGACAGCCCCGAACATGAAAAACCTCGGCGAATCAAACGGGTCGCGGGGAATCGGCCTTCTCAGGCGGACCCGGCCGGGGAGAGATAGAGACGGCATCCGCGGGTGTCAACGCGACGCCGCCCGCGCGGGCGTCACGGTCGAGTGCGGCCCGGGACGCCCGGCCGGCCCGCCCCCGCCAGCGGCCCGGAAATCCCGCCACTGGCTCCGGAATCGCGCATTTTCGCCGCAATCCGCGTCGATCTTGCGACCGGGCGCGGATTATCTGGATTCGGAGAGACCGTTGGACGGCGACAGGCTGCTGGAGACCACCGGCGACGAGCTGCGCCCGCTGGGCGTCGGTGGCGTCGCGGTGCACCGCGCCTTCGGCCAGCTCCGCGCCGTGCTCGGCCGCCGGCTCGGCGCCCGCCACGCCGCCCTGCTCGCCGAGCCGCACGTCAGCGACGGCGACACGGATTGGTACAGTCCCGCCATCGGGCCGGTCGTCCGCCTCGGCATGCTGCCGCCGGCCCGGCGCGCCGCCGCGCTGGACGACCTCGCCGGATTGCTCCGTGACATCGAGGCCCTGGCGGCGGCGCTCGAACGCGAACCGGCGACGGACGGACCGCGGCTGGCCGCCAGCCTCCGCCTCGCCCTCCACCGCCCCGGCGACCACCTCGTCTTCGTCGTCGGCGACCAGCCGGTGATCGTCGGTTGGGGCTGCGAACCGGATACCGCGCTGCCGTCGTCGTTCCTGCCGGCGGTCACCGACGCGCCGGCGACAGCGGCCGCGCCGGCGTCGATCGACGGGCTCGCTGCCGCTGGCGCCGCGCCCGCGGCGCTCCTCGCCCCTCCGCCATCCGCGCCCGCGTCGCGCCGCCGCCTGTATGCCGGAGGCGCCGTCGCGTGCCTGTTGGTCGGCGTCGTGGCGGCCGGCGCCTGGTCGCTAGTGGCGCCGCCGACCACCGGCCGGGTGGTCGAGGCCCGGCGCGCCGCCGAAGCGCCGCGCGTCGCCGCGACGACGGCGCGCGCGCCGGCCGGCGTGGCGGGCGCCCTGCCGTCCGCCCCGGATGTCGACGACCCGTCGATCGCGCTGTCGGTCACCCTCGCCGCCGAGCGCGAACGCGGCCGCGAACTCGGCATCGAGCTGGCGTCGCTGCGCGAGCGCGCGCGCCGCGAACTCGAGATCTGCGCCGCCACGCCACCGGCGCCGCCGCGTTCCACCGCCCCGCCGGCGATGGCATCGGCCGCCCCGAAGCCGTCGGCCGCCACGCCGGCGCCGGCCGCCGGCGCCCTCGTGCTGGCCGCGCCGGCGCATCGCGCGGCGGCCGCCGAATGCCCGCCGCCGCGCCGCGCCGACGCGCCGCCGCCCGACATCGTGATCGTGCTCGACGCGTCCGACAGCATGATGGCGGCCAGCGGCTCGCCCGTGGCGGCGCGCGACGCCACCGCGGCGCGCGAACGCCGCGGCGACCGGACCGCCGACGTCAAGGCCAAGCCGGCGCCGCCCGGCGCGCGGCGCATCGACGACGCCAAGCGCGCCGTCGCGCGCGTGGTGCCGCGCCTCGGCAGCGACGTCGCCGTCGGCTACATCAGCGCCGCCGGCTGCCGCGGGATCACCGCCCACGGCACGTTCGAGGCGGGCCAGCGAGACCGCCTGATGGCGCTGGTCGACACCACGCCGACGCGCGGCGGCACGCCGCTGGCGCGCGCGATCGACCGCGCCGGCGCCATGCTGCGCGCCGACGACGGCGTCATCGTCGTGATGACCGACGGCGGCGACACCTGCGGCGGCAACGTCTGCGCCGTGGCGCAGCGCCTGCACGAGGCGCGTCCCGGCGTCCGCGTCCATCTGATCGACCTCTCGGGCGGCGCCGGCGAGGCGATGTGCCTGGCCGGCATCACCGGCGGGCGCGTCCTCGTCGCGACCAACGCGCAGGCGGCGCAGGCGGCGCTGGGCATCGCGACGACGCGGCCCCCGGCGCCGGCGGCCTGCCAACCCGCCCGCTAGATATGCTACGAAGGGCCGGGACGGCGCGCCGGCGCCGTCTCCCCTCGACGCCGCCGATCCCGGCGGCGTCCGGTTCGCGCAGGGAGTCCATGCCGCGATGAGCTCGGGACCTTTCCTGATCGGCGCCGAGACGGCGCGCTATCGGGCGCTGGGCGAAGGCGGCGACCTCGTGTGGCGCCGCGCCACGCAGCTGCGCGCCGCCGTGGACACGCGCCTCGGCAAGCGTCACGCCGAGCTGTTCGCGATCCCCCGCGCCGGCGAGACGTCGGACCGCGTCGACTGGTACGCCCCGTTCGAGGGCGCCGCGCGGGCGTGGAGCGATCTGGCCGAGCCGGAGCGCCGGGCGCTCCAGGCGAAGGTGCAGGAGCTGCGCCCGGAGCTCGAGCGCCTGGTCGAGCGCCTCGACGCCGCCGGCCGGTCCGACGGCGAGCGGGCGTTCGGCAAGCTGCTGCGCCACGCCCTGATCGCGCCCGGACCCGAGACGTTGTTCGCGGTCGACGGCAAACCGGTGCTGGCGTTCTGGGGATTCGCGCCCGACGACGGCAAGCCCGGCCAGCTTCTCGGCATCGCCGCCGCGCCGGCCGCGTCGCTGCCGACGTGGAACGCGCCGACCATGGCCGCGCCGCCGCCCTCGACCACGATCATGGCGCCGTCGTCGACGACCATCGTGGCACCGCCGTCGACCACCGTGGTCGCGCCGCCGTCGGCGCCGACCATGGCGCAGCCGCCCGGTGGCTATCCGCCGCCGCCGGGCATGACGCAGGTCGGCGCCTATCCCCCGCCGCCTGGCGTCTACCCGCCACCGCCCGGCGCCTACCCACCGCCGCCAGGCGGGTATCCGCCACCACCCGGCGGTGGATACCCGCCGCCACCGCCCGGTGGCTTCCCGCCGCCGCCGATGGCCGCCGCGGCCGCGCAGCCGCCGTCGAACTGGTGGAAATGGACGCTGGTGGCGTCGATTCTGCTGCTGGCGCTGGCGGGCTCTGCGTATCTCGTCGCGCCGTACCTACCGTTGTGGAACGGCATGACGCAGGCCCAGATCAACGAGGAGGTCGCCCGCCGCATGGCCGGCGCACCGGGCGCGCCCGGCGGCGTCGCGGTCCTCGACCGTTCCGCCCTCGACGCCGAGACGCGCCGCACCGAGGCGTTGACCACCGATCTGCAGCGGCTGTTGACCCAGGTGGTCGAGAAGCGCGCGCAATGCACGCCCGGCCGGCAGGGATCGGTGATCGTCCCCGGCGGCACCGTGCCCGGCACGACGGTCCCCGGCGGCACCGTACCGGGTACCGGCGTCCCCGGTGGTCCGGTGGTCGGCGGACCCGGCACGGTGCCGGCGGCGACGACGCCCGGCGCCGAGCGCGGACCGGCCATCGGTCCCGACGGCAAGCCACTCGATCCGTCGCGGACGCCCAAGGCCGGCGAACTGGACCCCGGCAAGGGACCCGGAACCGCGCCGCGCCCGGGTGAGCCGAAAACCGCCATGACCCCGCCGGAGAAGGGCAAGGGCGAGCCCGGCACCACGCCACGCCCGCCGGAGGCGAAGCCCGGCGAGCCCCAGGAAAAGGGCAAAGCGGGCCCCGGCGCGGCGCCGAAGGGCGAGCCCAAGACGGCTGCCACGACTCCGCCACCGGCCGGCAAACCGATCGAGCCCAAGGTCGAGGCGGCGCCGGGTCCGGCCGGTCCGCAGGGCAAGGCGCCGGGCAAGCCCGGCGAAAAGCCGTTCGAGAAGCCGGCCGAGAAGCCGATCGAGCAGATCAAGCTACCGCCGGGGCCCGGCACCGGGTTCCTCGAAGGCACCTGGCGCTCCGACACGGACCTGACGACGCAGTCCGGCGAGGAGGTCCGCCCGCAATACACCTTCGACAAGGACGGCAAGGGCACCACCAAGATCACCCAGAAAAACGGCGTGGTGTGCGAGGGTCCGGCGCAGGCCACGCGCGAGGCCGACGGCAAGCTGGTGATCCGCGAGAGCGAGGCGCTCAAATGCTCGGACGGCACGACCTTCGCGCCCTCGACGGTGACGTGCGCGCCCGGCCAGCAGGGTGTCGCGCAGTGCACCGGCCGGAGCGAGGGCGGACCGCCCTACACGGTGCGCCTCGGCCGCTGATCGCGTGGCGCGGCGGCAGCCGCGCCGGCGTGACGTGACGGTGGAACTCCGGCGCCGGGACTGCCGCGGCGCGGGCGCTCGCTGACGAAGGTTGCGGCGCGGTGCCACCCGCCGATACACTGTCGCCACGCGTCGCACCGGCGCGCCGCCCGCCGTCAGCGTCGTCATCATGAGCGATCTCGCCTATCTCCCCCGATATCCCCAGCCGACGACCCTGATCGCCAAGAGCGGCGTGCAGTTCCTCGATTTCGGCTTCGATCCCAACCGCCTCATCGTCAAGGAGTGGCGGTTCCAGGACACCAACGCGCTCGGAGCGACGTCGCCGTCGCCCGACAAGCTCGTCCAGTTCGAGTACGACGCCGGCACCGGCGTCTACACGGTGATGGAGGGCGGCAAGCGCAAGGAGGCGCAGGGCAACCTCGACATCGGATTGAAGGACGCGCTGGCGCCGTTCATCGACAAGTGGATCCCCGTGCCGTTCTTCCAGGTGCGGCCGGGCCGCAGCTTCAAGGACGGCCCCAGCGACTGGGCGCGCGTGCGGCTGGTCGATCTGGAGGCGCGCAACGGCGAGGGCTTCCGCGACGAGCACGGCTTCCGCTACCGCATCGTGCTGGCGTTCGACACCGGCCTGCTGCCGGAGCTCGAGGGCCGCGCCTACCTCGCGCCCTCGGCCAAGGACGTCGCGTCGGGCGCGATCTTCTCGCTGGCGCCGCGCCAGGCCGACAACCAGTGGTTCCTGCGCCAGGACTGGGTGCAGAAGTGGATCGACGAATCGTTCCGCGAGCTGTTCCCCAAGCTGTCGCCGCAGGAGATCGAGAGCGAGGCCAAGCGCTCGCCGGCCGAGCCCACGGCGCGCTACCTGTCGTTCCTCGGCCTGCTCGACGGCGCCGGCGTCTTTCCGCCGATCAAGATGGTCGGCGACGCCGAGCATCCCGGCCGCGGCGCGATCGACGTCGACCTCGTGCTCGACGTCGGCAACTCGCGCACCTGCGGCATGCTGATCGAGTCGACGGGCGAGCGGGCGGCCAACCTCAACGATTCCTACGAGCTGGCGCTGCGCGACCTGACGCATCCCGAGCGGGTCTACGCCAAGCCGTTCGAGTCGCGCATCGAGTTCGCGCAGGCGGAGTTCGGCAAGAACCACCTGTCGCGGCTGGGCGGACGCACCGACGCCTTCGTGTGGCCGACCATGGCGCGCATCGGGCCCGAGGCGACGCGGCTGGCGGCGCGCCGCCGCGGCACCGAGGGCAACACCGGCATGTCCTCGCCCAAGCGCTACCTGTGGGACGTCGACGCCCAGAAGCGCGAATGGCTGTTCAACACCGCCTTCTCGTCGGAGATGGGCACCATGGCCGCCAACAGCGGCCCGCTGGCGCAGCTCGTCAACCAGAAGGGCGAGGCGCTGCACCGGCTCGATCCGGAGGACCCCGACAACCTGCCGGTGTTCGAGCCGCTCTACTCGCGGTCGTCGATGATGACCTTCGCGATGTGCGAGATCGTGCTGCAGGCGCTGACGCAGATGAACTCGGCGGCGCAGCGCGGCCGGCGCAGCCACGCCGAGGTGCCGCGCCGCCTGCGGCGCATCCTGATGACGGTGCCGACCGGCATGCCGCTGGCCGAGCGCCAGATCTTCAAGCGCCGCGCCGAGGCGGCGCGCGACCTGGTGTGGATGGTGCTGGGCTGGCGTCTCGACGACTGGGACGCGCCGCCGCCGGAGGTGTTCCTCGAGTGGGACGAGGCGAGCTGCACCCAGCTCGTCTACCTCTACACCGAGGTCGCGCGGAATTTCGGCGGCGACGCGCGCGCCTTCTTCCAGGCGGCGCGCAAGCCGCGCCTGCGCCAGGACCGCTCCGACACGCTGCGCATCGCCAGCCTCGACATCGGGGGCGGCACCACCGACCTGATCATCAACACCTACACGGTCGAGGGCGCCGGCACGTCGGTGACCATCCATCCCGAGCAGAACTACCGCGAGGGCTTCAACAAGGCCGGCGACGACATCCTGCTGCGCGTCATCCAGCAGCACGTGCTGCCGCCGATCGAGCGGGCGCTGGCCGACGCCGGCATCGCCGCCGCCGACGACCTCACGGCCGAGCTGTTCGGCGGCGACCGCGGCGGCGAGGACGTCGAGACCCGCAACCTGCGCCGGCAGTTCGCGCTCCAGGTGGCGAGCCCGATCGGGCTGGCGCTGCTGGGCGCCTGCGAGGCCTACGCGCCGCTCGACGGGACGGCGTCGGCCGAGGCGCGGCCCTTCGAGTCGTTCTTCGCCGCGCACGCCCGGCCGGCGGCCGAGGTGGTGACCTTCATCAACGAGACCGCGCGCAAGCGCGGCGGCCGCGACTTCGACCTGCGCAAGGTGGTGTTCCCGGTCGACCTGCCGGGCATCGACGACACCGTGCAGGCCGAGATCAAGAACGTGCTGACGCCGCTGTGCGAGCTGGTCTACGCCTACGACTGCGACCTGCTGCTGCTGACCGGCCGCCCGTCGCGGCTGCCGGCGCTGCGCTCGCTGGCGCTGAAGCTGCTGCCGCTGTCGCCCGACCGCGTCGTGCCGCTGCACGAGTACCGCGCCGGCGTCTGGTATCCTTTCCGCGACAGCCGCATGCGGGTCGGCGACCCCAAGACCACGGTCGCGGTCGGCGCCATGATCTGCGCCCTGGGCCAGTCGCAGCTGCCCGGCTTCTCGTTCCGCTCCGACAAGCTGAAGGCGCGCAGCACCGCGCGCTTCATCGGCAAGATCGAGGGCGCCGGGCGGATGCTGAAGCAGGACACGTACTACTCCAACGTCGACCTCGACAATCCCGAGTTCCAGCTTCCCGAGTCGCCGTTCGAGTTCCGCGGCCCCATGACGCTGGGCTTCCGGCAGATGGACCTCGAGCGCTGGCCGACGACGCGGCTGTACTTCCTCGAGTACGCCAGCAAGAAGGACGGCGACGCGCTGAGCCGGCGCACGCCGCTGTTCGTGACGCTCAAGCGCGCGCGGCCCAGCGAGCGCGGCGGCGTCGACGTCGAGAACGTCGACATCGGCACGGTGGTCGACCGCGACAGCAACAACGTCAACCGCCGCGCGCTCTCGCTGCGGCTGCAGACGCTGGCGCAGTCCGAGGGCTACTGGCTCGACACCGGCATGCTGAAGACGGTCTGAACGACGGCGGCGCGCGAAGGACGGATACCCGCAAGATGGAAGAAGTCGATCTCAAGCTCTCGCGCGACTGCGACGCCACCGCGACGGCGGCGTCGGAGGCGATCGCGTGGATCCGCGACGTCGCGCCCACCGCCGAGAGCATCGGCCAGCAGTCCGGCCCGCTGGTGTCCGAGCTGCAGAAGGTGCGCAACCAGAGCCGCAAGCTGGCGCGCGCCGCCAAGCGCAAGATGTGCGTCGGCGTGTTCGGCCCCAGCCAGGCCGGCAAATCCTACCTCGTGTCGATCCTCGCCAGCCGCGAGGGCCGGCCGCTGACGGCGAAGTTCGACGGCAAGTCCTACGACTTCCTGCGCGAGATCAACCCGCCGGGCGGCCGCGAGTCGACCGGTCTGGTGACGCGGCTGAGCGCCGACGCCGCCGACGCGCCCGATGGATATCCGGTCGAGCTGCGGCTGGTGACGCAGACCGACATCGTCAAGATCCTGGCCAACTCGTTCTACCTCGACTTCGACCACCAGAAGGCGGCGTTCCAGCGGCCGGACTCCGAGCGCATCCGCAAGCGGCTGGGCGAGCTGCGGCCGCTGGCCAAGGACAAGCCGGTCGACGGGCTGGACGAGGACGACGTGCTCGACCTGGTCGAGTACTTCGACGGCTACTTCAAGGGCATGACGCAGGACTTCCACGTCGACTTCTGGCGCGAGGCGATGTCGCTGGCGCCGCGGCTGGCGGGCGCCGACCGCGCGCGGCTGTGGTCGCTGCTGTGGTACGATTTCGAGCCCTACACGAAGCTGTACCTCGAGCTGTTCGAGGGCCTCAAGAAGCTGTCCTTCGCCGAGGAGGCGCACTGCCGCATCGACGCGCTGGTGCCGCGCGAGAACAGCATCATCGACGTGCTGATCCTCGACCGCCTCGGCACCGACTCGGCCGACGCGCTGAAGGTGCGGCCGCGCAAGTCCGGCGCGCCCGAGGCCGAGCTGGCGCGCTCGCTGATCTGCGCGCTGACGGCGGAGCTGCGCATCTCGATCGACGACAAGCCGTGGCCGTTCTTCGACCACACCGACCTGCTCGACTTCCCCGGCGCGCGCTCGCGCCTGAAGCTCGAGAAGCTCGAGGACGCCGGCAAGGGCAGCGACGGCACGCAGAAGGCCAACCCGCTGCGCGAGCTGCTGCTGCGCGGCAAGGTCGCCTACCTGTTCCAGCGCTACTCCGCCGAGCGCGAGATCTCGGCCATCCTGCTGTGCATCCCCGACGGCGTGCAGGAGGTGCGCGACCTGTCGCCGATGATGGAGGGCTGGGTCAACGCCACCTTCGGCGAGACGCCGCAGGCGCGCGCCAAGCAGAAGAACGGCCTGTTCCTCGTGCTCACCAAGATGGACCGCGAGTTCGAGCAGAAGGCCGGCGAGACCGAGTTCAGCGGCCGCTGGTCGGCGCGCGTCAACAACTCGCTGCTGACGAATTTCCGCGGCGACTGGCCGCGAAACTGGGACGGCCGGCCGTTCCGCAACACGCTGTGGCTGCGCAACCCGACGGTCAAGGACGAGCGCCTGATGACCTACGCGGACAACCGCGAGGTCGGCATCGCCGACGCGTTCAAGGAGCGCTGCGACCAGCTGCGCGCCGCCTTCGTCGAGAACGAGATCGTGCGCCAGCACTTCGCCGATCCGGCGACGGCGTGGGACGAGTCGTTCCGCCCCAACGACGGCGGCCTGTCCTACATCGTCGCCAACCTGTCGCCGGTGTGCGATCCCGCGATCAAGCGCTCGCAGGTGCGCGGCCAGATCGACGAGCAGATCCGCCGCCTGTCGGACCGGCTGGCCGGCTTCCACAACGGCACCGACGCCGACGCGCGCCAGAAGAAGCAGCAGCTGGTCCAGCAGGTGCTGCGCGGGCTGGGCCCGTGCATCAAGGCGCAGCGCTTCGGCGAGCTGATCTCCGGGCTGCAGGTCGACGAGGAGGAGCTGCGCGGCATCTATTTCCGCGTCGCCACGCTGAAGGCCGGCGCCAACGGCAAGGACGGCGCGCCGGCGCCGCGCGCGGGCGAGGCGGTCGGCGCGGGCGTCGATCTCGGCGACATCTTCGGCGAGGTGTTCGGCGACGACGCCACGGTCGCGGCGCCGGAGGGCGCGGGCGGCGGCGGCTCGCTGCAGGACCGCTCGCAGCGCTTCGCCGGCGAGGCGGTGGCGCACTGGATGGAGCGCCTGCGCCGTACCGGCGGCGACGAGCGCGCGGCGTCGCACTTCTCGATCGACCGGCAGCATTTCGGCTGGCTGGTCGACGAGCTGACGGTCGGCGCCAACCGGCTGCGCATGGCCGACCACCTCGCCAAGGAGGTGCGCGTCGTCGAGAACAACGCCAACGCCAAGTGGGAGGACATCGCCGAGCGCCAGGTGCGGGCGGCGGCGAACGCCATCAACCGCTACGTCGACTGGCTCGGCTACGACCGCGTCACCCGCGACCTGCGCCCCGGCCTGCCGCCGCAGGCGCCGACGCGGCGCGTGTTCGAGGATCCCTCGGCCTTCTCGGAGAGCGGCCCGCCGCCGCTGACCGAGGAGCCGCTGCCGATCTACAACACCTTCTGCGCCGACTGGATGCGCGCCTTCCTGCAGCTGGCGATGGACAACGTCGGCTTCGAGGGCGGCCGCGACATCACGCCGGAGCAGAACGACCGCCTCGGCGCGATCCTGAACCGCGCCGACAAGGCCCGTCTGGCGGCGTGACGCCGCGGCCCTGATTCGGCGTTCCGGCGACGCGCGCCGGCCGATGTGAGAGTCCCGTGTTTCCGGCATCGGATCGCCCCGCATGGACGGATCCGAGCGTTCGATTCGCGTTTGTATATTGTATTTTGCATACAATATACAAAATGACCTCTTTCGAGCCCGGAACCCGGTCGCGCCTTCGGCTGGCCGGTCCAGCTCGCGACGCCGGCCGCGGCTCGAGCGGGCTCGGAACGCCTCGGGGTGGCGCTCCGGCCCGGCGCCGGCGCGGCCGATCGACCGGCGTCCATTGCCGGAACCGCGATGGCGGGCCAAAATGGCGCCGCAATCGCGACATTAGAGTGGGGCCATGCGCGCCGAAGTCCTTCCCAAGCCGGAACTGCCCGGTCACGCCGTGCTGCGCGTCCATGGTTTGGACGCCGGCGCCGACGGTTTGACCATCTGCATCGAGCGCCGGCAGGGACCGGAGAAGTACCTCTCGGACGGAGGCTGGCAGCGCTCGGAGACATGGCTGGCGCCGGAACGGATCGAGGGCTTCGAGGGCGGCATCGACTTCCACGTCGGCCCCGTCGTCTGCGACATGGTCGCGGGCATGACCGCGCGGCTGTCGATCCGCGAGCCCGGCATCGGCACCGTCGGCGCCACCGTGGTGGCGTGGCCGGCGATGCAGACCTCGGGCGCCTACGACCCCAACCGCATCCTGACGGACGATTCGGCGGCCGGCACCGGCCGGTCCTTCGGCACCGGCTCGGCGCCCACCATCGTCGCCAACCTCAAGGCGGCGCCGGCGCTGCCGTCGATCCTGCAGGCGCCGCCGGAGCCCGATCCGCCGCCGCCGCCGCTCCAGATGGAGCCGCCGCCCCCGTTCCAGCCGCCGCCCTTCCAGCCGCCTCCGTTCCAACCGCCGCCGTTCCAGCCGCCGCCGCAGGCCGAACCGCCGCCGGCGTTCGCGCCCGATCCGCCGCCGATGTTCGCGCCGCAGGCCGAGCCGCCGCCGCCGTTCGGCATGGATTCGCCGTTCGACCGGCCGACCACCGTCAGCACGCCGGAGCCGCGGCCGGCCCCGCCGCCGAAGAAATCGGGCGGCGCCGGAATCTGGATCGCGCTCGCGGCCGTCCTCGTGCTGCTGATCGGCGGTGGAGGCGGAGCGTACTGGTGGTTCTTCATGCGCGAGGAGCCGGTCGTCATCGTCGATCCGAACAAGCCGGATCCGAACAAGGGCGGACCGCAGACGGCCGACTACACCACGCCGATCCGCAAGCAGGTCGAGGACTTCCTCAAGACCAACCCGACGCCGGCGCAGATCGTCGAGAAAGGTCGCGCCTTCCTCAAGGCCGGCCAGCTCGAGGGCGCGTTCCTTGTCTGGCGCCACGGCGCGGAGACCGGCGATCCGGTCGCCGCCGCCGAGCTCGGTGGATTCTACGACCCGGTGAACCCGATCGCCAATTCGCCGTTTCCACCCAGCGCCGAGCGCGCCGCGCAATGGTACGAGCGCGCCGCCAAGGTCGAGCTACCGGCGGCGATGCGCAAACTCGGCATGCTCTACGCCAAGGGCGGCGAGGGATTTCCAGCCGACAAGTCCAAGGCGCGGGACTGGCTGACCAAGGCCGCCGACAAGGGCGACGCCGAGGCCAAGCGGGCGTTGGCGGAGCTTTGACCGGCGCGGCGCGTTGTCGCTCGCGCGGCCGGCGGGACCGCGCGTCCGCACGCCGCCGCGCCGCAGATCCGACAGGAGCCGCGACATGAACCGCTTTCCATCGACCGGGCGCGCGCGCCGCCTCGCCGCCGCCGTGCTCGTGGCCGCGACCGCGCTGGCGTGCTGGGCGCCGACGGCCGGCGCGCAGCGGACGCCGCCGCCCGCCGGCCCGCGCGCGCCGCTGCTGATGGAGGGCAAGAAGACGCTGTTCCAGCGCGTGCTCACGCGGCCCGACGCGCGCCCGTTCGACAAGCCGGCCGGCACCGCCGGCGCGGCGCTGCCGCCGATGACGGCGCTCTACGTCTACGCCCGCCAGAAGGTCGGCGCCGGCGAATGGTTGGAGGTCGGGGCCACGTCCGACGGCCGCGCCCCGGCCGGGTGGCTCAAGGCCGAGGACACGGTGGCGTGGAAGCAGACGCTGACGCTGGCCTTCACCAACCCCTCGGGCCGAGGCCGCACGATGTTCTTCCGCGAGCGCGAGGCGCTGCAGAAGGTGCTGGAGGCGGAGGACCGCCAGGCCCAGGCGCGGGCGTTGCGCGACCAGATCGTGGCCGGCGGCGCCCTGCCCGCCGCGTTCCCGGTGCTGTCGATCGAGCCGACCACGCACATCGACATCGCGCAGAAATTCTACCTGCTGCCGATCCTCGAGGCGTCCGAGACCTACCTCGCCAACAACATGAAGGCGCGCATGCTGAAGGTGGCGTCCGTCGCGCTGCGCGAGGAGGGCGAGGATCCGCTGAAGCCGAAGGTGCGGCAGAACATGTACGAGTCGCTGAAGGATTTCAGGCTCGGCGTGGTCTTCGTGGTCGACACCACCACCTCGATGCAGCCCTATCTCGACAAGGCGCGCGAGGCGGCCAAGCGCTTCTACGACCAGATCGAGCGCGCCGGCCTGAAGGCCAGCTACGGCCTCGTCGCCTTCCGCAGCAGCCTGCAGGTGACGCCGGGGCTGGAGTACCTGACCAAGGTCTACGCCCAGCCCAAGGAGGCGCTCGACGGCAAGGCCTTCATGGAGAAGCTGAAGGACCTCAAGGCCACGACCGTCTCCAGCCACGCCTTCACCGAGGATTCGATCGCCGGCCTCAAGGCGGCGATCGACGAGATCGACTGGACCGGGTTCGACGGCCGCATCGTCGTGCTGATCACCGACGCGGGGCCGCTCAAGAGCAGCGACCCGACGTCGGCGACCGGCCTGGACATCGGCGGCGTGCGGGCGCTGGCAGACGCCAACAACATCCACATCATGGCGGTGCATCTGCGCACCGCCGCCGGCAAGGCCGACCACCAGCCGGCCGGCGCGCAGTACACGACGCTGACCGGCGGGGGCAACCTGCCCGGCGCGCTCTACTATCCGATCGAGGCCGGCGGCGTCGGCGATTTCGGCAAGAGCATGGACGGCGTCGCCGAGGGCGTCACCGGCCTGATGCGCGCCTTCGCGCAGGGCAAGCTGGAGGAGCAGCGCCGGCAGGAGGCGCAGGCGGCGCCGCAGACCGGCCAGCCGCCGCGCATCCAGCGCGACGTGGCGCTGATCGGCCACGCCATGGCGCTGGCCTATCTCGGCCGCCAGAACCAGACCGTGGCGCCCAAGATGTTCGAGGCGTGGGCGACCGACCGCGACGTCGACACGCCCACGGCGACGGCGCTGGAGGTGCGCGTCCTGCTCAGCAAGAACCAGCTCAGCGACCTGCAGCAGACGATCAAGCGCGTGATCGACGCCGGCAAGCGCGGCCAGCTCACGCCGTCGGGCTTCTTCGACGAGCTGCGGAGCGCGGCGGCGGCGATGAGCCGCGATCCGTCGCGTATCGGCCGCGGTGGCGGCGAGAAGCTGGGCGAGCTGGGGCTGATGGGGGAGTACCTCGACGACCTGCCGTACAAGAGCAAGCTGATGGGCATCGACCAGCAGACCTGGTCGACCTGGTCGATCGCCGAGCAGCAGGCGCTGATCGACGAGCTCGAGGCCAAGGCGCGGCTCTACGAGCGGCTGCACAACGACACCAAGCTGTGGGTGGCGTTGGGTGGACCGAACACCAACCCCGGCGATCTCGTCTATCCGATCCCGCTCGACGCGATGCCTTGAGGCCGGCGGCGGGACGTCCCCGATGACGGAGCGCGCCGCGCCGCTGCTGTCGCTGCGCGGCGTCGCCAAACGCCGCGAATCGGCCGGCGCGCGCTTCGAGCTGCGCGTCGAGTCCCTCGATGTCGCGGCGGGCGAGCGCGTCGCGCTGGTCGGCGAGAGCGGTTCCGGCAAGAGCACGTTGCTCGATCTTCTGGCGCTGGCGTCGGCGCCGGACGACGCGGAGGCGTTCGCTTTGGCGACGGCGGACGGCGCCACCGACGCCGCCGCGTTGTGGCGCGACGGCGACGGCGACGCGCTGGCGGCGCTGCGCGCCCGCCATGTCGGCTACGTGCCGCATACCGGCGGGCTGTTCGCCTTCCTGAACGTGTTCGACAACATCGACCTGCCGCGCCGCCTGCTCGGCATGGCCGACGACGGCACCACGGCGGCGCTCGCCAAGCGGCTGGGCGTGGCAGACCATCTACGCAAGAAGCCGGCGGCGCTCTCGGTCGGCCAGCGCCAGCGCGTCGCCATCGCGCGCGCGCTGGCGCACGGCCCCGCGCTGGTGCTGGCCGACGAGCCGACCGCGTCGGTCGATCCCGCGACCGCCGATCTGGTGACGGAGCTGCTGCTGGAGCAGACCGCCGAGCGCGGCGCGGCGCTGATCCTGGCGTCGCACGACTGGGCGCGGATCGAACGGCTGGGCCTGCCGCGCGTCGCGCCCGAGATCGAACGCCGCCGCGACGGCGACGGCGTCGTCGTCCGCTCGGTGTTCGCGAGGACATCGTGAGCGCCGCCGCCCGCCCGCCGCGCGATCTCGCGCGCATCGTGTCGCTGGCGCTGGCCGACGCGCGCCACGAGTGGCGCTCGACCCTGTGCCTGGTGCTGGCGCTGGCGGCCGTGCTGGCGCCGCTGCTGGTGCTGTTCGGCCTGCGCTTCGGCGTCGTGCAGACGCTGACCGACCGGCTGGCGCGCGACCCCCGCAACCTCGAGATCGCGCCGATCGGCGCCGGCCGTTTCGACGCGGCGTGGTTCGACAGGGCCAAGTCGTGGCCGGAGGTCGCGTTCCTCGTGCCCCGCACCCGCGCCATCGCGGCCAGCGTCGATCTGCTGCGGCCCGGGGGCTCCGCGCTGAACGTCGAGCTGGTGCCCACGGCGCCGGGCGATCCGCTGGCCGTCGCGGTCGCGCCCGACCCGGGAACGCCCGGCGACGGGGCGCTGTCGATCACCCTGTCCGGCTCGGTGGCGCGCAAACTAGGCCTGACGCCCGGCGACGCGTTGGCGGGCATCGTCGGCCGCAGCGTCGAGGGGCGTGTCGAGAACATCCGCCTCGCGCTGCGCGTCGGGAGCGTGCTGCCGGAGAACGCCTATCCGCGCGACGCCGCGTTCGTGCCGGTCGGACTGTTGGACGCCACCGAGTCCTTCCGCGATGGATACGCCGAGCCGCTGCTGAAGGCCGATGGCAGGCCGCGGCCGGAGGGCGCGCGGCTCTACGCGGGCTTCCGCATGTACGGCCGCACCATCCACGACGTGCCGGCGCTGCGCGACCGGCTGCGGGCGGAGAAGGTCGAGGTCTCCACCCGCGCCGCCGAGATCGAACAGTTGATCTCGCTCGACCGCAATCTCGGCCTGCTGTTCTGGCTGATCGCCGGTATCGGTACCGTCGGCTTCCTGCTGTCGCTGGGCGTCAGCCTGTGGGGCGCGGTCGAGCGCAAGCGGCGCGATCTCGCGACCCTGCGCCTGCTCGGCTTCCGCGCCCGCGCCACCGTCGCCTTCCCGGTGGTGCAGGCCGCGGCCGTCGCGGTCCTCGGCATCGCGCTGGCGCTGGCGGTGTTCGCGGTCGTGGCGCGCGCCATCAACGTCGAGTTCGAGACCAGCCTCGGCGCCGGCGAGGCGGCGTGCCGCCTGCTGCCCGGCCACGTCGCCGCCGCCGCCGCCGCGACGATCGTCTGCGCCCTGCTGGCCTCGGCGCTGGCCGGGCGCCGCGCCGCGCGCGTCGATCCCGCCGAAGGTCTGCGGGAACTATGACATCGCCTTCGACAAGTGGTTAGCGGGACAGCCGGAGATGTCGCCATGACCTTCGCGCTTTCGTTACTCCCTCCCCCCTTGTGGGGGACGGTCGGGGTGGGGGGTGCCACCGCACGGGATCGGCTCGGTGAGTCGCTTCGGCGCCGCGATTCGATCTCGAACATCGTCACCTGCGCCCCCCCACCCCGACCGTCCCCCACAAGGGGGGAGGGAGCATGAGCAATCGACTCGCGGCGCTAAGGGTGGATGCTCCCGCCGCTTGCGGGAGAGGGAGCGAGAAGGCGCGTGATTTCGCGTGGCACGAGATGGCGACATTGAGATCGCGAACCGCCCCACCATCCGCCCGCGCGGCGGTTTGTGACGCCGGCCGGATTCCAGTATATGGGCGCCGCCCCGGCGCCTTCCCGCGCGCGGCATGAGGATGGCGATGGCGCACAACCGCCGGATTTCCGTGATCGGACTGGGATATGTCGGCCTGCCGGTGGCCGCGGCGTTCGCGCGCGCCGGCGTGCCGACGGTGGGTTTGGACATCTCGCCGGCCCGGATCGCCGAGCTGACGGCGGGCCGCGACCGCACCGGCGAGGTCGACCCGGCCGACCTCAAATCCCCGCATCTGCGGTTCACGACCGATCCCGCCGCGCTGGGCGACGCCGACTTCCACATCGTCACGGTCCCGACGCCGATCGACGCGTCGAACCGGCCGGATCTCGGCCCGCTGCGCGCCGCCTCGACCACGATCGGCAGGGCGCTGCGCAAGGGCGGCGTCGTGGTCTACGAGTCGACCGTGTACCCCGGCGTCACCGAGGACGAATGCGTGCCGATCCTCGAAAAGGAGTCGGGCCTGCGCTGGAAGACCGATTTCAACGTCGGCTACTCGCCGGAGCGGATCAATCCCGGCGACAAGGAGCGCCGCTTCGAGACCATCCTGAAGATCGTGTCGGGCGACACGCCAGCGACGCTCGACCTGGTCGACGCGGTCTATGGCGGCGTCGTGCGCGCCGGCACCCACCGCGCGCCGTCGATCCGGGTGGCGGAGGCCGCCAAGGCGGTCGAGAACACCCAGCGCGACATCAACATCGCCCTGATCAACGAGCTGGCGCTGATCTTCGACCGCATGGACATCGACACCCGCGACGTGCTGGCCGCCGCCGGCACCAAATGGAACTTCCTGCCGTTCAAGCCCGGCCTGGTCGGCGGCCACTGCATCGGCGTCGATCCGTATTACCTGACGCACGCCGCCGAATCGGTGGGCTACAACTCGCAGGTGATCCTGTCGGGACGCCGCGTCAACGACGGCATGGGCCTCTACGTCGCCAACCGCGTGGTGCGCAACCTGATGCGCCGCGGCTGGAGCGGCCGGCCGCTGGTCACCATCCTCGGCGTCACGTTCAAGGAGGACGTGCCGGACGTGCGCAACACCCGGGTCGCCGACATCGCCCGCGAGCTGCGCAATTTCGGCATCGCCGTGCAGCTCCACGATCCGCTCGCCGATCCCGCCGAGGTGCGACACGAGTACGGCCTCGAGCTGATGCCGCTCGACGCCATGTCGCCGGCCGACGCCGTCGTGGCCGCGGTCGCGCACGCCGACTACGTCGCGGGCGGCTGGTCGCTGGTGCGTGGATTGCTGCGCCCGAAGGGCGGCTTCGTCGCCGACGTGCAGGGCCTGCTTGACCGCGCGACAGTCCCGCCCGACGTGACGTTGTGGCGGCTGTAGGAACGCCGCCGGCCGGGGGTCAGCCCTCGACCAGCGTGCGGATACGCTTCTTGGCGCCGTACCAGGTGCGGGTCTTGTTCTCGAGCACGAACCGGTAGCGCACGCCCGGCCGCTTGGCCGCCGCCGCCGCGAGCACCGGCCGCCACCACGATTCCGGCCGCGCCGTGCAATGGGCGTTCTCGCCGTTGGGCAGCACCGATTTGGCGAGGTGGCAGGCGATGTTGCCGTACACGAATTTCTCCGCGAACCCGAAGATCTCGTCGAGGATCCAGGGGATGTCGGACTCGGGGCAGTGCTCCAGCACGTCGGTGCACACCACGCCGTCGAAGCGGCCCGCCGGCAGACCGGTGAACGGCGGATAGGCCGCGTCGTAGCAGGTCACCTCGTCGAGACCCCAGAACGACTTCAGGCTCTGGACCTTGCGTCCGTCGCTGAGCGTCAGGTCGGTCCACTGGTACTGCATGCCCTTGCCGGCGCCGTAGTCGAGCAGCGTGCGCGCGCCGGTGCGGTCGATCAGCTCCTTGATCGGCACGGCGTGGATCGGCAGCGAGCGGCCCGGAAAGACCTCCTCGGGCGGCAGGTTGCGCGCCTTCTCGCCGTCCACGTGCATCTCGCGGTACATGCCGACGAGCTGCTGGTAGCGGGGGCTCGGGTTGGCGCGGCTGAAGGCCGTCTGGGTCGACATCGATCTCTGTCCTCGGCAGGCGCCGCCGGCGCGGGTCGGTCGGCGGGTTCGTAGGGGCCGCGCCGACTCCCGTCAAGCCGGCCGGTCAGGGGCTCCTGGGCGGCGCCTCAGGCACCAGCCGCAGCGATTTCAGCTGCGCCGCGATCGCCTCGGCGGCGACGCGGTGGCCCAGCGGCGTCATATGCTCGTCGTCGAGCCCGAAATACAGCTTCGGCTTGCCCGGCCCGCCGGCCGCCTGGACCGCCGCCAACAGCTCGATCACGGGGATGTCGAGCGCCTTGCCGAGCGCCTTCAGCTCGCGCTCCGGCTTGGCGATGTCGATCCGCGCCTTGGGCAGCGCCTGGCGCATCCGCGCCAGCGTCTCCGGCTCGCCCTGCAGCTTGTTGACGTAGGACCACATCGCGAACCGCGCGCCGGCGTCGCGCGAGCGGTCCCGCATCTCGCCGATCAGCGCGCCGGTCACGGCCCAGCCGTCGCGCCAGAGCCGCTCGTACTGGTCGCGGGTACGCCCCTTCAGGGCGTACTCCATGGCGAAGTCCTCCATCATGATCCAGCCGATCCAGACGTTGGGATCGGTCCTGCGGCCGCCGCCCAGCGCGCGGTTCGCCTGCCGGATCACCTTCTGCGTCATCGGGCCGACCAGCGCGTCGTAGACGCGTTCGCCCAGTCCCGGCCCCTTGCGCTGGCGGTCCAGCGCGGTGGCCAGCGGCTCGTTGTCGATCACGACCTTGCCGGCGGCGTCGAGCCGGGCGTAGGGCCGGCGCGCGTCGCGCTGGAACCACCGCTGCAGCGGATAGTGGCTGGTCTGCACGTCGTTGCCGGGCGAGAAGCCGAGCAGCACGAGGTCGGGCTTGTACTTGAGGCCCTCCTCCACCAGCCAGAGATACTCCTGCACCGTGCTGTAGGCCGCGACGCTCAGGTTGATCACCTCGAAGCGGCCGGCGCCGAGCGCGTCCTGGAGCTGGGCGGCGAGATGCTCGCGGTCGCCGACGCCGCTGCCGAAGGTCCCCGAATCGGAGACCACGAGGATGCGGAACACGCCCGGCTTGGGCGCCGCGTCGAACTCCGGCCCGCGCACGCCCTTCGAGTTGATGGTGGCGACCTGGGAGAACGCCAGCTTCTGCATGTGGAACACGGCGCCGGGCCGGTGCGCCCAGCCGCGCGTGGCGTGCGGCACGTGCCACTCGCGCTCGTTCTCCGCCGCGTAGCCGAGCCGGCCGTGGAAGGCCAGCCGCAGGGCGTACTCGGCGGCCCACAACGCCAGCCAGGCCGAGACCAGGACGAGCGCCACCGACGCGGACCAGCGCCCCATGCGGGCCTTCCAACCGGTCATTCCGCCTTCCTCCCGCGCGTCGATGAAGGGATCCGCCTCAATGCCGGCCGGTCGCCTCGAGCAGCTCGAAGGTCGACAGCTTGTTGACGTTGTCGACGCGGACCCGGTAGCGGCGCCGCAGATTGTGCCGCAGGAAATGGACGTTGTTGAAACGGCCGTCGACGACCATGAAGAAGCCGCCCTTCAGCGACGGCTCCAGCAGGATGAGGTCCGCCGCCGCCGCCTGGCGCGGCCCGCCGCTCTCCAGCGTGAACGACAGGCCGCCGACCTCGCCGACCACGTCGAGCGGGTTGGGCGCGTCGAGATAGACGAAATCCGGCACCACGCTCGGCAGATCGACGTAGCGGTGGCACAGCTGGCCGTTCACCTCGCAGGCCCGCACCTCGCTGTGGTGGAACTCGACGAAGCCGCGCAGCGAGTCCGGCACCTTGCCGGCGGCGTTGCGGATCCAGCGCTCGTTGGCGTCGACCGACCACAGTTTCGGCGGCGGTTGAAGCGTGGCCTTCGCCTTGGCGGGGCCGGCGGGAGGCGCCTCGCGGGCGTTCAACGACAGGGCGTGCGCCAGCACCAGCGTGCTGAAACCGGTGCCGAACTCGAGGATCGTGGTCGGCCGCCGGCGCCGGACGATGGCGTGGAGGTTGTGCAGGTCGTGGAGCACCGGCGGGATCTCGGACCCCTCGCCGGTCCGCAGCAGCTCCATCGCGCCGCAGCGCTCGAGGTACTCCCGCGCCTTCGCTTCGTTCCGGCGGCGCAGAAATGGGCCAAACATGCGGTGTCCCTTGGAGGTGCAGATGTGTCGCCGCCGTCCGCGGGCCGGGACCGGATACGCCCGCGGTCAACGGGTGTCAACGCGGCCGGGACCGCGGACCGGCGGCGCGTCCATGGTCACGCGGGCGGCGCCGCGGCGGCGCGCCGTATGCGCGAATCGACGGCGCGCATCACGACCGCGCCGAACACGGCGCAGCTCAGCGCCTCCGTGAATATCCGCGACCACGCGGCGCCGACCAGGCCGAACTGCCACGTCGCCAGGATCAGCACCGGCACCGTGACGCAGGTCATGATGAAGGCCAGCTTCAGGTTACGGTAGGCGCGGCCCATCGCGGTCAGCGCCGGCATGAACGGCGAGGCGAACATCGTGATCACGCGCGAGCACAGGAACAGCAGGCCGGGCTCGAACGCGGCCACGAAGTCCTTCTGCGTGGCGCGGAAGAAGAACAGGTCGAGCAGCGCCGGCCCCCACAGGGCGTAGACGACCACGACGCCGACGGCGCCGACGGTCGAGACGGCGCCGCCGCGCAGCACGAGGCTGCGGAAGCCGCGGTAGTCGCCGGCGCTCCACATCCGGGCCAGCTGCGGGAACACGGAGTAGACGAACAGCTTCGCGGGCACGCCGAGCACCGACGACACCTGCTTGACGATCTTCCAGAGCGCGACGCCCGTGGCCCCCAGGAACGCCGCGACGATGAGGTCGTCGGCCTCCTTGGCGACGACGGCCAGCGAGATGCGCGCGTTGTTGGACAGCGCGAACTTCCAGATGCCGCGGTGGCCGGCCGTCTTGGAGGCGAGGAAATGGGACCAGCCCGGCGCCAGGCCGCGCTTGGCGAGCTCGCGCCAGCCCAGCCACACCGTGACCGCGCGGTCGACGGCCGACGACGCGAGGTAGGCGGCGCCGAACGCCCACAGGTCCCAGCCTTGCCAGAAGCAGACCGCGCAGAGCGCGACGCGGACGCCGGGGCCGATCGGCTGGGTCACCGCCTGGATGCCGAACTTGTCGAACAGCCGCAGGATGCCCACCGGCGTCGCGCTCACCGTGAAGAACGCCGACAGGCTCATGAACAGCACGAACGGCAGGTAGTCGCGCGTCACGTCCTTGACCGGCAGGATCAGCCACGCGAGCCCGGCGCACACCAGCAGCGCCGCGACCGCCGTTCCAAGGTCGAGCAGGGTGCCGAACGCGATCAGCCGCTTGAACGCGTCGTTGTCCTCGCGCGCCAGATCGTCGGCGCCGTACTTGACCACCGCCTCCCAGGTCGAGAACTTGAGCGCGTTGCCGATGAGATGCGTGAAGCTCAGGGTCGTGACCAGGATGCCGAAGGCCAGGAGGCCCAGGCCGGCGGTCGCGAACCAGATCGCGCCCAGCCCCACGATGGCGCTGAAGACGTGCCCGGTGAACAGCTTGAGCACGTTGGCGTAGAGCTTCGCGAGCACGGCGTCATGCCGCCACGCCCACACGCGCGCGGCGACGGCGCGCGGCGTCAGGCCGTCGGATCGCGTTGTCGATGGAGGCACGGACATCCGGGGGAACCGTTGCGGGCGAATTGAGGCGGCGTCGTGGCGGGCGGCGGACCGTCGGAACGGCCGCGGCCGCGCCGGGCGGGCGGCGACGCGCGCGCTACCGGCGCCGTCGCGGCGGGACTTCCAGCGCGGTCGCGCCGTCCGCGCACGCCACGGTCAGCGGCGGAACTCCCAGTGCACCAGCGCCAGGGAGTTGAACGGATTCCACCCGATCACGTCGCGCTCCATCCGCCGCACGACGATGTCGGGCCGGCGCTGGATCTCGCCGAACAGGTTCCTGTTGTAGTCGTTGATCTCGAGATAGCGCCGCCGCATCTGGCCCAGCAGCGTGTCGGTCGGCTGCAGATCGTAGGCGGGCTCGATGTGGAACACCGCCGATATCTTGTCCTTGTAGCGCGCCAGCGTGTCGAGCGTGCTCCGCGAATCGGGGATCTGCTCCTGGGCCTGGCTGGTCAGCACGACGACCGGCCCGTCGGCCTTCTCGATCACCGCGTAGCGGCTGTCGTAGAAATCGACGCGCTCGACCGAGATGTCGGGATGCGCCGCGTACAGGCCGTCCGCCAGCTCCACCGCGCTCGCCGTGAACTCGCCACCCCGGTAGGCCTTCCCGGGAAAGCGGCGGCGCAGCGACCAGAGCACATGCCCGAATCCGCAGCCGAGCTCGACGATGGTGCGGCAATCGGCCACCGCGCCGGCCATCCACTCGTACAGCAGCTCGTCGTACCAGCGCATGATCTGGGCCGCCGGCGCGGCGACCAGCTCGCCCTTGTAGACACCGGGACGCAACTCGGCCGGATCGAGCAGATAGTGCTTCTCGCGGAGCTGGTCGGCGTCGAGCGTGCCGCCGGAGCGCTTCCACGCGTCGAGGCAGGCCTGCCATTTCACCTTGCCGTACTCGTCGTCGATCTTGGCCTGGTCGCGCCGCGGGACCTCGAACGCCGCCAGCCCGAGCAGCCGGGCCGGCCAGTCGGACCAACGCGGCAAATCGTCGATTTCTATGCGCCTCGGGCTGTTCATTGCGTGGATTTCATTGGATGATGCCGGGGGGTCGGCGGTTCGCGGGGACTGCTATCATCGGCCTTGCGACGGGGCAAGGGGCCGCTAAATCTGCAGAGAGCGCTCATTTCCGTGGCGCCGAACGGGCTATCGGCGCGGACGGCGGGCGCACGCGGTCGAATTTCAGCGCGACTCCTGTTGCATCGCGGCGGCCGATGCCGGAAACATCCGGCCGCCCGACGTCGACGCATCGCGGGCGGGGAACAGGGAGCCGAGAACGACTCATGAACACCGGCCAGCAGGACGATACCCGTCGCTACTTCCACGATTTCGCCGAGGATTGGCGGCGCAAGGGGTCGGGCGAGATCGCGGCGCGGGTCAACATCATCGCCCAGCGCAACCAAGTGGCGCTCGACACGCTGGCCGGCCTCAAGGCGCCGCGGCGGGTGCTCGACATCGGCTGCGGGACCGGCGATCTGGCGCTGGACGTCGCGCGTCGCGGCGTCGAGGCCGTCGGGATCGATTTCGCCGCCGACATGATCCGGATCTGCGAGGAGGCGCGCGCCGCCGCCGGCCTCGGCAACGCGCGCTTCGAGCACGTATCGATGTTCGACTTCGATCCGCGCGGCGCGAAATTCGACCTGATCAGCGCCCAGGGGTTGATCGAGTACATCTCGTCGGAGCAGCTCGACGCGCTGTGCCGGAAGGTCCTCGACATGCTGGCGCCGGGCGGCGCCTTCGTCGTCGGCTCGCGCAACCGGCTGTTCAACGTGGTGTCGCTCAACGCGTTCACGGCCGTCGAGCGGGAGCTCGGCAACCTCGACGACCTCTCGCGCGAGGCGCAGGCGTGCGCCACGGCGTCCGGCCAGGCGGAAGCGATCGCGGCGATGGAGGGCATCGCGCGGACCTATCCGCAACC
Source organism: Rhodospirillales bacterium (assembly GCA_016699855.1). Lineage (NCBI taxonomy): Bacteria > Pseudomonadati > Pseudomonadota > Alphaproteobacteria > Rhodospirillales > Rhodospirillales bacterium. Next base: position 1,599,956 of record CP064988.1, read on the forward strand.
GGACCGCCATCCGACGACCGGCGTCGCCGTGTCGGTGCGCTACCAGTACAGCCCCGGCGAGCTGGCCGCGCGGCTGCGGCGGTTCGGCTTCGCGCCCCGGGCGCTGGCCGGCGCGCACTACCACGGCCTGCCGCCGGCCGTCGCCGGCGAGTGGCCGGCGCTGCACGCCGTGCTCGCGGACACGGTGTACCGCGAGCGGCGCGACGACGTGCGGCTCCTGCCGTTCTGCTCGACCTTCGTGCTCGACGCGCGTCGGCCGGCGTGACGACGGGCGACCGGGGGATCGGGACGACGACATGAGCACGGCGCTGACGGTCGTCAACTACCACTACGTGCACACGCCCGTGCGCGGGCCGTTCGGCCGCCTCGTCGGTCGCTCGTATGAGGATTTCCACGGCCAGCTCGACCATATCCAGCGCAACTTCACGGTGGTCGGCCCCGACCGCCTGCTCGACGCGCTTGCCGGTCGCCGGCCGTTGCCGGCGAAGGCCTGCGCGCTGACCTTCGATGACGGCTACCGCGTCCACCACTCCGTCGCGTTCCAGGCGCTGCGGGCGCGCGGCCTGTCGGGATTCTTCTTCCCACCCGCGCTTTCCGCCCTCGAGCCGGTCGTGCTCGACGTGCACAAGATCCACTTCGCGCTCGCCTCGTCGACGCCGCACGCCGACATGGCGGCGGAACTGCGCGACTGGATCGACGCCGAGGCCGGCGTCCGGGCGCTGGAACCGGCCGACGCCTACTGGAAGACCTACGCGACGCCGTCGCGCTGGGACCCGCCGGCGACCATGTTCATCAAACGCGTGCTGCAGAAGGGGCTTCCGGAGGCGGCCCGCGACGCCGCCGTCGACTGGCTGTTCCGCCGCTTCGCGGGACACGTCGAGGCCGAGCTGTCGCGGGCGTTCTACATGAGCCCGGCCGAGCTCTCCGAGATGATCGCCGCCGGCATGTATGTCGGCTGCCATGGTTACGCGCACCGCTGGCTCGACACGCTGTCGGACGCCGACCGGCGCGAGGAGCTCGACCGCTCGCTGGCGTTCCTCTCGGGGATCGGCGCGCCCACCGACCGGTGGTTGATGTGCTACCCGTACGGCGGATTCAACGCGCCGCTGCTCGACGCGCTACGGCCGCTGGGGTGCGTCGGCGGGTTCACGACCAGGGTCGCCACGGCCGACCTCGCGACCGACGACCCGCTGCTGCTGCCGCGGCTGGACACCAACGACCTGCCGCTGCGCGCGGCGGCGTAGGCGGCGCTACCTGGGCGCCGCGCCGGCGGGGACGATCCGGAAGATGTTCTCGTCCAAAGTCGCGGCCCGCACGCCCTCGAACCGCCCCAGGATGCCGGCGAAGGCGTCGATCCGCCGCTGCACCTCGGGCTCCACGATGCCCGGGAAGCGGTGGCGCGTGTAGGCGACGTTGGATTTGTGGCGCGGCACGCTGGCCGCGCGCTCCTTCTGCCGCGTGCGCCAGCGCGCCGCGATGTGGCCGACGAGGCGGTCACCGAGGCCCGGCGCGCCGCCGCCGTCGCCGGCCCGTTCGACGCCCTCCACGACATCGGCGATGCGCTCGACCGCGAGCGGCCCGTCGAACGCCGAGATGTGCCTGTCGAGCAGCTCGCGCTGGGCGCGCGCCTCGGAGGCGTCGATCTCGAACCGGCCGGCGAGGATCGCGTCGACGGTGTCGATCAGCTCGGCCTCGCCGAAGATCTCGTGGCTCAGGCTGTTGGGAAGCTTCAGGTCGTACTCGTCGGACGCGACCGGGCGGTACGCCAGCGGCCGCGCGCCGAGCACGTAGGCCTCCAGCCCGGTGGTGCAGCCGTTGTGGATCACGGCCTGCGCCGCCAGCAGCCATGGCACGACGTTGCCCTCGTGAAGCACCACGACGTTCGTCGCCCCCTGCGCCGCGCGCGTCCAGGTCTCGTGGTTCTCGGCCGGATGCGGCCGGATGACGATCGGCGTGTCGGGGAAGCGCGCCGCCAGCGCCGGAATGGCGCGCTGGAAGGCGGTGAAGATGCCGTAGCGGTGGTGCGCCAGCGACGTCGCCCAGTCGGCGCCGGCCAGCGGCGCCGCGCCGCCGTCAGGCACGCGGACCGGCGTCAGGTTGGGGAAGAAATGGTTGAGGCTGCCGAAATTCGTGTTGATCAGCACGAAGCGGCCGAACCGCCGCGTCAGCGCCGCGACGTCGTCGGCGAAGAACGCCCGGAGCTCGGGCCGCATCATGTCGACGCGCGGATTGCCGGTCTCGTGGATCGGCACGCCGTGGTAGTGCGGCGACTCCCGCCACGCCAGCGCGTTGTCGGGCCCCCACGCCATCAGCGCCGACGTCGCCTGCAACGCCGGCCGCGCGACGCGGGCGCGGCGGTAGGTCTCGCGCGTGTAGTAGAACTGCGCCTCCTCGTCGAGCGCCACGATCGTGTGCCCGAGCCGCTTGAGGATGCCGGAGATGCGGTCGCTGGAGTGGCGCACGTCCTTGCCGACGTAGATCGAGCGCGGCAGGCGCGCGATGGCCATGTGGATCTCGTTGCGCGAGCCGACGACGCTGGCGAAGCCGCGCTCCGCCAGCACGCAGGCCAGCAGCAGCTTCGCGTCGAATTCGCGCGACTGGATCTCGCTGGGGATGATGACGGGCGTGCGGGCGGGGTCCATGGGCCTCAGAAGTCGAAATAGACGAATTTCTTGGAGCTGCCCTGGCTGAGCGTGATGGCCAGGGCCCAGACCAGCCCGATCGCCGGCCAGAACACCGCCTGCGGCAGGCGGCTGGTCCAGCGGCGGATGACCCGGTGATCGTCCCAGCGGTGGGTCAGCACGAACACCGCCAGCAGCGTCAACGGAAACGCGTTGGCGGCGGCGAACGCCGCGATGTCGCCGGCCGGGGCCGTGAACGGGCCAGTCGCCACGCGCACCATCGCGCCGACGACGGTCTCGCCGCCGGACTGCCCGCCGCTCTGCAGTCCCAACGCGCCGGCGCGGAACGGCACCCACACCCAGGTCACGAAGTTGAACGTGACGAACAACCACACCCAGCGCGGAACCGCGGCCACGACGCCGGCGAAGGGCGACCAGCGGACCATGTGGACCAGACCGATGGCGGCGCCGTGCAGCGCGCCCCACACGACGAACGTCCAGTTGGCGCCGTGCCACAGCCCGCCGAGCAGCATCGTGATCAGCAGATTGAGGATCTGGCGGACCTTGCCGCCGCGGTTGCCGCCGAGCGGGATGTAGAGATAGTCGCGCAGCCAGGTGCTCAGCGTGATGTGCCAGCGGCGCCAGAACTCGACGATCGACACCGACGCGTAGGGCTGGCGGAAATTGGTCGGCAGCCGCACCCCGATCGCCAGCGCCACGCCGATCGCCATGTCGGTGTAGCCGCTGAAATCGCAGTAGATCTGCAGCGTGAAGCCGTAGATCGCCAGCAGGTAGTCGAACGCCGTCAGGCTTCCCTGCCCCATGTAGACGCGGTCGACGGCGTCGGCGAGCGGATCGGCAAGCACCAGCTTCTTGAACAGCCCGAGCGAGAACACCGCCAGCCCGAACACCAGCCGCCGGCCGAGCGCGCGGCGCGCCGACTGGCGGCGCGCGAGCTGCGGCATCAGCTCGTGCGGCCGCAGGATCGGGCCCGCGATCAGGTGCGGGAAGTAGAGCACGAGCCCGGTCAGCAGGCCGAGACGGCGCTCGACCGGATAGGTGCGGCGGTAGACGTCGACCACGTAGGCGATCAGCGTGAAGGTAACGAAGCTGATGCCCAGCGGCAGCGCGATCCCCAGCGGCTTGCCGGTCCAGCCGAAGGCCGGGCCGAGCACGTCGGCGTAGATGAAGTCGGTGTACTTAACGAACGCCAGCGGCAGCAGCAGCGCCGCCACCAGTCCGACCATGCGGCGCTTGCGGTCGGGATCGGCCGCCGCGCGCTCCATCCACAGCACGCCGAGATAGGCCAGCAGCATCAGCGCGTGCGGGATCCAGACGTAGCGCCAGTTCCACCAGCCGTAGAACACCGTGCTGGCGACGATGACGAGCGCCAGCCGGTGCCGCGCCGGCACGACCACGTGCAGCAGCAGGTAGAGGAGGAAGAACGCGAAGAATTCGGGCGCGCTGAAGAGCACGGGCGGGTTCCGGCCGGAGGGCAGCCCGCTAGGAACCCGACCGGGCGCGGCGCGTCAAGCGCGGCGGCGCCACGGCCTAGTTCCCGCGGCGGATGGCGGGGAAGATCGCCTCGGCCATCAGGCGGTGGCCGAGGCCGTTGGGATGCGGGTCGCCGGGCATCGACCACAGCTCCTGCGGCGTGCGGTTGCGCATCGCCGGCAGCAGGTCGACGTAGGTGAAGCCGTCGGCGGCCGCGATGGCCTTCACCCGCTCGTGGATGAAGTCGAACTTGTAGTCGACGAGGTCGTGCACGTCGGGCGTCATCGCGAGGTAGACGCGGATGCCCTTGGAGTCGGCGTAGGTCTTCAGCCGCTTGAGCGCCTCGATCATCGACTTGTAGCCGGGCTGGTCGGGCGCGTAGACCGCCTTGTAGTGCTCCTCCAGCGACTTCTCGCCGGCCTTCCCGGTGACCCGCGACAGCGCGATCCACAGCGTGACGGCGAGCTGGCTGTTGCGCAGCAGCCAGTTGCCGCCGCCGGCGTCGAGCCGCTCGGCGTCGCGCACGAAATAGTGCACGACGATGTCGGTCGGCTGGAGGTGCGTCATCGTGGTCAGGAAGCGCTGGGCGTAGCGCTCGGCGTTGTAGTTGCCGATGCCCGCGTTCATGACGACGACGTTCTCGCCGGCCTTGCGCAGCATCTCCTCCAGCCGCGCCTCGACCGTCTCGTTCTCCGGCACGCCCCAGCCCAGCGTCACCGAGCTGCCGAGGAACAGGATGCGGCGCTGGCCGGGGACGACCGGCGGCGTCGGACCGCCGCGCAGGCCGTCCTCGTTGATGCGGATGTCGACCGACTGGAGTTTCGCCGACCTGCCGCGCACGTGCTCGTGGCCGAGCACGGGGTCGGCGGCGCGCTTCTTCAGCTCCAGCGCGTAGCGCCACATCTCGATGTCGTAGTTGCGCATGTCGCCGTTCTTGAAGCGCAGCGCGGCCTCGCCGATCCCGAGCGCGACGATCGTCGACACGGCGAACAGGGCGATGGAGGAGAGGATGTTCTTCACGTTGGCGTTCCGGCGTGGCGCTCAGATGTCGTAGGTCAGGCGTTTCTCGATCAGCGGCGGCGACGTCGCCAGCGCCTCGGCGATCTTGGCGCCGGCGTGGCCGTCGCCGTACAGCGTGTCGCGCGGATGGCGGCCGGCGCGGGTCTGCCGGCGCAGGGCCGCGAGGATCTCGACGGCGTCGTAGTTGACGTCCTGGACGTTGAGCCCGCGGTCGCGGCCGGACTGCCGCGAGCCGATGTTCACGGCCGGCACGCCGAGCCAGGCGCATTCGCGGATCGCGACGCTGGAATTGCCGACGATGGCGCGGCTGCGGTCGAGCAGCGAGATGAAATCCTCGGGCGGCAGGTTTCGGAAGAACGCGACGCGCGGCAGGCGGCCGGCGGCGCGCAGCTCGCGCAGCGTCGCCGACACCCCGTCCGATCCGGCGTCGACGTTGGGCCAGAACCACAGCGCCGGCAGGCCGAGCTCGGCGACCGCCGCGGCGGTCTCGCGCGTCTGCGCCGCGGCCTCGCCGTGCTCGCTGGTGACGGGGTGCTGCGCCACCACGACGAAGCCGTCCCGCAGCGGCAACCCGGAATCCGCCTCGAGCCGCGCCAGGACGGCGTCGCCGGCGCGCGCGTCGGCGATGGCGGCGCGCGCCACGTCGATCGACGGGCAGCCCGTGACGATGACCCGGCCGAGCCGCTCGCCCATGCGCACGACCCGCTCCTGCGCCTTGTCGTTGGCGACCAGGTGCAGATCGGCGAGCTTGGTGACGGCGTGGCGCACCTTCTCGTCGATGTTGCCGGTGACCTCGCCGCCCTGGACGTGCGCGAGCGGGATGTTCATGTAGGCCGCCGCCACGGCGGTCGCCATGGTCTCGAACCGGTCGGCGACGCTGACCACCCAGTCGGGCTTCAGCGCGTCGAAGGCGTCGGCCATCGCCGTCAATCCGGCGCCGGTCGAGCGGGCCTGGCCGACCAGGGTGCCGCTCTCCGTGCCCATCGAGACGCGCCGGTGGATCCTGAAGCCCTCGGCCTCGATCACGTCGGCGACGTTGCCGTAGTCGTCGCTCAGCGCCGAGCCGGCGGCGATCAACTGCAGCTCGAGGTCGTCGCGCGCGTGGATCGCCGTCAGCGCCGAGCGGATGCGGGCGTAGCTCGGGCGCGCGGTGACGGCGACGCAGATCTTGCGCGGCCGCGCCGTCACGCCCCGGGCTCCAGATCGTCCCAGGTCAGCGGCCGGTCCTCGGCCACGTCGCGCGCCAGGCGCCGCCCCACCACCGCCGCCTTGTCGCGCGCCGGGATGCCGGTGCCGGGCTTCTTCGACGTCAGCTGCGCGCGGTCAGGACCGTTCCGGCGGGCAGACCGGCGACCAGCGCCACGCTCTTCATGAAGATGTGGCGCATGGAGTCGAGCGCGCGTGCGCTCTCCGCCTTGTCGACCGGCGCCGCGCGCATGGACTCGACGAAGCGCACGCCCTCCACCAGCTGCGCCAGCTCCTCCGGCGTCACCGACGCGACCGTGTCCGGACCGAACATGCGGCGCGACAGCGCGACGTGGACCTCGAGCACCTCGATGCCCAGCGTCGCCGCGGCGATGCCCGGGAAGATCTTCGACGAGTGGTCGGACAGCCCGAGCGCCGCTCCGGCGCCGAAGCGCTGGCGGAACAGCGGCAGCACGTTGAGCCCTACCGCCTCCGGCGGCGTCGGATACATCGTCGAGCACTGCATCACCGCGTAGGGCGCGCCGCGCCGGCGCACGACCTCGACGGAAGCCGCAAGTTCGTCGATGTCGCTCATGCCGCTCGACAGCATCACCGGCTGGCCGGTGGCCGCCATCGCGTCGATCATCTCGTGGTTGGTGACCTCGCCCGACGCGACCTTCCAGCCGGCGACGCCGACGCGCTTCAACAGCTCGACCGCCCGCATCGAGAAGGGCGAACTGAGGAACAGCAGGCCGCGCTCGTCGGCGTGCGCCTTCAGGCCGTGCCACTGCTCCTCGGTGAACTCCATGCGCTTCCAGTAATCGTAGCGCGTGGCGTCCTGGCGGCTGAATTTCTTGCGCCACGGCTCGGCCGGCGTGCTCTCGGCCTCGGCGATGTGGGTCTGGAACTTGATCGCGTCGGCGCCCGCGTCGGCGACCGCGTCGATGAACGCGTGCGCCTGGCCGAGGCTGCCGTCATGGGCCTGGGCGACCTCGCCGATGATCGTGCAGGGACGCCCCGGACGGGGGTCGGTGAGCCACGTCGCGGGCTTGGCCGGAGCGGTCATAGTATATTGATTTCCTTCGCTTTTTCGCCTCTTACGCGGCGGCTACGGCGGAAAGCGGGCGCAAACTACCCGCGTGCCGGGGGCAAGTCAAAGCGCGGTCCCCCACAGCGCCAGCAGGTCGGGGCGCTGGCGGTCGGCGCCGGACGCCAACGGCGCGCCCTTGTCGAGGATCCAGTCGGCGATGTCGCGGTGCAGCGCCTCGGCGTCGAGATCGCGCAGCAGCATGTGGTAGCCCTTGGGATAGAACGCCAGCCGCGAATCGGCACGACGGGGCAACGCCGCGATGGCGCCGCGCATCGGCCCCTCGGGAATGATGCGGTCGTTCAGGCCGTAGAGCAGCAGATACGGCGTCGCGATCCCCGGCACGGCGGCGCGCCCGGAATCCATCAGGTCGGCGAGGCCCCAGATCATGTCGAACCGCGGATAGCGCAGCACTTTCGGATCGCGCGAATAGCGTTCCAGCATGCGCCGGTTGTTCGACGGCTGGAAATCGATCGAGGTCGGGCCGACCGGGTGCCAGGGCGCGACATGGGCGAAGAACCACAGTCCCGACCGGCCGAGCGCCCCGATCGTGTCGCGCGAGCGCACCGCCGGGCCGATCAGGATCAAGCCCGCAGGCGCCGCGCCGTGTTCGGGACGCGAGGCCAGACGGCCGGCGGCCGTGAGCGCCACGGCCCCGCCCATGCTCTCGCCCAGCAGGTACACGGGCTTGCCGGGATGCCGCGCCGCGACCAGCGCGACCGCCGCCAGCGCGTCGTCGACCATCGTCTCGACCCCGGCCCAGCGTCCGCGGTTGGGGCCGTCGCCGAAACCGCGCTGGTCGAACGCGTAGGTCGCGATGCCGCGCGCCGCCCAGGCCGGCGCCGGATCCTCGAACGCGCCGGAGTAGTCCCCAAAGCCGTGCAGGGCGACGATCACCGCCTTCGGCCTGCCCGGGCCATCCGCCGGCCACACGCGCAACGGCAACACCGCGCCGTCGGACGCCAGGATTCGCGAACCGTCGAGCGCCGGCGCCCCGACCGCCGGCCCCGCCGGCGCCACGACGGGCGCGCAGCCGGCCGTCAGCGCCAGCGCCGCAGCGCTCACCACCGCGACAACGCGGGACCGCCATCCACTCATCGCGGCAGTATAGCCCAAGGCACGGCCGGGGTTGATCGCGGGGACGCGATGGCTATGATCCGCGCGCCCGCCGTCCGGAGTACCTGAACATGGCCGAAACCAAGCCGCCCGAGACGATCGAAGTCGAGACCGACCGCGTCGGTTGCGACGGCGGCGGCGGCGCGCTCGGCCACCCCAAGGTGTTCCTCAACCTCGGCAAGGACGGCGAGGTCCATTGTCCCTACTGCGGCCGGCTCTACCGCCTGAAGGCCGGCGCCCACGTCCACCACGCCCACTGACGGCGGCGGCGGCCTGCCCTTTCCGGATTGCTCCCGGCGCCGCGCTGCGCCAGCATCGCCTCTCCATGGCGGAGGATGTCGATGCGCACGCTCGGTGGCGGCCTGTACTACACGGACCTGAAGGTCGGCGAGAAATTCCGGACCCAGGGCCGCACGATCTTCGAGGCCGACCTGGTGAATTTCATCTCCTGCACGGGGATGAACGAGCTTCTGTTCAACAACATCGAGTACATCGAGAACCACTCGCCGACGAAGAAGCGGCTGGTGCCCGGCGCGCTGGTCTACAGCTTCGCCGAGGGGTTGCTGATCCCGGTGTCGATCCAGGGCACCGGCATGGCGTTCCTGAGCATGTCGCTGGACGTCAAGGGGCCGAGCTTCGTCGGCGACACGATCCACGTCGAATGCGAGGTGACAGAGGTGCGGCCGACGTCGAAGGATCCGACCCGCGGCCTGGTGCGCACCATGAACCAGGTGAAGAACCAGCGCGGCGAGACGGTGCTGACCTACGATCCGCTGCGCATGGTGCGCGGCCGGCCATGACCGCCGCGCCGCGACGGAGGTCGCCATGAGCAAGGTCGTCGTCGAGCACGACGGTCCGCTGACGATCGTCTCGATCAACCGCTTCGCGGAGGCGCGAAACGCCGTCGACGCCGAGACGGCCGTGCTGCTGCGCGCGGCCTTCGAGGCGTTCGACCGCGACGACCAACGATCCGTTGCGATCCTCACCGGCGCCGGCGGCGGCTTCTGCGCCGGCTACGACCTGAAGACGGTCGCCGGCGACACGCCGCGCGCGCTCCACGATCCCGAGGGGCCGGGCCCGATGGGTCCGTCGCGTCTGCTGCTGTCGAAGCCGGTGATCGCCGCCGTCGAGGGCTACGCCGTGGCCGGCGGGCTCGAGCTGGCGCTCTGGTGCGACCTGCGCGTGGCCTCGGGCACCGCCAAATTCGGCGTGTTCTGCCGGCGCTGGGGGGTGCCGTTGATCGACGGCGGCACCGTGCGGCTGCCGCGGCTGATCGGCCACAGCCGGGCGCTGGACATGATCCTCACCGGCCGCGAGATCGGCGCCGAGGAGGCGTTCGCCTGGGGCCTGGCCAACCGGCTCGCGCCGGCCGGCGGCGCGCTGGCGGCGGCGAAGGAGCTGGCGCTGTCGTTGACGCGCTTCCCGCAGCTCTGCCTGCGCAGCGACCGGCTGTCGTCGTACGAGCAGTGGAACCTGTCGGTGCCCGACGCGCTGCGCAACGAGGGACGGCGCGGCATGGCGGCGCTGACCCGCGAGGCGCGCGCGGGCGCCGGCCGGTTCGCCGCCGGCAAGGGCCGCGGCGGCGATTTCGGAGATCTGTGACGATGGCCTACGAGACCTCGATGCCGCTGTCGGACGACGCCGTGGCGCGCTACCAGACGGACGGCGCGATCTGCATCCGGGGCGCGTTCGACGCGGCGTGGATCGAGCGGCTGCGCGGCGCCATCGACGCCGACATGGCGGCGCCCGGGCCGATGGTCCGCATCAACACGCCGGCCGGCGCGCCGGCCTGTTCTTCGTCGATTTCCAGCTCTGGCAACGGCACGCGGCGTGCCGCGATTTCGTGTTCGAGTCGCCGGCGGCCGGGATCGCGGCGCGGCTGATGGGCTCGGCGGGCGTCGTCTACTACCACGACCATCTGCTGGTGAAGGAGCCCGGCACGGCCGAGCGCACGCCGTGGCACCACGACCAGCCCTACTACCCGATCGACGGCGCGCAGATCGTGTCGTTCTGGCTGCCGCTCGATCCGGTGGCACGCGACACGTCGGTCGAATACGTCCGCGGCTCGCACCGCTGGGGCCGCTGGTTCCGGCCGAAATTCTTCCGCCAGGGCGGCGTCGATCTCAAGGTGGCCGACGACCGCTTCGAGGACATGATCGACATCGACGCCGAGCGCGGCGACCACGAGTTCCTGTCGTGGGACATGGCGCCGGGCGACGTGGTCGCGTTCCACGCGCTGACCGTGCACGGCGCGCCGGGCAACCGATCGACCACGACGCGGCGGCGCGCCTGGGCGACGCGCTGGTGCGGCGACGACGCGCGCTACGCCGCTCGCAGCGGCCAGATCTCGCCGCCGATCGAGGGCCACGGCCTGCGGCCGGGCGACCCCATCGAGTGCGCGACGTTTCCGCGCGTGCTGCCGCGCGCGGGCGCCTAGGAATCGTACTTGAGCAGCGTGTCGACCGGCACGTCGAGCCGGTCGCGCCCCTTCAGGAACTCCAGCTCGATCACGCACAGCGCCGCCGAGACCTCCGCGCCGACCTGGCGCAGCAGGCGGACGCCGGCGTCGAGCGTGCCGCCGGTCGCCAGTAGATCGTCGATCAGCACGACGCGCTGGCCGGGCCGCACGGCGTCGTCGTGGATCTCGAGTGAATCGACGCCGTATTCCAGCGTGTACTCCGCCCGCGCGACGCTGCCCGGCAGCTTGCCCTTCTTGCGCAGGATGGTGAATCCGCAGCCCAGCGCGTAGGCGACCGGCGCCCCGAAGATGAACCCGCGCGACTCGATGCCGGCCAGCAGGTCGGGACGGTGCGGCCGCGCCAGGTCGGCCAGCGAATCGACGGCCTGCCGCCACGCGCCGGAATGCAGCAGCAGGGTCGTGACGTCGTAGAAGAGGATGCCCGGCTTGGGGAAATCGGGGATCGAGCGGATATGGGATTTAAGATCGAGCGGCATGGCGTCCTGTCTGGAAAGCGACGACGCCATGGTAGCCGGGGCGCGGTCGGCCCGCCAAACGCAAAGCGCCGCCGTCAGTGCCCGCGTTCGATGGCGAAGTCGACGGCCTCCAGCAGCGCGCGCTTGACCGGGCCGTCGGCGAACAGGCCGAGGGCGTCCCGGGCCATGGCGCCGTAGTGCCGGGCGCGCTCCAGGGTGTCGGCGAGCGCGCCGTGGCGGCGCAGCAGCTCGAGCGCCGCGTCGAGGTCGGCCGGCGTCTGGTCGAGCCTCTCGAGGCAGCGCTTCCAGAAGCCGCGCTCCTCCTCGTCGCCGCGCAGGAACGCGAGGATCACCGGCAACGTGACCTTGCCCTCGCGGAAATCGTCGCCCACAGCCTTGCCCAGCCGCGCCGAGCTGCCGCCGTAGTCGAGCGCGTCGTCGACCAGCTGGAAGGCGATGCCGAGGTTCATGCCGTAGCTGGCCAGCGCGGCGCGCTCGGCCACGGGGCGCTCGGCGATCACCGGCGCGATCTCGGCCGCCGCCGAGAACAGCTTGGCGGTCTTGGCGCGGATCACCTCGAGGTAGGTGGCCTCGCCGGTGGCGGTGTTGTTGGCGGTCGAGAGCTGCAGCACCTCGCCCTCGGCGATGACGCTGGAGGCGCCGCTGAGGATGCCGAGCACCTCGATCGAGCCGACCTCGACCATCAGCTCGAAGGCGCGGGTGAACAGGAAGTCGCCGACCAGCACGCTGGCCTTGTTGCCCCACAGCGCGTGCGCGGCGGGCTGGCCGCGGCGCAGATCGCTGCCGTCGACGACGTCGTCGTGCAGCAGGGTGGCGGAATGGATGAACTCGACGCAGGCCGCGAGCTGCACGTGATGCTCGCCGCGATAGCCGCACAGCTTGGCGGCGGCCACGGTGAGCATCGGCCGCATGCGCTTGCCGCCGGCGCCGACCAGGTGGTCGGCCAGCTTCGGCACCAGCGCCACCGAGGATTGCATGCGGGCGCCGATCATGGCGTTGACGCGCTCGAGATCGGCGGCGCACAAGGCGACCAGCGGATCGAGGCTCGGCGCCTTCTTCCGCTTCTCGTCGAACGGCAGGACCACGGCCATCGTCGTCTCCCCGCGGGCGGCGGACCTTTTGACGGCCGGCCCGTCCACCCCCCGCCGCGACGTGTCGCACAGGTGGCGATAAGGTGCAAATAATGTGCAGCGGACGGCGGCGCCTTGTGACCGCGCGTCGCAGGGATCCGGGATGACCGCCGCCGATTCGACCACCGACGACGCCTTCCTCGACGGCCGCCTGCGCCTGACCCAGCCGGCGCGCGGCTACCGGGCGGCGATCGACGCGGTGCTGCTGGCCGCCGCCGTCGAGCTGGCGCCCGGGCAACGCGCGTTGGACGTCGGCTGCGGCGTCGGCACGGCGGCCCTGTGCCTGCTGGCCCGCGCCCGCGCCTCCAGGATCGCCGGCGTCTCGGCGATGGGGCTGGAGGTCCAGCGCGGCGTCGCGGCGCTGGCCCGGCTGAATGGCTCGGGCAACGGATTCGAGGACGCTTTCACGGTGGTCGACGGCGACGTCGCGGCACCGCCGGCGGCGCTGGTCGGCATGGTGTTCGACCAGATCCTCACCAACCCGCCCTACCTGCCGCCGGAGCGTGCAGATCCCTCGCCCGATCCGGCCAAGGCCCTGGCGACGGTCGAGTCGAGCGCCGATCTGGCGTCGTGGCTCGCCTTCTGCCGCGACCATCTGGCGCCCGGGGGCACGCTGACGCTGATCCACCGGGCGGACCGGCTGGTCGAGATCGAGCGCCTCCTGGCCGACGGCTTCGGCGACATCGCGATCCGCCCGCTGGCGCCGCGCGACGGCGTCGCCGCCCGGCGGGTGCTCGTCCGCGCCGGGCGCGGCGGTTCCGGCCCGACCTCGCGCCTCGCGCCGCTCGTCCTGCACGCACCCGGCGGTGGATTCACGCCGGCGGTGGAGGCCGCGTTGCGCGACGCCGCCCCGCTCGCCTGGTAGCCCGCGCGCTTGCGCCGAGGCCGGCGACGCACGACATACGGAAACCCGCGCCTCCAGGACCTCCCATGTTCGACCGCCTCGTCGACCTGATCGCCCGCCTCCCCTTCGTGAAGATCGAGCGTCCGCCGGTCGTGCCCGTCGTGCGGCTGGTCGGCATGATCGCGCCCGCCGGCATGATCGGCCGGGCGCTATCGCTGGCGACGGTGGCCGGCGGCCTCGAGGCCGCCTTCGGCGTCCGCGGCGCCAAGGCGGTGGCGTTGATCGTCAACTCGCCCGGCGGCTCCCCGGCGCAGTCGGCGCTGATCGCGCGGCGGATCCGGTCGCTGGCCGAGGAGAAGAAGCTGCCGGTGCACGTCTTCGTCGAGGATCTGGCGGCCTCCGGCGGCTACTGGCTGGCCTGCGCCGGCGACGACATCCACGCCGACGCCAGTTCCATCGTCGGCTCGATCGGCGTGGTCAGCGCCGGCTTCGGCTTCACGGGATTGCTGGAGAAGTGGGGCGTCGAGCGGCGCGTGCACACGTCCGGCAGCAGCAAGTCGCAGCTCGATCCGTTCCGCCCCGAGAACCCCGACGATGTCGCCCGGCTGCGCGCTCTGCAGGACGAGATCCACGTCGCGTTCAAGGACTGGGTGCGCGAACGGCGCGCCACGCGGCTCAAGGGCGACGACGCGACGCTGTTCGAAGGCGAGTACTGGACCGGACGGCGGGCGCTCGAACTGGGTCTAATCGACGGCGTCGGACACCTGCGCGACACGCTGCGCGCCCGCTACGGCGAGAAGGTGCGCACGCCGCTGGTCGGCGAACGCCGCGGCTTCTCGCTGCGCCGGCTGATCGGACTGGAGGCCGCCATCCCCGCGCCCGACGCCGTCGCCGACGCGTTGATCGACGCCGCCGACCGCCGCGCCGCCTGGGCCCGCTACGGGCTGTAGCGCCGGCGCTAAGGCGCGATCCCCAGCTTCCGCATCGCCGCCACCATTGCATCCGAATCGGGGCAGTCGCCGGCGGCCGGACGCGGCGGCTTCGCTGCCTCGCGCCACACCGCGCCCTCGCCCGGCGCGACGCCGTAGGTGCAGGCGATCAGACGGCCCGTCGACGACACCGCGACGGTGACGTTGCTGGGCCCGCAATTATGCGCCTGGCACATCCAGCCCACGGTCCAGTCGCCGGTGCGAACGACAGGCGAAGTCGGGCCCCAGCCCTTGCGCAGCTTGGCCGCCAGCGGCGCGCCCAGGGTCCGGTCCAGCGCCGGACCGAGCGTCGTCCAGAAGTCGCGGCCGTCGATCTTGTCGAAGGTGTATCTGCCCACCCACGCCGACGGGTCGGCGGCGAGCGCCGGCGCGGTGGCGAACAACGCCGCGACGAGCGCCGCGCGGGCGGTTCCACGCCGACGTCTCACGGCATGCCTCGCGGCTCGGGAATCACCACACCGTCTCCAGGATCGCCTTCACCGCGTCGGTGTCGGGGATCGGGCGCGGATTGGTGCGCACCCAGAGGTTCTGCATCGCCGCCTTGGCGACGGCGTCGAACTGCTCGCGCTTCAGTCCGACCTCGCGCAGCGTCGACGGCAGGCCGAGCGCCTTCACCAGATCCGCGACGCAGTCCGCCGCCGCGACGCCGGGCCGGTCGAAGGCGGCGACGATGCGCTTCTGGCGTTCGGCCGTGACGGCGTTGTTGTAGCGCAACACCGCCGGCAGCATGACGCAGGATGTGTATCCATGCGGCACGTCGGCCGCGCCGCCCAGCGCGTGGCCGATGCCGTGGCTGGCGCCGTAGTTGATGCGGTTGATGCCGCAGCCCGCCAGCCACACCGCGACCATGCTTTCCAGCCGGGCGTCGAGATCGGCGGGGTCGGCCTTGGTGCGCGGCAGCGAGCGCGCCAGCAGCCGCAATCCCTCGGCCTGCAGCGCGTCGGTGTAGGGATGCGAGTCCGGCGACTCCAGGCCCTCGGCGGCGTGGTCGACGGCGCGGATGCCGGTCGACAGCCACAGCCACATCGGCGTGTGCAGCGTGATCGACGGATCCAGGATCACCGACAGCGGGCCGATCTCCTTGGCCACGAACGCGTCCTTCACCTTGCGCTTGGGATCCGTGCAACCGCCGAGATTGCTGTACTCGGCGCCCGACAGGGTCGTGCCGACCGCGATCTGGCGCAGCGGCGGGCTCTTGATCTCGGGGAACACGCGCTTGCCGTCCGGCCCGACGCGCACGTGCCACTTGTCGAGCGAGTCGACGTCGCGGATGTCCTCGGCCAGGCAGATCAGCATCACCTTCACGGTGTCGATCGGAGATCCGCCGCCGACGGTGACGATCAGATCGGCGCGGGCGGCGCGCACCGCCTCCGCGCCGGCGACCACCGCCGGGCGCGGCGTGTGGGCGTAGGTGTCGTCGAACAGGCCGGCGAAGCGCGGTCCCAGCGCCCGCTGGATGTCGCCGACCACCGGGGTGCGCCGCGACAAGGTCTTGGAGGACACGATGAACACGCGTCTGGCGCCGAGCCGGTTCGCCTCGTCGACCACCGCCGCGCCGGCCGGGCGGCCCCAGATGATGTTCTCCTGCGACAGGTAGGTGAACGAGCCGGGCTTCATGTCGGTCTCCGCGATCCGTGCTTCCGGCGCCGACCATAGCCGCCGGCCGCCGCCATCGCGAGCGGCACGAAAGGCGGACCGGGCCCGGAACGGCTTGACCTCGCGGGCGGCGCCCCGCACAACCGCGCCATGGGTTTCATCGGCAAGTTCATGCTGGTCGCGGCCGTGATCGGCTTGGCGCTGTTCGGCTGGCGCTGGTGGCAGGCCGCCAACGGCCGCCTGGGCGCGCGGCGCGATGCACGGCGCGACGAGGTCCGGCCGCCATCGCGGCCACCGGCCGACGATCTGGTGTCCTGCGGCGTCTGCGGCGACTACGTCTCCGTCGACCAGGGCCGCTGCGCCAGGGGCAACTGCCCCCGCGGCTAGGCGGACGGGCCGCGCGCGGGCGTCGCGGCGCCGCGCCTTGACCCGTCCGGGGCCCTCCATATGTTGCGGCGCGGCGAAAATCCGTCGCACGGTCCGGAAAACCTTGGAGAATCAAGCCCGTGTCGCTGCCGGCCGAGCTTCCGAAGCCGACCTGCTTCCAGGAACTGATCCTGACGCTCCAGAGCTACTGGGCGGCGCAGGGCTGCGTCGTGCTGCAGCCCTACGACATGGAGATGGGTGCCGGCACGTTCCACACGGCGACGACGCTGCGCACGCTCGGGCCCGATCCGTGGTGGGTCTGCTACGTGCAGCCGTCGCGGCGGCCGAAGGACGGCCGCTACGGCGAGAACCCCAACCGCCTGCAGCACTACTACCAGTTCCAGGTCGTGCTGAAGCCGTCGCCGAGCGACATCCTCGACCGCTACTTCGGCTCGCTGAAGGCCATCGGCATCGATCCCGACGTGCACGACCTGCGCCTCGTCGAGGACGACTGGGAGAGCCCGACGCTGGGCGCCTGGGGCCTCGGCTGGGAGGTGTGGTGCGACGGCATGGAGGTGACGCAGTTCACCTATTTCCAGCAGGTCGGCGGCATCGAGTGCGAGGTTGTGTCGGGCGAGATCACGTACGGCCTCGAACGGCTGGCGATGTACCTGTTCGACAAGAAGAGCGTCTACGAGCTGCCGTTCAACCGCGCCGACTCGGCGGTGCCGCTGACCTACGGCGACGTGTTCCTGCGCAACGAGCGCGAGCAGTCGGCCTACAATTTCGAGCGCGCCGACACCGAGATGCTGTTCCGCCATTTCCAGGACGCGGAGAAGGAATGCGCCGCCCTGCTGGGAGACGCGGACGTGAAGCTCGCGCTGCCGGCCTACGAGCAGTGCGTGCGCGCCAGCCACGTCTTCAACCTGCTCGACGCGCGCGGCGTCATCAGCGTGACCGAGCGCCAAGCGTATATCGGCCGCGTGCGCGCGCTGTCGAAGGCGTGCTGCGAGGCGTGGCTCGCCGGAGCCCGGCGATGACCGCCGCGCGCGACGCCGCGATGCGGGGGGCCTGAACCATGGCCAAGCTCCTGGTCGAATTGCTGTCGGAGGAGATCCCGGCGCGCATGCAGGCGCGCGCGGCCGAGGATTTCCGGAAGCTGGTGGTCGACGGGCTGCGGGCCGCCGGACTGGTCTTCGCCGACGCCCGCGCCTTCGCCACGCCGCGCCGCCTCGCGCTGGCGGTCGACGGCATCCCCGCGTCGCGACCCGACACGACGGACGAGCGCCGCGGTCCGCGAGTCGGCGCGCCCGACGGCGCGATCCAGGGGTTCCTGAAGGGCGCCGGGCTGGCGTCGCTCGAGCAGGCCGAGAAGCGCGACACCGGCAAGGGCGAGTTCTGGTTCGCCGTCGTCCACAAGAAGGGCGGACCGACCGCCGACATCCTGCCGGAGATCGTTCTGGCGGCGATCCGCGGCCTGTCGTGGCCGAAATCGATGCGCTGGGGCACCGGCACCTTCGCCTGGGTGCGGCCGCTGCATTCGATCATCGCGATGTTCGACGGCAAGGTGCTGCCCGGCGCGCTCGAGCTGGGCGGCGACATGGCGCCGATCGCGTTCGGCGACCGCACGCGCGGCCACCGCTTCCTGTCGCACGGCGCGATCAAGGTGGTCGATTTCTCGGACTACGCCCGCCAGCTCCGCAAGGCCCGCGTGATCCTCGACGCGCGCGAGCGCAAGGCGGTGATCCACGCCAAGGTCGCGACGCTCGCCGCCGACGCCGGTCTGCGTCTGCGCGAGGACGACGGGCTGCTCGACGAGGTCGCCGGCCTCGTGGAATGGCCGAGCCCGCACATGGGCACGATCGACCCCGCCTTCATGGACGTGCCGGCCGAGGTGCTGATCACCTCGATGCGCGCGCACCAGCGCTATTTCGCCTGCGTCAAGCCCGACGGCGCGCTCGCCAACCGCTTCGTCATCGTCGCCAACACGCTGACCCACGACGGCGGCACCGAGATCATCGCCGGCAACGAGCGCGTGCTGCGCGCCCGGCTGAGCGACGCGAAATTCTTCTGGGACCAGGACCGCAAGGTGAAGCTGGCGGACAGGCTGCCGGCGCTGGACGGCATCGTGTTCCACGCCAAGCTCGGCACCCAGGGCGAGCGCGTGAAGCGCATCGCGGCGCTGGCCAAAGCGATTGTGGCTCTGGAGCCCGAATTCTTTAGGGGGGTCGATCCGGCCGATGTCGAGTTGGCCGCGACCCTATGCAAGGCCGACCTCACCAGCGGCATGGTCGGCGAGTTCCCCGAGCTGCAAGGCGTGATGGGCCGCTACTACGCGCGCGGCGAGGGGCTGCCGCTGCCAGTCTGCGACGCCATCGCCGAGCACTATCAGCCAGTCGGCCCGAGCGATTCCTGCCCGACCGCGCCAATCTCGGTCGTTGTGGCTCTCGCCGACAAGATCGACATTCTGGTTGGTTTCTGGGGCATCAAGGAAACGCCGACCGGGTCGCGCGATCCCTACGCGTTGCGCCGCGCGGCGCTCGGTGTCATCCGCCTGCTGACGGAGAACAATCTCCGGCTTGCCCTCGACGCGGTGTTCGACGCCGCCGAGTCGCGGCATCTCCAATCCGAACGCGGTCGAGAGGGCGTCGCCGACCGCGCCCACCTCCTCGACTTTTTCGCCGACCGCCTGAAGGTGCAGGTCCGCGAGCGGGGCGTGCGGCACGATCTGGTGGACGCGGTGTTCGCGCTGGGCGGCGAGGACGACCTCGTGCGCCTGCTGGCCAGGGTGACGGCGCTGCAGGAATTCGTCGGGACCGAGGACGGCAAAAACCTCCTCGTCGCCTACAACCGCGCCGCCAACATCGTGAAGGCCGAGGAGCGCAAGGAGAAGGATCTCGCCGCCCGCCTCGCGGGCGACGCCGATCCCGCGCTGCTCGAGGCGCCGGAGGAGAAGGCGGTGCACGCCGCCCTGACGGTCGCCCGCGCCGCCGTCGATCCGGCGCTGGCGCGCGAGGATTTCACGGCCGCGATGGCGGCGCTGGCCGCGCTGCGCGCCCCGCTCGACGCGTTTTTCGACAAGGTGACGGTGAACGTCGCGGAAAATCCGCCGCTGCGCCTCAATCGCCTCAAATTGCTGCGCGACATCCGCGCCGCCGTCGACGGCGTCGCGGATTTCTCGAGGATCGAGGGATAGGCGCCGCGGCGCCGCACGGCTTGAGGATCACGGGATCGCCATGACCAAGTGGGTATACGGCTTCGGCAACGGCGCCGCCGACGGCAAGGCGGAGCTGCGCGAGCTGCTCGGCGGCAAGGGCGCCAACCTCGCGGAGATGTCCAGCATCGGCCTGCCGGTGCCACCGGGCTTCACGGTCACCACCGAGCTGTGCACGTATTTCTACGCCAACGGCCGCACCTACCCGGCCGAGCTGAAGGCGCAGGTGACGGAGGCGCTCGGCAACATCGAGGCCATCGTCGGCCGCAAATTCGGCGACGCGGCAAATCCGCTGCTGGTCTCCGTGCGCTCCGGCGCGCGCGCCTCGATGCCCGGCATGATGGACACGGTGCTGAACCTCGGGCTCAACGACGCCACCGTGCTGGGGCTGGCGCGGTCGTCGGGCGACGAGCGCTTCGCCTACGATTCCTACCGCCGCTTCATCCAGATGTACGCCAACGTGGTGCTCGACCTCGACCACCACGATTTCGAGGAGGTGCTGGAGCGCAAGAAGGAGGACCTCGACCTCCGTCTCGACACCGCGCTCACGGCCGAGCACTGGAAGGACGTCATCCGCCAGTACAAGAAGGTGGTCGAGCGCGGCCTCGGCAGGCCGTTCCCGCAGGATCCGCACGAGCAGCTCTGGGGCGCCATCGGCGCGGTGTTCGGCAGCTGGATGAACCAGCGCGCCATCACCTACCGCAAGCTGCATTCCATCCCCGAGAGCTGGGGCACCGCCGTCAACGTGCAGGCGATGGTGTTCGGCAACATGGGCGAGGACTGCGCCACCGGCGTCGCCTTCACGCGCAACCCGTCGACCGGCGAGAACGTGTTCTACGGCGAGTACCTGGTGAACGCGCAGGGCGAGGACGTGGTCGCCGGCATCCGCACGCCGCAGCAGCTCACGATCGCCGGCAAGGCGGCGCAGAAATCCGACAAGCCGGCGATGGAGGAGACGATGCCGGCCGTCTACGCGCAGCTGGCCGAGATCCGGAACACGCTCGAGCGGCACTACCGCGACATGCAGGACATCGAGTTCACGGTGCAGTCAGGCAAGCTCTACATGCTGCAGACCCGCAACGGCAAGCGCACCGCCAAGGCGGCGCTGCGCATCGCCGTCGACCTCGTGCGCGAGGGCCTGATCGACAAGCGCGAGGCCGTGGCCCGCGTCGTGCCCGCGTCGCTCGACCAGCTCCTGCATCCGACGCTCGACCCCAAGGCGGCGCGCAAGGTGATCGCCCGCGGCCTGCCGGCCTCGCCCGGCGCGGCGTCGGGGATCGCCGTGTTCACCGCCGACGAGGCGGAGAAGCGCGCCCGCGGCGGCGCCCGCGTGATCCTGGTGCGGCGCGAGACCAGCCCCGAGGACATCCACGGCATGCACGCCGCCGAGGGCATCCTGACCTCGACCGGCGGCATGACCAGCCACGCCGCCGTGGTGGCGCGCGGCATGGGCCGGCCCTGCGTCGCCGGCGCCGGCGACGTGCGCATCGACGCCGCCGCCGGCACGCTGACGGTGCGCGGCACCGTGGTGCGCGCCGGCGAGGACATCACGCTCGACGGCTCGACCGGCGAGATCATGCTCGGGGTGGTGCCGACCATCCAGCCGGAGCTGAGCGACGATTTCGCCGAGCTGATGGCGTGGGCCGACGGCATCCGCACGCTCAAGGTCCGCACCAATGCCGACACCCCGGCCGACGCCCGCACCGCGCGCGAGTTCGGCGCCGAGGGCATCGGGCTGTGCCGCACCGAGCACATGTTCTTCGAGGGCGACCGCATCGTGGCGGTGCGCGAGATGATCCTGGCGGACGACGAGAAGGGCCGCCGCACGGCGCTGGCCAAGCTCCAGCCGATGCAGCGCCGCGACTTCGCCGAGCTGTTCGAGATCATGGTCGGGCTGCCGGTGACGATCCGCCTGCTCGATCCGCCGCTGCACGAGTTCCTGCCGAAGACGCAGGCCGAGATGGCGCAGGTCGCGGCCGAGCTGGGCCTCGCCGTGGCCGAGATCGAGGCGCGCGCCGCCAAGCTGCACGAGTTCAATCCGATGCTGGGCCACCGCGGCGTGCGGCTGGGCATCTCGTACCCCGAGATCTACGAGATGCAGGCCCGCGCCATCTTCGAGGCGGTGGTCGACATCGCGAGGAAGGGCGGCGCCACGGTCGAGCCGGAGATCATGATCCCGCTGGTGGCGACGCGGAAGGAGTTCGACCTCATGAAGGAGGTCGTCGACCGTGTGGCGACCGAGGTCGGCGGCGTCGCCGGCATGACGCTGGAGTACAAGGTCGGCACCATGATCGAGCTGCCGCGCGCGGCGCTGCGGGCCGGCGACATCGCCGCGACGGCGGAGTTCTTCAGCTTCGGCACCAACGACCTGACCCAGACCACGTTCGGCCTGTCGCGCGACGACTCCGCCTCGTTCCTCGAGCGCTACCAGCGCCGCGGCATCTTCGAGAACGATCCGTTCGCCACGCTCGACATCGAGGGCGTCGGCGAGCTGATCCGCATCGCGAGCGAGCGCGGCCGCGCCACGCGGCCCGACCTCAAGCTCGGCATCTGCGGCGAGCACGGCGGCGATCCGGCCTCGGTGTTCTTCTGCCACCAGGTGGGTCTGGACTACGTGAGCTGCTCGCCGTTCCGCGTGCCGATCGCCCGTCTCGCCGCCGCCCAGGCCGCGCTCGGCGTCGCGCTCAAGAACGACTGACACGGCCGATCCATCGAGGTCGCTCCGTCACTCCGCGCGGCGCTCGGGATGGCGACGGTGGGCGGCCCTGAACCATGGCGTCGGCGTTCCGCGGTCCGGACCGGCGCGATTGCCACCTCCGGAGGCGCGCCCTAGCCTTCGCGCCGGGGGGGCTCGCCTCGCCTGGCCCGACCTCCGCCGGCGACAACCACCCCCCCCCCCTCCACCGCCCGCCCGACCCGGGGGCCGGAGGCCGCGCCGGGGCGGGCGGCTGCCGCCGCACACGGGGGAGCTCCACGACGGTCTGCACTGGTTCGTCGAGGCGCAGGACAAGGGCATGTGGAACGGCGTCGGACCGGGCTTCCTCAAGTACCAGCAGGGCTCGTTCAAGCGCGTCGACGAGATGCGCGCCTCGGGCTTCGCGTGGGACCACCGGCGGGGCGCGGCGCCGCGGCCGACCACGCCGGAGCTGCGCATCGCCGACCTCGACCGCGACGGGCAGGACGCCGAGATCGTCTACGGCTGCCTGATGATCAACGAGATGATCGCCGATCCCGGCCTCCGGACGTGGTGCGACGGCATCTACAACGACTGGGTCGCCGATTTCGCCAAGCGCGCCGATCCCAACCGCGTCTTCCCGCTGGCGATCATCCCCAACCACGACCCGAAGGCCGCGGCCGCCGAGCTGCGGCGCTGCGCGAAGATGGGCCTGAAGGGCGGCGACCTCGCCTTCAAACGCATGACGCCGCCGCTGTGGCACCACGACTGGGACGCGCTGTGGCAGGCCTCGGCCGAGTGCCGGTTCCCGATCTCGTTCCATTCGACCGGCTTCAAGGCGCTGCGCGCGCCCGACGACGCGGCGATGGAGAAGGAGTATTTCACCCAGTTCCGGCTCGTGCGCTCGGCGCTGTTCCAGCTCGACACGATGGAGGTTCTGGTCTCGGTGCTGGCGTCGGGCGCCTGCGAGCGCTTCCCCGACTTCAAGTTCGTGCTCGGCGAGTCGGGCGTGACGTGGCTGCCCTACGTGTTCGACCGGCTGGATACGGAGTACGAGGACCGCGCGCGCAGCCTCGGCCTCAAGATGAAGCCGAGCGACTATTTCCGCCGCCAGGGGTTCGTGACCTACCAGCAGGACAAGTACCTCGAGCCGATCCTGCCGTTGATCGGCGAGGACAACATCATCTGGGGCGCCGACTATCCGCACCCCGACTGCCTGTGGCCGGATTCGCGGACGATCCTCGCCGAGAACCTCGCGAACTTCACCCCGGCGGTGCGCCGCAAGCTCACGCGCGACAACGCCCTGCGCCTGTACGGGCTGAACTGACCGCGGCGACGCCGCGGTCGCGCCCGGCGCGGCCGCGCGCTACGCTTCCTCCGTGCGATCCGAAACGGACACCCTCGCGGCGCTGGGCGCCGGCGGCAAACCGGCGCTGGCGGCGGCGCTCGCGCGGCTCGAGCGCGATCCGGATTCCGACGCCAGCCGCCGCCTGCTGGACGAGGCCTACCGCCATCCCCGCGCGCACGTCGTCGGCGTCACCGGCCCGCCCGGCGTCGGCAAATCGACGCTGTTGTCGTCGCTGATCGCGGAATGGCGCGGCCGCGGCCGCGGCGTCGGGGTGATCGCGGTCGATCCGTCGTCGCGCCGCACCGGCGGCGCGCTGCTCGGCGACCGCGCCCGGCTGGCGACCGATCCCGGGGATGCCGGCGTGTTCGTCCGCTCGATGGCGGCGCGCGACCGGCTCGGCGGCCTCGCCGAACTGACCCTCGGCGCCATGGTCGTGATGCGCGCGCTGTTCGACGTGGTGCTGATCGAGACGGTGGGCGTCGGCCAGTCCGAGACCGACGTCGCCGGCGTCGCCGACACGGTGCTGTTCTGCGTCCAGCCCGGCTCGGGCGATTCGCTGCAGTTCATGAAGGCGGGCATCGTCGAGATCCCGCACGTCGTCGCCGTCACCAAGGCCGATCTCGGCGCCATGGCCGAGCGCGCGCGCAGCGACGTGTCGGGCGCGCTGACCCTGACCGACCCGACCGCGCCGGACTGGACTCCCCGGGTGCTGGCGGTGTCGGCGCGCAGCGGCGGCGGCATGGCCGAACTGGTGGCCGCGCTCGACGCCCATCTCGACTCGCTGCGCGACGGCGGCCGTCTCGACGCGGCGCGCCACGCGCAGGCGGAGATCTGGGTCGCGGCCGCGATCCGCGACCGCTTCGGCCGCGACGGTCTGGCGCGCGCCGGCCATCTCGGGCTGGCCGCCGGCGAATCGCCGTTCCAGCGCGTCGCCGCCATCGCCGCGCGGCTGGCGGACCGCGGTTGACCTAGAACCCGAACGCGGCCCGCACGTTGCCGCCGAGCAGGGCGGCGCGCGCGGCGTCGGGCAGCGCGGCGGCCATCTCCTCGAGCGACGCGAGATAGTCGCCGGTGTGGTCGGGGTGCGGATAGTCGCTGGCCCAGAAGAACCGGTCGGCGCCGTAGATCCCCGACAGCGCGGGGATGGTGCGCTCGTCGGGATCGGCGGAGATCCAGACCTGGCGGCGGAAATAGTCGCTGGGCTTCAGCTTCAACGGCGCGCGGCCGCCGATGAACGTCGCGCCCGTCACGCCGTCGAGCCGATCGAGCCAGTAGCCGATCCAGCCGGCGCCCGATTCGAGGATCACCAGCTTCAGCGCCGGAAAGCGGTCGAAGGTGGCGAAGTCGAAGAAGGTCGTGAAGGCGTGGCGCACGCCGTCGGCCGCGGTGGCGCTGGCCAGCAGCGACAGGCGGTGGGCGTTCTCGAAC
This sequence comes from Rhodospirillales bacterium, assembly GCA_016699855.1. Taxonomy (NCBI): domain Bacteria; kingdom Pseudomonadati; phylum Pseudomonadota; class Alphaproteobacteria; order Rhodospirillales; species Rhodospirillales bacterium. The sequence continues at coordinate 1,625,023 of CP064988.1, forward strand.
CGGGTCGAGCGCAGCGAGAACGGCTCGAAGGCGGGATGGATGGCGATCGGAACGTCGAGCGCGCAGGCCTTGGCGAACACCGGATCGTGGTCGGGATGGCCGTGCGGCTTGCGGGTCCAGGTGAACGGCACGACGAAGCCGCCGTGGCAGCCGTCGTTGACGGCGCGCTCGAGCTCGGCGGCGGCGGCCAGCGGATCGCCCAGCGAGAGATGCGCGACCGGGATCAGCCTGCCGCCGGATTTGCGGCAGAAATCGGCGATCCAGCGATTGTAGGCGCGGCAATAGGCCTGCGACAGCTCGGCGTCGTCGAGCTCGGCTTCCCACAGGATTCCGAGCGTCGGATAGAGCACGGCCGCGTCCAGTCCCTCGGCGTCGAGCAGCGCCAGGCGCTGCGCCGGATCGCAGGCGCCGAACGGCATGTTGGCGGCGTAGGTGCGGTCCGGCCGCGGCGCGAACTCCGCCAGCTCCTTCTGCCCCATCCGGCCGAGGGTCGCGGGATAGCCCTTGCGGGTCATCTTCGACGGCGCGCCGCCGATCTCGAGGTACTCCAGCCCGTCGGTGTCGCGGCGCAGGCGCAGCGCGCGGTCGCGGTAGCGCGCCTCGATGTAGTCCTCCCACAGCCCGGCGTCCTCCAGCACGTGGCCGTCGGCGTCGACGCCGCCGGGGTACTTCAGGCGATGGACGGACGATAGGTCGAACACGGGCTGCATGCGGTCGCTCCGATACGCGCGGCGCGGGGCGCCACGCCGGCATGATCGCGCGCGCGGGCCATGCGCCGCAACCGAAGATAGGCGTACGTCCGCTTCGCGCCCGCGGCATGGCACGCCGGCGCGTCGGCGCGCTACAAGCGGCGGGGCCGGCGCCGCGCCGGCGCGATCCACCACGGAGCCGTCACGATGTCGCGCGATCCCCGCCTCGCCCGCCGCGCCTCCTACCGGTTCTGGACGCGCGACACGATCCGGTTCAGCGACACCGACATGGCCGGCCACGTCAACAACGTGGCGATGTGCGCCTATCTGGAGACCGGCCGGCTGCTGTTCGTGCGCGAGATCAGGCTGCGCGACCGGCCGCCGCCGCAGCGCGGCATCGCCGCCGGCCTGAACGTCAGCTTCCTGCGCGAATCGCACTGGCCGGGCGAGGTCGAGATCGGCTGTGGCGTCGTGCGCATCGGCAACGCCTCACTCAACATCGGCGGCGGCGTTTTCATCGGCGACGCCTGCATCGCGGCGGCCGAGATGACGATCGTGAACTTGAGCGGGTCGGCCCCGGCGCCGTTCGACGCCGAGACACGCGCGAAGCTGGAACGTTGGCTGCTGCCGGTGGTGTGACGGCGCGCCGTCGCGCCGTCGCGCCCAGCTATGAGCGACCGGCCAAAGCGTTTCCGCTGTCATCCCGAGCGTAGCGAGGGATCCAGGGAGCGGCGCCTAGATCCCTCGCTACGCTCGGGATGACAGCGGGGTATGGGGTCCGTCAGGCCGCGAGTGGCAAGGCCGGACGGACCTCCTCCAGCCCGTCAGCCGCCGTGGCGGAGATCGTGGTGCGCACCATGTAGCGCGCCTCGTCGTGCGGCCACGGCCGGCCGCGGTGCATGGTGGCGCGGTTGTCCCACATGATCACGTCGCCGGGCCGCCAGGTGTGGCCGTAGGTGAACTCCGGCCGTGTCGCCTCGTCCATCAGCCGGCCGAGCAGCGCCTTGGCCTCGTTGTCGCCCATGCCGTCGACCGCGCCGGCGTGCGAGGCGATGTAGAGGGAGCGCCGGTCGTTGGCGGGATTGCGCCACGTCATGCGCCAACGCACCGGCGGCAGCGCCGCCCGCTCGGCCGGCGTCATCAACTCGGGATCGATCTGGTCGCGGGAGTTGGCGTAGCTATGGGTGACCACGGCGTCGCGCAGCCGCGCCTTGTCGGCCGCCGGCAGCCGGTCCCACGCCAGCCGGGTCGAGGTGAACTGCGTCTCGCCGCCGTGGGTCGGGATGGTGCGGGCCGACAGCACGGAGGCCAGCGCCGGCGTGCGCTTGAACGAGCTGTCGGTGTGCCAGAGCTGGTTGGCGCGCGCGACCAGCGCCTGCCGGTGGGTCGGCGGCACCAGCGCGCCGTCGACGCCGACATTCGTCAGGCGGCCATAGAGCGTGCCGGCGCTGAACGAGCCGACCTTGGTGACCTCCAGCGGGCCGAAGGCGCGGGAATAGGCGATCTGCAGGTCGTCGGCGACGTTCTGGTCGCGGAACAGCAGGACCGAATGCTCCTCGAACGCCGCGCGCACGGCGGCGTAGGCCTCGGCGCTGCTGGCGACGTCGATCAGGCCGACACCCCTGATCTCGGCGCCGAATCCCGGTCCGATCGGAATCACGTCCATCGCCGTCCCCTCCTCCGTCCGCGTCCCGTCACGGCGGGACTTCGCCACCCTAGTCTACCGCCATTCGCCGCCGGGCGCAGGCCCCGCGCCTACGACCGCAGCGCCATCTCGGCCCGCGCCGCCATCGCCAGCAGCGGCCGGTCGTGCAGCCGGGGCGCCACGATCTGCAGGCCGACGGGCAGGCCGTCCCGACCGGCGCCGCAGGGCACGGAGATCGCCGGCGCCAAGGCGAGGTTGAACAGCGGCGTGAAGGCGGCATGGCCGCGCGGTCCGGCCGGCTTGTTCTCGATGATCTCCGGGAACACCCTCTCGACCGGCCACGACACGCAGGCCGTGGTCGGCGTCAGCAGGTAGTCGTACCCGGTGAAGAACGCCGCCACGGAACGGGCGGCGGCGTCGGCGAAGCGGAACGCGGCCACGACGTCGGTACCCGCCACGCTCCGGCCGCGCTCGATCAGACCGGCGACGTTGTCGCCGACCAGGTCGGGATCGGCGGCGTGACGCTCGCCGTAGAGCAGCGCGCTGGCGGCGGCGTTGACGGCGGCGAAGGCCAGCTCGCCCGTCCCCTCCGGCCACGTGATATCGGCGAGGTCGATGGCCCACCCGGCGGCGCGCAGCCGCTCGATAGCGGCGTCGACCGCGCTCCGGACGTCGGCGTCGACCGCGACGTCGAGCCCCAGCCGAGGGCTGTAGGCGATGCGCGGCCGCGCCGGCGGCGCGATGTCGAACGTCGGCACCGAATGCGGATCGCGCGGATCGGCGCCGGCCATCACCTCGAACATGATCCGGGCGTCCGCCACGGTGCGGCCCATCGGCGCCGTGACGCCGTAGAGCGGCCCGTAAGCGCCGCCGAAACCAAACGGCGACGGGATAGCGCCGGCCGAGGTCTTGAGGCCAACGACGCCGCAATGCGACGCCGGACGCCGCCCCGACCCGCCGCCATCGGTGCCCAGCGCGATGGGCGAGAAGCCGGCCGCCAGTCCCGCCGCCGCGCCGCCCGAGGAGCCGCCGGGCGTGAGCGCCGGGTTCATCGGGTGGCGGGTCGGGCCGTAGACCTTGTTCTCGGTGTGGCCCTTGGCGGCCATCTCGGGCGTGTTGGTCATGCCCAGAAACACGCCACCCGCCGCCTTAAGCCGCTCGACCGCGACAGCGTCGCGCGGCGCGATGAAGTCCTTGTAAAGCAGCGAGCCGTTGGTGACGCGCCGGCCGGCGACCCAGGTCGTGTCCTTCACCGTGTACGGCACGCCCAACAGGGCGCCATCGAACCCGTCCTTGCGGCGCCGGTCGACGGCGTCGGCCGCCGCCCGCGCCTCGGTGGGGTTGAAATCGACGACCGCGTTGAGCGCGGGGTTGCGCGCCTCGATCCGCGCGATCGCCGCCTCCGCGACATCGCGCGCGCTGCTTTTCCCCGCGCGCACGGCGGCGGCGATGGCCGAAGCCTCTTGATCCAGCAAATCCATGGCCGCGCACCCTCGTCCGCCCCGCTCCGGTCGATCCTGTCTGCACGCTCCTCGCCCGACAAGACCGCACGCCCTTCGCCGGCGCATCGCAGACGCGCGGCCGCGACGCCGACCACGCGGAAATTGTTGCCGGTGGGAGCGGCGGGTATACGCTGTCAGGGCACCCGCCGCCCCGCGCCCGCACGGAGGACCCCGCCATGGACATGCCGATCGCCGACCCGCCGCTGACGGGCGTCGACGTGTACGAGCTGCCGCCGGAGCAGGGCGAGCTGGTGCTGCGCCGGCAGCTCGCGGCGGCCTACCGGCTGGTCGACCATTTCGGCTGGACCGAGCTGATCTACGGCCATCTGACCGCGCGGGTGCCCGGCGACAAGCCGCATTTCCTGATCAACCCCTACGGGCTGAACTACGACGAGGTCACGGCGTCGAACCTCGTGAAGATCGACATGGACGGCAACGTCGTCGAGCCCTCGGCCCATCCCGTCAACTTCGCGGGCTTCGTCATCCATTCCGCCATCCACATGGCGCACGCCGCGCGCCACAAGGTGGTGATGCACACCCACACCCGCGCCGGTATGGCGGTGTGCGCGCTGAAGGACGGGCTGCTGCCGATCTCGATGGTGTCGACGGCGTTCCACGGCAAGCTGGCGACCCACGACTACGAGGGCCCCAGCCTCGACCTCGACGAGCGCGGCCGGCTGCTGGCCAATCTCGGCGACCACCAGGCGATGCTGCTGCGCAACCACGGTCTGCTGGTCACCGGCCGCTCGGTGCCGGAGGCGTTCCTGCGGCTGTACCGGCTGGAGCGCGCCTGCCAGATCCAGATCGACGCGGCCGCCGCCGGCGCCCTCAACGTCATGGGCGACAACCTCGCGGGCAAATCCGGCGCCGACATGGACCGGTTCTCCGAGATGGAGTCGTCCGCGGGGGTCGGCGATCTCGAGTTCGCCGCCCTGATCCGCAAGCTCGACAAGACCGACACCGGCTGGCGCCACTGATCGCGGAAGGCCGCGCGGGGCTACTCCGCTCTGCGCCGGCGGCTGTTGTCACGTCGCCGCCGCGTCGGCATGTTGCGCCGCGCCCGCTTCCGGGCGGACGGATCTGGAGCAAGGCATGGCCGGCGCGTTGGACGGCGTTCTCGTGATCTCGGTCGAGCAGGCCGTCGCCGCGCCGTACTGCGCGGCGCGGCTGGCGGACGCCGGCGCTCGGGTCATCAAGATCGAGCGGCCGGAAGGGGATTTCGCCAGGGGCTACGACACGCATATCCGCGGCGAGAGCGCGTATTTCGTGTTCCTGAACCGCGGCAAGGAATCGGTCTGCCTCGACTTCAAGAAGCCCGACGACCTCGCCCTGCTCCACCGCATGATCGACCGCGCCGACGTGCTGATCCAGAACCTGGCGCCGGGCGCCGCGACGCGCGCCGGCTTCGGCGCCGCGGCCATGCGGGCGCGCAATCCGCGCCTGGTCACGGTCGACGTGTCGGGCTACGGCGATTTCGGACCCTACGAGCACCGCCGGGCCTACGACCTGCTGGTGCAGGCCGAGTCGGGGCTGGCCTCCATCACCGGCTCGCAGCACGCGCCGGGCCGCGTCGGCATCTCGGCCACCGACATCGGCACCGGCATGTACGCGCACGCCGCCGTGCTCGAGGCGCTGATCGCGCGCGGCGTCACCGGCAAGGGCCGCCACATCGAGCTGTCGCTGTTCTCCTCGATGGCGGAATGGATGGCGATCCCGTTGATGTCGTGGGAGCACAATTCCTACGACTGGCCGCGGCTGGGCCTGACGCATCCCTTCATCGCGCCCTACGGCGTCTATCCGACGGGCGACGACGTGCCGATCCTGATCTCGATCCAGAACGACAAGGAGTGGGCGCGTCTGTGCGTCCAGGTGCTCGACCGGCCGGACATGGTCGACGATCCGCGCTTCGCCACCAACAACGCGCGCAACGCCATCCGCGACGAGACCAACGCCATCGTCGCCGCCGTGTTCCACGCCCACACCTGGGACTCGATCACGCCGAAGCTCGAGGCCGCGCAGATCGCCTACGCGCGCGTCTCCACCGTCAAGGACCTCGGCGCCCATCCGCAGGTCCGCCGCACGACGATCACGGCCGCGTCGGGCGACGTCAGCGTGCCGGCGCTGGCCGCCACCATCGACGGCGACGTGCGGAAGCTGGGAAAGGTGCCGGCGCTGGGCGAGCACACCGAGCGGGTGCGCGCCGAGTTCGCGGCCTGACGACGGCGGCATGGTCCCGGCCCGGCTGGCGTTCTTCTTCGGCGCCTATTTCTTCGCCGGCGGCGCGGCCCTGAGCTATTGGGCGGTATGGCTCAAGGATCGCGGCGTCGGCGACGCCGAGATCGGCACGATCTATATGGCGCGCCAGTTCGTCACCGTCGCCGCCACCATCGCGGCGGGCTGGCTGGCGCAGCGCCTCGCCGGTACGCGCGGTCTGATGCTGGCGCTGCTCGCCGGCGGGCTGGCGATGATCGTGGCCTACGAGTTCTCGTGGGGATTCTGGCCCAACCTCGTCGTCACCATGATCTGGGGCGCGATGTGGCATCCCGTGCTGTCGCTGGGCGACGGCAACGCCGTCGCCGTGACGCGCGCCGGCGGCATCGACTACGCGCGGGTGCGCATGTGGGGATCGGTGACATTCATCGTCGGCGCGCTGGCGGCAGGCGTCGCCGTCGACCGGTGGGGACCGCCGTGGGTGCTGTACCTGCTGGGACTGGGCGTGGCGCTGACGATCCCCGCGGTGGCGCTCCTGCCGATGCCGGCGGCGAAGACCGCGTCGGCCGAGCGCGGCACAGCGCGGGCGCGCGACCTGCTGCGCAACCCGTCCTTCGCGCTGTTCCTGGTCGCGAGCGGCTTCTGCCAGGCGAGCCACGCCGTGCTCTACAGCTTCGGCACCTTGTCGTGGCGCGACGCCGGCATCGACGACGTGGTGATCAGCCTCCTATGGGGCGAGAGCGTGCTGGTCGAGATCGGCCTGTTCATGGTCGGCGGCGCGCTGACGGTGCGCTTCGGCGCCGTCGGCATGCTGGCGCTCGGCGCGGGCGGCGCCCTGGTGCGCTGGGCGGCGATGCCGTGGTTCGGCACCGAAGTCGCGGCGCTGGTGGCACTGCAGGCGCTGCACGCGCTGACCTTCGGCGCCACGCACCTCGCCGCCATGGCGTTCCTGCGCCAGGCGGTCCCGACCCACGCGATGCCGCTGGCGCAGAGTCTGTACTACGGGCTGGCGAGCGGCCTCGTCATCGCCGTGGTGTTCCAGCTCTCGGGCGCGCTCTACGCCCGGTTCGGCGGCGACGCGTTCTTCGCCATGGCGGCGCTGGCGGGCGTCAGCCTGCTCGCGACGATCGCGCTGTCGCGCCGATGGAACGGCGCGCCGCTGATCTAGGGTGCTGGCGGTCGGGCGGGATCGAGCGGACGTCCACCGGCCGCCGGCTCGGGCCCGCTTACATCGCCCGTCGGACAAGGTACAGTGCACGGGCTGGAGGCGCGCATCGACACCGAGACCGGCGCCCGATGGACACGGAGGACGTCGTGCCCGACGCCATGACAGCGCAGTCCGACCACGACCAGCTCGTCGCGCTCAACCGCGACTACATCTCGTCCGTCCAGAACGGCGACGTCGGGCGCTTCGACGAGATCCTCGCCGCCGACTTCCGCTGCTCGAATCCCGACGGCTCGCTGCTCGACCGCGCCGGCTTCCTGGCGCAGACCGCGAAGCCGGTGACCATCTCCGGCCTGGTGGCGGAGGACGTCGAGATCCGGATGTTCGGCGACACCGCCATCATCCACGCCCGCACGCGCTACGCGCACGCCGATGGCCGCGCCGGCGGCGGCCGCTACACCGACGTCTGGGTACGCCAGGGCGGAGTCTGGCTCTGCGTCTCCGCCCACGTCACGCGGCTGTAGCCGCGACCGTTCAGCGGCTGCGTCCGCGGGCGTCGATCGTCCAGATGTCGACGAGGGTCCCGTCGCGCACGACGTGGTAGGCGTCGTAGAGGTTGACCGTCGGATCGCAATGCGGCGGCACCAGCGTGACCCGCGCGCCGTGCGCCGGCGCCTCGGCGCCCTCCGGCGCGATCACCGCGCAGTGCTCGTCGCCCATGAACCGCGTCTTGCTGCCGGGGACGGCGCCGTCGAGGATCGTCGGCGGTCCGGATTCGGTCGCCATCGCCTTGAGTCCGGCGTCCATCGTCGCCATCCCCTGGGTGTTGCGGCTGACCACCCGGGCGTCGATCTGCAGGGACTGCTCGTAACCCGGCGCGCCGTCTCCGGTGATGTCGCAGATGTTGTACTGGTGGTCCATGAACACGTAGGAGCCGACCTGGAACTCGGTGAAGACGCCGAGCCGCGCGTCGATGCGGTGGGTGCCGGTTCCCGAGCCGGTGACGATCCCCGGCTTCAGGCCGGCGGCGTCGAGCGACGCGACGATGCCCTTCAGGTACGCCGTGCGCTCCTCGATCTGCTTCTTCCGTTCGGCGTAGTCCTCGATGTGCTGGTGGCGGCCGCAGTAGAACTGCACGCCGGCGTAGGTTAGCGAGGCGTGCCCGGCGATGCGCTTGGCCAGCGCGAGGACCGCCTCGGGCGAGGCCACGCCGGTGCGGTGCATGCCCGGATCGATGTCGATGACCACGGCGAGCGCCTTCCCGGACCTCTTCGCCGCCGCCGCGAGCGCCTCGACGTTGTCGGGATGGTCGACCACGACCATCAAGCCGATGGCGCGGGCGTTGAGCGCGATCAGCCGCTCGATGCCGGGCGCCGGGACCACCGGCGAGGTGATCAGCAACCCGCCGATGCCGCCATCCGTCAACGCCTCGGCCTCGCCGAGCTTGGCGCAGCAATTGCCGAGCGCGCCGGCGGCGATCTGGCGTCGCGCGATCTCCGCGCATTTGTGGGTCTTGGCGTGCGGCCGCAGCTTGACGCCGTGCGTCGCCGCGAACGCCGCCATCGCGGCGATGTTGCGCTCCAGCCGCTCGATGTCGAGCGCCAGCGACGGCGTGTTCAGAAGGCCGCGCGAGCCCTGCTGGCCGATCAGGTGCGCGTGAAGTCGATGCGAATCCGTGGGGTGCATGGGGTACTCCTCGGCGCGACATTAGCGCCAAGCAGGCCTGCGCGGTACCGGCCTTGAAGCGTCCGCCGCGGGGCGCCTATGCTCGCACCAGATCCGGCGGCGACCGGACGGGAGGACCGCCATGAAGTTCGGGATTTTCTACGAGATCTCCATCCCGCGGCCGTGGACGCGCGAGCGCGAGCGCGAGGTCTACATGAACTGCCTCGAGCAGGTGAAGCTCGCCGACGAGCTGGGCTTCGAGCAGGTCTGGGCGGTCGAGCACCACTTCCTCGAGGAGTACTCGCACTGCTCGGCGCCGGAGCTGTTCCTCACGGCCTGCGCGATGGTCACCAAGAACATCCGCGTCGGCCACGGCATCGTGGTCTGCGTGCCGGAGTTCAACCACCCCATCAAGATCGCCGAGAAGACCGCCACGCTCGACATCCTGTCGGGCGGACGGCTGGAGGTCGGCACCGGCCGCTCGGCCACGTGGACCGAGCTGGGCGGCTTCCGCGCGAACCCCGACGACACCAAGAAGTCGTGGGACGAGTTCGTCCGCTGCCTGCCGAAGATGTGGACGCAGGAGACGTTCTCCTACCAGGGCGAGTTCTGGTCGATGCCCGAGCGCACGATCCTGCCGAAGCCCTACCAGCGTCCCCATCCGCCGATGTGGGTCGCCGTCACCAGCCCCGGCACCGAGCTCGACGCCGCCGACCGCGGCCTGGGCAGCCTCGGCCTGACCTTCTCCGGTTTCGCCGAGCAGGAGAAGAAGATCAGCGAGTACCGCCGGCGCATCCAGCTCTGCGATCCGGTCGGCGCCTTCGTCAACGAGCGCGTCGACACCACCAACTTCCTGTTCTGCCACGAGGACAACGAGCAGGGCGTCGCCATGGGCCGCAAGCTCGGCGACACGTTCAACTACCTCGCCGCCCAGCTGATCTCGACGCGCGAGGTGTTCGCGTCGCGCTCGTATCCGTCGCTCGGCCTGCTGCCGCAGCTGCGCCGCGCCGCCACCGGTCCCGACGCCACCAACGAGCAGGCCGAGGGCCTGGCCTTCGGCAACCCCGAGCGCATCATCCGCGCCGTCAAGCGCTGGGAGGCGATCGGCGTCGACCGCATCAACTTCATCCTGAACTGCAACGAGGTCATCCCGCAGGAACAGGTGCTCGCCAGCCTGCGCCTGTTCGCCAAGGAGGTGATGCCGGCGTTCGCCAAGAAACCCGCGCCGGCGCTCGCGTCGGCCGCCGCCGGAGCCTAGGCGATGCCGCAGTATGGCCAGCTCGACCTCGCCACCATCGCGGCACGCCTGCCGACGCTGCCGCATCTCGACGCCGAGGCGTGGGCGCTGCCCGGCGCGGAGACCATGCAGCTCCTCGTCGAGACGTCGCGGGCGGCGGCCGACAGGCTGCTGCCCCGGGCGATGCACCCCGCCGTGCCGTCGTACCTCGCGATCAGCGTCACGCGCTTCCCCGAGAGTCCGGTCGGCGCCTTCACGCTGGCGACCGTCCGGCTGGGCAGCCGCGCCGGGGCGCATCCCCGCGGGCTGGTGCTGGGCGCCTACGCCAGCTCGCCGGAGGCGGCGGCGGCACTGAGCGCCGGCTGGGCGATCCCCGCGACCGCCGCGAAAGTGTCGCTGACCCGCCGGCACGACCGGCTGATCGGCAGCGTCGTCAAGGACGGCGCCACGCTGCTCGATTGCGCGCTGGTGAACCCCGAGGCGATCGCCGGATCGGACGTGCAGCTCATCAACTGGGTGACGATGGCCAACGCGCCGCTCGACGGTGTCGTCTCGCCGATGCTGATCCAGGTCGATCCGAAATACGTGTTCCACAAGGCGGAGCGCGGCCGTCCGGAGGTGAGCGCGTTCGACGCGGCGGCGTGGAACGCCGGCGACCTGCGGCCGGCCGACCCGATCGTGGCGACGGCCTGCGTGGTCGATACCGACCTGCCGCGCATCCGATTCGTGATGGATCCGCTCAAGCCGGTGCACCAGGGCACCCGGCGCGTGCGCGCCTCGCGGGCCGAGGACTGAGCGCCGCGCGGTGTCCGACCGCCTGACGATCTACGGCACCGCGCGCACCCGCGCGATGCGCGCGATCTGGATGGCCGAGGAGCTCGGCCGTCCCTACGACATCGCGGCGGTCGACGCGACCGCCGGCGGCGACCTCAGGGCGGCGCTGCTCGCGGCCAATCCGAACGGCCGCGTGCCCACCGTCGACGACGGCGGCTTCACCGTCTGGGAGTCGATGGCGGTGAACCTCTACCTGGCGAAGAAATACGGCGGGGCACTGTATCCGGCCTCGCTCGAGGGCGAGGCGCGCGCCTGGCAGTGGAGCTTCTGGGCCGTCACCGAGATCGACCAGCCGATCATCGACTGGGCGCGGCACAGCTTCGTCCTGCCGCCCGCCGAGCGCGACCGCGCCACGGCCGCCGCGGCGCTCCTGCGGCTCGACCGACCGCTATCGGCGCTCGAGGCCCATCTCGGCGGCGCGCCGTGGATCGGCGAGCCCGACCGCTTCACCGTCGCCGATCTCAACGCCGCGGCGACGATGTACCGGGCGCTGGCGATGGACCTGTCGGCGCGCCCGAGGGTCGCGGACTGGCTCCAGCGCTGCTGGGACCGCCCCGCCGCCAAACGCACCCGCGCCATGCGGGAGTGACGGCGGCGCGCCACTCAAGTCCCTCTCCGCCACGAAATGGAGGAGAGGGGGTGGGCGGCGCCGTGACTCCCCTGTCGTCATTGAAGTCACGCCTGCGTCGTGCCGACCACCGAGAATTTCGGATTGCCGTCGGGGAGCACGGCGAAGGCCGCGGTGGATTGCGCGATCGGCGCCGGATCGCCGTCGGCGAAGAACACCACCTCGCCGAACACCGTGGAGCGGCCGAGCTTGAGCGCGCGGGCCTCGGCGATGACATCGCGGTCGACGGCGGCGCGCATGAAGTTGGTGGTCAGGCTGATCGTCGCCATCGACGGCAGGCGTCCCAGCGCCTCGGCGAAGGTCAGCACCAGCAGCGTGTCGGCGGCGGCCATCAGCGCCTGGCCCAGCAGCACGCCGCCGGGCCGCTGGATATGGACGGAGCGCGGTAGACGCGCGCGCACGCCGTCCTTGGAGACCGCCTCGACGCGCAGGCCGAGGTCGCACACCCAGGCCGGAAAATGGCCGCCCGGCGTCAGCATCTCCTGCGCCGTCGCGACCGTCAGCAACCCCATGGTCCGATCCCCGATTCGCGCTACGATGCGGCCAGCATAGACGATCCGGGAACCGAGTCATGAGCGCCATCGCCGACGGCTTCGCGCGGGACTATCCCGACGCGCGCGTGAAGTTCTGCGCCGCGGCGGCGGCGCAGGGCGGCCGCTTCCGATCCTACGAGAACCCGACGCGCGGGCCCGACGGCGGCCGGCTGTTCATGGACACCGTCCGCTTCGGCGACGAGGGCGCGCCGAACATGCTGGTGCTGATGGCCGCCACGCACGGCGTCGAGGGCTTCTGCGGCTCCGGCGCGATGGTCAACTGGCTGCGCGCCGGCGGGCCGTCGCGGCTGCCGCGCGGCACCGGCGCGCTGCTGATCCACGGCGTCAATCCACACGGCTTCGCCTGGATCCGCCGCGTCAACGAGGACAACGTCGACCTCAACCGAAACTTCATCGACCACGGCAAGCCGCCGCCGCGCAACGACGGCTACGCCGAGCTGGCCGACGCGCTGAAGCCCGCAGTGTGGGACGACGCGTCGCTGGCGGCGGCGCAGCGCGTGATCGACGCATACACCCAGAAGCACGGCGCGTTCGGCTTCCAGGGCGCCGTGACCGGCGGTCAGTACACCCACCGCGACGGTTTGTTCTACGGCGGCGCAAAGCCGACCTGGTCGAACCGCACCATCCGCAAGGTCATCCGCCGCGAGCTCGGCGCGGCGAAGCGCATCGGCTGCGTCGATTTCCACACCGGACTGGGGCCGTTCGGCCACGGCGAGATCATCGGCATCGGCGATCCCGGCTCGCCGATCCTCAACCGCGCGCGGGCATGGTGGGGCGACGAGGTCACCTCGCCCGAGGGCGGCACGTCGAGCTCGGCCGTGGTCACCGGCGTGGTGATCGACGCCTTCCCGCAGGAGGCGCCCGACGCCGAGTTCACGGGCATCGCGCTGGAATACGGCACCTACCCCGTGCCCGAGGTGCTGGAGGCGGTGCGGCGCGACAACTGGCTGCACCACCACGGCGACGTCGCGTCGGCGCAGGGCCGCGAATTCAAGGCCTACACGCAGGAGCGGTTCTATCCCGCCGGCGACAAGTGGGCGGAGCTCGTCTGGGCCCGCGCCGACGAGATCATCGGCAAGGCCGTGCGCGGCCTCAACGGCTAGGCGCGGCGCGCTCGCTCCCCGCGGGCGGCCACCGCCTCGCGGTGCGCGAGGTAGCTCGTGCTGGCGACGATGATCGCGGCGCCGGCGAAGGTCTCCCAGTCGGCGTTCCGGCCGAACAGGAAGTGGTCGAACAGCGCCGCCCAGACGATGCCGAGGAACATGATCGGCTGCACCGCCGAGATGTCGGCCAGCTTGTAGGCGGTGGTCATCGTGAGGTAGCCGAGCTGGCCGAACAGCCCCGCGACCACCAGCCAGCCGAGCTGCGTCCAAGTCGGCGTCTGCCAGTCCCACAGCGCCAGCGGGAAGAAGCAGACCACGGCCAGCACGCTCTGCCAGAACACGATCGAGCGCGGCCCTTCCTTCGCCGTCAGCTTCTTGGCGACCAGGTTGGAGCCGGCGATCACCGGCACCGAGGCCAGCATGATCAGCGTGCCCATGCTCACCTCGGCGAATCCCGGGCGCACGATCACCAGCACGCCGGCGAAGCCGATCACGACGGCGGCCCAGCGCCGCGCCCGCACCTTCTCGCCCAGAAACAGCGCGGCGCCGACCGCGACGAAGATCGGGCCGCTGAAGCCCAGCGCCGCCGTCTCGGCCAGGGTGATCGTCACCACGGCCGTGTACCAGAGGTAGTAGCCACAGGTGTGGAACGCCGCTCGCAGCCCGTGCCATGGCAGCTGCGTCGTGCGCAGCCCGGCGACACCGCCGGACGCCAGCATGAACGGCAGGATCATCAGCAGCCCCGCGGTCCAGCGGCTCCACGACACCATCATCGGCGGCAGTTCGACGACGAGGTGTTTCACCGTGCCGTTGAGGCACTGGAAGAAGACACCGGAGACGACGGCGAGGACCAGGCCGCGCAACGTCGGCGAGGGCACGAGGCGCTCGAACGCGGCGAACGCCCCGGCGATCATGGCGCCGCCGCCGGGGTCGAGACGGCGGTCATTCCGCCGGCTTCGCGGCGGGCGGCGCGGCGGCCGCGTTCCGGCGCGCCCGCGCCAGCAACGCCTCGTGCCGCGCCAGCCATAGCGTGGCCGAGAAAATCACCGCGCCGCCGATCAAGGTCCACGATTCGGGGACCGCGCTGAACACCAGGAAGCCGCCGAGCGACGCCCACAGCAGATCGAGGAAGCGCACCGGCTGGATGACGGAGACGTCGGTCGCCTTGAGGGCCCGGGTGACGCAGTAGTGGCCGCCGGCGCCCAGAACGCCGCAGACGATGAACCACAGCCACTGCTCCAGCGTCGGCCACTTCCAGACGAACAGCGCGAACGGCAGGCTGAACACGGCCACGAGGAGATGCTGCCACAGCACGACGATCTCGGTGGAGTCGTGCCGGGTCAGCACCTTCGCGGTGATGAACGAGGCCGCGAACACCGGCGCCGCGAGCAGCATGACCGCGTTGCCGACGCTCATGCCCGACAGCTCGACGCCGCTCCAGGGGTGCAGCACGATGATGACGCCGACGAAACCCATGAGGACGGCGCCCCAGCGCGCCAGACTCATCCGCTCGCCCAGCACGAGGACCGCGCCGAGGCACATGAAGATGGGGCCGGTGAAGCTCATGGCCGTCATCTCGGTCATCGTGACCATCGGCAGCGCGTAGAACCAAAGCAGCAGGCCACCGCAGTGGAACACCGCGCGCAGCGCCTGGAGCCCCGGCGCGCGCGTCATGCTGCGCGCCAGCCCGATGCGGAACATCATCGGCACGAACACGAGGAAGCCGAACAGGTAGCGCAGGAAGCCGACCAGCCACGGGTCGAGCCCGTCGTGCGTCAGCCACTTCATGATGGTGTTCAGGAAGGTGAACAGCGCGCCGCTGGCCGCCATCCACAACATGCCGCGCAACGTCGCAGGCAACCCCGCGAGCCGCGCGCCCGCCCGTCCCGCCGTCAACGTGGAACCCTTTCCCGATCGTGCGCCGCCATTATCCCGGCGCGCGGGGCCGCCACCAGCGGCGGCTTCGCGCGTCTGGCATGCGCCGCCCGGCCGCGGCGGGTGGTCAGAACGAGCGTTTGAAGAACGATTGCAACGGCGCCACGTCGAGCGCGCCGGCCTTGGCGGCGGCGATGCCCTCGACGGCGGCGCGCGCGCCGGCGGCCGTCGTGTAGTACGGCAGCTTGTTCATCAGCGACGCGCGCCGCAGCGTGAAGCTGTCGGCCGTCGCCTGGGCGCCCTCGGTGGTGTTGAACACGAGGTGCACGCCGCCGTCCTTGATCAGATCGACGATGTGCGGCCGGCCTTCCAGCACCTTGTTGATGCGCGTGGTCTCGACGCCCTTGCCGCGCAGGTAGTCGGCCGTGCCGCCGGTGGCGACGATGCGGAAGCCCAGCCCCGCCAGCTTGCGCGCCGCGCCGACGATGCCCGGCTTGTCGGTGTCGCGCACGGAGATGAACACGGTGCCCTCGGTCGGCACCTTGGTGCCGCTGCCGAGCTGCGACTTGGCGAAGGCGCGGCCGAAATCGCTGTCGATGCCCATGACCTCGCCGGTCGAGCGCATCTCCGGTCCGAGCGTGACGTCGACGCCGGGGAAGCGCGCGAAGGGGAACACCGCCTCCTTGACGCAGATGTGCCTGCCGACCGACGCCGACCTGAGGTCGAGGTCCTTCAGCGTCTCGCCGGCCATCAGGCGGGAGGCGTATTTGGCGATCGGCAGGCCGGTGGCCTTGGCGACGAACGGCACGGTGCGCGAGGCGCGCGGATTGACCTCCAGCACGTAGACCACGCCGTCCTTGACGGCGTACTGCACGTTCATCAGACCGACGACCTTGAGCGCCTGGGCCATGGCCACGGTCTGGCGCTCGATCTCCTGCACCACCTTCCTGGCCAGCGAATACGGCGGCAGCGAGCAGGCGGAGTCGCCGGAGTGCACGCCGGCCTCCTCGATGTGCTCCATGATGCCGGCGACGAACACGCCGTTCTGGCCGTCGCACAGCGCGTCGACGTCGACCTCGATGGCGTCGGTCAGGTAGGTGTCGATCAGCACGGGATTGCTGCCGGAGACCTTCACGGCCTCGCGCATGTAGCGCTCGAGCCCCTCGCGGTCGTGCACGATGCGCATGGCGCGGCCGCCGAGCACGTAGGACGGCCGGATCACAACCGGATAGCCGATGCGCTCGGCGATCTCGATCGCCTGCTTCTGCGACGTCGCCGTGCCGTTCTCCGGCTGCAGGAGCTTGAGCTTGTGCAGCAGCTTCTGGAACCGCTCGCGGTCCTCGGCCAGGTCGATGGCGTCGGGCGTGGTGCCGAGGATCGGGATGCCGGCGGCCTCCAGCGGCTTGGCCAGCTTCAGCGGCGTCTGGCCGCCGAACTGCACGATCAGACCGAGCACCTCGCCGCGCGCCTGCTCCTTGCGCACCAGCTCGACCACGTCCTCGGCGGTCAGCGGCTCGAAATAGAGCCGGTCGCTGGTGTCGTAGTCGGTCGACACCGTCTCCGGGTTGCAGTTGACCATGATGGTCTCGATGCCGGCCTCGCGCAGCGCGTAGGCGGCGTGCACGCAGCAATAGTCGAACTCGATGCCCTGCCCGATGCGGTTCGGACCGCCGCCGAGGATGATGATCTTGCGCCGGTCGCTGACGTTGGCCTCGCACTCCGGCGTCTGCACGCCGTCGCCCTCGTAGCAGGAGTAGAGGTAGGGCGTGCGCGATTCGAACTCGGCGGCGCAGGTGTCGATGCGCTTGTAGACCGGCCGCACGTCGAGCTTGATCCGCAGCGCCGTCACGTCGCCGCCCTTCAGGCGTGCCGCCCGCCAGCTCGGCCAGCCGGTCGTCGGAGAAGCCCATCTTCTTGAGGCGCAGCAGGCCCTGCCGGTCCTTGGGCAAACCGGCCTTGCGGACCTCGTCCTCGGCCCGCACCAGCTCCTCGATCTGGCGCAGGAACCACGGCTCGTAGCGGCAGGCCTGCGCCACATCGTCTACCGACAGGCCGTGGCGGAACGCCTGGGCGATGGTCAGCACGCGGTCCGGCGTCGGCTTGGCGAGCGCCGCGACCAGCGCCGCGCGGGCCGGCGCGCCGGGGATCTCGATCTCGTTGAGCCCGGTCAGCCCGGTCTCCATCGAGCGCAGCGCCTTCTGCAGCGACTCCTGGAAATTGCGGCCGATCGACATCGCCTCGCCGACGCTCTTCATCGAGGTCGTGAGGTACGGATCGGCGCCGGGGAACTTCTCGAACGCGAAGCGCGGGATCTTGGTGACGACGTAGTCGATGGTCGGCTCGAACGAGGCCGGCGTGACGCCGGTGATGTCGTTGGCGAGCTCGTCGAGCGTGTATCCCACCGCCAGCCGGGCGGCGACCTTGGCGATCGGGAATCCGGTGGCCTTCGACGCCAGCGCCGAGCTGCGCGACACCCGCGGGTTCATCTCGATCACGACCATGCGGCCGGTCTTGGGATCGATCGCGAACTGGACGTTCGATCCGCCGGTGTCGACCCCGATCTCGCGCAGCGTCGCGATCGAGGCGTTGCGCATGATCTGGTATTCCTTGTCGGTCAAGGTCAGCGCCGGCGCCACCGTGACCGAGTCGCCCGTGTGGATACCCATCGGATCGACGTTCTCGATCGAGCAGATGATGATGCAGTTGTCGGCGCGGTCGCGCACGACCTCCATCTCGTACTCCTTCCAGCCGAGCACGGATTCCTCGACCAGCACCTCGGTGGTCGGCGACGCCTCGAGCCCGCTCTGCACGATCTCGAAATATTCGTCGCGGTTGTAGGCGATGCCGCCGCCGGTGCCGCCGAGCGTGAAGCTGGGCCGGATGATCGCCGGCAGGCCGACCGCCTCCAGCGCCTTCACCGCCTCCTCGCGGTCGTGGACGATCTGGCTCTTCGGCGACTCCAGCCCGATCTTCGTCATGGCGTCGCGGAACAGCAGACGGTCCTCGGCCTTGTCGATAGCCTCGGCGTTGGCGCCGATCAGCTCGACGCCGTACTTCGCCAGCCGGCCGTCGCGGTGCAGCGCCATCGCGGTGTTGAGCGCCGTCTGGCCGCCCATCGTCGGCAGCACCGCGTCGGGCCGCTCCTTCTCGATGATGCGCGCCACCATGTCGGGCGTGATCGGCTCGATGTAGGTGGCGTCCGCCAGACCGGGGTCGGTCATGATGGTGGCCGGGTTCGAGTTCACCAGGATCACCCGGTAGCCCTCGGCCTTCAGCGCCTTGCACGCCTGCACGCCGGAATAGTCGAACTCGCAGGCCTGCCCGATCACGATCGGCCCGGCGCCGATCACGAGGATGGATTTTATGTCGGTGCGCTTCGGCATCGCGGGCGCCTCACTTCTTCTTTGTCTTGGTGGCCGCGATCATCTCGACGAAGCGGTCGAACAGGTAGTGGCTGTCCTCCGGGCCGGGCGACGCCTCGGGGTGGTACTGCACCGAGAAGGCCGGCTTGTCGGTCAGCCGCAGCCCCTCGTTGCTGCCGTCGAACAGCGAGACGTGCGTGACCTCGGCGTTGGCCGGCAGGGTCTCCGGCAGCACCTCGAAGCCGTGGTTCTGGCTGGTGATCTCGACCTTGCCTGTGGTCAGGTCCTTGACCGGCTGGTTGGCGCCGCGGTGGCCCTTGGCCATCTTCGCCGTCCTGCCGCCGATCGCCAGCGCCAGCATCTGGTGTCCGAGGCAGATGCCGAACAGCGGCACCCCGGCGGCGAGCACGCCCTGGATCGTCGGCACGGAGTAGATTCCGGTGGCCGCCGGATCGCCGGGACCGTTGGACAGGAACACACCGTCCGGCTTGTGCCGCAGCACGTCCTCGGCCGTGGCCGTCGCCGGCACCACCGTGACCTTGCAGCCGGCGGCCGCGAGGCAGCGCAGGATGTTGCGCTTGGCGCCGTAGTCGACGGCGACGACGTGCAGCGTCGGCGCGGTCTGCTTGCCGTAGCCCTTGCCCAGCGTCCAGGTGGTCTCGTCCCAGGAATAGGTCTGGCGCGTGGTCACGTCCTTGGCGAGGTCCATGCCCTCGAGGCCGGGCCAGGCCGCGGCCTTCTTGACCAGCGCGGAAACGCCGATCCTGCCGTCCGGCGCGTGGACGACGACGCCGTTGGGCGCGCCGCCGTCGCGGATGCGCCGCGTGATCTGCCGCGTGTCGACGCCGCAGACGCCGGGCAGCCGGTGCGATTTCAGCCACGCGTCGAGGTGGCGCGTCGCGCGCCAGCTCGCCGGCTCGGTGATGTCCTCGCGCAGCACCGCGCCGCGCGCCGCCGGCGTGATGGTCTCGATGTCCTCGTCGTTCGTGCCGACGTTGCCGATATGCGGGAAGGTGAACGTGATGATCTGACCGGCGTAGGACGGATCGGTCATGATCTCCTGGTAGCCGGTCATCGAGGTGTTGAAGCAGACCTCGCCCACCGCCGAGGCGGCCGCCCCGATGCCGCGCCCCCAGAACACCGATCCATCCGCCAGAACGAGGGCGGCGGTCGCGCCTTTCGGCTGCGCGGGCGCGACCCGAGTCGCGGCGGCCGAAGGGGCGCCGGTCGAGGAGGAGGAGGCCATGGGTTTGGTCCGGTCGGTTGGGCCCCCCGCGCGCGACACGCCGACGACCACGAAATCCGGCGCTTTGTAATGTTCGGCCGGTGACGCGTCAACCCCGTGCTGGGGAGGAAAAATCGGGCGATTTCAATGGGTTATTTTCATTGCCCGGCGCGCCGGGGGCGACTATGGTGCGTCCTTTCCGGCATAGATACGGCGTTTCCGCCGCCCCGCTCCCGTTCGAGGCCCGCCATGCTGCGCGACCAGTTCACCGAAGCGCTCAAGGACGCGATGCGCGCCAAGGACGCGGCCGCCGTCTCCACCATCCGGCTGATGATCGCCAAGATGAAGGAATGGGACATCGAGGCGCGCACCAAGGGCAACAAGGACGGCGTCCCGGACGCCGATCTGCTGCAGATGCTGTCCGGCATGGTGAAACAGCGGCAGGAGAGCGTTGCCGCCTACCAGCAAGGCAACCGGCAGGACCTCGCCGACAAGGAGACCGCCGAGATCGCGGTGATCCGGCGCTTCATGCCGCAGCAGCTCGACGATTCCGGCATCGAGGCGGCGATCCGCAAGGCCATCGCCGAGACCGGCGCCAGCGGCGTCAAGGGCATGGGTCCGGTGATGGCGTGGCTGAAGGCCAATCTCGCGGGCCAGATGGATTTCGCCAAGGCCAGCGCCACCGCGAAGAAGCTGCTCGGCGGCTGAGTCGCCGCCGCGTCGGGGCCGCCGGCGTGACGAGGTCAGGCGTCCGCACCGCCGCCCTCGCGCTGATCGCCTTGGTGCTCGCCGCGTGCGCGGCCTCCGAAACCGCCACCCCGACCAGCCAAGAGATCGTCGTCGGGGACGTTCGACCACGCGGCGGGATGATCGCCGCCGGCATCCCGGCTAGCCGCGAAGCCCTCGTGCGCTTCCGCCTCGCCGGCCGCGTCGCGCGGGTCAACGATGGCGATACCGCCGAGATCCGGCTCGCCGACGGCGCCGTTGTCGCCCTTCGCTTCTCCGATATCGACGCGCCGGAGACCGGCCACGGACCGGAGCGGCCGGGCCAGCCCGGCGCGCGCCACGCGCGTACGGCGTTGCGCCAGCTGCTTCCGCTCGGCCGTGCGGTGCGCGCGGAATGCTACGAGCGCGACCGCTACGATCGCGCCGTGTGCCACGTGTTCGTAGGCGCGGTGAACGCCAACCTCGAGCAACTCCGCGGTGGTTGGGCGATGCTGCCGCGCCGGGCGGCCTGGGTCCGCGACCCCGAAAGCCCGGCGGCTGAAGGCGAGGCGCGACGCGCCCGGCGCGGTCTGTGGGCGTCGGCCGCCCCGGTGCATCCGGACGATTGGCGCCAGCGCTGCTGGGAGCGCCGGGACTGCGCCGGCGCGGAGTAGCGCGGAAGCGCGGTGGCTAAATCGCGCGGTGGCCGCGGAGCCCGCTCGTTCCCGCCGATTCAGTCCCCGCTATTCGCCCACCGTACGGCGTGCGCCGGCGGCCTCGAGCGCCTATGGTGCGCCATGGCCTTCCCGCCGGAATTCATCGAGGAACTGCGCAACCGCATCACGCTCTCCGAGCTGGTCGGACGCCGGGTCGCGCTCAAGCGCAAGGGCCGCGAGCACGCCGGCCTGTGCCCGTTCCACAACGAGAAGACGCCGAGCTTCTGGGTCAACGACCAGAAGAACTTCTTCCACTGCTTCGGCTGCGGCGCCCATGGCGACGCCATCGGCTTCACCATGCGGATCGACAACCTCCAGTTCCTCGAGGCGATCGAGAAGCTGGCGGGCGAGGCCGGCCTGCAGGTGCCGGTGGCGACGCCGCAGGAGCGCGAGCGCGCCCGCGTCGCCGCCACGCTGCATTCCGTCACCGAGGCGGCGGCGCGCTGGTTCGAGCAGCAGCTCCGCATGCCGCACGGCAAGGCCGGTCTCGACTACCTGCGCCGCCGCGGCTTGTCGGACGACGCCATCGCGCGCTTCCGGCTGGGCTTCGCGCCCGACAACCGCGAGGCGTTGATGGCGGCGCTGAAGCGCGACGCCGACGCCTCGGATGAACAGCTCGTCGAAGCGGGCCTCGTGATCGTGCCGGACGAGGGCGGGCGGGCGCCCTACGACCGCTTCCGCGGCCGCGTGATGTTCCCGATCCACGACCGGCGCGGACGCGTGATCGCGTTCGGCGGCCGCGTCATCGGCGACGGCGAGCCGAAGTACCTGAACTCGCCGGAGACGGCGCTGTTCCACAAGGGCGACAACCTCTACTGCCTGCACTTCGCGCGCGAGGCGGCCGGCCGCGACAAGCCGGTGATCGTCGCCGAAGGCTACATGGACGCCATCGCGCTGCAGCTCGCGGGGTTCGACGGCGCGGTGGCGCCGCTGGGCACGGCGCTGACCGAGGGTCAGCTCGCGATCCTGTGGAAGCTGGCGGACGAGCCCTATCTCTGTTTCGACGGCGACAACGCCGGCCGCCGCGCTGCCCTTCGGGCCGCCGAGCGCGCCCTTCCGCTGCTCAAGCCCGGCAAGAGCCTGCGCTTCATCGCGCTGCCGACCGGCGAGGATCCCGACAGCCTGATCCGCCGCGCCGGACGGCCGGCGTTCGACGCCTGTCTCGCCGCGGCGCGGCCGCTGGTCGAGATGGTGTGGGAGTTGGAGACCGACGGCCGGCCGGTCGACACGCCGGAGCGCCGCGCCAAGATCGAGCAGGCGCTCCAACGACGCGTCGCGGAGATCGCCGACGAGACGGTGCGCGGCTACTACCGCGACACGATCCGCGAACGCCTGTGGCAATCGCGGCGCGGCGGCCGCGGCGGCCCGGCGCCGCAAGGTGGCGCGCCCGGCGTCTATGTCGGCGCCCGGCGCCATCTGCCGGCGCGGCCGTTCGCGCGCGGGCCGGGCGCCGGCCGCTTCGGGGCGCCGGCCGAACCGCAATGGTTCGCGCCCGGCTCGGCGGCGGCGGCCGGCAGCGCCGACCAGGACGTGGCGCGGCGCGAACAACGCCTGCTCGGCGCGTTCCTGCTGCGGCCCCGCGCGATGGCGCCCAGGCTCGACGAACTGGTCGACCTGCCGCTGGATTCCGCCGAGGCGGCCGAATTGCGCGCCGCGCTGGTCGACGCCTACGACGGGCTGATCGCGCCCGCCGCCGAGACGCCGCCGGAGCCGCTGGCGACGGACGCGCTGCCGGCGGACGCCCGCGTCGCCGCCGCCCGCGCGCAGACCGCGGCGCGCGACTGGATGGGCGGTCGCGGGCGCGCGCTCGACGACGCCGAGTTCATCGAGAAATGGGCCGCCATGGCCGAGATGCACCGCGACAAGCTGGCCGACGCGGCGGAACGGACGCGCCTGGCCGGCCAAGCCGGCGACGACGACTCCAGCGAGGCGCTGGAGCGCGCGATGTCCGTCGGGCTGCACCTCGCCCGTAGCTTCCGCGGCGCCGACCGCGGCTAGCGCTTTCGCAGCCCTTCCCCATCGGCGGACATCGGCTACGATGGTCCGTCGATCCGAACCCGCAGGAGTCCGCCATGGCCGATCCGATCTTGTTCCCCGGCACCGTCGAATGGTCGGGCGAGAATCCCGGCATCTCGCTCAAGGAGCGGCCCGACGGCGCATTCACGACATTGGCGAGCTTCTTCCGCGTCGTGCTGTCGCCGCACGGGCGGGGCCATGCGCTGGTGCTGATGCGCTCGCCGCAGGACGCCAATCCGCCGGCCGAGCGCTCGAACGTCGTGCTGCACGACAACGAGAAGCTGGCGCGCTACCTCGTCAGCGATTTCGTGTCGAATTTCGGCGCCTGGAAGGGCCTGCCCGGCATGGCGTCGCTGGCCTACCGCAGACTCGACAGCGTCGAGAGCGGCGGCGATCCGTCGAGCGCCTATAGCGAGACGGTGAAGGCCGGCGATCTGACCGTGAAGATGGAATGGACCGGCCTCGGCGCGCCGTTCTGCTTCGCGCTGCCGCCGGACAAATCGGCCACCGGCCGGCACCACATGCCCAGCCTATTCGTGGGCTGCGCCGACGCCACCATCACGGTCAACGGCAAGTCGATCCCCGGCAAGCCGGCGCCGCGCGAGGTCGCCGGCAACGCGATCTCGACCGCGATGCTGGCGTTCTCGGAGACGTGGATCAAGGTCTGAGGCGCGGCCTCAGAACTTCGGCGTGGGGCCGACGTGGAGCGCGGCCCACGTCATGGGGCCGACGATGCCGTCGACGGCGAGGCCGCGCGACGCCTGGAACTGCTTCACGCGCGCGTCGGTCTTCGCACCGAAGACGCCGTCGACCCAGAGCGGCGGCGGTCCCATGCGGACGTTGAGGATGTTCTGGCAGTAGGCCACGCGCGGTCCGCTGGAGCCCATGCGGATCGTCGTCGACTGTCCGCCGGATGGATTGGTTTGGGGCTTCGACAGGCCGCCGCCGGACGAGGGCGACCACCCGCCGGCGCCGGAGCCGGAGCCGCCCTGCGGCTTCTGGCCGGCCATCGCCGCCTCGCCGGCGGACATGATGTTGTAGTGGTTCTGGATCATAATGTTGCGGAACTGCTCGGCCTTCACGGCCTGGTTCCGCTCCATTGCCTCGATGATCTTTTGCACGGGACTATTGATGTTCTTCTCGATGCCCCCGAACTGCTTCATCAGGTTTTGCATCAGCTTCGGTGCGACGCCCTGTTGCGCCAATTTCTTCAGGGGATCCTGCTCGGTGGACATGTAACCTCCGCAAGCATGGGTGGAGCGTCGCCTTCAGATCGTCTTCTGGCGGCAGTGTCGCACTTGCGGTGCGGAAAGGCCACGGAAGTCCCCGCGAGACCACAAAAAGTGATCGATTATTGATTTTATTCCAACGCGGCAATGTTTTTGCGAAAACGGACGGACGATTTGGTGCTAGGCGCACCGCGCACAGGCGGCGATCACCGGCAGGAAATCCCGGAATGAGGGCGTCTCCGCTCCCGGGATCTTGGCCTCCTCGTCGAACCGACGCAGGGTGATCGCGTCGCGCCAGAACGGCTCGGCCTCGAACGCCGCCCGCTCGACCGCGTCCATCGGCCCGCCCTGCAGGCGCAGGCTCAGCACCGAATCGGCGGACAAACGCCCGGCGTAGGTCGGATCGGCGGCGACGAGGTAGCGCTTGGCCGCGACATGCAGACGGACGGGATCGACCACCTCGGCCGGGAACCACGTCGCCAGCCATTCGGCGCCCAGCGCCTCGTGGCGGTCGTCGACGCCCTCGGCGGCCGGATTCTCACCGAGGTCGTGCACCAGATTGCCGACATCGTGCAGCAGACACGCGACCACCAGGGCGTCGGATTTGCCGGCCCGGCGCGCCAGATGGGCCGATTGCAGCGCGTGTTCGAGCTGGCTGACGCCCTCCAAGCCGTAGGCGCGGACGGCGCGGGTCTCGTAGACGCGGGTCAGATCGTCGAGCGTCATGGTCGGGCCTCGCGGGCGCTGGAACGTCTCCGGCGCGGCTTTAGACCCCGGCCGCGCCGCGATCAACGGGCGCGACATCCGCGATCCGGGGCCGCCGCGCCCGCCCGCCCCGCGATCCAACGCGCTCCGGCGGGTTTTTCACTGGCAGCGCGCGGACGGCGTCGCTATATACCGCTGGCCTGTCGCTCCCCCGGCGACGGGCTTTTTGTCCTGTCCGGGTCCCGCGCCCCGGCCGGACGGCGCCCTTTCCCGCCCCCGCGAACCTGGGAATAGAACCGATGGCGACCAAGCCGGCGACCGCCGCCGAAGCTCCCGAGAAACCCGAGGACTCCATCGACTCGCCGCTGCTCGACTCGCTCGGCGCCGGCCTGAAGAAGCTGGTGCAGAAGGGCAAGGAGCGCGGCTACGTCACGGTCAACGAGCTGGCCGCCGCGCTGCCGCCCGACGACGTGACCTCGGAGCAGATCGAGGACACGATGGCGATGATGTCCGAGATGGGCATCACGCTGGTCGACGCCGAGGACACCGAGGACGGCGGCGAGGAGAAGCCGGCCGCCAACGGCACGCCGACCGACGGCAAGGTCGCGGCGCCCGCCTCGGGCGAGGACGAGGAGGAGGATTTCGGCCGCACGGACGATCCCGTGCGCATGTACCTGCGCGAGATGGGCAGCGTCGAGCTGCTCAGCCGCGAGGGCGAGATCGCGATCGCCAAGCGCATCGAGGCCGGCCAGGAGAAGATGATCGGCGCCATCTGCGAGGGGCCGCTGACCATCAAGGCGCTGCTGGAGTGGCGCGACGCGCTCAACGAGAACCGCATCCTGCTGCGCGACATCATCGACCTCGAGGCGACCTACGGCGGCGCCCCCGGCGCCGAGGGCGCCAAGGTCGAGGGCGCGCCGGGTGCCGTTCCCGGCCAGCCGCCCAGGCCGCCGGGCCCCCGGCCGCCGATGCCGCCGCGCGTCGCGCCGGCCGCCGTCGAGGGCGAGGCCGGCGGCGAGGCCGTGGAGGGCGTCGAGGAGGACGACGCCGCCAACGTGCCGCTGTCGGCGATGGAGGAGAAGCTCAAGCCCGAGGTCCTCAAGACCCTGTCGAAGATCGCCAAGACCTACGGCGAGATGTCGAAGGTGCAGAACCGGCGCCTCTCGACGCTGCAGCGCGGCCACAAGCCGTCGCCGGAGTTCGAGCGCCGCTACGAGCATTTCCGCAAGAAGATCGTCGAGATGGTGCGCACCATCCATCTCAACAACAACCGCATCGAGCAGCTGCGCGACCAGCTCTACGAGGCCGCCCGCAAGCTGATGATGGCGGAGGGCAAGCTGCTGCGCCACGCCGACGCCTTCCGCATCCGGCGCGACGAGTTCCTGCAGGCCTATCTCGGCCACGAGCTCGACCCGAACTGGCTCGACAAGGTCCAGAAGCTGCCCAACAAGGGCTGGAAGGAGCTGGCGCGCCGCCGCGCCGGCGACATCGCCATCGCCCGCGCCGAGGTCGCCGAGCTGTCGGCCCAGTCCGGCCTGCCGATCTCGGAGTTCCGCCGCATCGTCAAGACGGTGCAGGAGGGCGAGCGCGAGGCCACCCGCGCCAAGAAGGAGATGGTCGAGGCCAACCTGCGCCTCGTCATCTCCATCGCCAAGAAATACACCAACCGCGGCCTGCAGTTCCTCGACCTGATCCAGGAGGGAAACATCGGGCTGATGAAGGCGGTCGACAAGTTCGAGTACCGCCGCGGCTACAAGTTCTCGACCTACGCCACGTGGTGGATCCGCCAGGCGATCACGCGCTCGATCGCCGACCAGGCGCGCACGATCCGCATCCCCGTGCACATGATCGAGACGATCAACAAGCTGGTGCGCACCAGCCGCCAGATGCTGCACGAGATCGGCCGCGAGCCCACGCCGGAGGAGCTGGCCGAGAAGCTCGGCATGCCGCTGGAGAAGGTGCGCAAGGTGCTGAAGATCGCCAAGGAGCCGATCAGCCTCGAGACGCCGATCGGCGACGAGGAGGATTCGCACCTCGGCGACTTCATCGAGGACAAGAACGCGGTCATCCCGCTCGACGCCGCCATCCAGGGCAATCTGCGCGAGACCACGACCAAGGTGCTGGCGACGCTGACCGCCCGCGAGGAGCGCGTGCTGCGCATGCGCTTCGGCATCGGCATGAACACCGACCACACGCTGGAGGAGGTCGGCCAGCAGTTCTCGGTCACCCGCGAGCGCATCCGGCAGATCGAGGCCAAGGCGCTGCGCAAGCTGAAGCATCCCAGCCGCTCGCGGCTGCTGCGCAGCTTCCTCGACCAGGGCTGAGCCCGGCGCGGACGCGCCGCGCGGAACGGAACGAGGGCCGCCGGCGGAAGCCGCGCGGCCCTTTCCACGCCCGCCCGCCGCCGGCGCTTGCCGGAACGGAGCGATTCCCCTTACATCGGCGCCGCGCGCGGGGGGCCCGTAGTTCAGCGGTTAGAACGGACCGCTCATAACGGTTATGTCGCAGGTTCGAATCCTGCCGGGCCTACCGCGCGCGCCAGGTCAGCCGCGCGCGAAGGCGGCGGCCACCGCGGCGAGGCACATCGCCGCCGCGACCACGGACGTCGTGTCGGCGTAGCGGATGTAGATCCGGCGCAGCGCCTCGTTGACGACGCCGCCGGGGTAGCCCTCCGGCAGATCCGCGCCGTTGTCGAGCATCGCCCAGACCTCGGTGGCGCGGTGGTTGCGGCCGCGGGCCCGCAGGGCCATCAGCCCCAGCCCGGCGGCGATCAGCGACACGAGGATCGCGCCCGAGCGCAGGCACAGGACGATGTCGTAGGACAGGCCGAACATCACGGTGACGACGCCCAGCCAGGCGAAGGCGCAGCCGCGGCGCACCGAGACGTTGGCGAGATACTCGATCCGGTCCATCGCGATCCCCTCGCGGCAACGGGCCCGGCGCCGCGGCGGACGTCCGGAGAGATCCCGCGGATCGTAGGCGGGCGCCGGCCACCGGACCAGCCCCCGCCGTCAGGCGACGGCGCCGGACATCAACAGCATGCGCACGAGCGCCGGGACGCTCAGGAACAGGGCGGCGGCGATCCACACCCACATCGGCGCGGCGGAGCCGCGCAGCCCGGGCGCCACGCGCTCGAGCAGGGCCGCCGGCACGCCGGCGACCATCAGCGTCGTGGTCGAGACGACGAGGCTGCTGAGATAGAACAGCGCGCCCGGGCCGTCCGGCAGCCATGTCGGCGCCCAGATCAGGCTGGCGCGCGCGACGAGCTGCACGAAGGGCGAGAAGATCCCGTTGACGACGCAGATCGCGAGCGTGAGCGCGAACAGGTTGGCGCGGTCCACGGTCAACCTCCCGTCGGCAGGCGCGGCACCATGCCGGCGCCGGCGAGGACGAGGAAGGCCGCGATCCGCAGATAGTAGAACCAGATCGCCGTCAGCAGCGGCAGCCACACCGGCCGCACGATCGACGGCGTGATGAAGCCGACGATCCTGACCGGCCACTCCGTGAGCGCCACGAACGCGCGCCAGATGTAGTTTCCGGGCTGCATCGCCGGCATGAAGAAGCCGAGCAGGAACCGCCCGACGCAGCTCCAGACCACGATCGCCAGACCGTAGTTCAGGATCCAGAACGGCAGATAGCCGAGGATGTAGTCGCCGGAGCCCATGTGGCCTGCCCTGTCCGCGCGGGGGCGTAGTGAAATCCGGTTTCACGCCGCCGGGCAAGCGCCGTGGCGCCGCCGGCGGAAACGACGAAGGGGCGGGTCTCCCCGCCCCTTCGGTTGCGTGGGCCGTCCGGCCGGAGCGTCAGCCCCGGGCCCGCTCGATGTCGGTCACCGCGCCGGTGGGGACGCGGATGGAGTCGATGAACTCCTGCATCTCCTTCGACGCCGGCTTCGACACCATGCCGACGATCCACATGGCGACGAACGCCGCGGGGATGCCGAAGATGCCGACCGAGATGTTGTTGATGCCCCAGATGTACGCGACGTCGCGGCCGCGGATCTTGACCATCTGGATGTCGCCCATCCACGACAGCGCGCTCTTGACCCACAGGCCGTAGAACTCGGTCGTGATCAGGAAGAACATGCACAGGCCGAAGCCGACGACGATGCCCCATATGCCGGCGGCGTCGCCGCAGCGCTTCCACCAGATGCCGAGCACCAGGCCCGCGAACAGGCCGGCGGCGGCGATGGAGAACGCCCAGGACACGAGGAACAGGATGTCCGCCCCGAGCGTCCCGGCCACGTAGGCCGCGATCAGCGCCACGAACATCAGCAGCACGCGGCTGATGATGAGGCGGCGCTTGGTGTCCGCGTTGGGGTCGATCATCTTGTAGTACAGGTCGTGGCTCAGCGCGTTGGCGATAGCCAGCAGCAGACCGTCGGCGGTCGACAGCGCGGCGGCGAGGCCGCCCGCCGCCACGAGGCCGGCGATCACGTAGGGCAGGCCGGCGATCTCCGGCGTCGCGAGCACGACCGCGTCGGGATGGATGCGGAACTCGCTGAGCTGGAGGATGCCGTCGGCGTTGCCGGCGACGCCCTTGCACATCGCGTACTGCGCCGCCGCGTTGGCCGCGTCGCAGACGCCGATCACCCCGACCCGGCCCCATTCCGCGAGCCACGCCGGCAGCTTCGCGATCGGCTGTCCGATCACGTTCTGGTAGACCTCCAGCTTCGCGAAGGCGGCGTAGGCCGGCGCCGTGAAGTAGAGCAGGAAGATGAAGAACAGCGACCACGCCACCGAGTCGCGCGCCTGCTTGACGGTCGGCGTGGTGAAGTAGCGCATCAGGATGTGCGGCAGCGACGCGGTGCCGACCATCAGGCAGAGGATCAGCGCGAAGAAGTTCCACATCGCCGTGGCGCTGAAGGCGCCCTTGGCGTCGACGAACGCCGCCGCGTGCGGCTGGGCGATCTGCAGCGTCTTCTCGAGCGCCTCGATCTTCTCCAGCGCGATGCCGTAGGTGAGCTGCGGGATCGGGATGCCCGTCAGCTTGGCCGACATCACCATGACCGGGATCAGGTAGGCGATGATCAGGATGATGTACTGGGCCACCTGGGTCCAGGTGACCGCCTTCATGCCGCCGAGCAGCGAGCACAGCAGGATGCCGGCGAGGCCGACGAAGCAGGCGATCTCGAAGCCGATGCCGAGGAAGCGCGACGTGATGATGCCGACGCCGACGATCTGGGCCACGACGTAGGTGAACGACGCGACGACCAGCACGATGACGGCCAGCAGGCGCACGACGTTGCCGCCGTAGCGGGCGCCGAAGAAGTCCGGCACCGTGAACTGGCCGAACTTGCGCAGGTACGGCGCCATCAGGATCGACACCAGCACGTAGCCGCCGGTCCAGCCCAGCACGAAGGCGAGGCCGCCGTAGCCGCCGAAGTAGAGCGATCCGGCCATGCCGATGAACGAGGCGGCGCTCATCCAGTCGGCGCCTGTCGCCATGCCGTTGTAGAACGCCGGCACGACGCGGCCTGCGACGTAGTACTCCGACACCTCCGAGGTGCGCGACATGACGCCGATCAGCGCGTAGACGCCGATGGTCATGAACACGAAGAGGTATCCGAGGATCCGGTTCGGCACCCCGAAATACTCGAGGATGCCGATGAGGACGGTGAAAAAGACGAACCCGCCCGTGTACATCAGGTACACGCGGCCGAGGTTCTGGAGGAAGCCCCCCTGCATAGCGGCCATGGTCGGTCCCTCCCTACTCGTCCGAAACGCCGAATTCGCGGTCGATCTTGCCCTGGGCCCTGGCGTTCCAGATGCACATGAGCACGAACGCGATCAGCGAACCCTGCGCGGCCATGTAGTAGCCGAGCGGAAAACCGATGACGCGGATCTTGTTGAGCGACGGCGCGAAGAAGTGGATTCCGAAGCTGAACACGAACCACGCGGCGAGGATCATCCACATCAGCGTGGACGTCCTTTTCCAGTACGCGGCGAACCGTTCCGGACTGAGCTTGTTGTCCATTCGGACGTCTCCCTCTGTTGGGCCCCCAGGAACGCCAGACCCGGCGCCCCCGCCCGCCCCGGTCCGCCGCCGGCGCGGGCGGAGGTGGAGGCATCGCGGGTCGTGTTAGCGGTCGCGTTGAAAGTCTCGTTTCCCCCCGACATGATCTTCCGGTTTCCCGGGCCTGTCGGTTATTTACTTGTCGCCACGATACACAAGGATCGCCGAAAAGAATTGCGGCGTTCTGCCGCTGTCCGCGCGGCGACCGAATGCCCTTACTGTCGCAGGGGAAAAGGTGGGCGCCGATGCTCTCGAGACTGAGGGACTACTTCTTTCCACCGCCGATCGAAGACGTCGCCGCGCTGCGCCGCTTCCTCAGCGGCGAGGCATCCTACATCGCGCAGCGCGCCACCTACGAGTTCTCGCGCAACACGCTGGCGTGGTTCGGGCAGCACCATTTCGGCGACGACAAGTTCAACGAGGCGTTCGCGGTCTGCCGCTGGGAGTCCTACGCCGCGATCCTCGCCGGCATGGTCGTGCTGACGCGCGGTCATTTGTTGTCGGCTGGGGTCCACCACGACGCGCTGCCGGCGCCGCTGACGCGTCTCTACGCCGAGGCGCTCGGCGAGTATCCCGTGCCGGCGCACCGGCCCGAGGGCTGGCGCGACATCGAGGAGGCGCTGCTCGGACGGCTGCGCGCGCTCGGCGCCGACGCCCGCCCGGAGGTGCGCGCCGTGGCGGCGGCGGCGGCGACGCGCGCGTTCGAGACGCTGCCCGTGCTCTCGCGGGACAAGGACGAGGACCGGCGCGTCATCACCGGCGCGGTCACCTTCGGGATGATCTCGTTCGCCGACCGCCTGCGGACCCGGGTCGACGCCGGCAGCGTCGTCGAGCGCCTCGACCCGGCGCGGCCTTCGGGCTCCTGAGATGGCGACGGCGCGCGCCCTCGTCTCACGCCTGATGGAGGGCCTCGGCGTCGTCGAGGCCGATGGCCGCGTCCCGCGCGCGATGCTCGGCCGGCCGCTGCGCGCGACGCGCTTCGTGTCGATCGACCTCGAGACCACCGGCCTGGACCGCCGGCGCGACGCGATCGTGTCGGTCGCCGCCGTCGAGATCGACGGGCTCGCGCCGGTCGAACCACCGGCGCTGAACGCGCTGGTCGCACCCGGACGGGGTATCCCGGCCGCCGCGACCGCGATCCACGGCATCACCGACTCGATGGTCGCCGGGGCGCCGCCGATCGACCGCCTGCTGCCCGCGATCGTCGAACTGTGCGCCGGCGCCGTCGTCGTGGGCCACCATGTCGCCTTCGACATCGCCATGCTGCGCGGCGCCGCGCGCGCCGCCGGCCACTCCATGCCGCCGCTCGCATGGCTCGACACCTGGCGCATGGCCGGCGCGCTCGATCCGCGCCTCGCGCACCGCGATATGGCCGACATCGCGCGCCGTCTCGGCGTCGATCCCGACGCCTTCCGCCGCCACGACGCCCTCGACGACGCGCGGCTGGCGGCGCGGCTCTTCGTGCGGCTGGCCGACCGCTACGCCGAGCTCGGGCACGCCACGCTGGGCGCGGTCGAGGCGATGTCGCGTCGCTGGCGGCCGGCTGGATGAGCGGGGGCGGCATGGACGCGGCGCAGTTCGAACGCATCGACGGTTTCCCCTACCGCAAGCGGGTCCGCGACACGATGTCGGCGCCGGCCGTCACCGTCCCGGCCGACGCCACCCTGGGCGACGCGGTCGAGGCGATGACGACGCGCGCCGTCAGCTCGGTGCTCGTGGTCGACGGGACCGGCCGGTGCGTCGGCATCGTCACCGAGCGCGACGCCTTGCGCGCGCTACGGCGCGACATCCCCGGCGTCCTGGCCACGCCCGCGGCGGCGGCGATGACGTCGCCGGTCGCGGGCGTGGCCGCCGACGATTTCCTGTTCCGCGCGATCGGCCGGATGGACCGGCTCGGCGTGCGGCACCTTCCCGTGCTCGACGCGGCCGGCCGGCCGCTGGGGATGCTCAGCGCGCGCACCTTGTTGAAAGTGAGATCCTCGACCGCGCTCGCGGTCGGCGACGAGGTCGATGTCGCCGCCGACGCCGCGGCGCTACGCGCGGCGCACGACCGGTTGCCGCCGCTGGCTGTCGGTCTACTGGCCGACGGGGTGCCGGCCACCGGGATCGCCGGCGTCGTCTCGGCGGTGACGCGCGACATCACCGCGCGCGCGGCGGCCCTCGCCATCGCCTCGGCGCGCGCCGAGGGGCGCGGCGAGCCGCCCTGCCGCTGGTGCCTGCTGGTCCTCGGTTCGGCCGGCCGCGGCGATTCCCTGCTGGCGCCCGACCAGGACAACGCTCTGATCCTGGACCCGCCGGCCAGCACCGACGCCAACGCGGTGGACGCGTGGTTCGCCGCCTTCGCCGGCCGCCTGAACGAGACGCTGGCCGAGGCCGGTATCCCGTTGTGCAAGGGCGGCGTGATGGCCAGGGAACCCGCCTTCCGCCGCACGGCGGTGGGCTGGCGCGCCGCGGTCGACGGCTGGATCGCGAAGCCGGACGGCGAGGCGGTGCTCGCCGCCGACATCTTCTTCGATTTCGCGCCGGTGGCCGGCGACGCGGCGCTGGCCGACGGGTTGCGCGCCGACGCTCTGGCACGGGCGGCCGCGGCGCCGGTCTTCCTGCGGCGGTTGGCCGCCGACCTCGATGGCGCCGCCGCGGCGCTGGGCTGGCTGGGCCGCTTCCGGCTGGTCGACGGCCGCGTCGATCTGAAGCGCGGCGGCACGCTGCCGATCACCGCCGGGCTGCGCGCGCTGGCGCTGCGGCGCGGGATCGCCGCGACGTCGACGCTCGACCGCCTGGAGGCGCTGCGGGCCGTCGGCGCGGTCGGCGCCGAGGACGCCGCCGCGATCGGCGAGGCCTACGGCGTCATCGTCGACGCGGTCATGCGCCAGCAGATCGCCGACCTCGCGGCCGGCCGCCCGGCGGGACCGCGGGTCGATCCCCGGGCGCTCGACCGCCGGAGCCGGCGCGCGCTGCGCGCCGCCGTCGGGCGGGCGGCGCTGATGCCGGCGATGGTGAACGACGCGCTCGCCGGCTGACCGGCCTCAGACGATGTAGAGCCGGGACGCCAGCGGCTCGCCGCGCACGTTCTCCAGCGCCTCCATCGTTGCGCGGTAGCCGGCCTCGACGGCGCGGTCGAACTCCTGCCACTCCAGCAGGTCGATGTCCTGCATCGACGGCAGCACCAGCAGATCGACGGCGGACCGGTCGGCCAGCGCGCGCGACGTGCTGCCGATCAGCGCCGAGCGGAGCAACAATCGGACGATGGACGGGATCGGCAGCGTCTGGCTGCGCTTCCAGACGAGACGGCGGGCGAACTCCCACGCCGACCACGAATCGACCACGTCGGCGCCGGCCACGAGGCCGCCGCCGGTGTCGATGTCGGCGCCGATGACCGGCCCGCGGCCGATCGCGCGCATCGCGTCGACCGGGAAGTTGTCGATCACGCCGCCGTCGACGTGCACGTGGCCGCCGTCGACGACGGGCGGCAGCACGCCGGGGATCGAGACGCTGGCGCGCAGCCAGTACCAGAGCTTGCCGCGGCGGTGCACGTCGGCGCTCTGCCGCGTCAGGTTGGCCGAGACGCAGTAGAACGGCTTGGGCATGTCCTCGATGTCGAAATCGCCGAACGCCATGCGCAGCAGCGACGTCACCTTGCGGCCGGAGTAGAGCGACACCAGCGGCAGCGTGAAGCCGCTGAGCGGGTTGGAATCGACGAAGGAGCGCCGGAAGCGCTCGCCGAGTTCCTCGTCGGTCCAGCCCGAGGCCGCGCCGGCGGCGACGATGGCGCCCATGCTGGTGCCGCCGAACATGTCGACGGGCACGCCCGCCTCGCGCAGCGCCTTGATGACCCCGATATGGGCGAAGCCGCGGGCGCCGCCGCCGGCCATGACGACGCCGACCGAGCGGTTCAGCAGCAGCCGCGCGAGCCGGTTGAAGTCGTTGTCGCGCCCCAGCCGCACGTGGTGGTGCATGCCGTAGTCCTGGCCGGCCAGCCATGTCGCGGTCGAGCCGGGCCTGGGCCGGCGGCCGTCATGCACCAGCACCAGCTCGCGCCGGGCGCGGAACGGGCCGCCGCGGAACGCCTCCTCGGCGCGGATCGCGTCGATCAGCTGCGGGCCCTGCGGCGGCTCGCCGGCGCGCGCGACCACCAGCAGGGAGTCGGCCTGCCGCAGGCAGCGCCGCGTCCACGGGGTGAGCCCGGTGTCGGCCCGGTAGACGACGAACGCCGATTCCGCCTCGGCGCGGTGGAAGTACTCCGGCGGCTCGCCGGCGGCGTCGGGGCCGATCACGGCGACCTTGCCGGCGCCGCCCTGCAACCTCATCAGCGCCGCGGCGAGGCCGCCGGCGAAATCCGCCGCCGGCGCGTCGCGCCCGTGCGGCATCAGCGCGATTGTGCGCGGCGGGCGCTGGTCCGGCCGCGGCGTGGAACCGTAGCGGTCCACCAGCTTGCTCAGCAGGCCCATCAGGGCCCCGGGGTGGTCGGCGCACAGGCGCTCGAAATCGGCGCGCGTCAGGCGCAGCACCTCGCTGTCGCGGATCGCCGCGACGGTGTGCGAACGGCGCCGGTGGCCGATCAGCGACATCTCGCCGACGATGTCGCCGACCGGGATCTCGGCGATGACCCGGGGGCTGCCGTCGAGAGCCGGACTGTCGAACACCGCGAGGCAGCCGAACGACACCACGTAGAGCGCGTCGCCGGGGTCGCCGGACTGGAACAGCGTGCCGCCGCCGGGCACGGGCACCGGCTCGACGCGGGTCTCCACCGCCGCCAACGTACCCTCGTCGAGGCCCGAGAACAGCGGCGCCCGCCGCAGCGCCGCGGCGCGCCGCGCGCTCGTCTCGACCGGCCATGCCGCGCCGTCCGCCATGTCTCCCCTTCCTCCCGGCCCGCGCGCAAGATCGCACCGCGCGACGCCCGCCGGCAAGCCGCGCCGCACCGGCCGGCGGCGGCTCGCCGGCGGTTCGCCGCCGGCGAGGGTTCCGCGCCGCGAACACCCGCCGGCCGCGAGCCTTGCCGGACGGGTCGCCGCTGCTAGTATCCGGCCCTCGATTGCGGCCGCGGCGGCGCGCAGGCGCGCGGGAGTGTGGACCATGGATCTCGCCTTCACCAAAGAGGACCTCGCCTTCCGCGACGAGGTGCGCGCCTTCGTCGAGGCCGAGCTGCCGGCCGACGTCCGCGACAAGGTCGCCAAGGGCAAGCATCTGGAGCGCGACGACTACATGCGCTGGCAGCAGGCGCTCGGGCGCAGGGGCTGGCTGGTCTACACATGGCCGAAGAAGCACGGCGGCCCGGGCTGGACTGTGACCCAGCGCTACATCTTCGAGAACGTCTGCGCCGACATGAACGCGCCGGGCATCATCCCGTTCGGCTCGAAGATGGTCGGTCCCGTGATATACACCTTCGGCACCGACGAGCAGAAGGCGACCTACCTGCCGGGCATCCGCGAATCGAAGGTGTGGTGGTGCCAGGGCTATTCCGAGCCCGGTTCCGGCTCCGACCTCGCCTCGCTGCGCACCCGCGCGGTGCGCGACGGCGACCACTACGTGGTCAACGGCTCGAAGACCTGGAACACGATGGGCCACTGGGCCGACTGGATCTTCTGCCTCGTGCGCACCGACCCCGACTCGAAGCCGCAGGAGGGGATCTCGTTCCTGCTGATCGACATGAAGACGCCAGGCATCACCGTGAAGCCGATCATCATGGCCGACGGCGGCCACGAGGTGAACGAGGTGTTCTTCGACGACGTCCGCGTGCCGGTCGCCAACCTCGTCGGCAAGGAGGGCGAGGGCTGGACCTGCGCCAAGTTCCTGCTCGCCAACGAGCGGCTGGGCATCGCCGCCGTGCCGCAGTCCAAGCGCGGCGTCGACGCGGTCAAGAAGATCGCGCGCGCCGAGAACGACAACGGCCGCCCGCTGATCGAGGACGCGTCCTTCCGCGAGAAGATCGCCGACCTCGAGATCCAGGTGACGGCGCTGGAGTACACCGAGCTGCGCGCGCTCTCGGCCATGGCGGCCGGCGGGGCGCCGGGCCCGGAGGTGTCGTTCCTCAAGATCCGCGGCTCGGAGATCCAGCAGCGCATCACCGAGCTGGCGCTGGAGGCGGTCGGCTACTACGCCATGCCGTACCAGCCGGCGCTGCTGTGGCACGGCGCCAACGAGGAGCCGATCGGGCCGGAGCACGCGCACACCGCGGCGCCGCGCTACTTCAACGTGCGCAAGACGTCGATCTACGGCGGATCGAACGAGATCCAGAAGAACGTGATCTCCAAGATGGTGCTTGGACTCTAGGCGCGCGGACGCGGCGCGCGCCGCCGGAATTTCGTAGGGAGCGGGACAAATGGACCTGTCGTATTCGGACGAACAGAAGCAGATCAAGGAAGGCGTCGAGCGCTTCGTGCGCGAGCAGTACGCCTTCGAGACGCGCCGCAAGATCGCGGCCACCGACCGCGGCTGGTCGCCGGAGAACTGGGCCAAGTTCGCCGAGCTGGGCTGGCTCGGCATGTCGTTCTCCGAGGACGACGGCGGCTTCGGCGGCGGCGCGGTCGAGACCTCGATCATCATG
Source organism: Rhodospirillales bacterium (assembly GCA_016699855.1). Lineage (NCBI taxonomy): Bacteria > Pseudomonadati > Pseudomonadota > Alphaproteobacteria > Rhodospirillales > Rhodospirillales bacterium. The sequence continues at coordinate 1,662,651 of CP064988.1, forward strand.
GAGGCGTTCGGGTCCGGGCTGGTGCTCGAGCCGTACCTGCCGACCGTGGTGATGGGCGGCGGCCTGCTGGCCGCCGGCGGCACGGCGGCCCAGAAGGAGGCGCTGCTGGCGCCGATGATCGCCGGCGAGAAGCAGTTCGCCGCCGCCTACGTCGAGAAGCAGGCGCGCTACAACCTCGCCGACGTCGCCGTGACGGCGAAGAAGAGCGGCGCCGGCTGGACGATCTCGGGCCACAAGGGCGTCGTCTACAACGCCGCCTCGGCCGACACGATCTTCGTCACCGCGCGCACCGCCGGCGGCCAGCGCGACGAGAAGGGCGTCACCGTGTTCGCGGTCGACGCCAAGGCCAAGGGCGTGTCGCGCCGCGACTACCCGACCCAGGACGCGCTGCGCGCCTCGGAGGTCACCTTCGCCGACGTCGCGGTCGGCGCCGACGCGGTGGTCGGCGAGGTCGACGGCGGCCTGGCGCTGTTCGAGGGCGTGGTCGACCGCGCCATCGTGGCGATGTGCGCCGAGGCGGTCGGCTGCATGGACGCGCTGAACAAGGCGACCTTGGAGTACATCAAGACCCGCAAGCAGTTCGGCGTGCCGATCGGCAAGTTCCAGGTGCTGCAGCACCGCATGGTCGACTGCTTCACGAACGCGCAGGAGGCGCGCTCGATGACGCTGATGGCGACGCTCAAGATCGACGACCCCGACGCCGCCACGCGCAAGAAGGCGGCGTCCGGCGCCAAGGTGCAGATCGGCAAGTCCGGCCGCTTCGTCGGCCAGAGCGCGGTGCAGATGCACGGCGGCATGGGCGTCACCGACGAGCTCAGCGTCAGCCACTACTTCAAGCGCCTGACGATGATCGAGACGATGTTCGGCAACCAGCAGCACCACCTCAGCCGCTACGCCGGCCTGTCGATGGCCGCCTGAGCGACCGCCTCCTTGTTCCAGGAGAACGCCCCGGACCGGCCGTCCGGGGCGTTTCCACGTTCGGATATCGGACCGCCCCGATCGCGTTTCCACGATCCGGAACCGGGGCCACGCCGGTATGGCTTCCAGTCGAATTTCGCTGTCGCGCCGGCCGCGGACCGGGTCTAAGGTGAACGCCTGTTTACGACGCCGTCGCAGCCCGCGTGACGGGGCGCATAGTCGGCGCGGCGTCGCGACGGATGACCGGGAGGGGATCTGCGAATGGTCGGTATCGTGGCATACGGCGCCTATGTGCCGCGGCTGCGCCTGCAGCGGCAGGCGGTCTACGACGCGAACAAATGGTTCGCGCCCAATCTGCGCGGCCAGGCCAAAGGCGAGCGGTCGATGGCCAACTGGGACGAGGACTCGGTCACCATGGCGGTCGAGGCGGCGCGCGACTGCCTCGGCGAGGTCGACGCCAAGTCGCTGCGCAACCTGCACTTCGCCTCGACCACGCTACCCTTCAAGGACCGCCAGAACGCCGGCGTGATCGCCGCCGCGCTGACCGTCGAGCAAGGCCTGATGGCGTCCGACGTCGCGGGCTCGCAGAAGGCCGGCACCTCGGCATTGATCGCCTCGCTGCGCTCGGCCGACAGCGGTCCCTCGATGGTGGTCGCCTCCGACAAGCGGCTGACGCGCGTCGCCTCGGCCGCCGAGCTGCAGTACGGCGACGCCGCCGCGGCGTTCCTGTGCGGCACCGACAAGGTGATCGCCAAGCTGGTCGCGACGCACTCCGTGTCGATGGACTTCATCGACCATTTCCGCGGCGACGAGTCGGACTTCGACTACGGCTGGGAGGAGCGCTGGATCCGCGACGAGGGCTACCTGAAGATCGTGCCCCCGGCGGTCAAGGCGGCGCTGGCGGCGGCGAACCTCAAGGGCGCCGACATCGCGCACTTCATCATGGCCAGCCTGATGCCGGCGGTGCCGAAGCAGATGGCCAAGATGTCGGGCATCGCCGAGACGGCGGTGCGCGACGCGCTGTCGGACCGCCTCGGCGACACCGGCACCGCGCACCCGCTGGTGATGCTGGCGCACACGCTGGAGACCGCCAAGGCCGGCGAGCGCATCATGGTGCTGGGCTTCGGCCAGGGCCTCGACGTGATCATCCTCGAGGCCACCGGCGAGCTCGCCAAGCTACCCAAGCGCATGGGCGTGTCGGGCTGGCTGGCGCGGCGCAAGGCGGAGACGAACTATCTCAAGTTCCTCGCCTTCAACGAGATGCTGCCGATCGACAAGGGCATGCGCGCGGAGTTCGACAAGAAGACCGCGCTGTCGATCCTGTGGCGCAAGCGCGACATGATCTACGGCCTGGTGGGGGGCAAGTGCCGGGTGTGCGGCACGGTGCAGTTCCCCAAGAGCCAGGTCTGCGTCAATCCGAACTGCCACGCGGTCGACAGCCAGGACGACTACCGCATGTCGGGCCTCGAGGCCTCGGTCATGTCGTTCACCGCCGACTCGCTCACCTACTCGCCGGACCCGCCGGCGTGGTACGGCATGATCACGTTCCCCGAGGGCGGCCGCTTCATGGCCGACTTCACGGACTGCGACAAGGAGCAGGTCAAGGTCGGCGCCAAGATGCGGATGACGTTCCGCATCCGCGACAACGACCAGATGCGCGGCGGCTTCAAGCGCTACTTCTGGAAGGCGACGCCGGTCTGACCGGCGCCGCCTCCGCGATCAAGGACGACGGTATCTTCCGCCTTCACTGCACGAAAGGAGACGTGCGATGGCCAAGGGAATTCGCGACAAGGTCGCCATCCTCGGGATGGGTTGCTCGAAGTTCGGCGAGCGCTGGGAGAGCGGCGCCGAGGAGTTGATGCTCGAGGCGTTCAAGGAGGCGCTGGCAGACGCCGGCGTCGACAAGAAGCAGCTCCAGGCGGCGTGGTTCTCGACCGCGATCGACGAGGTGCACGTCGGCAAGTCGGGCATCCCGCTGTCGATGACGCTGCGGCTCGACAACATCCCCGTCACGCATGTCGAGAACATGTGCGCATCAGGCACCGAGGCCTTCCGTGGCGCGGTCTATGCCGTCGCCTCGGGCGCCGTCGACTTCGCGCTGGCGCTGGGCGTCGAGAAGCTCAAGGACACCGGCTACGGCGGCCTCCCCGGCGGCCGCGGCGCGCCGCTGCAGCAGCTGTGGAACGCCAACGGCACCGCGCCGGGCAACTTCGCCCAGCTCGCCTCGGCCTACCAGGCGGCGCACGGCGTCGGCTACGACGACATCAAGAAGGCCATCGGCCACGTCTCGTGGAAGAGCCACCAGAACGGCGCCAAGAACGCCAAGGCCCATCTCCAGAAGGCGGTCGAGATGGACACCATCCTCAACGCGCCGATGATCGCGGCGCCGCTGGGGCTGTTCGACTGCTGCGGCGTGTCCGACGGCGCGGCGGCGGCGATCGTGACCACGCCGGAGATCGCGAAGTCGCTCGGCCGCCACGACGTCATCAGCGTCAAGGCGCTGCAGCTCAGCGTGTCGAACGGCTCGGAGTCGGGCTTCAACTCGTGGGACGGCAGCTACTTCCACACCACGCGCATCGCGTCGAAGAAGGCCTACGAGGAGGCCGGCATCAAGAACCCCCGCGAGGAGGTCTCGATGTTCGAGGTGCACGACTGCTTCTCCGTCACCGAGCTGGTGACGATGGAGGATCTGCACATCTCCGAGACCGGCAAGGGCTGGAAGGACGTGCTCGACGGCTTCTACGACGCCGACGGCAAGATCCCCTGCCAGATCGACGGCGGCCTGAAGTGCTTCGGCCATCCGATCGGCGCCTCGGGCCTGCGCATGCTCTACGAGATGTACCTGCAGCTGCAGGGCAAGGCGGGCCCCCGCCAGCTCAAGGATCCGCGCATCGGCATGACCCACAACCTCGGCGGCTCGCCGCGCGAGAACGTGGCGTCGGTGTCCATCATCGGCCGCCTCGACGCCTGACCGACCCGTTCCGCCGCCCGGTCCCCCGAGGGACCGGGCGGTTTTTTTCGCCCGTCCCGCCCGCCCGAACGGAGCCCGCCGCTCCGCTCCGGTGGACAGGACCGCCAACGAAGACAACGGAGGAACCGACCGCCCATGCTCGACAAGAAACACATCGGCCACGCCTTCAAGCCGTTCACCACCACGGTCGAGGCCGGCAAGATCCGCCTCTTCTGCAAGGCGATCGGCGAGGAGAACCCGGTCTACCAGGACGAGGCCGCGGCCAAGGCCGCCGGCTACCGCGCCATCCCGGCGCCGCCGACCTTCCTGACGGCGGTGACCAACGACGATCCCGACAAGGGCGGCCTGCTGCGGCTGCTGAACGTCGATATCGGCCTGATCCTGCACGGCGAGCAGCACTACGAGTACCTCGCCCCGGTGCATGTCGGCGACCGCATCACGTGCCAGTCGAAGGTGGTGGACATCTACGACAAGAAGGGCGGCGCCCTGTGGTTCGTGGTGTCCGAGATGGAGCTCAAGGACGCCGGCAGCGGCAAGCCCGTGGCGCGCGCCCGTGGCGTGACGGTCGTGCGCAACCCCGACGCGGCGAAAAAGGCCTGAGGAGACGATCATGGCGAACGCACCGAAATTCGCGGACGTGAAGGTCGGCGACAAAGTCCCGTCCCTCGTCCTGCCGCCGATCAGCCGCCACCAGCTCGCGCTCTATTGCGGCGGTTCGGGCGACCACAACCCGATCCACGTCGACATCGACTTCGCCAAGAAGTTCGGTTTCAAGGACGTGTTCGCGCACGGCATGCTGTCGATGGCCTTCCTCGGCCGGCTGGCGACGTCCTATGCGCCTCAGTCGGCCCTGCGCAACCTCGGCACGCGCTTCACGTCGATCACCTGGGTCGGCGACGTGATCACGGTGTCCGGCGTCGTGACGGGCAAGCGCGAGGCCAACGGCGAGAAGCTGGTCGACCTCGACATCCGCTGCACCAACCAGAACGGCCAGGACACGCTCCAGGGCAACGCCACGGTGGCGCTGGCCTAGGGGCCCGATTGGCGGACCCCTTCCCGCTGTCATCCCGAGCGCAGCGAGGGATCCAGGAGCGGCGCCTGGATCCCTCGCTGCGCTCGGGATGACAGCGGGGTGATCGGTACGACGCCGCCCCCGCCACGCGGCCGGAACCACACTAGAGAACCAGGAGAATCGACATGGGTCAGCTCGACGGACGCGTCGCCATCGTCACCGGATCGGGACGCGGCATCGGCCAGGAGGTCGCGCTCCGCCTCGTGCGCGACGGCGCCAAGGTTGTGGTCAACGATCTCGACGAGGGTCCGGCCAAGGAGACCATCGCGCTGATCGAGAAGATGGGCGGCAAGGCGGTGGCCTGCAATGGCGACGTCGCGGCCAAGGATTTCGGCGACCGCATCGTCAAGACCGCCATCGACGCGTTCGGCGACTGCCACGTCGTCGTGAACAACGCCGGCTACACCTGGGACAGCGTCATCCAGAAGATGACCGACGAGCAGTGGTACGCGATCCTCGACGTGCATCTGACGGCGCCGTTCCGCATCCTGCGCGCCTTCCAGCAGCACCTGCGCGGCGCCGTCGAGAAGGAGCGCTCGGCCGGCACGCGCATCGTGCGCAAGGTCGTCAACATCTCCTCGACCTCGGGCGTCAACGGCAACGCCGGCCAGGTCAACTACTCGGCCGGCAAGGCCGGAATCATCGGCGTCACCAAGACGCTGGCCAAGGAGTTCGGCCGCTACGACACGACGGTCAACGCCGTCGCGTTCGGCTACATCCAGACGCGCCTCACCAAGCCGCTGAGCGAGGGCGAGGCCGGCGAGATCGAGGTCCAGGGCCGCAAGGTCAAGATCGGCGTCCAGGGCGGCCGCATCGCCGCCATGAACCAGATGATCCCGCTGGGCCGCGGCGGCCTGCCCGAGGAGGCGGCCGGATCGGTCTATCTGTTCTGCAGCCCCGACAGCGACTACGTCAGCGGCCAGTGCCTGGTCGTCAACGGCGGCCTCTGAGCGGCGCTCCAACATCCATCGACGCGACGGGCGGCCCACGGGCCGCCCGTTTCATTTCAGGGAGGCCGGCCGTCGCGCATCTACCGTTTCGAACGCAGCATCGTCGCCAGCGCCAGCGCGCTGACGGCGGTCGCGGCGGCGACGAGCGAGAAGCCGGCGGCGTAGGAGCTTGTCGCGTACAGGATGGCGCGGAACACCAGCGGCGCCAGCATCGGCCCGATGAACATGAACAGCACCGCGGCGCCGGTATATTCGCCGACGCGGCCAGGCGGCGCGCGGCGCGCGACCTCGGCCAGCATCACGCCGTGCCAACCCAGCGCCGTGGCGCCGAGGACGGCCGCGACGCCGTACAGCGCCCAGCGCGGCCAGTCCGGCGCGGCGCCGGCGTAGGCGATACCGCCCGCCGACATCACCATGCCGACCAGGCACAGCATGGCCAGCGGCCGGCCGGTGGCGTCGGCCACCGCGCCCCAGAACACGCGGCCGATGGCCCCGGCGGCGGTGGCCACCGACAGCAATGCGCCGGCCGCGACGATGTCCATCCCCAGCCGCTCGACGCCGAACAGCGTGGTGAAGCCGACCACGCTGGTCTGCATCACGCCGAAGGCGGTCGAGCCGAGATAGAGCCGGCGCAGCACCGGATCGGCCCATGCCACGCGCAGCGGCGCCAGGATCTCGCGCGGCCGCGGAAACGCGCCGGGCCGCGCGCCATCGCCCGGACGCGGCGTCTCGTAGCGCGCCCGGGTCGGGTGGATCGCCAGCGCCAGCGCCACGCAGGCGGCCGACAGCGCGAGCGCCGCCCAGCGCCAGCCGAACCCCACCGCGATCGCCGGCAGCGCCAGCCCGCCCAGCGTGTAGCCCAGCGGCACGCCGCTCTGCTTGATCGAGAAGGTGACGTTGGCGAGCGACGGCGGCGTCACGCGCGACAGGATCATCGAGCTGGCCACGGTCAGCGGGCCGACGCCGAAGCCGATGCACAGCGCCGCGAACGGCAGCAGCCACAACGATCCCGTCGCGAACAGCGCCGCGCCGCAAGCGCAGGACAGCAGGCCCGCCTGCGTCAGGCGGATCTCGCCGAGGCGCGCCGCCAGCGGCCCGCCGCAGATCGCACCCAACATGCAGGCGACGTAGATCAGCGACACGAAATAGGCGAGGTCCTCGCCGCGCACGCCGATATCGGCGGCCGCCAGCGGCGCCAGCACCGGCGCGGTGTTGCTGCCGACGGTGGAGAAGGTCTGCGCCGCCGTCAGGATCAGCACGGCGAGCGCGTAGTGTCCGATGCCGCGCCGCGCGATGTCCGCCTCGCCCATCGGCGGATTGCGCACGATGGCGGCCGCCCGGACAACCGCCGCCGCCGCGCGACAGCCATGACGGTGGCGCTTTATCCACACACCCTCGGATCCGGAGGCCACCCGCAAGTGAACCATTCAAAGTTGTCATTTCTTCCGACGTCGAAACGCGGCTACGCCTCGGTCGGCAAATTTTCAACAACCAGTCGCTTCGATCTGTCAATCTGATCATTGATGAAGCTCAGTGCGTCCACGCCGGTATCCACGCCCAGCTCGGTGCACTCACGACAAATGCGCGCGACGGCCTCAGGTGAAAGTTGCCTCGCCGCGCTCTGAACGACAAGCACAGTCAAAATTGGAAGTTCATTGCGGATGCAATAGCTAATCACACGTTCAAGTGTATTTGACATTACTTGCTGCGAGTGCCGGCCCTGCCAAGGCGTGTTCGGACGGAATGATGCCCAAAGCTGCCCGTAGGTAAGTAGGTTGTCCTCCGACTTCTTGGACAGCTCAATGATTCTCTGCGCCACCTCCCGTGTATCAAATGGGCTGGGCAGGCGGCGACGGCGTTCCAAGAGAACTTCCGCCAAAGAGTATTTCCCACCGCCGGTACGATCCATCCGTCGATAGTTGTTGTGAAGGTTCTCTAACTGATCATCGGTGAGATCCGAAATTGGCATCGTACGCTCCGCAAGAAGCTAATGGATAAAAGTACCACACAAAACACGCTTCCTTTGCTGCGTTGGCTGTCGACCCTGAAGAATGCTGCCGATCACCGAAGACCTGATGCTGGAGATCGACTGCGCGGATCCCGCACCGCCACCCGCCAAGGCGCCCGCGGCGCCTCGCGCGGTAGGTACGCCGCCTCGGCGTTGCCGCTGACGGCTTCAGGCTCGGCGGGGCCAGGCGTCCGTCGTCGCGCCGACCGGCGGCGTACGCCGCTCCACGGATTTCGGTCCACGACCTGCGAGCAGGGCACCGGCGCTCAGAAGTCCGCCCCTCCCCCTTACAAGACCGACGCCGGCCGCCGCTTGTAGGACGCGGACTGCGTCCCGCCGGGACGTGGCCGCCGTCCAGTTCAGACGGCGGACCCCGCCTGTAGGCACGGTTACCGGTCTAAAACGCTCCGAAAATTTGCAATGTCATGCAACGACTGGAACCCCGATCGGCGGACGCACGTCCCGGCCGGACGAGGCGCCGCGTTAGGCGGCGTTGATCAGCCAAACCCCGGCGCAGATCAGCACCAGGCCGCCGATCTTCAGCGCCGTCAGCGGCTCGCCGAACATCGTCCAGGCGAGGACGGCGACGATCACGTAGCTGAGCGACACGCTGGGGAAGGCGATCGACACGGGGATGCGGCGGATCGCGATCAGATAGGCGAAGGCCGCGGCGCCGTAGAGGAACAGGCCGAGGATGGTCGTCGGCCGCAGGAGCTGGGCGACGAGGGTGGGCGCGTCGGCGCCCTGCTTCAGCAGGATCTGTCCGCCGATGCCGGCGAGGATGCCGATGCCGAGCGCCGCGTAGTAGGGCCACATGGGACGGGTCTCCGGGATCGGGGCGCGGGCCGTCACGCCTCGCGCGGCGCGGCGTTGGCGGGTGGCGGCTCGGCGACGGGGGAGGATTGCGCGCGGTCGTCGACGGCGTGCGGCCGGCCGGCGGCTGCCGTGCCGGCGGCGGGGCTGCGGCGCTCGACGCCCTCGTGGCCACGGGCGTAGACGTCGCGCACGAGGTATTGCGGCTTGCGGTTCACGGCCAGGAACATGCGGCCGAGATACTCGCCCATCATGCCGAGGATCAGGAGCTGCACGCCCGCCAGCAGCGCCAGCGCCGACATCAGCGACGCCCAGCCCGACGGCAGGTCGCGGCGGAACACCGCCTCGAGCAGCACCACGACGAAGCCCAGCATGCCGACGCCGCTGAGCGCGATGCCGCCGATGCTGGCGACGCGCAGCGGCATCACCGAGAAGTTCAGGAACATCGACAGCCACAGGCGCAGCAGGCGGCGCAGCGTGTAGTTGCTGCGGCCCTCGGCCCGCGGCAGGTGGCGGACCTGCAGCCGGCCGACCTTCTGCGTCATCTGGAACACCAGCCCGTCGACGTAGGGGTACGGGCCGTCGTAGACCGCCAGCCGCTCGCACAGGAAGGCGCTGAGGCAGCGGAAGCTCGACAGGTACAGGCCGCGCGGCTTGTCGATCAGGCGGTCGGCGCACCAGTTGGTGAAACGGCTGCCGAGATTGCGCCAGGCGGCGTGCTCCTTGGTCTCGTAGTAGGTGTAGACCGCGTCGAAGCCGCCGTCGCGGGCGTGCTCGAACAGCCGCACGACCTCCTCCGGCGGGTTCTGGAGGTCGTCGTCCATGGTGATGGCGTAGTCGCCGCGCGCGTGCGCCAGACCGGCCATGACGGCGTTGTGCTCGCCGAAATTGCGCGACAGGTCGACCACGACGACCGGCGCGCCGGGGCGGTCGACCAGCGCGCGGCAGACCTCGAGGCTGCCGTCGGGGCTGCCGTCGTTGACCAGCACGATCTCGTGGCCGCCGGCGACCACCAGCGCGCGCAACGCCTCGACCAGCTCGCCGACGCTGGCCGAGCCGTTGTAGACCGGCACCACGACGCTGAGCGCGAAAGGCCTGCTCATCTCTTCTCCGCCACCACGAGGATGGATCCGCCGAACGGCAGCGCCAGACCGCGCGCGATCAACCAGCGCTCCACGCCGGTCACCGCGCCGAACAGCGCGTCGATGGGCGCCGGGAACGGCTTGACGTCGCTGGACCCGCCGCCGGCGACCAGCCGGCGCAGCGCCATTAAGGGGAACAGAAACATGTTCCAGTAGGTCGCCCGCCGCACCGCGAAGCCCGCCGCCGCCACCATGCCCACCGCCTCGCCCCGCGTGAACCGCCGGGCGTTGTGCACCTCGCGGTCGTGCGCCGACAGCATCCAGCGGTAGGCCGGCAGATTCAGCACCAGGATTCCGCCCAAACGCAGGCAGCGATGCGCCTCCCGCAAGGCGGCGGGGGGATCGACGAGGCGGTGCGACAGCACGTCGGCGCTGACGATGGCGGCGGCGGCGCCGTCGGCGAGCGGCGGCTGGACGATGGAGCCGACCGCGACCGCGGCGCCGCTCTTGGCGCGGGCGGTGGCGGCGGCCGCCGCGTCGTACTCGACGCCGGCCAGCGCCACGCCCGGCAGGCGCGCCGCCAGCCGCTTGAGCAGCCCGCCCGTGCCGCAGCCGAAATCGACCAAGGGCGCGCCGGTGGTCGCGGCGATCCCGGCCTCGACCAGCCGGTCGCCGATCAACGCGTGCAGCACCCGGTACCACCACATGTGGTCCTCCAGCCCTGCCATGGCGTCGTACTCGGCGCGTTCCATCGTGCCTGTATAGCGGATGGTTCCGCCGCGGGCCGCCGGTTTTCGGCCGGCCGCGCGACGGGCTGCGCGGCCGCTCCGCCAACCGGATGCGGGGTGGCGACGGCGCCAACCGTCCGGCGGCGACGCCGATGAGCCGGACCCGGAGGCACGGCGGCCAACCGTCCGGCCGGGACGCGCCCGGCCGGCGGTCCGGATGCGGGACGGCACAGGCGCCATCCACCCAGCGGGGGCGTATATGCCGATGGCACGCGAAGACGCAGGTGGCCGTCACCCGGCGAGTGCGCGACCGTCCCGCCGCGGCTCGACGACGCGTCGACCCGGCGGCGGGCGGCGCGTGACGGCGCCGCGCCGGCCTTGCTATGGTCCGCGCGCGCGCGCCGCTCCCGGCCGTGGCGCCACCGAGCCCGCCGCCCCGCACCGTGGACACCCGCAGCACCGCCCCGCCCGACCCGGAAGCGTCCTCGCCGCGTGAGACGCTGGCGCCGGTACCGCCGCCGCCGGCGCCGGGCGCGCCGGAGGTCGTGCACCATCCCCGCCGTTTCCTGCGCGAGCGCCTGCCGATCGGAGCCGACCACGCCATCGCCGCCCTGCTGCTGCTGATCCCCGGCGGCTGGCTGGCCGGCTACCTGCTGCCGCCGGTCAACCACGACGTCGCCGCCGTGCTCGACGTCGCCCACCGCTGGCTCGGCGGCGAGCGGCTCTACCAGGACATCATCGACGTCAATCTTCCGCTCGTGTTCGTGCTGTACGCCATCCCCGACCTGCTGGCGCGGGCCACCGCCTTCGTGGGCTGGAGACCCGAGACCTGGCTGACCCTGTGCTTCTACGGAGCCATCGCCGCCGCCTTCCTGAGCTGCCGCGCGCTCACCCGCCGCGTCCCCTCCCTCGCGCATCCGCTGACCGAGGCGCTGGTGCCGCCGACGCTGCTGTTCCTGTTCGCGGTGCTGCCGAACGAGAACTTCGCGCAGCGCGAACACCTGATGTTCATCGCCACCGCCCCCTACATGCTGCACGCCGCGGCGCGCGCCGAGGGCCGCGAGTCGGCGATCGGCCGGATCGGGACGTGGGCGATCGCGCTGGCCGCCGGCATCGGACTGGCGCAGAAGCCGCATTTCATGCTGATCCCGCTGGCCGTCGAGGCCTATCTGCTGCTGCATCGCGGTTGGCGCCGGACCTTCACCGACCTCGTGCCGTGGATCATCGGCGGCTGCGCGCTGGCGCATCTCGCGCTGATCTTCCTCGGCACGCCGGCCTACGTCTCGTTCGTGCTGCCGATCATCTGGGATTCCTACGCCAATCTCGGCGATGTGCGCTGGCACCAGGTGTTGCTGGGTCCGGTGCTGGGACCCACCCTGCTGGCGCTGCTGGCGTTCGGCCTGCTCGCGATCTTCCTCGCGCGCACGGTGGCGGCGCGCGTCATCGTCGCCTACGGCGTCGGCGCGGCGCTGGCGGCGGCCGCGCAGGCCAAGGGCTGGCCCTACCACGTGCTGCCGGCGCTGTCGGCCGCGATCCTGCTGGCGTCGGTGACGCTGTCGCAGATGGTCGACCGCTACCTGCCGCTCGACCGCGAGGCGCACCGCATGCCCGTGACGGCGATCGGCGCGACCTTCCTGATCCTGCTGTACTTCCAGGCCGCGCTGTTCACGCCGCCGTTCCAGAAGCAACGCCAGTTCGACGACAGCATCACCGGCGTGCTGATGCACGTCGTCGCCCAGAACGCGCCGAACAAACGCATCCTCGTGCTCTCGCCCGGAATCTATCCGCACTATCCGCTGGTCAACTACGGCGGCCTGCGCATGACCATGCGCTTCCAGACGATGTGGGTGCTGCAGGGCATATACGCGGACTGCGAGGAATTCCCCACGCTCTACACCGCGCCGGAGGACATGTCCGACGTCGAGCGCTTCGTGTTCGACTCGGTGTCCGAGGACTTCGAGCGCCAGCGCCCCGACCTCGTGATCGTAGACCGTATCGCCGGCGTTCCGCGCTGCCAGGGCCGCGTGTTCGACTACCTCGAGTATTTCCAGCGCAACGCCCGCTTCGCCAAGGCGTTCGAGCGGTACGTGCGCTTCATGGAAGTCGACCGGTACACCATCTACAAGCGGCGCTGAGGCCGCGTCCCACCTGCCGTCGACCGCGCGTCAGGCCGGCGGGCGGCGGTCCGGCGGGACGCGCTTGAGGTCGGGGACGCGGAACACGCCGGAGGCGGTCAGCACGGTCTCGCCGGCGCATACCAGCTCGGTGCGGCAGAAACAGAAATTCGCCGTGCGCCGGGTCACGACGGCCTTGCCGTCGACCCAGTTCCCCAGCTTCGCGCCGCGCACGAAATCGCAGTTCATCGAGATCGTCGGATGCGGCCAGCGGATCCCCGTCGTGAAGCCGCAGCCGATCCCCATCACCATGTCGGCGACGGTGACCAGCAGGCCGCCATGGGCGACGCCCATCGGGTTGCCGTGGCGCCGCTCCAGCGGCAGGCCGATGCGCATGCCGTCGGCCTCGATCCGCACGTAGAGCGGGCCGACCAGACCGATGAAATCGTCGGGGATGTCGAAGGCGGTGAAGCCCTCGGGGATCGTCGCGTCCATGCGCGCCTCAACCGAACAGGCCGTCGCGCGAGCCCGCGGCGGCGACGAGACGGACGCGGATATCCTCCGGGATCGGGCGGCTCCGGCCCGACGCCGGGTCGATCACCACCACGACCGCGTGCCCTGTCGCGGCGCAGGCGCCGGACTGGTCGAAGATCGCCTGCCCCACCACGAACGATGACCGCCGGATCTCCATCAGACGCGCGCCGGCCCGGATGTTGCCGGGGTAGAACATCTGGCGCCGCAGATCGAGCTCGAGATGCGCCGCCACGACGGACAGCCCGGCCTCCTCGATGAACCGCATGCGCTCTTTGATGTAGAGCACGCGGGCGTTCTCGATGAACGCCATGAAGGCCACGTTGTTGACGTGGCCGTTGGCGTCGACGTCCTGGAAGCGCAGGTTCTCCGTCGTCAGATAGCCGAACGATCCGGCATCGGTCAGGTCGACCGCCGGCGACCCGCCGGCCACGTCCACGGGCGCGTTCATCGCGGCGGTCAACCCTTCGCGAACTCGACGCAGACGCCGCCGGCGTCCTTGGCCGACACCAGCACGCGCCCGGCGTCCGGCCGGACGTGCGCCACGCCGTTGGCCGCGAGCGTGGCGGCGGTCGCGGCGGGATCGGCCACCGCGAAGCTCAGCAGCGCGGGATGGTCGTCGTTCCGCTCCGTCTCCGCGCCGGGATAGCGGGCGCGGAACCGCGCGCGCGTCATGAACCGGATCGGTGTGCCGCCGCTCTCGACCAGCAGGTCGTCCCCGTCGCGCCGCACCGCGTCGGCGCCGAAGACGCGGCGCACGTAGTCCTCGTCGATGGCGGGATCGGACGCGATCACGGCGGCGCCGGCCACGCCCTTCACGCCGTTGGGATGCTTCGCCCACTCCGCGCGGTAGACGAACTGCGGCGTGCGGTGCTCGCACACGAAGTAGCCCAGCAGCTTCGCCCGCTTGGTGCCGAGGCGGACGGTGCGGAAGGCGGCGTGCTCCATCCGGCCCGCGATCTCCACGTCGCGGCCGAAATCCAGCACCGCGTCGGGCTGCAGCCCGGCGGCGGTCCACGCCGCGTGCGCGATGTCGGCGCCGTCGGTGCGCAGCGCGGCGTTGACGAGTCCGCCGCCCTTCTCCAGCAGCGCCCGCCGCTCGGCGTTGAACTCGTTGGGGGTCACGATGCCGATCAGCTCGTAGTAGTTGTCGGCGAAGATCATCAGGTGGTTCGCCGTGCCCAGCCGCGTGTGGAAGCCGCGCGGCTGCACCTGGAACCCGAGGCGCTTGTAGGCGGCCTCGGCGGCGTCTATGTCCTTCACCACCACCACCGCGTGGTCGATGCCCTTTACCGCCTGCTTCGCCATCGCGTCCTCCCGTCGCGGCGCGTCAATCCGCCGCCGGACGGCGGCGGATGAACTCGCGACCCTGCATCGTCATCACCAGCTCGCCCGCCTGGTTGACGACCTCGAACTCCTTGAAGATCAGCCCGATGTCGCGGCGGCTCGACGATTCGCGCTTCTCCACCAGCGTGACGCTGGCGGTCAGCGTGTCGCCGGGCCGCACCGGCTTGAGCCAGCGCACGTCCTGGACGCCGGCGCCGCCGACGCTGGTGTCGGGATGGCTGAAATTGTCGACCAGCAGGCGCATCACGGCGGCGCATGTGTGCCAGCCGCTGGCGATCAGGCCGCCGAACATCGAGGCCTCCGCGGCCGCCTTGTCGACGTGGAAAGGCTGCGGATCGAAGTCGCGCCCGAACGACACGACGCGCTCCTCGGTGAAGCTGGTCGAGCCGATCGGATAGACGCGCCCGAGCTCGAAATCCTCCCAGTAGCGCTTGGGGCCCGGCATGCCGCGCCTAGGCCGCCGGCCGGCGGCGGAACATGCCCATGCCGCGCACGGTCATGACGGGCTCGCCGTTCTGGTCGCGCACGGTCCACTCGTTGCGGATCACACCGATATGCGGCTTGCTGCGCGACGGCGTCTTCTCGTAGGCGCGCACCGAGACATGGATCGTGTCGCCGGCCCGCACCGGCTTGTGCCAGCGGATCTCGTCGAGGCCGGGCGAACCGAGGCTGGTCTCGGGATTGAGGTACCCGTCGACCATCAGCCGCATCATGGCCGCCCCGGTGTGCCAGCCGCTGGCGATCAGGCCGCCGAACATCGAGGCCTCCGCGGCCTTCTTGTCGACGTGGATCGGCTGCGGATCGAACTCGAGGCCGAACGCCACGATCTCCGCCTCAGTCATGACGCGCGAGCCGAGCTCGTAGACCTTGTCGAGCTCGATGTCTTCCCAGTAGCGCAGCGGTCCGGGCATGGCGGCGGCGTTCTCCCGTCCGCCATCAAGCATAGGGCCGGCGGGCATGCAACCCGACGGCGCGGATGTCAGTCCTCAAGGTAGCGCCGCTCCAGATGTCGCCTGAAGGCCTCGACGCCGAGCGGCGCGCCGGTGGCCGCCGTGAGGATCTCGTCGGTCGTCGCCGAGGCGCCGCGTCCGTGCACGTTGGCGCGCAGCCAGGCGTAGAGCGGCGTGAAATCGCCGCGCGCGAGGCCCGGCTCGATGCCGGGATCGACCGCCGTCGCGGCGGCGAAGAGCTGGGCCGCGGCCAGCGCGCCCAGCGTGTAGGTTGGAAAGTAGCCCCAAGCGCCGTCGGGCCAGTGGATGTCCTGCAGGCAGCCCAGCGCGTCGGTCGGCGGCCGGATTCCCAGCGCCTTCTCCATGCCGTCGTTCCAGGCGCCGGGGAGATCGGCCAGAGCCAGATCGCCGGCCAGCATGGCGCGCTCGAGCCGGTAGCGCAGGATGACGTGCGATGGATAGCAGATCTCGTCGGCGTCGACGCGGATGAAGCCCGGCCGGACCACGGTGTAGAGCCGGTGGATGTTGTCGGCCTCCCATCGAGGTCCGGCGCCGTCGAACGCCGCACGCATCCGGGGCGCCGCGAAACCGATGAAGGCGCGGCCGCGGCAGGCCTGCATCTCCAGGAGCAGCGACTGCGACTCGTGCAGCGTCATCCCACGGGCGCGGCCGACGGGCTGGTGGCGCCACGCGGCGGGCAGACCGCCCTCGTACATCGCGTGCCCGGTCTCGTGCAGCACGCCCATCAGCGCGCGCGCGAAATCCGCCTCGTCGTAGCGGGTGGTCAGACGGATGTCGTCCGGCGTGCCGCCGGTGAACGGATGCGCCGAGACGTCGAGCCGGCCGCGGTCGAAATCGAAGCCGACGGCCTTCATCATCTCCAGCCCGAGGCGACGCTGCGCCTCGACCGGGAACGGACCGGCGAGCGGCAGCGGCGCCGGACGCGCGGCCTGCCGCTCCATGGCGCGGGCGCGCAGCTCCGGCAAGAAGGATTCGAGCGCGTCGAACACCGCGTCGATGCGCGCGGCGCGGCCGCCGGGCTCGAATTCGTCGAGCAGGGCGTCGTAGAGACCGACACCCAGCCGCGCCGCCTTGGCCTGCCCGGCCTCGCGCCGAAGGTCGAGCACGCGCTGGAGATGCGGCCGCAGCGACGCGAAGTCGTCCTTCGCGCGCGCCTCGCGCCACGCCATCTCGCACGCGGCGGCGGCGCGCGAGGAAGCCTCGACCAGCTCCGGCGACAGCGCCGTGGCATGGGTCCAGATCCGGCGCATCTCCCGAAGATTAGCGGCCCGCCAGGCGTCGAGCCCGCCGGCGGCGGTCGCGCCGTCGAGCAGGTCGCCCATGTCCGGCGCCGTCAGGCGCTCGTGCGCGATCACGCCCAGCGCCGCCATCTGCTCGGCGCGGTCGGCCGAGCTGCCCGGCGGCATCATCGCCGAGCGGTCCCAGCCGAGGATCGCCATCGCGCCCTCGACGGCGCTGAGGCGGCGGAACCGCGTCTCGAGCTCGCGGTAGGCGGCGTTGTCGGTCACGTCATGTCCTCTAGCCGCGCTCCGGTGGCGGCGGCACGACCGGCCCGTCGCGACGCCAGTGGTAGACGAGGTAGACTCCGATAAGCGTGACGGCGAGCAGGAACCACGTGATGGCGTATTGCAGGTGGTCGTTGGGGATGTCGATGCGCGTCTGCCCGCCGATCGGGTAAAGGCCGGGATTGGGCGTGGCGTCGGCCGCGACCCACCAACGGTCGGCCTTGAGCGCGGCGCCGTCCGCTAGTCCCGCCGTGCGCCGCATGGTGGCGACGTCGACAGTGAGCCAGACGTTGCGGTCCGGCCGGTTCTCGGGGACGAACCAGCCCTTGCGGTCGGCCTCGGTCAGCCGCACGACCCCCTCGACGGTGACGGTGCCGGCGGCCTGCCCCTGCGCGCGTCGCGCCGGGTTCTTGTATTCCTCCGGCAGCCAGCCGCGGTTGAACAGGATGGTCGCGCCGTCGGCCAGGCGCAGCGGCGTGACGACGTGGACGCCGACGTTGCCGCGCATGCTGCGCGCCAGCAGGTACATCTCCTTGTCGTGCAGGAAGGTGCCCGTCAGGCGGACCTTGCGGTACTCGGCGGCGGCGGGATCGGCGGCGACCGCGGCGGGCTCGAGCGGCGGCTGCGCCATGTGCGACTTCAGCCGGTCGACCAGCTCGGTCTTCCACGCCAGGCGCTGGGTCTGCCAGACGCCGAGCCCGGCCATCACCAGCACCGCCGGCACGGTGAAGACAGTGGCCCAGAAGGTCGGCCGGAAGCGGCCGCCGGCGATCACCGGTCGTCCTCCCCGCCGGCGGTCGAGCGGTGGCGGTACTGCTGGGCCACGAGAATCCCCTTGATCAGACGCAGCGGCAGGATCGTCATCGCCAGGGTGACGGGCCCCCACACCACGACGTGAAGCCACCACGGCGGGTCGAACCGGAACTCCATCCACAACACCAGCGGCACCAGCAGCGCTCCCAGACCGAGGATCACGAACACCGCCGGTCCGTCGCCCGCGTCGTGCCCGCGCAGATCGAGCCCGCACTCGGCGCAGCGCTCGCGCACCGTCAGCAGCGCGGTGAACAGGGCGCCCCGCCCGCACCGCGGACACCTGCCGGCCAGGCCGGTGGCGAAGGGCGACAGATGCGGCCAGTGCGTCATCGCGCGACCCTAGCATGGCGGCGCGCCGCCGACGGCGCCCCGCAAAAGCGAACGCCGGCTCCCGCGAGGGAGCCGGCGTCGCGCGGAAGGACGCTGGCGCGCGTCAGTGCGCGGCCGGCACGGCGCTGCCCAGACCCCACCAGTAGATGGCGAAGAACAGGAAGATCCACACCACGTCGACGAAGTGCCAGTACCAGGCGGCCGCCTCGAAGCCGAAATGCTGCTCCGGCTTGAAGTGGCCCTTCATGGCGCGGAACAGGCAGACCGTCAGGAAGATCGTGCCGACCAGCACGTGGAAGCCGTGGAAGCCGGTCGCCATGTAGAAGGTCGACGAGTAGATGCCGTCCTTGAAGCCGAAGGCGGCGTGGCTGTACTCGTAGGCCTGCACCGCCGTGAAGAAGGCGCCGAGGATGACGGTGACAAGCAGGCCGCGCACGGCGTTCTTCTGGTCGCCCTCGAGGATGGCGTGATGCGCCCACGTCACCGTCGTGCCGGACAGCAACAGGATCAGCGTGTTCATCAGCGGCAGATCGAACGGATCGAACGGCGAGACGCCCTTGGGCGGCCAGACGCCGCCGGTGAACTCCGTGCGCGCCGGCATGTTGTAGGCGCCGGGGTAGAGCGAGGCGTCGAAGAAGGCCCAGAAGAAGGCCAGGAAGAAGAACACCTCCGAGGCGATGAACAGCATCATGCCGTAGCGCAGGCCGAGCTGGACGACGGGCGTGTGGTTGATCCGCGACTCGCGGATCACGTCGGCCCACCAGAACCACATCGTGAGCAGCACCAGCAGCAGGCCGGGCGCGACCGTCCACGGCCCGGCGGCCGTCAACGCGGCCTTGTTGCCCTCGCCGAGCATCGAGGGATGCAGGTAGAGGGCGGCGCCGAACGCCAGCAGCACGCCCGCGATCGAGCCGACCAGCGGCCACGCGCTGGGATCGACGAGGTGGAACGGATGCTTCTGTTCGGCGTGCGCGGCGTCGGCCATATCAACCACCCTTCCTTGGAACTTCCGTGCCGCGCGGCGCGTCGGCGCCCGCCGCGGGCTTGCGCGCCCGGGCGAGGTCGTCGAGCAGCGCCCTCGCGCGGTCGGTCCTGGCTTCGAAGAACGTGTAGGACAGCGTGATCGCCGCCACCTTGTCGTACCGGCGGTCGTCGGCCATCGCCGGATCGACGAAGAACGTCACCGGCATGTCGACGCTCTCGCCCGGCATCAGGAGCTGCTCGGTGAAGCAGAAGCACTGGATCTTGTTGAACCACTGGCCGGCGATGTCGGGCGTGACGTTGAACGTCGCGGTGCCGACGATCGGCCGCGCGGCGTTGTTGGTGACGCGGTAGAAGACCAGCTTCTCCTCGCCCAGCCGCGCCTCGACCTGGCGCTGCAGCGGCTCGAAGGTCCACGGCAGGTTGCCGTCGCGGTTGGCGTCGAAGCGCACGCGCACCACGCGGTCGAGCACGCGGCCCGGCGCGGCGGCGGCGACCTGGGTGGTGCCGGCGAAGCCGGTGACGCGGCAGAACAGCTCGTACAGCGGCACCGAGGCGTAGGCGACGCCGACCATGGCGGCGGTGAACGCGAACGCCGCCAGCCCGACCCGGCGGTTGCGGCGCGCGAGGTCGGCGGCCGGCCTCACCGCGGCGCTCCCGGCAGCACCCCGGCGCCGCCGATCTTGATGATCGTGATGACGAAGAACAGCGCGAACACCGCGACGATCGCGCCGAGCACGATCCAGTTCTTGGCGCGCTGCCGCTCGTGGCGCTCGCTCTGCCACGGCTTGCGGGCGGGTTCGTCGGCCATCGCCATGCCTCCCGCGCCCCTAGGCGAACGCCAGGCGGTCCGCGACGAGAGCCGCGAACAGCAGGAAAAGGTACGCCAGCGAGAACTTGAACATGGCCCGCGCCGGGCCGGCCTCGCCCTCCGCCGCGCGCCAGACCCGCAGGCAGAACGCGAGGAACGCCACGCCCATCGCCAGCGAGAACGCGCCGTAGCCCCAGCCCGCGACGCCGGTGACGGTCGGCAGGATCCCGGTCGGCAGCAGCAGGAGGCAGTAGGCCAGCATCTGGATCTTGGTGGCGCGCTCGCCCGCGACCACCGGCAGCATCGGCACGCCGGCGCGGCGGTAGTCGTCGTTGTGGAACAGCGACAGCGCCCAGAAATGCGGCGGCGTCCACATGAAGATCAGCAGGAACAGCGACAGCGACGCCCAGTCGATGCTGCCCGTGACCGCGGCCCAGCCGATCATCGGCGGGAAGGCGCCGGCGGCGCCGCCGATGACGATGTTCTGCGGCGTCCGCCGCTTCAGCCAGATGGTGTAGACGAAGACGTAGAACGCGATGGTAAGCGCCAGCAGCCCGCCGGCGACGACGTTGGTCGCCACCGTCATCAGCACGACCGAGAAGATCGCCAGCAGGACGCCGAAGCCCAGCGCGTCGTCGGGCGCGATCTTGCCGGCCGGGATCGGCCGGCGCCGCGTGCGCGTCATGACGGCGTCGATGTCGCGGTCGAACCACATGTTGATGGCGCCCGACGCGCCGGCGCCGATCGCGATGGCGGCCACCGCCACCGTCGCCAGCACGGGATGGATGTGGCCGGGCGCCAGCCACAGCCCGACGAAGCCCGTGAACACGACCAGCGACATCACGCGCGGCTTGAGCAGCGCGATCCAGTCGCCGACGCGCGAGACGCCGCGGATGTCCGCGGCGCCGTCGGGCTTCAGGGCGTCGGCCGAGAGGTCGGTCATCGCGTTCCCAGGAATCGCCGGAAAGGCGCGCGCGGACGCCGGAGCCCGCGCGGCCGCGTCAGTGGTGCGCCGCGTCGCTCACCTTCGGCAGCTCGTCGAAGGTGTGGAACGCGGGCGGCGAGGAGACGGTCCACTCGATCGTCGTGGCGCCGTCGCCCCAGTAGTTCTCTCCGACCTTGCGGCCGCCGAAATAGATCGTGTAGACCGCCGATGCCGCCCACAGCAGCGTCGCGCCGAAGCCGATGAAGGCGCCGATCGACGACACGTAGTTCCAGGTGTGGAACGCCTCCGGGTAGTCGATGTAGTGGCGCGGCATGCCGGCCAGGCCGGAGAAATGCATCGGGAAGAACGTCAGGTTGACGCCGACGAAGGTCGCCCAGAAATGGATCTGCGCGATCGTCTCGTTGTACTGGCGGCCGGTCATCTTGCCGATCCAGTAGTAGTAGCCGGCGAAGATGCCGTAGACGGCGCCCAGCGACAGCACGTAGTGGAAGTGGGCGATGACGTAGTAGGTGTTGTGCAGCGCGATGTCGACGCCGGCGTTGGCCAGCACGACGCCGGTGACGCCGCCGACCGTGAACAGGAAGATCAGGCCGAGCGCCCACAGCATCGGCACCTCGAACTTGATCGAGCCGCCCCACATCGTGGCGATCCAGCTGAAGATCTTCACGCCGGTCGGCACCGCGATCACCATGGTCGCGGCCATGAAGTAGGCGCGCGTGTCGACGTCCATGCCGACGGTGTACATGTGGTGAGCCCACACCACGAAGCCGACGACGCCGATCGCCACCATGGCGTAGGCCATGCCGAGGTAGCCGAACACCGGCTTGCGCGAGAAGGTCGAGACGATCTGGCTCACGATGCCGAACGCCGGCAGGATCATGATGTAGACCTCGGGATGCCCGAAGAACCAGAACAGGTGCATGAACAGCATCGGATCGCCGCCCTTGGCGGGATCGAAGAAGCCGGTGCCGAAATTGCGGTCGGTCAGCAGCATGGTGATGCAGCCCGCCAGAACCGGCAGCGCCAGCAGCAGCAGGAACGCCGTCACCAGGATCGACCACGCGAACAGCGGCATGCGGTGGAGCGTCATGCCCGGCGCGCGCATGTTGAAGATCGTGGTGATGAAGTTGGCGGCGCCGAGGATCGAGGCCGCGCCCGCGAGGTGGAGCGAGAAGATCGCGAAATCCATGGACGGTCCGGGATGGCCCGATCCGCTCAACGGCACGTAGATCGTCCAGCCGGTGCCGACGCCGTCGCCGAAGATCAGCGAGCACAGCAGCATGATGAAGCCGGCGACCGTCAGCCAGAACGAGATGTTGTTCATGCGCGGGAACGCCATGTCCGGCGCGCCGATCATGATCGGCACGAACCAGTTGCCGAACCCGCCGATCAACGCCGGCATGACGACGAAGAACACCATGATCAGGCCGTGCGCCGTCACGACGGAGTTCCAGAGGTGGCCGTTCGGAGCGCCGTCCGGACCGTTCATGTACTGCACGCCGGGGTGCAGCAGCTCCATCCGCATGTAGACCGACAGCGCGCCGCCGACGATGCCGGCGACCGCCGCGAAGATCAGGTACAGCGTCCCGATGTCCTTATGGTTGGTCGACATGAACCAGCGGCTGAAGAAGCCCGGGGTGTGGTCGTGGTGGTCGTGGGCGCCGTGCGCGGCGTGCGTTCCGGTGGCCATGGGGACAATCCTTCCGTGACGCGGACTCTAGGGATGCGTGATGGTTCCGGCGGCCGCGTCAGCGCGGCGCGACGGCGGCGATCTCGATGGCCGGCGCCGGAGCCGCGAAGCCGGCGGTCTTGCGCGCGGCCGACCACTTCTCGAACTCGGCCTTGGAGACCACCCGCACCGCGATCGGCATGTAGGCGTGGTCCTTGCCGCAGATCTGCGAGCACTGGCCGTAGAACACGCCCTCCTTGGTCGCCTTGAACCAGGTCTCGTTGGTGCGCCCGATGATGGCGTCCTGCTTGACGCCGAACGCCGGGACGGCCCAGGAGTGCATGACGTCGGTCGAGGCGACCAGGACGCGCACGTTGGTGTCGACCGGCACGACCAGCTCGTTGTCGACCGCCAGCAGCCACGGCCGGGTCCGCTTGTCGGCGTCCGGCAGCTTGGCCCAGTCGTCCTTCTTGAGCATGTAGCTGTCGAACGACACCACCTCGTTCTTGGCCGTCTTGAGATCATGGTACTCGTAGGTCCAGTACCACTGGTGGGCCACGACCTTGACCGTCATGCCGGCCTCGAAGGTGCGGTCCATGAAATACAGCAGCCGGAACGACGGAATCGCGATGCCGATCAGGATGAAGATCGGCAGCACCGTCCACGCCACCTCGAGCAACGTGTGGTGGGTCGTCTGCGAGGGGACCGGGTTGGCCGAGGCGCGGAACTTGACCATCACGTAGACCATGAGGGCCAGCACGAACAACGTGATGACCGTGATGATCCAGAGCAACCCCGTGTGCAGCGCGACCAGCCGCTCCATCACCGGCGTCGCCGGCTCGGACAGGTTCATCTGGCCGGGATGCGGCACGCCGACCGTTCCCTGGGCCAGCGCCGCGCCGGCCGAAGCCAGCGCCACGCCGATGCCGAGAAGCCCGTTCCGGACCGCCGCGCCCATCTTGCCGATCATGCCCCTACGCTCCCTCTCGACCATCGGCCGCGCCCCTCGACGGGGGCGCGCGATCCCCGGCGCCCGCAGCGCCGGGAAACGGCCGTTATCTAGCAGAACCCATTGGCGGACGTAACGCTTTTTCGGTCGCGGCCGCCGTGCGTCAGCCCGCCGCAGCGTGGATATCCCCGGCTTCCGGCGCCGCCTGCGCTCGTCAGTTTCGCGGTGCAACGCGACCGCGGCGACGACCGCCGGACGTGGACGTCGCGCCGGTCGCTGCCTATGTTCCCGGCTGGTCACAGGAGTTCCCATGTCCCAATCCCTCGCCACCGCCGACACGCTGTTCTTCGAGCGCGCGGGGCTCGACCGCGACCGCACCGTCGGCGTCGTGCGCGACGCCTTGGATGGCGCCGACGACGGCGAATTGTTCCTCGAGTACGCCCAGAGCGAAGCCTTGGCGTGGGACGACGGCAAGCTCAAGAGCGCCAGTTTCGACACCACGCAGGGATTCGGGCTGCGGGCCGTGTCCGGCGAGACGACCGGCTTCGCGCACGCTTCCAGCCTCGACGAGGCGGCGCTGCGGCGCGCCGCCGCCACGGTCAAGGCGGTCCGGTCGGGCCACGGGGGCACCGCCGCCGAGGGGCCGCGCGGCACCAACGCCGCCCTCTACACCGACGAGAATCCGATCGGCGGCGTCGCCTTCGAGGACAAGGTGAAGTTGCTGGCCGAGATCGACGCCTACGCGCGTGCCACCGAGCCGACCCTGCGCCAGGTCTCGGCCTCGCTGTCGGCCAGCTGGCAGGTGATCGAGATCGTGCGGGCGGACGGAAGGCGGGTCGCCGACGTGCGTCCACTGGTGCGCCTCAACGTCTCGGTGGTCGCCGAGCGCGGCGGCCGGCGCGAGACCGGCTCCTGCGGCAGCGGCGGCCGCACCCTCTACGGCGAGATCCTGAACCCCGACTACTGGAAGGACCAGACCGACGAGGCCATCCGGCAGGCGCTGGTGAATCTCGATTCGATCGACGCACCGGCCGGCGAGATGCCGGTCGTGCTCGGCCCGGGCTGGTCCGGCATCCTGTGGCACGAGGCGGTCGGCCACGGGCTGGAGGGCGATTTCCACCGCAAGAAGACCTCGGTGTTCACGCGCCTTATGGGCGAGCGCATCGCCGCGCCGGGCGTCACGGTGGTCGACGACGGCACGATGATGGACCGCCGCGGGTCTCTGACGATCGACGACGAGGGCACGCCGACCGGGCGCACGACCCTGATCGAGGACGGCCGCCTGGTCGGGCTGATGCAGGACCGGATGAACGCCCGGCTGATGGGGGCGGCGCCGACCGGCAACGGCCGCCGCCAGAGCCACGGCCACCAGCCGATGCCGCGCATGACCAACACGCTGATGCTGGCGGGCGGCCACAAGCCCGAGGAGATCATGGCCTCGGTGCCGCGCGGCCTCTACGCGGTGAATTTCGGCGGCGGCCAGGTCGACATCGTCAGCGGCAAGTTCGTCTTCAGCTGCACCGAGGCCTACGTGATCGAGAACGGCAGGATCGGCGCGCCGGTCAAGGGCGCCACGCTGATCGGCGCCGGCGCCGACGCGTTGATGCGCATCGGCATGATCGGCGACGACATGGAGCTGGATCTGGGCGTCGGCACGTGGGGCAAGGACGGCCAAGGCGTTCCCGTGGGCGTCGGCCAGCCGACCGTGCGGATCGACGCGCTGACCGTCGGCGGCACGCGGACGTGATCGGCGCTACCGCTTGCGCGAGACCTTGAAGGAGTCGGTGAAACGCAGGGCGGCGCCCTTCGAGCGCATGTCGGCGCCGTAGGTCGCCAGCAGCCGGTAGAGCCGGTCGCCGACCAGCCAGGTACGCATGACGACGCCCTGGCCGTCGTCGCCCTGGATGTCGAGCGCGTAGCCGTCCCAGCCCTCGAGCGTGACCGCCTCGTCGCGCAGATAGTGGAATTTGGGCCGCGGAAACGCCTTGTCGACGGCGCCGCGGCCGAGCTCGCGCGCGACCTCCTTCGAGTCGCGGCCGGCGAGCGCCTCCGGCTTGTAGTCGACATGGTCGAAGTCGAAGTTCTGCCGTTCCAGGCTCGCCTGCCACGCGATCCGCGGGCCGACGTGCGCCGGCTCGGTCGCCGACGCCACCGACCGCTCGACCGGCGACGGCATCTCGATCCGGAACGCCATGTCCGGCGGCACGACATCGGTCCAAAGCGGCGACTGGGCCGACGCGCGCGATGCCACGACGGCCGGCAGGGCGGCGAGGATCAGGCGGCGGGACAAATCGGGCATGGCGCGGACACTCCACGACGCGGCGCGCCCGCGACTTACCACGGCGCACGCCCGCCCGTCAGCCGCCGGCGGTCACGATGTCGGCACCCCGTCGGCGCACGCCCGCATCCGCAGATCGCCCTTGTCGCCGGTGCGGCGCGTCGTCCACACCGCGACCAGGGTCGAGCCGTCGGTCGCGACCCAGCCGCGGTTGGCGCCGTCGACGATGTATTTGGGATCGCCCGGCGGGTCGGTGCGCTCGCGCACCTCGATGCCGCCGTCGGCCGGCCGGAACCGCGCCGTCAGGCGCAGCGCGATCACCCGGTCGCCGGCGTCGTAGGTGCCGGCACCGACGACCTCGCTCTCGCCGCGCACCGGCTCGCCGGGCGGTTCGAAGCGGTAGACGACGCGGTCGATCTTGCGGTCGCCGCGCCAGCGGAACTCGCCGCAATACATGCGTGCCAGCGGCACAGCCTCAGCCGGCGCCGGGCCCTGCGCCACGGCGGCGGCATGCGGCGCGGAAGCCAGCGCGGTCGCGACCGTGAGGCGAGCGCGGAACGCGGCCCGTCCGCGCGTCAATTCACCCCGCGCAGCTTCGTGCCGGCGACCGTGATCCGGTGCATCAGCCGCCGTTCGCCGTGGTAGTCGTTGGCGGCGTAGTGCCATGTGGCGCGGTTGTCCCAGAAGGCGATCGAGCCCGGCGCCCAGCGGAACCGGCACGAGAACTCCGGCCGCACGGCGTGGCGGTAGAGGTGCTGCAGCAGCGGCTGGCTGTCCTCGACCGACCAGCCCTCGAAGCGCAGCGTGAAGGCCGAGTTGACGTACAGCGCCCTGCGGCCGCTCTCGGGATGCGCGATCACCACGGGATGGACCACCTCGCCTCGCGTGGCGTGGACGTTGCCGATGCGGCCGCCCTCGGTGTTGCGCGCGTTGTAGCCCTTGGCGCCGAACACGTGCTCGTCGGAATGCACCGCGTTCAGCCCCTCCAGCGTCCGCTTCAGCCCATCGGAGAGCGCGTCGTAGGCGGCGTACATGCTCGAGAACAGCGTGTCGCCGCCCTCGTCCGGCACCTCGCGCGCCAGCAGGATCGAGCCCATCGCGGGCTCCGGATCGTAGCTGTGGTCGGTGTGCCAGCCGCCGCCGATATTCGTCCTCTGCTCGGGCTCCTTGCGCACCTCCGCGATCTCGGGGTAGCCCTCGACCGCCTTGAAGAAGCGGTTGATGTCGATCGGTCCCCAGCGCCGGGCGAACGCCAGATGCTGTTCCGGCGTCAGCTTCTGGTCGCGGAAGAAGATCACGCCGTGCTCGGCGAAGGCGCGTCGGGTCTCCTCCCACTGCGCGTTGCTCAGCGACGTGACGTCGACGCCGAGCACCTCGGCGCCGCAGGCGCCGGACATGCGCC
The DNA here is from genome assembly GCA_016699855.1 of Rhodospirillales bacterium. Classification (NCBI taxonomy): domain Bacteria; kingdom Pseudomonadati; phylum Pseudomonadota; class Alphaproteobacteria; order Rhodospirillales; species Rhodospirillales bacterium. The sequence continues at coordinate 1,689,840 of CP064988.1, forward strand.
GCACGGTGATCGTCTCGTAGCCCATCGGTCCCTCCTCGCGTTTCATCGTATCGAACGCCCGCGCTGACGCGCGGTCAAGCGCCGACGCCCAGCAGCATCAGGGCGACCGAGACCGTGACGACGCTGGCCAGCGTCGACAGCACGACTCCGTTGGTCGCCAGCCCGACCCCGGCGCCGTAGCGCTGGGCGATCAGATAGACGTTGGCGCCGGCCGGCAGCGTGGCGTCGATCGTGGCCACGGTCAGCCACAGCGGGTCGAGCCGGAACACGTAGCGCCCCAGCACGTAGACCAGCGCCGGCAGGGCGACGAGCTTGACCGCCGCGCTCAGCATGCCCTCGCGCCAGTGGCCGCGGAATCCGACATGCGCCAGCGAGGCGCCGAGCATGATCAGGCCGCACGGCGCCGCCGCCTGCGCCGCCAGCGCCATGGCGCGGTCGAGCACCGCCGGCAGCGCCAGGCCGGGGACGCGCGCCGTCAAGGCGCCCCAGAGCAACCCCGCGAAGATGGCCGGCAGCACGGGATGCTTGAACATGGCCGCGGTGGCCGCCAGCAACGTGCGGCCGATGCCGCCGCGGCCTGCGCCCTGGCCGAGCTCGATCAAGAACGACGTCAGGGTCAGCAGGATCAGGGAATGCACGCTGATGATCATCAGCAGCGGCACCAGACCGTCCTCGCCGAACGCCAGCGTCACCAGCGGGATGCCGAGCCCGACGCCGTTGGAGAACGAGCTCGACAACGCCAGCACGGCGCGCTCCGGCGCGGCCATGCCGAGGGCGTAGCGGCCGACCAGCAGCATGGCGCCGAACACGCCCAGCGCGCCGCCGAAGAACGCCAGCAGGATCGACGGATCGAGCGTCTCCAGCCGCACCTTGGCCATCGACCGGAACAGCAGGCAGGCGAACAGTATGTAGAACGTGGCGTTGCCGAAGCCGCGCAAGCCCTCGGGCGAGAGCAGCGACGTGCGCCCCAGCGCGTAGCCCGCCAGCGCGATCACCAGCACCGGCGCCACGATGTCGAGGACGGCGCCCATGGCGGCGGCGCGTCCGGCGCGCCCGAGCTAAGCGCTTTCGCGCGCGACGCGGGTGATCTTGTAACCGGCGTTCTCGGGGATGGTCAGGAACTTCTTGCCGTCGAAATCCTTGACCACCGGCAGCACCGTCACGACCGGCCGCCGCCGCGACGTCTCGATCGCCGCCTCGACCGTGGGCGACTCGCCAAGCATCAGAAGGTTCTGGCGGGTCGGGAACACCATCGTGCGCTGGCCGGCGTCGGCCTCGGCGACGGCCTGGTTCGGCTCGATCCACACCGAGTCCACCGACTCCGAGCCGTCGTGCAACGCCACCTGGTCGGCCGGCGCGGCGGCGACGAAGAACCACGTGTCGAAGCGCTTCGGCACCATCGCGGGGGTGATCCAGTGGGCGTAGGGCACCATCCCCTCGACCACCAGCTCGAGATCCTCGGCCTCCACCATGTCGAGGATGCTGGCGTCGTCCTTCGCCAGCCGCTCGCGCCAGCGCGCCTCGATCGGCGCCAGCTCGGCGGCGCCGATCAGCGCCGCGGCGCCGCGCTTGCGGGCCAGCAGGATGCCGCACTCCTCGAACGCCTCGCGCACCCCGGCGACGCGGAACTTCAGCTCGGCGTCATCGACGCCGTCGGCGCCGGCGCAGCGCGCCCGCACCCGCGGATCGCCGTCGGCGTCCTCCAGCTTGCCGCCGGGAAACACCAGCGCGCCGGAGAACGAGTCGATCTTGTGGTGGCGCACCACCATGAAAACCTCGACCGCCGAGGCGCCGCCCTGCCGCCGCGAGGGCCGCAGCAGCAGCACGGTGGTCGCCGGCAGCGCCGGCGAGGGGGCCTTCTGTTCGCTCATCGCAAGTCCATCCTCGATTCCACCATCGTCCGCAGCCGCGCTTTCAGCCGCGCGTCGGATCGTCCGACACCTGCACCAGCAGCTTGCCGAAATTGCGCCCTTTGAGCAGGCCGATGAAGGCCTCCGGCGCGTTGTCGATGCCCTTCACCACGTCCTCGCGGTACTTGATCCGCCCCGCCTTCACCCCGGCCGGCACCTCCTGCCAGAACTCGGGCATGTCGTTGAAGTGGTCGCTGACGATGAAGCCCTTGACCAGCGCGCGCTTGACCAGCAGCAGCCGCCAGTCCGGGCCGGGATTGAGCCTGGTCTCGTTGTACTGCGAGATCAGCCCGCACAGCGGCACCCGCGCGAAATCGTTGAGCTGAGGCAGCACCGCGGCCTGCACCGCGCCGCCGACGTTCTCGAAATAGACGTCGATGCCCTTCGGGCAGGCCTCGCGCACCGCCTTGAACAGGTTCGCGCCGGCCGCCTTGTAGTCGACGCAGGCGTCGAAGCCGAGCTCGCCCACGACGTAGTCGCATTTGTCCTTGCCGCCGGCGATACCCACCGCGCGGCAGCCCTTCATCCTCGCGATCTGCCCGACCACCGAGCCGACCGCGCCGGACGCCGCCGACACGACCACCGTCTCGCCCGGCTTGGGCTGGCCGATACGCATCAGGCCCCACCACGCGGTCATCCCCGGCATGCCCAGCACCGAAAGCGCCGTGGAGATCGGCGCCGCCTTCGGATCGAGCTTCATGACGCCGGCGCCGTCCGAAACGGCGAGGCTTTGCCAGCCGCTGTACTCGGCGACGAAATCGCCCTCCTTGAACTTCGGATTCCGCGACTTGACCACCTGCCCGACGGTGCCGCCGACCATCGGTTCACCGAGGCCGACATTGGCGGCGTAGCCCTTGGCCTCGGCCATGCGGCCGCGCATGTATGGATCGAGCGACAGCCAGATGGTGCGCGACAGGTACTGGCCCTCGGCCGGCTCCGGCGCGGGCGCGTCGACGACGTCGAAATCGGCCGGCGTCGGTTCCCCGGCCGGGCGCGCCTTCAGCAGCACGCGTCGGTTCGTCTCGGCCATCGATCCCTCCATCCCGGCGGCGCGCAACCTATCAGAACGGCCATGGCGCGCCACCCGGCGGCGGCGCCGGTCTGCGTTGCGAAACGGGCCGTCAGGTCTCGCCGAGGATCTCTCGGACGCCGCGGGCGGTGAACGGTTGCGCGATCTGGCCGAGGAAGCCCTGCGCGATCTCGCCTTTGATGCCGATCTCGGCCGGCGGTCGGCGCGGCGGGTTGAAATACGTGCCGAACAAGTGGTCCCACAGCACCAGGTTCTCGCCGTAGTTCCGGTTGCCCTCGGCCGGATCGGTCGAGTGGTGCCAGCGGTGCAGGTTCGGCGTGTTGAAGACCAGGTCGAGCGGGCCGGTCCGCATGTCGACGTTGCAGTGCGTGAGCACGCCGACGAAGGCGGTGACGGCGGCGAACCAGACGTAGACCGGCAGCGGCGCGCCCAGCAGCCATAGCAGCGACTGGCTCAGCGCGATCTTCACAAACGTGTCGACGACGTGGAAGCGGCCCGTGTTGACGAACCACAGGCGGGTGACGCTGTGGTGCAGCGCGTGGAAGCGCCACATCAATCCCCATTCGTGCGCCAGCCGGTGCGCTGCGTAGAGGCCGAGCTCGGCGACGACCAGCGCGAGCGCCACCTGCGCGAACATCGGCCATTGCGAGGGCCACAGCGCGAACGGCGCCACCGAGGACGGCTCGACCACGCGGGTCGCCACCACCGTCAGGGTCAGGGCGACGGCGGTGGCGAGCTGGACCGCGCCCTTGTTCAGCAGCGTGTGCGCGAGGTCGACCAACGTCTGGCTGTCGTTGGCGAGCCACCGCCGCTCGTGCGGCAGGACGCGCTCCAGGCCCCCCAGCGCCAGCGCCACCGCCAGATACAGCGCGTTGAACCACAGCAGCGGATGGTCGCTCGCCATCGCGAAGGCGGTGCCGACGAGACCGACGATCATGGTCAGTGGCCACGCCGAATAGGATAGGATGGTCATCGGCAGGGAAAGCGGTCCGGCGGGCGTCGACATCGGGTCCTCGGGCGCGCTGGACGCCCGCGGGACCCTCCCGCCGCGACCGCGCCGGGCGGGATGTTGACCGAATCCAGGGCGCGGGGAAACGGCGATCGCGTCGCACCAGCCGTGACGCGTGACCGGGCGTTCAGCGGACACCCGCAAAAGTTGCTTTACCTTACACGATATCTCCGGTAGTAAGAGCGGTAGAGGCGTCGGGATCCTCCAACGATTGGACAACCTTCGACGACGGGACGCGAACGGCATGCGACCACCGATGCTGGAAGTTGCGGCCGACCTCGCCAAGGCGCATGTGCCGATCTACCGCGAATTGCGGCGGCGCTTGGCGGAGGATGGTTTCACGCGCGTGAGCAATCGTCGCCTGCGGAAGGCGGCCGCGGACGAGGTCGTCGCCGGGATTTGGTTCTCGAAGAAGCGAGGGCGCGTCTCGTTCGACATCACGGCATCGGTGCACGTCCAATGGCGGCGCGCCGACGCCAAACCCCGCGCGACCTACGACGTACCGGCCCTGATCGCCAGCGACGACTCCGACGTCGCGGAGCCCTGGTCGGTGACGTTCGACGCAGGATGCCGTGCCGACGACGGCATCACGCTCCTGATTTCGCGGCTCCGGGCCGACGCCCACCCGTTCATCGATCGACATCGTTCGCACGACGCGATCGTGGCGACGGGGCGCGCCGACCGCTCCGTAGCCGGCGTTGGCGACCGGCGCCGGGGGTCCCTCTGGCAGGGAGAGTTCGACTTCCCCTCCAGAATGACATGCTCCACGAACTATCCGGAATTCCTCACCGACGGCAGATGAAGCCGGCGCGACAGGAACGCCATGTCGCGTCCGTTTGCGCGCACACCTGAATTGCGACACCCTTCCACCCCTCGACGCCAGACCACCGGAGCGACCACCGTGACCGAAGCAGCGAGCGCCGCGACGCCGACCGGACCAGCAGACGTGACCGCCGCTCTGGCCGCGAAGGCCGCCGGACTGCGCTACCAGCACCTCTCGCCGGAAGCCCGCACGGTGGCCAAGCAATGCGTGCTCGATTTCCTCGGCGTCTCGATCTCGGGCATGGACGAGCCGCTGACCGGTATCCTCAGCGAGGTCGCGGGCGAGGACGGCGGTAGCGCGCGCTCGACGGTGATCGGCCGCGGCGAGCATGTCGGCATCGCGACGGCGGCGCTGATCAACGGCGCCATGGGCCACGCGCTCGACTACGACGACGTGCATCTCGGCATGGGCGGTCACCCCACCGTCCCCGTGGCGCCGGCGGTGCTGGCGCTGGCCGAGGCCCGCGGCCTGTCCGGGCGCGACGTCGTCACCGCGTTCGTGGCCGGGCTCGAGACGGAGTGCCGCATCGGCCGCCTGGTCGGCCCCAGCCACTACGCGGCGGGCTGGCACAACACCGGCACGATCGGCGCGTTCGGCGCTGCGGCGGCCTGCGCCAATCTGCTGGGCCTCGACGCCGAGCGCACGCGCCACGCGCTGGGCATCGCCGGCACCCAGGCGGCCGGGCTGAAGAGCGTGTTCGGCACGATGTGCAAGCCGCTGCACGCCGGCAAGGCGGCGCAGAACGGCGTGCAGGCGGCGCGCTGGGCGGCCAAGGGCTTCACCTCGCACCCCTCGATCCTCGACGTCCCGCAGGGTTTCCTCGCGACGCAGTCGACGACGCCGCGGCCGGCCGAGGCGCTGGCCGAGCCGGAGGGCGGCTTCCACATCCCCGCGACGCTCTTCAAGTACCACGCCGCCTGCTACCTGACGCATTCCAGCATCGAGGCGGTGCGGACGCTGAAGGAGCGCTTCAAGCTGACGGGCGAGGAGGTCGAGCGCGTCACGCTACGGATCGACGAGGGCCATCTGAAGGTCTGCGGAATCCCCGAGCCGCGCACGGGTCTGGAGATCAAGTTCTCGCTGCGCTTCACGGCGGCGATGGCATTGGCCGGCCGCGACACCGCCAACGACAGCGTCTACACCGACGAGCTCGCGAACGATCCGGCGCTGGCGGCGCTGCGCGACAAGGTCGCGATCGAGACGCGCCGCCACGACCGCCACAGCGCCGCCGAGGTGGTGATGCGCCTGCGCGACGGCCGCGAGGTCAGCGAGACCACCGACGTCGGCGAGCCGATGGCCGACCTCGACGCGCAATGGCACAAGCTGGCCGCGAAGTTCCGCGCGCTGGTGGCGCCGGTGCTGGGCGCCGAGCGCACCGAGCGGCTGGTCGCGGCCTGCCGCGACCTCGACTCGGTCGAGGACCTCGGCGCGTTCATGGCGATGACGACGCGGCACTGATCGCCACGCGGAAATCGCCGGGCGCGGGCGGCTCGACGCGCGCCACCGCCGGCGCCATCATCGCGCGCCGATGACGACGCCCAGCCCCCGCACCTTCGTCTGCCTGCCCGGCGCCTGGATGGGCGGCTGGACGTGGCAGTTCGTCGCCGCGCGGCTGCGCGCCGCCGGCCACGCCGTCCACACGCCGACGTTCCGTGGCGTCGGCGAGCGCGCCGCGGAGCTCGGGCCGGATATCAGCAACGACACCTGCGTCGAGGATACCCTGGCCTGCCTCGCCGACAGCGACCTGCGCGACGTCGTGCTGGTCGGCCACAGCTTCGGCAGCCTGATCGCGCAGATGGCGGTCGACCGCGATCCGTCGCGGGTGGCGCATCTCGTGATCCTCGACGGCGGCATCGCGCGCGACGGCCAGTCGATCTTCGGCCGCATCCCCGAGCGCATCGCCGCCAAGCGCCGGACGCTGGCCTACGAGGTCGGCGGCGTGAAGGTGCTGCCCTTCGCGCCGGTCGGTAGCCTGATCATCGACGATCCGGCGCTGGCGGCGTGGACGCACGAGCGGCTCACGCCGCATCCGCTGCGCTGCTACACCGAGCCCGTGCGCATCGCCAACGGACCCGGCAACGGCCTGCCGATGACCTACATCGCCTGCGTCAAGCCGCGCTATCCGGTCTCCGCCGGCAACCACGAGCGGGCGCAGGCCATGCCCGGCGTGCGGTTCCGCGCGATCGAGGCCGGCCACAACTGCGTCATCTCGGCGCCCGGCCTCGTCGCCGACGAGCTCCTCGCGGTGCCATGAGGCCGGTATGACGGCGCGGCTCATGATCCTCGTCGCCGGCCCCTGACGCTCCGGCACCCGCGGCGATCCCGACCTCATCCAGCGCACTCTCGACGCCATGGAGGAGACCGCGCCGCGCGTCTTCCGCCTCGGCCATCTGCCGGCGCCGGGCGAGCGGTTCGCGCTGCCGCCGCTGGAACGCGCCGGCTCGACGCGGATCGGCGACGCGGTGTTCGACCAGATATTCCACCCCGTGGCCCGCGAGCGGATCGGCAAGTGCGACACCGTCCTGCGCATCGACGGTCCGTCCGCCGGCGCCGACGACATGGTCGCCACCGCGCGCCGACTGGGCAAAGCCGTGTTCACGGAACTCGCCGAAATTCCGCTCAGCGCGCGTTCGTAGGACGACGTCCGGCCGACCGAACGCGAACGCAGGTCGCGCGTCCATCTGTCATCCCGAGCGTAGCGAGGGATCTAGGCGCCTCCCCTGGATCCCTCGCTACGCTCGGGATGACAGATGGGGCGATGCGGCGTCGCGCACGGCGCCTCCAGTGATCGCGTCCTAGAAGCTCTCCTTGTACGGCCGCAGGTCGACCTCCTGGGTCCAGGCGCTGCGGTGCTGGCCATGGATGTGCCAATAGGTGTCGGCGATCGCGTCGACGTCGAGCAGCCCGTCCGGTCCGGCCTGCTCGCGGCGCGCCGGCATGCGCGAGATCAGCCGTTCGCCGTCGATGCCGCCGTCGACCACGACGTGGGCCACATGGATGCCGGCCGGGCCGAACTCACGCGCCATGGACTGGGCGATGCCGCGCAGGCCCATCTTTGCCGCCGCGAAGGCCGCGAAGCGTGCGCGCCCGCGCAGACTGGCGCTGGCGCCGGTGAAGATCACCGTGCCGCGGCCCAGGGGCGCGAAGCGGCGCGCCGCCTCGCGCGCGAACACGAAGCCGGCGAAGCACCCCAGCCGCCACAGCGACTCGAAATCCGCGACGCTGAACTCGCGCAGATCGCCCGACATGTTGTTGCCGACGTTGAACACCGCGACCTCGGCCGGCGCGCCCTCGGCGTCGTCGGCCATCGCGCGGTCGAACAGCGCCGCCACGTCGGCCTCGCTGGTCGCGTCGGCGACGACGGACGCGGCCGAGCCGCCGGCGGCGCGGATCGACGCCGCGACCTTGTCGACCTTGGCCGCCGTGCGGCCGGCCACGATCACGTGGTAGCCCTCGCGCGCGAACCGCCGACCCACCGCCGCGCCCACGCCGCGTTCCGCCCCGACCCCGAGGACCAACGCCTTCTTCGCCTTCGCCATTTCCCGCCTCCTGTTCCGCGGCGGCATCCTGCGCGCCGCCGCGCCCGGTACCAACCGCATCCTCCTCATGGGGCCATCAGCGCGGCTTGCGCGAAGCGCGCCGCGTTCTGTAGGGTCCGCGCCATGACGGACCTGCCCTATCCGATCGAGGAACTCGATCTCGCCGCCCCGCTCGACCGGCACCGCGACGTGGTGAAGCCGGAATGGATCGACTGGAACGGCCACATGAACGTCGGCTACTACATCGTGGCCTTCGACAAGGCGACCGACACGCTGTGCAAGCAGCTCGGGGTCGGCTTCGAGTACACGCGCGACAAGATCGGCATGACGTTCGTGCTGGAGGCGCACGCCACCTACGACCAGGAGGTCAAGGAGGGTGATCCGCTGCGCATCACGACGCAGATCCTCGGCCACGACGCGAAGAAGGTGCACTACTTCCACACCATGTACCACGCCACCGAGGGCTTCGTGGCCGCGACCAACGAGCTGATCCTGATGAACATCGACTACGCCACGCGCCGCTCGGCGCCGTGGCCGGCCGAAGCGGCCCGCCGCCTCGATCTCATGGCGGCGGCCCACGCGACGCTGCCGGCGCCGGAGAAAGCCGGCCGTGTGATCGGGCTGCGCCGGAAATGACCGCGACCGCCACGCCGCGCGCCGTCCGCCCGGCCGTGCCGGAGCCGATCGCGCTCCTGCCGTACGAGCTGCCCGAGCTCGACACGAGGGCGCCGCTCGACCTGCACCGCGCCACCGTGCCGCCGGAGTGGGTCGACTGGAACGGCCACATGAACATGTCGCGCTACCTCGAGGCGTTCGATTTCGCCTCCGGCGCGTTCACGACGCAGATCGGCATGGGCCGCCGCTACGTCGGCAACAAGCTGGGCATGACCTTCGTGCTGGAGGCGCACATCACCTACGACCGCGAGGTCAAGGGCGGCGACGACCTGCGCTTCACGACGCAGCTGCTCGACCACGATTCCAAGCGCCTGCACCTCTTCCACCAGATGTACCACGCGCAGCAGGGCTTCCTCGCGGCGACCTGCGAGCTGATGATCATGCATATCGACCATGCCACGCGCCGGCCGGGTCCGTTCCCCGCGCAGACGCGGGAGCGTCTGGCGCTGATGGCGGCGACGCACGGCGGGCTGCCGCGGCCGGCCAAGTCCGGCCGGCTGATCGGCATACCGAAGCGCTGAACGCCGGCCGGCGGTGCTACACTCGCCGCCATGTCAGAGGCCAATCTCGTCGCCCGCACCGGGGCCGCCCCGCCGACCGTCGAGACCCTGGCGCGCGACCTCGCCGCGCTGGGCGTGGCGCCGGGCGACGTGCTGCTGGTGCATTGCGCGCTGTCTTCGCTGGGCTGGGTGGTCGGCGGCGCGCCGGCGGTGGTGGCGGCGGTGACCCGCGCCGTCGGCCCCGACGGCACGATCGCGATGCCGACCCAGAGCGGCCACCTCACCGACCCCGCCGAGTGGCAGGCGCCGCCGGTGCCGCGCGAATGGCTGCCGGTGATCCGCGCCAACATGCCGGCGTTCGATCCGGCGACGACGCCGACCCGGCGCATGGGCGTCGTCGCCGAGAATTTCCGCACCCACCCCGGCGCGCTGCGCAGCCGCCACCCGCACGTGTCGTTCGCCGCCCGCGGCCCGCGCGCCGCCGAGATCACCTCCGGCCACGGCTACGACGACGGCATGGGCGAGAACTCGCCGCTGGCGCGGCTCTACGATCTCGACGCCTCCGTGCTGCTGCTGGGCGTCGGGCACGCCCGCAACACCTCGCTGCACCTCGCCGAGCACCGCGCCGCCTGGCCGTCGAAGGAGCGCAGGACGGTCGCCGGGCCCATACTCGTCGACGGACGCCGCCAGTGGGCGACGTTCTCCGACATCGATTTCGACGACGGCGATTTCGACGACATCGGCCACGCCTACGAGATCGCGACCGGCGCGGTCGCGGTCGGACCCGTCGGCCGCGCCACCGCGCGGCTGATGCGCCAGCGCCCGCTGGTCGATTTCGCCGCCCGCTGGATGGCCGCGAACCGGCGATAGGCCCGCACGGCGCCCGCCTCAGCGGCCCTTGAACACCGGATTGCGCTTCTCCGCGAAGGCCAGCATCGCCTCGCGCGAGTCCTCCGTCGTGCCCAGCTCGGCGGTCATGTTCTGCTCGAAGCGATAGCCGTCGCGCAGCGTGGTGAACTCGATCGTGTTCAGCGAGTGCTTGGCGTACTTCATCGCCACGGGGCTCTTGCCGGCGATCTGGCGCGCGAACTCCATCGCGGTGTCCATCAGCTTGTCGAGCGGCACGCAGGCCTCGACCACGCCCAGCCGGTAGCACTCCGCCGCCGGCACGCGGTAGCCCGTGAACATCATGCGCCGCACCAGCGAGTGCCGGCCGAACAGGCGCATGGCGTGGCGGCCGCCGCCCATCAGGCCGACGTCGATCTCCGGCAATCCGATCGCGGCGTTCTCGGCGGCGACGAGGATGTCGCAGGACGCGGCCACCGCGAGGCCGGCGCCCAGCGCCACGCCGTTGATGGCCCCGATCACCGGCTTTCGGCATTCGACGATGCTGTGGAAGCACTCCCGGGCGCGGCGGTTGTGGCCCCATTGCTCGCCCGGACCGCGCACCTGGCCGGCTCGGCCCTTGATGTCGGCGCCGGCCGAGAACGTCTTGCCGGCGCCCGTCAGCACGGCCACGCGGATGTCGTCGCGGTCGCTGATCTCGTCGAACACCGAGATCATGTCCTCGTGGAACTGCCGGTTCTGGGCGTTGACCGGCGGGTTGTCCATCGTCACGACGGCGATGAAACCGGACACATCGAGCTTCACGGTCGCGCGTTCCATGGGGTGTTCCTCCTCTATCGTCGCGGGCGGCGTCTTGCTCAGTCGGCGGCGAGGCGCGCCAGCGCCTCGCCGCGCACGCGGTACGGCAGCCACGTGTCGATATGGGCGCAGCCCAGGGTCTCGTAGAAGCGCCGCGCCGGATTCCAGTGCAGCACGTTGAGGTCGATGCGGCCGTAGCCCTCGCGCGCGCATTCCCGCGCCAGCGCCGCCATCAGCGCGCGTCCGACGCCGGCGGCGCGGACGTCGGTCTCGACCCAGATGTCCTCGAGGAACACGCCGCGGCGCGCCTCCCAGACGGAGTAGTTGAAGGTGTAGAGCGCGAAGCCGACCGGCCGCCCGTCGAGCTCGGCGATCAGCGCGCGGAACTTGGCGTCCGGCCCGAAGCCGTCGCGCGCGAGGATCTCCGGCGTCGCCTTCACCGCGTCGGGCTCGCCCTCGAACGTCGCCAGCGCGACGGAGAAGCGGTGGATCGTGCCGGCGTCGCCGGCGACGGCGGCGCGGACGGTGACGTTGGACATGTTGCGCCTCGCTATGTCGATCGGCCGGCGGCGAGACCGCGCCCCGCGTCGCGGCGCGCGAGGTCGACGGCCTCGCGGATCGCGGCCTCGTCGCCGACATGGTTGGCCAGCAGCAGGATCAGCTTCGCCTGGAAGGCGCGCGCGCCGGCGTCGTCGAGGTCCTTGTGGGCGTCGACGATCAGGTTGTAGACGTCGTCCGGCCGGGCGAGGTTGAGGTCGGTCTTCAGCGCCGCCATGTCAGCCTCCCGTCGCGCGGCGCAACGCCGCCGCCACCGCCGCCGCGTCGCCGCGCCGCCAGCGCCCCGCCACGACCTGGTCGGGCCGGACCAGATACGAAGTACCGGCGCGCGCGCCGCAACGCCGCACCAGATGTCCCTCGACGTCCCGCGCCGCCGTCCATCCGGCGGCGGAGGCCGCGCCATCCGACACCAGCAGGCACACGGCAGGCGATGGCGCCGACGCCAGCCGCTCCGGCGCGCCGCGCAGCGCCGCCGGCGGCGCGCCGTCGGAATCCGCGAACGCGACCAACGCGAAGCGGCCGGCGACCGCTTCGACCGCCCACGCCGCGCCGCCCTCGAGCGGCGCGTCGACGAAGGCGTCGCCGGGTGCCGGCCCGGCGGTCCAATCGTCGTCGACGTCCGGCGTGTGCAGCGGCGAGACCGGCATCGGCGTCGGCCGCGACAGCCGGCCGCTGTTGACCATGGCGCGCGCGAACGGCGCGTCGCGGGCGAGGTCGAGCGCGGCGTCGCGGAAATCCAGCGCCGCCGGGAATTTCGGCGTGATGAAATCGGTGCTGCGCGTCGATTGCCTGATGTTCTCGCGCGCCGCCTGGGCGCGTTCGATGGAATAGCTCTCCAGCAGCGACGCCGGCGCGTCGCCGCGCGCCACCAGCGCCAGCTTCCAGCCGAGATTGTCGGCGTCCTGCGCGCCGGAATTGCCGCCCCTGGCGCCGAACGGCGACACGACATGCGCGGCGTCGCCGGCGAACACCACGCGGCCCTCGACGAACCGCGGCAGCATCCGGCACGAGAAGCGGTAGACGCTGGTCCACTCGTGCTCCCACACGGCGTCCCGCCCGAACATCACGCGCAGACGGCGGTCGATGTTCTCGACGCGCCGCTCCGCCTCGGCGTCGGCGTCCGGGCCGAGCTGGAAATCGACGCGCAGCACGTCGTCGGCCTGGCGGTGCAACAGCACCGAATTGTCGGGATGGAACGGCGGATAGAACCAGTATTTCCGCACGTTCGGCAGCGCCGCGCGCATGCGGATGTCGGCGATCAGGAACTGGTCGTCGAAGGTCTCGCCCTCGAACGGCAAACCCATCATCGTCCGCACCGGGCTGCGGGCGCCGTCGCACGCCACCACCCACGCGGCCCGCAGCGCGTAGCGTCCGTCCGGCGTCTCGACGTCGAGCGCGACGTGGTCGTCCGCCGGCCGCACCGCGACCACCTTGTTGCGCCAGCGCAGATCGACGCCGCCGACCTCGGCGATGCGCTCGATCAGGTACTGCTCGCAGTAGTACTGCTGGAGGTTGATGAAGGCGGGGAAGCGCTGGCCGGGCTCGGGCTGGAGGCCGAAGCGGTAGACCGGCCTGTCGCCGAGATAGACCTCGCCGGTGTCCCAGGTCACGCCCTTCGCGACCATGCGGTCGGCGACGCCGAGGCGGTGCCAGATCTCGAGCGTCCGCTGGGCCTGGCAGATCGAGCGGCTGCCGACGCTGACGGTGTCGTCCTCGTCGACGACGACGACCGCGACACCCTTCAGCGCCAGGTCCAGCGCCAGCGTCAACCCGACAAGCCCGGCGCCGACGACGACCACGGGCGCGACACCGCCGCCGCCTTTCAGCTCGGGAGGCGGCGTGTAGGCGTATCTCGGATAGGCGTAGCTGGCCATCGCCGGACGCGCCGGCTCAGGCGCCCTGCTCGAGCGCCTTCCACATCTCGATGTCTCGCTCGGCGGTCCAGATGCGCGGATGCTCGACGCCCTTGGCCTCGTCGTAGGCGCGCGTCACGTCGAACGGCATGCAGTGGTCGAAGATCACCCAGTTGCCGTAGCGCGGCCGCATCGCCGCCAGCGCCGCGTCGTAGGCGGTCTTCAGGTCGGCGCCGGAATCCGCCCGGCGCTTCACCTCGGCGTAGAGCTCGGCGATGAAGGACTGCGTGCTGGCGAGGCCCGATTCGACCGCCGCCGGCGTGGTCAGCGCGTCGCCGCGGCCGGGCACCAGCGCCTCGGCGTTCATGTCGCGCAGCGTCTGCAGCGTCGCCGGCCAGTCCTGGAAATAGGCGTCGCCGGCGTAGGGCGTGGCCGCGAACTCGACCAGGTCGCCCGAGAACAGCACCCGCTCCTGCGGCAGCCACACGATCGTGTCGCCCTTGGTGTGGCCGCGGCCGGCGTGGATGATGTCGACCTGCAGCTTGCCCATCCACAGCGTCATGCGGTCCTTGAACGTGATCGTCGGCCAGGTCAGGCCGGGGATCGAATCGGCGTCGCGGAACAGCCGCGGAAAGCGCTGGAACTCCGACTTCCAGTCCTGCTGGCCGCGCTCGACGATCAGCTCGCGCGTCGCCTCGCTGGCGATGATGTGCTGCGGCTCGTAGCCCGACGCGCCGAGCACGCGCACGGCGTGGTAGTGCGTCAGCGTCACGTAGCGGATCGGCTTGTCGGTGACCGTGCGGATGCGCTCGATGACGGTGCGCGCCATAGCCGGCGTGGCCTGCGCGTCGACCACCATGACGCAGTCGTCGCCGATCACGATTCCGGTGTTCGGATCGCCCTCGGCGGTGAAGGCGTAGGCGTGGTCGCTCAGCCGGCTGAAGGTGATCTTCTTGTCTTCGAGATCCGCCTGCGATGCGAAGGCCCTGGCCATCGTCGTCCCTCCGTTACGCGGCGCGGCCGGGGGCGTCCGCGCCATTGGGCACGATGGTAAACGGCATCCGCCGCGGCGAGTCAACGCGCCCGGGACGCGGTCTCAGAGCGAGCCGTCGAGCTTCAGATAGCGGTAGCGGTCGACCGACCGCACGACCACGTCGACCACGATGCCGTCGCGCTCGACGCCGAGCGTCACGGACGTGCCGCCCGGACCCAGCGACCAGAGCTTGCGGTAGAACTCCGCGATCTCGTCGACGTCGACGCCGTCGACTCGGCGGATCAGATCGCCGCGCGTCAGCCCGGCGCGCTCCGCCGGGCTGTCGGGCGCGACGTAGGCGACGGCGAGCCGGCCCGGCATCTGCTGCGTGTAGACGCCCAGCCACGGCCGCGACGCGCCGGCGCGCTCGCCGCGCTTCAGCGTCTCGAGGATCGGCTTCAACTTCTCGACAGGGATGAACATGTTGCCCGGTAGGACGCCGCCGTGGGCGCGGTAGGCGTCGCCGACGAACAGCGAGCCGATGCCCAGCAGCGCGCCGTCCTCGCCGATCAGGGCGGCGCCGCCGAACGAGCCGTAGGGCGGCGAGGTGAAGACGGCGTTCTCCAGCAGGTATTCCCAGTAGCCCGCGAAATCGCGGCGGTCCGTGACGATGGCGCGCTGCGCCGCCCCGGGGCCGCCGTGGCCGGCCACGGTGACCACGTCCTTGAACTTCAGCGCCGCCGAGTCGCCCAGGCTGAGCGCCTTGGCGCGCAGCGGCAGCGCCGTGCGCACCAGCCCGAAGCCGGAATCGAAATCGTAGGCCACGATGCTGGCCGAGAGCCGCCGTCCACCGGCCTCGACGACCTCGACCGAGCGCGCCTCCATGATCAGGTAGCCGACGGTCAGCACCAGGCCGTCGTCGTCGACCAGCACGCCGTGGCCGGCGCGCTCCGTGCCCAGAGTCTCGGCGGTGCGGGCGGAACGCGGCACCTCGGCGCGCAACGACACGACGGCGTCGAGCGCCCGCACCACGGCGGCGGAAAGCGGCTTGCTGTCGTCCGGCGGCGCGTCGCGGCCCGACGGCGCGCGCGTCTGCGCGGCGGGCGAGCTGGCGACGAACACCGGCACGAGGCTGGCCATCGCGATCTTGCGCAGTTTCGATCCGGGTTCGCGCGCCATGCCGTCCTCCTCGTCCGGAGAAGAAGCGTCGATGCCGAAGCCTACCACACGCCGCGCCCGCCCGGCAGCGGCCGACGGTGAACGGCCGGTGACCGCCTCGCGTTCCACGATCAGCGTGGGTTCCGTTCCGTGCGGAAATACTCGCCGGAGAAATAGCCGCGGGCGCCGCAGAACATGCGGCAGGTCTCGTTCTCCTGGGCCTCGACCTCGAAGCCGCCGGGAATCGGCGTGATCTTGACGGCGCAGCGCTTGGCGTCGTCCGGCTTGTCGTCGTTCTCGTAGACGTCCATCACCAGACCGTCGCCGGCGGCGCGCACCTTGCCTTCAAGGCCGCAGGAATGCGCCGTCGGACCGTTGGTGGTCGAGATCTCGCCGAGCCACTGTCCGCCGAGTCGGCGCAGGCGCAGCGCGCCATACCAGCCGTCGCCGCCGGCGGTGTACCGACCGGAGAAATCGCCGGACAGGCCGGGACTGCGCGCGCCCGGCGCGCCGGGCACCGTCTCGCGCGTCGGCATGTCGAGCAGCCACGAGATGCGGTAGTTGTGCATGATCTCGAGGCACGACGCGATCCAGCCGCGCATGTCCGGCGGCGGCATCGGCGCGCGCGGGCCGTTCTCGTCGAGGCATCCCCTGTCGCGGGTCGTCAGCCAGTCCGCCTGGTCGCGCGCCAACGCATCGCGGTCGGCCGGGGTGCGTCGGCTCTCCAGCGCCTCGCGATAGGCCCGCGCCAGGGTCCGGTCGGCCTCGCCCAGCGACGCCTCGGCGCAGATCATGCGCTCCACCACGGTCGCCGCGCGCCGGCAGTCGAAGGACGGATTGGATTGCGCGTGCGCGCCCGCGGCGACGAGGGCGGCCGCGCAGATCGCGGCGGCGATTCCCATAGGGTACATGGACGCTCCGTGGATCGAACTGCGCGGGATCATAGGGCGGGCGCCGTCGGACCGCCAACGCTTGGCCGTGCGCCGGCCGGGCGGGTCGGCTATGGTGCGCGCGCCATGGCCGACCCCTACCATCGCCCGCCCACCGCGAACGACAATCCGCCGCCGCTGCCCGATCCGGCGTCGCGGCCGGACGCCGTCGGCATGGCGGCGCGGCGGCCCGGCGCCGAGCTTCCGTCGCCGCCGAAATGGTGGGGGCCGATGCCCAAGCTGGAGGGCCCGGTCGCCTCGGTCGTGCGCTTCGTCTGGAACATCGCGATCTCGTGCGTGATCGCCGGCATCGTCGCGCTGTTCGCGCACGCCGTCGCGGTCGAGGTGGTCGAACGCTTTTTCGGTCCACCCGGACCGGGGCTGCTGCGCGGATTGTCGCTGGGCGGCTGGGCGCTGGGGCTCGGCTTGGCGGCGGTGCTGGCGCTGTCCTATTACCTGGATGACGACGCGGCCTGAGCCGCGCGGAAAATAGAGAGTCGAGCGTATGGCGAAGTCGAAGAAGAAATCAGCGGCGAAGAAGAAGCCCGCCGCGAAGAAGGCGGCGGGCGCCAAAAAGGCGGCCAAGCCCGCGAAGGTGAAATCCGCCGCCACGCGCGCGCCGGCGAAGAATAGCGCGAAGAAGCCGGCCGCGAAGAAGGTGGCGGCACGCAAGCCCGCGGCGGCGAGAAAGCCCGCGGCGGCGACAGCGAAGGCACCGGCCAAGGCGAAGACGACCGTGAAACCGGCGCCACGGACGCCAAAGGCGGGCAAAGGCGCGGCCGGCGCGAAGCCCCTCGCCCCGCCTGCGCGGGGAGAGGAGGCAAGAGGCGCCGTCCGGAATACGACGCCAGTCGCGGGGCCCTCATTCGTCGCCCGATCCATCGCCACGCGCGACGCCTCCGACCAGCCCGCCGGCGTCGATCCCGGCTTGCTGCAGGACCTCATCGGATGGGCGCGCGCCGCCGGGGCGGACGCCGCCGACGCCATCGTGGTCGCCGGCACCAGCCTGTCGGTGGCGCAGCGTCTGGGCGTGCGCGAGAAGCTGGAGCGCAGCGAGGGCCGCGACCTCGGCCTGCGCGTGCTGGTGGGCACGCGTCAGGCGATCGTCTCGTCGACCGATTTCGCGCCCGCCGGCCTGCGCGAGCTCGCGGGCCGCGCCGTGGCGATGGCGCGCGCCGTGCCGGAGGATCCCGTGTGCGGGCTGGCGCCGGAGGAGCTGCTGGCGCGCGAGCGGCCCGAGCTCGACCTCGACGACGGTCGCGAGCCTTCGCCGGAAACGCTGATGGGTTGGTGCGCCGAGGCCGAGGACGCCGCGCGCGCCGTTGCCGGCGTCACCAACTCCGAAGGCGCCGAGGCCGGCTGGGGTCGCACCGCCGTCGCCATGGCGATGTCCAACGGCTTCACGGGCGGCTATGCCCGCGCCGGCTACTCGTTGTCCTGCGCCGTGCTGGCGGGCGACGGCACCGCGATGGAGCGCGACTACGACTGGACGACCGGCGTCTACGTCGAGGAGCTCGAAGCGCCCGCCGCGATCGGCCGCAAGGCCGGCGAAGGCGCGGTGAAGCGCCTCAATCCCGGCCGCATGGCCAGCGGCAAGGCGCCGGTCGTGTTCGACCGCCGCGTCTCCGGCGGTATGCTCGGCCACCTCGCCGGCGCCATCAACGGCCGCGCCATCGCCCGTGGCGCCTCGTTCCTGCTCGACGCGCTGGGAAGCGACGTCTTCGCGGCCGGCGTCACCATCGTCGACGATCCGCACCGCCGTCGCGGCTCCGCCTCCAAGCCGTTCGACGGCGAGGGCCTGCCGACGACGCGGCGCGCCATCGTCGACAAGGGCCGCCTGACGACGTGGATCCTCGATCTGGCGGCGGCGCGGCAGCTCAAGATGGCGCCGACGGGGCACGCCGCGCGCGGCGTCTCCGGCCCGCCCTCGCCCTCGACCACAAATCTGCACATGGAGCCGGGCCGCGACAGCGTCGGCGACCTGATCGGCGACGTGGCGGACGGACTTTACGTGACCGAATTGATCGGCTTCGGCGTCAACGGCGTGACCGGCGACTACAGCCGCGGCGCCGCCGGGTTCCGCATCGAGGGCGGCCGCCTGACGACGCCGGTGTCGGGCATCACCATCGCCGGCAATCTCAAGGACATGTTCCGCGCGCTGACGCCGGCCGACGATCTGCGCTTCAAGGGCGCGGTCAACGCGCCGACCATCCGGATCGACGGCATGACCATCGCCGGCGCCTGAGGACGGGCGCCCGATCCCGGCGGCGCCGCCGCCGCCCGTCGCGCGATCACTTCGCCGCGCGCGAGGCGCCAATCGCGGCCGGATCGCCTATGATGGCCGCACCCGCCCGATCGCACCGGAATCCCCGCCCAATGCCGACTCCGATCCCTCCTCGATCCTCCGGTCGCGCGCGCGCGGCCGCCATCGCCATCGCCGCCACGTCGATGGCCGCGTCGCCGCCAGTGTTCGCGCAGAGCGATTTCACGGCCTGCCTCGAGTCGATCCGCGAGCAGGCCGTGGCGCAGGGCGTACCGCGCGCCACCGCAGACGGCGCGCTGCGCGGTCTGACGCCCGACCCCCGTGTGGTCGACCTCGATGGCCGGCAGCCGGAGTTCTCGCTGACGCTGGGCCGCTACCTCGGCAACGCCATCAGCGCGGAACGCGTCGCCAAGGGACAGCAGATGCTGGCGCGCCACCGCGCCCAGCTCGACGCCATCGAGCGCGAGTTCGGCGTGCCGCCGGCCTACATCGTTTCGTTCTGGGGCATGGAGTCGAACTATGGCGCCTTCACCGGCGATTTCCCGGTGATCCGCTCGGTGGCGACCTTGGCGTGCCAGACGGCGCGGCGCGAGTTCTTCTCCAACGAGCTGGTGCAGGCGCTGAGAATCCTCGCCGCCAACCGCATGACGCCGGCGCAGATGAAGGGTTCGTGGGCCGGCGCGATGGGCAACACGCAGTTCATGCCCTCGACCTACACCGCCTACGCCATCGACCGCGACGGCGACGGCCGCGTCGATCTCTGGCGCAGCCTGCCGGACGTGTTCGGCTCGTCGGCCAACTACCTCGCCAAGGTCGGCTGGAAGCGCGGCCAGCCCTCGCACGAGGAGGTCTTGCTGCCGGCCAGCTTCGACTACGCGCGGGTCGATCCGACCGTCGAGCGCCCGATCCGCGAATGGCGCGCGATGGGGATCGCGCGCGCCGACGGCCGGCCGCTGTCCGATTCGACGGAGAAGGCGGCGCTGGCCCTGCCGGCGGGCCACCGCGGACCGGCGTTCCTGCTGTGGCCGAACTACAAGGTCATCATGATCTGGAACCGCTCCCAGCTCTACGCCATCGCGATAGGCCAGCTCGCGGCGCAGATCGACGGCCGCCCAGGCCTGATCCGCCAGCCGCCGGCCGACGACCAGCCGCTGGCGCGCGCCGACGTGGTCGACCTGCAGAACCGCCTCCAGCGGCTCGGGCTCTACCAGGACGACGTCGACGGCCTGCTGGGACCGAAGACCCGCGCCGCCTTCCGGGCCTTCCAGGTCCGCGCGAAGCTCGTCGCCGACGGCTATCCGACACCCGACGGGCTGGCGCGGTTGCGCGCCGCGTCGCCCTGAGGATCCACCACCGGACACCGAGCCACGCCGATGTCCCTCGAGCTCTACCTCGCCTTCATCGCCGCCTGCGTCGTCGTCGCCGCCGTCCCCGGACCGATGGTGGCGCTGGTCGTCGCCAACAGCCTGACGCACGGCGCGCGGGCCGGGCTGGCCAACGTCGCCGGCGCCCAGCTCGGCCTCGCGATCATGCTCGGCACCTTGGTGGTCGGCCTGGCCACGGTCGTCGCCACGATGGGCGCATGGTTCGACTGGCTGCGGTTGGTCGGCGCCGCCTACCTCGTCTGGATCGGCGTCAAGATGCTGCGCGCCGGCGGCGGCGGATTGGCGCCGGGCGCGGTCGCCGCGCCGCGTGGCGGCTTCTTCCTCCAGGGCCTCCTGGTGATGTTGAGCAATCCCAAGGTGCTGCTGTTCTTCGGCGCGTTCATTCCACAGTTCGTCGATTCCGGCGGCGACCGCGCGACGCGGGTCGTGGTCCTCGGCGCCACGGCGATGGCCGTCGCGGCGCTGTCGGACGGCGCCTACGCCCTTTTGGCGGCGCGCGCCGCCCGCACGCTGTCGCGCCGCCGGGCGCGGGCGCTGACCACGGCCGGCGGCGCCATGCTGGTCGGCGGCGGCATCTGGATGGCGCTCGCGCGGCCGCGCTAGGGCCGGTCACGCGTCCGGCATCAGCAGCGTCAGCCGCCGCGGCGCGACACGGATCGTGACGGGCAGTTTCATCGCGTTGTCGCCATCGATCTGCAGCGGCGCCGCGGCGCCGTCGCTCGCGCGGATCGAGACCTCGCGCGCCTCGACGACGTTGAATCCGCGAGCGCGCGCCAGCCGGTCCATCAGCAGCGCCGCGCCGTAGCGCACGATGTCGGCGCGGCCACCGCCGTCGAACAGGCACACCGACAGGACCGGACGCCTCACGCTCTCACCGGGCGCCAGCGTGTACGATCCGCCGTACGAGCGCGCGTTGCTGACGATCACCGAGGCCGCCTCGCGCGCCACCCCGTCGATCTCGACGCGGTATCGCGCGCGCGCGCCGCGCGCCATCTCGGCCAGCGCGCGCCAGACATAGGCGCCCTTGCCGAGCCGCCGCTTCAGCGCGCCGTCGACGCCAGCGACCACGCGCGCGTCGAAACCGGCGCCAGCCATCAGGACGAACGGCGCGGAAGCGCCGGAGACGCCTGCCGCCTCGCCGAGATGGATCGGCGTCGCCGCCCCGCGCGCCAGCGCGCGACCGACCGCCGCGGCGTCGAACGCCAGGCCGATCTCGCGCGCCAGCACGTTGACGGTGCCCAGCGGGACGATGCCCAGCGCCGGCGGCGCGTCGTCGCGCGCCAGCAACCCGGCCGCGACCTCGTTGACCGTGCCGTCGCCGCCGGCGGCGACCACCACGTCGACGCGACTTGAGTCGGCGCCCAGCGCCAGCCGCCGGGCGTCGCCCCGCAGAGACGTCGACGCGACCGCGACGACGACAGCCCCCGCGCCCCGCGCCGCCTCCAGCGCGGCGGATAGCCGCCGCTCCTGCCAACGTCCCGCGACGGGATTGTGGACGATCAGCAATCGGCGACCGGAGGGACCATCCAGCGATGACATTTTGCGGGCTACCAACGAGGCTCGATTGCAACGGTACTGCATCACTACCGTAGCACGACCGTCATCGCCGGCGGCTAGCGTCCGGCCGTCGACTCAAGCCCTCGTGGCCGGTCCGACGGCGTACCGCGATGGACGGGGCGATGAACGCGGAAGGCGCAGTTCCCACGACGCACTGGCGGGCGATCTATCTTTCCGACGTGCATCTCGGCACCCGCGGCTGCCAAGCCGACAAGCTGCTCGATTTCCTGCGCCGCCACGACAGCGACTGCCTCTACCTCGTCGGCGACATCGTCGACGGCTGGCGCCTGCGCCGCTGGTGGTACTGGCCGCAGGCCCACAACGACGTCGTCCAGAAGATTCTGCGCAAGGCGCGCAAGGGCACGCGCGTCGTCTACGTGCCGGGCAACCACGACGAGGCGGCGCGCGACTATTGCGGCCTCACATTCGGCGGCGTCCAGGTCGTGCGCGAGGCTATCCACGAGACGGCCGACGGCAAGCGCCTGCTGGTCATCCACGGCGACCAGTTCGACGGCGTCGTGCGCTACGCCCGCTGGTTGGCGATGCTCGGCGACTGGGCCTACGCGCTGGCCCTGAAGCTCAACACGGTCGTCAACGGCGCCCGGCGCCTGCTGCGTATGCCGTACTGGTCGCTCGCGGGCTACCTGAAGGAACGCGTCAAGAACGCCGTGCAGTTCATCGGCGACTACGAGGCGGCGGTCGCCACGGAGGCGCGCGGCCGTGGCGTCGACGGCGTCGTCTGCGGGCATATCCACCACGCCCAGGCGAGGACCATAGACGGCATCCTCTACTACAACGACGGCGACTGGGTCGAAAGTTGCACCGCGCTGGTCGAAGACTACGAAGGCCGGATGTCGATTCTGCGGTGGCCCGAAATCTCCGGTCGCCACGGCAACGAGGCCGTCCGCGCGCCGCTACCGCTGGCGGCGGAGTGATCGAGGGCGATGCGCGTCGCAATCGTCACCGACGCGTGGCATCCACAGGTGAATGGCGTGGTGCGTACGATCGACGCCACGCGCGCCGAGCTGCGCCGTCTCGGCCACGAGATCGAAGTGTTCGGTCCGGACCGCTTCGGGACCCTGCCTTGCCCGACCTATCCCGACATCCGGCTGTCGATCATGCCCGGCCGGCGTCTCGCCTCCTTGCTCTCCGCGTTCCTGCCGGCGGCGGTCCATATCGCGACAGAAGGTCCCCTTGGAAGCGCCGCGCGCGGGTTCTGCCGCCGCCGCGGGCTGCCGTTCACGACCGCCTACCACACGCGCTTCCCCGAGTACCTCGGCGCGCGGTTTGGCGTGCCGGTGGCGTGGACCTACGCGGCGCTACGACGCTTCCACGCGCCGGCTACCGCCGTGATGGTTTCGACGCCCAGCGTCCGCGACGCGCTCGCGGGTCGCGGCTTCGCGAATCTGCGGCCATGGACGCGCGGCGTGGACACGTCTCTGTTCCGGCCGCGCTCCGATCCCACGCCGGCGTCCGAGGATGGACGGCCGGTGTTCCTGTACGTCGGCCGGCTCGCGGTCGAGAAGAACCTCGACGCGTTCCTGTCGCTCGATCTTCCGGGCCACCGCTGGGTGGTCGGCGACGGGCCGGAGTTCGAAAGGCTGCGCGCCCGTTACCCGGACGCGCGCTTCTTCGGGCGGCGGCAAGGCGAAGCGCTGGCTACGCTCTACCGCGCCGCCGACGTGTTCGTCTTTCCCAGCCGCACGGACACGTTCGGTCTGGTTCTGCTTGAAGCGCTCGCTTCCGGTCTGCCGGTCGCCGCGTTTCCCGTTCCGGGTCCGCTCGACGTCATCGGCGACGCGCCCGTCGGCGTTCTCGACCATGACCTGCGCGCAGCGGCCCTACGGGCGCTGCAGGTGGAGCCCGCCGCCTGCCGCGCGCAGGCGGCGCGCTTCTCGTGGCGCGCCAGCGCCGAGATGTTCCTCGCGAACCTGGCGCCGTACGATCCAATGCCGACCCCGTGCGGGGCTCAGCCGCCCGGTTCGCCGGCCGCCACCCAGGCCTGAAACGCCGCCTTGGTGGCGTCGTCGGGCGGATAGGTCCCCATCACGGGCTTGCCCTTGAGGATCTGGATGGCGACGAACTTCTCCAGCCGCTCCTGCGCCATCGAATCGCGCGCCACCTCCTCGGCGATGTGGCGAGGCACGATCACGACGCCGTCGCCGTCCGACACGACCACGTCGTTGGGAAACACCGGCACGCCGCCACAGCCCACCGGTAGCTGGACGTCGACCGGCAGCAGATGCGTCATGCTCGGCGGCGCCGTGACGCCGGCGGCGAACACCGGCAGTTTCATGCCCGACACCACCGGCTGGTCGCGCATCGCGCCGTCGGACACCACGCCCGCGACGCCGCGCACCTGCAGCCGCGCCACGAGAATGTCGCCGAACGTGCCGCTGCGCAGCTCGCCGCCGGTCGACACCACCAGCACGGCGCCGGCCGGCGTGTGCTCGACCGCGTGCTTCTGCGCGTTCTCCGGATCGGACGGGCTCGGCGGCGGACACAGATCCTCGCGCCCGGCGATGTAGCGCAGCGTGTAGGCCGGACCGACCATGCGGCTGGCGGCCGGATTCATCGGCCGGACGTTGATCGCCATGTTGCGCAGGCCGCGCTTCATCAGCTGCATCGTGATGGTGGCGGTGCTGGCGTACATGAATTGCGCGATCGCCTCCGCGTCCAGCGGCTTGAACTCGACCTCTCCCATCGGCGGCCTCCCTTTCTTTTCGATGGACCGAACCGTCGCGCGAACCGTCGATGCGATCAACCGGCGACGCGCCGATGTCAGAACAGCGATCCCTGCGGGCCGCCGCGCGGCGGCTTCGCGCGGGACGACGCGGGCGCCGGCGCGGTCCGATCATCTTGCGCGCCGCCGTCCACCACCGCGCCGACGGCGCCGTCGCCGAACTCGACGACGATCCTGGCCCCGGGCGCGACGGCGGCCGCCGACAGCACCGGCGCGCCCGCCGCGTCCCTGACCAGCGCGAAGCCGCGCGCCAGCGTGCCTTTGAACGAGTAGCTCTCGAGCAGCTTGCCGACGCCGTCCAGCGTGGCGGCGCGGCCGTCGAGGAGCTGCGACAACGCGCGCGACAGCCGCTGGGCCAAGGCGTCGGTGCGCTCGACGCCGCGCAGGGTCTGGTCGCGCACGCGGTCGCGGTAGCCGCGCATCACGACCATCAGCATGTCGCCGGCCGCGGCCAGACGCGCGGCCTCGCGGTCGACGATCTCGCGCGGACTGCGCAGACCGGCCGCCGCCGTCGCCAGCGCCGCGCGCCGCCGCTCGACCAGCGTCGTCGTGGCGCGGACCAGACGTCCGGAGAGGTCGTCGACGCGCTGGCCGCGTTCCTCGATCATGCGCATCGGGTCGGGCAGACCGCGCGCCAGGCCGGCCAGCTCGGTTCCGGCCTCGCGCAGGCGGCGGTTCAAGGCGGTGAGCAGACGGCCGTCCATGCCGCGCACGTTCGCCAGCAGCTCGGCGCGCACGGGCACCGCCATCTCGGCCGCCGCCGTCGGCGTCGGCGCGCGGCGGTCGGCGGCGAAATCGATCAGCGTGGTGTCGGTCTCGTGGCCCACGGCGGAGATCAGCGGGATCGCCGAGCCCGCCGCGGCGCGCACGACGATCTCCTCGTTGAAGGCCCACAGGTCCTCGAGGCTGCCGCCGCCGCGCGCCACGATCAGCACGTCCGGCCGCGGCGTGGCGCCATCCGGCGGCAGGGCGTTGAATCCCGCGATGGCGGCCGCCACCTCGGCGGCGGCCTTCTCGCCCTGCACGGCCACCGGCCAGATCAGGACGTGGCGCGGGAAGCGGTCGGCGAGGCGGTGCAGGATGTCGCGGATCACCGCGCCGCTGGGCGACGTGACGACGCCGATGACCTCCGGCAGATAGGGCAGCGGCCTCTTGCGGTCGGCGTCGAACAGGCCCTCGGCGGCGAGCTTCCTGCGCCGGTCCTCCAGCAGCTTGAGCAGCGCGCCCTCGCCCGCCAGCTCCATGCGTTCGACGATGATCTGGTACTTCGACGAGCCGGGATAGGTGGTGACGCGCCCCGTGGCGATCACCTCCAGCCCCTCCTCGATCTTCAGGCCCAGCCGCGGCAGCGAGCCCTTCCAGCACACCGCGTCGAGCACGGCGTCCATGTCCTTGAGGCGGACATAGCAGTGGCCGGAGCGCGGGAAGCTGGGCTGCGAGATCTCGCCGCGCACGCGCACGCGCGGGAACGCCTGCTCGACCTCCCGCTTGAGCGCGAAGCTCAGCTCGGAGACCGAGAATTCCGGCAGGTTGTGGCCGGCGGCCTCGGCGGCGTCGCTCACGGGCGGGCTCCCGGTGACGCGGTCATCTGGCGGCATCCAGCCGGCTCAACGGCGCCTTCCACCTCAGTATGGCGCCATCCGCCGTCATCAAGGTGGCGTCGTTGCGCAGGACGGTCGCCACGATGAGCCGGTCCATGGGATCGTTGTGCATGTCGGCGAGCCCTGCCGCCTCTATCGCGATTGGCGCGTCCACTGGAAACTCGACCACGCCCAGCGCCAGCACGTTTTGCCGCCACGTCGCGGGATCGGGTGACAACGCGATTCTGCCTTTGCGATGCTCGTTCGCCAATTCGTAGAACGTGACCGCCGAGACGCCGACGGCGTCGTCGCGCAACGCTTCGTCGCACCGCGCACGCGCCAGCCGGCCGAGCTCCCGTCGGCCTTCCATCAGCCAGAGCAGCACATGGCTATCCAATATCACCGTCATCGCGCCGCCCCGAAATGTTCCTCCACTCGCGGTCCTCGTCCCAGTCCGGCGCGCTCGGGCCGACGATATCGCCATGGATCGCGACCGTCCCCTTCAAGGCGCCGAACAAGGTCGCCGGCTTCTCGCGCAACGGCACGATCCGCCCGACCGGCCGTCCGTTCTTTGTCACGGTCACGGTCTCGCCGGTGCGCTCGACCTCGTCGAGCACGGCGAGAAACTTCGCTTTGCATTCCGACGCCTTCATGGTTTTAGTCATCGCGCGCCCGCCTGATTTGACCATGGTCATGACCATGGTCATATTGGAGAGGATCGCCGGCCGTTTCAAGGCATTGGGGTGGATGCGATGCGGATTCTGGTGGTCGGAAGCGGCGGGCGCGAACACGCGCTGTGCTGGGCGATCTCGGCCTCGCCGCTGTGCGACAAGCTCTTCTGCGCGCCGGGCAACGCCGGCATCGCCGGAGTGGCGGAATGCGTCGCCATCGGCATCGACGACATCGCCAGGATCGTCGAATTCGCCCGCCGCGAGGGCGTCGACTTCGTCGTGGTCGGCCCAGAGGCGCCGCTGGTCGCCGGGCTGGCCGACCGGCTGACGGAGGCCGGTATCGCGGTGTTCGGTCCCTCCGCCGCCGCCGCGCGGCTGGAAGGCTCCAAAGGCTTCACCAAGGACCTCTGCCGCAAGTACGGCATTCCCACGGCCGGCTACGAGCGCTTCACCGACGCCACAGCCGCCAAGGCCTACATCCACCGCCAAGGCAACGTCTGGAAGGCCCAGCCGATCGTGGTGAAGGCCGATGGTCTGGCGGCCGGCAAGGGCGTGATCATCGCCGCCGACGCCGCCGAGGCCTGCGCCGCCGTCGACGACATGCTGGGAGGTGGACGTTTCGGCGCCGCCGGAGCCTCGGTCGTGGTCGAGGAGTTCATGACCGGCGAGGAGGCCAGCTTCTTCGTCCTGGTCGACGGCGCGCACATCCTGCCGTTGGTCGCGGCGCAGGACCACAAGCGCGTCGGCGACGGCGACACCGGCCCGAATACCGGCGGCATGGGCGCCTATTCGCCGGCGCCGTGCGTGACACCGGAGGTCGAGGCCCGCGTGCTCGACGAGATCATCCGGCCCACGGTGCGCGCGATGGCCGCCGAAGGCGCGCCTTACCGCGGCGTGCTGTTCGCCGGGGTGATGCTGACGCCGTCGGGTCCGAAGCTGATCGAGTACAACTGTCGTTTCGGCGACCCTGAATGCCAGGTGCTGATGACGCGCCTGAAGTCCGACATCGTGCCGGCACTGCTGGCGACCGCCGAGGGCGGTCTCGACCATCTCGATCTGCGCTGGCACGACGACACGGCGCTGACCGTCGTGATGGCGGCGCGCGGCTATCCCGAAGCGCCGCTCAAGGGCACCGAGATCCGGGGCCTGGAGGCCGCGGGCGCGGTCGGGGGCGCGATGGTGTTCCACGCCGGCACCCGGCGCGACGGTGACCGGATCCTCGCCGATGGCGGCCGCGTGCTGAACGTCACCGCCATGGCGCCCACGGTCGAAGAGGCGCGCCGGCGCGCCTACGCCGCCGTCGACCGGATCGACTGGCCGGAAGGCTTCTGCCGCCGCGATATCGCATGGCGGGCCCTCGCGCCGCGCGCGTGACACCCCGGAACGGCGCTCCTAACGTATCGCACCGCACAATAACCGCGCCGGATCCCGAAATGCCCGATTGGCACGACCACGCCCAGCGCCTGCTGTCGCAGCTGCGCTTCCCCTGCGGCGACGCCCCCGAGTCGGGCGCGATCAAGGCCGTGGCGCCGGGCATCCACTGGCTGCGGATGCCGCTGCCGTTCCAGCTGAACCACATCAATCTCTATCTGCTGGAGGAAGCCGACGGCTGGACCATCGTCGACACCGGCATGCAGCTCGACGAGACCAAGGCGCTGTGGGAGCGGATCTTCGCCACCCACCTGGGCGGCAAGCCGGTCAAGGCGGTCGTCGTCACCCACATGCACCCCGACCATGTCGGGCTCGCCGGCTGGCTGTGCGCGCGCTGGAAGGCGCCGCTGCACATGTCGCTGGGCGACTACATGTCGGCGATGTCGATCCGCAACGAGCTGATCGACGGCGAGGAGTCGCGCGCCGCGCACCTGCGCGGCGGCGGCGTGCCCGAGGACAAGATCTCGATCTTCCACCGCCACCGCGGCGGCTACGGCAAGGGCGTCGGCCCGCTGCCGGGCGCGTTCAACCGCATGATGCACGGCGACCGGTTGATGCTCGGCGGGCACCGCTGGCAGGTGATCGTCGGCCGCGGCCACGCGCCGGAGCACGTCTCGCTGTGGTGCGCCGATCTCAACCTGATGATCTCCGGCGACCAGGTGCTGCCGAAGATCAGCACCAACATCGGCGTCTGGCCGAACGAGCCGATGGCCGATTCGCTGACCTGGTTCCTGACCGGCTTCGTGCGCTTCCGCCGCCTGCCGGCCGACGCGCTGGTGCTGCCCAGCCATGGCTTCCCGTTCATCGGCCTGCACACGCGGCTCGACCAGCTCGTCGCCCACCACGAGGCGCGCCTGACCGAGATGCTGGCGGCGATCGTCGGCCGCGGCGAGTCCGGCGCCACCGGCTGGGAGATGGTGCCCGTCCTGTTCCCGCGCCATCTCGACAGCAACCAGGTGGTGTTCGCGTTCGGCGAGACGCTGGCGCATCTGCACTGCCTCGAATCGCGCGGCCACGTGCGCCGCGTCACGACCGGCGGCGTGCACAAATTCATCGCCGTCGCGCGCGACGACCTCGCCTCGCCCGACGGTGATCCCGAAGGCGAGCTGCTCGAGGTCGGCCAGGTCTGACGCGCGGGCCGAGCGGGCTTCCCTGGCATCCCGAGCGCAGCGAGGGATGCAGGCGCCGGCTCTAGATCCCTCGCTGCGCTCGGGATGCCAGCAGGGCGAGGCGCAAGGGTCGCGCGCCCGTCCGATCGGCACGCGCGGCCTGCCGCCTCTACCGGCCCGCGCTCAGCGTGATCTCGGTGGCGACGTTGCCGTCGGCGTCGAGCGCCCACAGGTCGAACTGGTCGGGATAGGGCGATGGTCCACCGCCCAGCGTCACCGGCTTGTCGACGTAGAGCGGACGGCGGTTACGGGTCGAGATCTGGCGGAACGGCCGCCCCAGCTTGGCGCGCGCCAGCTCGAGCAGCAGCAATGTCGTGAGGCCGCCGTTGACGATCCGGTCGGGATAACCCTCGACACCGCGCGCGTAGTCGGCGTCGTAGTGGATACGGTGGCCGTTGAAAGTCAGCGCCGAGTAGCGGAACAGCATCGTCGCGTCGGGCGTGACCGCCCGTTTCCACACCGCCATGCCTTCGGGCCGTTGCGGCGGCGGGGCCTTCGCCGGTCCGCTGGCGGCCTCTCGGAACACGACGTCCTGCTCCTCGACGATGCGCACGTCGCCGCGCGCGCTGATGCGGTGGAGGATGGTGACGAACACCATGGCGCCGCCGCGGCCGGTCTTGGGTTCGATCGCCGTGATCTCCGATTCGCGCTCGACCTCGTCGCCGATCAGCAGCGGCTCGCCGAACAACGCGCGGCGGCCCGCGAACATGCGCCGAGGCAACGGTACCGGCGGCAGGAAGTCGCCGCGCTCCGGGATGCCGTCGACGGCGAGCGCGGCCTGCGGCGCGACCGTCGCGAACAGCGCGGCGTACCACGGTTGCGGCAGCTCGGCGCCGTCGACCAGCGGCGCCGGATCGACATCGAGCAGCGCCGCCATGCGGTGCGCCATCTGGCGCGTCACCTGGTCGGCGGCGGTCTGCTTGCGGCCCAGCCACGCCGCGTATTCGCCGGCGCCTGCGCCCGCCTCATCCGTCATCGGCCCGTCCCCTCGTTAGACCGCATGGCGGTCAGCGGAAATCGCGCAGCGCCGGATCGGCGATCCGCGTGTCCTGGCCGGCGACCGGATCGTCGATCGCCTGGCGCAGGCTGGTGGCGCCTTTCCATTCCGCGCGCGGCCGTACGCGGCCGTCGGCGCCGACCTGGTCGAGGCCCCAGTAGATCTCGAGCCGGTGGCCGTCGGGATCGCGGAACTCGACGGCGATCTGCACCCCGGCGCGGCGGCGGCCCTCGAAATCGATCGCCACGGCGTGGCGGCGCAGATGGTCGCGGGCGCGCAGCACCTCGTCGAGCGTCGAGACCTCGAACGCCATGTGGTGCAGCCCCGCGTCGGCGGGCGGCGGGCCGGAGGCGCGCACCAGCGCGACGCCGTGGTGGTCCGGATTGAACCGCAGGAACACCATGCCGCCGGGCATCATGTCGTCGCCGTACACGTCGGAGATTCGCATGCCGAGCACTTCCGTGTAGAAGCGCGTCGAGCGCTCGAGATCGGCGACGTGCAGAACGACGTGCCCGATCTTGTTGACGCGGAACGGCGGCGGCGTCCGCCCCTCGGCGGCGCGGATGCGGTCGGGATTCGTCGCGCCCGTCATGGTGCTACCTCCTTGCGGCCGCGCCGCTGGCGCCGTCAATCGACGCGCCATGGTCCGGGGATGAAGACCCACCGGCCGTTGACGTGCACCAGCCCGTCGAACGCCATGCCGGCGGTCTTGCCGGGCTCGACGAACTTGAAGCGGACGATCGGCACCCCGGGCCGGAGGTCGCCGGCGACCTTGGCGTAGCCGCCGGGGAACTCGCCCGCCACGGGCTTGCCCGCGATCAGATCGTCGGTGCTGGCGAACACGACGAGGATCTCCGTCTGCCCCGCCTTGCCGGCGATGACCTGGCCAGAGGCCCAGAGCTGGCGATGCGCCGCCTCGAGCCTGGACGCGCGCGGCTCGCCATAGACCGTGCGGTAGTCCGTCGCTGTCGGGCGCAGCCGCGTCATCGCGGCGTCCACGTCGACGGTGGAGCCGGGCGCGAACTGCGCGATCAAGGCGCGCGCGCCGGCCTCGGTCGGCGGAAACGCCTGGGCGCGGACCGGCGCGGCGGCGAGGGCCGCGCAGCCGGCCAGCGCGATGACGGCGCGCCGTCGAAATCCCATGGCGGACGCTCTCCATTCAAATGGCCCCGGCTCCACGCCGGAGCGGCTGAAACTACGCCCGCCCGGGCCGCGCGTCCAAGCGGCGTCAGGCGCGTTCCAGCGCCGCGCACACCGCCTCGGTGACCTGCGCGGTCGTGGCGGTGCCGCCGAGATCGCGCGTCAGGAACTTGCGCTCCGCCGTCACCGTCTCGATCGCCTTCATCAGACGCCGCGCCGCATCCGCCTCGCCGAGATGCTCCAGCATCATGACGCCGGACCAGAACGTGCCGATCGGATTGGCGATCCCTTTGCCCATGATGTCGAAGGCCGAGCCGTGGATCGGCTCGAACATCGAGGGGTAGTGGCGCTCGGGATTGACGTTGCCGGTCGGGGCGATGCCGATGCTGCCGGCCAAGGCGGCGGCGAGGTCGCTGAGGATGTCGGCGTGCAGGTTGGTCGCGACGATGGTGTCCAGCGACGCGGGCCGGTTCACCATCCGCGCGGTGGCGGCGTCGACCAGCTCCTTGTCGACTGTCACGTCGGGGAACTCCTTCGCCACCTCCGCCGCGATCTCGTCCCACATGACCATGCCGTGGCGCTGGGCGTTCGACTTGGTGACCACGGTCAGCTTCCTGCGCGGCCGCGACGCCGCCAAGGCGAAGGCGAAGCGCATGATGCGGGCGACGCCGACCCGCGTGAAGATCGACACCTCCGTGGCGACCTCCTCGGGATGGCCGCGGTGCGAGCGGCCGCCCTGGCCGGCGTACTCGCCCTCGCTATTCTCCCGCACGATCACCCAGTCGAGCTTTCCGGGCGGACATTCGGCCAGCGGGCTTTTCAAGCCCGGCAGCACGCGCGTCGGCCGCACATTGGCGTACTGGTCGAAGCCCTGGCAGATCCTGAGCCGCAAGCCCCACAAGGTCACGTGGTCGGGCACCTCCGGATCGCCGACGGCGCCGAAATAGATCGCGTCGAACGACTTCAACGCGTCCAGCCCGTTGTCCGGCATGAGCTGGCCGGTACGGCGGTACAGGTCGGAGCCCCAGTCGAAATCGACGACGTCCAGATTGAAGGCGTTGGTCAGGCGCGACAGGCGGCGCAGCACCGTCAGGCCGGCCGGGATCACCTCCTTGCCGATGCCGTCGCCCGGGATGGCCGCGATGCGATGCGTGCGCACCGGGCCCAGGCCGGCCGTCTCGACGCGCGGCCGGACCGGCGTCGACGTGGCCGCGGACGTGGACGTCGTCGTCGGCCGGACAGGTGGGGGATCGACGGTCGGCGACGCCGTCGCCTGCCTGATGCCGGCACGGTAGGCGCGGCCGTAGCCGGCGATCAGATCGGCGCGGTCCAACGCGTTGATGATGCGGCGCGCCTCGCGCCAATCCTCCGTCGACCCGTCGAAATAATCCGCCAGCTTCCGCGACGTGAACGCCCCTGTGATCATGCCGTGGAACATGATCTTGGCGGCGAGTTCCGGCTCGAGCGCCTTGTCCGGATCCGCCTCGAGATCGACGCCGAACGTCGCGCCCATCACGGCGTAGTTGCGCCGGCCGGTGAGCTGCACGTAACCGCGGCCCTTGAAGCGCACGCCGTCGCCGGGCTGCGTGTTGCCGAGGTCGGTGCGGCCCTCGTAGGCGGCGCCCGACGCGTACTCGCGGATCGGCCGCATCGTGCGGTCGGTCTCGTGGTGCGTCGTCGCCAGGCAGTAGGCGAGCCAGCGCTCGTCCTTGCCGGCGTGGCCGGCCTCCCAGCCGTCGAGGATGAAGTTGAGGCCGTCGACCTGGTCCTGCTGCAGCGAGCCGCCGAACAGCTCGCGCCGGACATGGTCGAAGAAGAACTTGCGGTCGATCATGTTCGCATCCCCACGCGCGGGTGGCACCCGCGGACCCTACCCCGGACCGGTGGACGCCCCTACGTGTCCGCGCCCACACTTCGCATGAATTCGCGCCGCCATCACGTCCGGCGGCGCTCTCGCCTTCCACCGCCGGTGGGCGTATAAGCGCCGCCGCCCACCGGCCTGTGCCGCCGGAGCGGGCTTGGAGGCCGATATGAACGAGATCTCCCGCGGGACGGCCGTCGCCGTCGCCGCCATGGTCGCCATCGTGGCGCTCAGCAACTACACCGTCCAGTTCCCGATCAACGCCTGGTTGACCTGGGGCGCGGCGATCTACCCCGTGAGCTTCCTCGTCACCGACCTCGCCAACCGCGCCTTCGGGCCGGAACGCGCCCGCGTCGTCGTGTATTGCGGGTTCGCCGCCGGTGTTCTGGCGTCCGGCCTGCTGGCGCCCTGGCGCATCGCGGTGGCGTCGGGGATCGCCTTCCTGGTCGGCCAGCTGCTCGACATCCACGCCTTCGACCGGCTTCGGCGCGCCACCTGGTGGAAGGCGCCGCTGGTCGGCTCGGCGCTGGGCTCGATCGTCGATACCGCGCTGTTCTTCGGAATCGCCTTCATCGGCGTCATGCCGTTCCTGCCGCCGCAGCAGGGACCGTCGGTGATCACGCTCACACTGGGCGACCTCGCCGTGAAACTGGCGCTGGCGCTGGTGTTCCTGGCGCCGTTCCGCGCCCTGATGAACGTCGTCGTCCCGGCGCGGCAGCGGACGGCCTAGGCGGCCGGTCGGATTCCCGTGCGCGTCGATCTGTTCGATTTCGAGCTGCCAGAAGCGCTGATCGCGCAGCGGCCGGCGCGGCCGCGCGACTCGGCGCGGCTGCTGCGCCTACCGGCCGCCGGCGACGCCACCGCGCATACCGTGCGGGACCTGCCCGATCTGGTCGACGCCCGCGACCTGCTGGTGTTCAACGACACGCGGGTGCTGCCGGCGCGGCTCTATGGCGCCGCGGCGGCGCGCGGATCGAAGCGCTGCTGCTGCGCGCGCTGGATGAACGACGCTGGACGGCGATGGCGCGGCCGGCGGGGCGGCTACGCCCGGGCGAGCGCCTGGACTTCGAGGGCGGCATCGCCGCCACGGTGGCGGCGCGGCGCGGCGACGGCACGCTCGAGCTCGAGTTCGACCTGCCGCGAGCCGCGCTGGCCGAGGCGCTGCGCGCCCACGGCCACATGCCGCTGCCGCCCTACATCCGCGGCGGCCGCGACGATGCCGCCGACCGCGACGACTACCAGACGGCGCTCGCGGCGCGCGACGGCGCCATCGCGGCCCCGACGGCGGCGCTGCATTTCACGTCCGGCCTGCTCGAGCGCCTGCGCGCCAAGGGCTGCGGCATCGCCACGGTGACCCTGCACGTCGGCGCCGGCACGTTCCACCCGGTGCGCGTCGAGGACACGCGCGACCACGCCATGCACGAGGAATGGGGCGAGGTCGGCGCGGCGGCGGTCGACGCCATCGCCGCCTGCCGCGCCCGCGGCGGCCGCGTCGTGGCGGTGGGAACGACGACGCTGCGCCTGCTCGAGACGGTGGCCGCGCGGAACGAAGGACGGCTGACGCCGTGGACCGGCGACACCGGAATCTTCATCACCCCGGGCTACCGCTTCGCGGTCGTCGACCGGCTGATGACCAACTTCCATCTGCCGCGTTCGACGCTGTTCATGCTGGTGGCGGCGTTCGCCGGGCTGGACCGGATGCGGGCGCTCTACGCGCGCGCCATCGCCGACGGCTACCGCTTCTATTCCTATGGAGATTGCTGCCTGCTCGACCGGGCCGGCAGCGCGGAGACCGCGCCGTGACCGGCCGGCCGTCACTTGTAGTGCTTGACGCAGGCCAGCAGCTCGTCGAGCGCCACGTAGGTGCCGATCAGCGTGATGTTGAAGCCGTCCTGTCCGCGGGGATCGATGTACAGGCGGTTGCCGGCCTTGATCTCGCGGAACAGCGACTCCGAGTCCGCGAGCCCGAGAAACAGCGCGGTCTCGGTCAGGGCCTCGGCCTGGCCGCTGCGCCGGGTGTAGTTGTCGACCCAGTATGTGACCCCGCCCTTCGATCCCTGCCGCCAGTTCCACTTCGGGTTGTTGATGACCACGCCCCACTGCCAGTCGCCGTCGACCATGAACATCACCGACGCGCCGCCGCCGTAGGTGCCGGTGGCGGTGCAGTGCTCGAACGCGCCCTGCCTTCCATTGGCTTCGATCAGCCACGCGCCGGTGTTGTAGCTGCGCAGCACCTCCGCGCGCGCCGGCATCGTCGCGAAAACCGCCGACAAAACAGCCACGAGAATCGCCGTTACTCCCCTCATCGCCCTCTCCCCCTGGAAATCCCGCCATGCTCCGCCGCGCGCCCGCCGACAGTCCGCCCGTTCGTCGGACGCGACCGCGTCGCCGCGCGCCACCCGTCGCCCGCCATTTTATATCGCCGGTCGATTTTCGTCGAGGGCGCGCTCACAACGGCGGGCGCGGCGACCGCCATCACGCCGCCGCGAGACCCGCACGTGGAGTTCCGCCGATGATCGGCTTCGACCTGCTTGCCAGCGACGGCGCCGCCCGGCGCGGCCGCATCGCCACCGCCCACGGCGTCGTCGAGACGCCGGCCTTCATGCCGGTCGGCACGGCGGCCACGGTGAAGGCCATGTTGCCCGAATCGGTCGCCGCCACCGGCGCGCACATCGTGCTCGGCAACACCTACCACCTGATGCTGCGGCCGGGCGCCGAGCGCGTCGAGGCGCTGGGCGGACTGCACAAATTCATGAACTGGCCCGGCCCGATCCTGACCGATTCCGGCGGCTTCCAGGTGATGTCGCTGTCGAAGCTGCGCACGCTCGACGCCGGCGGCGTGACGTTCCGCTCGCATATCGACGGCTCGACGCATCGCCTGACGCCGGCCCGCTCGATCGGCATCCAACGCCGGCTCGACGCCGACATCACGATGTCGTTCGACGAATGCGCGCCGTGGCCGATCGACCACGACGGCGCGGCGGCGTCGATGCGGCTATCGATGCGCTGGGCGGCCGACGGCCGCGCCGCGTTCACCGACCGCGACGGCTACGGCCTGTTCGGCATCGTCCAGGGCAGCGTGTTCGAGGATCTGCGGCTGGAGTCCGCCCGCGCGCTGACGGAGATCGGCTTCGACGGCTACGCCATCGGCGGCCTCGCCGTCGGCGAGGGCCAGGAGGCGATGTTCCGCACGCTCGATTTCACCGCGCCGGCGCTACCGGCCGACCGGCCGCGGTACCTCATGGGCGTCGGCCGGCCGGCCGACATCGTCGGCGCGGTCAGACGCGGGATCGACATGTTCGACTGCGTCATGCCGACCCGCGCCGGCCGCACGGCGCAGGCCTTCACATGGCGCGGCGAACTGAACCTGCGCAACGCGCGCCACCGCGACGATCCGCGGCCGATCTCGGCGGAGTGCGCGTGCCCGGCGTGCGCCTCGTACAGCCGCGCCTATTTCCACCACCTGATCCGCGCCGACGAGATGCTCGGGCCGATGCTGCTGACCTGGCACAACCTGCACTTCTACCAGGACGTGATGCGCGGCCTGCGCGGCGCCATCGAGGCGGGAACGCTCGACGCGTGGATCGCGGCGTTCGAGGCGAAGCAGGCCGAGGGCGACATCCCGGCGCTTTAGCGATGCCGCTCAGCGCCCCCGCGCCAGCGTCGCGGACCGCCGGCAGGGGCCGTCGATCTCGGCAAGCGTGAGCGATCCGCCGGCGGCCTTGCCGGTCCATTTGGCGTTCTGCCGCTCGCGCTCGCGCATCGCGCGCAGCGCCGTCAGCTTCACCGATCCGTCGGCCGCGACCGCGCCGTTGAGCTGCCACAGCGCCGGCGGCGGCGGCAGGCGCTCGCCCTTCTTGCCCTGCACCCGGGCGCCGCCGGAATCGGGCTCGCTGGCCGTGCCGTCGACCAGCCCGCCCTCGACCACGATGCGGACGGTCAGCGGCGCGCAGGCGCCGCCGGCGGCCTGGCCGGTCCAGACGCCGTCGGCGGCGTTGCGCGGCGCGGGCGTCTGCGCGGCGGCGGACGCGGCCGCCAGCGCGGCGACGAGCGCGAGCGATAGGATCGACGCGTGGCGTGGCGCGGGGCGGCGGATCGGCTTCGACGTCACGTGAACTCCCCCGGAGGCGCCGCCGGGCGGCGCGCCGCCCGCACCATACGCGAGCCGGCCCGGTCGTCCAGCGCCCTCGTCAACGCCGGCCGAACAGGCGCTCGATGTCGGCGAGCTTGAGCTCGACGTAGGTCGGACGGCCGTGGTTGCACTGGCCGGAATGCGGCGTGGCCTCCATCTGCCGCAGCAGCGCGTTCATCTCGTCGACCGACAGGCGGCGGCCGGCGCGCACGCTGCCGTGGCAGGCCATGGTGCCGCAGACCTCCTCCAGCCGCTCCTTGAGCGAGAGGTGCTCGCCGTACTCCGCCAGCTCGTCGGCGAGGTCGCGCACCAGGCCCGCGATGTCGGTGTCGCCGAGCATCGCGGGGGTCTCGCGCACCGCCACGGCGCCGGGGCCGAACGGCTCGATCACCAGTCCGAGCTCGCCGAGCTGCTCCATGCGCGGCAGCAGGCGCCGCACCGAATCCTCGCCCAGCTCGACGATCTCCGGGATCAGCAGCGTCTGGCGCCTCACGCCCTGCGCCGCCAGCGACTCCTTCATGCGCTCGTAGACCAGACGCTCGTGCGCGGCGTGCTGGTCGACGATCACGACGCCGTCGCCGGTCTGGGCCACGATGTAGGTCTCGTGCACCTGCGCGCGCGCCGCGCCCAGCGGATAGCGGCGCAGGTCCTCGACGGCGGCCGCGCCGCCCTGTACGGCCGGCGCCGACGGCGCGTCGATGCCGGCGTGCGGCGCGAAGAACGCGGTCGCCGCCTCGGCGAAGCCCGGCGTCGGCCGCGGCGCCGAGAATCCGCCGCCGCTCCAGCCGCCGGCCATCGGCGATCCGCCGAACGGCCGGGCCGCGCCCAGCGCCGCCTGCGACACCGTGGTGCTGGCGCGGTGGCCGGCGGCGGCCAGCGCGTGGCGGATGGCGCCGACGATCAGGCCGCGCACGATCCCGGCGTCGCGGAACCGCACCTCGGTCTTGGCCGGATGCACGTTGACGTCGACCATGCCGGTCGGCGCCTCGAGGAACAACGCCACCATGGGATGGCGGTCGCGCGCGAGGAAATCCTGGTAGGCGCCGCGCACCGCGCCGGCCAGCAGCTTGTCGCGCACCGGCCGGCCGTTGACGAACAGGTACTGGTGCTGCGCGGTGCCGCGGTTGAGCGTCGGCAGCCCGACATGGCCGGTCAGCGCGAAACCCTCGCGCTCCGCCCGGATCGGCAGGCTGTTCTGTGCGAAATCGCGCCCCATCACCGTGGCGAGCCGCTCCAGCCGCGCGCCGTCGACGCCGTCCTCGACCAGCGACGCGGCGACGGCGGGATAGGCGAACACCTTGCGGCCGTCGTCCTCCAGCGCGAAGGCGATGCCGGGATGCGCCATCGCGAGGCGCCGCATGGCGTCGGCGACCTGCGCCGATTCGCTGCGCGGCTCCTTGAGGAACTTCAGCCGCGCGGGCACGGCGTAGAACAGGTCGCGCACCTCGACCCGCGTGCCCGGCGGATGCGCCGCCGGCTGCGGCCGCCCCTTGGCGCCGCCGTCGACACGCAGCGACCAGGCGCTGTCGGCGCCCTTCGGCCGCGACGTCAGGACGAAGCGGCTGACCGAGGCGATCGACGGCAGCGCCTCGCCGCGGAAGCCCAGCGTGCGGATGTCGAGCAGATCGTCGCCGTCGGCCAGCTTCGACGTGCAGTGCCGCTCGACCGCCAGCGACATCTCGTCGGCGTCCATGCCGGCGCCGTCGTCGACCACCGCGATCAGCCCGCGCCCGCCGTCGGCGAGCGTGACGGCGATCCGGGTCGCGCCGGCGTCGATGGCGTTCTCCACCAGCTCCTTGACCGCCGACGCGGGGCGCTCGACCACCTCGCCGGCGGCGATGCGGTCGACGAGGGTCGGTGGAAGGCGGTGGATCGCGGCCATGTTCCCGATTAACGCGTCCCGCGGACGCGCGATATCCGCCGGCCGGCGTTCATTTGCGCGCCGCGAGGTACTGCCGGGTCAGCACCTTGCCCTGCTCGACCGCCGGCTGGTCGAAGGCGTCGAGCTCGAGCAGATCGGCGGCGATGATCGTCTCCAGCATGTAGTGCATCAGCAGCGCGCCCATCACGCGCTCGTCCAGCCGGTCGATGCGCAGAACGCGCGTCGGCCGGCCGTTCTTCGCCAGCGTCGCCGCCGTCGCCTCCGCCTCGGCCATCAGCAGATCGCCCAGCGAGCGCTCCGCGAGGTAGTCCAGCGATCTGTCGCCGGCCAGCGCCGCGCGCGGAATCCGCGCGCCCTCGCCGGCGGTGTCGCGGATCAGGACCGTGAACATCTTGTCGGCCGGCCCGTCGAGATAGAGCTGCAGCTGGCTGTGCTGGTCGACCGTGCCCATGGCGCGGATCGGCGTGGTGCCCTTGCCGCCCTTGCCGAGGCTCTCGGCCCAGAGCTGGCGGTACCACAGGCCGAAGAACGCCAGCCTGTCGACGTAGGGCATCAGCACCGTGGTGGCGATCCCGCGCTCGCGCCACAGCGCGATCGACGCCGCCGCCCCGGTCGCCGGCGCGCTCTCCGCCGCCGCGTTGGCGCCCAAGGCCTCGTCGAGCACGGCGGCCGCGCCCTCACGGATCGCCACCGTGTCGAGGCCCGCCGCCATCGCCGGCAGCATGCCGACCAGCGACAGCACCGAATACCGGCCGCCCACCAGCGGATCGTGCTCGAGAACATCGCAGCCGACCCGCGTCGCGATCCGGCGCAGCGGGTTGTCGGCCGCCTCGGTGATGGCGACGAGGTGCGCCGCCACCGCCGCCTTGCCGAGCTTCCGCTCCAGCGCGTCGAGCACGACGAACAGCTGGGTCAGGGTCTCGGCCGTGCCGCCCGACTTGGAGATCGCGACGAACACCGTCCGCGCCAGATCGAGCCGCGTCAGGAGCTGCTCGAAGGTCGCCGGATCGACGTTGTCCATGAACCACAGCTTGGGTCCATCGACCGGACCGAAGCCGATGTCGGTCATCGCCGCCAGTGTCTGGCCGCCGAGGCTGGAACCGCCCGTCCCGAGCACGACGACATGGGCGAACTCACGCAGCCTATTGGCGACCGGCCGCAGCGCCGCCAGATCGTCGCGCGCCGCCGGCAGGCGCAGCAGCGGCAGCGAGCCGTCGGCGTGGCGTCGGCGCAGCCGCTCCAGCGCCGGCGCGGCGCGTTCCAGCTCGGCGGCGTAGGCCGCGCGCGTCAATCCGCGGTCGCCGACGCGGTCGGCGAACAGATCGTCGAGCTCCTGACGGTAGTGCATCGGGGGGCGCTTTCGGTTTTTTATAGAGTAGTGGACGGCATCG
Source organism: Rhodospirillales bacterium (assembly GCA_016699855.1). NCBI lineage: Bacteria > Pseudomonadati > Pseudomonadota > Alphaproteobacteria > Rhodospirillales > Rhodospirillales bacterium. Next base: position 1,730,643 of record CP064988.1, read on the forward strand.
CCGGCGGAAAGGACCGGGAGCGGGCTTCTGCCTGTGGATTCCGGCGGATTGGGGGCGGATCGCGCCTCAGCCGGCCAGCGCGCCGGCCGGCGCCAGCACGACGCCGGCGGCGGCCATCGCCGCGGCCTGCGCCGCCCGGCTGCCGCCGAGATCGATGGCGGCGCAGCCATCCTCGGCGACCGCCACGTCGAAGCCGAGCCGCCGCGCGTCCAGCGCCGAGTACGCGACGCAGAAATCGTAGGCCAGCCCGCACAGCAGCAACCGCGCGACACCCCGGGCGCGCAGCCAGCCAGCGAGGCCGGTCGTCGTCGTCCGGTCGTTCTCGAAAAAGGCCGAATACGAGTCGACCGCCGCCCGCATGCCCTTGCGCACGATCAAGGCCGCGGCGTCCGCGCGCAGGTCGTGGTGGAACGCGGCGCCCGGGCTCCCTTGGACGCAGTGGTCCGGCCACAGCGTCTGAGGCCCGTAGTCGACCTCGATGGTCTCGAACGGCTGGCGACCGGGATGGCCGGAGGCGAAGGAACGGTGCCCGGCGGGATGCCAGTCCTGCGTCAGCACGACCAGATCGGCCGCCTCCACCAGGCGGTTGACCGCCGGCACGACGGCGTCGCCGCCCGGCACGGCGAGCGCGCCGCCGGGGCAGAAATCGTTCTGCACGTCGATGACGACCAGGGCGGTTCCCGGCCCGGTCCAGCTTCCGGATCCCATGCCGGCGATCATGGAAAGCGGCCCTGCCGCTGTCCACCCCGGCCGCGGCGCCTAGTCGGCGACGATGAACGTCACCAGCTCCGGCCACGCCGTCAGCACCGCGAGCGTGACCAGATCGGCGCAGACGAACGGCCAGACGCCGCGGAACACGTCGCCCAGCGGGATGTCGGGCCGCACGCCGTTGACCACGAAGGCCGAGAGCCCGACCGGCGGCGTCAGCAGGCCGATGCCGCACAGCTTCACGACGATGATGCCGAACCAGATCGGATCGTAGCCGAGGTTGGTGACGATCGGGTACACGATCGGCAGCGTCAGCAGCATCATGCCGATCGCGTCCATGAACATGCCGAGGATGAAGTACAGCAGGTAGATCGCCAGCAGGATCAGCAGCGGCGAGACCTTCATGCCGCCGACCCATTCGGAGATCGCGGTCGGCAGGTCGGCGAAGCCGAGGAAGCGCACGAAGATCAGCACGCCCCACACGATGGTGAAGATCATCACCGTCAGCCGCGCGGTGTCGAGCAGCGCGCCGCGCAGGTCGGCGCGCGTCATGCCGTTGCGCCACGCGAACACCAGCGTCGAGAACGCGCCCAGCGCGCCGGCCTCCGTCGGCGTCGCCCAGCCGAACAGCATGGCCGTGAAGATCAGCACGATGACGATCACGATCGGCATGGTGCCGGGCAGCGTCTCGAAGCGCTGGCGCCAGGTGAAGCCGCGGATCGGCGGCCCCATCTCCGGCGAGATCCTGCAGCGGATCACGACGATGACGCTGTAGATGAGCGCCGAGATGATGCCCGGCACGAAGCCCGCCACCAGCAGCTTGCCGACCGACTGCGCGACGATGATGGCGTAGATCACCAGCAGCGCCGAGGGCGGGATCAGCGAGTCCAGCGTCGAGCCGGCCGCCACGACGCCGGCCGCGAGGCGGCGGTCGTAGCCGGCCTTGAGCATCTCCGGGATCGCCACGCGCGCGAACACCGCCGCCGCCGCGGTGCTGGCGCCGGACACCGCCGAGAACGCCGCGACGGCGAAGATCGTGCCGACCGCGAGGCCGCCGGGCAACCAGCCCAGCCAGCGCTTGGCGGCCTCGAAGCTCGTGGTCGTCATGCCCGCGTAGTAGGCGAGGTAGCCGATCAGCACGAACATCGGCAGGACCGAGAGCGTGTAGTTGACCGATTTCGCGTACGGGACCGTGCCGGCGGCGGTGAGGCCGGCCTCGACGCTGCCGGTCATCGCCACCAACCCGATCGTGCCCACGATCGCCGCCGCGTAGGCGATGCGCACGCCGATCAGGGCGAGAAGCACGAGCGCCGCGCAGCCGACGCTCCCGAGCGTGACCGGATCCATCCCTCAGCCCTTCCCCGGCGCCGCCGCGCGCGCGGCCGCCTCGCGGCCCAGCGCCTCCTCGATCTCGGCCTGGGCGATCTGCTCCGTCGTCAGGATCACCGGCACGGCGAGCGGCGCGCGCGACGGATCGGCGATCAGTCGTCCGTAGCCCCACAGCTGCAGCGCCAGACGCAGCGCCAGCGTCGCCAGCGCCACCGGCACGATCAGCTTCGAGGGCCACTGCGGCAGGCGGATGTCCATCGAGGAATCGCCCTTGGTGAACGCGCGCCAGAAATTCTCGAACGTCGCCTCGACGAGGACGAGGGTGATGGCGAGCGCCAGCAGCACCGCGAACGCCTCCGCGATCCACAGCGCGCGGCCGCGCAGCAGGCCGATGACGATGTCCATGCGGATATGGCCGCCTACGCGCTGGCAGTAGGCGACGCCGAGCACGGCGTACAGCACCGCGATGAACTCGATCCAGTCGATGTAGCCATGGATCGCGAAGGGCTGGACGGACGGCCACACGTCGTGCAGCGCGCCACTGATGCCGCGGGCCGCGATCTGCACGACGCCCAGCACCATGATCCCGAAGATCGACAGCGCCGCGACGAGGTTCAGCAGATTCTCGAGCCGGCCGAACCGGTGGTCCCAGCGCGCCAAGGCGGGCGCGCCGGGCGGCGGCGCGCGCGTCGCGGCCGGGGCCTGGTGGGTGGCCACTGGCCCGGCCCCGGCGTCAGCGCCCGGACGCCGCCGTCACGAACCGCCGTGCCGCTTGTTCGAATCCGCCGCCGTCCGCATGACGAGGTCGAACAGCTCCTGCGCCGGCACGCCCTTCGCGGCGTTGTCCGCGATCCACTTGTCCCACACCGGCTTGCCGCCGGCCTTGCGCAGCTCGTCAAGCTCTGCGGGCGTGTAGGTGATGAACTCCAGCCGCTTCTTGAAGACGGGGACGTTCTTGTCGTCCGTCTCCTTGTAGTGCGACGCAAGCGTGTCGCGGATCCTCGGCTTGATCTCGTCGAACAGCGCCTGGTACTGCGGCGGCAGCTTGGCCCAGTGGTCTCGGTTGATCACCGTCGGGCAGCCCTGGGTGCCCGGCGCGAGATTGGTCGTGTACCACTTGCCGATCTCGAACGTCTTCATCGACTGGTGGGCGTACGTCGAGGGCAGCGACACGGCGTCGACGGTGCCGCGCTCCATCAGCGTGTAGACCTCGCTCGCCGGCACCGACGTCGGCACGGCGCCGAGCGCGCGCATCGCGTCGCCGATGCCGCCCAGCGCGCGCACCCGCAGGCCCTTCCAGTCCGCGAGCTTGCGCGGCGGCGGCGAGCTGCGGCCGATGAACTCGTATTGCGGCAGCAGCTGCGAGCTGAACAGCGTGGCGTTCCACTTCGCCATCTCGCCCTGGATGAAGGGGTGCTTGTGCACCGCCTCGTGCACGTCCCACTGCACCCGGTAGTCCGGCAGGGGCAGGAACGGCAGGTCGAGCACGGTCAGCCCCGGCTGCTTGTCCGGATGGTAGGACGAGCAGATCAGCGAGGCCTCGAGCGCGCCCTTGCTGACGAGGTCGAGCAGCTCCTTCTCGCCGCCGAGCGTGCCGTATCCGATCGTGATCGTGAACTTGCCGCCGGTGCGGTCCTTGACGTGCTTGGCGAGGAGCTCCATGCCCTCGGTGACGGCGCGGCGCTTGCCCCACGCCGCCATCTTCCATTTCACGTCCGGTCCGTCGACCGTCTGCGCCATCGTCTCCGCCCACGGCGAGAGACCGAGAATGGCGACGCCAAGCGCCGCCACCGCCATCCTGCCTGCCATGACACCCTCCCGTGTCGGGCCGGCGTCGATGCGTCCGGCCTCATTTTGTGCCCGACTATAGGCACGGGCCGGCGGGGCCCGCAATCCGCGACCGGCCCACGCGCCGCTTCCACCGCGCCGCCCGCCGCTCTAGCGTCGCGGCCATGCGCGCCGGCCCCGGACGTCCCGGCGGCGCGCGCGAAGGGGGCGGACGCATGGACATCGAGCGCGGACTGGCGAGGACCTTCGCCGGCCACATCCACTACCGCGCGCTCGGCGCCGGTCCGGCGATCGTGCTGACGCACATCAACCAGCAATCCTCGGCCGTGATGGTCGAGCTGATGCGCGCGCTGGCGCCCGGATTCCGCGTCGTGGCGATCGACTATCCAAGCCACGGGCACTCAGACCACATCGACTGGCAGCCGGCGATCGCGGACTACGCGCGCTGCGCCGTCGAGACGCTCGATTTCCTGGGGATCGACGCGTTCCACGCGATGGGCGAGGCGGTCGGCGCCGCCGTGTCGATCGAGCTGGGCGCGGCCCACCCCGACCGCTGCCGCCGCATCGTGCCGGTCAACACGCCGTTCTTCGCCGACGACGCCACGGCGGCGCGCGACATCGCCGACATCGCGCGGGTGCGGCCGAGCGATCCCAGCGGCTTCCCCGCCGCGCGCACCATCGAGTACCTGCTGGCGAACGATCCCGAGCACGCGCCGGTTGCGCCGACGCAGTCGTGGATGGACCGAATCAACGTCGCGCAGCTCGAGATCGGCCGCGACCGCTGGCAGGCGATGGGCGCGCTGCGGAAGTTCGACACGCTGGGCCGCTTCGCGGCGGTGCGCTGTCCCGCGCTGATGCTCTATGGCGAGAACTTCATCTACGGCGCGCACCGCGACAAGCTGCTGGCGCGCAATCCCGCCGCCCGCGCCGAGATCGTCCCCGGCGCCCGGTTCTGCATGACGTGGGAGCGCGCCGACGAGGTGGCGGCGCGCGCGGCGGCGTTCCTGCGCTGAGGGCCCGCCCTAGCGGCGGCCCGGATCGTCGTCGTCCGGCAGATCGAGCAGGTCGGCGAGCTCGCCGGCGGCGTCGAGCGTGAGCTCGTCCATCAGCTCGTCGAACGGCACCTCGCGCTGCTCCTTGGTGTCGAGATTCTTCAGCGCCACCACGCCCTTGGCCAGCTCGTTGTCGCCCATGATCAGCGCGTGCGAGGCGTTGAGCCGCTCGGCGCGCTGCAGGCGGCGCTTCATGTTGCCGCGGTAGGCCAGCTCTACCGGCACGTCGAGGTCGCGCAGCTCGCGCGCCAGCGCCAGCGCGCGGCGCTCGGCGGCGGCGCCCATCGGCACGATGGCGACCGGCCGCTCCGGCGCCACCGGCTCGTTGGCCAGCATCGCGAGCCGCTCGATGCCGCCGGCCCAGCCGATGCCGGCCGTCGGCGGACCGCCGAGCTGCTCGATCAGCCCGTCGTAGCGGCCGCCGCCGAGCACCGTGCCCTGCGCCCCGAGATGGGTGGTGACGAACTCGAACGCGGTGTGCGTGTAGTAGTCCAGCCCGCGCACCAGCGCGGCGTCGACCTCGAAGGCCACGCCCGACGCCTCGAGCCCGGCCTTGACCGCCGCGAAGAACGCCGTCGACGCCGGATTGAGGTGGTCCGAGAGCGACGGCGCGCCGGCGTTCACCTCGCGGTCGCCCTCGTCCTTGCTGTCGAGGATGCGCATGGGGTTGCGCTCGAGGCGGCGCAGCGACTCCTCCGACAGCCGCGCGCGGTTGGCGCCGTAGTAGTCCACCAGCACCTTGCGGTAGGCCGTCCGGCTCTCCGGATCGCCCAGCGAGTTCAGCTTCAGCGAGCAGCGGTCGAGGATGCCGAGGCGGTCGAGGATGTCGGCCGCGACGCAGATCACCTCGACGTCGCATTCCGGCTCCGGCGCGCCCAGCACCTCGATGTCGATCTGGTGGAACTGGCGCTGGCGGCCCTTCTGCGGCCGCTCGTAGCGGAACATCGGGCCGTGCGCGAAGAGCTTCAGCGGCGTCTGCTGCTGCAGCTCGCCGTTGGACACGAAGGCGCGGCAGATGCCGGCGGTGTACTCCGGTCGCAGGGTCAGGCCTTCGTCGCCGCGGTCGGTGAAGCTGTACATCTCCTTCGAGACCACGTCGGTCGCCTCGCCGATGCCGCGCGCGAACAGCTCGGTGAATTCGAACACCGGCGTCGCCATCTCGCGGTAGCCGTACAGCCGCGCCACGTCGCGCGCCGTGTTCACGACGTGCGCGAAGCGCGGAAACTCGTCCGGCAGGATGTCGTGGGTGCCGCGCACGGGCTGGAGCTTGGACATGGTGTGGATTCCGGATGGGGAGAACGCACGCCAGGCGCGGGGCGCGCCGGCGCGGGGATCGGACGCCGGCGCTAGCCGGCGGCGGCGGAATGTCGGTCGACGGCCTTCGCGGCCTCGATCTCCGCCGCCTTCCTCTCGATCATCGCGGCGAGATGCTCGACGATGTCGGGGTCCTTCATGCGGTGGTGCGGCACGCCGGCGACGTAGACCTGGTGGGTGCCGTTGCCGCCGCCGGTGAAGCCGATGTCGGTCTCGCGCGCCTCGCCCGGCCCGTTCACGACGCAGCCGATCACCGAAACGGTCATCGGCGTGACGATGTGGGCCACGCGCCTCTCCAGCGCCTCGACCGTGCGGATCACGTCGTATTGCTGCCGCGCGCAGGACGGGCAGGAGACGATGTTCACGCCGCGGTGGCGCAGGTTCAGCGCCTTCAGCATCTCGAAGCCGACGCGCACCTCCTCCTCCGGCTCGGCCGACAGCGAGACGCGCACCGTGTCGCCGAGGCCGCCCCACAGCAGCATGCCCAGCCCGATCGAGGATTTGACGGTGCCCGTGCGCGTGCCGCCGGCCTCGGTGACGCCGATGTGCAGGGGATAGTCGCAGGCCTCCGCCAGGCCCTGGTAGGCGGCGACCGCGAGGAACACGTCCGACGCCTTGACGCTGATCTTGAACTCCCGGAAATCGTGGTCCTCGAGGATGCGCGCGTGGTCGAGCGCGCTCTCGACCATCGCCTCGGGGCACGGCTCGCCGTACTTCTCCAGCAGGTCGCGCTCCAGCGAGCCGGCGTTGACGCCGATGCGCATCGAGCAGCCGTGGTCCTTGGCCGCCTTGACCACCTCGCGCACGCGCTCGGCGCTGCCGATGTTGCCGGGGTTGATCCGCAGGCAGGCCGCGCCCGCCTCCGCCGCCTCTATCGCGCGCCTGTAGTGGAAATGGATGTCGGCGACGACCGGCACCCTGGACGCGCGCACGATCTCCCTCAGCGCCCGGGTCGAATCCTCGTCCGGACAAGATACGCGGACGATGTCGACGCCGGCCTCCTCGCAGCGGCGGATCTGGTCGATCGTCGCCTTTGCGTCGGCGGTCGAGGTGTTGGTCATCGTCTGGACGGTGATCGGCGAATCGCCGCCGACCGGCACCGCGCCGACCATGATCCGCCGCGACGCGCGGCGCTGGATGTCGCGATAGGGTCTGACGCTCATCGGTTGGGCTCCGCCGCGCCGGCCGCGGGGCCGGGCGGGCCGCAATCTACCCGAATTCGACGGCGATGTTCAGCGCGGGGTGGGCGCGATCGGCCGCAGCTCGAAGGCGACGTGCTCCGGCACCTTGTAGCTGTCGCCGGCGCGCACGAAGGTCGTGGCCAGCAATTCGCCGCCCTGCCCGCGCAGATGGAGCCACGAATCGGCCTGCGCGGTGATGACGCGGGCCGATCCCGACATCCCGCCGGTGACGGTGCGCGCCCGTACCTCGGGCTTGGTCTCGGCGGGCGTCGTCTCGGTCGCGGGCGTGGCGCGCGCCTCCTGCGGCGGCCGCGGCTCGGCGGCGGCCGCCGACGTGGCGGACGCCGGCGGCGCCGCGGGCGTGGCCGGCACGGCGCTGGTCGTACCGCCGGTGGTCGCCGAAACGCCCATCGGACCCATGCCCAACGGCGCCGGCGCTTCCTGCGCCCGCGCGGCGGCGGCGGGCGGCTGGGCCGGACGACCGGCGGCCGGCGCGGATGCCGTCGCGGCCGGCGCCGGAGCCGGCGTCGCGGGCGGCGTCGCCGGACGGGCGGCCGGTGGCGGTGCGGCGGCGCGCGGTGGCTCGGCGGCGACAGGCGGCGGCGCAGCCGCGGTCGCCGGTGGCGGCGCGGCCGCTGTCGGCGCGGTGGCGGCGGGCGCGGGCGCGGGCGCGGCGATCGCGGGCGGCGCGGCCGGGGTCGGCGCCGTGGTCGCGCCCGTCGCGGCCGGCTCAGCCGGCTTCTGGCCCGCGACGAGTTCGCGCGGCACGTCCGGAACGCGCGGTCCGGCGACGATCTGGTCGCGCGTCAGCGCGTGCCACGACACGTAGGCGCCGGCCAGCAGCAGCAGCGACGCCACGACCATCAGACCCTTGGGCGCGCGGCGCGCGGCCGGCACGACGGGGAAGTTCAGCGTCGCCGCCGGCTGCGCGGGCAGGTCGCCGGCGCGGTAGGTCTCCAGCACGCGCTCGGGATCGAGCCCGACCCGCTCGGCGTAGCCGCGCAGGAACGCCGGCACGTAGGCGGCGCCGGGAAGATCCTCGAACCGCCCGGCCTCGATCGCCTCGAGGCTATGGACGCGGATGCGCGTGTCCTCGGCGACCTGGGCGATGTCGATGCGCAGCGACTCGCGCGCCTCGCGCAGCATCTGCCCGACGGCGGCGCCACCGCCGGAGACGGCGTGGTCGGCCTGCCAGGACGTGTGGTCGCGCATGATGATGGTCGCGTTCGCTCGAAATTTCGCGGCGGGGATCGAATGAGCCGGACTCATAACAGAGAGTCCCGCGGGGGAAAACCTGACTCTTCCTCCTCGCGCGATATCACCGGCCATTCACAATGAAATACCGTGATCCTTCGCGTAGAGGCGAATCTTCGTGCGCAGCGAGCGGTCGGCGCCGCCCATCGCACCCAGCAGGAAGCGCTGGAAATCCACGAGATTCAGAGATCGCAGCATCGATTTAACGGCGCCGACCGAAGCGGGCGACATTGAGAGCGTGCGCACGCCGATTCCGAGCAACGCCAGCGCCTCGACCGGCCGCCCGGCCATTTCGCCGCACACGCTGACATCCACCCCGGCGCGTCTGCACGCGTCGACCACAAAATGTAGCGCCCGCAGCGCCGCCGGCGACAAGCAGTCGTAGCGATTGCCGATGCGCGCGTTGCCGCGATCGGCCGCGAACAGGAATTGCATCAGATCGTTGCTGCCGATCGACACGAAGCCGACCTCGGCCAGCAGCGCGTCGAGTTGCCAGATCAGCGACGGCACCTCCAGCATCACGCCCACCGACAGCTTCGACGGCGTCGCCACGCCGCGCGCCTTGGCCCGCGCCAGCTCGAGATCGAGCAGATGGCGCGCGGCGCTGAACTCTGCGACGTCGGCGACCATCGGGAACATGATCTGCAGCGGCCGGCCGGCGGCGGCGGCGATCATCGCGCGCAGCTGGTGGCGCAGCATCGACGGACGGTCGAGGCCGATGCGGATCGCGCGCCAGCCCATCGCCGGATTCTCGTCGTCGAACTCGCCGACATACGGCAGCACCTTGTCGCCGCCGACGTCGAGCGTGCGGAACGCGACGGGCCGTCCCTCGGCCATGTCCAAGACGCGGCCGTAGAGCCAGGTCTGCGCCTCGACGTCGGGGAACTCCGAGCGGACCATGAACGGGATCTCGGTCCGGTAGAGGCCGACGCCGTCGCTGCCGGTCGGCGCGAGATGGTTCATGTCGATCATCAGGCCGGCGTTGATGCGCAGCGACACCGGCACGCCGTCCCGCGTCGTCGACGGCAGGTCGCGCAGCCTCGCGTACTCCTGCCGCCGCGCCTCGCGCATCAGGATCGTCTCGGCGATCTGCTGCTGGATCTCGTCGGCCGGCCGCACCAGCACCTGCGCGTTGTCGCCGTCGACGACGATGGCGTCGCCGGTCTCGACGCGCTGCAGCACGTTGGCGGCGCGGCCGACGACCGGGATGTCGAGCGCGCGCGCCACGATGGCCACGTGCGACAGCGCCGATCCCTCCTCGAGCACCAGCCCGCGCAGCTTGGCGCGGTCGTACTCCAGCAGCTCGGCCGGCCCGAGGTCGCGCGCGACCACGACCATGTCGTCGGGCCACTGCGCCGGATCGGCGGCCGACGTCCGGCCGGTCAACCGCATCAACAGCCGGTTGGTCAGGTCGCTCAGGTCCGACAGGCGCTCGCGGATGTAGGGATCGGTGATCTCCGCGAAGCGCGCCCGGGTGTCGTCGAAGGCGCGCTGGACGGCGGCCTCGGCGGTCAGGCCGCCCTCGATCGCCTCGCGGATCCGCTCCACCCAGCCGCGGTCGTCGGCGAACATGCGGAACGTCTCGAGCACCTCGCGGTGCTCGCCGTGCCCGAGGTCGCCGTCCTCCAGCATCCGGTCGAGATCGGCGCGCACGGCGTGCAGCGCCTCGCCGAACCGCGCCAGCTCGGCCTTGGCGTCCTCGGCCACGACCTTGGTGATGAAGATGCGCGGCTCGTGCAGCACGGCGCGGCCGATCGCCACGCCGCCGTTCATCTGCACGCCCTCGATGCGCACCGGGAGCAGGCCGATGCCGTCGACCTGCTTGATCTCGTTCGGATTGACGAGGTCGCCCGCCGCCACCAGCTCGGCCAGCACCATCGCGACCGTCTGGAGGGTCTCGATCTCCTCCTCGTCGTACTGGCGGCTCTTGCGGTTCTGGACGGCGATGACGCCCAGCACGCGCTCGCCGCGCAGCACCGGCACGCCGGCCATCGACTGGTAGATCTCCTCGCCGGTCTCGGGCCGGTAGGCGAAGTTGGGATGGCTCTGCGCGTCGGCCAGCGCCAGCGGACGGGCGTGCGCGGCGATGTCGCCGACGATTCCCTCGCCGACCCGCAGCCGCGTGCGGTGCACGGCGTCGGGATTGAGGCCCTGGGTGGCGTAGAGCTCGAGCACCTCGCCGGCGCGCAGGACGTAGATCGAGCACACCTCGGCCACCATCTCGCTGGCGACGAGGCGCACGATCTGGTCGAGGCGCTCCTGCGCGGAAACCGCGCGCGCCATCAGGTCCCGGAGCCGCTTCAGTACCAGTCGCGGCCCGGCCAATGGAGTTCTAGGCTCCATGGTCAGACCGCTCCGCTGGTCGCTCGAATTCGGCGGAAAGCGGTCGCCTGCTGTTTGCGGGAATGGCGGTGCGGCGCGGCGCGGCGCGCGACCGGGCGCCACGGCGCTCCGATGAGCGTCGCTTCGCAAGTCCGGTGGATGTCGCGCGCGCCGTGCATATGGGCCTTATCGCCGCTTTCCCGCGCCCAGTCCAGCGCGACGGCCCGCCGGCGGCGGCCGGCCCGCGCGACCGAGCGCGAGGCGCCGCGGCGGCGACGCCGGCGGCGCGGGGAATTCATCTTCGGATGAGAATTTCTCGTCGATCCGCGCCGTCAGCCCGGCGTCAGGCGGCGTCGAGTCCGTAGGCCGTGTGCAGGGCGCGCACCGCCAGCTCGGTGTACTCGGCCTCGATCAGCACGCTGATCTTGATCTCGGAGGTCGAGATCACCTCGATGTTGATGCCGCGCTTGGCCAGCGTCTCGAACATCGTCAGCGCCACGCCGGCGTGGCTGCGCATGCCGACCCCGATCACCGACAGCTTGGCGACGTTGGCGTCGGTCTTGAGCTCCTTGTACGACAGGTCGGCCCTGGCCTTCTCCAGCTCGGCCACGGCGCGCGCCAGATCGGCCTTGGGCAGCGTGAAGGTGATGTCGGTCGCCTTGCCGTCCGACGAGACGTTCTGGACGATCATGTCGACGTTGATGTTGGTGGCGGCCAGCGGCCCGAACAGGGCGGCGGCGACGCCGGGCCGGTCGGCGACGCCGGCGACGGTGATCTTCACGTCGTCCTTGGCGTAGGCGATGCCGCTGACGACCGACTGCTCCAATCCCTTGGCCATGATCTCTTCCTCATCCACGACGAGCGTGCCCGGCAGGTCGCTGCCCGGCGGGACGTCGAACGTGACGACGTCGTTGAGCTTGCGGAAAGACGCCAGGACCTGCACGCGCACGCGGTGGTTCATGGCGAGCTCGACGGAGCGCGTCTGCAGCACCTTCGAGCCCAGCGACGCCATCTCCAGCATCTCCTCGTAGGTCACCATCGGCAGCTTGCGCGCCTTGTCGGTGATGCGGGGATCGGTGGTGTAGACGCCGTCGACGTCGGTGTAGATGTCGCAGCGGTCCGCCTTCAGCGCCGCGGCCAGGGCCACGGCCGAGGTGTCGGATCCGCCGCGGCCGAGCGTGGTGACGCGGCCCTCGCCGCTGACGCCCTGGAAGCCGGGCACGACGCAGACCTCGCCGGCGGCCATCGCCGCCGCGATCTCGGTCGTGTCGACGCTCTGGATGCGCGCCTTGCCGTAGGCGTCGTCGGTGCGGATCGGCAGCTGCCATGACAGGAACGACCGCGCCTTGAGACCGAGCTGCTGCAGAGCCAGCGCCGCCAGACCGACCGTCACCTGCTCGCCGGTGGCGACGACGACGTCGTATTCGCGCGCGTCGTGCAGGGGCGCGATCCTCTGGACGTAGTCGACCAGCTGGTTGGTCACGCCGGACATCGCCGACAGCACCACGGCGACCTCGTGGCCGCGGTCGACCTCGAGCTTGACCATGCGGGCGACGTTGCGGATGCGGTCGAGGTCGCCGACCGAGGTGCCACCGAACTTCAAGACGAGTCGCGCCATCATCCCCTCTGCGAACCACGCCTCCCCCGGCGCTCGCGCCGGACAACGTGGACGGCGATGGCGAAGGGCGGACCGGCCGGCAGCGATGCATTGTCGCGCACGGTGCCGGTCCCGCGAAAGGCGCGTATATCTAGCGGCGGGTCGGCGGCCGGGCAAGCCGCGCGACCGGCCCCGGGAGACCGCGACGATGACCGCCACGACCGTCGATCCGGCCGAGATCGAGCGCTTCTCGCGCATCGCCGACGAGTGGTGGGACGCCGACGGCAAGTTCGCCCCCCTCCACCGTCTCAATCCGGCGCGCATCGCCTTCATCCGCGACCGCGCCGCGGCCCGGTTCGGCCGCGACCCATTGGGACCGGAGCCGCTGGCCGGACTGGCGCTGCTCGACATCGGCTGCGGCGGCGGGCTGGTCTGCGAGCCGATGCGGCGGCTGGGCGCCGATGTCACGGGGATCGACGCGTCGGAACGGAACGTGGCCGTCGCCGCCGTCCACGCGGAACGGATGGGGTTGGGGATCGCGTACCGCGCCGCCACCGTCGAACGGCTGCGCGACGAGGCGCGGCGCTTCGACGTGGTGCTGGCGCTGGAGGTGGTCGAGCACGTCGCGGATCCCGATCTGTTCCTCGAAGGCTGCGCGGCCCTCGTGGCGCCCGGCGGGCTGCTGGTCGTCAGCACGTTGAACCGCACCCTGAAGGCCTTCGCGCTGGCGGTGGCCGGCGCCGAGTACGTGCTGCGCTGGCTGCCGCGCGGCACGCACGACTGGCGCAAATTCCTGAAGCCGTCGGAGGTGGCGCGGCCGCTGCGCGCCGCCGGCCTGTCGGTCGACGCGATGGCCGGCATCGTCTACAGCCCGCTGACGGGCCGCTGGCGCGTCGACCCCGCCGATCTCGACGTCAACTACGTGATGGTGGCCACCCGCCCGGCCGGCTGAATCCGCATCGCTGCCCCGACCGCGCGCTTGCCGCGCGCCGCCGTCGCCGGCGTATAGTGCCGGCGACGAAACGCCGAGGGGGACCCGAGATGAAGATGCGCGCCGCCATCCTGACGACCTGCTCGGCACCGCAGCCCTTCGCCAAGAGCCGGCCGCTGAGCATCGAGGAGATCGACCTCGATCCGCCCGGCGAGGGCGAGGTGCTGGTCAAGGTCGGCGGCGCGGGCCTGTGCCACTCCGACCTGTCGATCATCAACGGCGATCGGCCGCGGCCGGTGCCGATGGTGCCCGGCCACGAGGGCTCCGGCGAGATCGTCGAGGTCGGCGCCGGCGTGCACGACGTCAAGGTCGGCGACCACATCTGCTTCACCTTCAACGTCAGCTGCGGCCGCTGCCGCCGCTGCCTCGAGGGCCGGCCCTACATCTGCGAACGCTCGATCTCGCCGCGCGCCGCGGGACAGCTCCTGTCCGGCGCCACGCGCCTGCGCCGCGGCGGCGAGCGCGTGAACCACGCCTCGGGCGTCTCGTGCTTCGCCGAGTACGCCGTGGTCGACCGCGGCTCGGTCGTGGTGATCGACAAGTCGCTGCCGCTCGACCTCGCGGCGCTGTTCGGCTGCGCCGTCGTGACCGGCGTCGGCGCCGTGATCAACACCGCCCAGATCCGGCCGGGCAGCTCGGTCGCCGTGGTCGGCCTCGGCGGCGTCGGTCTCAGCGGTCTGCTGGGCGCCGTGCTCGCCGGCGCCGGGCAGATCGTCGCCGTCGACCTGGCGGAGGACAAGCTCGGCCTGGCGCGCCAGCTCGGCGCCACCCACACCGTCAACGCGCGCGACGCCGACCACATCAAGCAGATCCACGACATCACCAGCGGCGGCGTCGACTACGCGTTCGACTTCGCGGGCACGATCAAGGCGATGGAGACGGCGTACCTGGCGACTCGCTGGGGCGGCACCACGGTGTCGGCCGGGCTGTCGCCGATCTCGGCCGATTTCGCCTTCAAGCAGAGCGGGCTGGTGAGCGAGGAGAAGACGATCAAGGGCAGCTACATGGGCAGCTGCGTGCCGGTGCGCGACATCCCGCGCTTCATCGCGCTCTACCAGCAGGGCCGCCTGCCGGTCGACCGGATGGTCAGCCGCCGCGTCGGTTTCGACGAGATCAACGAGGGCTTCGACCGGCTGCAATCCGTCGCCACCGTGCGCCAGATCCTCGTGCCGCACGGCTGAGGCGGCGGCGTCCGATCATGGGAGCGCCTCCGCGTCGAGCGGAGGTGCCGCGTCACACCATCTCCACCGTCATCCCGAGCGCGGCGAGGGATCCAAGGGCGCTGCGTGGATCGCTCGCCGCGCTCGGGATGACAATTGGAGCGCTCGAACGGGGAACGCGGCCTAGTTGCCCTTGTTGACCCAGGGCAGGCGGCCGAACTCGATGCCCTCGTCGGCCAGCGCCGCGGCCTCGGAATCGGACGTCTCGCCGTAGATGCCGCGCTTGTCGGTCTCGCCGTAGTGGATCTTGCGCGCCTCCTCGGCGAACTTGTCGCCGACGTAGTCGCAGTTCTTCTCGACCTGGCCGCGCAGCTCCAGCAGCGCCTTGCGCAGCTCCGGCGGCATGTTCGGCGCCATCGCGGCGGCCTGCGGCTGTCCTTCGGCCGGCCCGTCGGCGGGCGCGGGAACCGGCGCGGCGCGGCGCGGCTTGCGGGCGTTGCCCTTGGTCGGCAGGTTCGGCGCCATCAGCGCGCGCTCGACCTTGGTCGTGCCACAGGCCGGGCATTCCAGAAGCCCGCGCTTCTCCTGGCGCTCGTAGGTGTCGCTGTCCTTGAACCAGCCCTCGAACTCGTGGCTCTTGGCGCAACGCAGGCTGTACTTGATCATCGTTGTGACGGATTTCGCCGCGAATGGATGGCACTCGACGCGCCGGAGTGCCAATAGAGATGGGCGATGCCGCGCCGTTTGACAAGCGGCGTCGCGCCGCCGCCCGCAGGGTGCCCGATCCGATGACCTTGGAAACGCCGCCGTCGCCCTGGATCCAGCGCTGGATCGGCCTGTGCCGGCCCGGCGGCACCGCGCTGGATGTCGCGGCCGGCGGCGGCCGCCACACGCTTCTGCTCTCGGCGCATGGACTCGCGGTCAGCGCGGTCGACCGCGACGCGGCGGCGCTGCGCGCCCGCGTCGCCGGCTGCGAGCCGGCCGTCCGGGTGGTCGAGGCGGAACTCGAAGCCGGGGCGCCGTGGCCGTTCGCCGGCGAAACGTTCGACGCGGTCGTCGTCGCCAACTACCTGCACCGGCCGCTGTTCCCGGCGCTGCTGGCGGCGGTGGCGCCGGGCGGTGCGTTTCTCCACGAAACCTTCATGGTCGGCAACGAGCGCCACGGCCGGCCGCGCAACCCGGATTTCCTGCTCCGCGACGGCGAACTGCTCGACGTGGCGCGCGCGGGCGGCCTGTCGGTGGTCGCCTACGAGGCGCTGGAAGTCGCCATGCCGCGGCCCGCCGTCGTGCAGCGCGTCGCGGCAAGGCGTCCGGCCGGCGCCTAGGCGCGCTTGCGGCCCTTGGCGCCGATCATCGCGGCGCTGATCTTGCGCCCGGCCTTGCGCAGCTCCTCGGCGGCGCGGGCGTTCTCGTCCTCGTCGAACAGCGAGGCGAGCTGCTCCATCATCGTGCCGCCGAGCTGGTCGGCGTCGACGATGGTGACGGCGCGTCGGTAGTAGCGCGTGACGTCGTGGCCGATGCCGATGGCCACCAGCTCGACCGGCGAGCGCGACTCGATCCAGTCGATCACGTCGCGCAGATGGCGCTCGAGGTAGTTGCCGGGGTTCACCGACAGCGTCGAGTCGTCGACCGGCGCGCCGTCGGAGATCACCATCAGGATCTTGCGGTCCTCGGTGCGCGGCAGCAGGCGCTCGTGCGCCCACAGCAGCGCCTCGCCGTCGATGTTCTCCTTGAGTATGCCCTCACGCAGCATCAGGCCGAGGTTCTTGCGGGCGCGGCGCCACGGCGAGTCGGCGGTCTTGTAGATGATGTGGCGCAGGTCGTTGAGGCGGCCGGGGTTGGCCGGCTTGCCGGCGGCCAGCCACTGCTCGCGGCTCTGCCCGCCCTTCCAGGCGCGCGTCGTGAAGCCCAGGATCTCGACCTTCACGCCGCAGCGCTCGAGCGTGCGCGCGAGGATGTCGGCGCTCATCGCCGCCACCGTGATCGGCCGGCCGCGCATCGAGCCGGAATTGTCGATCAGCAGCGTCACGACGGTGTCGCGGAAGGTGGTGTCCTTCTCCAGCTTGAACGACAGCGGCTGGGTCGGGTTGGCGACCACGCGCGCCAGGCGCGCGCCGTCGAGCCAGCCCTCGTCGAGGTCGAACTCCCACGACCGGTTCTGCTGCGCCATCAGCTTGCGCTGCAGACGGTTGGCGAGGCGGCCGATGACGCCGGAGAGGTGCGAGAGCTGCTGGTCGAGATGCTGGCGCAGCCGCGCCAGCTCGTCGGCGTCGCACAGGTCCACGGCGTCGACGATCTCGTCGAACTTGTTGGTGTAGGGATGGTACTGCTGGCCGCGCGGCTCGTTGCTCAGCGCGCCCGGCGGCAGCCACGGGCGTTCCGAGCGTCCCGGCTCCTCCTCGTCGCCGGAGCCCATCTGCATCTCGGTCTGGGCCTGGTCGGCGACCGTCTCCGACGCGTCGTCCTGCTCGGAGGTCTCGTCGGTCTCCTCGCCCGAGGCGCCGTAGCCGTGCGTCTCGGTCGAGTCCTGGCCGTCCTCTCCGGACTCGTTGGACTCGCCGTCGGGGTTCTCGGACTGGTCGGAATCGTCCTGGTTCTCGTCGTCGAGGTCCGAGGCGTCGTCGCCCAGCCGCAGGTCCTTGATCAGCCGGCGCAGGGCGCGGGCGAACTGGTCCTGGCTGTTGATCGTCTCCGACAGCTTGTCGAGGTCCTTGCCGGCGGCGGCCTCGATCTCCGGGCGCCACTGGTCGACCATCTCGCGCGCCGCCTCCGGCGGCGCCACGCCCAGCAGGCGCTCGCGCACCAGAAGCCCGACCACGTCGGCCAGCGGCGCGTCGTCCTTGTTGCGCAGGCGGCGGTAGCCGCGCTGCTCGCAGCGCTCCGTCCACAGCGCGTCGATGTTGCCGGCGACGCCGGGCATGCGCCGCGCGCCGATCGACTCGACGCGGACCTGCTCGACCACGTCGTAGACAGCGCGCGCCGCCTCGCCCGACGGCATGCGGCGCAGATGCGCGCGGCGGTCGTGGTAGCGCAGCTTCAGCGCCATCGAGTCGGATTCGCCGCGCGCGCGCGCGACGTCGTCGGCCGGCAGGTCGCGCGCCGGCACGGTGACGCGCGCCTCGTTGCCCATCAGCGTGCCGCCGTCGGGCACGAACGTCACGTTGACGTCCTTGCGCGACACCGCGCGCATGGCCGCGGCCGTCAGACGCCGGAACTCCTCGAGCGGCGTGGTGTCCTTGCCGGCCACCGTCGTCCCCTATCGGCTCAGTGCAGCTTGGCCTTGCCGTGGCCCATCGGCAGCTCCTTGCCGAAGCAGCGCTGGTAGTACTCGGCCACGGTGGTGCGCTCGACCTCGTCGCACTTGTTGAGGAAGGTCAGGCGGAAGGCGAAGCCGACATCGCCGAAGATCTGCGCGTTCTGCGCCCAGGTGATGACGGTGCGGGGCGACATCACGGTCGAGATGTCGCCGGCGATGAAGCCGGCGCGCGTCAGGTCGGCCAGCGCCACCATGTTGCTGACGGTCTTGCGGCCCGCCTCGGTGTCGTAGGGCTTCGACTTGGCCAGCACGATGCCGACCTCCTGGTCGTGCGGCAGGTAGTTCAGCACGGTGACGATCGACCAGCGGTCCATCTGTCCCTGGTTGATCTGCTGGGTGCCGTGGTAGAGGCCGGTCGTGTCGCCGAGGCCGACCGTGTTGGCGGTCGAGAACAGGCGGAACGCCGGATGCGGGTGGATCACCTTGTTCTGGTCGAGCAGGGTCAGCTTGCCCTCGACCTCGAGCACGCGCTGGATCACGAACATCACGTCGGCGCGGCCGGCGTCGTACTCGTCGAACACCAGGGCGCAGGCGTTCTGGAGCGCCCAGGGGAGGATGCCCTCCTTGTACTCGGTGACCTGCTTGCCGTCCTTCAGCACGATCGCGTCCTTGCCGATCAGGTCGATGCGGCTGACGTGGCTGTCGAGGTTGATGCGGATGCACGGCCAGTTGAGGCGCGCCGCCACCTGCTCGATGTGCGTCGACTTGCCGGTGCCGTGGTAGCCCTGGATCATGACGCGGCGGTTGTGCGCGAAGCCGGCGAGGATCGCCAGCGTCGTGTCGTGGTCGAACAGGTAGTCGGGATCGACCGGAGGCGTGTGCTCGGTCGGCTTGCTGAAGGCCGGGACCGTCATGTCGCTGTCGATGCCGAATTGCTCGCGGACGGAGACCTTGGTGTCGGGCAGACCGGAAACGGACGTCATCACACTTTTCCAAAAGGAGGACGAGTTCGACCGCGTCTCGGTCGAAGGGCGGCGGAGGATGGCAGGCCGGCCTGCCCCCGGCAAGGGCCGAAACGCCGACGCGGCGTGCGCCCCGCGCAGGGCTGGCGCGACGCCGATTCCGCCTGTTTTTCAACGCTTTGCCGGCCGGCCGAGGACGCCGCGATCCGCCACCCCGCGGCTATTCGGCGGTGAAATGCGGGCTCTGCTTCAAGGTCGAGTAGGCGTGGTTGATCAACTTCAACCGCTCCTCCGCCTCCTTGCTGCCGCCGTTGGCGTCGGGGTGGTGGCGCTTGGCCAGCTCTTTGTAGCGCGCGCGCACCGCCTCGAAGGTCTGCGGCCAGCCGAGGTCGAGGATCGACAGCGCCTGCTGCTCCGACGGCGTGAGGCCGTTGGTCTGCGCCGCCGGCGTGCGCCGCTGGCGCGCCGCGAGGATGTCGGAGTCGGCGAGGATGTCGTAGGGATCGAGCAGGATCTCGAACGGATCCTTGGCCGCGGCGGCCGCCTTGCGCGCGCCCATCTGCCAGGTCGGCCGCCGCCACGTCTGGTCGGCGCGCAACTGCGCCTCGATCGAGGCGGCGTCCATGCCGGCGTAGAAATCCCACTTCGAATTGTACTCGCGCACGTGCTCGAGGCAGAACCAGCGGTAGTGGTTGAGCTGGGCGCGCGACTTCGGCGCCCGGAACTCGCCGGCGGCGGCGCAGCCCGGCCGCTCGCAGACGCGCCCCGCGACGGCCGCGCCGGCGACGGGCGAAACGGATTTGCGTCGGCGTCCGGGCATTCTAGATATATGCCCGCGGCCGGCGCCACGGGCAAGCCATGGCGGGCCGCGACCGGAGGGGATCGACCATGGGTGCCGTCGCCGACGCCATCGACCGCAAGCTGCGCGCCGCGCTGGCGCCGACGACGCTCGTCGTCGTCGACGATTCGTCGAAGCACGCCGGCCATTCCGGCGCGCGCGCCGGCGGCGAGAGCCATTTCAGCGTCGAGATCGTCTCGGCGGCGTTCGAGGGCAGGAGCCGCGTCGCGCGGCAGCGCCTGGTCTACGGGTTGCTGAAGGACGAGTTCGACGCCGGCCTGCACGCGCTGGCGCTTGTCACGCGGACGCCGGGCGAAGGCTGATCCGCGCGGCGGCGCGTCAGAGACGACGGTCGTAGGGCTTGCCGGCGATCTTGGTGGCCGTCCGGCCGCCGCGGGCGACCGACCAGACCGGCGGACCCCAGTCGAGGCCCTGACCGTTGCCCTCGCCGCCCTGGACCTCGACGTCCCACTGGTAGGCCAGCAGCTTCATCGTCTCGAAGCCGTCGCCGCGCGCCACGCCGCAGCCGCGGATCTCGAACCGGCCGTCGGGCGCGAAGTATCCCCGCAACCGTCCCAGCGCCGGCCCGAGCGCCGTCAGCGTCCGGTAGGACAGGGTGGAGCCGTGATCCGCGCCGGACCAGCCGCCGGTGACGGCGTGGACGCCGACGCCCACGTGCCGCGCGTCGACCAGGCCGTGGCCCCAGAGCCCGAGGATCTTGATGCTGCCGTACTGGCCCTCCGCCGCCGCCATGACGAGGTCGATCATCCGCGCGACGGCGTTCGACATCGCGTAAATCTCGATCATCTTGGACTCGACCGACGCGCCGCCGCCGTAGTTCTTGAGCATCTCCTTGAAGTGCGCCCCGCCTTCGCCGCTCATGTCGACGACGTCGATGACGTAGGGTTTCGGATCCATCGCAAGACTCCCAGGCTCGTTCCCCGGCCCGTCGTCCGCCGCGCTCAGAGGCCTTTCTGCCCCATCGCGAGGAATTTCTCCCGCCGGTCCTTGCGCAGGGCGGCGGCGTCCATGTCGGCGAGCGACGCCAGCTCGCGCTCGATGGCGTCGCCGGCCGACTTGATGGCGGCCTCCGGATCGCGGTGCGCGCCGCCGAGCGGCTCGGGCACGATCGCGTCGCACACGCCGAGCTTGCGCAGGTCCTCCGACGTCAGGCGCATCGCCTCGGCGGCGTCCTGCGCCTGCTCGTTCGACCGCCACAGGATCGAGGCGCAGCCCTCCGGCGAGATCACCGAGTAGACGGCGTGCTCCATCATCAGCACGCGGTTCGCGGTCGCGATGGCGACGGCGCCGCCGGAGCCGCCCTCGCCGATCACCAGGCTGACCATCGGCACGCCGAGCGACAGGCAGGTCTCGATGCCGCGGGCGATCGCCTCGCCCTGGCCGCGCTCCTCGGCGTCGACGCCGGGATAGGCGCCGGCGGTGTCGACGAAGGTCAGCATGGGCAGGCCGAAGCGGTCGGCCAGGCGCATCAGGCGCTGCGCCTTGCGGTAGCCCTCGGGCTTCATCATGCCGAAATTGCGCTCGAGGCGGCTCTCGGTGTCGTCGCCCTTCTCCTGGCCGACGACGACGACCGGCCGGCCGCGGAAACGGCCCAGCCCGCCGACGCAGGCCGCGTCCTCGGCGAAGCCGCGGTCGCCCGCCATCGGCGTGAACTCGTCGACCAGCCGCGTGATGTAGCTCAGCGCGTGCGGCCGCTCGGGGTGGCGGGCGACCTGCACCCGCTGCCACGCCGTCAGCTTCGCGTAGGTCGCGCGCAGCTGCCGGTCGACCTTGACTTGGAGGCGCGCGACCTCGTCGGCGATGTTGACGCCGTCGCCGTCGCCGAGGTGGCGCAGCTCCATGATCTTGCCTTCGAGCTCGGCGACGGGCTTCTCGAAGTCCAAGAAAACGGTGGCCATGCTGCTGCGTCTCCGGGATCGGCGGTCGTGACACCATCGCCCGCGCCCCGCGCGGCGCGATGGTCGCTAGGGCTTGCCGGCGCGCGCTGGCGGTGTCAAGCGGCGCGCCGGCCGCGCGCCGTCGCCGTCAACTGGGCTCGTCGTCGGCCGGCGGGCGCCACGGAATGCTGGGTCCGCCGTCGCCCGCGTCGCACGCGACGGTCACGACGGTGACGTTGTCGTGGCCGCCGGCCGACAGCGCCGCGGCCACGAGCGAGCCGGGCAGCGCCGCGAAGTCGCCATCGGTCATCAGCGTCGCGATCTCCGCGTCGCTCAGCATCTTGCTCAGCCCGTCGGTGCACAGCACGAAGCGGTCGCCCGGCCGCAGGCGGCCGGCGACGCGGTCGAACTGGATCTGCAGGCCGACGCCGAGCGCGCGGGTGATCACGTTGGAACGCGGGTAGCGCTCGGCCTCCTCCGGCGTCAGCGCGCCGGCGTCGATCAACTCCTGGACCTCGGAGTGGTCGTGCGTGATCTGCGTCAGCGCGTTGTCGCGAAGCAGGTAGCAGCGGCTGTCGCCGGCCCACACGCATGTGTAGTGCCAGCCGCGCGCCAACAGCACCACGACGGTGCTGGCGATCATGCCGCCGCCGCGCTCCTCGGCGCGCTTCACCATGCGCCGGTTCGCCTCCTCGAGCCGCGACACCGCCAGCGCCAGCAGCTCCGGCGCGCCGCCGCCGGGCGGGATATCCTTGAGCACCTCGACGATCTGCGCGCTCGCCCAGTCCCCGGCATGCGCGCCGCCGACGCCGTCCGCGACCATCCAGAGCCCGGCCTCCGGGCGTTCCAGGAAATTGTCCTCGTTCTGTTTGCGGACCATGCCCGGATGCGTCTTGCCGACGCCGCGCAGCACCGGCGGCAGGGCGTCGTCGCCGCCCGGCCCGCCGTCGGCCGGCTGGACGCCGCTGAAATGCGTCCGGGTCGCTTCGTCGCTCATGCCGCGTTGTCCTCGCGATCTTCATGGTCGAACAGCCCGCCGGTCGGCACGGGCGGCACGTCATGGCCGGAATCACCGAACAGATCGTCGGCGACCGCCGGCGCGGAGGTTGACGACGCCGGCGGCCGGCGCGTCACTCCATCGGTCTCGGCCTCGAACTCCGCCGGCGGATCGGCGGTGATCCGGATGGTCGGCGACGTCGACGCGGAGTCCGGGTCGAGCAACGCGTCGTCGGGCAGCGTCGCGCCGAGGGACCGCGGCGCCTCGGCCGGCATCAGCGCGTCCATCGGAAGCAACGCGTCGGCCGGCAGGCGCGCCTCGACGGCCGGCGGGGCTTCGTCCGCGGATGGTGCGTCGAGCGCGAACAGCGCGCCCGGCGGCGATGATCCCGGCGCCGGTGGCGCGTCGAGCGCGAACAGCGCGCCTGGTGGCGGTGTCCCGGGCGCGGGCGGCGGGTCGAGCGCGAACAACGCGGGCGGCGCCGGCGGCGATCCGGGCGCTGATGGCGCGTCGGCCTCGAGCAGCCGGTCGAACATGCCGCCGGGCGTCTCGGCCGGCAGCGCGGCCAGGGTGTTGTCTGGCGTCAGCAGCGCCTCGTGGATGCCGAGCGGCGACGACGCCATGACGACCGCGCCGGCACCCGCGGCGGCCGCGGCGGCGGCCGGCGCAGCCCACGCGGGCGCGCCCGGATCGGCCGGTCCGGCCGGCGCGGCGAACAGCGTGGCGCCGGGGCGCGGTGCCGACTGGTCGGCGATCAACCCGATGAACGCGTCCGCCGGCGGCAGGCCCGGCAGAATCCAAGCCGAAGGTGGCACGTGGCCGCCGCCGCGCGACGCGAACACGCAGCGCGGCGCCGCCATCACGAGGCCGGCGACCGCCATCGCCAGGCCTCCGCCGGCCGGATCGCCCGGCGTCGCGCGCGCGCGCCAGCCGCCGGCCCAGACGTCGGCCGGGGCCGACGGCGGCGGCGGCAGCGCGGTCACCGCGTCGCCGAAGCGGTCGAAATCGACGCTCTCGTCGAGCGCCGCCAGCGCCACGCCCTCGACGGCGGCCATCCAGTCGGTCGCCACCAGCGACGCCACCGGCGCGCCGTGCGGCACCGCGCTCGCGAGCGTCAGCGGATAGTAGCGGCCGGCGCGGTCGACGCTGGGCATGAGCACGCCGGCCCACGCGTCCGGGCCGCACACGCCGGCGACGAACGCGAACCGCCAGATCGGCGCGCACAACCAGACGTCCAGCCAGCCCGCGCCCAGCGCCGCGCGGCTCGCCGCCATGCCGCGCTGCACCCAGGCGTCCCAGTCCTCGACGAAGGCGTTCGGCAGGTCGCGCCGCACGAAGTCGCCGCGCCCCGGCAGCTTGCCGAAGAAGCCCGTCCGCCCCGGCGGCGGCGCGGTCGCGAGCGGCGTGGCGGCGGCCGGACTCATAGCGGCAGGCACTGGAACGTCGTGTAGTGCGGCCGCGCCGACAGCGGATTCTTGGCGTTGCGGAACTCGAGGTCGAGCGCGACGCCGTTCGACAACGTCATCCGCCAGCGGTTGCCGCCGCCGGCCGCGCCCGATCCCAGGAACACGCGCAGGAACGCCCACTGGCCCTCGAAATTCTGGTTGCCGGCGTCGCCCGCGACCTGCGCGCCGCTGCCGGCGCCCGCCGGCCACTGCATGTTGCGCGGCCCGGCGCCCGGCTCGAGCTGCATGACGTCGCCGCCGATCTCGAGCGAGGCGCCCTTGCGGGTGCCGTCCGTCGGCCGCAGCGTGAAGGTCACGCCGAGCGCGGCGCCGCCGGGGCCGAAGAACGAGTCGCGGATCTCCTGTGCCCGGTACAGCATCGGCGGCACCGCGTTCGAGAGCTGGAGCGGCGTGGCGTCGGCCCGCCACTTCCACGGCACCGTGCTGGTGTCGAGGTACGGCAGCAGCGAGCGCTGCACGAAGCCGTCGATGCGCTGGCCCTTGGCGAACATCTCGGCGAAATCGTCGAGCGTGGTGTCGCGCGCCGGCCCGGCGCCGAGGTTCAGCGGATAGCGCTGCGCGATGCGCTGCTGGCAGAAGACGACGACGTCGCGCTGCCACGCCTCCTGGAGCTGGCGGCGGGTGCTCTCGAGGCCGACGTCGCGGCTGTCGGAGGCCAGCGCGTTGGCGAGGCTCTGCACCGGCCCCGGGAAGCGGCCGGACTGCGTGCGCAGCTCCTGCGCGAGCTGCGCCATGGTGACGCCGCTGGCGCCGGGAAGCGCGGCCGTCGGTCCGGTCATCTCGCTGGCCTTGCGCGCCAGCGACTCGAGCACGCGCAGGAAGTCGAACATCTGCGACGAGGTCGCGCCCGAGGGGCCGACGAAGCGGTGCAGCCACGAGAACTCGCGGTCGACGCTCTCGCCCGCCTTGGTGCCGTCGCCCAGCAGGCGCGTCAGCTCGACGGCGATCGCGCCGATGCCGGACACGATGCGGTCGACGCGCTGGCCGGCGGTGCCGCCGGCGGCGACCGTGGACTGGTCGAGCTTCGGCGCGGTGCCGAGCTGCGTCTCGGACACCACCGCCTCCCAGAAATTGCGCAGCGGCGAATCGGCGCCCGACAGGGTGAACAGCGACTTGGCCGCCTGCTCCGGGTCGGTGAGCCGCGGCAGCGCCACGTCCTCGAGGATGCCCTTCCACAGGATGATGTAGCGGCCCATGTAGCTCTTGGTCGTGTCCTCGGTCGCCTGCGTCAGCGCCGGGCCGCCGGTCAGCGTGGTCGCGGTGCCGATCACCCAGGAATCGGTGCTGGCCCGCACCACCGCCTCGCCGACGTTCTTGAGGAAGAACTCGTAGTAGCCCTTCTTGGTGTAGAGGTAGGGCACCGCGTAGGGCACCGTGTCGGCCGACAACTGGGTCTTGCTGCGGCGGACCAGGACGCGCTCGGCCTCGGTGCGCTGCGCGCCGACATGGTCGAGCAGGCGCCAGACCGGGCGGTTCTTCAGCGCCTCGTGGCCCTCCAGCCGCTTGAGCGCGCGGGCGCCGACCGTGAGGTCGGAGATGCGCGCGCGGGCGCGGCCCGTGAGGTCGGGGTCGAGCTTGAGGTTGTCCCAGGTCGGATCGGCCGCCAGCGCCTCGATGTGCGCCTTGAGCTCGGTGCGGTCGGACAGCGAGACCTGCGACGCGACGAAATCGTCGTCGAACCACTTGGCGAGGAACTTGGCGTTGTCGGGCGTGATCCTGCCCGGCTCGCCCAGCAGACGGTAGGCCTTGAGCGCCTCGAAGATGTACTCCTTGGTCCCCGCCTCGATGTTCGCGTCGTTCGACGGCCGCACGTTGACGCGCGCCGCCAGGCGCCCCTGCGCCTGCATCGCCAGCCTGGGCAGCAGCAGCGTGCGCAATCCGCGCTTGTAGAGCTCGCCGGTCTGCAGCGCGAAGCGCTCGGTCTGCCCGAGGCCGAAGCCGACCGCCTCGGTCTTGCCGGCCGCGCGCGCGTCGAAGCCCGTGGGCAGGCGCCGCAGGTCGTTGAGCAACGACAGCTCGGCGCGCGGATCGTGGTTGACGTTGCGGAAGAGGTCCTTCTCGTTGGCCTCGTTGTAGCCGCGGCGCTCGGCCTCGTCGATGCGCTTGGTCAGCGCGGCGACGCCGGTCTCGACGCTCTCTACCAGCGCCCTGTTCTCGAGGAAGCTCCAGGTCCAGATGCCGGCGGCGGCGAGGAAGAACAGGCCCGACGCCGCGTAGGCGGCGGCGCGGATCATCTTGCGGCGCCGCTCGACCACCGGGTTGAAGCCGACCAGACCGGCCTCGTTGAACACCACGTCGTCGAAGAAGCGCCGCAGGAAGAAGCCGCGGCCCTGGCCGACCTGCGGCGGCAGCGCCTGCTGCTGGATGCCGAACTTGGACGAGATCGCGCCCATCAGCCGGTCGATCGGGCTGCCCTGCTGCGTCGCCGACGTGAAGTACACGCCGCGCAGCGTCAGCTTCGAGGCGTAGCGCGTGTCGTTGAACGCCTCGGCCAGCACCTCGTCGACGACGCGGCCGAGCGAGGCGAACTGGGTCGGAAAGCCGTAGATCAGCGTGCGGCGCTGCAGGTCGCGCTCGTTCTGGAGCCGGTCGAGCAGCCGCGAGCGCTGGCGCTCGACGAGGCGGTCGAACAGCGCCGAGAACCGCCCCTGCACCGATTCGCCGGCGGCCGGCGGCGGCAGCGGCATCGTCAGGCCGAGCACCTGCTCGCGCGTCTCGCGGTCGAGGTCGTCGAAGAACTCGACGAAGCCCGCGATCATGTCGAGCTTGGTCAGCACGAGGTAGATCGGCAGCGTCACGCCGAAGGCGTCCTGCAGCTCCTGCAGGCGCGTGCGCACCGAGCGGGCGTGGGAGACGCGCTCCTCGTGCGTGATGCCGAGCAGGTCGGGCACGCCGAACACCACCAGCACGCCGTTGAGCGGCTGGCGCTCGCGCGTCTTGCGCAGCAGCGAGAGGAAGTTGCCCCACGCCGCCTGGTCGACCTTGGAGTCGCTGTCCTGCGTCGTGTAGCGGCCGGCGGTGTCGAGGATCACCGCCTTCTCGGTGAACCACCAGTCGCAGTTGCGCGTGCCGCCGACGCCCTTCAGCGCCTGCGCGCCGTGCTTCTCGGCCAGCGGGAAGCGCAGGCCGGAGTTCAGCAGCGCCGTGGTCTTGCCGGCGCCGGGGGGGCCGATGATGGTGTACCAGGGCAGGCCGTAGAGGCTCTGCCCGTCCTTGCCGAGCGATTTGCGCAGGTCGGTCAGCGCCGCCTTGAGGCGCTCCTCGAGCTGCTGGCGCTCGGCGCTGATCGCCTCGCCGGCGACGTCCTTCTCTCCGCCCGCGACGATGCCGGCGACCAGATCCTTGTCGGCCTTGCGCGTGCGACGCCAGTGCAGGAACAGCAGCAGCGCGAACAGCGCGACGATGACCGCGATGACGATCGAGCGCGCGATCCAGCCGTCGAGCGGCGCGCCGCCGCCGATCGAGACCAGCGGTCCGCCGAACCACACGATCAACGACAGGATCAGCGCCCCGAGCGGATGGAGGCACCACGGACTGAGAAGGGCCCGGCCGACGCTTTTCATGCGGGTGATCCTCGGTCGATCCGGCGCGCTACTGCGCTTCCGCCGGGTCTGGACGGAACAACAGGACCTCGATGCGCCGGTTGCGCGACTTGCCTTCCTCGGTCTTGTTGTCGGCGGCGGGCTCGGTGTCGGCCTTGCCCAGCACCTTGAAGCGCTCGCGCTCGCTGGCGCCGGCGGCCTTGACCATGATCGCGGTCGCGTTCTCGGCGCGCGACTGCGACAGCACCTGGTTGCTGGGGAAGCGCAGCGTGCGGATCGGGTCGCTGTCGGTGTGGCCGACCACCAGCACCTGGCCCTGGCCCTGCTTGGTCTTGAGCTCCTGGCCGATGCGCACCAGGAGCTGCTCGAGCTCGGCGCTGGGCGTCGATTCGCCGGACGGGAACATGGCACTGAAGTTGATGGTGATGCGCATGGCGCGGCCCTTGGTGTCGACCGTCACCTTGCCGGCCTTGATCTCGGGCTCGAGGAAGATCGCGAAGTGCTCCGGCGGCGGCTTCGCCTCCTCGACCACGGGCGGCGGCGGCACGTCGGGCCCCTTCGGCACCGGCAGTCGGACGCCGACCTGGGTCAGCAGCGCCTTGAACCGGCCCTCCGCGGATTCCGACTTGGACGACAGCGCGATCAGGAACGCGCCGAACAGGAGGAACGCCAGCAGCGCCGCCAGCGTCGCGACCAGCCACGCCGGGATGCGACGCTCGTTCGCCTTCGCCGGCGCGTCGACGCCGCGCCAGTCCGGCGACAGCTCGCGCTCGAGCGGACCGGCCAGCGTGCGCAGCGTCTGCCACACCTTCTCGCGCACCATGTCGTGCTCGGCCGGGCCGCGCTGGCGGAGGCGGTAGCGGCCGAGGAACCCCAGAGACATGCAGTCGTACATGAGCTGCAAGGCGGGCCTGTTGGCCGTGGGAGCCTGCATCATGCGCTCCAGGTACGCGTAGAAGCGCTCACCCCCCTCGACGTCGCCGTGGAAGGCGCTGACCATGGTGCGCTTGTTCCAGCCGCTATGGGCGCCCCACGGCGTGTTCATCACCACGTCGTCGATGGTGGCGGCCAGCGCGTAGTGCGAGGCGCGCAGGATCTCGGGCTGCACGCCCGCCTCGCGCCCGGCCTTCGCGAAGCCGTGCAGGTCCTGGTAGACGCTCTCGCGCACCACGTTGACGTCGACCTGCCCGGTCATGGCGCGCAGGCGGGCCGCCAGACCCAGCAGCGGCACGGCGGCGGCGGCCACCGGCGAGCCGGTGCCGCGCGCCATGTCGGCGTTGTCGATCGGCGCGCCGATGGGCCGGCCGGCCACGGCCGCCGCCAGACGGCCCGGGCCGGGCTGTTGCTGCTGTGGATAACCACCCTGCTGCGGCGGATAGGCGCCCTGCTGCGGCGGATAGCCGGCGGGCGTCGTCTGGGCCATGGGGTCCTGCGGCGGGTAGCCCTGCTGCGGCGGATAGCCCGGCGGCTGCTCGCCCGGCGCCTGCGGCGGATAGGGCTGCTGCTGCGGCGGATAGCCGGCCGCCTGCTGCGGCGGATACGGGGCCTGCTGCGGCGGATAGCCGGCCGCCTGCTGCGGCGGATAGCCGGGCTGCGGCTGCTGGAGTCCGGGCGGCGGCGAGGTCGGCCG
This sequence comes from Rhodospirillales bacterium, assembly GCA_016699855.1. NCBI lineage: Bacteria > Pseudomonadati > Pseudomonadota > Alphaproteobacteria > Rhodospirillales > Rhodospirillales bacterium. The sequence goes on from CP064988.1 coordinate 1,759,928, forward strand.
GTTGAAGCCGCCGGGCCGCACCATGGTGCGGTCGCCTCCGCCACCACCACCGCCGCCGCGGTCGCCGAACGGATCGTCGGGATTACCGGCCATGCTCGCCTCCCCGGATCGATTGTCGCGTCACGATTGCTGCCGGATGGCCCAGAGTTCCATCGCCAGCTTGGGCCATTCGCCGCCGACATGGATGGCGATGCCACCCGATGTCGCGAGGCCCCGGAAGAACTCGCTCGAACGGTCGAGCTCGAAATAGACGGTGCTCGCGTTGAACGGCAGCTGCGGCGGCGCCACCGGCAGCGGCGCCAGCTTGATGCCCGGCAGCGCCACGTTGACGAGCTGCACGATCTGCTCGACCGGACCGATCTTGACGCTGGCCGGGAAGGTCCGGCGCAGCGCGTCGGGCGTGATCTCGGCCCGCACCGCCAGCACGAACGGCGCCGTGCGCAGCAGGGTCTTGTCCTGGATGACGCCGACATGCACGCCGTAGCGGCGCTCCTGCAGCGGGATCTGCACGGCGCCCTGCTCCAGCACCGCCGACAGCGCCTGGCGCAGCGCCGCGATCACCGGCTCGAAGGTCTTCTGCAGATCGTCGTGGCGGTAGCTCGGGAACTCGACCGGCCGGCGGCGCTGCGAGGTGAAGGTCGCCAGCTCGCCCGCCATCGACACCAGCAGCCCGTACCAGTCCTGCGGATGCGGCGTCGGGGTCTGCGCGATGTGCGCCGCCAGCGGCGCGTATTTGTTGGCCACCTGCAGCAGCAGCAGGTTGGTCATCTCGGCCGCCCCGCGCATGCTGGGCTGCGCCAGACGCGCGGCGATCGCCTCGGCCCGGTTGTGCAGCAGCCCGTGCAGCTCGACGGCGAACGAGGTCAAAGGCGGCGACGCCTCGATCGACATCGCCGGCGGGATGTACTGGTCGTCGACGACCACCTGCTTGCTGTCGCCGCGCATCTCGATGATGCGCGCGATCGGTAGCGTGCTGAAACCGCCGAGATCGCCGAAACCCTCGATCGCGAAGCGCAGCCGGGGCTTGCCGACCGAGACCGGCGCCACGATGTCGCTGCCGACCACCGAGTCGGCGGCGTCGTACTCGCTGGCGGCGAAGCGGGCGGCGACCTCGTCGCGCTCGCCGACCACCGTGTCGGGCAGGCCCTGGCGCGCCAGCGGCAGCACCAGGCAGACGCGCTGGTTGCGCGTGGTCTCCGGCACGTCGATCGGCGGCGGCGCCGGCACGTCCTCGGGAATCGCGAACGGCGTGCCGTCGTCGAGCACGCCGGAGGCCGAGGAGATGCCGAACTTGCCGATGTTCAGCGCCGCCTTGTCGATCTGGAACGCGGTCACGCCCCATCCGAACGAGCGCACCGGCTCGACCCGCTGGTGCAGGATGCGGTCGATATGGCGCGCCTGCTGCTGGAAGTGCTGCGGGCGGAGGAACATGCCCTCCGACCACACGACGCGGCTATTGGTCCCCATGACCCGGCCCACTCCCCTGTGCCCGTCGCCGGTCGCCCGGCGCCCGCGACAGCGCGCGACCCCGCGCGCGATCGACGGTGTTCCTCGCTATCATAGTGCGCGAACGCAGGGGGTGTGAAAAGGGGGAAACGTGAGCGCGCGCTAACGAAACGGTATCGTTCGGCGGCGGTTGACACGGTCGGCGGCGCGGCGACGCGACGGCGGTGGGCGCGGTGGCGGCGACTCCGGACGCGCGGGGCGTGCCCGCTTGCAGGCGGGTGACTCCGTCTTGAAAGAGGGTGTGATGCGCGTCCGCGGCGCCAGTGGTCGTGAGACGGGTATCGTGTCTTGTCCGGGCGGGTACACCGTCTTGCGGAGACGCGGTGCGCGTCCGCGGAAGACGGTGGCCGCGTCTTGTGAGGCTGGCGGAGTCGGGTCGAAGAAAAACGCGATTCCGGCGCGCGGCGACGTTCGACACGATTCCCTTCTCCCCCGTCCGCGGGGGAGAAGGTGGCGCGTAGCGCCGGATGAGGGGCGCGGCGCCGCGGCCACGCACGATCATCGCCATCACCTTGGGGTCAGGCCTGCAAAACGGCAAATTTTCCCGAACCGCGCGCGCCGAAAAATGCCGTTTTGCAGGCCTGACCCCCAAGCGCCTCGCTGCGCTCGGGCTGACGGACGAGCCACACCCGCGCCTTGCGACCGCGTCGCCGGCCCGATAGCGTTCCCGCAGCCACCGCCGCTCCGGAGGCCGCCCTGTCCCGGTCGTCCGCTTCCGCCCTCCCGGCAACGTCTTCCGCCCATCACCGCGCCGCCCGCGCCCACGCGGTGATCGACGGCGAGCTGACGGTGGGCCAGTTCATCGCCTTCACGATGTTCGCCAACCACGTGATCCAGCCGATCCTGCGGCTGAGCCAGATGTGGCAGGACTTCCAGCAGGTCCGCATCTCGGTCAACCGGCTGGGCGACATCCTCAACACCCCCACGGAGCCGACCTACAAGGCCGGCCGGGTCGTGCTACCGCCCATCCGCGGCGACATCGAGTTCGACGCCGTCACCTTCCGCTACCGCTCCGACGGCCCGGAGGTGCTGCGACGGCTGTCCCTGAAGATCCCCGCCGGACAGGTGATCGGCATCACCGGCGCCTCGGGCTCGGGCAAGAGCACGCTGGCCAAGCTCGTTCAGCGGCTCTACGTGCCGGAATCGGGCCGGGTGCTGGTGGACGGCGTCGACCTGGCGCTGATCGATCCGGCGTGGCTGAGGCGGCAGGTCGGCGTGGTGCCGCAGGAGTCGGTGCTGTTCAACCGCTCGGTCCGGGACAACATCGCGCTGGCCGACCGCACGGTGTCGATGGACCGGATCGTCAAGGCCGCGACCATGGCGGGCGCGCACGAGTTCATCCTCCAGATGCCGGAGGGCTACGACACGCAGATCGAGGAGCGGGGGATGAACCTGTCCGGCGGCCAGCGGCAGCGAATCGCCATCGCGCGGGCGCTGCTGATGGACCCGCGCATCCTGATCTTCGACGAGGCGACGAGCGCGCTGGACGCGGAGACCGAGGCCATCGTGCAGGACAACATGGCGGAGATCGTGAAGGGGCGAACTGTGATTGTCATCGCCCATAGGCAGAGCGCACTCCGACTGTGCACTCAACGATACGAACTTTCGAAACGTGCCACCAGCAGTGGAGGCTAACCCGCGATGAAGACCGACCGACCTTCCTCCAAAGTTGACATCGGCCAGATGAAAGGTTGTTGGATTCCGTTTCCGCGACGTTCCCTTGCAATCAAGCCCGCAATCTTCACTGTTTTCAGCTGCTCACTACATCTAGCGCTTTCAATGGCGCTCGGCGTTGGAGCTGTCGGTCAAGAATTGCCGATGCAAAGCCCGCAAGCTCATATTTTAACCGGCATCGCCCCTGAAAAATGGGAAACCCAGTTTCGTATGGAATTGCCACTATGGGAAAGCGCGCGCAACACCGTACCCTCCACGGCTGTGTTCCTTGCGCACGTATTCAAATTTCACAAGGAACGGCACCCGGACAAACCATCTTCTTTGTGCCTAAATCACCAAAAGATTCTAGCGTCACAATTTGAGCGAATCGAGGAATTCGACGGAGAACCTGTGAGAGACATCTTCTCGCCGCAGGTAACCGCAGCCCAACAATCCTGCCTTCCCAATTTCTTTGGAACGATGAGGAATTCGCCCCCGGAGCTTCTCGATGGAGAATCAAAGGAAGCCATCACGACCACCACGTGGGGAAACGTACTTTACCGCCTAAGCTCCGCCGGAGATTCGCGCCGAAGAGCGAACCAATATATTGCTTACCTTGGCGACCGCATCTGTGCATTCGATGTTGCTACAGAGAGCTTTGGAGATTGTGACGAAAGCTACGCGGTTGGATGGATAATGGATAGGGACAGCTGCAAGATAGACGAATTTTATTTGCCTTCTCTATCTAGGTCTACGAATCGTGCGCCGGTCATACCAAATCGCATAGACCATGATCGCCATTTATCCCATAGGACCATCTTTCGGTTGGGTGGCCAGCTCTATGCCGTGGGCATTACGGGACGGGCTGCCGATGAAAATGCAGAACGCGCGGCGGAGAAGCTTATCGACGGTTCGGCGAAGGCCGGCCTGTTCGAAAACATCCACGTCACACTATTGATCATAGGTGAGGCGTCCACAGGCCTAAATACTACCGGAATCGTTCAAACCTGTCAGTTCCTCTATTAACTACATGCGCGATTGTTCATCGCCAAAGAAACCCAAGGGATGCCGTCATGTCTCAGTTTGACATACGAACTCTTGCCGAGATCGCGAGACAGCGCTTTGGTAGATTTGAAGGAAACCCCGCTGTCCTGCATGTCGACTACTTGGGCCAAGCCACCATTGCGGGCGGAATTGCTCTTACCTATTTGAGAAGTCGCAGTGTGACGGGGTCAGGCCTGCAAAACGGCAAATTTTTCCGGCCGCCGCGCGAATGAAAAATGCCGTTTTGCAGGCCTGACCCCAAATCGGGGTGCCGCACGTAATTCGTGTGTTGAAAGATAGTCATTCCCGCGCACACTGGCCGCCATCGGACGGGAGGGCGGCATGGCGCGGCGGCGGCGCATCCACATCGACGGCGCGTTCTACCACGTGATGCTGCGCGGCAACGGCGGGCAGGCGGTGTTCGCCGACGATTCCGACCGCCGCGCGCTGGAGCGGCTGCTGGCCGAGGGCGTCGAGCGCCACGGCCACCGCCTGCACGCCTATTGCTGGATGACCAACCACCTGCATCTCTGCGTGCAGGTCGGCGCCACGCCGCTGGCGCCCATCGTCCAGAACCTCGCCTTCCGACACGCGCGGCGCCTCAACCGCCGCGGCGCGCGCATCGGCCATCTGTTCCAGGGCCGCTACCGCGCCCTGCTGGTGGCCGACGAAAGCTATCTGCTGGCGCTGGTGCGCTACATCCACCGCAACCCGGTGGCCGCCGGGCTGGTGGCCGACGCCGCCGACTGGCGGTGGTCGAGCCACGCCGCCTATCTCGGCCGCCGCCCCGCGCCGCCCTGGCTGACCACCGCGCCGATCCTCGCGCGGCTGGCCGCCGACCCGACGCTGGCGCGCCGCCGCATGGCCGCGTGGGTCGCCGACGGGTCCGATGATCCCGCCGCCGGCGCGGAGTTCGCGCACGACGCCGACGACGCGACGTCCGCGCGCGATATCGACGGCGACACGTGGACGCTCTACGCCGAGGCCTTCGAGGCCGGCGACCGCGTCCTCGGCCCCGAGCCGCCACCGCGTCGTACCCGCGACCTCGACACCGCGCCATGGTTCGTCGGCGCCGCCGAGCCGGTCCCCTTCCGCCCGCCCCCGCGCGGCGCCCGTCGCCAGCGCCTTGGCCTGGCGCCGCCACCGCCATCGCCCGCCGCCCTTCTCGCCGCCGCCCGCGCTCTCCTCGCACCCCCGTGCGCCCCGCCGCCGTGGGGTCAGGCCTGCAAAACGGCAGATTCCGAATCGGCACCGGCCGATCTGTTCGACGCGCTTGGCGACGGGCGGGATGACGCGGCCGGCGCCGGTGAGTCGACCACCGGCGACGACGCGGCACCTATTCTGACGACATCGACCATCGAGGAACCGCCCGTCATCACCGAGCGCGGCCACGCCGCCGCCCGCCTGCGCGGCGCCGCCACCGCGCTGGCGCTCGATCTACGCGTCGCCTCGCTGGCGGAGATGGCACGTGAGCTCGACCGCGACGCCTCGGCGCTGGGCCGCGCCGTCGCGCGCTTCCGCGCCGCGCTGGCCGCCGATCCCGCGCTCGCCGCCCGCTACGCCGCCGCAAGCGCCGCGCTCATCGCCACCGCGTTGGGGTCAGGCCTGCAAAACGGCAGATTTTCCGAACCGGCGGCGCCGAAAAATGCCGTTTCGTTGGGGTCAGGCCTGCAAAACGGCAGATCTTCCGAACCGGCGGCGCCGAAAATTGCCGCTTTGCAGGCCTGCCCCCGCAGGCACCCGGACGGTCGAAGCGGACTTTGAACCGGACTTGCAATCGGTCGTTCCGCGGGTTTCAAGGCTTCTAGCGCCATGATAGTATTACATTATGAGCTCAGACATACCGGACACCGAAGCGGACATCGTAGCGGCGGATCGCGGAGAGCATATCTCCCTCATGGAGCCGATGCTCATCACCGACGGCTCGCGCCATCGGACGAGCCTGAACGACCTCGCGCTGGAGCTGGCCCAAAGGGCCGCCGGTTTCCGCCGCAGCCTTCCCGAGAGCCTTCTGACGTCCCTCGCCGATCTCGTCCGGGCGATGAACTGCTACTACAGCAACCTGATCGAAGGACACGATACGCACCCCGTCGATATCGAACGGGCTCTCAAGAACGACTACAGCGCCGAGCCGCGCAAGCGCGATCTCCAGCTTGAAGCCAAGGCGCACATCACCGTGCAGCGATGGATCGACGGCGGCGGGCTCGCCGGCCGCGCCGTCACGGCGGACGGCCTGTGCGAGATCCACCGCCGGTTCTGCGGATCGCTGCCCGACGAACTGCTCCGGGTCGACCATCCCGCGACCGGCGAACGCATCCGCGTCGTGCCGGGAGCGTTGCGGAAACGGGATGTGGAAGTCGGCGCGCACGTGGCGGTCAGCCCCGGCGCGGTCGGGCGTTTCCTTGAACGCTTCGGCCGGGCGTACGGCGCCGTCGGCAGGACGGACTCCATCATCGCGACGGCGGCGGCGCATCACCGGCTCGTGTGGATCCACCCGTTCATCGACGGCAACGGCCGCGTCGCCCGCCTGATGTCGCACGCCATGCTGCTCGAGACGCTGGATACCGGCGCCGTGTGGTCGGTCGCCCGCGGGCTGGCGCGCAGCGTGCGGACCTACAAGGCGCGTCTCGCCAACTGCGACCTGCCCCGCCGCAACGATCTGGACGGGCGGGGGTCGCTCAGCGAGGAGGCGCTCGTCGATTTCACGCGCTACTTCCTCGAGACGTGCATCGACCAGGTGACGTTCATGGAGGGGCTCATGCGGCCGGATCAACTGCGGACGCGCATCCTCCTGTGGGCCGAGGAGCAAACGCGGCTCAACGCGCTCCCTCCGAGATCGGGCGCGATTCTGGAGGCCGTCCTGTATCGCGGCGCGCTGCCTCGCGCGGATGTCGCCGGCATCGTCGGGACCGGCGAGCGCCAGGCCCGCAGAGTGGTGGCCGCCCTGACGGCGCGCGATGTGCTCGTGGCGGAGACGTCGCGCGCCCCGCTGCGCCTCGCCTTCCCGGCGGCGCTGGCCGGACGCTGGATGCCCGGCCTCTTCCCCGAAAAGGCATGACGACCGACGAGCGCAGCGATGGATGAGAAGCAGCAGCGGTGACGGGGTCAGGCCTCTGACGGGGTCAGGCCTGCAAAACGGCAAATTTCCCGAACCGGCCGCGCCGAAAAATGCCGTTTTGCAGGCCTGACCCCAAGGCCCCCCAAGGCCCCGCTGCTATAGTCGACGCCCGATCAACCAAGGAGAACCAACCCCGGTGCACAGGCTCGAGACGGTCTCGCGGTACGGGTTCTGGGCGGTGCTGGCGCTGGCGCCGCTGCCGCTGGGGTCCAATCGCGACTGGGCGTGGAGCCCGCTGGCGGTCGTGGTCGGCCTGCTGCTGGTCGCGCGCGCCGCGGCGGCGTGGCGCGGCGACGACGGCGCGCCGGCGCTCGATCCGCGCCGTCTGTGGCTGCCGATCGCGTGCCTGCTGGTGGTGTCGGCGTGGGCGCTGGCGCAGACCGTCGCGTGGACGCCGTCGGGCTGGCATAGCGGGCTCTACGGCGCCGCCGGCGAGGCGCTGGGCGCGGCGCCGGCCGGGCGCGTGTCGATCGATCCCGAGCTGACGCAGGCGGCGCTGATGCGTCTGCTGACCTACGCCGGCATGTTCTGGCTGGCGCTGGGCGTGTGCCGCGATCCGGCCGACGCGCGCCGCACCTTGCGGGTCGCGGTCGCGGCGGCGGCGGGCTACGCGCTCTACGGGCTGCTCAACGAGTTCGCCACCGGCTCGCGCTTCGCGCTGTGGTACGAGCGCCCGTTCGCGCATGTCCGGCGGCTGTCGGCGGTGTTCATCAACGCCGACAACTACGCGACCTACGCCGGGCTGGGATTCACCGCGGCGCTGGCCGGCTTCCTGCCGCGGCTGCTGGGCCGGCTCGACGAGGCGTCGTCGCGGCGGCTGGCGGTGCGCGCGGCGCTCGACCACGCCATCGGCGCGGGCGCGCCGTGGCTGTTCGCGGCCACCCTCACTTTCGGCACGCTGCTGATGACCGGCTCGCGCGCCGGCCTCGCCGCCACCGTGGTCGCGGCCTTCGTCGTGGTCGCGGGCGCGCTCGCGATCCGCCGCCAGAGCCGGACCACGGCCGTCGCGGTGTCTGTCGCGGTGCTGGCGACGGTGGCGCTGTGCCTGGCGCTGGTCGGCGACCGGCTGTTCGCGGCGCTCGACGCGGCGTATCTCGAGACGGCGTTCGAGGCGCGCGCGCGGCTCTACCGCGAGGCGTCGGCGGCGCTGGCGGCGGCGCCGTGGACCGGCTGGGGTTTCGGGACCTACATCCACGTGTTCCCGCTGTTCCAGGGCGTGGACCAGCCGATCCCGTTCGAGAAGGCGCACAGCGTCCATCTCGAGAACGCCATCGATCTCGGCGTGCCGATGGCGGTCGTCCTGACCTTGATGGTGGCGGCGCCGGTCCTGCGCTGCGTCCACGGCGCCTGGACGCGGCGGCGCGACCAGCACTTCGCGCTGCTGGCGGTGGCCGCCGGCGTGCTGACGGGCCTGCACGCCGTGGTCGATTTCGGCCTGCAGATCCCCGGCATCGCCGTGGTGTTCGCCGCCCTGCTCGGCATGGGGGTGGCGCAGAGCTGGAGCAGCCGGCTGACGGAGGCGTAGGGCGCGTCCGCGCCGCCGCTACGCGCCGGAGAGCGGGAAGACGCGCGCGACGTTCTCCGTCATTCCGAGCGCAGCGAGGAATCCTTCAGCGGTCGAAAGATTCCTCGCTACGCTCGGAATGACGGTGAGGGAGCGGACGCCATCTCAAACGCCCTCCCGGTCGCGCGTGGAGTCAACGTCGCGCTCGATGCCCTCTCCGCCGCGCAGCGGGGGAGAGGGAGAAGACGCGCGACAGCACCGCTATGCCCTCTCCCCGCTGCGCGGCGGAGAAGAAGACGGCGCGCGATACTCACCGTCATCCCGAGCGCAGCGAGGGATCTTGAGGCGGCGGAAAGATTCCTCGCTGCGCTCGGCATGACGGTGAGAGGGAATGCGATTCCACCTGTCATCCAGAGCGCCGCGAGGGATCCAGGCGCCGCCACTGGATCCCTCGCGGCGCTCGGGATGACAGGAGGGACGGGTCCCACCCGGAGCGCGCCCGCCTAACGACCGCGCCTAACGCCCCCGCCTATCGCGGCGCCGCGGCCTTGTCCTTCTCGTTGGCGAGACGCACGAACGCCGCCGTCGCCTCGGGGTCGTCGGCCAGCGACCACAGCGCGAGCACGCGGCCGTCGTTGCGGTCGATGGCGGGCAGCACCTCCTCGCCCGGCCACGGCGTGCCGCGCCACACCGTCCTGATCTGGCGGCGCGCGACGGCGAGCTCGTCGGGCCGGAAATGGCGCCAGTTGCGCAGGATCATCTCCAGCCGCGGCAGCCACATGCGGCGCGCGTTGGGCGCGACGTCGAGCGACATCGCCAGCGCCGCCGCCACCGCGCGGCCGGGTCCGTCGCGCGCCTCGCGCACGGCGGCCAGCCGGAACCAGCCGTAGCCGTTGCCAGGCGACAGCGGCAGCGCCGCCAGCAGCAGCGCCTCGGCCTCGTCGAGATCGGCGCGACGCGCGGCCGTGTCCGCGCCGCGCGACTCGGCGCGGGCCATCAGTAGCAGCGCCAGATCGCCGCGCCGGCGGCCGGACTCGTTCCACGCCAGCGCGCCGCGCAGCGCCGCCTCGCCGGCGGCCAGCTCGGCGGCGGACGGCGTCCTGCGCGCGGCCAGCGCCGAGAGCGCCGGCTCGGCGCCCATCGCGCGCCACGCCGCGACGGTGCGCGGCAGGCCCAGCGCGACGATGGCGGCGCCGAGGATCAACCCGACGACGGCCATCCGGCGGCGCGCGCGCGACGACGGACGCTTCGGCTTGGGCGGCGGCGCGGCCTCGGCCGTCGTTTCGTCGGCGGCGTCACCGCTCATGGCAGGGCCATCGCAATTGGCGTCGCGACGCCCCCTCACCTGGCCTCTCCCCCGATGGGGGAGAGGAACATGAAGGCGGCGGCGCTCCGGTCGCCGTTCCCAAGCCTCTTTCTCCTCTCCCCCACCGGGGCAGAGGCAGGGTGAGGGGGCGCCGGCCTCGGCCACGTACCGCACCCGCCCAAGGCGGCCCGTGTCGACGCGTCCGGCGCGCGTGGCGCGTGGGCACGGCGGTCACGTCGCGATGAAGCGCCGGTCGGCGCCGGACAGGACGACGCAGGTCAGATGGCCGCTGACATAGGCGCCGGTGTCGATGCCGATGCGGTTGAAGCGCACCTCCGGCTCGTCGGTGACGGTGTGGCCGTGCACCACGACGCGCCCGCCATGGGGATCGCGCGAGTGCAGGAACTCGTCGCGGATCCACAGCAGGTCGTCGGGGTCCTGCTTGTCGAGCGGCACGCCCGGCCGGATGCCGGCGTGCGCGAACAGGTAGTCGCCCTCGCTGTGGGTCAGCTTGCAGGCGCGCATGAAGGCGACGTGCTCGGGCGGCACGGCGGCGACCAGCCGCGCGCGGATGGCGTCGACGTCCTCGGGATCGACCGGCGGCCGCGGCACGCCGACGCCGTAGGAATAGAGCGTCTCCAACCCGCCGAAGCGGAACCAGTCGAACGCCACCACGCCGCCATCGAGGAAGCCGAGGAACGCCTCCTCGTGGTTGCCGAGCAGGAACACCGGCTCGAAGCCGTCGGGCACGCCGGCGACCAGCCGCTCCAGCACCTGGCGCGATTCCATGCCGCGGTCGACGTAGTCGCCGACGAACACCAGCACGCGGGCGGCGTCGCCGGCCGTCTCCTCGGCGTCCTCGACGATGCGCGCCAGCAGCCGCTCCAGCAGGTCGGCGCGGCCGTGGATGTCGCCGATGGCGTAGACGACGCGGCCGTCGGGCGCGCGCGCCGTGGACGGCGTCGGCTGTGGAGAGGCGCGGAACCAACCGAACATGCGCTGATGTCCCGGATCGCCGTCGCGCGGCCGGCGCGGAGTCCGGCCGCCGCTCACGACGTGTAGTAGCTCTTGTACTTGGAGTAGTAGTAGCCGACGTCGCCGTAGCCGTACTTGGAGTGGCGGCGCACGTTGACCTGCGACATCACCACGCCGACCCGCTTGTTGACGTCGCGCAGCAGGCGCGTGGCGTTGCCGACGATCTCGCGCGGCGTCTTCTCCCAGCGCACCAGGAACACGACGTAGTTGGCGAGCCGGCTGAGGATGCGCGAATCCGACACCGCCATGACCGGCGGCGTGTCGAGCACCACGAGGTCGTACTCGTCGGCGAGCTTCTCGATGAAGCGCCGCATGGTGTTGGATTCGAGGATCTCGGTCGGGTTCGGCGTGTTGGGGCGGGCGGTGATGTAGAACAGGCCGCTGGCCTCGTCGCGGCCGAGGATCTCCTCCAGCGTCTTGGCGCCGGAGAGGTGCTCGTCGATCGTGCCGCCGGTCGCCTTGCCGCCGATCGTGCGCGCGACGTTGGGGCGCCGCAGGTCGCAGTCGACCACGACGACGCGCTTGCCCGAGGAGGAGCGCGCCAGCAGCGCCGCCAGCGACACCGCGAAGGTGGTCTTGCCCTCGCCCGGCAGCGACGACGTGATCATCACCACCTTGGGCGGCTGGTCGAGGTTGCCCAGCATGATCGCGGTGTGGGCCGAGCGCAGCGACTCGCCGTAGCTCGAGGTCGGCTTCTCGATCGCGAAGCGCGCCGGGTTGCGGCCGCCCAGGGTGAGACGCGACAGGCCGGGGATCATGCCGACCGCCGGCAGGCCGAGCGCGGCCTCGATCTGCTCGGTCGAGCGGTAGCCGCCGTCGAGCTTCTCCAGCAGCAGGATCAGGCCCAGCGCCAGCGCCGAGGACAGCGTCAGCGCCAGCGCCAGCGTCAGCGTGTAGCGCGGCGAGCTGGGCGAGGCCGGCGTCGTGGCGGCCGACAGCACGCGGGCGTCGGGCTGCTGGATGTCCTGCTGCTCGCGCAGCTCCTTGGAGCGGGTCAGGAACTGCTCGTAGATGGCGCGGCTGGACTCGGCCTCGCGCTCCAGCGGCTTGAGGTTGGCCATCGCCTGGCCGGTGTCGCCGGACTGCCGCTCGGCGGTGTCGAGGCGGCCCTTGAGCTCGGCCTCCTTGGACTCGGCGGCGGCCACCTCGGCGCGCACCGAGGTGGCGATCTTGGCGATCTCGGCGCGGATCTTGCCCTGGATCTCGCCGAGCTGGCCGCGCGCCTGCATCAGCCGCGGATGGGCGTCGCCGTAGCGCTGGCTGAGGTCGCCGACCTGGCGGCTGACCTCGGCCTCCTGGCCGCGCAGCGCGCCGATCAGCGGGTTGGCCAGCACCTCGGGGATCGCGGCGGCGCCGCCGGGGTTGCGCTCGGCCGCCTGCAGCGACTGCAGCCGCGAGCGCTTCGACGCCAGCTCGGCGCGGGCGATGTTGAGCTGGGTGTTGACCTCGGACTGCGACTGCGCCGTCACGGTCGAGGTGCTGCCCATCGTCAGGTTGTGGCGCGAGCGGTACTCGGCGACGGCGCGCTCGGCGGTCTCGACGTTGCGCTTGAGCTCCAGCAGGCGGTCGGTGAGGAAGGTGGTGGCGATCCGGTTCGCCTCCAGCTTGGCGTTGAGCTGGTCGACGATGTACTCGCCGGCGATCGTGTTGGCGATCAGCGCCGCCTTGCGCGCGTCGGCCGACTCGAACTGCACGAGGATCACGTAGGAGCGGCCGCGCGGCGCGATGGTCAGCGCGTCGGCCACGCGCTCGACCACCTGGGCGCGGCGGCGCTCGCGGGCGGCGTCGGGCGGCGGCGGCGGCGGCGCCGTCCGGCCCAGGATCCGGTCGGCCTCGGCGCGGGCCATCGCCCACCACGCCCACGGCCCGGCCGCCGGCGCGCGGCGCGCGAACTCCTCGTCGTCCTCGAGCTTGAGCTTCTCCACGACGCGCTCGAGCAGCGAGCGCGAGCGCAGGATCTCGACCTCGGTCTGCAGCGCCGCCGTGTCCGACGTGGCGATGCCCTGCATCACCTCCTCGACCTTGGTGACGCGCAGCTTGCGGGCGTCGAGCATCACCAGCGCCGAGCCGCGGTACATCGGCGTCATCTGCGACAGCGCCAGCCCGACCAGCGCCATGACCAGCGCCACGACGCCGGCCATGTGCCACTTGCGGCGGTTCACCAGCAGCACGATGTCGCGCGGCGACAGCGCGGGCGCGCGCCCGCCGCGCGCCGGCGGCGGCGCGGCCGGCGCCGCCTGGGCGCCGCCGTCGGGCCCGCGCGGGCCGGCGAGGGTGGAGATCACGTTCACTTGCCGCTCCATCGGACACGCGCGGCGCGACGCGCGCGCCACGGGGCGCTTCTACCGCACGCGGCCGCCGCGGACCAGCGCCCGGCGCGCGACCGGACCTAGAAGAAGCGCTCGGGGACGCGGATGGTGTCGCCGGGGAAGATCGGCGCGTCCTCCGCGACCCGCTCCTGGGTCGACTGGCCGAAGCGCTGGACCGTGATCCGCGACTTCGAGGCGCGGTAGGTGTAGCCGCCGGCGATGGCGACCGCCTGGGCCACGGTCATGCCGTTGACGTAGGGGTACGAGCCGCGCTTCTCGACCTCGCCGAGGATGAAGAACGGGCGGCGGTTGACGACCTCGGCGCTGACCCTGGGATTGCGCAGGTAGCCGCTGCTCTTGTACTTGGCGGCGATCATCTGCTCGACCTCGGGCAGCGACAGCCCGCCGACCTGCATGCGGCCGATCGCCTTGAGCGACAGGCTGCCGGCGCCGTCGACCTCGAACTCGCCCGACAGCTCCTCCTCGCCGAACACGGTGACGCGCACCTTGTCGCCGGCGCCGAGCTTGTACTGGCCCTGGGCGCGGACGGACGGCGCCGCGAGGACGCAGACCAGCGCCGCGGCGAGGCCGGGCAGCGCGCGGCGGCCGAGGGCCGCGGGCGCGCCGGCGCGCTCCTCCCCGGCCGGGCGGGACGGCGACGCCATGGCAGGCGCCGCCGCTAGAACTGCACGCCGCCGCGCAGCGCCACGAGGTGGCGCGAGAAGTCGTTGCCGGCGGCGTTGGAGTTGCGGTTGGTGAACTGGTAGCTCGGGCCGACGTAGAAGTTCTCGGTCGGCAGGTAGCGCAGCCCGATCTCGAAGTTGATGTAGTCGTCGTTGCGCGAGGTCGCGCCCGGCGTGTTGATCCGCTTGTAGTCGTTGATCGTGTAGCTGAAGCCGCCGTTGATCTTCACGTTGGGACGCATCGCGTAGTCGACGTTGACGCCGAACGCGGTGGCCCAGTAGCCGGCCTGCGTGGTCGACACGGTCTCCTCGATCGTGCGCTTCACGAACGGCTTCACGAACAGCGGCACGATCGGGTTCCAGAAGCCGGTCATCCCGAACATCACGCCGCGGATGTGGCCGAGCCGCGAATCGCTGTAGTCCTGGTCGCGGTAGCCGACGAACGCCTCGACCTGGGTGATGCCGCCGAAGTCGATGGTCGCGCCGAGCAGCGCCTCCCAGCCCGTCGAGTCGCGGCGGAAGCCGGCGCTGTCGACGTTGCGGTTGTAGTTGCGCTGGTTCAGGCCGCCCTGGACCCAGATTTCGTACTTCTCGACCAGCTCGTAGCCGAGGCGCAGCGACTCGGTCCACTCCGTGCGGTCGCGGTCGCGGTTGGTGATCGATGCGCCGCCCGGCTGATTGCGGTTGTTCGTGTACTTGTAGTTGTCGACACGCCCGTCGAGGCGGGCGCTGAACCGGTTCATCCTCTGGTAGTAGCCGAGGTTGGCGATCGACTGGTTGTACTTGTTCGGATCCGTGATGGCATTGGGCGTGGCGTTGGGGCTGCCCGGATCCTCGTGCAGACGGTTGAACTGCGCGCCGCCGTAGATGTTCCACTGCCTCTGGATGTCGACGCGGAACTCGGAACCGACGCGGAAGTCCTGGTAGTCCATGCGCGAGTTCTTCGCGTAGAACCCGAAGGCCCCCGACGTGAAGAAGTTGAGCATGTGGTTGTTCCAGTTGGAGCGAAGCTCGAGTCCCGGGCGCACCACCGTCACGAAATCGTCGCGGGTGCCGCCCGACGTCGCGTAGACGTTGCTGTTGTAAAGCTCGACCAGCTCGAGAACGGGGAACACCCGGAACGAGCCCACCGGCATGCCGACCGGATCGTAGTTCTCGCCCTTGCCCGGCGTCACCGTGCCCGGCCGCGGCGTCTGCGCGGCGGCGCCGGCGAAGGTGCCGGCCACGAGGAACGCGGCGGCCGCGATCCTGACGCCGAACTCGAAACTTTTGCGCATCGTCCGCCGTCTCCCGTCCATTCCCGCCGCAACGCCCGTCAAGCGCCGGCCGGTCAATTCGCGCTGCCGTAGAACTGGTTCGGCACCTCCGACGTCGTGCCCGCCAGCCCGCTGCCGCCGTCGCCGCCGGAGGTGCTCGAGCCGCCGCCCTGGGTCCGGTTCGGCTCCGCCCGCCGCACGCGGCGCTCCGAATTCACGACGCCGATCGAACCCAGCGTGTAAGGATTGGTGTTCACGACGCGCATCGCCTCGGCAACGAGCGGATCCGCCGGGCCCGGCGGAACCCCCTTGAGGATATCCAGCGCGACCATCGCCGCGATCGCGGCCAGCGCCGGATCCGTCGCCTGCCGCTCGACCGCGAACTTCACGAGAGCGCCCGCGATCTCGAGCGCCAAGGTCGGATTGGCCTGGGCGATCATGTTCAACGCGTTCGCGTCGCCCTGTTCCGCCGCCGCCTTGATCTGGTCGGCCACGGCCGGAGGAAGGCCGCCCGCCTGGGCATGCGCGCCGCCGGCAAGCAGAAGCGCCGCCAACAAGGCCGCGCCGCTCATCGTCACCCGTGTGAACATTCCGTCGGTCCTCGATCCATATTCCGCCATGATCCGCCCGCCACCGACCCGAGCGGTCGATTCGCATGCCTATTCATGGCGGGGCGTCCGCCGCGTCGCGGCGCGCCTCAAGGCAAAAATACAGAAACACTTCGCGCACGTATACCGGTTTTCGAGTTCCCCGGCATTGCGATCATGTTACAGAACAATATTATGTTACAATATTAGCACATTTCAACAATATATTGATTCATAACAAATTTTAGGAATGCATCCGATTGCGCCCGCAATTCGAGGCGCGGATGGCCCGAAATTCTACGTCCGAAATTCCGGAACCAGCGTCCGCAAAACCGCGAGCGCGGCGGCCGTGTCGGATCGCACGCATGCGTCGCCGAGCGCCGCGAAGGCGTCGACGAGGCGCGCCCGGTCGACCGTCCGCGGGGCGGCGATCAGGATGCGCGGCAGGCGGGTCGGTTCCACCCTTTCCTGGCCATGGAACAACTCCTCGTGGAGTTTCTCGCCCGGGCGCAGGCCTGTGAAGGCGATCTTGATGTCGATGTCGGGCCGCAACCCGGCCAGCCGGATCATCTGCCGCGCGAGGTCGACGATCTTCACCGGCCGGCCCATGTCGAGCACGAACACGCGTCCGGCGGCATCGCCATCTGCCATGCCCAGGGCCGAGGCGTGGAGCACGAGCTGGACCGCCTCGCGGATGGTCATGAAGAATCGCGCGATGTCCGGATGGGTGACCGTGAGCGGCCCGCCCGCCTCGAGCTGGCGGCGGAACAGCGGCACCACCGAGCCCGCCGAGCCGAGCACGTTGCCGAACCGCACGATCGTGAACCGGGTGGCGGGGCGTTCCAGCGCCAGCGACTGGCAGTAGCTCTCGGCGGAGCGCTTGGTGGCGCCCATCACGCTCGACGGATTGACCGCCTTGTCGGTCGAGATCATCACCATCGCGCGCACGCCGGACTCGACGCAGGCGTCCGCGACGTTGCGGGTGCCCAGCACGTTCACGGCGACGGCCGCCAGCGGATTGGCCTCGACCAGCGGCACGTGCTTGAGCGCGGCGGCGTGGAACACGATGTCCGGCCGTTCGTCCCGCAGCAGCGCCCGCAACGGCTCGGCGTCGCGGACATCGAGGATGCGGGCCGACCGCGCCAGCTTCGGCCAGCGCTCGGCGGCCTCCATGTCGATCGCGTAGAGGTTGAACTCGGCGGAATCGACGAGGCACATCCGGGCCGGCCCGAAGGCCGCGATCTGGCGCACCAGCTCGGCGCCGATCGACCCGCCGGCGCCCGTGACCAGCACGCGCCGGCCGCCGACCATGGCCGCCACCGGCGTCTCGTCGAGCACGATCTGCGGACGCCCCAGCAGATCCTCGACCGAGACCGGCTGGAGCTCGACCTTGTCGTCGATCCCCGGCCGCAGACGGGACATGTCGGGCACCCGCGACACGGGCACGCCGAGCCGCTCGGCGGTGTCGAGCAGCGACGCCAGCGTGTCGGGCGCGAGGTCGGGATCGGCGATCACGATCCGCCGCGGCCGCTGGGCGTCGTCGCGGAAGCGCGCGACCACCGCCGCCAGCTCGCCGACCGCGCCGAGATGCGGCACGCCGTGCAGGCGGACGCCCGGCCGGGAGATCGAATCGGCCACGAAGCCGGCGGCGTGGTACTCCGCGCCGGCGGCGTCGAGCGCGCGCAGGAACAGGTTGGCCGACGGCCCGGCGCCGACGATCAGCACCGGCGTGCGGCCGTGGCGGGCGCCGCCCGGCAGCGGCACCAGCCGGCCCTCGCGGAACAGCCGGTAGCCGACCCGGCCGGCGGCCAGCAGGAAGATCAGCACCACCCACGACATGCCGACGAACGAGCGCGGGATCTCCGTCAGGCGCGTGGTCACGAAGCTCAGAGGCACGTAGAGCAGCACCGCCAGCGTCGCGGCGCGCACGATCGTCAGCATGTCGGCGGTCGAGGCGTAGCGCCAGTTGGTGCGGTACAGGCCGGTCAGCGGGAACGCCACGGCGCAGGCGCCGACGAAGGGCAGCAGCGCGCCGAACATCAGCGTGGTGTCGTCGAACTGGCCGAGGCCGCCGGTGCGGAAGAACAGCGCCGCGAACACCGAGATCGCGGCCATCGTCAGGTCGTGGACGACGACCATCCACGTGTCGCGGCGGATCCAGTCGGACGGTCTCACGGCCGCGCCCGCCGCGCCGTCACGACGCCGCCACCCCGAGGCCGGGCGAGCGCAGCCGGCGCAGGAGCGCGTGGTTCAGCGAGGTGCGCGCCGCCAGGGCGTCGCCGGGATGCAGCAGGCGCACGCGCAGCTCGAACTCCATCGCCGTCGGGGTCAGCGCCTTGAACAGCACCACCGGCGGCGGATCCGACAGCACGTAGGGATTCTCGGCGGCCACCGCGCGCAGCATCGGCTCGACGGCGGCCACGTCGACGCCGTGCGCGACGCTGACCGGCATGTCGAGCCGGCCGATGGTGTCGGCGTGCGTCCAGTTGACGACCGCGCTCTGGAGGAACTCGCTGTTGGGCACGATGACGGTGGCGCGCTGGTCGGTCTCGATCTCGGTGGCGCGCAGGTTCACGCGGCGCACGACGCCGTCGTACTTGCCCACCGTCACGCGCTCGCCGACGCGCACCGGCCGCTCGATCAGCAGGATGAGGCCCGAGACCGTGTTGTTGGCGATGTTCTGGAGGCCGAGGCCGATGCCGACGGACAGCGCGCCGACGATCAGGGCGAGGCTGGTGAAGTCGACGCCCAGCGCGGTGACCGCCAGCAGCACCGCGATGACGACGCCGAAGTAGTTGGCCACGGCGTCGATCGAGACGCTGGCCGATTCCTGGACCTGCAGCCCCGGCAGCACCCGCTCGCGCAGCAGACGGCGCAGGCCGCGGAACACCAGCACGACGACGGCGAACACCGCCACCGCCATCAGCACGTCGAGCGGCGAGATCGTGCGCTCGCCGATGCGCACGCCGGCGGCGAGCTTCACGGCGCGGTCGACGATGTCGTCGGTGTCGGCGCCCCACAGGACGGGCAGCGTCAGCGCCACGCCGCAGAACAGCGCGAAGTCGACGGCCAGCAGGAACAGCAGCCGGCCGTGCGCCGGCAGCGACGCCGTGATCCCGAACGCCTCGCGCAGGCGGCGGCCGGCGCTCGAGGCCGGCGCCGCCGCCGCCGCGAACAGGTCCGACGCCAGGGCGCGAAGCACGAGGACGACGAAGGCGAGCAGCGCCGTCGCGATGATCGAGTCGACCACCCGGTCGGCCAGCGCCGCGTAGCCGGCCAACGCCGCCGCCGCGACGACCGCCAGCGCCAGGCCGATCACGGCGCGGCCCAGCGCCCAGGCGCCGCCGCCGAGCAGCGCCGGCCCGCCATCCTCGCCCGGCGTCGAGGAGGTCCACGCGTCGGCGCGCAGCACGGGCACCGCCATCAGAAGCACGACGATCGCGCCGATCGAGACGAGGATCGCCTCGGCGTTCGGCCGGCCGTGGTCGGCGGCGAACTCGCCCGGCGCGATCGCCGCGTTGAGGATGGAGAGCGCCACGACGGCGGCGGCGAGCGGCAGTCCGCGGCCGGCGATCAACCGCGCGCTCTCGGCCGAGAACGGCGCGATGCGCCAGCGCGGATGGCGCGGCGTCAGGCTGGCCTCCGCGAGCCCCTGCACGAAGAGGAAGAGCAGGACGTTGCGGAACGCCTCGCCGGCGAAGACGACCAGCGGCCGGGTCGGCTCGCCGTTCGCGCCGCCGAAATGAACGTCGATCATGTTGGTGGCGTAGCGGATGGCGACGACGGCGAGGCCGACGCGGCTGACGATGTCGAGGACCGCGACCCCGAGGCGCCGCCGGTAGCTCGGCGCGTCGATCCCGTCGCGCCGCACGACGCGGCGGCGCAGCCACACCAGCGCCAGCGCCAGCGCGCCGTAGAACGCCGTGTTGAACGCCACGACGCCCGCCGCCGAGCGCGCCGGATCGCGCGGCGCCGCGGCCGCGAAGTACGCGCGCCACGACGCGGCGAGCGTGCGCCACGCGTCGCCGACCTCGGCGCCGGCCTTGCCCCAGGTGGCCGGCGACAGCGGCGACGGGCCGGCCCGGAACAGCGGCGCCCACACCAGCTCGCCGCGCAGCCGCGCGATGCGGTCGAGCGCCTGGCCGGCGCGGGCGATCGCGTCCTCGGCCAGCTTCACGGCGCCCTCGGCGTTGGTGACCTCCAGGCGCAGCCGCTCGAGCTGGACGCGGACCTCCTCGCTCTCGGGCGACGGCGCCGCCGCCGGCTTGGGCTCCGCCGGCTTCGCCTCGGCGGGGCGCGCCTCGGGCGGGCGCGCCTCCATCCGCCCCAGCCGCCCGCGCAGGCCGCGCGCCGTCTCCCGCGTGCGCTTGGCCTCCTCCTCCGCCTCGTCCCGGACGTCGCGCGCCGTCGAACGCGCCTCGTCGAGCTCGACCAGGGCCAGACCGGGGCGCGACAGGACGTCCTCGACGCGGTCGAGCGTGCGCGACCAGCCGGTGGCCTTCGACGCGAACACGCGCTCCGGCGGGAGCGCCTGGGCACGGACGTCGACCGCGGTCGACAGGACCGCGATCGCCGCGGTCAGGCCGACGAGGAGACGACGGACGTTGCGCTGCATCGACGCTCCCGGTGATTCGGCGACGCGATATCCTGTCACGGCGCGCGGCGCAACCGCAACGCGTTGAGGACGACCGCGACGCTCGAGCCCGCCATCGCGGCGCCGGCGAGCGCCGGCGGCAGCGCGCCGAGCATCGCCAGCGGCACCGCCACGACGTTGTAGCCGAACGCCCAGGCCAGGTTCTGGACGATGTTGCCGCGGATGCGGCGGGCGAGATCGAGCAGCTCCGCGACCAGCGCCGGATCGTCGCGCAGCAGCGCGACGTCGGCGGCGCCCAGCGCCAGGTCGGCGCCGCCGCCCATCGCGACGCCGACGTCGGCGGCGGCCAGCGCGGGAGCGTCGTTGATGCCGTCGCCGACCATCGCCACGCCGCCGGCGCGTTTGAAGCCCGCGAGGTCGGCCGCCTTGCCCTCCGGCGTGCGCGCCGCCAGCACGACCGCGATGTCGAGCCCGGCCGCGACCGCGCGCGCCGTCGGCTCGGAATCGCCGGTGATCATCGCCACCTCGACGCCGCGCCGGCGCAGCGCGGCGACGGCGTCGCGCGACGTCGGCCGGGCGGCGTCGGCGATCGCCACGCACCCCAGCGCCACGCCGCCCCTGGCGGCGAACACCACCGTCGCGCCGACGGCCTCGTGCGCCGCCACCGTCTCCAGGGCCGAGATGTCGACGGCGCCTTCGCGCATCAGCGCGCGGCCGCCGACGGCGACGTCGGCGCCGTCGACGACGGCCGTGACGCCGCGGCCGACCACGGCGTTGAAATCGCGCGCCGGCGGCAGCGCCAGGCCGGCGGCCCGCGCCTTGATCGCGCGCGCGAGGGGGTGCTCGCTGCCGGCCTGCGCGGCGGCGGTCGCCAGCAGCAAGGCCGCCTCGGGCACGCCGGCGGCCGGCAGCAGCGCGGTGACGACCGGACGACCGGCGGTCAGCGTGCCGGTCTTGTCGAACGCCACCGTGCGCACGCGCGCCAGCCGCTCGATCGCCGCCGGCACGCGGATCAGGATGCCGCGGCGCGCCGCCGCGCCGAGGCCGACGGCGATCGCCATCGGCGTCGCCAGTCCCAGCGCGCAGGGGCAGGCCACGACCAGCACGGTCATCGCGACGACCAGCGCGCGCGGCGCCGATGCGCCGGCCGCCATCCAGCCCGCGAACGCGGCCACCGACAGCGCGAGGATCGCCGGCACGAACACCCGGGTCACGCGGTCGACCAGCGCCTCGACCGGCATCTTGCCGGTCTGCGCCTCGGCCACCGCGCGCGCGATGCGCGCCGTCCGGGTGGCGTCGCCGACCGCGGTGGCGCGGATGTCGAGCGCGCCGTCGAGCGTCGTGGATCCGGCGATCACCAGGTCGCCGGCGGATTTCGAGACCGGCCGGCTCTCGCCGGTGACGACGGCCTCCGACACCGAGGCGCGGCCGTCGACCACGACGCCGTCGACGGCCACGTCCTCGCCGGGACGCGCCACCACCACGTCGTCGACCGCCAGCGAACCGATCGCCACCTCGACCTCGACGCCGTCGCGCCGCACGCGCGCCACCGCCGGCCGCAATCCGCGCAGCGCCTCGATCGCGGCGACGGTGGCGCGCTTGGCCCGCGTCTCGATCCATCGTCCCAGACGCACCAGCGCGATCACCATCGCGCTGGCCTCGAAATACAGCGCCGGCGCGCCGTGGGCCGCGTGTCCGCCGGCGCCGGGCAGCCAGCCGGCCATGACGGCGAGCGACAGGATGAACGCCGCCGACGTGCCCAGCGCGACGAGCGTGTCCATGGTCGCCGCGCCCGCGCGCGCGCCCTTCCACGCCGCGCGGTAGAACGGCCACGCGAACACCGTCTGCAACGGCAGCGCCAGCGCGAGTTGGAGCGCGGGCGGCAGGAAGGACGGCCGGGCCAGCAGATGGTTGACCATGTCCACGGCGAACGGCGCCGCCAGCGCCAGCGCCGCGGCCATCGCCGGCGCGCCGTCGATCCAGCGCTCGGCCGGCGCCGCGACGGCGCCGTCGACGACGGGACGGGCCCCGTAGCCGGCCCGCGCGACGGCGGCGACCACGTCGCGCGGCGCGACGACGCCGCCCGGCGCGTCGACCTCGGCGCGCGCGGTCGCGAGGTTGACGCGCGCGGCCTCGACCCCGGGCAACGCCCGCAGCGCGCGCTCGACGCGGCCGGCGCAGGCGGCGCAGGTCATCCCCTCGATGGTGAAGGCCAGCGTGCGCCGCGCGACCGCGTATCCCGCGTCGGCCACGGCCGTCGACAAGGCGGCCGGATCGGCGCCGGGCGCCAGATCGACGCGCGCCGTCGCCGCCGCGAGGTTGACGGCCACGGCCGCCACGCCCGGCGCGCGCGCCAGCGCCCGCTCGACGCGGCCGGCGCACGCGGCGCAGGTCATGCCTTCGATCGGCAGCAGCAGGCGCGCGCCGGGGAGACCACCATCCATGGCGCCCATGTCGTGCCGCGCGCCGTCCACGTCAACCGCGCGTCGTGCGGCGACGCGGCGCGGCCCGCGTCAATCCGGCAGAGCCTCGCCCATCGCGCCCTCGCTGTTGACCAGCAGCACGCGGGCGCGCGCGTCGAGACCGAGCGCGGCGTAGGCCTCGCGGTCGACGCAGGCGCGGATCAGACCGGCCGCGCCGGCCGCGCCGGAGGGGCCGGACTCGATCGCCGGATCGCCGTCGAGCGGGTCCGCGAGGCGCCGCCGCGTCGGCGTCACGAGGTCCTCGCCGATGGTCATGAACCAGTCGGCGGCGAGGCCGATCACCGGCCACGTCACCGGCGAGATCTCGCGGCAGGCCAGGCCGCCCATCGCGGTGGCGGCATCGCCGCTGGCTAGCGCCGGGGCGCCCGCGAGGTTGCTCTGGAACCAGCAATCGGCGCTCTCGGGCTCGACCACGACGAAGGTCGGCCGCCTGGCCATCTCGGCCCACATGTGGCCGATCACGGCCGCGGCGAGGCCGCCGACGCCGGCCTGGACGAAGACGTGCGTCGGACCCTCGGGCCACTGCTCGAGCGCCTCCTGGACCAGCACCGTGTAGCCGCGCATGACGTCGCGCGGCACGCGCTCGTAGCCCTCCCACGAGGTGTCGGAGATGATCGTCCAGCCCTTCTCGGCGGCGGCGCGGCGGCAGGCGGCGACGGCCGCGTCGTAGTCGCCGTCGACGCGCACGACCTCGGCGCCGCGGGCGCGGATCGCGGCCTCCTTCTCGGCGCTGGTGAAGGCCGGCAGGAACACCACGCAGCGGGTGCCGAACAGCTTCGCGCCGGCCGCCACCGAACGGCCGTGGTTGCCGGAGCTGGCGGTCGTGAACACCGTGCCGCCCCACAGCTCGCGGCCCTCGCCGGCCATGAGCCGCGCGTAGGTGACGTTCGCGTGCCACGCCTCGCCGCAGACGCTCGACAGGTGGTTGCCGACCGCGAGCACGCCGCCCAGCGCCTTGAAGGCGCCGAAGCCGAAACGCTTCGACTCGTCCTTCACGCGGATCTCGCCGACGCCCAGCGTCGCGGCCAGCGCCGGCAGCGCCAGCAGCGGCGTGACGCGGTGCGCCGGGCATTCGGCGAGGCCGCGCGCCAGCTCGGCGACGCCGTTGGGGTTGACGACGTACCGCTGCTCGCGGCCGAACGGCCGGTCGCGGCGGGCGCGGGGATTGGCGGCGAGCCAGGCGGGAACCATGGTGGCGATTCTAGCGCGCCGCTCCGCCGCCGTCGCCCCCTGTGCCTCGGCGGCGGGATCGCCTAATGTGGCGGCGGAGGCCGACCATGAAAGTGAACGTGACCATCGACTGCACCCCCGAGGAGGCCCGCAGCTTCTTCGGACTGCCGGACCTCAAGCCGATGCAGGACCGCATCCTGGCCGAGGTCGAGCAGCGCATGAAGGCCGGTCTGGGCGCCATGGATCCGGCGGAGGTGTTCAAGACCTGGCTGCCGGCGTCGATGCAGGGCGTCGAGCAGGTCCAGCAGATGTTCTGGCAGCAGCTCGCGTCGATGTCGGGCGCGCAGAAGAAATAGGAACCGCCGCCGATGACCGACGATCCCGCGCCGTACTACCGCGCGCACGTGTTCTGCTGCACCAACCGCCGCGAGGCCGGCCATCCGCGCGGCTGCTGCGCCGACGCCGGCGGCGAGGCGCTGCGCGACCACATGAAGGCCCGCGCCCGCGAGATGGGCCTCAAGGACGTGCGCATCAACAACGCGGGCTGCCTCGACCGCTGCGAGCTGGGACCGACGGTGGTGATCTATCCCGAGGGCGTCTGGTACGCGTGTCCGACCAAGGCCGACGTCGACGAGATCCTCGAGACCCATCTGCGCGACGGCCGCCGCGTGGAGCGCCTGATGCTGCTGCCGACCGACAAGCGCCGGTCGGACCGCCGCGTCTGACCCCGGCACCGGACCCCGAGCAACGGAGACGCAAATGAGCCGCGCCATGGGACTGGGCATCGCCACCCTCGCCGTCGTCGGCGCCCTGCTCGCGCTGTGGAAGCCGTGGGGCGTGCCGGCCGGCGACGCCGCCCGCGCCGCCATCGCGCGGGCGACGACGGAGAAGGAGACCGCCGAGAAGTCGCTCGCGTCGGCCAGGACGGAGCTCGACAAGGCCGTGGCGGCGGCCGCGGCGGCCAAAGGCGAGGCCGATTCGCGCGTCGCCGCCGCGAGGGCCGAGGCCGACAAGGCGCTGGCGCGGCGCGGGCCGAGGGCGATCTGCGCCTCGCCGGCGCCGCCAAGGCGCTGGCCGAGCTGAAGGCCGAGGGCGAGCGCGCCCGGGCGGCGGCAAAATCGGAGATGGACGGCGCGGTCGCGGCCGCCAAGGCCGAGGCCGAGCGCGCGGTCGCGGCGGCCAGAGCGGAGACCGAGAAGGCGGTGGCGGCGGTCAAGGCGGAGGCCGAGAAGGCCGCCGGCGCCGGCGGCGCCGACCGGTTCGCGGCGCTGCGCGCGGAGCTCGAGAAGGCGGCCGCGGCGGCCAGGGCCGACGCCGAGAGGGCGATCGCCGCCGCCAAGGCCGACGCCGAGAAGATCGTCGCCGACGCGCGCGGCAAGTGCGCCGCCGCCGTCGCGGCGCAATCCGCCGCGCCGAGCACCGCGGCGATCGGCGCCGACGACATAGCCAAGGAGCTCGCGGTGTCGGGGAAGATCGCGCTCTACGGCATCCAGTTCGACTCCAGCAAATCGAACATCAAGGGCGAATCCAAGGAATCCATGGACGAGCTCGCCGCGCTGCTGAAGAGCG
The DNA here is from genome assembly GCA_016699855.1 of Rhodospirillales bacterium. Taxonomy (NCBI): domain Bacteria; kingdom Pseudomonadati; phylum Pseudomonadota; class Alphaproteobacteria; order Rhodospirillales; species Rhodospirillales bacterium. Next base: position 1,785,745 of record CP064988.1, read on the forward strand.
ACCCCAAGCTCAAGCTGCTGGTGGTCGGCCACACCGACAGCCAGGGCGACTTCACGTTCAACCGCAACCTGTCGGAGCAACGGGCGCAGGCCGTGGTCAAGGAGCTGACGGGCAAGCACGGGGTGGCGGCGGCGCGGCTGTCGTTCGCCGGCGTCGCCGATCTGGTGCCGGTCGCGACCAACGACAGCGAAGAGGGCCGCGTGCGCAACCGGCGCGTCGAGATCGTCAAGCGCTAGCGGCGCGGCGCCGCGCTACTCCAGGAGCTCGCCGAGGCGGCGGATGACGCGGTCCGGACGCGCGGCGGCGTCGTCCGGAAGCCCGTCGCCGTGCGGATCGAACCAGATGCCGCGCATGCCCAGCCGCTGCGGCATCACGACCTCCCATTCGAGGTTGTCGCCGACCATCCAGGCGCGCGCCGGCGGCGCGCCGATCTTGGCCAGCGCGTGGACGTAGACCTCCGGCTCGGGCTTGCCCTTGCCGAACTCGCCCTCGATCTGGATGTGCTCGAAACGGTGCGCGAGATCGAACCGCTCGACCTTGGCGCGCTGGATCTCGGACTGGCCGTTGGTCACCAGCGCCAGCCGCACGCCGGCGGCGCGCAGCGCGTCGATGGTGGCGTGCGAGTCGGGATAGAGGGCGTATTCCCGCCGCCGCAGCTCGGTGAAGGCGTCCGCCAGCTCGTCGGCCAGCGCGGGATCGGCGCGGCCCAGCCGCGCGAAGGCCGCGCGGACCACCAGGCGGCGCGCGCCGGATATGTCGAGGCGCCAGCGGGCGGCGGCGGCGGGGTCGCTCCAGAACGTGCGGGCCTCGGAGACGATGACGCCGCGCAGGCGGTCCAGATCCTCGCCCGCGGGACCGGCCGAGAGCGGCGCGCGATAGCCGTCGAGCAGGCGCGCCCACGCCTCCTCCGGCTTGGCGTAGGCGCGGATGATCGTGTCGTCGAGGTCGAACAGGATCGCGTCGGGAAGCTCGGGCATCGCGTCGACGGCATTACGCGGAATCGCGCCGCCACGCCAGCGCGGCCACGCCTCATACCGCGTCGCGCGCGGCCTTCTCGGCGATTCCCGAGACGCCCTCGCGGCGCGCCAGCTCGGCCCAGACCTGCCACGGCTTGACCCCGAGCGTCGCCCACAGCGCCAGCAGGTGGTAGAGCAAGTCGGCGCTCTCCATCACCAGCTTGCGGCGGTCGCCCTTGATCGCCTCGATCACGGTCTCGGTCGCCTCCTCGCCCAGCTTCTGCGCCAGCTTCTCCGTGCCGCGCGCCATCAGCTTGGCGGTGTACGACGTCGCCGGATCGGCGCCTTTGCGGCTCTCGATGGTGTCGTAGAGCCGGTCGAGCATGTGCGGCGCCCGCGCCGCCGCGCGTTCGTGGTCCTTGCCGGTGGATTTCTTCGCCTTGGCGGCCTTCTTGCGGCCGTCCTTCTCTTTTTTCTTGGCCATCGTCCGCCGTTCCGCGCTGGGGGAGGTGCGCGCCGGCCTGTTCCGGCCGGTTCTTGTGCGGTTGCTTCCCGACTTTGATTCTACGCCGATTTCGCGGATTGTCGAACGGGAACGCCGCGGCGGGCGAGATGGGCCTTGGCCTCGGCGATGGTGAAGGTGCCGAAATGGAAGATCGAGGCCGCCAGCACCGCGCTGGCGCCGCCGATCGTCACGCCGTCGGCCAGATCGTCCAGCGTGCCGACGCCGCCCGAGGCGATCACCGGCACCGGCACGGCGGCGCTGACGGCGCGCGTCAGCTCGAGGTCGAACCCCGCCTTGGTGCCGTCGCGGTCCATCGAGGTCAGCAGGATCTCGCCGGCGCCGCTGGCGGCCATGCGCCGCGCCCAGTCGACGGCGTCGATCCCGGTGGTCTGCCGGCCGCCATGGGTGAAGACCTCCCAGCGGCCCGGCCCCGTCGCCTTGGCGTCGATCGCGACCACGACGCACTGGTCGCCGTACTTCTCCGCCGCCTCGCGCACGAACTCCGGCCGGGACACGGCGGCGGAGTTGATCGACACCTTGTCGGCGCCGGCCAGCAGCAGCTTGCGGATGTCCTCGACCGCGCGCACGCCGCCGCCGACCGTCACCGGCATGAAGCAGTGGTCGGCGGTGCGCCGCACCACGTCGTAGATCGTGTCGCGGTTCTCGTGGCTGGCGGTGATGTCGAGGAAGGTCAACTCGTCGGCGCCGGCGGCGTCGTAGACCCGCGCCTGCTCGACCGGGTCGCCGGCGTCGACCAGGTCGACGAACTTCACGCCCTTGACCACGCGGCCGGCGTGGACGTCGAGGCAGGGGATGATCCTGACCTTGAGCATCGCCGCGGCGCTATCCGCGCAGCACCCGGAGCGCCTCGGCCAGGCCGATGCGTCCGTCGTAGAGAGAGCGGCCGGCGACGACGCCGACGATGCCGGTGGCCTCCTGCCGCTTCAGCTCGCGCAGGTCGTCGATGGTGGCGACGCCGCCCGAGGCGATCACCGGCGTCGTCAGGTGCAGCGCCATGGTGACGGTCTGGTCGACGTTGACGCCGCCCATCGCGCCGTCGCGGTTGATGTCGGTGTAGATGATCGCGGCGACGCCGGCGTCCTCGAACTTCAGCGCCAGGTCGAGCGCCTTGACCGTCGACTGCTTGGTCCAGCCATCGACCGCGACGACGCCGTCGCGGGCGTCGATGCCGACCGCGATCCGGCCCGGCCACTGGCGGCAGGCGTCGCGCACGAGGTTGGCGTTGCTGACCGCGACCGTGCCGAGGATCACCCGCCGCACGCCGGCGTCGAGCCACAGCGCGATGGTCTCGATGTCGCGGATGCCGCCGCCGAGCTGGATCGGCAGCTCGCCGACCGCCTCGAGGATCGACACCACCGCCGCCTTGTTGACCGGGCGTCCCTCGATCGCGCCGTTGAGGTCGACCAGATGCAGCCACTCGCAGCCGGCGTCGACGAAGCGCCGCGCCTGGTCGGCGGGCGAGACGTTGAAGATCGTCGCCTTCTCCATGTCGCCGCGCAGCAGGCGGACGCACTGGCCGTCTTTGAGGTCGATGGCGGGAAAGAGGATCATGGGTGCGCGCGCTCGGGCCGGTCCGGAAACGCGCAGGGGTGTAGCGGAACGCGGCGGCGATGGGAAGCGCCGCCGCCCGCGCTCCCGATCAGAACGGAATCTCGAACGCGTCGCCCTTCGCGCGCACGCGCACCGCGTGCGGGGCGCCGAAATGCGCCGGCATCAGCAGGCCGCCGTTGCCGGCGACGATCTCCAGCGCGCGGCGGCGCGAGGCCCGCGCGCCCGCGGCGTCCGCGCAGAAGCCGCTGTTCAGCTCGGGATGGAACACCTGAAGCGGATGGTGGCAGATGTCGCCGATCAGCAGCGCGTGGCCGTCGCCGGACTCGACGTGCATGATCATCGACCCCGGGGTGTGGCCGGCCGCCAGCTCCAGCCGGATGCCCGGCTCGATCTCGTGGCCGTCGTCGACCATCACGGCCATCCCGGCCGCGTGGATCGGCCCGATCGAGTCGTTGAACACGGCGGCGTCCTGCGAGTCCGGCTCGCGCTCGGCGTTGGCCTTCATCCACTCGAATTCGCGCCGGCAGTAAAGGTACTTCGCGTTCGGGAAGGTCGGCACCCAGCGGCCGTCGAGCAGGCGCGTGTTCCAGCCGACGTGGTCTACGTGCATGTGGGTGCAGAACACGAAGTCGATGTCGTCGACACCGAGACCGAGCGCCTCCAGCCGCTGCACGTAGGGCTGGCTCAGCATGTTGAAGCCGGGATTGCCCGGCCGCGGCTTGTCGTTGCCGATGCAGGTGTCGATCAGGATGTTGTGGTTCGCCGTGCGCAGGATCCAGGAATGCGTGCCCATCACGAACCGGCCGGCCTCCGGGTCGTAGTGGTTCGGCGTCAGCCACGAGGCGTGCCGCTCCAGCAGATCCGGCGTCAGGTCGGGCAGCAGGAATTTGGGCGGAAACGCCTTGCCCAGCGTCTCCTTCAGCCGCAGCACCGTGATGGCGCCGAGCTTGAACTCGGTCGGCACGGCGACGGGTCGGTTCATCGGTGTTCCTCCATGGCGCGCGGTCGCCGCGGGCCGCGTCTTGTCGCCGCGCATGTCACCTGATAGGTGCCGTCCATGCAACAGCCGATCCGCATCGCGCCCTCGATCCTGTCCGCCGATTTCGCCGCGCTGGGCCGCGAGGTCGCCGCGATCACGGCGGCCGGCGCCGACCTGGTCCACGTCGACGTGATGGACGGCCATTTCGTGCCCAACCTCACCATCGGGCCGGCCGTGGTGAAGGCGTTGCGGCCGCATTCCGCCCTGCCGTTCGACGTCCATCTGATGATCTCGCCGGTCGACGCCTTCGCCGCCGAGTTCGCCGCCGCCGGCGCCGACATCGTGTCGTTCCACCCCGAGGCCGGACCGCATCCGCACCGCACCGTCCAGCTGATCAAATCCCTGGGCAGGAAGGCGGGGATCGTCCTGAATCCGGGGACGCCGGCCGGCGTGGTCGAGCCCCTGCTGGGCGACATCGACCTGATCCTCGCGATGAGCGTCAATCCGGGCTTCGGCGGCCAGAGCTTCATCGAAAGCCAGCTCGCGAAGATCGCGGCCTTGCGGCGCATGATCGACGCCTCCGGACGGAGCATCGATCTGGAGGTCGACGGCGGCATCAACCCGGAGACCGCGCGCAGGGCCGTCGCGGCCGGCGCCGACATGCTGGTGGCCGGCACCGCCGTGTTCGCCGGCGGCCCGGAGCGCTACGCCGCCAACATCCGGGCGCTGCGCGGCGCCTGATTCAGGCGCGCACCTCCTGGCGCTGGAACACCACGTAGGCCAGCGCGAAGACGACGATCATCGCGGCGACCAGCGCCGTGATCTGCGGCCAGGCGAGCAGCAGGCTCTGCCCGACCGGCAGCGGCGCGCCGTGGACCATCCCCTGGAGCTGGCTGACGAACACCAGCCCGAGCGAGCGCTGCGAGGGATTGAGCAGCGGCTGGGCCGATCCGAAGAACAGCGTGTTGGGCGACAGGCGCGACAGCGCCAGGCTCCACGCGGCGTTGTCGGGATCGGTCAGTCCGCGCGCGGCGTAGACGAGGTCCGGGGGCGCGATCGTCTGGGCCGCGACCTGGGCCATGATCGGCCACAGGATGGTGAAGAACAGCCACACGCCGAGCGCGCACAACGCCGCCGACGCGGCCGAACGCATCGCCACCGAGAACAGCATCGCCACGCCCAGCCAGACGCCGGCGTAGGCGATGGCCACGAGCAGGAAGGCGCAGCCGCGCAGCACCTCCGGCCCGCCCGGCGGCACGCCGAGCGCCAGCAATCCGACGCCCAGGATCAGCAGCCACAGCGCGACGAGGGCCACCGTCACGGTGGCCAGCGCCGCCAGGAACTTCCCGAGCAGCAGCGCGTCGCGGTAGATCGGCTGCGCCAGGATGCGGCTCATGGTGCGCCGGGCGAACTCGCCGTTGACCGAGTCGAACGCCAGCCCGACCGCGACCAGCGGGATCAGCAGGCTGAGAAGGGTCATCAGCGCCGGCACCGGCATCTGCTCGCTGCTGTAGGTGAACAGCAGCAGGTACAGGAACGGCTCGTTGGCGCTCGACGCCCGGATGTCGCGGATCGCGACGTAGACCGGGAAGATTCCGATCAGGACAACCAGCGCCTGCAGCACGAAGTTGCGCGCGCCGCCGAGGTGGTCGGCGAACTCCTTCACGAACACCGCGCCGAGGCCGGTGAACGGCGAGCCCTCACGCCGCATCGCGGTGCTCCTCGAAGTAGCGGGCGTAGATCGCCTCGAGGCTGGGATCGGCCGCCGCCAGGCGCTGCAGCCGTCCGCCGCCGCCCACGACGGTCTGGGCGATGTCGGCCATCACGTCGCGCGCCGCCGTGACCCGCCAGCCGCGGCCGTCGCGCTCGACCCGCTGCACGCCGGCGACGCCGGCCAGGCGCGCCTCCATGTCCGGACCGTCGGCCTCGACATGGGCGGCGTGGCCGGCGCCGAGCACCATCGCGCCGAGCTCGCGCACCGTGCCCATCAGCGCGATGCGCCCCTTGTTGAACAGCGCGACGCGGTCGCAGATGCTCTGCACGCGGTCGAGCAGGTGCGACGACAGCAGCACCGCGACGCCGTCGGCCTTGAGGTCGCGGATCAGGTCGAGCAGCTCGAAGGTCGATTGCGGATCGAGGCCGGAGGTCGGCTCGTCGAGGATCGCGATCTCCGCCCTCTTCGCGATGATCTCCGCGATGCCCAGCCGCTGGCGCATGCCGCGCGAGAAGGTGGCGACGCGCTTGTCGGCGACGTCCGACAGGCGCACGCGCGCCAGCGCGCCGTCGATGCGGCGCCCTGCCTCGTCGCGCGCGAAACCCGCCAGCCGCAGCATGTAGCGCATGTTCTCGCGCGCCGTGAGGTTGTCGTAGAAGCCGACGGAGTCCGGCAGGTAGCCGACGCGCTTCTTGACCGCCAGCGGGTCGCGCACCGGATCGTGCCCGGCGACGGTGACCGAGCCGGCGCTGGCCTCGGTCAGCCCGAGCAGCATCAGGATGGTCGTCGTCTTGCCGGCGCCGTTGGGCCCGAGCAGTCCGAAGATCTCGCCGGCGGCGACGTCGAAATCGACCGCGTCGACGGCGGTTGCCGCGCCGTAGCGCTTGGTCAGGCCGCGCGCCTGGATGATCGCCTCGCCCATGGCGGCGGCTCCGGCGCTAGCGGCGGCCGAAGCGCATCACGGCGCCGACCAGCACCAGCAGCGCGACGGCGATGATGCCGACGCCGACGACGCCCCACAGCGTCGAGGTCGTCACCGTGACGCGGAAATCCGCCGTCACCGTGTCGCCCTTGGCCGTCGCCCGCATCGCGTTCTGGTAGTCGCCGGCCAGCGCCTTGGCCGGCGGCGTGATGGTGGCCTGGACCTCCTTCTTCTCGCCGGGTCCCAGCCGGTCGATCGTCTTGGGCTCGACCTCGACCTTCCAGTTGGCGGGCGCCGTGCCGCCGAGCTCGATCTCCTCCGCCGCCGCCGTGCCGTCGTTGCTGACGACCATCGTGAAGGTCGAGGCCTTGCCCGCCTCGGCCTCGGCCGAGAGGCGGCCGTCCTTGCCCGTCAGTTTCAGCGTCGGCTGGCCCTGCACCAGCATCGCGACCTGGGTCTGGGCGCTGGCGCCCTCGGCCTCGACGCGGATGCGCACGGGATAGGAGCCGGCGGCGACGTCGCGCGGTGGCTTGACGCTGACCTTGAGCTCCTTGCTCTGGCCGGCCTCGACCGGGATCGACGACAGCTCGGCGCTGCCGAACGCCTCGGTGAACGTCGCGGTGAAGCCCTTCTGCGCGTCGGCGGCGAAGCGCACCACCAGGTCCTTGCCCGAATCGTTGCTGACGGTGAACTGGTAGTCGAAGCTCGATTTCGGCGTGCCGCGCAGCTCCGGCAGTTTGGCCTTGATCGACAGCTTGGCCGGGATCTCGCCGCCGATCGAGACCACCAGCGGCAGCTCGGCCCTGGCCGAGGCGCTCTGCGCGCGCACCAGCACCGGATAGGTGCCGGCCTTGGCGTTTGCCGGCACGTCGAGGCGCAGGCTCAGCGAGACGCTCTCGTTGCTGGCGGGCATCGCCGAGGACACGGGCTGGCCGCCGCCGAGCACGTCGATCTTCCAGCCCTCCGGCACGCCGGAGACCGCCACCGCCACGACGTCGGGCGGCAGGCCGGCGTTCTGCAGTTTGAGCTTCACCGTCGTGACCTCGCCGGCCCGCGCGCCGGTGGAGGGGAAATCGGTGATCAGCCAGAGGCCCTTGGGCGGCGGATCGGCGGCCCGGACCGCGGCCGGCGCGGCGAGCGCCAGAAGGATGGCGAACAGCGTCGACAAACGCGCGATGCGCATGACGTCTCCCCGGTCGTGTCTCGTTGCGGCGGAATCCCCCGCCGGTCGGCCCGTCCCGCGTCGCCGGCGGCGCGTCCAAGGGCGGCGCGCGCGGGACGCGGTCGCGGCGGGCGGCCGCGGACTGGAGCGGGCGACGGGATTTGAACCCGCGACCCTCGGCATGGGAGGCCGATGCTCTACCGCTGAGCTACGCCCGCGCTCCGCCGCCACTATAGGCGGGCCGCGCCGGCGCCTTCAAGCGCGCCGCGGACGCTCGCCGGCCGCCGGACGATCTGCTACAAGCCGCGTCGTTTCGGAACGACGACGCGAAAGGAAAGATCCATGGATGTCAAAGGTCAGGCCGCCATCGTCACCGGCGGCGCCTCGGGTCTCGGCGGCGCGACGGCCAGCGCGCTGGCGGCGGCCGGCGCCAAGGTCGCCGTGTTCGACGTCCAGGAGGAGGCCGGAAGGAAGAAGGCGGCCGAGCTCGGCGGCATCTTCGTGAAATGCAACGTCGCCGACGCCGCCGAGGCCGAGGCCGCCGTGAAGACGGTGGTCGAGAAGCTGGGCGCCCCGCGCGTTGCCGTGAACTGCGCCGGCATCGGCCGCGCCGCGCGCACGATCTCCAAGACGGGGCCGCACGACCTCGCGATGTTCTCGCAGGTGATCGCGGTCAACCTGATCGGCACGTTCAACATCATCCGCCTGGCGGCGTGGGCGATGTCGCAGGCCGAGCCGATGGTCGACGGCGAGCGCGGCGTGATCGTCAACACCGCCTCGGTCGCGGCCTACGACGGCCAGATCGGCCAGGCGGCGTACTCGGCGTCGAAGGGCGGCGTCGTCGGCATGACCCTGCCGATCGCGCGCGACCTGTCGTCGGTCGGCGTGCGCGTCTGCACCATCGCGCCGGGCCTGTTCCTGACGCCGATGATGATGGGCCTGCCGCCGGAGGCGCAGAAGAGCCTCGGCGCCTCGGTGCCGTTCCCGCAGCGCCTCGGCGATCCCGCCGAGTACGCCTCGCTGGCGATGCACATCGTGGCGAACCGCATGCTCAACGGCGAGGTCATCCGCCTCGACGGCGCGATCCGCCTGGCGCCGAAGTAGCCTCCGCGATCGACGACGGCGCGGCGCCGGCCTTCCCCCGGCGCCGTTTCCGCGTCCGCGACCGGGCGCGATCGCCGCGGCGCGCGCACGTCGCCGCCGTCGCCCCTACCGTCATCCCGAGCGCGGCGAGGGATCCAGGGTCGGCGCCAAGATCACTCGCTACGCGCGGGATGACGGTGTCGGACGACGTGCCGCTAGCCGCGCGCGACGGTGTCCATGAAGGCCGCGAGCGCGACGTCGAGCTCGGTCACGCCGCCGGAATCATGCGTCGAGAGCGTGACGTCGACACGGTTGTAGACGTTCGACCATTCCGGATGGTGGTCGAGCTTCTCCGCCATCAGCGCCGCGCGCGCCATGAACGCGAACGCGGCGTTGAAGTCCGCGAACTTGAAGCTCTTCGCGATGGCGTCGCGGCCGTCGACCTCGCGCCATCCGTCGAGACGGGCGAGCGCGTCCGTCCGCGCCGCGCCGGCGAGTTTCACGCGCATGTGATCCACCTCACTTGACATCGTCGGCCGCGATCGTAGACGCGGAACGCGCGCGTCCCAAGCCCGCTTGTGCCGGCCGCGGCGCGGCGTTAGGTCTTCGCCGTGGCCTCCTACAACGACAAGACGCCGCCGCGCGTCTTCACCTCGGCGCCGACCCTCGAGGAGATCGAGGAGATGGCGGCGGAGGCGCTCGCCTCCGTGCCGGCGGATTTCCGCCGCAGCGTCGGCAACGTCCGAATCCACGTCGAGGAATTCCCGACCGAGGAGATCGAGCGCGAGATGGAGCTGGAGAGCCCGCTCGACCTGCTCGGCCTCTACCAGGGCGTGTCGATGGCCGAGAAGAGCGTCGACCACGTCGCCAACGACATCGACCGCATCCTGCTCTACCGCCGCCCGATCCTCGACTACTGGTGCGAGACCGGCGAGGACCTCGCCCACATCGTGCGCCACGTGCTGATCCACGAGATCGGCCACCATTTCGGCCTCAGCGACGACGACATGGAGGTCATCGAGGAGCAGGCCGAGGCCGCCAGCGACGGCTAGGCGGCGCGCGCCGCCCGGCGCGCGGCCACGAACGCCGCCGCCTCGCGCCACGGATCCAGCGTCCAGAACGAGCGCGCGCGGCCCGATGGCGAGGACAGCGCGAAGTAGGCGATGCCGCGCGCGGCCGGCGGCAGCGCCGCGGCCATCTCCGCCGGCTGGCGCCCGTAGCCGACAGCGCGCGCGCCGAGGAACGCGGCGGCGGCGTTCTTGCTGGTGAACGCCACCGCCGCCGGCCGGAAGCGCGCCAGCTTGCGCAGCAACGCGGCGCGGTCGAACGCGTCGGGCGACAGCTCGTGGTCGCTGCCGTACTCGGTCTTCGCCAGATCGGTGAGGCCGAGCCCGTGCGCCAGCACGTCGCGGAACGCCGCGGCGGCGAGCGGCGCGGGCAGCAGGCCGACGGCGTGCAGCGTCGGCCAGAACGCGTTGCCGCGGTTGGCGTAGTAGGCGCCGGCGCGGAACGACGCCGGGCTCGGCGCGGTGCCGCAGAACACCAGATCGAGGCCGGGCGCCAGCACGTCCGGCAGGATGTGCGCGGTGTCGGCCTTCGCCGGAGGCCGCCTACTCGGCCTTGATCCCCGCCGCACGGATCACCTCGCCCCATTTCGCGTGCTCGGCGCGGACGTAGGGCACCAGCTCGTCGCCCTTCATCGGCCATGGCTCGACGCCCATCTGCGCGAACTTCGCCTTCAGATCGGCGTCCTCGAGCGACGCGTTGGTCGCCGTCCGCAGCCGCTCGACCGCGTCGGCCGGCGTGCCGGCCGGCGTGAACAGCATCGCCCAAGCGTTGAGCACGACGTCGGGATAGCCGGACTCGGCGAAGGTCGGCACGTCCGGCAGCGTCGGCGAGCGCTTCGCGCCGGTGACCGCGACCGCCTTCAGCTTGCCGGACTGCGCCAGCGCGCGGAGGCTGTCGAAATTGGACACCACCAGCGGGATGTGCCCGGCGATGGCGTCGGCCGCCGCCGGCGCCGCCCCCTTGTACGCCGCCAGCGCGATGTCGATGCCGGCGCGCAGCTTGAACAGCGCCATCGACAGGCTGGGCGAGGTGCTCGCGCCCGACGATCCGTAGTTGATCTTGCCGGGCTCCGCCTTCGCCGCCGCCACCAGCTTCGGGATCGTGTCGTGCGGGAAGGACGGGTTGGCGCAGAGCAGGTTCGGCTGCGCCCCGACCATCGCCACGGCGGTGAAATCCGTGAACGGATCGTACGGCACCTTCAGCGTGTGCGGGTTGATGGCGTGCGAGGAGATGTTGCCGAGCAGCACGGTGTATCCGTCCGGCGCCGAGCGCGCGACGATCTCGGCCGCCAGCGCGCCGCTGGCGCCCGGCCGGTTGTCGGCGACGACCGACTGTCCCAGACGCTCCGACAGCTTGGCCGCGACCAGCCGGCCGACATTGTCCTGCGCGCCGCCCGGCGGGAACGGAATGACCAGCCGCAGCGGCCGCGACGGCCAGGCCTGGGCGCGGACGCCCCCGGCCGCCAGCAGCGGCGCCGCCAGCGCGGCGCCCGCGATCACTCCACGACGACGGATTCCCATGGTCACCCCTCCATTGACGTCGCGGCCGTCGGCCGGCCGCGCGCGGCTCAAGCCGACACCAGAGCGGACGCCGCTTCAAGCGAAACCGGCGCGTCGGCGAGCAGCAGGTCGATCGCCCGCTCCTCCCAGTCGTCGGCGCCCAGCGCGAACGGATCGCCGGGCGTCAGGCGTTGCTCCAGCACCATGCGCGCCAGCAGCAGACGGCGCGCGTCGCCGCCGGCCGCGCCCAGCGCGGCGCCCTCGACCGCCAGCAGCGCCGCGGTGGCGGCGTGGTACAGCGCGCCCGAGGCCTGCCGGCAGCGCCGCTCATGCCGCGGGTCGGCGGCGACGCGGCCTGCGAAATCGACGGCGCGGCCCAGCGCGGCGCCGAGCAGGCCGCGGAACTGCCCCGGCAGGCCGGCCGCGCCGCCCATCATCTCCGCGAGCGCGTCGCGCATCGCCAGATGGCCGTTGGATTTCGCGACGGCGCGGGTGATGACGTCGAGCGCGTTGATGTTGCTGGTGCCCTCCCACAGCGTGCCGATCTGCGCGTCGCGCACGAGGCGGGCGTTGACCCATTCCTCGACGTAGCCGGCGCCGCCGCGCACCTCCAGCGCGTGGGTGGCGACGCCGATGTTGTCGCGGCAGGCGCGGAACTTGAAGACGGGCGTGAGGATGCGCAGCAGGTCGGCGGCGCCCTGCCCCCCGGAATTGGCGCGGTCCATCGTCGCCGCCGACCACAGCGACATCGACAGCGCCTGCTCGGTCGGCACCATGATCTTCATGAGCTGCCGGCGCATCAGCGGGAAGGCGTCGATCGTCGTCCCGAAGGCGCGGCGGTGGCGCGCCACGGTCATCGCCTCGTTGAGGCAGCGGCGCATCATCGCGGCGGCCCGCACGCCGTGCGACAGGCGCGAGAGGTTCACCTGGTTCATCATCTGCTTGAAGCCGTTGGCCAGGTCGCCGACGAGGTACGCCGTGGCGCCCTCGAGCCGGACCTCGCCGGACGCCATCGAGCGCGTGCCGAGCTTGTCCTTCAGCCGCACCACGCGGTAGGCGTTGCGCGAGCCGTCCTCGAGCCGCCGCGGCAGCGCGAACAATCCCAGCCCCTTGGTGCCGGCGGCGGCGCCGCGCGGCCGCGCCAGCATCACGGTCACATCGGCGTCGGCGTGGCTGCAGAACCATTTGTCGCCGAAGATGCGCCAGCGCTCGACGCCGTCGGCGCCGGTTCCGATCCGCTCGGCCTCGGTCTCGATGGCGCCCACGTCCGAGCCGCCGGCCTTCTCGGTCATGAACTGCGCGCCCTTCAGCACCGTCTCCATGTCGGTCGACAGCAGCCGGTCCATCAGCATGCGCTTGAGCGGATCGGACGCGTACTTCTTGAGCGTCAGGTTCGAGGTGTCCGACATGCTGATCGGGCACATCAGCCCGAACTCGGCCTGAACGAACAGGTAGGTGAAGGCGTACTTCACGGTGGCCGGCGCCGGCTCGGGCATGCCGAGCACGCCGGCGCGGTGGCTCATGGCGTGCATGCCGAACTCGCCGAACGCGATCCGCTCCATCTCGCGGTAGGCGGGGTGGTACTCGATCCACTCCTCGTCGCGGCCGAAGCGGTCGCGCGGATGCAGCACCGGCCCGCGCTTGTCGGCGATGTCCGCCAGCTCGTCGAGCCGGCCGCCGGCCAGCGCGCCCATGCGGTCGAAATGCGGCTCCATCCGCGTCCGCCACTCCCGCGGCATGTACAGGCCGAGCAGGTCGCGGAAGCCGCGGTCGGCGCGGAAGAAGTTCATGCCGCGGCAATCCGGGGCGATGTGGTGCGCGCCGAAGGGGCGCGGCGGCTCGGTCGCCAGGCGGCTCGAATCGTCGGGCATGTCGTCTCTCCTCCCCGCGCGCGGCGTCCTAGGACCAGCCGCGCGACAATATCCTCTCGACATAGGCGGGCACGACCTCCGTCGCCGGACCGTACAGCCGCTCCTTGAAGAACGTGTGCCCGTCCGACGGCTCGAGGTTCAGCTCGACCGTGTGGGCGCGCGGCGCGCGCCGGCGGACGTGCTGCACGAAGCCGGCGGCCGGGTATACCGCGCCCGAGGTGCCGATCGACATGAACAGCGCGCAGCGCTCCAGCGCGGCGTGGATCTCGTCCATGTGGAGCGGCATCTCGCCGAACCACACCACGTGCGGCCGCGTCGCGCCCGTGGCACCGCACCGGCCGCACACCGTGTCGACCGACAGCTCGATGTCGAGGTCGCTGACCGCCCCGCACGCCATGCAGCGCACCTGCCCGGCGCGGCCGTGCATGTGCATCACGGAACTCGATCCCGCCGCCTCGTGCAGCAGGTCGATGTTCTGGGTGACGACCACCACCTCGCCCGGCCACTCGCGCTCCAGCCGCGCCAGGGCGGCGTGCGCGGCGTTGGGCCGGATGTTCCCGCCGGCGAACAGGGCGCGGCCGGCATTGTGGAACGCCAGCACCTTGGCGGGATCGCGGTGCCACGCCTCGATGGTCGCGACCTCCTCGAGATCGACCCTGGTCCAGATCCCGTCCTTGTCGCGGAACGTGTCGATCCCCGACTCCTTGGAGATGCCCGCGCCCGTCAGCGCGACGATGGTCGGATGGCCGATGTCCTGGTGCATGCGCTGATCCGCGTTCCCGTCCCGGCGCGATGATAGCGCGCCGGGACGCGCGTCAGACCCCGCCGCCGGGCGGCGGCGCGGCGGGCGGCGGCGCGTCGCGGCGCGCCACGGCCACCAGATCGTCGGGCGCGCCCAGCCGGCGCAGCAGCGCCGACACCATGGCGAGCGCGCGGCGGCGCGAGACGATCGCGACGAAAGTGGTCGCGACCAGCGCCAGATCGACCGCCATCGAGCGGTGCGCGACGTAGAACAATCCCAGCCGGCTCTTCCAAGGCCGGATGAGGGCGTCGTAGGCGGCGTCGACGTCGGCCGCGCCGCGCAGCACCTCGGCCTCGTCGGCGAACACGATGGAGGCGAAGTCGGTGACGCCGGGCTTCACGGCGAACACGCCCATCTCCTCCGGCGTGTAGCGCGGCAGCCACGACGGCACCTGCGGCCGGGGCCCGACCAGGCTCATGTCGCCGGCCAGCACGTTCCAGAGCTGGGTCAGCTCGTCGATCTTGAAGCGCCGCAGGAAGCGCCCGACCGGCGTGACCCGCGGATCGTCGCCCGGGGTCGACGGACCGCCGATGCGGTCTGCGTCCACCACCATGGTGCGGATCTTCACGATCCTGAAGGTCGCGCGACCACCGCGCGCGGCGCGCTCCGCGCGGTAGAGCGGCGCGTGGAGATCGCCGAGCCACACCGCGAGCGTCGCCACCAGCAGGACGGGCGACAGGAGCAGCAGGCCGAGCGCCGCCGCGATCCGGTCGACCGCCGCTTTCGCCAGCTCACCCACGACGGCGCGCCACCGGCGGCGCGGTCACTTGCGCGCCGCGATGTCGCGCGCCGCGGCCATGATGGCGGTCCGCCCCATGCCGTAGACGTCGCGCAGATAGGCCTGGCCGCCGACCGTGGTCGCGAACTCGCCGCGCAGGCCCAGACGCGCGAACGCGCGCGGACGCAGGCCATGCTCGAGACAGTGCTCGGCGACCGCGCCGCCCAGCCCGCCGCTGACGACATGCTCCTCGATCGTCACGAGCCCGCCGGTCTCGGCGCAGGCCGCCGCCAGCCCCGCGCCGTCGACCGGCGTCAGCGTGTGCATCGACAGCACGCGGCAGCGCAGGCCCTCGCCCGCCAGCGCGTCGGCGGCGGCGACCGCGTCGCCGAGGATGCCGCCGCAGGCGACAAGGGTGACGTCGCCGCCGTCGCGCACGCGGCGCGACCGGCCGAGCGCGAACCCCTCGCCGGCGGCGTTGGTGCGCCCGGCCGAGGATTTGTCGAGCCGCAGATAGGCCGGTCCCGGCGCGGCGATCAGCGCGTCGACGGACTCCTCCGCCTCCCACAGATCTCCCGGCGCGACGACGGTCATGCCCGGCAGCGCGCGCAGGATGGCGAGATCCTCGGTCGCGAAATGGCTGAAGCCCAGCGGCCCGTAGGAGAAGCCGCCGCCGATCGCCACCGATTTGACCGCGGCGCCGTGATAGCAGGCGTCGTTGCGCAGCTGCTCGAGGCAGCGCAGCGTCGGGAAGTTGCCGATCGAGTAGGTGAAGACGACGTGGCCTTCGAGCGCCATGCCGGTCGCCACGGCGGCGAGGTTCTGCTCCGCCACGCCGACGTTGAGGTACTGCCGCGGCAGCGCCTCGGCGAAGCGCGTCAGCACGCCGAAGCCGAGATCGGCCGTGATCAGCATGATCCGCGGATCTGCCGTGGCGCGCTCCAGCAGGCGGGCGACGAAGGCGTCCCTCATGGAGCCGCCGCCGTCAGCTCGGCCAACGCCGCGTCGTACTCGGCGTCGCGCGGCGTGCGGTAGTGCCACAGCACGGAGTTCTCCATGAAGGAGACGCCCCTGCCCTTCACCGTGTGCGCGATCACGACGACGGGCCGGTCGCGCGACGCGCCGAAAGCGGCGCGCAGCGCGTCGTGGTCGTGGCCGTCGACCTCGCGCGCCTCCCAGCCGAAGCTGCGCCACTTGTCGGCGAACGGCTCCAGCCGCAGCGTGTCGGCGACCGGCGCCAGGCTCTGGATCTTGTTGTAGTCGACGACCGCCACGAGGTTGTCGAGCCGGTGGTGGGCCGCGAACATCGCCGCCTCCCAGTTCGAGCCCTCGTCGCATTCGCCGTCGCTCAACAGGCAGAAGACCCGGTGCGTCTTGCCCGCGAGCTTCGCCGCGTAGGCCATGCCGCCGCATACCGGCAGCCCGTGGCCCAGCGAGCCGGTCGACAATTCCACGCCGGGCACGCCCTTGTGCGAGACATGGCCGCTCAGCCGCGAGCCGTCGGCGCAATGGGTGTCGAGCCACTCGACCGGGAAGAAGCCGCGCTCCGCCAGCGCCGCGTAGACGCCGGCGCCGGCGTGGCCCTTCGACAGCACGAAGCGGTCGCGGTCCGGCCAATCCGGCCGCGCCGGATCGACGCGCAGGACGGCGCCATAGAGCACCGCCAGAACGT
The DNA here is from genome assembly GCA_016699855.1 of Rhodospirillales bacterium. NCBI lineage: Bacteria > Pseudomonadati > Pseudomonadota > Alphaproteobacteria > Rhodospirillales > Rhodospirillales bacterium. The sequence continues at coordinate 1,802,268 of CP064988.1, forward strand.
CGGCCTCGGAGAAGATCGAGCCGATATGCGAGGAGCCGCCGCGGTTGACCATGCGCAGCGCGTGCACCCGGATACGGCGCGCGAGCGCCCGCGTGTCGATCGCGCCCGGCGGGTTCACGCCGGACGCCCGAAGAAGCGCCGGACGCTGGCGCCGACGTGGTCGACGTCGTCGTCCGACAGGAGGTGGTTCATCGGCAGCAGCAGGCAGCGACGGAAGAACGCGTCGGCGCGCGGCGGCGTCTGCGTGAATCCGAGTCCGCGGAACTGGTGGATCGCGGTGCCGCCCCATTGCAGGATCGTGCCGATGCCGTCCTCGGCGAGATGCGCGCGCAGCGCGTCGCGGCGGCGTGTCTCGATCTCGTAGTTCTGGAACACGTCGAACCGCTCGGGATCGGCGCCGGGCGCCGCCGGACGCGCGACCTCCTCGATATCCGCCAAGGCGGAATCGTAGCGCGCCGCGATCGCGCGGCGGCGCGCGATGTCGGCGTCGTAGTGGCGCGTCAATTTGTAGGCCAGGATCGCGGCGTGGATGTTGTCGATGCGGCTGTTGGTGCCCCACACCGTCGTGTCCGCCGGAATCACCTTGTCGACGCCGGAGCCGTGGTTGCGCATGGCGCGCACGCCGGCGGCGATTTCGTCGTCGTCGGTCACCAGCGCGCCGGCGTCGCCGAACCCGCCCAGGGTCTTCGATGGATAGAAGCTGAACGCGCCCCATGCGCCGAAGGTGCCGGCCTGCCGTCCCTTGTAGGTCGCGCCGAGCGCCTGCGCGGAATCCTCGACCAGCGCCAGGCCGTGGCGCCGCGCCACGTCGCCCAACGCGTCCATGTCGGCCGTCGTGCCGTTGACCTGCACCGGCATGAGGGCGCGGGTGCGCGGCGTGATCGCGGCCTCGGTCGCGGCGGCGTCCATCAAGTTGCGCGCGTCGATGTCGACGGGCACCGGCGTGGCGCCGGCGTATACGACGGCCTGCGCCGTGGCGAGGAAGGTATGCGACGGGATCAGCACCTCGTCGCCCGGCCCGATGCCGAGCGCGCGCAGGCCGAGGCTCATGGCGTTGGTGCAGTCGGCCAGCGCCACGGCGTGCCTGGAACCGGTGACGCCGCGCAGCGCGGTCTCGAACTCCTCGACGTCGCGCTGGAGGATGAAGCCGCCGCGGTCGGCGGTCTCCGCGAAGATGCGCACGTAGTCGTCGCGGTGCTCGCGGAACAGCGCCGCCCAGTCGAAAAACGGCACCTTGCGGACGGGTCGCGGCACGGCCATGTCGGCTCTGGCGTTCCTCTGGCGCCGCGCGAATCGCGGCCGGCGCTATCGCGCGACGCATAGCCCAAAGCCCGTCCGCTGACAACGCGGCGCCCCCTCGCCATGCCGCATGGCGCGTTCCGCGCCCGCCGGACGCGGCGGAATGCTATGATCGCCGTCGACGGCCCGCGGCGCGGGCGCGGAACGGGAGGCGCTGGTGGCGCGCAGGATCGGAGCGGCGGGGAAGGCGAAGGCGGTCGCGGTGCAGGGCGGCTTGCGCACCGAGGCGGAGCGCGTCGAGGGCGCGCGCTACCGCGCCTGCTTCGAGCGCCATCCCGGCACCTGGGAAAGCAAGATGGACAACTTCCCGAAGTATGTCCGCCGCCAGGCCATGACGCGGTTCCTCGCGCTCTACGAGCTGTTCAAGCTGGTCCAGAACGTCAAGGGATCGGTGGTCGAGTGCGGCGTGCACGAGGGATTCGGCCTGATGACCTGGGCGCGCCTGACCGCGATCCTCGAGCCGGTGAACCTGACGCGGCGCATCTACGGTTTCGACACCTTCGCCGGCTTCCCGTCGGTGGCGGCCAAGGACCGCTCCTCCGTCGGCGCCGCGGTCAGAAAGGGCGCGCTGCGCGCCGACAGCCGCGACGAGCTGCTCGAGCTGTCGGCCATCAACGATTCGACCCGCTTCCTCGGGCACGTGCCGAAGGTCGAGCTGGTGAAGGGCGACGCGACGAGGACGATCCCCGCCTTCATCAAGTCGCATCCGCACCTGCTCGTCAGCCTGCTGTACCTCGACTTCGACCTCCACGCGCCCACCAAGGCGGCGCTCGACCATTTCCTGCCGCGCATGCCCAAGGGCGCGGTGATCGCGTTCGACGAGCTCGACAATCCGCTGTGGCCGGGCGAGACGCTGGCCTGCGTCGAGCTGATGCGCAAAAGACCCTTGAGGATCGAGCGCTTCCCGTTCGATCCGTTCATCGGCTTCGCGCGCCTGGACTGACGGCCGGACGGCCGCGCGCCTCCGCCGGCCGCATGGCCGCGTCGCGCGAGGCGACCGGCCGGGCGCTGGACCGAACCCGGCCCGCATGGTGAATTCCGCACGCGTCGACCGCACCGGCGGCGCGGCCGTTGGGGATCACGCCATGACCGAATTTTTCCTGCCGCGCCGTCGGGCGCTGATCGCCGGCGGCGCCGGCCTGCTGGCCGCGCCGGCCATCGTCCGCGGGGCGTTCGGACAGGGCGCCTATCCGTCGAAGCCCGTGCGCCTGATCGTGGCCTTCGCGCCCGGCGGCACCACGGACCTGCTCGCGCGCCTCGTCGCCAACCATCTGCAGGCGACGATGGGCCAGCAATTCGTGGTCGAGAACCGCACCGGCGCCGGCGGCAACATCGGCGCCGACATCGTCGCCAAGGCGGCGCCCGACGGCTACACGCTGCTGTTCGGCACGGTCGGCTCGGCCGTGACCAACCAGTTCCTCTACAAGAGCATGCCGCACGACTCCAAGACCGCCTTCGCGCCTGTGGCGCTGGTCGGCGAGGTCGCCAACGTGCTGGCCGTGCATCCCGACGTGCCCGCCAGATCGGTGAAGGAGTTCATCGAGCTGGCGAAGGCCAAGGGCGGACAGCTCAACTACGGCTCGCCCGCCGTCGGCGGCACCGGCCACCTCGCCATGGAGCTGTTCAAGGTCGAGACCGGCATCAAGGTCGAGCACATCGTCTACAAGGGCAGCTCGCTGGTGATCCAGGATCTGCTGCCCGGCCGCGTGCAGTGCACGATCGACAACCTGCCGCCCTACCTGCCGCACATCCGCAGCGGCGCGCTGCGGGCGCTGGCGGTGACCTCGTCGAAGCGCTGGTTCTCGCTGCCCGACACCCCGACCATCGCCGAGTCGGGCGTGCCCGGCTACGAGGCCGCGCCGTGGTGGTACGTCGCGGCGCCGGCCGGCACGCCGGCCGACATCGTCAAGAAGCTCAGCGACGAGATCGTGCGCGGCGTGAAGTCGGCGGACATGGACAAGCGCATCCGCGACGCCGGCGCCGCGCCGCTGCCGGGCACCCACGAGGAGCTGGCCAGGCACATCGCGTCGGAGACCGTGAAGTGGAAGAAGGTGGTCGACGCGGCCGGCCTGAAGCCGGAGTGAGCGCCGCCCGCGCCGGTCAGTAGCCCAGCGGATACTCCGCCTCCAGCGTGTACTCGGCCCCGTCGGGCCGCGTGACGCTGGAGTAGAGGCCGAAGCGGTCGACCTCGAACGGCCCGATCCGCAGCAGATTGTTCGACGCCACGAATTGCGCGATGTGGTGGCCCATCTCGGCGCGCCGGTCGAACCGCGCCAGCGTGACGTGGGGCCGGAAACGGCGGCGCTCCAGCCGCACGCCCTCGCCGCGCAGCGCTGACACCACCCGCGTGCGCAACAGCGTCAGCGCCTCGTTCGCGGCGACGGCGGCGTAGAGCGCGCGCGGCGCCGCGCCGTCGACGAAATGATCGACGCCGGCGATCTCGAGATCCAGCACCGGCCCCTCGACCGGCGCCAGCGCGTCGGCGATGTCAGCGGCGAGGTTGGAATCGACCTCGCCGACGAAGGCCAGCGTGACGTGAAAATTCTCCGACGGCACCCAGTTCGCGTCCGGCACGCCGCCCTGCAGCGCCGACAGCGCGTCGGCGATGTCGTCGGGGATCGGCAGCGCGACGAACAGACGGGGCATGGCGCGGGGCCGGCGTGGCTCAGACGCTGCCGCCGCCGTCGACCGGCAGGACCGCGCCGGTGATGAAGGCCGATTCGTCCGACGCCAGGAACACCGCGGCCTCCGCCGCGTCGGACGCGCGGCCCGCGCGGCCCAGCGGCGTGCCGCCCGCGAACCGGACCGGCGGGACCACCGCCGCGCCCGCCTCCGCCGCGCCTATGGGCGCCGGCATGGACGTCGCCATCGGCATCGCCTCGGCCGCCTCCGCACACAGCGCGTTGAACCTCAGGCCTTTGGGTCCGTACTCGACCGCCAGCGCCTTCACGGCGGCGATGGCGGCGGCCGACGCCGCCGCGGGCCACACGAACCCCGCTCGCGGGCGCAGCCCGGCGCTCGAGGCGAGCACGATCATCACGCCGCCGCCCGCCGCCTCCCATGCCGGGACGCAGGCGCGCACCGCGTGGCGCAGCCCGCGGAGTCCGGCCGTCAACAATCTATCCAGCTCATCGTCGGACACGTCTACGGCGGCCCGGCCCCACGCCGCCGCGCCGTCGCCAAGGACGAACACGTCCATGCGGCCGAATTCGCGACCCGCCGCGGCGACCAGCGCGCGGGCGCCGGCCGCGCTCGTCACGTCGCCCGCGACGTGGACGGCGCGACCGCCGCTCTCGACGATCGCCGCCGCGACCACCGCGCCGGCCGCCGCGTCGGCCACCACCACGGCGGCGCCCTCCGCCGCGAAGCGCCGCGCGATCGCCGCGCCGATCCCGCGCCCCGCGCCGGCGACCACCGCGACCTTGCCATTGAGACGCATCGAGGGCTCCGATCGACTAGATCCCCGCGCCGCCGGCGCGGGACCACCGGAACGACCTATACCAGCTTCACCCACTCCTTCACCCAGGCGAGCGCCTCCTCGTCGGGCAGGGGCTGCTCGGAGGCGTCGACCTCCAGCCGCTCGCCCAGCCGCTTCGCGCCCAGCCCGCCGAGCACGGCGTCCATCTGCTTGCCGCCGCCGCAGAACGTGTCCTGGTAGGTCATGTCGCCCAGCGCGATGACGCCGTAGCGTTTGGCCGACAGGTCGGGCCTGGCCTGCGACAGCGCGGTGTGCAGCGGCAGCATGTTGCTGGGGATGTCGCCCGACCCGTGCGTGGCGCACACCACCAGCAGCGTGTCGTGCGGCTCGAGATCGGCGGGCGCCACCGCCTTGTCGGTGACCACGACCGCGTGGCCGGCGGCGGCCAGCGGATCGCGCACCGCCTCCGCCACCATCTGGGCGTTGCCGGATTCGGTGCCGATCAGGATCAGGATGTTGGACATGGCCCACAGCGTCGTTTCAATTCGGTATCGCGATGCTGAATTAACCGACGGGCGCGCCCCGCGCAAGCGGCATTCGACGGCGGGATGCCCGCGTTCCGCGCAGCGCTTCCGCCTCTGAACGCCGGTTTACCCCGTCCGCGAACGCGTGCCACAGTGCGCGCCGGATTGGAGAGACCATGACCGAGACACCCGTCATCGTCGATGTCGCCGACGGCGTCATGACGATCACCCTGAACCGGCCGGCCCGGCTCAACGCCATGAACGGTGACCTGATGGCCGGGCTCGCGGCCGCCTTCGACCGCGCCCGCGACGACGCAGCCGTGCGCTGCGTGCTGATCACCGGCACCGGCCGCGCCTTCTGCGCCGGCGCCGATCTGGCCGGCGGTGGATCGAGCGGCGGGCTGGGCGACTCCGACGCCGGCGGCCGGCCCGACGTCGGCGCCGTGATGGACAAGGTCTACAACCCGGTGATGCGGCGCATCCGCGCCCTGCCCAAGCCGGTGATCGCGGCCGTCAACGGCGTGGCGGCCGGCGGCGGCGCGAACCTGGCGCTGGCCTGCGACATCGTGCTGGCGGCGCGCTCGGCGCGCTTCGACCAGGCGTTCGTGCGCATCTCGCTGATGCCCGATCTCGGCGGCACGTATTTCCTGCCCAAGAACGTCGGCGACGCCCGCGCCCGGGCGCTGGCGATGCTCGGCGCGTCGGTGCCGGCGGAACAGGCCGAGCGCATGGGCATGGTTTGGCAGGTGGTCGACGACGACGCGCTGCCCGCCGAGGCGCAGAAGCTGGCGAAGCGCATGGCGGCGGGGCCGACGCTGTCCTACGCCGCGATCAAGAACGCCATGAACAAGGCGGCCACCAATTCGCTCGACCAGCAGCTCGACCTCGAGCGCGACTCGCAGAGCGCGCTGGGCCGCAGCGCCGACTTCAAGGAGGGGGTCGCCGCCTTCCTCGCCAAACGGCCGGCCAATTTCACCGGCGCCTGAGCGCGCCGAATTCCATCCGGAGCGGGACATGACCTACGCCACCATCAAGCTCGAGACCGTCGACGGCCTCGCCACCCTCACCCTGAACGCGCCGGAGAAGCTCAACGCCGTCTCGCGCGCGATGATCCGCGAGATCAAGGACGCGTGGGAATCGATCGCCGCCGACGACAAGGTCCGCGCCGTGCTGCTGACCGGCGCCGGCCGCGGCTTCTGCGCCGGCGCCGACCTCAGCGATCCGGCGCGCGAGGGCGGCCCGACGGCCGATTCCGGCTCGGCGCTGGAGCAGTTCTTCAACCCCGTCATCCGCCAGATGCGCGCCGTGCCCAAGCCGATCGTCGCCGCCGTCAACGGCGTCGCCGCCGGCGTCGGCATGAGCTTCGCCATCGCCAGCGACATCGCGATCGCCGGCAAGTCGGCCAGCTTCCTGCAGGCCTTCGCGCGCATCGGGCTGCTGCCGGACGGCGGCAGCACCTGGTTCCTGCCGCGCCTGATCGGCGACCAGCGGGCCCGCGCCATGGCGATGCTGGCGCCGCAGATCTCCGCCGAGAAGGCGCGCGACTGGGGCCTGATCTGGGACGTGGTCGAGGATGCCGAGCTGATCCCGGCGGCGACGGCCATCGCGCGCAAGCTGGCCGACGGTCCGACCCTGGCGCTGGGCCGCATCAAGACCGCGCTGAACCTGGCCAACGGCAACGACCTGTCGGCCCAGCTCGACGTCGAGCGCGACTTCCAGAGCGCGCTGGGCCGCAGCGCCGATTTCAAGGAGGGCGTCGCCGCCTTCCTCGCCAAGCGCCCGGCGAAATTCGCAGGCAAGTGAGCCCGGCTGACGAATAGATCCATCCCGTCACTCCGAGCGCGGCGAGGAATCTTTCCGCCGCTGAAAGATTCCTCGCCGCGCTCGAAATGACGAAACAATCGGGAGAGAGACGATGCAAACCAACACGCTGACGCCCAGGATCAAAGAGCTGGCCTCCGGCCTGCAATTCCCCGAGGGCCCGATCGCCATGCCCGACGGCTCGGTCATCCTGGTCGAGATCCGCCGCAAGACGCTGACCCGCGTCGGCGCCGACGGCAAGGTGTCGGTGATCGCCGAGCTGGGCGGCGGACCCAACGGCGCGGCGATGGGGCCGAACGGCAAGATCTACGTCACCAACAACGGCGGCTTCGACTGGATCACGCTGCCCGACGGCCGCATGTTCCCCGGCACGCAGCCCGCCGACTACAAGGGCGGCTATATCCAGGTCGTCGATCCCGCGACCGGCAAGTTCGAGACGCTCTATGATTCCTGCGACGGCCGGAAGCTGAACGGCCCCAACGACCTGGTGTTCGACGACGACGGCGGCTTCTGGTTCACCGACCTCGGCAAGACCCGCGCGCGCGACAACGACCGCGGCGCCGTCTACTACGCCAAGGCCGACGGATCGAAGATCGAGGAGAAGATCTTCCCGCTGGAGCGGCCCAACGGCTGCGGCCTGTCGCCGGACTGCAAGTGGCTCTACGTGGTCGAGACGCCGACCGCGCGCTGCTGGGGCTTCGAGCTATCGGGCCCGGGCGAGATCAAATCGGCCAACGGCCCCTACCGCGGCGAGAAGGGCCGCGTCGTGGCCGGTCTGGGCGGCTACCAGATGTTCGACTCGCTGGCCGTCGACTCGACGGGCCACATCTGCGTCGCCACCCTGATCACCGGCGCGGTGTCCGACATCTGGCCGGACGGCAGCCGCGTCGACCAGTACAAGCTGCCCGATCCGATGGTCACCAACGTCTGCTTCGGCGGCGAGGGACTGCGCACCGCCTACGCCACGCTGTCGATCACCGGCAAGCTGGTGTCGTTCGAGTGGCCGCGGGCGGGCCACGGGCTGAAGCATCTCAACCGGCCGTAGCGCCGCGTTCCGCTCCGCGGGCCGCCGCATGGCGCGCCTGCGCGGCGGGCGGGGCTGCCCCTTCGACTCCCCGCCGCCGCGGTGCTAGGCAGACTCCGACCGAGGACGCGGTGAACCCGCGTCCGCAACGACGGAGCCGACCATGACCGAAGCCCTCATCTGCGACGCCGCGCGCACGCCGGTCGGACGCTACAACGGCGCGCTGGCGCCGGTGCGCGTCGACGACCTCGGCGCGGTGCCGATCAAGGCGCTGATGGAGCGCAACAAGGGCGTCGACTGGGGCTCGGTCGACGACGTGATCTACGGCTGCGTCAACCAGGCCGGCGAGGACAACCGCAACGTCGCGCGCATGTCCGGCCTGCTGGCCGGGCTGCCGGTCGAGGTCGCCGGCGCCACCGTCAACCGCCTGTGCGGCTCGGGCATCGAGGCCACCGCGATGGCCGCCCGCGCCATCCGCACCGGCGACGCGCACCTGATGATCGCCGGCGGCGTCGAGGGCATGACCCGCTCGCCCTACGTCATGGGCAAGCCCGAGGCCGGCTTCGACCGCAACATGAAGCTGGAGGACACCGTGCTGGGCTGGCGCTTCGTCAACCCGGCGATGAAGTCGCGCTACGGCATCGACCCGATGGGCCAGACCGCCGAGAACGTGGCCCAGGAGCACCAGATCAGCCGCGTCGACCAGGACGCCTTCGCCTACCGCAGCCAGCAGCGCTGCAAGAAGGCGATGGACCGCGGCTTCTTCGCCAAGGAGATCGTCCCGGTCACCGTCCGCAAGGGCAAGACCGAGAGCGTCGCCAGCGTCGACGAGCACCCGCGCGGCGACACCACGATGGAGCAGCTCTCGAAGCTGCCGGCGGCGTTCCGCGACGGCGGCTCGGTCACCGCCGGCAACTCCTCGGGCATCAACGACGGCGCCGGCGCGATGATCGTCGCGTCGGAGAAGGCCGCGCGCGAGAACGGCCTGACGCCGCGCGCGCGCATCCTCGCCACCGCGTCGGCCGGCGTGCCGCCGCGCGTCATGGGCATCGGTCCGGTGCCGGCGACCCGCAAGCTGCTCGACCGGCTGGGCATGAGGATCGGCGATTTCGACTTCATCGAGCTCAACGAGGCGTTCGCCGCCCAGGGTCTCGCCGTGATGCGCCAGCTCGGCCTGCCGGACGACGCCGAGCACGTGAACCCCAACGGCGGCGCCATCGCGCTCGGCCATCCGCTGGGCGCCAGCGGCGTTCGCCTGATCATGACGGCGCTGAACCAGCTCGAGACCACCGGCGCCAAGCGCGCCCTGTGCACGATGTGCATCGGCGTCGGCCAGGGCGTCGCCATCGCCATCGAGCGCGTCTGACGCGCGGCGGGTCTCGCCTCTCAGGATCGGAAAGGGCGCCGCGAGGCGCCCTTTTTCGTTCGACGGCCGCGCAAGCCGCGGCGCGTCGACGCTTCGCCGAATGGGGCGCGCGACATGGCTTCCGTCATCCCGAGCGGAGCGCCGAAGGCGCGCAGTCGAGGGACCTTGTCCGTTCCGCGGGCGCGCAAAGATCCCTCGACTACGGCGCTACGCGCCTCCGCTCGGGATGACGACATCGAGCGCGGCGGCCATTCCTCGTCGGACGGACACGCCCTCACCCGTAGCGCATCAACGTCTCGCCGTGGCGGCGCAGCCACGCCTTGCACGCGGCCATGTCGCCGTCGGTGAGGCGCTCCGCCGTGGCCCAGAAGCGAGGGCCGTGGTTGCGGTAGGCGAGATGGGCGACCTCGTGCGCGGCGAGGTAGTCGAGGATCTCCGGCGGCGCGAACACAAGCCGCGTCGAGAAGCTCATGTCGCCGTCGCGCGCGCAGCTTCCCCATTGCGTGGCCGTGTCGCGGATCGTCAGCCGGCCGGCGCGCCGTTCGATCAGCGCCGCCTTGTCGTCGACCAGCGGCCGCATCCGCTCCGACAGGCGCGCGCCGAACCAGTCCCACAAGCGCCGCGGCAGATGCTCGGGGCGGCCGGCGACGTGCAGTTCGCCGTCCTCGATCCAGACCGTGCCCCGGGCGTCGGCGCGGTGGCGGACCACGTGCGGCGTGCCGAACAGCGGCAGCGCGACGCCGTCGGCGAACGGCACGCGGTCGGGCAGACGCCGCGTCCGCGCCGCGATCCAGCCGGCGTTGGCGCGGGCGAAGTCGATGGCGCGTTCCTTCGCCATCCGGTCCGGCACGACCAGCCGGATCGCGCCGCCGCGCGGATCGACGCGCATGGAGACGCGGCGCGCGCGCGCGCTGCGCCGCAGCCAGATGGTCAGGACGGCGCCGGCGTGCTCGATCTCGACCGGCACCGGTTCCGCCGGCGATGGCGGCGCGGCCGCCGCCGGCCTGGCGCGGCCGCGCAGTCCCGCCAGCGCGCGGAAGAGGGGGAATTCCATGTCGTCGCTTCCCTTTGGCGGCGATCATTGTTCTCGATTCGGACGCATCCTACCATGGCGCCGACCACCTCCTCCGCGGGAAAGATCGAGACATGATTCCGAACCAGGCCGAGCACGACGCGATCCGCGAGACGGGCCGCGCGGAGATGCGCGAGATCCTCGGCGCCGACTACACCGCGCGCCGCGACGCCTCGACCAACGACTTCAACGGCCCGATCCGGCGCCTGTCGGAGGAGTTCGCCTACGCCACGCTGTGGACGCGGCCCGGCCTCGACCGCAAGCAGCGCAGCATGATCACGCTGGCGATGATCTGCGCGCTCAACCGCCCGCACGAGCTGCGCGTCCATCTGGTGGCGGCGCTCAACAACGGCATGACCAGCGAGGAGATCCGCGAGGTCTTCACGCACGCCGTCGCCTATTGCGGCTTCCCCGCCGCGATCGACGCGCTGCGCGAGGCCGAGACGGTGCTGCGCGACAACGGCAAGCTCTAGGAGTTTCCCGACGTGACCCTCGACATCGACCAGCTGCGCGCCGAGACGCCGGGCTGCGCCCATGTGCTGCATCTCAACAACGCCGGATCGAGCCTGCCGACGCGGCGCACGCTGGACGCGACGCTCGACCACCTCAAGCTGGAGGCGGAGATCGGCGGCTACGAGGCCGCCGACCGCGAGCGCGGACGACTCGACGCCTTCTATCCCTCGATCGCGCGGCTGATCGGCGCGCGGCCGGACGAGATCGCCTACATCGAGAACGCCACCCGCGCCTGGGACCTGCCGTTCTACACGCTGGCGGAATCCTTCGAGCCCGGCGACCGCATCCTGACCTGCCGCAGCGAATACTCCAGCAACTACATCTCGTTCCTCCAGGTCGCGCGCAAGACCGGCGTCGAGATCGTGGCCGTGCCCGACGACAACACCGGCCAGCTCGATGTCGGCGCGCTCGCCAAGCTGATCGACGACCGCGTCAAGCTGATCGCCGTCAGCCACATCCCGACCCAGGGCGGGCTGGTGCAGCCGGCCGCCGAGATCGGCCGCCTGGCGCGCGCCGCCCGCGTGCCCTACCTGCTCGACGCCTGCCAGTCGGTCGGGCAGATGCCGATCGACGTCGACGCCATCGGCTGCGACTACCTCTCCGCCACCGGGCGCAAGTACATGCGCGGGCCGCGCGGCACGGGCTTCCTCTACGCGCGGCGCGAGACCACGAAGGACGTCGAGCCGATCTTCCTCGACAACCACGCCGCGCGCTGGGTGGCGACGGAGCGCTACGAGGCGCTGCCGGACGCGCGGCGCTTCGAGAACTGGGAGCGCTATTTCGCGGGCGTGCTCGGACTCGCCACCGCCGCCGACCAGCTCGTCGCGCTCGGCATGGACGCGGTGTGGGCGCGCGTGCACGCGCTCGGCGAGGGGCTGCGCGCGCGGCTCTCGGCGCTCAGGGGCGTGCGCGTCACCGATCTCGGCGCGCTCCGTTGCGGCATCGTCACCTTCGCGGTCGACGGCGTCGACCACCCCGCCATCAAGGCGGCGCTGCGGGCGCGGCGGATCAACGTCTCGGTCTCGACCCAGTTCTCCTCGCGGCTCGATCTCGAGAGCCGCGGACTGAAGGACGTGATGCGCGCCCTCCGTCCACGTCTACAACACCGAGGACGAGCTCGACCGCTTCGTCGCGGCGTTCGAGGAGGTCCGCGCCGCGCTTTGAGGCGGCGGATGATCCGACCTCTCGCGTCTCGCTCCCTCTCCGCCCGCATGTCGACCTATTCCCTCTCCGCCGCGCAGCGGGGGAGAGGGAAGAGACGCCGCCCCTCCCCTATTTGTGCACCGCCTCCAGCTTGTGGCCGTCGGGGTCGACGATGAACGCGGCGTAGTAGGCCGCGCCGTACTTCGGACGCGGACCCGGCGCGCCGTCGTCGCGGCCACCACCGCGCACGGCCGCGGCGTGGAACGCGTCGACCGCCGCGCGGTCCGGCGCGTCGAAGGCGAGGTGAAATCCGGGGCCGGGCGCCACGACCTGGCCGGGACGCGCGAACAGCGCCAGCTTGTCGCCGCCGCCGGGCTCGCCGTAGCCGACGGCGTGGGCCGAGGTCCACACGCGGACGTATCCCAGCGGCGCCAGCACCGCGTCGTAGAAACGCCCCGCGGCGTCGAGATCGGAGACGCCGAACGACAGATGGCCGAGCATCGCCATCGCGGCGCGTCCCGGCGACGCGCTACTCCGCCGCCCGCGCGAGACGGTGGTCGGGCAGATCGACCGACTGGTCGATCTCCTCGCCGACCGCGAACTTCTTGAGCTCGGGCATCACCTCGCGCGCGAACTGCGTCATGTTGCGCACGCCCTCCTCGTGCGGCATGCCCGCGTAGGAGAACACGCCGACATAGGCCTTGTTCTCGGTCTGGGCGTTGATCTTGAGGATCTTGTCGTAGACCTGCTCGGGCGTGCCGTAGACCTGCAGCTCGGCGAAGAACTCGATCGCCTTCTGGTCGCCGTAGACCGCCAGCTTCTCGTTCATCTTCGAGTAGTACTCGTAGCCCTTGGTGTTCTTGATGTGCTCGCCGGCGAACTGGTAGTGGTCGAGCACGGTCTGGTAGTAGCCGCCGATGTACCGCATCGCCATCTCGCGCGCGCGCTCGGCGCTGGAGTCGACGAAGGTCCAGCCGGCCGAGATCGGCTTCGGCGGCGCCACGCCGTTGATCTCCTGGAACAGCTTCTTGTACTCGGTCAGCTCTTTCTCGACCTCGCGCCACGGCTTCTGCGGGATGATCAGCAGCCCGACGCCGAGACGGGCCATGATCAGCGCGCTCTCCGGCGACACGGCCGCGGCGTAGGTGCGGCCGCGGAAGCTCTTGAACGGCGCCGGCCGGATCGCCGCCGGCGGCTGCTTGTAGAACTTGCCGTCGTAGCGCATCACGCCGCTCTCGAGCCCGGTGAGCAGCGCGTCGGCGTACTCCACGAAGCGCTCGCGGCTCTCGCCCATGTCGAGGCGGAAGCCGTCGAACTCCACCTTGCCCGCGCCGCGGCCCAGACCGAGGATCATGCGGCCGTCGGAGAGGTGGTCGAGCATCGACACCTCCTCGGCCACGCGCATGGGATCGTGCCACGGCAGCACCACGACCATCGAGCCCAGCCGCAGCGTCTTGGACTTGCCGGCCATGTAGGACAGGAACTGCACGACGTCCGGGCACATCGTGTAGTCGGTGAAATGGTGCTCCACCGACCAGACCGACTGGAAGCCCAGCGGCTCGGCCATCTCGGCCAGCGCGATGTCGTTGCGGTAGACCTGCCGGTCGGTGAGCTGCCGTCCGGTGTTCTGGAAGATCGCGGCCATTCCGACGTGCATGGCTTGGCTCCTCGGTGTTGAAGCTGGATGTAGCGGACATGGTAAACGTCGGTTCACAAGCTTGACCAGCGGCAATTCCGGATGACGCCGCCGCAGTTTCGCCGCCGTGCGGGCCGACGATGCGCCGACCATGACCTCGCGCCGACTCGTCCTCGCGTCCGCTCTCGCCCTGGGTATCCCGGCCGCGCGCGCCCAGCCGGCATCGCGTCCGGACTGGCTGGCGGCCGCGCCGCGCGAACGGATCGCCGACCGATTCCCGCCGCCGCCATCGCACAAGCGTCCCGACAGCCCGGCCGATGGCTTCGGCGTCTGGCTGCGCGCGCTGCCGCTGCTGCCGGCGGGCGCGCCCGTGCTGCTGCACGACGGACGCCCGCGCGGTCGGCAGGACGGCGTCGCCGCCGTGGTCGACATCGATGTCGGCGCCAGGGATCTGCAGCAATGCGCCGACGCCATCATCCGTCTGCGGGCCGAGTATCTGCGCGCCGCCGGCCGGATGGCGGCGCTGTCGTTCCGCTTCACCAACGGCGATCCCTACGCCTACGCCGACTACCTCGCGGGCCGCCGGCCGGTGCCGCGCGGCGCCGGGATCGCATGGTCGACGGCGGCGCGCGCCGCCGACACGCGCGCGGCGTTCCGGCACTGGCTCGACATCGTGTTCACCTACGCCGGCACGCTGTCGCTGGCGCGCGAGCTCGCGGCGGTGCGCGAACCCGCGCGCATCGAGGCCGGCGACGTCCTGATCCAACCAGGCTCGCCCGGCCACGCCATCGTCGCGGTCGACGTCGCGACGCGCCCGGACGGCGGCCGGATCGCGTCGTTCGCGCAGAGCTTCATGCCGGCGCAGAGCGTGCACGTGCTGCGCGGACCCGTCGCGGGCGCGTGGTATCCCGTCGACGCCGGCCAGCCGATCGACACGCCGGACTGGCGCTTCGCGGCTTCCGACCTCAGGCGCTTCCCGACGGTCTGACGCCGGGCCGCGCGCGCGCCAGCTCCTCCAGCATCCAGCTGCGCAGCGCCACGATCTTGGCGCGCTCCACGGTGGTCGCCGGACACACCAGCCACCACGCCTTGCCGCTGGCGACGATGTCGGGGAACGGCTGCACCAAGCGGCCCTCGCGCAGATCGTCGCGGAACAGGTCGGGCGGGCCGATGGCCACACCGGCGCCCTCGATCGCCGCCTCGACCGCGAACTTGGTGGAGTCCAGCGTCAAGACGCGCTTGGGCTTGAAATCCTCCAGCCCCATCGCGCGCAGCCAGATCGGCCATTCGGGATCGCCGGTGACCTCGATCAGCGGCACCTTGCGCAGATCGGCCAGCGTCTTGAGCCGCGCCGCATGGCGGGCGCCGCATAGCGGTGTCAGCACGTCGTCGAACAGCCGCGTGGCGTGCAGCCCGGCCGGCGGCCGCGCCAGGAAGCGCACGGCGCAGTCGATGTCCTCGCGGTCGAAATCGATCGAGCGGTTGGTGGTCGTGAGGCGCACCTCGATCTCGGGGTGCCGCGTCTGGAAGCGGTGCAGCCTGGGCACCAGCCAGCCCAGCGCGAAGGTCGTCGCCAGACTCACGGTCAACACGCGGCTGCCGGCGCGGCGGTCGAAGCGCTCCAGCGCCAGCGCCATGCGGTCGAAGGCGTCGCGCAGATCCGGCAGCAGCGCCTCGCCGTCGGCGGTCAGCGCCAGCCCGCGCGGCAGGCGGCGGAACAGCGCCACGCCCAGCCGGACCTCCAGGCCCTTCACCTGGTGGCTGATCGCGGCGGGCGTGACCGCGAGTTCGTCGGCCGCGCCGACGAAGCCGCCATGGCGGGCGGCGGCCTCGAAGGCGCGGAGCGCGTTGAGCGGCGGCAGGGTGCGGGACATGGCCGGTAGGGTGAGAAATATTGTGCCTTAGGACAAGAAAGCATCGTTTGCGGGACAAGCGCAAGAAGCAGAAACAGGAAGCGTCGAGGCGATCCGGAGAAAGAGGGACTTGCCTCAGGAGACCTTGGTCATGTCGTCCGCAGCCCACGCCCCTTCGGGATCCTTCACCCGCGCCGGCGCCGCGCCGGTCTCGCCGATGGCCGCCGTCAAAGCCGCCTTCGCGTGGTGGGCGGACCGGCAGGAGCTGGCGCGCTCGCGGCGCGCGCTGCTGACGCTCGACGACCGCATGCTGCGCGACATCGGGGTCGACCGCGCCACCGCCCGCGACGAGGGCGAGAAGCCCTTCTGGCGCTAGGCCGCGATCAGGCGACCGGCACGGTCAACGCCCGCGGCAGGACGGTCAGCCTCAGCGGCAGATTGCCGACGGTCTCGCCGTCGAGATCCACCAGGGTCTCGACGTCGCAGGCGAAGTCGAAGACGCGGCCGCGCCGCATCGACACCTTCGGGTGCGCGACGTGGCCGCCGTCGAACAGCTTCGGCAGCACTTTCAGCAGCACCTCGGCGCGGCCGAGATCGCCCATCTCGACGTAGTCGAGCACGCCGTCGTCGCACAGCGCGCCCGGCGCCAGCCGCATGCCGCCGCCGCCGTTCTCGGTGTTGGCGATCATGCCGGTGAACACCACGCGCGCCTCGCCCGCGCCGTCGTCGACGCGCACGGTCACGTGCCGCGGGCGGTAGCCCATGGCCACCACGGGCGTCATCAGGAAGTAGGCGAAGCGGCCCAGCTTCTTGAGCCAGCGCGACGCCGAGGTGCGGTGGCTGATGGTCGCGGCACCACCGTAGCTGGCGACGAGATAGCCGTAGCGCGTCGCCGGCGCGCCGTCGAAGCCGGCGAAATCGGCGCGCACGAGATCGATCCTCCGCGTGCGGCCCGACGCGATCGCGGCCACCGCGCCGTCCGGCGCCGCGAGATGGCCCAGCGCGCGGCACAGCTCGTTGGCGGTGCCGGCCGGGATCGGACACAGCACGACGCCCTCGGCGACGCGGTCGTCGTCGATCAGCCCGTTGATCACCTCGTTGACCGTGCCGTCGCCGCCGACCGCGACGAAGCGGCGGCAGCCCTCGGCCAGCGCCGCCCGCGCCAGCGCCGTCGCCTCGCCCGGCCGCGTCGTGAACGCCACGTCCAGCGGTCCCAGCGCGGCCTCGAGCCGCGAACGCCGCTCCGGCCAGCGCCGCGCCGAGCTTCCCTTGTTCGCCATCGGGTTGACGATGACCTTGGTCTTCATGGCCGTTCCCGGACACCCCTCAAAAGTCGGTATTGCGAAGCCGGCGGGGACTTTCCCCGATGCCCATTCAATCGGCATCGGAACCACTTGGCGGCCGGCTCGAACAGGGTCGAACCCGGGTTTGTATATTGTATTTTGTATACAATATACAATTTGACCCCTTTGCGTTAGGGATACCCGGCGCGGCGGCCCGCTAACGCGCCCGCTGCCAGCGCTCGTGGTTGGAGTGGAAGGTGCCCGCGTTGACCGGCGTGAAGGGATAGGCGACCGGAATCGGCGGCGCGCGGTCCTCGCAGCGCGCGCCGGCGCCGTCGCCCTGGCAGCTGCGCATGATGCTCAGCGCGAAGCGCGAGGTGGTCGCGGTGTAGCGGCCTTGGTGGCGCAGGCCGGTGATGAAGTTCTCGTAGAGGAAGGTGCCGTCGGCGCGGAACGCGATGCGCATGTTCTCGCGCGGTTGGTCGCGCGCCCAGTTCCACGTGCCGACGAGGTAGGCGGCCGGCGAGTCGTATTTGCCGCCCGGCAGTTCCAGCGTCTGCGCGTTCGCGGTCGCTGGCGTCAACGCCAGCGTCAGCGCCGCCAAGGCGATGACGGCGGCGTGGCGCAGGCGGGCGGGGAGGGTCGGCATCGCGGCGGTCCTTTCGCGGATTCGTGGTTCGTCGTCGGCCGCGCGGCCGACCTCACGCATCATCGCGTCGTTCCACGCGACCGTCACGCGCGTTTGGCGTCGCGGATGGGGTCTGAGCCGATCCCATCCGTCATCCCGGACGTCGTGATGGGTCATGCGCGTATCGCACGCCTCCAGAAGATCCCTCACTTCGTTCGGGATGACGGGAGATGGTGCGGGAATTTATCGCGCGAAGCGCGGCCGCCAGCGCGCGGCCTCGCGGACAATCCGCCGTTTTGCAGGCCTGACCCCGGCGGGCCCAGCCTCGACTTCACGCTCGACGAGGGCGAGGCGAAGCGGATCTGGCGCGCGCCACCGGCCTGAAACGCGGCACGGCGAATGCGCAGTTCCGCAGGCACGCCCCAACACATCCCATCCATCATCCCGAGCGGCGCGCCATAGGCGCACAGTCGAGGGATCGTTCCACGTCGCGGGAGCGCGACAAGATCCTTCGACCACGGCGCTGACCGCCTCCACCCGGAAGACGATAGCGGACGCCGTGGGCGCCGCTCCAAGGCGCCTAGCGCCGGACGTCGATGCTGGCGGGCTGGCCGGAGTCCTGGAAGGAGCCGGAGGCGCGCAGGCGGCCGTCGGCGTGGGTGCCGCGCAGCCGCGCCCAGAACTTGCCGTTGGATTTGTGCTCCTGGACGTCCGCACGCACCTCGCCGGTCGGCGACACCGTGCCCTCGATGGTGTACTCGCGCGCGTTCCACGTCCAACGGCCCGACACCACGCCGCCGCTGACGGAGATCGTCACCTTGGTGCAGCGATCACGGATGTTGACGCAGAAATCGCCGCTGTAGCTGCCTGCGGCCGGAGTGGCGACCACTGGCGCCTTGGCGGCGGGCGGCGGCGCGGCCGCCGCGGTCTGGGCCGGCGGCGGGCGCTTGGCTTCTTCCTCCGCTTTGCGTTTGGCCTCTTCTTCCGCCTTCCGCTTCGCCTCGTCCTCCGCCTTGCGCTTGTCCTCCTCCAGCTTCTTCTGCTCCTCGTCGTGGCGCGCCAGCGCCGGCGCGGCCTGACGCTGCAGCGCCGCCCATTGCGGGCCTGTCAGGTATCCCGTGTCGGGTTCATTGCGCGATTTCTGCCACGCCGCGATCATCGCCCGCGAGCGCGGGCCGAAGGCGCCGTCGGCGCCGCCGGTGTTGTGGCCGACGGCGGTCAGCGCGACCTGCACGCGCTTGCGGTCGGTCTCCGTCAGCCGCAGCGCCGCCTCGGCGGCTTCCGCCTGGCGCTTGACCTCCGCCGCCGATTTCGCGGTGTCCTCCGCCGCGCGACGCTTCTCCTCCTCCGCCTTCCGCGCCGCCTCCGCCTCGGCCAAGGTCTTGGCCTCCGCCAGCGCCTTCTCCTGCGCGATCCGCTCGGCTTTCGCCTTCTCCTCGGTGGCCGCGCGCTGGGCCTCCTCGCGACGGCGCGCGGCCTCGGCGTCGGCCCGCGCCTTCGCCTCCTCCTCCGCCTTGCGCCGCGCCTCGGACTCCGCGGCGGCTTTCTCCGCCGCCGCGCGACGCGCCGTCTCGTCGGCCAGGCGCCGACGCTCGGCGTCCGCGTCGGCGGCGCGACGGGCCGTCTCCTCGGCCACCCGACGGCGCGCGGCGTCCTCGGCCGCCGCTTGCCGCGCCGATTCCTCGGCCGCACGGCGACGCTCCGTCTCGGCGGCCGCCGCGACGCGCTGACGCTCGGCCTGCTCCGCCGCGGCCTTCTCGGCCGCCGCCTTGCGCGCGGCCTCCGCGTCGGCGCGGGCCCGCGCCTCCTCCTCCGCCCGGCGCCGCGCCACGGCCTCGGCGGCGGCCTTGTCCTCGGCCGCCTTGCGCGCCACCTCGGCCTCGATCTTGCGGCGCGCCTCCTCGGCGATCCGGCGCTTCTCGTCCTCCTCGGCCTGGCGACGCGCGGCCTCGAAGCGCACCAACCGCTCCGACTCCGCCCGGCGCGCGGCCTCCTCCTCGCGCAGACGCGCCGCCAGCGCGGTCTGGCGGCGGGCCTCGTCGTCGGCCCGGCGCGCGGTCGCCTCGACGGTCTCCGGCACGGACGGGGGACGCAGCGCGAACCACGCGCCGCCGCCGGCCAGCGCCAGCGCCGCCAGACCCGCGGCGATCCAGGCCACCGGCGCGCGCCCGCGCCTGGCGGACGGCCGCACCGTGGCGTCGATCCGCCGCGTGTCGGCGACGCCCTCCAGTTCGCGCGTCCCGGCCGATCCCCGTCCGCCGGCGCTCTGGCCCGACAGCAGGGCGCGAAGATCCGCGATGCTCTGCGGCCGGTCGGCGGCGCGCAGCGCCAGCCCGGCGTCGATCGCCCGCAGCAGGCTGGGCGCGTAGCGGCCCTTGCCGGCCTCGACCGCCGGCACCAGCGGCTCGCCGGTGGCGCGCTCCATCGCGCTGACCGGCGTGCGGGAGGCGACGCAATGGTAGAGCGTGCTCGACAGCGCGAAGATGTCGGTCCACGGCCCCTGCCGGCCGGACAGCGCCATCTGCTCCGGCGCGGCGTAGCCCGGCGTGTAGATGGCGGTCATCGCCTGGGTGCGGCCTTCCAGCGCCACGCGCGCGGCGCCGAAATCGATCAGTGTCGGGCGGCCATCGGCGTCGAGCAGGATGTTGGCGGGTTTGATGTCGCGGTGCAGGAAGCCGGTCTTGTGCACCCGCTCCAGCCCGTCGAGCAGGGGATAAAGGAACTGCTCGATGGCGGGCTGCGGCAGGCGCCCGTCGCGCTTGAGGCGGGCCTCCAGGGTGCCGCCGCGCAGCAGCGCCATGACCATGTAGGCCGTGCCGTTGGCCTCCATGTAGTCGTAGACAGCGACGATGCCCGGCGCGTCCTCGAGCCGGGCCAGGGTCTTGGCCTCGTCGAGGAAGCGCTCGCGCCCCCAGATGAAATCCTCGGCGGTGCGGGTGGAGCGCGGCAGCACCGTGCCGTCGCCCTGGCGCATGGCGAAGCTGGTCGGCAGGTACTCCTTGACGGCGACGTCGCGGTCGAGACGGGTGTCGCGGGCGCGGTAGGTGATGCCGAAACCGCCCTGGCCCAGCGTCTCGATGATCTCGTATTTGCCGACGCGCGCGCCCGCGGGCAGGGCGCCGAACGGGTCGCCCTCCTCCATCCGTCCCTGATGGGACGCCAGCGCCGGACGATCGTCGGCGACCATCGCATCTCCCCGTGGAGGGATGGTCTACGAGCGGAGGGCGGAGATCAAGGGCGGAGGGGGTGGGCCTGCTGCGAGGCACCGAATAGCGGAGCGCCGACAGCGTCACGGCGAGCCGAGGACGCTTGCCAGAGGCAGGATTCCTGACCCTTAGCGGTTCGATGCTCCGCTACCAACTGGAATCATAAGAGGCTTTATCATAGAGGGCCGGGTGCCTCTCCTCCAAACGAGGTGCAAGCAGCAGTTCACGGGCTTTGACGCATCTGGCCGCTTCAAGGAACGCCACCGTCGTCAGGAGCGGATCGAGTTCAGAGTACCAACGTTGCGCCTCCAGCAGCTCCAAATGCTCCATCACAGAACCGAAGCCCTTGGTATACGCGTCTACCGCAGCCATTCCGGCTTCATGGCGCAGAAGCAGGTCCGCCTCGTCGCATATCCGCGCAAACTCGGCGTGCTGCATATCCATTGCTCCGAAGCTTCCGCGCAGCAGCGCTCTGCGGCATTTGGCGACCCGAGATCGAACAACGGCCGTTCCGGGATTCCGCGAATACACCTCCGGCTCCGCGTTCAACACCTCCGCAACAAATGGACGAATGGAACTGGCCTCCGTCGTCCACCACAGGTGCTCAGAATCCGGGATCCCTCCGGAGACAAACCACATCATCTTGCAGAGAATGGGGGTCATGTCTGAATGACGACGCAATCGCGGCCCCTGCATCGGTCCCCTATCCCGCCTATGTTCAGCGGCGAGCTCGTGGAACCAACCAGGCGTCATCTCGTAGGTGGCAATCTCGGGCGTACCCCGCAAGAAGTTCGCGCGCAGTCTCCAGTTTTTGGAGACCGACTGCTCCTCGAACTTAAGCCGTGCCTCACTGCCCGAGGTCTCGCGAATATTCGCCGCTATGGCTCGGGCCAAATCTGACTCGCCGACAAAGACAAAGAACGCGGGTCGACGGGTAGTATCCGTATGTGAGTCCTCGCCGGCCAATGTCGGATACAACGAATACCGCCCGTTCGAATATTCGAACAACGCTTCGCCTGCTTCCGCCAGCATGCCGACGAAGTAAGGGCAGAAATGAGACGCCAGAGGACTGTCCGGCGCGACGACATAGACCTGCAGCGAAGTAGTCAGGCTCATATTGATGTTTCCACTCGGTCCGACGGGACGACCCCAGTCGAATATCGGGAGCGGCGATCTCCGAGACGCTATCCGGGGGAAGACACAGTCGCAAGGCGATGACGGCAGTTCGTCACCGCCACAAAAGAAGAGCTTTCCTGTCACTTCCAAACGCAACGAGGGACTTTCGAAAACGTGCGATACTGGAACGATCCCTCGCGGCGTTCGGGATGGCGGGAGAAGGACCGGGGCTCAACCCGCAAAGCCGAACCTCCAGCGCGCGGCTTCCCGGCGAATTTGCCGTTTTGCGGGGCCGGCCGGACTCCCTAAGCTGCCGCCACCATCCGCGACCAGGAGCCAGCCCGTGAGCATCGACCCGCAGATCGCCGCCTTCGCCGCCGACATGACGGCGTGGCGCCGCGACATCCACGCCCATCCCGAGCTGGGATTCGAGGAGGAGCGGACCAGCGCCATCGTCGCGGCGCGGCTGAAGGAGTTCGGCTGCGAGGTCGCGACCGGCATCGGCAGGACCGGCGTCGTCGGCACCATCCGCGTGGGCAACAACCCGCGCGCCATCGGCCTGCGCGCCGACATGGACGCGCTGCCGATGGACGAGCTCAACACCTTCGCGCACGCCTCGACCCACAAGGGCCGCATGCACGCCTGCGGCCACGACGGCCACACCACGATGCTGCTGGGCGCGGCGAAATACCTGGCGGCGACGCGCAATTTCGACGGCACCGTGCACTTCATCTTCCAGCCGGCCGAGGAGGGCCGCGGCGGCGCCGAGGCGATGGTCAAGGACGGGCTGTTCGACAAGTTCCCGTGCGAGGTGGTGTTCGGCATGCACAACCGGCCGAAGATGGAGGTCGGCAAGTTCATGATCCGGCCCGGTCCGCAGATGGCCGGCGGCGGGCTGTTCGACATCCACATCAAGGGCAAGGGCGCGCACGGCGCGCGGCCGGAGAGCGGCGTCGATCCGGTGGTGATCGGCGGCCACATCATCACGGCGCTGCAGACGGTGGTGTCGCGCACCTTGGCGCCGCTGGATTCCGGCGTCATCAGCATCACGCAGATGCACGCCGGCGACGCCTACAACGTGATCCCCGAGACCGCCGTGCTGCGCGGCACGGTGCGCGCCTTCCGCAAGGAGGTGATGGCGACGATCAAGGAGAGGATCGAGCGCATCGCCACCGGCATCGCTTCGACCCTGGGCGGCGAGGCCAAGGCCGACGTGCGCATCGTGTTCCCGCCGCTGGTCAACACGCCCGAGGAGGCGATGTGGATCGCCGACGTGGCGGCGGGGATCGTCGGCGAGGAGAACGTCGAACGGAACGGCCACTTCGTCATGGCGTCGGAGGATTTCTCCTACATGCTGGAGAAGGTGCCGGGCGCCTTCATCCTGATCGGCAACGGCGGCGGCGAAGGCGGCTGCGAGGTCCACAACCCGTCCTACGATTTCAACGACGCCGCCCTCCCGCTCGGCGCCACGCTGTGGGCCCGCGCCGTAGAGACGCGGCTGGCGAAGCGGGATTGAGACGGCGCGCCGCGGCGCGGTCGGCGCATGGGTCCGCGGCGGCGTTCGAGGAGGTCATCGCCATGGCGCTGGACTGGAAGGCGACGGGGGACGCGCGCGAGGCGGTGGCCGACGGCGTCACCTACCGGGTCGCGCCGGGCGGCAGCAGCAAGTTCTTCCTGGCGTGGTTGGATGACGAGATCATCGGCCAGGCCGAGACTTTGGCCGGCGCCCAGGCGTTGTGCGAAGCGGCGTCCCGTGGGCCGCGTCGCTAGCGACCCGCGGGCGCCCGCCCGGCTTTGACCCCATCCGGCGCGCCTGCTAAGGGCGTGCGCGACAGGAACGGGAACCCATGAACGCCCCCAACAGCTACCGCGCCGGCCCGGACGAGCGCGGCCATTTCGGCATTTTCGGCGGCCGCTACGTCGCCGAGACGCTGATGCCTCTGATCCTCGAGCTCGAGAAGGCCTACGACGCGGCCAGGACCGATCCCGCCTTCAAGGCGGAGATCGCCAAGCTCAACACCCACTACGCCGGCCGGCCGAGCCCGCTGTACCACGCCGAGCGCCTCACCAAGCAGCTCGGCGGCGCCAAGATCTACTTCAAGCGCGACGAGCTGAACCACACCGGCTCGCACAAGATCAACAACGTGCTGGGCCAGGTGCTGCTGGCCAAGCGCATGGGCAAGACGCGGATCATCGCGGAGACCGGCGCCGGCCAGCACGGCGTCGCCACCGCCACGGCCTGCGCGCTGTTCGACCTGCCCTGCGTGGTGTTCATGGGCGCGGTCGACGTCGAGCGCCAGGCGCCGAACGTGTTCCGCATGAAGATGCTGGGCGCCGAGGTGCGGCCGGTGACGGCGGGATCGGCGACCCTGAAGGACGCCATGAACGAGGCGCTGCGCGACTGGACCGCCACCGTCGAGACGACGTTCTACTGCATCGGCACGGTGGCCGGTCCGCATCCCTATCCGATGATGGTGCGCGACTTCCAGTCGGTGATCGGCGAGGAGACGCGGGGGCAGATGATGGCGGCCGAGGGCCGCCTGCCCGACACGCTGGTGGCCTGCATCGGCGGCGGCAGCAACGCGATGGGCCTGTTCCACCCCTTCCTCGACGACAAGGGCGTGCGCATCATCGGCGTCGAGGCCGGCGGCAAGGGCGTGCACACCGGCGAGCACGCCGCCTCGCTGACCGGGGGCCGGCCCGGCGTGCTGCACGGCAACCGCACCTACCTGCTGCAGGACAGCGAGGGCCAGATCACCGAGGCGCACTCGATCTCGGCCGGGCTCGACTATCCCGGCATCGGGCCGGAGCATTCCTGGCTGAAGGACGTCGGCCGCGTCGAGTACGTGTCGGCGACCGACGACGAGGCGCTGTCGGCGTTCCAGCTGTTGTCGCGGATCGAGGGCATCATCCCCGCGCTGGAGCCCGCGCACGCGCTGGCGCACGTGCTGAAGCTGGCGCCGACGCTGCCGAAGGACAATCTGCTGGTGATGAACCTGTGCGGCCGCGGCGACAAGGACGTGTTCGCGGTGGCCGAGCGGCTGGGGGTGAAGCTGTGAGCCGCATCGCCGGACGCTTCGCGCGCCTCAAGGACGAGGGCCGCGCCGCGCTGATCACCTACGTCACGGCCGGCGATCCCGACCTCGACACGTCCTACCAGATCCTCAAGGGCCTGCCGGCGGCCGGCGCCGACCTGATCGAGCTGGGCATGCCGTTCACCGACCCGATGGCCGACGGTCCGTCGATCCAGGCGGCCGGCCAGCGCGCGCTGAAGGCCGGCATCTCGATGGACAAGACCTTCGCCATGGTCCGGCGCTTCCGCGCCGAGACCGGCGACGACGCCACGCCCATCCTGCTGATGGGCTACTACAACATGATCTACCAGCGCGGCGCGCAGAAGTTCTGCCAGGACGCCGCCGCGGCGGGCGTCGACGGCATGATCATCGTCGACCTGCCGCCGGAGGAGGCCGACGAGCTGAAGCCGCACGCGGTCAAGGCCGGCCTCGACACCGTGCTGCTGACGGCGCCGACGACGGACGCCAAGCGCCTGCCGGCGATCCTCGAATACGCCTCGGGCTTCCTCTATTTCGTCTCGGTGCTGGGCATCACCGGCACCCGGTCGTCGACCGAGGACGCGGTCAAGACCCACGTCGCGGCGCTGCGCACGCAGACCAAGCTGCCGATCGGCGTCGGCTTCGGCATCCGCACGCCCGAGCAGGCCGCCGGCGTCGCCCGCCACGCCGACGCCGCCGTGGTCGGCTCGGCCATCGTCGAGCGCGTCAAGGGCGGACTCGACGAGGCCGGCAAACCGCGGCCCGATCTGCTGCCCGGCGTCTTCGCCTACATCCGCGCGCTGGCCGACGGGGTGCGGGGCGCGCGCAAGAAGTAAACGACCGGACTGGCCCTACGCGCCACCCGGCGACAGCGACCGCGCCAGTTCGATCATCGCCGCCCGGTCGAGCCGCGGCGGCGGCGGCCGGTCGGCGTCGCCGGTCGCGCGGCGGAAGCGGATGTGCCACGCCGACAATCCGCCGATCAGGAAGCGCGCCTCGGCGCCGGCGACGGTGTCGCCGTCATCCGGTCCCAGCCCGACGACCTGCGGATACCAGCCGCCGCCCTCGACGATGCGCTCCGGCGCGCTCCATCCATCGGGGCGCGCGAGATCGGCGTTGAACGAGACCGCGACGCCGGCGGCGTGGAATCCCGGATGCGGCCCGGCGACGTGGCCGAGCAGCATCACATGCGCGCCGAGGTCGCGGTTGAAGTGGACCGCGGGTCCCCAGAACGAGTCGGGATCGGCGTGCCGCCAGCCGCGCGCGACCGGCCACAACGGCGTCGGCAGGGTCCCCCGCGCCGGCCGCCATCCGCCGTCGCGCCAGATCTCGACGGCGCCGGCGGGCGCGTCGCGCGCCGCCACCGGGTAGCGCGCCACGGCGACGCCCTGCGCCCGCTCGTCGGCGACGTAGCTCGAGAAGTGGATGTAGAGGAAGCGCGCCTCGCGGTCGGCGACGACGCTGAAATCGCCGTAGCCGCCGGCCATGAAGCCGTTGGCCGCGCCGGTATCGACCAGGCCCGCCGGCGCCCGCAACGCCTCGCCGAGGCAGCGCCAGGTCGCGCCGTCGTCGTCGGACGCCAGCGCGCCGATATGCGGCACGAACAGCCGCGCCGGCGCGGGCGCCGGCTCCTCCGCGTGGTACCAGCCGTGGAGGCGGCCGCGGGCGTCGCGCCAGGTCGACTCGATCCACTTGCCGACGGCCGGATCGGGATCGTCGACGATCCGGACGGGGACCGGCGCGCCGAGCGCGCGCAGGCCGTCGTCGCCGACGCCGCCGCGCGCCGGCGCGACGCGCCGGTAGGCGTGTCCCCGCGGCTCGTGGCGCGACACGAACGCGAACAGCCGGCCGCCGTGGACATGCACCGGCGAGTTGCAGTCCGTGCGCCGCAGCGGCGGCGCGTGCAGCGCCAGCGGCGCGGCCGCGACCAGTTCGGCGACATGGCGCGTCGTGGTCGGGCCCATCCGCGGCCGCCCTAACCCGCGCCGCGGTCGCCGGCGAGGCCGCGCGGGCGGATGATCCAGAACACCGCCAGCGCCACCGCCATGAGGACCGCCACGGCGAGAAACGACAGACCCCAGGCGGTCCGCGACATGCCGCCGGAGAGATCCAGCGTCCAGCCGATGATCAACGGCCCGACGAAGCCGCCGGTGTAGCCGAGCATGGAATGCACCGCGAGCGTGGCGCCGCGCCGCGACGGCTCGGCGGTGCCGGCCGCGCCGGCGGTCAGCGACGACGAATCGAGCCACACGAACAGGCCGTAGACCACGAGCATCGCCGCGGCGAGCGCGTAGGACGCCGAGCCGACGAAACCCAGCGTGGCGGCCAGCAGGATCGAGGCGCCCATGGCGAGCGCGATCAACCGGCGGCGCCCCAGCCGGATCGCGGCCTCGTTGCCGGCGACGCTGGCGGCGGTGCCGACGAGGCCGAGCGCGGTCGCCACCATCGTCGGCGTCAGGCCGTGGTCGCCATCGCCGGAGCTGACGGCGACCCAGCCGAGGAAGGCCACCGCCCAGCCGCGCAGCGCGTTCATCTCCAGCGTGTGCACGCAGTAGGCGATGGCGTAGGCCATGGCCGAGCGGTTGCGCAGCACCGGCCGGAAATCGAACAGGCCGCCGCCCGCCGCCGGCGCCGGCACCGTCGCCGCGGCCTTGGGCGGCGCGAAAAGCGCGACCACCGCCCACGCGACGGCGGCGCTGATTCCGGCGGCGATGAAGGCGACGTGCCAGCCGCCCCATCCCGCCAGCAGATCGGCGCAGGCGAACGACACCGCGCCGGAAACGCCGATGCTGGCGGCGTGGCCGGCGACGGCGCGCGACATCAGCTTGCCCTCGACGCGGTCGGCCAGCAGCTTGAGCCCGGTCATGTAGGTGCCGGCCCAGCCCATGCCGGTGAGCGCGCGGGTCGCCAGCGCCGACCAGAAGCCCTCGGCGCAGAGGCCGAACAGCAGATGGCCGGCGACCGTCGCGGCGACGCCGAAAAGGTATATGCGCTTCGGGTCGACGCGGTCGGTAAGGGTGACCAGCACCGGCACCGCCACGATGTAGGCCGCGTAGAAACCGGCCGTGATCCAGCCGGCCTCGCTGTTGCTGAGCCGCCAGAGCTCCATCATGCGCGGCATCAGAGCCGGCCAGAAGAACGCTCCGATCTGCACGAGGACCTGGGCGGCGCACACCAGCGCGACGAGGCGCGCCGGCGACAGGCCGGGACGCGGCGCGGGGGCCACCTAGTCGTCGTCCTCGAACAGCATGTCGCAGACGAACGGGTTGGTCTTGCGCTCCCAGCCGAAGGTCGACGTCTGGCCGTGGCCGGGCACGAAGGTGATGTCGTCGCCCAGCGGGAACAGCTTGCGGCGGATCGAGTCGAAGAGCTGCTCCTGGTTTCCACGCGGGAAATCGGTGCGCCCGACCGAACCCCGGAACAGCACGTCGCCGACGAACGCCACCCTGGCGGCCTTGTCGACGAACACGACGTGGCCCGGCGTGTGGCCGGGGCAGTGCACGACGTCGAGCGTCTGGTTGCCGACCGTCACGGTCTCGCCGTCGTGCAGCCAGCGGTGCGGCACGAACGGTTTCGGCACCGGGAAACCGTACTTCTTGTTCGAGTCCGGCAGGCCCTCGATCAGGTAGAGGTCTTCCTCGTGCGGTCCCTCGATCTCGACGCCGTAGGCCTCGGCGATCGCGCCGGCGGCGGAGGCGTGGTCGACATGGCCGTGGGTCAGCAGCACCTTGGCGACGCTCATGCCCGTCTGGGTCATGGCCTCCTTCAGGCGTTCGACGTCGCCGCCGGGATCGACCAGCGCGCCCTGGTTGGTCTCCTCGCACCACACCAGCGAACAATTCTGCTGGAACGGCGTCACGGGGCAGACGGCGACTTTGAGCATGGCGGTCGGGTTCCGGGGCGCGCGGCGGGTCGACGACGTTCCTAGGCCGGATCGCGCGCGCTTGCCAAGGGCGCCGGCGGATCCGACGACTCGCGCGGGCCCTTCACGCGGCGGCCGATTGCGCTAGACTCCCGGAATGATCCGAACGTTCGCCGCCGCGTCCACGGCCCTCCTCCTCGCCGCCCTGTCGTCCGTCCCCGCCGGGGCGCAGATGAGCACCGTGCCGACGCCCACCGGCCCGGCGCCGGCCGGCCCGTCGATCGTGGTCGACGCCCAGACCGGCGAGGTGCTGCACCAGCGCGACGCCGGCGCGCCCTGGTATCCCGCGTCGCTCACCAAGATGATGACGCTGTACGTGCTGTTCGAGGAGCTGAAGGCCGGCCGCATGGGACTGCACGAGCAGCTCGCGTTCTCGGACTACGCCTACAACCAGCAACCCTCGAAGCTGGTCCTGCCCAAGGGCTTCAAGATCACGATGGAGCAGGCGATCCTCGCCCTGATCCTGCGCTCGGCGAACGATGTCGCGGTGGCGGTGGGCGAGCGCATCTCCGGCTCCGAGCCGGCCTTCGCGCAGCGCATGACCGCGACGGCGCACCGGCTGGGCATGAACGGCACGGTGTTCCGCAACGCCAGCGGCTGGAAGGATCCCGGCCAGGTCACGACGGCGCGCGACATGGCGATCCTCGCGATCGCGCTGCTGCGCGACTTCCCGCAGTACTATCCCTACTTCAACGCCCACGACGTCGTGATCAACAACGCGCGCATCACGCACTCCGTGAAGTTCATCGAGAAGTATCCCGGCGCCGACGGGCTCAAGACGGGCTTTCTCTGCTCCTCGGGCTTCAACCTCGTGGCGTCGGCGACGCGCGACGGCCGCCGCCTGATCGGCGTGAATTCCGGCTTCCGCCGCGCCGACCTGCGCGACGAGCACATGGTCCGCGCCTTCGACGAGGCCATCCGCGTGCGCAGCGGCGGCAACCGGCCGAAGGTCTGGCAGGTCGCCTCGACCGGCGGCGCGCCGGCGACGGTGATCGCCGACGCCGAATGCGTGCCGGCGCGCTACGACTATCCCGGCGACGGCGCCTGGGTCGGCACCTATCCGACGCTCCAGGCCGCGCGGCAGGCCCATGCCGCCGCGCAGGCGAAGCTGGCCGATGGCAAGCGCAACTGGCTGGGGCGCGAATGGATCGTCGACGTGGTGGTGGGCAAGCAGCGCAAATGGGCCACCGTGGTGGCCGACCTCGAACCCGCCGCCGCCGGCCAGCTCTGCGGCGCCTATCGAGCGGCCGGGCAATTCTGCCAGGTCGTGAAGCCCCACGAATTGGTGCGTCCGTTCCAGAATCTGGCGCGTTGAGGTCGCGCGTCCAGACCATAAAGCGTTGATATCGTTGAATATCGCGCGCTTTGCCGGCCCCGGCGTTTCGTGCGATACGAGTCCAGTGGAACGGGTGCCCCGACCCGCTCCCGATCGCGGGACGACGAGATGAACTGGCTGACCAACCTGGTGCCGCCGAAGCTGCGCGCGCTCGTGGCGAAGAAAGAGGCGCCCGAGAACCTGTGGCAGAAGTGTCCGGCCTGCGAGCAGATGCTGCTCAACCGCGAGCTCGAGGAGAACCAGCAGGTCTGCGTCCATTGCGGCCACCACATGCGGATCCGGCCGGCCAAGCGGCTGCCCGTGCTGTTGGACGACGGCAAGTTCGAGACCCACGCGCTGCCCAAGGCTGTGGTCGATCCGCTGAAGTTCCGCGACCAGCAGCGCTACACCGACCGCCTGAAGACGGCGCAGGGCAAGAACGGCGCAGGTAGCGACGCGATCATCGTCGCCAGCGGCCGCATCGGCGGCGCGCCGGCCGTGGTGGCGGCGTTCGATTTCGGATTCATGGGCGGCTCGATGGGCATCGCCGTCGGCGAGGGCTTCGTCACCGCGGCGCGGCTGGCGGTCGAGAGATCGGCGCCGCTGATCCTGTTCTCCGCGTCGGGCGGCGCGCGCATGCAGGAGGGCATCCTGTCGCTGATGCAGCTGCCGCGCACGACGATCGGCGTGCAGCTCGTGAAGGAGGCCGGCCTCCCCTACATCGTCGTGCTGACCGATCCGACCACCGGCGGCGTCACGGCCTCGCTGGCGATGCTGGGCGACGTGCACATCGCCGAGCCCGGCGCGCTGATCGGCTTCTCGGGCCAGCGCGTCATCCAGGACACGATCCGCGAGACGCTGCCGCCGGGCTTCCAGCGCGCCGAGTACCAGCTCGACCACGGCATGGTCGACATGGTCGTGCACCGCCACAAGCTGCGCGAGACGCTGATCCGGATCACGAGCCTGCTGATGAAGCGCGCGGCGCCGGCGACCGCCGCCTGAACGAACCGGCGCGCGGCGTCCCGCGCGCGAGGGCCCCGCCATGGCCACGGACGCGATCCTCGAACGGCTGATGCGGCTGCATCCGCGCGTGATCGACCTGGAGCTGGGCCGCACGCGCGCGCTTCTCGACGCGCTCGGCAATCCCGAGCGGAACGTGCCGCCGGTCGTCCACGTCGCCGGCACCAACGGCAAGGGATCTCTGGTCGCCTACGTCCGCGCCATGGCCGAGGCGGCCGGGCTGAGCGTCCACGTCTTCACCTCGCCGCATCTCGTGCGTTTCCACGAGCGCGTCCGGCTCGCCGGCCGGCTGATCGACGAGGAGGAGCTGGCGATCACGCTGGAGATCTGCGAGCGGGCCAATTCCGGCGCGCCGATCACCTTCTTCGAGATCACCACCGCCGCGGCGCTGCTGGCCTTCGCGCGCCATCCCGCCGACCTGCTGCTGCTCGAGGTCGGGCTCGGCGGGCGGTTCGACGCCACCAACGTCGTCGACCGCTCCATCGTCACCGCCGTCACGCCGATCGGCTACGACCACACGCAATTTCTGGGCGACACGCTTGCGGCGATCGCCGGCGAGAAGGCGGGGATCTTCCGCCGCGGCGTGCCCGCCGTGGTCGGTCGCCAGCGGCCGGAGCCGGCTGGGGTGTTCGAGGAGGAGGCCGGCAAGCTGGACGCGCCGCTGTACCGCATGGGCGCGGAGTGGCGGGTCGAGCCGCGCGACGACGGCTTCCGCTACGAGAGCGCGTCGCTGGCGCTCGACCTGCCGCCGCCGCGGCTGGTCGGCGCGCACCAGATCGACAACGCCGGCACCGCCGTCGCCGTCGTCGAGCGCCTGCGCGCGGCGGGCTTCGCGATCGGCGACGACGCGATCCGCGCCGGGCTGCGCTCGGTGGAATGGCCGGCGCGGCTCCAGAGGCTCGCGCGCGGCCCGCTGGTCGACGCCCTGCCGCCGGGCTGCGAGCTGTGGCTCGACGGCGGCCACAACGAGGATTGCGGCATCGCGCTCGCCGCCCAGGCGCGCGCCTGGGCGCGCGAGCCGGCGGCGCTGCCGCTGCATCTCGTGTTCGGCATGCTGACGACCAAGGACGCCGGCGGCTTCCTGCGGCCGCTGGCCCGCCACGCCACCGACGCGCGCGCCGTGCCGATCCCCGGCCACGCGGCCTATTCGCCGGAGCAGGCCTGCGTCATCGCCGCCGATGTCGGCCTCGCCTGCCTGCCGGCGCCGACGGTGCCCGACGCGGTCGAGGATCTGATCGCCTCGCAGGTCGCGCCGTTCCGCATCCTCGTCTGCGGCTCGCTCTACCTCGCCGGCGCCGTCCTCGAACGCCACGGCTGACGCGCCCGCGAGCGACGCACGCTCCCTCTCCGCCCGCTTGCGGGGGGAAAGGGAAGGGGCCCACGCGAAGCATGGAACGCCGTATCGGCGAAGCCGATACGGCGGGGGCGGGGCGGGTCGCCGTGGCGTCGTCGATGCTGGATACGAGCGCACGTCGCTTCTCCAGTCGACGTCGCGACCGATACGACGACCACCTCACCATCCCATCGCTGCGCGATGGGCCCCACCCTCTCCCCCGCTGCGCGGCGGAGAGGGGGAAGGACGCGGTCGCATCGGGCGGCGCGCTACTTCAGCAGGCTGCCCAGCACGCCGCGGACCAGCGAGCCGGCGATGCCGCCGCCGCCGCGACCGCCGCCGAACACCGCCTTGGTCATCTCGCGCACGGCGACGTTCGTGACCGTGCGCGCGGCGGTCTTCTTGACCGTGTCCATGACGCTGTCGCTGCGCCGTCCCGCCGGCGCGCGCGGCGCCGGCGCGGGCGCCTCCTCGGGTGGCATGGCACGCTTCAGGCGCGGCTGCGCGCGCGGCGCGGCCTCCTCCTGTGGCGGTGGCGGCGCGTAGCCGCCGCCGGCGGGCTCGCCCCAGCGCGGCTCCTGCTGCTGCGGCGGCGCGCCCCAGGCGCCGCCCGGAGCCGGCGGCGGCGGCGGCGCGCCGTACTGGCCGCGGCGGCGCGGCGCTTCGGGCGGCGGCGGCGCCGCCGAATCCCGCACCTGGCCGGCGCCGGCGCGGCCCATCAGCACCTCGTACGCCGATTCGCGGTCGACCATGCGCTCGTACTTGCCGGCGATCGGGCTGCCCTGGATCGCGGCCTTGCGCTCGGCGTCGCTCGCCGGCCCGATGCGCGACTGCGGCGGCGCCACGAGGCAGCGCTCGACCGGCGTCGGCGTGCCCTTGGCGTCGAGGAACGACACCAGCGCCTCGCCGACGCCGAGTTCGACGATCGCCACGGCGGCGTCGAACTTCTTGTTCGGCCGGAAGGTCTGCGCCGCCGTCTTCACCGCCTTCTGGTCCTTCGGCGTGAAGGCGCGCAGCGCGTGCTGGACGCGGTTGCCGAGCTGTCCGAGCACGGATTCCGGCACGTCGAGCGGATTCTGCGAGATGAAGTAGACGCCGACGCCCTTGGAGCGGATCAGCCGCACCACCTGCTCGATCTTGTCGAGCAGCGCCTTGGGCGCGTCGTCGAACAGCAGGTGCGCCTCGTCGAAGAAGAACACGAATTTCGGCCGGTCGGCGTCGCCGACCTCGGGCATCACCTCGAACAGCTCCGACAGCATCCACAGCAGGAAAGTCGCGTACAGGCGCGGGGCTGTTCATCAGTTTGTCGGCGGCGAGGATGTTGACGCAGCCCGTACCGTTGGCGTCGCGCCGGATCATGTCGCGCAGGTCGAGCGCCGGCTCGCCGAAGAACGCCTCGCCGCCCTGCTGCGAGAGCACCAGGAGCTGGCGCTGGATCGCGCCGACGGTGGCCTTCGACACGTTGCCGTACTCGGTGGTGAGCTGGCCGGCGTTCTCGCCGCACCACTGCAGCATCGAGGTCAGGTCCTTGAAGTCGAGCAGCATCAGCCCCTGCTCGTCGGCGATCCTGAAGACGATGTTGAGCACGCCCTCCTGGGTGTCGTTGAGGTCGAGCAGGCGCGACAGCAGCAGCGGCCCCATCTCAGACACCGTCGTGCGGATCGGATGGCCCTTCTCGCCGAACAAACCCCAGAACAGCACCGGGAAGGGTCGGCCGGCGTAGCCGTCGATGCCGAGCAGCTTGGCCCTCTCCAGCGCGCGCGGATTGTCGCCGCCCTTCTGCGACATGCCCGACAGGTCGCCCTTCACGTCGGCCATGAACACCGGCACGCCGTAGGCCGCGAAACCCTCGGCCAGCGTCTGCAGCGACACCGTCTTGCCGGTGCCGGTGGCGCCGGCGATCAGGCCGTGGCGGTTGCCGTACTTGCAGAGCAGGAACTGGTCGGTGTCGCCCGCGCCGACGAAGATCGAAAGGTCATCGCTCATCTTGCCGTCCCCGACGTCCGTTTGGGCCCGATGGCCACGCGTCAGTAAAGCACGGGCGCCGCCCGGCGCGCCATCGACCGCGCCGGTCACGGCGCCGGCGGAAAGCCGTAGAGCGACCGCGGATTGTCGACGAGGATGCGCCGGCGCGTCGCCGCGTCCTCGATCCATTCCGGGATCAGGTCGACCAGGTCGCCGTCGTTCGGCATGCCGCGGCCGTCCATGTTCACGTGCGGCCAGTCCGTGCCCCACACCAGCCGCTCGGGCGCGTGCGCCACCAACGCGCGCGCGACCGGCGTCGCCGCGGCGTAGGGATGGTCGCCCGGCACGCAGCGCATCGGACCGGACAGCTTCACCCACACCCGGCCGGTGTCGAGCATCCGCAGCACCGCCTTGAACGCGGGCTGGTCGACGCCGCCAGCGCCGCGGACGCTGGCGAGATGGTCGAGGACGATCGTGTTCGGCAGCGCCAGCAGCGCGCCGGCGAAATTCTCGATCCCTCCGTCATGGGCGTAGAACTGCACGTGCCAGCCATGCGCGTGGACCTTCGCCGCGAGGTCGGCGGAGATCGTCGGCGTGGCGCCGCCGCGCGACGTGCTTTGGAACCGCACGCCGCGCACACCAAGCCGCGTCGCGCCGGCGAGCGCGTCGTCGCCGACGTCTTCGCGTACCAGCGCCACGCCGCGGAAGCGGTCGGGGAAGCGCTGCAACGTGTCGAGCAGATGGCGCATGTCCGGGCCGTAGGCGCCGGCGCTGACGATCACGGCGCCGGAGACGCCGAGCGTGTCCTGCAACGCGATGTTGGTCTCCGGCAGCGCGTCGCGCGAGGCGTAGAACGCCTGCGGGTCGAACGGATACCGCTCCACCGGACCGAACAGGTGGATGTGGCTGTCGATCGTCCCTGGCGGACACCGGAACCGCGGCGTCCGCGGATCCGGATCGGGCGGCTGCGTCAGTCGCACCATGGCGTCGCTCCCGGCGCGCGGTCGGCCGTGACCTCCGCTACGCCGGCGCCACGATGTAGCCGGCGCGCGGGAAGTGCACGACCACCGTGCCGGTCCGCTCGTGCGCGCGGCGCACCGCGATCTCGGTGGCGTTGAGCGTCACCAGCTCGCCCGACACCGGCACCTTGCCGGTGTCGTCCGGCGTCACCGTCACCGCCGCGCCTGCCGCCAGGCCGCGGGGATCGGCCGGATCCACGCCGGCGGGGGTCTCGGGTTCGGCCGCCTTCGCCACGTCGAGCGCCTCCGCGGACGACATCTCGACCGGCGCGCCGTGGCCGAAGCGCGCCATCCGGCCGGCCCAGGCGCCGACCCGCGGCAACCCGTCCAGCGGCGAGGCGTTCTCCCCCAGACGCGCGCGCATGAACCACACCGGATTGTAGACCGCGACGTCGGCCAGCGACGGTTGGCCGCCGAGCAGAAAAGCGCGGCCGTCCGACAGCATGGTCTCGACATGCGTCAGCCCGGCGTAGACCTGGTCGCGCGCCATCGGCTGCGCGGATTTGAGGAAGCCCGCGTCGAAGGATCGGCCGGAGAACTCGCTCCGGTCCTTCTTGAACGCCTCGGGCATCTTGTCGCCGAGTTCGCCCATGACGACGCCGACGGCGGCCCAGAACAGCGTGCGGTCGGCCCAGAACGACAGCGCCTCGGCGACGCCCTCGTGCCCGGCCGGCGTCAGCGGCAGCGCCGGGAACCGGCTCTGCAGCGCGCGCGCGATGATCTGGGTGTCGCAATAGACGTCGGCGCCGATCTGGAGCACGGGCGTCTTGCGGTAGCCGCCGGTCAGCGGCATCAGGTCCGGCTTGGGCATGACGTTGGGGATCGTGACCGAGCGCCACGGGAGCCCCTTCAAGCCGAGGATCACGCGGACCTTCTCGGCGTAGGGCGACGTCGGATAGTGGTGCAGGATGATGTCGGGCATGGTGGAACCTCCGGTGGCGGGCGACGCTATCCGTTCTTCAGCGCCAAGGCGAGCGCCGGCGCCGCATTGACCCCGCCGGCGGCAAAGCGTTCTATCGACGGATCATCCGGAGACGCAGACATGGCCACCGCCGCACCGCCCGCCTCGACCGGCGGCAACGCCAAGACCCTCGTGCTGACCGGCGCCAGCCGCGGCATCGGGCACGCGACGGTCAAGCGCTTCGGCGCCGCCGGCTGGCGCATCATCACGGTCTCGCGGCAGCCGTTCAGCGCGCTGTGCCCGTGGCCGGGCGGCGGCGAGAACCACGTCCAGCTCGACCTCGCCGATCCGGTCGACCTCGGCCGCGGCATCGAGCAGATCAAGTCGCGGCTGCGCGGCGGCCGGCTCGACGCGCTGGTCAACAACGCCGCGATCTCGCCCAAGGGCGACGGCGGCTCGCGGCTGGGCGCGCTCGACACGCCGTTCGACCTGTGGCGCCAGGTGTTCAACGTCAACTTCTTCGCGCCGGTGGCGCTGGCGCGCGGCCTGATCGAGGAGCTCGGCAACGCCCGCGGCTGCGTCGTCAACGTGACGTCGATCGCCGGCTCGCGCGTGCATCCCTTCGCCGGCTCGGCCTACGCCACGTCGAAGGCGGCGCTGGCGACGCTGACGCGCGAGATGGCGCACGATTTCGGGCCGCGCGGCATCCGCGTCAACGCGATCGCGCCGGGCGAGATCGACACCGCGATCCTGTCGCCCGGCACCGAGCGGATCGTCGCCGAGCAGATCCCGATGCGCCGGCTGGGCACGACGGATGAAGTCGCCGACGTGATCCATTTCCTGTGCGAGGGCGGCAGCTCCTACGTCACCGGCGCCGAGATCCAGATCAACGGCGGCCAGCACGTCTGAGCCGGCGGCGCGTCACAGCGCGTCGAGCAGCGCCTTCTCGAAGCCGGCGCGCGCCGCCCGCGCGATGAAGCGCGGCCGCAGACCGGTCGACGCGAAGCGGCCCGACGCGCGGTCGTCGGCGCCGGCGGCCGGCGGCTCGTAGAAGAACAGGTCGCGGCCGGAATCGTCGGGCGCCAGCTCCGCGAGATGCGTCACGCGCCGGACGCCGTCGCGCCGCGTCTCGAGCTGCACCAGCAGGTCGAAGCCCGCGCCGAGCCCGCCGGCGACCGCCGCCCGCGGCGAGGTCGCGTCGACGGTCGCGGCGATCCCCTCGACGCCGCGTCCGGCGGCCTCGGCCAGCGCGGCGAGCTGGGCGGCCGGCGCGTCGTCGACCAGCAGATGGTCGGCGCGCAGGCGCAGCGCGGCGGCCACGGCGGCGGCGAACGCCGCCTCGCCGCCGGCCCCGAGCAGGCCCACGACGTGCGGACGGTCCAGCCGCAGCGACGGCGCCCGCTCCACCGTCACGACGCGGTCGTCGGCCGCGGCGGCGCGCCCGAGCGCCGCCAGCATCGCGGTGCGGCCGGTGCCGGCGCCGCCGGCCACCAGCACGTTGAGCCGGCTGCGCACCGCGACGCGCAGGACCGTGGCCATCTGGGTCGACAGCGCGCCCTCCGCCACCAGCGATTCCAGCGTCGTGGCGACGTCGCGCGCGCGGCGCAGCACCAGCAGCGGCTCGCCGCTCGACATCGGCGGCACGACGATGGTCGCGCGCGCGCCGTCGGGCTGCGCGCAGTCGATGAACGGCGACGCCGGGCCGGCCGGCGCGACGCCGGCGCGGCGCGCCAGGCGTTCCAGCACGCCCTCGAGCTGGGCGGCGTCGCGGAACGCCGCCGATGTGGGCTCGAGCCGGCCGCGGCGCTCGACGAACACCGAACGGACGCCGTTGACGAGCACGGCGCCGACGGCCTCGTCGCGCCACAGCGCGTCGATCGGCCCGAGACCGAACAACTCGTCGAACGCCAGCCGGTCGAGCCGGTCGCGGTCCTCGGAATCGACCGCCACCGCGGCCTCGACCAGCGCCGCGTCGATCGCGCCGCGCAACCACACCAGAACGTCGCGACGCGGCGCCGGCAACGGCGGCGCGTCGCCGCGGCGCGCCAGCAACGCCGGCGCGATCGCCGCCATCGCCGCGTCGACCGACACCACGGTCGCGCCGCGCCGCGGACGTGGCGGCGGCTCGGAGGGCGCCATCCGCGGCGGCATGGCCGGCGGCGGTTCGGGCGGGGGTGGGACCGGGGCCCGCGGCGGTGCCGTCAGCGCGGACTCTGGCGGCGCGGGTGGCGGCGCGATGGGTGGTGCAGGTGGCGGACGGGGCGTCGCGGGCGGCGCCGCGGTCCGCTCCTCCGCCGCGGGCGCGCGCGGCGACGGCGTCGCTTCGAGATCGCCGGCGCCCGACACCGGCTCGGCGCGCGACACCAGCGGCGACGGAATGGCGGGCACGACCGCGACGGCCGGCGGTTCGAGCGGCTCGCCGCTCCACGCCGGCGCCGGCTGCGACGGCGCCGCCGCCGGGCCGTCGAACGCCACGAGTCCGCCGGGTTCGGCTGGCGCCACCGGCGTGGCCGCCGGCGGCGCGCCCGCGCGGAGCGTCGGCCAGCCACGCTGGCAATTGTCGAGCAGTTCGACGACGACGCGCCGCAGCTCGTAGCTCGTCAACGTCACGCCGCGCGTGCGGAAGTAGCTATGGACCAGCTCGCCCAGCTTGTAGGCGATGTCGCCCGCCGACGGCCCGCTGCGCAGCGCCTCCTCGACCGGTTGCCTCAGATCCGCGAACAGACTCGCCCAGACGCGGCCGACCAGCGTGCCGCGCGCGTCGCCGCGGGCCTGCGGAAAGATCGTCGCGTAGCCGCCATCCGAGGTGTCGGCCGGCCCGGTGGTATCGTCGCTGGAATCGAGGGGCACACCGTCGGCGCGCATGCATATACCGTGGACTAAGGACTAGAGAGCATCGCGTGCAATATCGGCGCACCATAGCTTGGACGCCCCGGCGCCGGCATTGAAAAACACTGAGAAAGCCTTATTTCATGGGCATTACTTTGATTCACCGCCGGACACCGTCGTTTACGGATGAACGCTGATATGCGACATTAGACGCATGAAGAGGCGCCGCCTTTCACGCGTCGCGCAATCGTTTGAGCGACGCATCTGAACCACGATCTCACCTTCGCCCCGATCGCGTCGTGGCGCGACGCGGACCCGCGCGCGACGCCCGTCGTGGCGCGCACACCAGTCCGGCGCCAAGTCGGCAGCGTCGCGGCCGCGATCGCGCTCCATGCCGCGATCATCGCGGCACTGACGCTGTCGACGTACGCGCGGCGTCCCGAACCGCGACTCGAGGAGATCGCGCTGGTCGACGCGGTGCCGCCGGCGCCGGCACCGCCACCCGTCGCGGCGTCGAAGCAGGAACCCAAGCCCGAGCCGAAGCCCGAACGGCAGCCGGAGCCAGCCGCCGAGCGCCTCCCGACGCCGGTGCCGCCACCGCCACCGGAAGCCTCGACCCCGTCTGAACCGAAACCGCCGGGCCCCGCCGAGGCGCAGCCCTCCGAGGCGTCCCCCGCACCGGCGCCGCCGACGCCAACGCCACCACCCGAACCGTCATCCGCCGAAGCGCCGCCCGCGACGGCCGCGCCGCCGGCGCCGACCATCCCCGCGCCGCCACCACCCGAGCCGCCGCCGCCGGTCACCGAGATGCCCCCGCCGCCTGTCGCGCGCGCGCCGTCGCCGATCCTCGACCGCGGCTTCTCGTTGCGGCCCGACGAGCCGCCGGTGTCGGCCGCCGAGATCAACGGCCCGTCCATCCTGTTCCGGCCACCACCGGCGCCGGCGCGGACGGGCGCTGCGGCCGCACGCCCGGCGGCGGCGCGTCTCGCGACCCTGGTGGTGACGCCCGCCGGCGGCGGGCCGGCGCGCACCCCGTATCCGGAGGAGGCGCGCCGCAACGGCGAGCAGGGCGACGTGCTGGTCGAGGTCGAGATCGACGCCTCCGGCGCCGTCCGCGACGCACGCGTGCGTCGCTCGAGCGGCCACGCGAGACTCGACGCCGCCGCGCTCAGGTCCGGCGCCGCGCTGCGGTTCCGCCCGCCGCGGCCGCCCGAGGGCGCGCGTCTCGTCGGCACGGTCCTGGTCGAGGTGCCGTTCAGTTTCAGGCTGCCGTGAGGGGCCCACCGGACGGCGCCGCCCGCGCTTGCGCCGTGCGGCCGGTTCGGCCATGTTCCGCGCCTCGCAACCATCGCCACGCGGGGAAACGCATGCGCACGATCACGATGTTGATGGCCGTCGTCGCCCTTTTCACGGCGAGCGCGCAGGCCGTCGCGCAGACCCGGCCGGGAGTCCCCATGGACAAGGAAAACACCCTCTACATCGACCTGAAGGACGGCCGCGTCGTCATCCAGATGCGCCCCGACCTCGCGCCCGGCCACGTGGCGCAGATCAAGAAGCACGCGCGCGACGGCAAGTACGACGGCGTCGTGTTCCACCGCGTGATCGACGGCTTCATGGCCCAGACCGGCGATCCGACGGGCACCGGTTCGGGCGGTATCGGCGAGCCGCTCAAGGCGGAGTTCTCGAAGGAGCCGCACGTGCGCGGCACCCTGTCGATGGCGCGCACCAACGATCCCAACAGCGCACGCAGCCAGTTCTTCATCTGCTTCGGCGACGCCGGCTTCCTCGACGGCAAGTACACCGTGTGGGGCAAGGTGATTTCCGGCATGGAGTTCGTCGACAAGATCAAGCGCGGCGAGCCGCCCTCGAATCCCGACAAGATGCTGAAGGTACGCGTCGCCGCCGACGTGAAGGACTAGCGCCCGTCCGCGGGGCCCGCGCCGGCGGACGCGGCCGCGCCGCGATGG
Source organism: Rhodospirillales bacterium (assembly GCA_016699855.1). Classification (NCBI taxonomy): domain Bacteria; kingdom Pseudomonadati; phylum Pseudomonadota; class Alphaproteobacteria; order Rhodospirillales; species Rhodospirillales bacterium. Next base: position 1,843,494 of record CP064988.1, read on the forward strand.
CCGGGTCGAAGCGACCGGCGACCGCGCCGACGAACGCGCCCGCGGCGTCGACGCGGTCGATCCCGCGGCTGGCCCTGGCGCTGGGAGTCCTCGGCACAGCGCCGTTCGCGCTGGCGGCCGGCGCGGTGCTGTGGGCGCCGCAGCCGTGGCCGCTATTCGCGTTCAGCGCGCTGATCGGGTACGGGACGTGCGTGCTGTCGTTCCTCGGCGCGGTGCACTGGGGCCTGGCGATGCGCGATCCGGCGCCGCGGCCGTCGCAGTTCCTGATCGGCGCGGCGGCGCCGCTGACGGCGTGGCTGTCGCTGGCGTTCGGCTCGGCGGTCGCCGTCCTCGGACTGGCGACGGGTTTCCTGGCGATGCTCGCCTACGACATCGCCGCCGCGCGCCGCGGCGCCGCGCCGGCGTGGTATCCGCGCCTGCGCTGGCCGCTCACCGGAATCGCCCTGCTCTGCCTCGTGACGCCGGCCGCCGCCGGCGTCCGGTGACGCGCCGCCGCCGTCACCTCGTGACGGTGTGGAACGCCTTGGCGATGACCTTCCATTGGCCGTCGAGCTTCAGCAGCGTCAAATAATCGGTGAAGTAGCGCGGCGGAATCTGGCATTCGACCTTGGCGAAGGCGGTGGCCGGCCCGCTGAAATCGATCGACACGATGCGGTCGCGGCGCTCGTCGCCCTTGGACTTCGCCGACGGCCGGCTCTCGATCATCTTGAACCACTCCGCGCGCGGCAGATCCGCGGCGGCGCCGTCGGCCCCGACGCTGTAGAGATGCGACGCTGGATGGAACGCCTCGCCCAGCTTTTTCGTGTCGCCCTCGTAGAGACCGTCGAAATAGATCCGCAATGTCCGCTCGACAGCGGCGATCTCCGACTGCATATCCGCCTCCAGAAAAGACCCGATGGCGAAAAATAGAGCACATCGCCGCCGGGGCCGCCACCGCGCGGGTGGTCGACATGGCGCGCGGATTGCTTGATCAAATTCGAGGCACGCCCGATCGCGCGGGCGCCCGAAAGGCCCGTCATGAGTATCCACGTCGCCCTGACCCACCGCACCAGCTACACCTATGACCGGCTGGTCGAGCTCGGTCCGCAGACCGTCCGCCTGCGGCCGGCGCCCCATTGCCGCACCCCGATCCTGTCCTATTCGCTGCGCGTCGAGCCCTCGCCCCATTTCATCAACTGGCAGCAGGACCCCCAGGGCAACCATCTGGCGCGGCTGGTATTCCCCGAGAAAGCGGGGAAATTCTCGGTCAGCGTCGACCTGGTCGCCGACATGGCGGTCATCAATCCGTTCGATTTCTTCCTCGACACCGACGCCGAGACGTATCCGTTCGCCTACGACCCCGGCCTGTCGGAGGATCTGGCGCCGTTCCGCAAGACGACCGCGCCGGGTCCGCTGCTGGCGGCCTGGCTGGCCAAGGTCGACCGCGGCGGGGCGCCGCGCACGATCGACTTCCTGGTCGGGCTGAACCAGCGGCTGCAGAAGGAGATCGGCTACGTCATCCGGCTCGAACCCGGCGTGCAGACCTTCGAGGAGACGCTGGGCGTCGCCAAGGGATCATGCCGCGACACGTCGTGGCTGCTGGTCAACATCCTGCGCCATCTCGGCTTCGCGGCGCGCTTCGTGTCGGGATACCTGATCCAGTTGCGGCCCGACGAGAAACCCCTCGACGGTCCGGAAGGGCCGACCAGCGACTTCACCGACCTGCACGCATGGTGCGAGGTGTACCTGCCCGGCGCGGGATGGATCGGATTCGATCCGACGTCGGGCCTGATGGCCGGCGAGGGCCACATTCCCCTGGCCTGCACGCCTGAGCCGCAGAGCGCGGCGCCGGTCGAGGGGCTGGTCGGCAAGGCCGAGGTCGAGTTCTCGTTCGCCATGTCGGTGACCCGCGTGCGCGAGACGCCGCGCACCACGCTGCCCTACGCCGACGCGACGTGGGACGACATGCTGGCGCTCGGCGACGAGGTCGAGCGCGACCTGGTGGACGGCGACGCGCGGCTGACCATGGGCGGCGAGCCGACCTTCGTGTCGATCGACGACATGGACGGCGCGGCGTGGAACACCGAGGCGCTGGGCGCCGACAAGCGGCGCCTCGCCGGACGTCTGTTCCGCCGCCTGGCGGCGCGCTTCGCGACCAGCCCGCTGCTGCACTACGGCCAGGGCAAGTGGTATCCGGGCGAGCAGCTGCCGCGCTGGGCTCTGGGCTGCCACTGGCGCCGCGACGGCGAGCCGATCTGGCGCGACGCCGGACTCTACGCCCAGGAGGAGAAGCCGGCGGGCGCGACCGTCGAGGACGCGGCGCGATTCGCGCACGCGCTGTGCGAGCGGCTGCGCATCGACCCTGCCTATCTGATCCCGGCGTTCGAGGACACCTGGTACTACCTGTGGCGTGAGCGCCGGCTGCCGGTGAACGTCGATCCGTCGGCGTCCAAGGTGAAGGACGAGATGGAACGCGCGCGTCTGGCGCGCATCTTCGAGCAGGGTCTGGAGAGCGTCGTCGGCCACGTGCTGCCGATCACGCGCGACCGCTTCAACGGCCGGCGCTGGCGGTCGGGGCCTTGGTTCCTGCGGCCGGAGAAGCTGTATCTCGCGCCCGGCGATTCACCCATCGGCTTCCGCCTGCCGCTCGACTCGCTGCCGTGGGCGGCGCCGGGCGACATGCCCGCGGCGCTCGAGATGGACGCGATGGCGCCGCGCGAGCCGCTGCCGCCGTTCGACGCGTTCCGCGCCTCGGCCGCGACGCGCATGCTGAGCGCCACCTCCGCCGCCGGCGCGCCGGCGGCCCCCGGCGACGGCGCCGCCGACATCTGGCGCGACGCGCTGCGGCCCGACTCGGCGTCCGCGCCGCCGCCGCCGCGCGGCCAGTCGGCGGCGCGCACCGTCCGCACCGCGATCGCCTTCGAGCCGCGCGACGGGCATCTCCACGTGTTCATGCCGCCGGCGGAGACCGCCGAGGACTATCTCGACCTCGTCGCCGCGGTCGAGGACGCCGCCCGCGCGAGCGGCCAGCCGGTCTTCATCGAGGGCTATCCGCCGCCGTTCGATCCGCGGCTGCGCCATTTCTCGGTGACGCCCGATCCCGGCGTCATCGAGGTCAACATCCACCCCTCGGAGACGTGGCGCGACCTGGTGGCGACCACCGAGGCGGTCTACGCCGAGGCGCGCGAGACCCGGCTCGGGGCGCAGAAATTCATGCTCGACGGGCGCCACACTGGCACCGGCGGCGGCAACCACGTCACCGTCGGCGCCGCGAGCCCGGCCGACTCGCCGTTGCTGCGGCGGCCCGACCTGCTCAAGAGCCTGATCGGCTACTGGCACAACCATCCCTCGCTCTCCTACCTGTTCTCGGGCCTGTTCATCGGCCCGACCAGCCAGCACCCGCGCGTCGACGAGGCGCGCAACGACTCGCTGTTCGAGCTGGAGATCGCGTTCCGCCAGATCTCGGCCGGCGGCGCGGCGCCGCCGTGGCTGGTCGACCGCGTGTTCCGCAACCTGCTGGTCGACGTCACCGGCAACACGCACCGCGCCGAGTTCTGCATCGACAAGCTGTTCTCGCCGGACAGCGCGTCGGGCCGCCGCGGCCTGCTCGAGCTGCGCGCCTTCGAGATGCCGCCGCACGTGCGCATGAGCGTGGCGCAGCTCCTGCTGCTGCGTGGCCTGATCGCGAGGTTCTGGCGCGAGCCGTACGAGCGGCCGCTGACGCGCTGGGGCACGCGCCTGCACGACGATTTCATGCTGCCGCACTTCGTCTGGCAGGACTTCACCGAGGTGGTCGACGACCTGCGCGCCGGCGGCCGCGGCTTCGACGCCGCGTGGTACCTGCCGCACTACGAGTTCCGCTTCCCCGAGATCGGCGCCATCGCCCACCGCGGCGTCGAGCTCGAGCTGCGCCACGCGCTGGAGCCATGGCACGTCCTCGGCGAGGAAGGCGGCGCCGGCGGCACGGTGCGCTACGTCGATTCGTCGCTCGAGCGGCTGCAGGTGAAGGTCGCGGGCCTCAACGACGCGCGCCACGTGGTCGCCTGCAACGGCCGCGCGCTGCCGCTGCGCGCCACCGGCGTGCCGGGCGAGCACGTCGCCGGCGTGCGCTTCCGCGCCTGGCAGCCGCCCACCGGCCTGCACCCGACGATCGGCGTGCACGCGCCGCTGGTGTTCGACATCCACGACACGTGGACCGGCCGCTCGATCGGCGGCTGCACCTACCACGTCGTGCATCCCGGCGGCCGCAGCCACGACCGCTTCCCGGTCAACGCCAACGAGGCCGAGGCGCGCCGCCGCGTGCGCTTCGCGCCGGTCGGCCACAGCCAGGGCGCGGCCGCGCCGCCCCTGCCCCTGGCCAACCCCGAACACCCCGTCACCCTGGATCTGCGGCGCGCCTGAGCCCGGCGGCGGTGGACCCGGGGCGGCCGGCGTGCGAACGTCGGCGCCCCTTCGAAAAAGAGAACCGACCGCCGATATGGAGGCCCTCCGCGCCGCGGGCGCCCCGACAGGGACGTACGACGAGCTGGTCAACGGCCAGCGCGGCATCCGCTACCATTGGCAGGGACTGCTGAGCGTCGTCCGGTCGCTGCCGGGCGTCAGCCTCCGCGACCGCGTCGAGCGCGCCCAGCGGCAGCTGGTCGAGGGCGGCGCCACGCGCTCGTCGCGGCCGCCGGACGGCGCCCCGGTCGAGGGCTGGTCGTTCGAGGCGCTGCCGCTGATCCTGACGTCGCCGGAATGGGAGGCGATCGAGGCCGGCCTGATCCAGCGCGCGCGCCTGCTCGACGCGGTGATCGGCGACGTCTACGGGGCGCAGCGCCTGCCGCGCGAGCGGCTGCTGCCGGCCGCGCTGGTCCACGCCAACGCGCAGTTCCTGCGGCCGTGCCGCGCGCCGGGCTCGCCGCCGCCGGCGCGCAACCTGGTGTTCTACGCCGCCGATCTGGTGCGCACGCCCGACGGATCCTGGACGGTGCTGGCCGACCACGCCCAGGCGCCGGCCGGCGCCGGCTACGCGCTGCATCTGCGCCGCACGCTGGCGCGCACGCTGCCGGAGGCCTTCCGCGCCATGCCGGTGCGCGAGATCGGCCCGTTCTTCGAGGCCTGCCAGGCGACGCTCAACGGCATGGCCGCCGCCGGCCGCGACAACCCGATCGTGGCGTTGCTGACCGCCGGCCCGTACTCGCGGACCTATTTCGAGCAGGTGTTCCTGGCGCGCGCGCTGGGCGTGGCGCTGGTCGAGGGCGGCGACCTGACGGTGCGCGGCGACGGCGTGGCGATGAAGACGCTGGACGGGCTGAAGCCGGTCGACGTCCTGCTGCGGCGGCTCGACAGCGCCTACTGCGATCCGCTCGAGCTGCGCGCCGATTCGACGCTCGGCGTCGGCGGCCTTCTGGAGGCGGCGCGCGCCGGCAAGGTCGCGCTGGCCAACGCCGTCGGCAGCGGCGTCGTCGACACCCCGGCGCTGTCGCCGTTCCTGCCGGCGCTGGCGCGCCACCTGCTCGGCGAGGAGCTGCGCCTGCCGGCCGTCGACGTCTGGTGGCTGGGCGAGCGCGCCGCCCTCGACTACGTCCTGGCCCATCTCGACGCGATGACGGTGCGGCCGGCGCTCGACGCCGACCGCGAGCCGGTCGTCGCGCGCGATCTCGATCCGGCCGCGCGCGCCGCCCTCGTCGAACGCATGATCGCCCGGCCGCACGCCTACGTCGCGCAGCGCGCCGTCGAGCCGTCCTTCGCGCCTGCGCTGGCGCCCGAGGGCCTGCGCCCGGACCCGGTGGTGCTGCGCGTGTTCCTCGTCGCGCACGGCGACGGCTACATCGCCATGCCCGGCGGCCTCGCGCGCTCGCCGCCGGGATCGGCGCTGGCCGCGCTGGGCCGCGTCGACGGCCGCGTGCGCGACGTCTGGGTGCTGGCCGACGACAGCGCCGAGATCGTGGTGCCGCCGACGGCGCGCTTCCAGCGGCTGGCGATCCAGCGCGGCGGCGACCTCCAGAGCCGCGCCGCCGACAATCTGTTCTGGCTCGGCCGCTACGTCGAGCGCGTCGACAACCTCGCGCGGCTGGCGCGCGCGACGCTCGGCCGGCTGGCGCTGGGACCGATGGGCGTGCGCGACCTGATCGAGCTGCGCCTGCTGGGGCTGGCGCTCGGCGACGCCGGGCTGGTCGAGCGCCGCGACGCGATGGCGCCGCCCGACAGCAACGCGCTGGCGCAGGCCATCATGCGCTGCGGCGCCGACGGAAGGCCGCTCGCCTCGGCGCTGACCTCGGTGCGGCAGCTCGCCGGCACGCTGCGCGACCGGTTGTCGGCCGACATGGGCTCGGCGATCGACGTGACGCTGGGCGCGGTGGCCGCCCGCTTCGCGCGGCCGCGCGCCGACGTCGACCAGCTGATGGCGGCGTGCGACGACGCGATCCGCTTCGCCGCCACCTTCTCGGGCCTCGCGCAGGAGAACATGACCCGCGGCAGCGGCTGGCGGATGCTCGACCTCGGCCGCCGCCTGGAGCGCGGCCGCTACGTCTGCCGCGCCGCGCTGTCGCCCTTCGCGCAGACGCCGATCCTGTGGGAGCCGGCGATGCGGCTGGCGCTCGAGCTCTGCGACTCGACGATCACCTACCGCGGCCGCTACCTCGCGACGCTGGAGCCGGCGCCGACCCTCGACCTGGTGCTGCTCGACGAGAGCAACCCGCGCGCGCTGGCGTTCCAGATCCACGCCATCTCGCGGCACCTCGCAGACCTCGGCCGCGCCACCGGCGCGCGCGTCGCGTTCGCGGGCGAGGACCTGCTGACCGACTGCCGCGACAGCGTGGCGATGTTCCAGACCGACGAGCGCGCCTGGCGCCACGAAGGCCTCGCGCTGGCGGCGCTGCGCGACGCCGTCGAGCGCGCCGGCGCGGCGCTGTCGTCGCTGTCCGAGGACGTGACGCGGACCTACTTCTCCCTCGTCCCGGCGGCGCGCACCGTCGGCTCGATGCGCTGAGGCGGCGATGCGCTACACCGTCTCGCACCGCACCACCTACAGCTACGCCAGCGCCGTCGACCTCGCCTACCACGCCGCCCATCTGCGTCCGCGCGCCCTGCGCGGCCAGAGCGTGTCGGGCTGCGAGATCCTGATCGATCCCCCGCCGTCGTCGTCCGGCCGCCACCTCGACCACTACGGCAACGCCGTCGACGCCTTCCGCATCGACTCGCCGCACACCGTGCTCACGGTCGAAATGCGGGCCGAGATCGACGTGGCGCTGCCGGCGCCGCCGGACGCCGGGGACACGCCGCCGTGGGAGTCCGTCCGCGACGCGCTGTCGCAGGCTTTCCCCGACAGCGTCGGCGCCGCCGAGTTCATCCATCCGTCGCCGCTGGTCCAGACGATCGCCGCGGCGCGCGCCTACGCGCTGCCATCCTTCGCGTCCGGCCGCCCCGTGCTGGCCGCCGCGCTCGACCTGACGCGCCGAGTCCACGAAGATTTCGCCTACACCCCCGGCGCGACCGACGTGTCGACGCCGCTCGAGGAGGTCTTCGCGCGCCGCGTCGGCGTCTGCCAGGATTTCGCCCATGTGCAGATCGCTGCCCTGCGCTCGCTCGGCCTGCCGGCCGCCTACGTGTCGGGCTATTTGCGCACCTATCCGAGCGAGGGCGCCGCCGAGCTGCGCGGCGCCGACGCCAGCCACGCCTGGATCGCGGTGTGGTGCGGCGTCGAGGCCGGCTGGGTGCATCTCGATCCGACCAACGACCTCGTGGCCCACGAGGAGCACGTGGTCGTCGCGTGGGGCCGCGACTTCTCCGATGTCAGCCCGGTGCGCGGCGTGATCCTCGGCGGCGGCAAGCACACCTACGGCGTCGAGGTCGAGCTGCGGCCCCTGCCGCCGCCGGAAGGATGATCAGACCGGCCCGTGCGGCGCGACGAGGATCTTGCCGGCGCGCTCGCCGCGCTGGGCGTGCGCCAACGCCGCCTTGATGTCGTCGATCGGATAGACCTTCTCGACCGGCGCGTGGAGCGTGCCGTCCATCACCAGGGCGCCGAGCTCGGCGTAGATCGCGCGCACCTCGGCCGGCGTCCGCCGCGCCAGGAAGCGGCCCAGCATGAAGCCGCTCAGGATCTGGCCGTCGTAGATGACGGCGCCGCGCGGCATGACGGGATCCTCGCCCGACATCGAGCCGTAGTTGCAGACCGTCCCGCCGTCGGCGACGCAGGCCGACACGCGGCCCGTGGCGGCGCCCGCGACCGCGTCGAGGCCCAGCCGGATGCGGGCGCCACCGGTCGCCGTCCGCGCCCTCTCGAACACGTCCGGCCCGTCGACGACGCAGGCGTCGGCGCCCAGCGCGCGCAGTTCCGCGAACAACGATTCGCGGCGCACGATGTTCAGCGTCTTGAGGCCGCGCCGGCGCGCCAGCGCGATCACCAGCCGGCCGACGGCGGAGTTGGCGACGTTCTGGACCACCCAGTCGCCCGGCTTCAGATCGACGATGTCGCTCAGCATCAGCAGCGCGGTCGGCGGATTGATGCGCAGCATCGCGGCCTGCCGCAGATCCATGCCGGCCGGCACCGGGATCGCGTCGTCGGCCTTCACGCGCCGCCGCTGCGCCCAGTTCTCACGCTGGAGGTTGATCACGAGATCGCCGGGCTTCACGTGCGCCACCCCGGCGCCGACCGCGGCGACGCGTCCGACGCATTCCGCGCCCGGCGTCGACGGCAGCGGCGGCTTCAGCCGGTAGCTGCCGCGGCAGAACCACAGATCGGCGGGGTTGATCGGAAACGCGAGCACGTCGAACACGACCTCGCCCACCGCCGGCGCGCCGACATCGTCGACCTCGGCGCAGCGCGCCACCTCGTCCGGCACCCCGTAGGCATCGAGCAGCACTTTTTTCATCGTCCATCCCCGCGTCAGCGGCGCGCACGGTGCGGCGCCGGCCGCGCCGCGTCAACGATGGGCGCGGGCGGACGCCGCCCGGCGCCACGGAACCGCGCCGGCCGTGACGGGAGTCGCGGCTGGCTGGCTCGGATTTTGCTTAAGTTTCGCGCAGTGTATGGGCTAGAACCAAACGACGCCGCGAACGGAGGGGACCGCATGGCGGGCAGGGACGCGTTCGACGAGATGCTCAGCGGTCCCGACGGCGTCCGGGCGCCGTACCGCGCGGTCGCCGACTGGCTGGCGCGCACGCCGGCCAACGAGATGGTCGCCAAGCGCCGCGAGGTCGAGCAGTTCTACCGCCGCCAGGGGATCACCTTCGGGGCCTACGGCGCGGTCGACGGCCACGAGACCACGATCCCGTTCGACATCGTGCCCCGGGTGATCGCCGCCGACGAGTGGACGTTCCTCGAGCGCGGTCTGTCGCAGCGCGTGCGGGCGCTGAACGCGTTCCTGGTCGACGCCTACGGCGCGCGCGAGATCTGCCGCGCCGGCGTCGTGCCCGAGCGCCAGCTCCTGCTCAACGCCGAGTTCGCCGCGCAGGCCCAGGGCGTGAAGCTGCCCGGCGGCATCCACGTGCACATCGCCGGCATCGACATGGTCCGCGTCGGCGAGAAGGATTTCTACGTCCTCGAGGACAACGTGCGCACCCCGTCGGGCGTGTCCTACGTGCTGGAGAACCGCGAGGTGATGATGCGCCTCGTGCCCGACGTGTTCGCCACGCTGGGCGTGCGGCCGGTCGCCAACTACACCGAGGAGCTGCTGAACACGCTGCGCTCGGTGTCGCATTCCGACGACGCGGAGCCCACCGTCGTGCTGCTGACGCCGGGGCATTTCAACAGCGCCTATTTCGAGCACGCCTTCCTGGCCGACGAGATGGGCATCGAGCTGGTCGAGGGCACCGACCTGTTCGTCGACGAGGGCCGCGTCTACATGCGCACGCCGCGCGGGCCGCAGCGCGTCGACGTGGTCTACCGCCGGCTCGACGACGCGTTCCTCGATCCGCTGGCGTTCCGGCCCGACTCGATGCTGGGCGTGCCGGGGCTGGTGGGCGCGCTGCGCGCCGGCCGCGTCAACATCGTCAACGCCATCGGCAACGGCGTCGCCGACGACAAGTCGACCTACCTGCACGTGCCGGACATGATCCGCTTCTACCTCGGCGAGGAGCCGCTGCTGAACAACGTGCCGACCTGGCGCTGCGACCGGCCTGACGAGTTCAAATACGTGCTGGAGCACCTGCCGGAGGTGGTCGTGAAGGAGGTGCACGGCTCCGGCGGCAAGGGGATGCTGGTCGGCCCGACCTCCTCGCGCGCCGAGATCGAGGAGTTCCGCGCCATGCTGGTGGCGCGGCCCGACAACTACATCGCGCAGCCGACGCTGGCGCTGAGCACCTGCCCGACCTTCGTCGACAGCGGCGTGGCGCCGCGCCACGTCGATCTGCGGCCGTTCATCCTGTCGCGCCGCGACGGCGGCGTGACGATCGTGCCCGGCGGGCTGACGCGGGTCGCGCTCAAGGAGGGTTCGCTGGTCGTCAACTCCAGCCAGGGCGGCGGCACCAAGGACACCTGGGTCCTGGCGCCGCGGCCCGGCGAGCCGGCGGTCTGAGGCCGCGCCATGCTCAGCAGCACCGCCAAGAACCTCTACTGGCTGGGGCGCTACCTGCAGCGCGCCGAGAGCACGGCGCGCCTGCTCGAGGCGACGCAGCGCATGGCGCTGCAGTCGGGCGCCGCCGAGGCCGAGGCGGTGGCCTCGATCTTCGGCCTCGAGGACGCGTTCTTCGTCCGCCATCCCGCCGGCGGCGTGCCCGAGCTGCTCGACTTCATGACGCTCGACGAGGACAACCTCTCCAGCCTGCTCAGCACCGTGCGCGCGGCGCGCGACAACGCCCGCTCCGAGCGCAACAACCTGACCACCGACGTCTGGGAGAGCCTCAACGGGCTGTGGCTGGAGGTGTCTGCGACGGCGCGACGGCCGCGCGCCATCGTCGACCGCGGCGCGCTGATCGAGACGGTGAAGAAGCAGACCGTGATGATCCTCGGCGCGGCGCAGACGACGCTGCTGCGCGACGACGCCTACAACTTCCTGTCGCTCGGCATGTACATCGAGCGCTCCGACAACACCGCCCGCGTGCTCGACGAGAAGTTCCACCGGCTGCGGCCGGACGGCACGCCCGACGCGGCGGCGGCCGACTATTTCGAATGGTCGGAGATCCTCGCCTGCATCGGCGCGGTGCGCACCTACCGCCGCATCTACCACAGCCGCATCGAGCCGATGAAGGTGGCCGACCTGATGATCCTGCGCCGCGACCTGCCGCGCTCGATCCACCACTGCCTGTGGCAGGTCGACCTCAATCTGCGCGAGCTGGCCGATTCCTACGGCGCGCGCGGCGAGGCCGACCGCCAGGCCGGCGCGCTGCACGCCCATCTGCGCTACGGCCGCGTCGAGGACGTCTTCGCCGCCGGGCTGAAGGCGTATCTCCGCGACATCCGCGTGCGCACGTCGCGGCTTTCCGACCAGATCGGCCGGCAGTTCCTGTTCGACTGACGGAGCGCAGCATGCAGGTCGCCGTCACCCACGTCACGCGCTTCGCCTTCCGGGAGCCGGTGCGCCATTCCATCCACGACGTGCGCCTCACGCCGCGTCCCGGCGAGGGCCAGCGCGTCCTGTCGTGGCGTCTGCGCGGGTCCGGACGGCGCGCCGACTGGACAGACGGGCACGGCAACGGCGTGTCGACCTTCTCGGTCACCGGCGCGCACGGCGAGGTCGTGATCGTCGCCGAGGGCGTCTACGCGTGGGAGGGCGACGCGGCGTGGCTGCGCTATCCCGACCAGGACACGCTGCCGCCGATCTACTGGCTGCGCAACGGCGGGCTGGCGCGCCACGATTCGACGCTCGACGCCGCGATCGCGGATTTCGCCGGCCGCGCCGGCGACGCCGGCGCGCGGGTGCCGCTGCTGCACGATCTGATGCGCCGCGTCGGCGAGCTGGTGCGCTACCGCGCCGGCGTGTCGGATGTCGAGACCACCGCGCTCGACGCGCTGCGCCGCGGCGAGGGCGTGCGCCAGGACCAGGCGCACGTGTTCATCGCCTGCTGCCGCCGGCTCGGCATCCCGGCGCGCTACGTCAGCGGCTACCACTACGTCGAGGGCGCCCCGCCCGACGCCGGATCGAGCAACGCCTGGGCCGAGGCGCATGTCGACGGCCTCGGCTGGGTCGGTTTCGATCCGGTCGACCGCCAGTCGCCGGCTGGCGAATACCTGAAGCTGGCCATCGGGCTGGACTACGCCGAGGCGGCGCCGGTGACCGGCCGCCGGGTCGGCGCCACCGCCGGCGCCGAGTCGACCATGAGCGTCTCCGTCACGCTGCGCCGCGTCGACTGACGCGCGCCGGCGTCTCCGCCGCCGGCAACTGGAACATACGTTGACTTGGAAGCACCCCACCGTATCGTAACAGATCGCTCATCATGGAAGTGAGACGCTCGTCATGGGCTCGTCACGCCAGTTCGGTTGGCTCGTCAATCTGGCGGTCGCGCTCGGCGCCGGCGCCGCGGTGAGCGCGTTCGGCCAGCAACGGTTGCCCGCGGATCCCATCCGCATGGCCGAGTCGCCACCCCGCCTTCAATCATTCGACGGCGCCATATCCGGCTTCTCGTGGTTGCACAGCAACATTTTAGTCTACGCCGTCATTACCGAAACACGCAGCACGCGTTTCCAAGTCTGGCGCAATGGAAGCTCGACGACGACGCTGATCGATAGTGCGCAGCTCGGCGGTACAATGTGTGCCACGAAAGCAAGCTTGTTCATCCGCCGACGGTCGGCGACCGCGCCCCGACCCGCCGTCGACGGTGGTGCCATTTCACTCTATGGCGTCACCGAGGATCTGGTAGTCACGCACATCGGCGACCGTGAGGCTTCGCGCCTAGGCAATATCACTTTGCGACAGAGCATCGGATCGCTCACCTCACCGGCCGAGGACACCGACTGGAGCACCATCGACTGCTCGATCACAGACCGCGCGACTGATAGGTCCAATTCTGGTTCCCATGATTGGCTGAAACTCAACGGCGCCGATGGATGGCTCCGTTTTTCAACTCCCGATGTATCGACCCCCGGATTCAACGCTGACGTTGCAGATTGGTCGGTTTCGTTCCACGCCAATCGCGACGCACCGGGCCGCAATCTCGCCATCGACGGAAAACTCACTCGGCGCGAATGCGTGCGGTTGGTCGACGGCGACGGCCGCTATTTCGTCATCGCATGCCACGGCTGGCGCGCCGCACCATCCGGAACGTGTCTGGTGGGATGGTGGCTGACACCGGCGAACGGGCGGCTTGAACGCGTCTGCGTGCCCAACAAGGATTTGGCGGCGCAAGGCGCCACGTTGCTTCCGCGACGGGGCGGCTGGACGGCGATCCTCGAAAAGCGCCGTACGACACAAGGGGACAGATCCGGTGGAATCTACTCCGTCGACCCTGACGGACGCGCCACAAAGCTTTTCAACGGGTTCGTGAGCGAATACGCGCCCTCGCCGGACGGTTGTTGGGTCGCCTTCAGGTACACGACGCCAGGAAAGGACGACGAACGGGATCACCGAGTCCGCGACCGTCCCCTCGCCGTGATCCACGTATGCGGCGGGTCCGCGCGCTGAATCGGGCGTTCCGCGTCATCGCCGCCCGAGCCGACGCGCCCGCGTCCGACATTGTCCCGGCACAATATTCGTGCCGCCGCGCCTTGCTTCCCGCAGGTGCGAAAGCTAGGTTGCGCCGCCCAAAAACGGGCCCGCGCCCGGCGGCATCCGGGCGGCTTCCAGGAACCCCCGCCATGGCCTTCATCGCCGACCGTCTCAGCCGCATCAAGCCGTCTCCCACGAACGCCGCGCAGGGCAAATTCCTGGAGATGAAGGCGGCGGGCAAAGACGTCATCGGGCTGGCGGCCGGCGAGCCGGACTTCCCGACGCCCGACCACATCAAGGAGGCCGCCTACAAGGCGATCCGCGAGAACGACACGCGCTACACCGCGATCGCCGGCACGCCGGCGCTGCGCCAGGCGATCGTCGACAAGTTCAAGCGCGACCACGGGCTGGAGTACAAGGTCTCGCAGACCGTCGTCACCAACGGCGGCAAGCAGATCATCTTCAACGCCATGCTGGCGACCATGAACGCCGGCGACGAGGTGATCATCCCGGCGCCGTACTGGGTGTCGTACCCGGAGATGGTGGCCGTCGCCGACGGCACGCCGGTGATCATCCCGTGCCCGGAGTCCAAGGGCTTCAAGCTGCAGCCGGAGGACCTCGAGCGCGCCATCACGCCGCGCACGAAGTGGCTGATCCTGAACTCGCCGTCCAACCCGACCGGCGCGGCCTATTCCAAGGCCGAGCTGCGCGGGCTGTGCGACGTGTTGGTGCGGCACCCGCACGTCTGGGTGCTGACCGACGACATGTACGAGAAGCTGGTCTACGACGACTTCGTGTTCACGACGCCGGCGCAGGTCGAGCCGGCGCTGTTCGACCGCACGCTGACCATGAACGGCGTGTCGAAGGCCTACTGCATGACCGGCTGGCGCATCGGCTACGCCGCCGGTCCGCAGGCGCTGATCAACGCCATGATCACGGTGCAGTCGCAGAGCACGTCGAACGCCAGCTCGATCAGCCAGGCCGCCTCGGTGGCCGCGCTCAACGGGCCGACCGACTTCATTCCGCGCAACAACGCGGTGTTCAAGCAGCGGCGCGACCTGATCGTGTCGATGCTGAACCAGTCCACCGGCATCAAATGCCCGCGGCCGGAGGGCGCGTTCTACGTCTACCCGTCCTGCGCCGGCACGATCGGCAAGAAGACGCCGGACGGCAAGACGATCGGCGACGACACCGACTTCGTGAACTACCTGCTCGAGAGCGAGGGCCTGTCGGTGGTCCAGGGCTCGGCCTTCGGCATGGGTCCGGCGTTCCGCATCTCCTACGCCACGGCGACGGAGCTGCTCGAGGAGGCCGGCCGCCGCATCCAGCGGGCCTGCGCCGCGCTGACCTGACCGGCCGGAGCGGCCCTCTTCTTCACGCTCCCCCCTTGTGGGGGAGGGCCGGGGTGGAGGGGTCGTGCAAGTCCCGATGATCGCCGGCGAATCGTGCCGTCGATGCGATTCGAAATCGAGCGCGGCGCTCGGCCCACCCCCCTCCCCGACCCTCCCCCACAAGGGAGGAGGGAGAATGAGGAGGCCGCACGCGAAGCGATGGCGGGCATGACCACGGTGTCTTGGCACACGCGGGAAGAAGCGCGACCGCCGCGAACCGACCCGCTACTTCCACCCCCGCGCCATTGACTCCCCACGCCGGCGGGTGGAACGATCCCGTCTGTTAACGCCCCTGTCGGCGTCGCGGGCTTCTCCCGCGTTCGCGCCGCGCCGGATGGACTGGTTGACGTTGCGTTTTCGACGCGCACGGACGCGGGGCGAGAACGAGATCGGGGCCCACGGGCCCTCCCACCCGGTCGCCGGCCGGGAGCCGACGGCGCGCCATGCCGGCGCGCCGCCTTGAGGGAGGGCTTTGACATGCCGGACACCATGATCAGCGCGGCCGCCTCGGGCGCGGAACGCGTGGGCGGCGGCGCCCACCGCGTCGTCGCCCTGTGCGGACCCTATCTCTCGGGCAAGACCACGCTGCTCAGATCGATGCTGTTCGCGGCCGGCGCGATCCCCCGCCGCGGCCGGCCGCGTGACGGCGCCTCGGTCGGCGACGGCTCGCCCGAGGCGCGCAAATTCGGCATGGGCACCGAGCTCAACGCGGTGTCGTTCGCCTATCTCGGCGATTCCTGGACCCTGCTGGACTGTCCCGGCTCGATCGAGTTCCAGCAGGATTCCCTGACCGCGCTGTCGGTGTGCGACGTCGCGGTGGTGGTGTGCGAGGCGCTGCCGGACCGCGTGGCGGCGCTGGCGCCGCTGCTGCGGGCGCTCGAGGAGCGGCACGTGCCGCACCTGATCTTCGTCAACAAGATGGACACGGCCCACGTCCGCGTGCGCGACCTGCTGTCGGCGCTGCAGGGCGTGTCGGCGCGCAAGCTGGTGCTGCGCCAGGTGCCGATCCGCCGCGCGTCCGCCGACGGCGCCGAGCAGACCGTGGGCTACGTCGACCTGGTCAGCGAGCGCGCCTACCGCTACGCGCGGACCGGACCGTCCGACCTGGTCGAGATGCCGGCGGAGGTGCTGCCGCGCGAGACCGAGGCGCGGCGCGAGATGCTGGAGAACCTCGCGGAGTACGACGACACGCTGCTGGAGCAGCTGATCGAGGACATCGCGCCGGAGAAGTCGCTGGTCTACCGCGACCTGCACGACGAGCTCGGCGCCGACAAGATCGTGCCGGTGCTGCTGGGCGCCGGCGAGCGCGAGAACGGCGTGCGCCGCCTGCTGAAGGCGCTGCGCCACGACGCGCCGTTCGCCGGCGAGACGGCGGCGCGGCTCGGCCGGAGCGACGGCGCCGGCGCCGTCGTGGAGTGTTTCCGCGTCTCTCACCAGGCCCACGCCGGACGGCTGTCGCTGTGCCGGGTGTGGCGCGGCGCCATCGCCGAGGGCGAGACGCTGGGCGGCGTCCGCATCGGCGGCATCCTGCGGCCGTTCGGCCAGCGCCTCGACAAGGTGCCGCGCGCCGGCGCCGGCGAGGTGGTGGCGCTGGCGAAGATCGACGCGCTGGGCGCCGGCCGGACGCTGTCCGCCGCCGGGATCGCCGAGGTGGCGGGACGCGCCGCGGCCGACGCGCAGGTCTACGCGCTGGCGATCACGCCGCGGAACCGCAGCGACGAGGTCAAGCTCTCCACCGCGCTGCACAAGATCCTCGAGGAGGACCCGTCGCTGGCCGCCGGCCACCGCGAGGACACCGGCGAGTACCTGCTGCGCGGCCAGGGCGAGATGCACCTGCGCGTCACGCTCGACCGCCTCGCCAGCCGTTACAACGTGCCGGTCGACGCCGCGCCGCCGCGCGTCGCCTACAAGGAGACGATCCGCAGGGGCGTCCAGCAGCACGGCCGCTACAAGCGCCAGACCGGCGGCCACGGCCAGTTCGCCGACATCAAGATCGAGCTGCGGCCGCTGGCGCGCGGCGAGGGCTTCCGCTTCGTCGACAGGATCGTGGGCGGCGTGGTGCCGCGCAACTTCATCCCCGCCGTCGACGAGGGCGTGCGCGACTACCTCAAGCGCGGGCCGCTCGGCCAGCCCGTGGTCGACGTCGAGGTCACGCTGTTCGACGGCCAGTACCACGCCGTCGACAGCTCGGAGATGTCGTTCAAGATGGCGGCGCGCGTCGCCATGGACGAGGCGATGCCGAAATGCGACCCGGTGCTGCTGGAGCCGATCCTCAGGGTCGTGGTGACCGCGCCGAGCGAGGCGACGCCGCGCGTCCAGCGCCTGATCTCCGGCCGCCGCGGCCAGCTCCTGGGCTTCGACATGCGCGAGGGCTGGGACGGCTGGGACGAGGTGTCGGCGCTGATGCCCGAATCCGAGATCGGCGACATCATCATCGACATCCGGTCGGCGACGCAGGGCGTCGGCACCTACCGCACCAGCTTCGACCACCTGCAGGAGACCACCGGCAAGGCGGCCGACAAGGCGATCGAGGAGTCGAGGCGCCGGACGTCCGAGGCGCACTGAGCGGTCGCGCGGCATCACGACCCGGTGAGGCGGGCGCCGCCGCGCTTCACCGCGGCGGCCGTCCATGGGATTCTGCCGCCACGGCGATCCCCGCCGTGCTGGAGGCAAAGACATGTTTGGACGGCGGTCGACGATCGCCGGCGGACTCGTCCTCGCCGCCGCGCCGCTCCTGGGCCTTCCGGCCCGGGCGCAGGCCGGGCGGCCGCAGGTCGTGTTCGCCGGCCACGAGCTTTGAGGCGGTTGCAAGATCTGGCGTGCCCAGTCCGAACCCGGTTTCCGCGCGTCGGAAGCCTTCAAGAAGCTTGATTTCCACGTCGTCCATCCCGCGAACGGATCGCTGGTGATGAAGGAGGAGAGCTGGCCCGCCGCGGCGCGCTGGATCCTGACCGACTTCCTGATGAGCGAGGAGGGCGCGCAGCGGCCCAACGCGACGCCGCGGTTCATCCTGGCGCGCGACGGCAAGATCCTGTTCACCGCCATCGGCAACGGCGGCTGGAAGGACCGGATGGTGCCCGAGATCGAGAAGATCACCGGCGCCAAGGTCTGACCGGTCCATCATCCGGAAACGAAGGCCGGTCCGCGCCGCGGGCCGGCCTTTTCCATGGGTGCGCCGCCGCCGGCGTCACGCCGAGGTGACTTGAAGCGCGCGCCGATCCGCCGCAACAAGGGGCGCGGTCGACAGGAGTTGCGCGATGCTGATCAAACGCACCATCGGATGGGAACTGCCGGAGCGTCTCGCGACGCCGGAAGCCACGTTCCTGAACCGGCGCGCGCTGGTCGCGGCGATGGGGTTGGCGCCGGTCGCGGCGATGGCCGCCGCGGCGCCGGCGGCCGCGCAAGGCGCCGATCCCTCGGCGAGAATCTATCCGGTGTCGCGCAATCCCGCGCACGCGCTCGACGGCATCACGCCGGAGAAGCTGGCGACGACGTACAACAACTTCTACGAGTTCGGATCGCACAAGACGATCTCCTCGGACGCGCGGGAGCGGCTCAAGATCCGGCCGTGGACGGTCAGGATCGACGGCATGGTCGAGAAGCCGATCGAGCTGGGGATCGACGATCTGCTGGCGCGGATGCCGCTGGAGGAGCGCGTCTACCGCCACCGCTGCGTCGAGACCTGGGCGATGGTGGTGCCCTACAGCGGCTTCCCGCTGAAGGCGCTGGTCGAGCTCGCCAAGCCGGCGTCGGGCGCGACGTACCTCGTGATGAAGACGCTCGCCAACCCGTCGATGTTCCCGGGCCAGCGCGAGTTCTACTATCCGTGGCCCTACACCGAGGGGCTGACGATGGCGGAGGCGACGCACGATCTATCGTTCATCGCCACCGGCCTCTACGGCAAGCCGATCCCGGCCCAGAACGGCGCGCCGCTGCGGCTGGCGACGCCGTGGAAGTACGGCTTCAAACACGTGAAGTCGATCGTCAGCTTCACCTTCTCGGACAAACGGCCGGTGTCGTTCTGGGAGAAGCTGATCCCGACGGAGTACGGCTTCTGGGCCAACGTGAATCCGGACGTGCCGCATCCGCGCTGGAGCCAGGCGACCGAGAAGATGCTGGGCAGCGAGGAGCGCGTGCCGACCCGGCTATACAACGGCTACGGCGAGTTCGTCGCCAGCCTCTACAAGGACCTGCCGCGCGACGAGAAGCCGTTCATGTAGACCGCCGCGCCGCCCGGTCTTGCGGGCGCGGGCGCGGCGTGGTTGTTTCCGGCCGCTTTTCCGACCGGGAGACCAGAACGTGATCCTCGACCGCCGCACCACGCTCGTCGGCGCCGCCGCGGCGCTGGCCACCGCGCCCGCCCGGGCGCAGGACGCTTTTCCGAGCAAGCCGCTGCGCATCGTCGTGCCGTTCGCCGCCGGCAGCGCCACCGACCTCGCCGGCCGCGGGCTCGGCGCCAAGCTGCAGGAGATCCTCAAGCAGCCCGTGGTGATCGAGAACAAGCCCGGCGCCAGCGGCCAGCTCGGCGCGCAGGCGGTCGCGACGGCGGCGCCCGACGGCTACACGCTGCTGATGGGCACCAACACCACGAACGCCGCCAACGGCGCGCTGTTCAAGAAGCTGTCCTACGATCCGGCCAAGGATTTCGCGCCGATCGCGCGCGTCGTCATGGGCGTCAACTGTCTGGTGGTGAATCCGGACCTGCCGGTCAAGACCACGGCCGAGCTGATCGCCTACGCCAAGGCCAATCCCGGCAAGCTCAACTACGCCGAGGCCAGCGCCTCGCAGCGCCTGTCGGCCGAGCAGTTCAACCAGCTGGCCGGCGTCAAGATCGAGCGCGTGCCCTACAAGGCCAGTCCGCAGGCGCTGGGCGACGTGGTCGCGGGCCAGGTCCAGATCATGTTTCCCGACCTGCCGCAGGCGCTGGCGCAGGTGCAGGCCGGCAAGGTGCGGGCGTTGGGCGTCACCGGCGCCAAGCGCACCAGCATCGCGCCCGACATCCCGGCGCTGGCCGAGGCGGTGCCGGGCTACGAGCTGGTCTACTGGCTGGCCGTGTTCGCGCCGGCCGCGACTCCGGCGCCGGTCCAGAAGCGGCTCTACGACGCCGTGGCCGAGGCGATGAAGGACGAGGCCACCGGCCGCGCCATGACGCAGGGCCGCATGGAGGTCTCGGTGATCGGCCTCGCGGAGTTCGGCGCCTTCGTCGTCGCCGAGACCGACAAGTGGACCAAGGCGATCAAGGCCGCCGGCATCGAGCCGGAGTGACGCCGCGCCCATGATCCGGGGCGGCCGAGCGCCGCTCCGTCCCGCTCCGCGGAAATCGCCGCCCGCCACCCGCCCTCATGACCGCCCTGCGCGGCGCGCGAGTCGACGCGCGCGCGCGCGGGCCCTATGCTCCCCGCAAATGGAATGGATGCGGAGGGAGCGCCGTGGCGAAGGTCATCATCGAGTCGAACGGGCCGGTGCGGACGGTGTGGATGAACCGTCCGAGAAGAGGAACGCGCTCGACAGCGGCCTGCTGGCCGAGCTGATCGCGGCGTTCCAGGCGCCGGTCGCGCCGCAGGACCGCGTGCTGGTGGTGCGCGGCAAGGGCGACGTGTTCTGCGCCGGCCTCGACATGGCGGAGCGCCGCGAGACCATCGGCACCGGCAGCGCCAGCGGCATCGAGGTGATGCTGCGCGCCATCGAGCTCTGCCCGCTGCCCGTGGTCGCCGTGGTGCAAGGCGATGCGATCGCCGGCGGCAACGAGCTGGCGCTGCACTGCGACCTCGTGGTCGCGAGCCAGAAGGCGCGCTTCGGCATGTCGCTGGCCCAGGTCGGGCTGGCGCCGAACTGGTTCCTCGCCAAGAAGCTGATGGAGGTGCTGGGCCCCGTCACGACGCGCGAGATGCTGCTGCTGGGCGATCCGCTGCCCGCGACCAAGCTGCACGCGCTCGGCCTGATCGCGCGCTGCGTGCCCGCCGACGCGCTCGAGGCCGAGGCGTCGAAGGTGATCGGCCGGCTGGCCGCCAACGCGCCGCTGTCGCTCAAGGCGATGAAGGCGCTGACGGTGCGGCAGATGGAGTTCCGCGACGCCATCCCGCACGCCGATGTCGACGCGCTGGTGCAGGCCGCGATGAAGAGCCAGGACGCGCAGGAGGGCATGAAGGCGCGGCTGGAGAAGCGCAAGGCCGCCTTCAAGGGAAGCTGACCATGGAGCTGCGCCCGTCCAAGCCATGGACCGACATGACCGAGGAGGCCGTCCGCCGCCTGCCCGGCCAGCTCGGCGTCTACCAGATCGCCGACGCCTCGGGCGCCGTGGTCAAGATCGGCTTCGCCGGCGGCCGCTCGGCCTTCGGCGTGCGCAGCGCCCTGCTCGACGAGCTGGCGGCGCTGGGCTCCGGCCACAGGTTCCGGGTCGAGATCAACATGCAGTACACGACGCGCTTCAACGAGCTGCTGATGCTGCACAAGGCCGACCACGGCGCGCTGCCGGCGCTCAACGCCGTCGACCCGCCGCCGCGGCTGGGGACGCTCAGCCCGCGCTGAGGCGCGCCAGCGCCCGCCGTCACGCACTCCGACAAGGTGGAACGACCATGGATTTCGAACCGTCCTCCGAGCAGCGGATGCTGATCGACCAGGTGCGCCGCTTCGTGCGCGAGGAGATCATCCCGCTGGAGGCCAGGCTCGACCCCGACGCCTCGGAGCTGGCGCCCGACGACCACGCGCGGCTGGTCGAGAAGACCAAGGCGATGGGTCTCTACGGCATCGACATCCCGGTCGAGTTCGGCGGTCCGGACATCGACCTGGTCACCCGCACGCTGCTGGCCATCGAGATGGCGCAGCACCGCGCCGGCCTGTATGCGCCGTGCTATGGCGTGTTCGGCGGCGCTGGCCTTGCGCAGCTGTTCGAGGCCAACGACGACCAGAAGGAGCGCTATCTCTATCCCACTCTGCGCGGCGAGAAGAAGGCGTTCTTCGGACTCACCGAGCCGTCGGGCGGCAGCGACCCGGCGCGCGCCATCCGCACCCGGGCCGAGCGCAAGGACAACGGCTGGGTGCTGAACGGCGCCAAGATCTTCATCTCCGGCGCCGACCGCGCCCAGTACGGCATCGTGTTCGCGCGCACAGACGCCTCAAAGGGGCGCGGCGGCATCACCTGCTTCATCATCGACTCCGGCACGCCCGGCTTCCACGTGCGCCGCGTCGTGCACACGCTGCGCTCGTCGAGCTACGCCACCGAGCTCGAGTTCAAGGATTGCTGGGTGTCCGACCACCAGGTGCTGGGCGAGGTCAACAAGGGCTTCGCGGTGGCCAACGACCGCCTGACGCGCCAGCGCATCCCCTACGCGGCGGGCTGCATCGGCGTCGCCATCGCCGCGCACGAGATGGCGGTGGAGTGGTCGAAGATGCGCGAGACCTTCGGCGCGCGGCTGAGCGACCGGCAGGCGGTGCAGTGGATGCTGGTCGACAACGAGATCGACATCCGCACCGCGCGCCACTTCACGCTGGAGGCGGCCGAGAAGGCGCGCCGCGGCCTGCCCTTCCGCACCGAGGCGGCGATCGCCAAGCTGACGGCGTCGGAGGGCGGCGGCCGCGTCGTCGACCGCTCGATGCAGATCCACGGCGGCATGGGCATGACCAAGGACCTGCCGCTGGAGCGCTGGTACCGCGAGATGCGCATCCGCCGCGTCGGCGAGGGCCCCAGCGAGGTGCAGCGCATGCTGATCGCGCGCGAGATCCTCGGCACCTCGGCGCGCTGATCCGGTGGGGCGGCGGCCTCACGGCCGCGTGACCATCCATAATCCCGTCACGTAGACCGCCGAGACCGCGATCTGCGCGGCGGCGATCGGGCCGCCGATCCGCAGGAAGCGGCCGAAGCTGATGGGCCGCCCCTCGCGCGCGCTGATGCCGGCGGCGACGATGTTGGCGGTGGCGCCGATCAAGGTCGCGTTGCCGCCCAGCGTGGCGCCGAACATCATCGCCACGAACACCGGAAGCGACGCCGCCGGCCAGGCGTCGAACGCCGCGCCCATCGCCTCCTCCGGCACCGACTCGATCACGACGAAGTAGCCCTTGACGACGATCAGCAGCGCCATGACGACCGGCGTGTTGGCGAGCGCGCTCGACAGGATCGCGACGCCGGCCAGCAGCGCGATCGCCACCGCCGGCAGGTTGGTCCCGAAGGCGGCGTGCATCATCGTGGTGACCGCCGACAGCGCGCCGGTCTTCACCAGCGCCTGCACCATCAGCAGCATGCAGAAGATGAAGATCAGCGTGCGCCAGTCGACGTCGGACAGCACCTTCTCGACCGGCTCGATGCGCCAATGGTAGATCGCCAGCAACGCCAGCGTGGCCGCGAGGATGGCGACCCCCGGCGCGCCCTGGCTCACGGGCAGGCGGTCGCCGAACACGAAGAGCAGCGCCATGAGGGCGAGGATGAGCAGCGCGGCGGCCGCGAAGCCCTTGTTCTTGATCTCCATCGGCGCCGCCGGCGGCGCCGCGCCGCGCCGCGTCGTCCACGCCGCGCGCGCCAGCCACGGCATCAGGGCCACGACGACGAGGATGGCGAGGACGCCGCCGAGGCTGACCCGCCGCAGATACTCGCCGAACGACAGGTGGATGGCGCTGCCGACGAGGTAGGTCGCGGGATCCCCGACCAGCGTCAGCAGGCCGGAGGCGTTGCTGATGGTCGCGAGGACGATCAGCGGCGGCACGAAGTCGACGTCCAGCGCGCGGCAGGCGCCGACGACCACCGGCGCCAGCAGCAGCACGACGGTCGCGTTGGGCAGCACGGCGCAGAGCGGCGTCACCAGCAGCGCCATGCCCAGCATCAGGCGGCGGCCGCTGCCGCCGCTGAACGCCAGCAGGCGGTTGCCGACGAGCCCGAAGAATCCGGTCGGCGTCAGCACGCGCGCCACCACCATGCCGCCGAACAGCAGGGCGATCGTGCCGCCGCCGGACTCCACGGCCGCGACGACATCGTGGGCGGTGACCGCGCCGATCACCGTGAAGGCGACGACGCCCATCATCGCCGCGACCGCGAGGTCGATGAGGTCGAACGCGATGGCGAGGACGACCGCGGCGAACACGGCGACGACGACGACGAGCTGGCCGGACATCCATTCCCCCGCAGGACGCCGCATCGTCGTACGGCGGGCGCGGCGGTGGCAAGCGCGGCCTGCGCGGCGCGCGGCGGCCGGCGGAAGGCGCCGACGCGGCCCTACCGCGGCGCGGCCGGGCCGCCGGCCGGACGTCCGGTCCAACGCGCGTAGGCGAGCGTGGCGACCGCGCAGACGACGAGATAGAGCAGCACCGCCGGCAGCACGAGCGTGTCGTCGGGGAAATTGGCCCGGGCGAGCGCGACGGCGACCGCCGGATGACGGGAGCCGCTGGCGAGCGCCAGCATGGCGCGTTCCTCCGGCACGCCGCCGCCGAGCAGATGGCCCGCGACGAGCCCCGCGACGACGAGCGCCGCGAACGCGAGAATCGTGCCGTCGCCGAGGAGCGACAGCATCGCCGGCCCCGCCCCGACCAGCGCCGGCAGCAGCGCCGCGGCGAGCAACGCCAGCGCCACGACGCGCGCCGGCCGCGCGGCCCGGTCGGCGAGGTCCGGCGCGAAACGCCGCGCCGCGATGCCGGCGGCCAGCGGCGCGAACACCGAGACCGACATCTGCGCCGCCACCGTCACCGGCGACATCGCGAGCGTGGCCGGCGACAACCGGTCGAGCAAGCCCATCGTCAGGGGCACGAGCGCGATGGAGAGCGCGGCGGCGGCCACCAGCAGGCCGACCGCGTATGTCCGCTGGTCGCCGGTCCGCGTCGCCTTGATCGGCAGGAACGGCGGCACCGGCGAGATCGCGATCGCGACCAGCGCGATCCTCACGGCATGGTGGAAGTCGAACGCGAGCACCAGGGCCACCGCGAACACCGGCACAACGACGTTCATGGCCACGACCATGCGCAGCAGCTTTCCGGGGTTGCGGAACATGTGGGTGGCGTCGCGCGCGGTCGCCGTCAGCCCGATGCTGAGGACGAGCAGGAAGATGCTCGTCCTCAGGGCCGATGGAATCAACTCCGCGAGAGTCATCCGACTCCGGCCCCTCGGCGCCCGCGAAACGCCGGCCGCGCGGCTACCGCAGCATCGACGAGACCGGGGTCTCGGTCGTGTCGCTCGCGAGCCGTCCGTCGCGCACCGCCCGGCGGAACAGCGCGTAGTCCCGCTCGACCTGGTTGGCGTAGTGCACGGCGTGGTCGGCCAGCGCGTCGCCGAACGCGTCGCCCTTGCCGATGTATCCGGCGATCATGGCCGGATCCCCGGCTTTGGCGTGCGCGCGCGCCAGCGCCAGACCGCACATCCGGGCGTAGAACGCGAGGTGCCGCGGTTTGAAGGTCTCCAGCCGCGGGGACACCTTCATGTCGCGGAGCTGGCGGACGAAGAAGTCCCGGCCTTCGGCGACGCTGGTCCACCCGAGAAAGATGTCGCTGGCGGCCTGCATCAGGCGCTGTCCGACCACGATGCGCTCGCCGTTGTGCTCGTAGCGCGGCGGGCCGGCGAGGCCCTCGAGCACGGAGGGGCGCGCCTCCTTGAACTGGAGGAACAGCGGATCGTCGTCATCGGCCATGAACAGGCCCACGAAGCAACGCGTGCCGACGCTGCCGACGCCGACGACCTTGACGGCGATGTCCACGAGCCGCCAGCGGTCGAACAAGGCCTGCCGGTCGCCACTCAACGTCACCCGGTAACTCTGCATGGCCGAGCGGATCTGCGCGTTCGCCTCCTCCTCCGACCGGTGGTCGGAGAGGTGGTAGAGGAGCGGCGGCTGGTCCAGAAGACGGGCCGTATCGCCCTTCGCGATCGCGAGCTTCTCGAACACCTGCGCCGAATTCCTGTCCTGCGCGCGCTTGGAGGCGGCGGCGACCCTCGTCAGAATATCCTCGTCGTCGCCCGCCTCCTCGGCGATGTCGTCCACGCTCAACTGGTCGTACCAGAGATCGAGAGTCATGGCGTCCGCCTTCTTGAGCATGCGCTTCTGGTAGGCGAACACGGCCTGTTCCGCCGCGTCGCGGCAGTCCTTCGCGTCGAACCCGCGCCACCTTCCCGCCAGCATGACGCTGGTGGCCAGCCGCTTCAGATCCCACTCGAACGGCGCCGGGAACGTCTCGTCGAAATCGTTGATGTCGAAGGTCAGGGCACGCTCCGGCGTGGCGAAGCCGCCGAAATTCATCAGATGGCAGTCGCCGCAGGCCTGCACCTCGATGCCGCTGGACGGCATCTGGGCGAGATCATGCGCCTGGAGCAACGCCGTGCCGCGGAAGAACGCGAAGGCGGATTCCATCATCCGGCCGTGCCGCACCGGCACGAGATGCTGCCAGCGGTCCTTGTTCGACCCCTCGATCAGCTCGACCGGATCGCGCTTGGCGCCGCCCACCTCGGTCGCGCGCGCGTGCGAGGCGCGGGAACAGGCGTCGCGGACCTTCTTGCCCTGCGCGCGGCGCTCGGCGCGGCCCGGCCGTTCCTGGCCGAATATGATCGGTGACTTCGCCATTGACGCCTCCCCGCTTCATTTGACGCCGACTTGACGGCCGCGCGGCCCCAACCGGCCACGGCATCATTCGCCGCGCAATCGGGAGCGGGCATATATAGCGATGCCGCGCCGTGACCGATTGACGAAGGTCAAGACGGCGGACGGCCGTCGCTGATCTACTGGCCGCCGGTCGCGATCCGCCGCGGCACCCGTGCCGCCAAACGCGGGTCGCCGATCAGCGGGGCGCGCGTGGACGCGCCCGCCGCCCCGGAGCGGGACCGCGCTCCGAGCTTGCATCGGGAAAGGCGCGACGCAATGAGAGACCCTACGCGCACCGCCTCGAGCGTGACGGGTGGCTGTTCGCCGTGGACGATGTCGATGGCGGCGGCGCGTCGTCTGCTCGCCCGCTGGAAGGGGCGGCCCGCGCGAAGGCCCTCGCGCCTGATCCACCGGGCTGGTTGGCGCGCCGGACTTCTCCCGGCGTTGCTGCTGCTGGCCGGATGCTCGTCCATCGGGCCGGCGACGATCCCGCGCGACCGCACCGACTACATCTCCTCGGTCGCGGAGTCGTGGAAGCAGCAGACCCTCCTGAACATCGTCCGCGTCCGCTACGGCGACGCGCCGTCGTTCCTGGAGGTGTCGTCGGTCGTCAACTCCTACACGCTCCAGGGCCAGGTCTCGGCCGGCGCCGTGTTCAACTCGGATCGCACGGCGTCGCTTCCCGAGCGGTCCCTGTCGATCGGCGCCGGCGCGGCGTACCAGGACCGGCCCACCATCTCCTACACGCCGCTGGCCGGCGACAAGTTCGCCAAGAGCATGCTGCGCCCGATCCCGCCCAGCGCCATCTTCCAGCTGGTGCAGGCCGGATATCCGGCGGAGAACGTCCTGCTGCTCACGGTGCGGTCGCTCAACGGCATCTTCAACCGCGTCACATCGGGCGGCCAGGGCCGCCCGGCGGATCCCCGGTTCTACGCGATCCTCGACGCGCTGGGACGCCTCCAGGCGTCCGGCAGCGCGAGCCTGCGGATCGAGAAGCGCGGCGGCGAGGATGTCGGCGTGCTGGTCCTCACGCCCAGCCGTTCGCCCGAGGTGAACCGCGACCTGAAATTCCTCTCCGACACGCTCAACCTCAGACCCGGCCGGAACAACGAGTTCGACGTCGTGTTCGGCGCCACGCAGCGGAACGATCGCGAGCTGGCCGTGCTGTCGCGCTCGATGACGGAGATCCTCGTCGAGCTGGCCGGCGGCATCGAAGTCCCGCCCGAGCATGTCGCGCGCGGACGCACGGTGCCGGCCGCGCGGCTCTCCACGGCCGAGGACCGGCGCGACCGGCCGGTCGTCCGCGTCCTGTCGGGCGCCAGCCCGCCGGCCGGCGCCTATTCCGCCGTGAGCTACCGCGGCACCTGGTACTGGGTCGACGACCACGACTTCGCCTCGAAGCGCGTCTTCACGTTCCTGATGATGTTCTTCTCGCTGGCCGAGACCGGCGTCAGCTCCAAGGCGCCGACCCTGACGCTGCCGGTGAACTGACGTCGGCCAGGCCGCCGGCCGGGGATGTCCACGCCGGCGCGCGCCGGCGCCGGCGCCGGCATGGCGATGGCGCCGCTTGCATCGCGATCCACGGCCCGTGTTTAATGTCCCGCATGATGTCCACCCCACGGCCGCCGCGGCGCGGCGATGCCTGACCACGCGACGCCGTCGCCCGACTTCTCCGCCGTGCCGCCGATGCCCGACGGACGCGCGGCGGACGAGCACATCGCCGAGGTCGCCGGCCGCTCCGAGGCGGTGCGCGTGCCGATGGGCAATGGCGGCCGCATGATGTGGCACGTCTGGGGCGGCAATTCCGGCCGTCCGCCGCTGGTGCTGTTCCATGGCGGCTCCGGCTCGTGGATCCACTGGATCCGCAACGTCGAGGCGCTGGCGCGCGACTTCACCGTCTACGCCGCCGACCTGCCGGGCCTGGGCGACAGCGACCCGCCCGACGACGTGCGCGACGTCTGGTCGGTGACGCGCTGCGTCAAGACGGCGATGGACCAGCTCCTGCCGCGCGACCGGCGCTACGACATCTGCGGCTTCTCGTTCGGCGGCATGGTCGGCGGCCACGTCTCGACACTGCTCGACGAGCGGCTGCGCAGCGTCACGC
This sequence comes from Rhodospirillales bacterium, assembly GCA_016699855.1. Classification (NCBI taxonomy): domain Bacteria; kingdom Pseudomonadati; phylum Pseudomonadota; class Alphaproteobacteria; order Rhodospirillales; species Rhodospirillales bacterium. The sequence goes on from CP064988.1 coordinate 1,872,082, forward strand.
TGGTCGGGCCCGGCGGCTTCCGCCTGCGGCGCGAGCCGCGCGGCGCGCTGGTCAAGCTGACGCGCGACATGGGTCCGGAGCGGCTGGCCGCCGAGGCGCGGCGCAATCTCGAACTGCTGATGGTGCACGATCCCGCCTCGATCGACGGCGTCGCCATCCACATGCAGATGCTGAACACGATGCGCGCGAAGACCAAGAGCCGCGTCATGTCGGCGGCCGGCGTTCTCAGCGACGTGCTGCCGAGGATCACCACGCGGCTGAACGCCATCTGGGGCGAGTTCGATTCGACCGCCTATCCCCACTACGCCGAGCGCGAGACGCTGCTGCGCGGCCACCAGCCGGACATCGACCTGCGCTACATCGCCGGCGGCGGCCACTGGGTGGCGTACGAGAAGGCCGGTGAGTTCAACGCCATGCTGCCGGACATGCTCGGGCGGATGCCGCCGTGAAGGTCGGGGTCCTCCAGTTCTTCTCCTGGCCCGGCCGCAACGGACCGCTGGCCGACGTCTACGCCCGCGCGCTGGAGCGCATCGAGATCATGGACCGCGGCGGTTTCGACGCCGTGTGGCTGGCCGAGCACCATTTCACGACCTTCAGCGTCTGCCCCTCCGTGCACATGCTCGGCGTCCTGGCGGCGGCGCGCACGACGCGGCTGCGCATCGGCACGGCCGTGTCGCTGGCGGCGCTCTATCACCCGCTGCGCCTGGCCGAGGAGGTGGCGCTGCTCGACGTGATCTCCGGCGGGCGCGTCAACTGGGGCGCCGGCCGCGGCTTCGCGCCGAGCGAGTTCAACGCCTTCGGCGTGCCGCCGGAGGAGAGCACGACGCGCTTCCGCGAGGCCGTCGAGATCGTGCTGGCGGCGTGGGCGGACGCGCCGCTGAGGTTCGAGGGCGCGCATTTCCGCTTCGACGGGATCGAGGTCCTGCCCAAGCCGCTGCAGCGGCCGGGGCCGCCGGTGTGGATGGCGGCGACCTCCGAGCCGGCGATCGACTGGGCGGCGTCGCGCGGCTTCTCGATCCTGATGGACCCGCACGCGACGATGGCCGAGATCGGCGCCAAGCGGCGCCACTACGCGACCAGGCTGGCGGAAGCGGGCCACTCCGACGCCGGCCGCGACATCCCGATGGCGCGGCTGGTGGCGCTGGCGCCGACCGCCGCCGAGGCCGAAGCGGTGGCGCGCCGCGGCGCGCAGTGGCTGGTCGATTCCTACGCCGGGCCGAAGCACGAGAAGATCCTGCACACCGTGGACGTGACCGGCCCCGGCGATCCCATCGAGCGCTACCTCAAACACGTCATCCTGCACGGCACGCCGGACATGGTGGCCGACCGCATCGCCGCGCTGCGCGGCGAGGTCGGGATGAACTACCTCATGGCCGCGCCGCTCAGCCGCCAGAGCTTCCAGCTGCTGGCCGACGAGGTCCTGCCGCGGATCGCGTAGACGCGATCGCCTCCCCGTCCCGCTCGCGGGGAACCCGCCGCTCTATCCTCTCCTCGTCCCGCTTGCGGGGCGACGAGACCACGACTCGCCGCCGGTCTGCGGCGCACGGATCTCTCACCACCTGCCGCCGCCGAGGAGACGGTGACTCGACGGCGTCGGCGATCTACGGTGCGCGCACGGGCGACGGGGGGCGGGGCGCGATGATTCCGGGGATTCTCGAGGGCGTGAAGGTCGTGGAGTTCGGCCAGAACCTGGCCGGGCCGTATTGCGGGCAGATCCTCGCCTTCATGGGCGCCGACGTGGTGAAGATCGAGCGGCCCGACGGCGACGACGCGCGCAAATGGGGGCCGCCCTTCGTCGACGGCTCGGCCACCGGCTTCGCGGCGCTGAACCGGGCCAAGAAGTCGATCACCGTCGATCTCGCCGACGCCGCCCAGCGCGCCGCGCTGGTCGAGCGCATCGGCGCGTCGGACGTGTTCGTGCACAATCTGCGCGCCGACGTGCCGGCCAAGTTCGGGCTCGACGCCGCCACGCTGACCGCGAAGTTCCCGCGGCTCGTCCACGCCGATCTCGGCGCCTTCGGCCATCTCGGCCCGTGGGCGGAACGGCCGGGCTACGAACCGATCATCCAGGCCGTGGCCGGGCTGATCTCGCTCAACGGCGATCCAAATGGTCCGCCGGCCCGCATCGGCGTGTCGATCATCGACCTCAGCACCGGCATGTGGACGGCGATCGGCATCCTCGCGGCGCTGCTGCGCAAGGCGCGCACCGGCCGCGGCTGCGTCGTCAACACGTCGTTGTTCGAGACCGGGCTGATGTGGGCGTCGAACCACGTCGCGGCCTTCAGCACGACCGGCGCGGTGCCGCCGCGGCAGGGCACCGGCCATCCGTCGCTGACGCCCTACCAGGCGTTCGAGTGCGACGACGGGCCCCTGATGATCTGCCCCGGCAACGACCGGCTGTGGCGCAAATTCGCCGAGGCGCTGGGCCATCCGGAGTGGCCGGACGATCCGCGCTTCCTGACGAACCCAGACCGCATGCGCCACCGCGAGCTGCTGCTCGGCATGGTCGCGGACATCATGAGGCGCGAGAGCCGCGCCCACTGGTCGGCCAAGCTCGACGCGCGCGGCGTGCCGAACGGGCCGCTGAACACGGTGCCGGAGGTGATGGCGCTGGCGCAGGTGGCGGCGCTGGGCATGTTCATGAAGCCCTACGCCGACGCGCCGTCGCTGTTCCACGGTCTGCCGGTGTCGTTCGACGGCCGGCGCGCCGGCGACGACTCGCGCGCGCCGAAAATCGGCGAGCACGACGGCAAGATCTGAGGCGCGCTGAACCAACGGACGGAGGAAGCGGCATGATCGAGGACATCCTGGACATCAAGACGCGCGACGGCGCGATGGAGACCTTCGTCTGCCGGCCGGATCGCGGCGGACCCTATCCGGCGGTGCTCATGCTGATGGACGCGCCGGGCATCCGCGAGGAGCTCTACGACATGGCGCGCCGGCTGGGCACGGTCGGCTACATGGTGCTGCTGCCCAACCTCTACTACCGCGCCGGCCGCGACACCAAGTACGGCCCGACCGTGCTCGACCACGGCAGCCCCGAGCACACGCGCATGCGCGCGGTGCGCACCAAGATGACGATCCCGCCGGTGATGGACGACGTCGCGGCGATGCTGGACTACATCGACGCGCATCCGCACGCGCGCAAAGGTCCGGTCGGCACGCATGGCTACTGCATGAGCGGGCCGTATTCGCTGGCGGCGGCCGCGCGCTATCCCGACCGGATCGCCGCCGCGGCGTCGTTCTACGGCACCTGGCTGGTCAGCGACGCGGTCGAGAGCCCGCATCTCAATCTCGGCAAGGCCAGGGGCGAGCTCTACATCGCCTGCGCCGAGCACGACGAGCTGGCGCCGCTGCCGATGGTCGCGACGTTGAAGGAGCTGTTCGACAAGTCCGGCGCCAAGGGCGAGCTGGAGATGTACCCGCAGGTGCACCACGGCTTCGCCTTCCCGCAGCGCAAGGTCTACGAGAAGGCGGCGGCCGAGCGGCACTGGGAGCGGTTGATCGCGCTGTACAAGCGCACCATCGGCTGACACGGCGGGCGGCATCACGCCGCCAGCGCGCCGCGCGGCTGGGCGCGGCGGTAGCCCAGCGCCTCGGCGATGTGCAGACGGCGCACCGCGTCGCTGCCGTCGAGATCGGCCAGGGTGCGCGCGACGCGCAGGGTGCGCGCATAGCCGCGCGCCGACAGACGCAGCCGCTCCGTCGCCTGGGCCAGCAGCGCCGCGCCGGGCGCGTCGGGCGTCGCGACCGCGGCGAGGATGTCGCCATCGGCGTCGGCGTTGCAGGTCGGGACGCGTGGCACCGCGGCCGCGCCATCGGAGTCGCCGGCCGACGACGACGCCTCGACGCCCCGCTTGGCGATCTCCGCGAACCGCGCGCGCTGCGCTTGGCGGGCCACCGCGACGCGGGCCGCGACATCGGCGCTGCGCTCCGCCGGCGGCGGCAGCGATAGGTCGGCGGGGCTGACGGCGGGCACATCGATCACCAGGTCCAGCCGGTCCCAGAGCGGCCCCGACACGCGACCCTGGTAGTCGGCGACGCAGCGCGGCTGCCGCGCGCAGGCGCGCGAAGGATCGTCGGCGCCGCCGCAGCGGCACGGGTTCATCGCCGCCACCAGGCAGACCTTGGCGGGGAAGGTGACATGGGCGTTGGCGCGCGCCACCACGACGCGGCCGGTCTCCAGCGGCTGGCGCAGCGCCTCCAGCGCCATGCGGTTGAACTCCGGCAGCTCGTCGAGGAACAGCACGCCGCGGTGCGCCAGCGACATCTCGCCCGGCCGCACGCGCAGACCGCCGCCGACCAGCGCCGCCAGGGTCGCGGAATGGTGCGGGTCGCGGAACGGCCGCCGCCGCGTCAGGCGGCCCTCGGGCAGCTCGCCGGCCAGCGACTGCAGCATGCTGACCTCGAGCGCCTCCTCCGGCTCGAGCGGCGGCAGCAGGCCGGGCAGCCGCGCCGCCAGCATCGACTTGCCGGCGCCGGGCGGGCCGATCATCAGCAGATTGTGGCCGCCGGCCGCCGTCACCTCGAGCGCGCGCTTGGCCGATTCCTGGCCCTTCACGTCGCGCAGATCGGGATAGCTCGCGGCGTCCTCCGCCAGCAGCGCCGCCGGCGGCGTCAACACCTGCGTGCCTTTGAGGTGGTTGATCAGCGCCAGCAGCGAGGGCGCGGCGATCACCTCGCCGCAGCGCGCCGCGCGGCGGCCGCCGGCCTCATCGTCCTCGCCGGCGGCGTCGACCGCGTCGAAGCCGCCCCACGCCGCCTCGCCGCCGCACGACGCCGGGCAGATGACGCCGCGGCCGCCGCCGGCGGCGTGGACGGCCGCCGGCAGCACGCCGGCGACGCGGGTGAGCGCGCCGTCCAGCGCCAGCTCGCCCAGCGCGACGTAGCCCTCGAGGATGTCCGGCGGCACGACGCCGATCGCCGCCATCAGCGCCAGCGCGATCGGCAGGTCGTAGTGCGAACCCTCCTTGGCGAGATCGGCCGGCGAGAGGTTGACGATGATGCGCCGGGGCGGCAGTCCCAGCCCGAGCGCCGCCAGCGCCGCGCGCACCCGCTCCCGGCTCTCGCCCACCGCCTTGTCCGGCAACCCGACCACGGCGAAGGCCGGCACGCCGGGTGAGATCTGCACCTGCACGTCGATCGGCACGACCTCCATGCCCTGGAACGCCACCGTGCGGATACGCGCGACCATCCCGATCCCTCCTGCCCCTCTGCCACTCAACATAAGAATGAATCGTGAACAATAAAATATACCTTTGGTTGCAATCGACATCGTCCGAACACGGCCGCCCGCCGTGGTGTAAGGTCGACGCGCACGGGCGGCACGACCCGCGATCCTTGGAGGGAACGATGATTTTCGAGATGCGCACCTATCTGCTGAAGCCGGGCACGGCGCCGCAGGTCGAGGAGCTGTTCGCGGCGTCGATCGCCGGGCGCACCAGATTCTCGCGGCTGGGCGGCTACTGGCGCACCGAGGTCGGCACGCTCAACCAGATCATCCACGTGTGGCCCTACGCCGACTCCGCCGAGCGCGACCGGGTGCGCGCCGAGGCGGTCAAGAGCGGCGCCTGGCCGCCGAAGATCGCGGACTTCGTGCTCGACATGGAGACCAAGATCCTGCACCCCGCGCCGTTCTCGCCGCATTTCGAGCCGGGCGAGCACGGCGGCATCTACGAGTTCCGCACCTACACCTACGGTCCCGGCGCGATCCCGAAGGTGGTCGAGGCGTGGGCGCCCCGGATCAAGGACCGCGCCGCGGTCTCGCCGCTGATCTTCGCGGGCTTCACCGATATCGGGCCGCTCAACCAGTGGGTCCATGTCTGGGCCTACAAGGACATGGGCGAGCGCGAGCGGCTGCGCGCCCAGGCGATGAAGCCCGGCAGCTGGCCGCCGCCGCGCGGCGAAGGCGTGGTCATGCACAGGATGGAGAACTGCTTCGCCGTGCCGGCGAAGTTCTCGCCGCTGCGCTGACGCCGCCGAAGCCGGCTCCCCGGCGTCCGGTTCCATTCGCTTCCCCGGCCCGACGGGCCCTACCAACGGAGACGGCTATGGCGAAGAAGCCCACCGAGCAGGCGGAGTTCAACTTCAAGCGGGCCGAGGAGGCGGCGATGTCGATCGTCAACGGGCTCAAGCCCAAGAACGATCCGACCTCGACCATCCACTACAACACCTCGGTCGGCATCACCCATCTCGCGCGCGGGATGGGGCACCTCGCGGTCGGCCTGCGCGCGACCTACCTCCTGCTCGAGGAGGTCAACCGCAAGCTCGACGCGCAGGCGCGCGGCGGCCGCGCCTAGGCGGCGCGCGCCGTCTCCTTCGACCACCGTCACCGGCGAGCGCGACGACCATGCCCTCTTCCGAACCCATCCTGATCGCCGGCGGCGGCATCGGCGGTCTAGCCGCCGCCGTCGGACTGGCGCGCAAGGGCCGCCGCGTCGTCGTGCTGGAGAAGGCGTCGGCGCTGGGCGAGATCGGCGCCGGCATCCAGCTCGGGCCCAACGCGTTCCACGCCTTCGACTATCTCGGGGTCGGCGACGCCGCGCGCGCGATGGCGGTCTACATCGACAAACTGCGCCTGATGGACGCGATGACCGGCGCGGAGATCGCCCACGTCCCGCTCGACGCGCCCTTCCGCGAACGCTTCGGCAATCCCTACGGCGTCGTCCACCGCGGCGACCTGCACGCGGTCTTCCTGCGCGCCTGCCGCGAGAGTCCGCTGGTCGAACTGCGCACGGCGGCGGAGGTCGTCGACTACGACCAGGATGGCGATGGCGTGCGCGCCATCCTCGCCGACGGCGCGCGCGTCGACGGCGCCGCGCTGATCGGCGCCGACGGACTGTGGTCGAAAGTGCGCGCCAAGGTGGTCGGCGACGGCCCGCCGCGCGTCACCGGCCACACGACCTACCGCTCCGTGATCCCGACCGAGCGCATGCCCGAGGATCTGCGCTGGAACGCCGCCACGCTATGGGCCGGCCCGAAGTGCCACATCGTCCATTACCCGCTGTCGGGCTGGAAGGTGTTCAACCTCGTGGTCACCTACCACAACGACGCGCCGGAGCCGGTCGCCGGCAAGCCGGTCTCGGCCGACGAGGTGCGCGCCGGCTTCGCGCATGTCGCCGACGTGGCGCGCGGCATCATCGACCACGGCGTTGACTGGAAGCTGTGGGTCCTGTGCGACCGCGATCCGGTGCTGGAATGGGTCGACGGCCGCGTGGCGCTGCTGGGCGACGCCGCGCACCCGACGTTGCAGTACATGGCGCAGGGCGCCTGCATGGCGATGGAGGACGCGGTCTGCCTGAGCCACGAGGTCGACGCGGCGCCCGAGGATCTGCCGCGCGCGCTCCGGACCTACCGCGACCGGCGCGTCCACCGCACCGCGCGCATCCAGATCCAGTCGCGCCTGGTCGGCGACCACATCTACCACCCCGCCGGCGGCCACGCCGCGCTGCGCAACGCCATCATGGGCGCCATGTCGGCCGCCGACTACTACGACAGCCTGCAATGGCTCTACGGCGGCACCGGCCTCGCCGGCGGCGCGGCGGCGGTGCGGTAGGGCGGCTTCAACCTGCCCCATCTGTCATCCCGAGCGCAGCGAGGGATCCAAGGGTGGCGACTGGATCCCTCGCTGCGCTCGGGATGACAGTCAGGGCTGGGTCATCCGGGGCGAACGGTTCTTCGCGCCGCAGGCCGCGCGGCCGCGCGCTCAGCCGCCGCGCGCCAGGCGCGTGACCTCGGCGAGGACGGCCGGATCGCGGAACGCGGCGTTGTGGTCGGCGCCGGGCAGGATCGTCGCGGTGGCGCGCAGGCCGCGCGCGGCCAGCGACGCTGCGTAGTCGCGCGCCAGATACGGCTGCGTGTTGTCGTCGCGCTCGCCGGTGATGGCCGAGACCACGGTGTTCGCGGGCACCCGCGCCGCGTAGGTCGACGGCGATTCGCTGCGGCTCCACGGGCGGCGCCCCTCCCGCCAGCGGGCGATGTCGCAGGGGCAGGCGACGAGGACCGCCGCGTCCGCCACGCCGGGATGGCGGCCGAGGATCACGCCGGCGGTGGCCGCGCCGCCGGAATGGCCGACGAGCACCACGCGCGCGGCGCGGTGGTGCGCCTTCAGCGCCGCCACGGCGCCGGCGACGGCGTCGATGTTGGCGGCGGTGTACTGGTCGACGCGGCCGTGGTTGCTGCCGCTCGAGGCACCGCCGGCGCCGTCGTCGTAACCGGGCCGCACGAGCGCGACGACGACCGCGCCGGGGATGGCGTTGGCGAAGGTCTCGGCGATCGGGAGGTGGTAGCGCGCCGGCCCGCCCGACGAGACGTCGCCGTGCAGCACGACGACGAGGACCGGCCGCGCGCCGCCGGCGCCGTAGGTCCGCAGCGCCAGGCACTCGCCAGCGCCGGTGGCCCGCGTAAGGTTGTCCGGCGAGGCGCAGGGCGCGGCGGACGCAGCCGCCGGCGCGGCGAGCGCGAGGGTGGCGGACGCGGCGGCGAGAAGGCGGCGGAAGGACGATGCGACTTCCATGCGACGACGCGCTCCCCATGTGGCGCCGACGCCCGCGGCGCTCAATCCGCGACGGTTCCCGCCAGACGTTCCACCGCCTCGGCGTAGTCGCGCATGAAATCGTAGACGACCTCGCGGGCCGATGTCTCGACGTTCATCAGCCCGACCGCCTGGCCGACGTAGTACGTGGCCAGCGCCTGGGCGCCTGGGTGGCCGCCCTCGGCCAGCTTGTCGACCCGCGCCAGCGCCCGCTTCGCGACGAGTCCCTGCAGCGGCATCGGCAGCGGATCTGGCGCGCCCTCGGCGCCCCACGCGTCGGTCCATGGCGAGCGCAGCTGGCGCGTGTACTTGCCGGTGCGGCTGCGCGAGCGGACGGTGTCGCGCGACGACGCCGCCAGCATCTTGCGCTTCACGACGCCGGTCGTCTCCGCCTCCGCCGTGGTCAGCCATACCGAGCCGGTCCAGGCGCCATGCGCGCCCATCGCCATGCAGGCCGCCATCTGCCGCCCGGTGGCGATGCCGCCGGCCGCCAGCACGAACACGCCGGGGAAGCGGTCGACCGCCTCGATCACCTCCGGCACCAGCACCATCGTCGAGACTTCGCCGCAATGGCCGCCGGCCTCGGTGCCGGCGACGATGAGCACCTCGACGCCGGCCTGGGCGTGCCGGACGGCGTGCTCGCGCGCGCCGGTCAGCGCGCCCACGGGGATGCCCTTGCGCCTGGCGCGCGCGAACATCGATTCCGGCGGCACGCCCAGCGCGTTGACGATCATGCCGATGGGATGCGCGAAGGCGACGTCGAGCAGCCGTTCGGCGCCGTCGCCGCGCATGTTCTCGCCCTGGGCGTTGGTGAAGGTGCCGTCCCACAGCCCGTCGGTCGCGATCCCGTTGCGGCGCAGCAGATCCTCGACGTAGGCGCGGTGCTCCGGCGGCACGCGGGCCTCGAGCTCGGCGGCGCTCACATCGCCCTCCTTGCCCTCCATCTTGTTGGGGATCAGCAGGTCGACGCCGTAGGGCTTGCCCCGCACCTTGTCGTCGATCCACGCCAGCTCGATCTCGAGCGTCTCCGGCGTGTGGCCGACGGCGCCGAGCACGCCCATGCCGCCGGCGTTGGTCACGGCGGCGATCACGTCGCGGCAGTGGCTGAAGGCGAACAGCGGGAACTCGATCCCGAGCCGCGCGCAGAGTGCCGATTTCATGTTCCCGCTCCAATTGCCGGACCGCGCGGCCGATGGACTGCGCGCGACGGGAGCCGATCCCGCGGCGCGAGCTTCGCACGGGCGGCCCAGGCGATGGAACGTGTACGTTCGCCCGTCCGTCGGCGGCGCGCGTCGCGTTACGCCGGTGTTGCCGCGCGGCCACAGTGACGGCATGTCGCGATCCGGCGCGCCTCAACGTTGACTTGAGTCAACCGTCCGCCACGCCACCGCGCCTAAGACACCGCGCATCGCGCCCGGGTGGAGGGCGCGTCGTCCGGTGGAGAGGGTTATGCGTAGCGGAATTCGTGGCGTGGCGGCGGCGGCGGCAATCGGCGTCGCGGCATCGGCGGTCGGTGGCGGCGTGGCGGCGCAGGAGGCGCCGGAGGGCCAGTTCATGGTCCGCCTCCGCGCGCTCTACATGGTGCCGGCGAACAACTCGACCGCGATCCCGGCGCTCGGCGTGCCGAAGGACAAGATCAGCGTCAACGACCGGGTCTTCCCCGAGATCGATTTCAGCTACTTCATCACGCCGAACTTCGCGGCCGAGCTCGTGCTGACCTATCCGCAGAAGCACAAGCTGAAGATCGCCGGTACGCCGATCGGATCCGTCCGCCATCTGCCGCCGACGCTGCTCGCCCAGTACCATTTCACCGATCTGGGCGCGTTCAAGCCGTACGTCGGCGCGGGCGTGAACCTGACTCTGTTCATGAACGACAAGCTCTCGGTGGCGGGCCTGCCGCTCAAGACCCAGGGCTCCAGCTTCGGTCCCGCCCTGCAGGTCGGCGTCGACTACAAGATCAAGGACGGCTGGTACGCCAACCTCGACGTCAAGAAGGTCTGGATCGACACCGACGTGAAGCTCAAGGCCACCGGCCAGAAGGTGGCGCGCGCCGACATCGATCCATGGCTGTTCAGCGTGGGCGTCGGCTACCGCTTCTAGCCGGGCGACGGACGGTCACGGCGGCTCGATGTAGTCGCCCGCGAGTCCCAGGATCCGCGACATCTCCTCGCCGGCGTCGCGCGTGGCGGCGGCGAACTCCTGCCGCCGGCGCCGGCCGCGTTCGGACGGCGCGGCGATCATGACGGCGGCCACCAGCGCGCGGTTGACGTCGAACACCGGCGCGCCGAATCCCCACAGGCCCTCGGCCGTCTGGTCGCGCGTCTCGGCGACGCCGGTGCGGCGGACCTCGGCGGCGACGGCGCGCAGCGTGGCGGCGTCGACGACGGTGCGCGGCGTGTAGGCGCGACGCGGCGCGTCGGCGAGGTAGCGGCGCGTGAACGCCTCGCCGCGGAACGCCATCACGACGCGGCCGGCCGCCGTGCAGTAGAGCGGCCGGCTGGTGCCGACGACGGCGGCGTAGCGGATCGCCTCGGGACCGTCGGCGATGTCCGTGTAGGTGACCTCGCGGCCGTTGGCCGCGGGCACCGCCAGCAGCGCCGTCTCGCCGCAGCGCGCCGCCAGCGCCGGCAGCGCCGCGGCGACGCGACGGACGGCGGGCTCCCCGCGCACCAGCAGCGCGCCGAGGCGGATCGCCGCCGCCCCCAGCCGGTAGCCGCCGTGCCGGTTGACGACGTAGCCGTCGCGCTCCAGCGCCCGCAGCAGGCTGAGAAGGCTGGTTTTGGGCAGATCCAGCGCGCGGCCTAGTCCCGCGAGGGTGAGGCCGTCGCGCTCGACGGCCAGCGCCTCGATCGCCGCCATGACGCGCGACGGCGCGCGCGGGGCGCCGGCGCCCCGACGGCCGCCGCGGGCGCCCCGGTCCGCGATCTTGGCGCTTGCGCCCCCATCCATCCGGCGGCAGTCTCCAGAAACCGATAGTTGAACACTGTTCCGATATCGGAACGATGTCAAGAACGCCGGTCGACGCGGCGGCCGCAGCGATGGAGGAAGCGATGAACCAGGTCGTCGTCAACGCGCCCAACAAGTGGCGGCTGGAGACGCCCGGCTCCGACGGCTGGATGCGCAGCGCGCGCGCCGACGCGGCGCGCAAGTACTTCATGGTGTCGGCCGACTGCCACGCCAACGAGCCGGCCGACCTGTGGGCGACGCGCATCGACGCGAAGTACCGCGACCGGCTGCCGCGCGTGATCACCGACAAGGACGGCGTGCAGTGGCGCGTGTCGGAGGGCCACCGGCCCGACCGCCTGCGCATCATGGCGCTGGAGGGCGAGGACCAGCTGCGCGTGCGCTCCGGCGCGACCGCCGAGGGCCGGCTGGCCGACCACGACATGGACGGCATCGACGTCGAGCTGATGTTCCCCAACAAGGGGCTGTCGATGTGGGCGACGCCCGACGCCGCGTTCGCGATGGCGCAATGCAGGGTGTGGAACGACTGGGCGCACGAGCAGTACGCCGGCCACCGCGACCGCATCATCCCCGCCGGCGCGCTGGCCACCGCCGATCTCGAGGGCTCGATCGCGGAGGTCGGGCGCCTCGCCAAGCTCGGCTTCCGCTGCCTGACCCTGCCGTGCAAGCCGGTGTGGGGCGGCCACGACGTCGACCACGTCAATTACAACCTGCCGCACTTCGACCGGCTGTGGGCGGCCATCCAGGACGCCGATCTGCCGATCACCTTCCACGTCTCGACCGGCCGCGATCCGCGCGCCGCCCGCGGCAACGGCGGCGCGGTGGTGAACTACGTCTCGCACTCGCTGTCGCCGACCATCGAGCCGGTCGCCAATCTCTGCGCGTCGGGCGTGCTGGAGCGCTTCCCGAAGCTGCGCTTCGCCACCATCGAGGCCGGCATCGGCTGGGTGCCGTGGCTGCTGGAGGCGATGGACGAGGCCTACAAGAAGCACCATTTCTGGGTGCGGCCGAAGCTCCAGGGCCTGCCCAGCGAGTACTACAGGGCGCACGGCTTCTCGTCGTTCCAGGAGGACAAGGCCGGGCTCGACCTCGCGGAATCGCACGGCCTGGCCGACAATTTCCTGTGGGCCAACGACTATCCGCACCACGAGGGCACGTGGCCGCATTCCGCCGAGGCGGTGGAGCGCACCATGGGCCAGCTCTCCGATTCGAGCCGCGCCAAGATCCTCGGGCTGAACGCCGCGCGCTTCCTCAAGCTCGACGTGCCGGCGAAATACAAGGCGTAGATTACCTCCCTTCTCCCCCGTCATCGGAGGAGAAGGTGCCCGAAGGGCGGATGAGGGGCTCTCCCTGGAGTCGCTCCGGTCCGCCATCAGCGCGGTCGCGGGACCGCGAAGCCCCTCATCCGGCGCTGCGCGCCACCTTCTCCCCCGATGACGGAGGAGAAGGGAATATCCGACAGGAGTTCCGATGACCGAGCGCAGTCTGCGCGGCAAGGTGGCCGTGGTGGGCGTCGGCGAGACCGCCTACTACAAGCACGGCAAGTCGCCCGATCCCGAGTTCGTGCTGGCGCTGAAGGCGATCCTCGCCGCCGCCGGGGACGCCGGGATCGATCCACGCCAGATCGACGGCTTCGCGTCGTACAGCAACGACCGCAACGATCCCTCGCGGCTGGCCGCCGCGCTGGGCCTGCCGGAGCTGCGCTTCTCCAACATGCAGTGGGGCGGCGGCGGCGGAGGAGGATCGGGCGCCATGGGCAACGCGGCCGCCGCGGTCGCGACCGGCATGGCCGATTGCGTCGTGGTGTTCCGGGCGCTGGCGCAGGGCCAGTTCCAGCGCTTCGGCGCGGCGGCGCCGGGCGGCGTGGCGACGGGCGAGGCGGCGCTGAACGCGCCCTACGGCGTGATGTCGCCGGCGCAGCGCTACGCCATGCGCGCGATGCGCTTCCTGCACGAGAACAGGATCGGCGACGGCGCCCAGCGCGCCATCGCGCTGGCGTCCTACCACCACGCCCAGCTCAACCCGCGCGCCGTCATGCACGGCAAGCCGCTGACGGCGGCGCAGTACGACGCGTCGCGCTGGATCGTCGAGCCGTGGCGGCTGTTCGACTGCTGCATGGAGAACGACGGCGCCGCGGCCCTGATCCTGATGCCGGCCGAGCGCGCCCTCGACCTCAAGCAGAAGCCCGCCTACATCCTCGGCGCGGCGCAGGGCTCGGAGTACCGCAACGCCGCGCGCGGCCACAACGCGCCGCTCTACGCGACGTCGAGCTTCACCACGGTGGCGCCCCGGCTCTACGCCATGGCCGGCGTCGGGCCGAAGGACGTCGACGTGCTGCAGAGCTACGAGAATTTCACCGGCGGCGTGCTCATGAGCCTGGTCGAGCACGGCTTCTTCAAGGCCGGGGAGGCCGACGAATTCCTCGTCAAGGAGAACCTGCTGGCGCCATCCGGCAAGCTGCCGCTCAACACCAGCGGCGGCAATCTGGCGGAATGCTACATGCACGGGCTGGAGCTGCAGATCGAGGCCGTGCGCCAGCTGCGCGGCACGTCCACGGCGCAGGTCGAGGACCCGGAGGTGTCGATGGTGATCTCCGGGCCGATGGTGACGCCGGTGTCGAGCATGATCTTCGGAAGCCGGGAGACGCTGTGATGACGGGCGCGACCTATCTCAATCCCGGCCTGCCGGTCCCCGTCGCCGAGAACGACGGCCTCGACAAGCCGTACTGGGACGCCGCGCGCCGCGGCGTCCTGATGGTGCAGCGCTGCGGCGCCTGCGGCGCGTGGCAGTGGGGTCCCGAGTGGATCTGCCACAAATGCCTGTCGTTCGACATGCGCTGGACCGAGGTGAAGGGCCGCGGGCGCATCTATAGCTGGGAGCGCCCATGGCATCCCGTCCATCCGGCGCTGAAGGACCAGGGTCCCTACATCGTGGTGCTCGTGGAACTGCCCGAGGCCGGCGGCGTGCGCATGCTCGGCAACCTGCTGGGCGATCCGCGCCAGGACGTGCGCATCGGCGCCGAGGTCGAGGCCGTGTTCGAGCCGCACGACGACGCCAAGCCCCCCTACACGCTGGTGCAGTGGCGCTACGTCTGACGGAACGCGCGTCGCCTCCCCGATTCGCGCGGCACTTTCTTCCGCACCGCAGCAAACGGGACGACGCGCCGGCGGTTGACCGCGGCGCCTCGACCGCTATCGTCCCGAGGTGGTCCGCGCGCGTCGCGCGGATCGCGGCCGGCCGCTCCGCGCGGCCGCGCCGACGCCGTAGCGTAGACCGCCCGCGTCGCCTCGACCGCTCCATGTAAAAAATGAATCCAGGGGGAAACGATCCATGCGCAAGCCCATCCGCGCGGCCGCGCTCGCCGCCGCCTTCGTCGCCGCGAGCGCCGCCGCCTCGGCGCAGAAGCCCGGCGGCACGCTCAAGATCCAGCTGATGGACACGCCGCCCAGCCCCTCGATCCACGAGGAGGCCACGGTCAGCGTCGCCGTGCCGTTCATGGCGCTGTACAACAACCTCGTGATGTACGACCAGCAGGTCGCGCGCAACACGATGCAGTCGATCGTGCCCGACCTCGCGACGTCCTGGACGACCAGCGCCGACGGCAAGAAGGTCGTCTTCAAGCTGCGGCCGGGCGTGAAGTGGCACGACGGCAAGCCGTTCACCGCGCAGGACGTGCGCTGCACCTTCGAGACGCTGCTGGGCACCACCGAGCCCAAGCTGCGGCGCAACCCGCGCGGCGCCTGGTACTCCAACGTCGAGAAGGTGACCGCCGATTCCGAGCTCGAGGCGACGTTCCACCTCAAGCATCCGCAGCCCTCGCTGCTGGCGCTGCTGGCGTCGGGCTACACGCCGGTCTACCCCTGCCACGTGCCGCTCGCGCAGATGCGGCGACAGCCGATCGGCACCGGGCCCTTCAAGCTCGTCGAGTTCCGGATGAACGAGGGCGTCAAGCTGGCGAGGAACGCGGCGTACTGGAAGCCGGGCCGGCCCTACCTCGACGCCATCGAGTACACGATCCTGCCGGACCGCTCGACGCGCATGCTGTCCTTCGTGTCGGGGCAGTTCGACATGACCTTCCCCAGCGACGTCACCGTGCCGTTGCTCAAGAACATCCGCCGGGACGCGCCCCACGCGCAGTGCACGATGCGGCCGTCCGGCGTCAGCGCCAACCTGATCATCAACCGCGACGCGCCGCCGTTCGACGACGCCCGCATCCGCCGCGCGCTCGCCCTGACGCTCGACCGCAAGGCGTTCGTCGACATCCTGTCGGAGGGCCACGACCGGATCGGCGGCACGATGCTGCCGCCGCCGGAGGGCGTCTGGGGGATGCCGCCGGAGATGCTGAAGGAGCTGCCGGGCTACGGCGACGTCGAGAAGTCCCGCGAGGCGGCGCGCGACCTGATGAAGCAGGCCGGCTACGGCGCCGACAAACGGCTGAAGATCAAGGTCAGCACCCGCAACATCGCCGCCTTCCGCGATCCGGCCGTGATCCTGATCGACCATCTGCGGCACATCTTCGTCGACGGCGAGCTCGAGATCGTCGACACCGCCGTCTACTACAACCGCATGTTCAAGAAGGACTACGTCGTGGCGTTGAACCTGACCGGCAGCGCGGTCGACGACCCCGACCAGCACTTCTTCGAGAACTACGCCTGCGGCTCGGCGCGCAACTACAACAATTTCTGCGACGCGGGGATCACGGCGGCGATGGCGGCGCAGTCGCGCGAGCTCGATTTCGAGAAGCGCAGGAAGATGGTGTGGGACATCGACCGCAGGCTGCAGGAGGACGGCGCCCGGCCGATCATCGTGCACGGCGTCGCGGCCGGATGCTGGCAGCCGCACGTCAAGGGTCTGACCATGATGGTCAACAGCATCTACAACGGCTGGCGCTTCGAGGACATCTGGCTCGACAAGTAGCGGCGGGCGCCGGCGGAACCGCGTTCCGCCGGCGCGCCCGGATCGCCCTCGTCAGGTCTTGCCGAACACCGGCACCTTGTCGCCCTCGTCCTCTAGGGCGGCGGCGCCCTCGGTCGGCAGCGTGCGCGCGTAGTTCAGCGCGCCGTCGATGTCGCCCGCCCAGACCTCCTTGGGCAGCTCGTACAGCAGCTCGACGCCGTAACCGTTGGGGTCGCGGATGTAGAGGCTGTGGGTCATGCCGTGGTCGACGCGGCGCTCGAACTTGACGCCGCGCGACTGCAGGAAGGCGAGCTGCCGCAGCCACGATTCGCGGTCCGGCAGCGTGATGGCGACGTGGTTCACCGCCGTCGGCATGCCGAACATGCTCCATTCCTTGGGCGGCTCCGGCAGCGACGCGTTCTCGACCAGCGCGATGTCGTGGTGGTGCGTGTGGCCATCCTGGTCGCCGCTGTAGAAGCGCATCTTCGGCGGCTCCGGCCGCTGCGGCGTCGGCTTGAGCTGGCCGACCTGCCGGAAGCCCAGCATCTCGGTCCAGAACCGGTGCGACTCCTCGATGTTCCGCACGTTGAGCACGAGGTGGTTGATACCGCGCGGCGTCACCGCCCGCTCCGGCGCGACCGGGTTGCTTCCGTCCATGGCACGCTCCCTTGGCTATGGGCGCCGGCGGCCCCGGCGCGCGCGTTCCTCCCGGCCACGTTAGCACAGGATCGCCCCCGGCGGGGACGCCGGGTGCGTCCTCCCGCCGCCGGCGCCGGTCCGCGGCGCCGCCGGGTGGCCGCCGGCGTCAGCGGCCCTTGAACTTGGGCGGCCGCTTCTCCTTGAAGGCGCGGGCCCCCTCGGCGGCGTCCTCGCCCTTGTTGACGCGCTCGAGGTCGACCATGGCGTGCGCCATGCGCTCGGACGGGCCCTGCGGCAGCACGGATTTCGTCACGAACCGCTTGATGGTCTTCAGCACCAGCGGCGCGAAGCCCGCCAGCTCGGTGCCCCAGGCGACCGCCTCCTCGACCTGTTTGCCGACCGGCACGACGCGGTTCACCAAGCCCACCTCGTAGGCGCGCCGCGCCTCCATCGGCCGGCACATCATCACGATCTCCATCGCGATCTTGTGCGGGATGCGGCCGGCGAGGCCGGAGATGATGCCGCCGCTGAAGCCGAGCTTGGCCTCGGGGTAGTAGAACTTCGTCGATTCGCTGGCGATGCAGAGATCGGCCATCGCCACCATCACCATGGCGCCGCCGACGCACCAGCCCGAGGTCGCCGCGATCACCGGCTTCTCGGTGGTGATGCCCAGCGTCGGAATGCAGCGCCACAGCTCCGGCAGGTCGGTGACGTCGGCGCCGGCCGAGAAGTTCTTGTCGCCCGCGCCGGTGATCACGGCGGCGTGCTGGGCGTCGTCGGCGTCGAACTCGCGGAACGCCGCCTGCATGTCGAGCGCCACGGCGCGGCTGATGGCGTTGCCCTTGTCGGGCCGGTTGATGGTGAAGACGGTGACCGGACCCTCGCGTTCGACCTTGACGACGTCTGACATGTGCCGCGGCTCCTTCTGGCGCTAGACCTTGATGTTGCCCCTCTTGATCACGTCGGCGAAGGCCGCGCTCTCGACCGCGATGCGCGCCTTCATCGCGTCGGGGTCGAGGAAGGTGGCGCGCTGCCCGGCCTGGTCGAGCTTGGCTATCGTGTCCGGATTGGCCAGCGACTCGCCGATCGCCTTGGCGAACTTGTCGACGATCGGGCGCGGCGTGCCGGCCGGCGCCATCAGCCCGTACCAGCTATCGGCGCCATTCTTGCCGTAGCCCTGCTCGCGCAGCGTCCTCATCTGCGGCATGCCGTGCCAGCGCGTGTCGCTGAGCGAGGCCAGCCCCTTGAGCTTGCCCGCCTTGATGTGCGGCAGCGTGAGCTGGTCGAACTGCAGCTGCACCTGCCCCGCCAGCAGGTCCTGCAGCGCCTGGGCGCTGCCCTTGTACGGGACGTGCGTGATGTTGATGCCGGCCTCGAGCTTCAGCATCTCGCCGTAGAGGTGCGTGATCGTCGCCATCCCCGACGAGCCCCAGTTGACCTTGCCGGGATTGGCCTTGGCGTAGGCCACCAGGCCGGCGACGTCATCGAACGGCATCGAGGGATGCGTCGCCAGCGCGCCCATCGACGTCGCCATGCGGGCGACGTGCGCGAAGTCCTTCTCGGGGTGGTAGGGCAGCGGCTGCAGATGCGGCGTGATCGCCACCATGGCGATGGTCATGCCGAGGAAAGTGTAGCCGTCGGGCGCCTGGTTCTTGACGAACTCCGCGCCGATCGCGCCGCTGGCGCCGCCCTTGTTGTCGAAGATGAAGGGCTGGCCCAGCGCCGTCGCGACCTTGTCGAGCGTGATGCGGGTCGCGAGGTCGGTCGGTCCGCCCGGCGGATAGGCGATGACGATCCGCACCGGCTTGTTGGGCCAGTCGCCCTGCGCGCCGACGATGGAGGGCGCGGCAAGACCCGCCGCAGCCAGTCCCGTGACCACCGCTCTCCTGCGCATCGCCATCCTCCCTGGAGTCCCGCCGGTTCGCCGGCTGTCGGATTGCCGGCGACTATACACCGCGGCGACGCGGCGGAAAGCGCCGCCGCCGCGATTTGCCGCCGCCGCCGGCGCGCGGCAGGATGCCGCCCGCCATCCCGCCAGGAGACCCGCCCGTGCTCGACGATCCGCCGCTGCTGACGATCCGCGAGAGTTTCACGCGGCCCGACCCCGCCAAGGTCGCGGCGCTGCGGGGCGCCCAGACGGGCCATCTGGTCGACTGCATGGAGGGCCGCGGCGCCCTCGACTACCGCGTGAAGCCTGTCGATCCCGCGAACGCCGCGTTCTGCGGCGTCGCTGTCACGGCCTTCGCCTACCCCGCCGACAATCTCGCGGTGTTCGGCGCGATGGAGCAGGCGCGCGACGGCGACGTGATCGTCTGCGCCAACGACGGCTTCACCCGCACGGCCGTGATCGGCGACCTGGTCTGCGGCATGATGCGTAACAAGGGCGTCGCCGCCTTCGTCACCGACGGCCTCGTGCGCGACGTGGCCGGCATCATTCCGACCGGCCTGCCGACCTTCGGCGCCGGCGTGTCGCCCAATTCGCCGGCCCGCAACGGGCCGGGCACCGTCAACCTGCCGGTGACCATCGGCGGCGTGCCGGTGTCGCCCGGCGACGTGGTGGTGGGCGACGCCGACGGCGTGGTGGTCGTGCCGCGCGGCATGCTCGACATCGTCGCCGAGCGCCTGGCGGCGGTGCGGACCGCCGAGGCCGCCGCCGAGGCCCGCGTCAAGGCCGGCGCCACCTCGACGCCGGCGGCCGAGCGGCTGCTGAAATCCGACCGCGTGAAGCGGATATGACCGTGGCGCGACGCCCCGTTGGAGGTTCTACGAACATGACCCGCGGCAAAACCGCCATCGGACTGGCGGTCGTCCTCCTTGCCCTCGCTCCGGCGGCCGCCACCGCGCAGGAGCGCCTCGTGGGTTGCTCCGTCGACTCCGACGGCAAACGGATGTTCGACGGCCGTTGCCGCTTCATCCCGGACCAGGGCGGATCCTTCGCGCTGGCGCACGCCGACCCGAACCGGCCGCTCTACGGCCGCATCCTGTCGATCAGCGTGTTCATCGTCTCGCCGGGCGTCGCCGAGGTGCGCGGCCTCACGGACGCCGGCAACAACTCGCGCTGGGGCGAAGCCCGACGCTCGCGGCAGGACGCCGCCTGCTGGGTCGGCTCGGATTTCACGGTGTGCGCGCGCTAGCCGCCGCCATCGACGCCGTCGCGGCGCGGGCGCCGGACGCGCGGAGCCGCGCGTGACGATCACCGCCGCGCAGGCCTTGGGATTCGCGGTCGCGCTCGGTGTCGGGCTGCTGGTCGGCGTCGAGCGCGAACGCCGCAAGGGCGTCGGCCCCGACCGCGCCGTCGCCGGCGTGAGGACCTTCACGATCGCCGCGCTGCTCGGCGCCGCCTGCGCGACCGTCGACGGCGACTGGCTGGTGGCGGCGGCGACGCTCGGCGTCGCGCTGCTCACGGCGGCCGCCTACCGGCGCGCCCGCGCCGGGGATCCCGGTCTCACCACGGAGATCGCGCTGATCCTGATGCCGCCGCTCGGCGCGCTGGCCATGCGCGCGCCGGCGCTGGCCGCCGGCCTCGGCGTCGCCGTCGCCATCCTGCTGGCGGCGCGCGACGTCATGCACGACTTCGTGCGCGGCGCGCTGAGCGAGCGCGAGATCGCCGACGGCCTGGCGCTCGGCGCCGCCGCGTTGATCGTGCTGCCGCTCATGCCCGACGCCGGCATCGGGCCGTGGGCGGCGTTCAATCCGCGGGTGGTCTGGACCATCGTCGTGCTCGTGATGGCGGTCGGCGCGGTCGGCCACGTCGCGCTGCGCGCGCTCGGGCCCCGGACGGGCCTGCCGCTGGCCGGCCTGGTCTCCGGATTCGTGTCCAGCACCGCGACGATCGGCGCGATGGGCGTCCGCGCCGCGCGCGAACCCGCCATCGCGCGGCCCGCCATCGCCGCCGCCGTGCTGTCGACGGTCGCGACCGTGGCGCAGCTGGCGCTGGTGCTGACGGCGCTCGACCGGGCGACGCTACGGACGCTGGCGCCGTCGCTGGTCGGCGCCGGCCTCGCCGCGCTGGCGTACGGCGCGGTCTTCACGCTGCGCGCGTTGGCGGCGCCGGCCGGCGGCGACACCGCGACCGGCCGCGCCTTCGAACCGCGCGCCGCGGTCGCGCTCGCCCTGGTCGTCGCGGCGGTGCTGTTCGGCGCGGCGGCCTTGAACGACCTCTACGGCGCGCGCGGCGCGCTCGTGGCGGCGGCCATAGCGGGCCTCGTCGACGCGCACGCCGCCGCCGCCTCCGTCGCGACGCTGGCCGCCGACGGCAAGCTGCCGGCGGACGCCGCGGCCCTCGCGATCCTCGCCGGTTTCACGGCCAACACCGCGGCGAAGCTGGTGGTGGCGTTCGCCGCCGGCGGCGCGCGCTTCGCCGGCGCCATCGCGCCGGGTCTGGCGCTGGTGGCCGCCGCCGCGTGGGCCGGGTTCTTCCTCGCGCCACGCCTCGCGCCCTGGCTTTGAGTCCGTCGCCTCGCGGGTCAGGCCAGCGCCGCCTCGATCTCGCGCAGCGCGCCGGCCCAAGCCTCGGCGGCGGCGTCCTCGCCGCGGGTGACGCCCTCCAGCCGGACGAAGCGCGTGTCGCGCAGGCCGATCGTCGCGAGGATCTCGCGCAGGTAGGACGTCAGGAAGTCGGGCTGCCGCGCGCGCTCGCCGGTGTAGTAGCCGCCCGACGCGACGACGACGTAGCTCGGCCGGTCGCGCAGCGTGCCGACCTTGCCGCCCGGCTCGATCGTGAAGCTGCGGCCGGCGCGCACGACCTGGTCGATCCACGCCTTCAGGCACGCCGGCACCGTGTAGTTGTGCATCGGCGTGGAGATCAGCAACGCGTCGGTCGCCTCGAGCTCGGCGATCAACGCCTCGGACTCCGCGAGCGCCGCGACGCCGCGCGCGCTCTCGGCGGTGCGGTGCGCCGGCATGGCCTTCGTGAACGCCTGGTCGACGAAGCCCGGCGGCGCGCGGCCGAGATCGCGACGGGTGACGGCCAGTCCGCCGCCGCCCGCGCGCAGCCGCGCCTCGAGCGCGTCGGCGGCGCGCCAGCTCCATGCCTCCGGTCCCTTGGGGCTGCAATCCAGACGCAAAAGCCGTGTGGCGCTCATCGATTCGTCCCCGAGCCGCGTCCGATGGGAACCGCGAACCGGAAGGCGCGCGGCGGCATACCGTAGCGGAAGTAGAAGCGCTGGCCGAGCAGGTTGTCGATCGCGGTGTCGAGCGCGCTCGGACCATCGGCTCGCGAAACCCGCGGCCGGCGCCGGATTCGACCTCCATGCCGCCTCCGTCATCCCGAGCGCAGCGAGAGATCTCTCCGCCGCCTCAGGATCGCTCGCGCCGCTCGGGATGACAGGAAGAGCCGATCGCCACAGAGTCCGCTCGCGATCGCGCCGCCGTCACGCCGGCTTGGTCGCCAGCCCGCGGGCCAGGCTCCAGCGGTGGACCTCGGACGGGCCGTCGTAGATCCGGAAGGCGCGGATCTCGCGGAAGATGCGCTCGACCGGCGTGTCGCCGGTGACGCCCAGCCCGCCCAGCACCTGCACGCAGCGGTCGGCGACGCGGTACAGGGCCTCCGACACCGCGACCTTGGCGACGCTCGATTCGACGCGCGCGCTGCGGCCCTGGTCCAGCACCCAGGCGCAATGCCACACCGCCAGCCGCGAGAGGTGCAGGTCGATCTCGTTGTCGGCGAGCTGGAAGCCGACGCCCTCGTGCTCGATCAGGGTCCTGCCGAACGCCTTGCGGCGGTTGGCGTAGTCCACGGCGATGTCGTGCGCCCGCCTGGCGGCGCCGAGCCAGCGCATGCAGTGCGTCAGCCGCGCCGGCGCCAGCCGCACCTGGGCGTAGCGGAAGCCGCGGCCGACCTCGCCCAGCACGTCGTCCTTGTGCACGCGCAGGTCCTCGAAGCGGATCACGGCGTGGCCGCCGGTCATCGACTCCTCGATCGTGTCGATGACGCGCTCCGTGACGACGCCCTTCGACGGCAGGTCGACGAGGAAGATGGTGGCGCCGAGGTCGACGCCGGCGTCCATCGTGCGCGCCATGATGATCATCATGCCGGCGCCGTCGGCGCCGGTGATCAGCCACTTCGTGCCGTTGATCACGTAGTGGTCGCCGTCGCGCACCGCCAGCGTGTTCATCGCGCCGGGATCGGAGCCGGCGCCGGGCGGCGGTTCGGTCATGGCGAAGCAGGAGCGGATGTCGCCGGCGGCCAGCGGCCTGAGCCAGCGCCGCTTGTGCGCCTCGCTCGCCACCGCCTCGAGCATGTGCATGTTGCCCTCGTCCGGCGCCATGCAGTGCAGCGCGATCGGGCCGAGCAGCGAGTAGCCGGCCTCCTCGAACACGATCGCGCGCTCGCGGTGGCTCAGCCCGAGTCCGCCGAACTCCGGCGCGCATTGCGGCGACAACAGCCCGGCGGCGCGCGCCTTGGCGTTCAGCTCCCGCCGCAGCGCGTCGCTCGGTCCGTGCGGCGACTGCCGCGGATCGCGCTCGCAGGGGATCACGACGTCGCGCACGAAGTCGCGCGTGCGCTTCTGGAGGTCGAGCTCGCGCTCGGTGGGGCTGAAATCGATCATGTCGCTCTCCGTCCGGTGCCGGCGCGATCTACGGGCGCCGAGGCGCGCGCGTCAACCGCGCGCGGCGGCGTCGTACCTGCCCCAGAGGCCGTGCTTGCGGTGGCTGGCGCCGCGCAGCCGCTCGACGAAGGCGGCGTGCGCCTCGCGTCCCTCGACCCCGCCCAGCGTCCCGTCGAGCGCCGCGAGATCGGCCAGCGCCGCGATCACCGCGTCGTAGTGCCGGATGACGCCGTCGCGCACGACGCGGGTCACCACCTTGCGCAGCAGCGCCTCGCACTCGGCCGGATGCGTGTCGCGCAGCGCGGCGGCGGCGGCCAGCAGCCGGTCGACGTCGTGGGCGTCGAGATCGGCGAGGCGCTCGCGCACCAGCCGCGCCGCGGCCTCGAGGTTCGGCCACGCCAGCAGGAAGTCCAGGGCCACGCCGGCGTGCCGCGACGCCACGACGTAGGCGATGGCGCGGCGTTCGACCGGATCGTCCTCGAAATCCGGCAGCCGCTTCAGGTACGCGCGCAGCGCGTCCGGCGACAAGGTGCGCTCGAACCACGCCCAGCGCGCCGCCTGCGCCTCGTCGCGCCGGCCCAGCGCGTCGAGGATCCGCAGACGGGCGTCGATGGCGCGCGGCGCGCGCGCGTTGTAGCGGGCGTCGTCGAGCCAGCCCAGCGCCTCCTCGGCGCGCCCGGTCGCCAGCAGCCGCTCGGCGATGGCGACGCTGTCGACGTGGTCGTGGTGGTCGCGCGTCGCAACGGCGATGTAGTCGTCGACGTCGCCCAGCGAATCGGCGATGCGCAGCAGCGGCTGGCGCAGGCGCATGGCGGCGACCTTGGCGTGGTAGGCCGGGCCGAACGCCATCCGCCACGGCGCCCGCAGATGCTCCTCGGGCAGCGCGTCGAGCCGCGCCCGCAGCGCCGCGCGCAGCGCCTCCAGCCCCTCGCGGCCCAGCAGCGGATCGAACGTCTCCAGCTCGACCTCGACGTTGACGTCGTCGGCCAGCAGCCGCTCCAGCATGAAGGCGACGGTCTCGGACGCGTCGCGGTCCGGCATCGCGCCCCACAGCCGCACCAGCGCGCGCGTCGAGTCGGTCAGCGCCTCGGTCACGCGGTGGTGGCCGCCGGCGCGCGCCGCGATGTCGCCCTCGGTCTCGGCGATCCGGCGCAGCAGCGCCACCGCCAGCCGGTGGTCCGTCGGCGCGATCGCGTTCTCGACGATCCCCGCCAGGGCCGCGACCTCGCGCGCGAGATCGCGGATGGCGGACGCCGACTCGACGGCCGGGCCGCGCGGCAGGGCGTTGACCCGCCGCTCGATCTCGATCGCCAGGTCCTCGCCGCCGGCGTCCTCCGCCAGCGCCAGCGCGACGCGTCCGCGCAGCGCCCGGTCGTGGCGCGCCTCCTCGGCCAGAAGCGCCGCCAGCCGCTCGACGCCCAGCCGCCGCAGGTTGGCGGCGGTGACGGTCGTCGACGCGCGCGCCGGCGGTCTGCCCACGACGCCGGCCGCCGCCTACTTCACGCGCTCGAGGATGCTGACGTAGTTCGCGACCGCGGCGCCGCCCATGTTGAACACTCCGCCCAGCGACGCCCTTGGGCAGCTGCATGGCGCCGGCCGTCTCCGACAGCTGCATCGCCGTCATCACGTGCATCGACACGCCGGTGGCGCCGACCGGATGGCCCTTGGCCTTGAGGCCGCCGGACACGTTGACCGGCAGCTTGCCGTCGCGCTCGACCCAGCCCTCGAGGATCGCGCGCTCGCCCTGCCCGCGCGGCGTCAGCCCCATCGCCTCGTACTCGATCAGCTCGGCGGCGGTGAAGCAATCGTGGGTCTCGACGAAGCTGAGGTCCAGCAGGTCGAGCTTGGCCGAGGCCAGCGCGCGCTGCCACGCGAGCGTCGGGCCATCGAACTGGATGATGTCGCGCCGGCTCATCGGCAGGAAGTCGTTGACGTGCTCGGCGGCGCGGAAGGCCATCGCCTGTTTCATGCCCAGCGCGGTGTCGCTGTCGGCCAGGATCACGGCGGCGGCGCCGTCGGTCACCGGCGAGCAGTCCGTGCGCTTGAGCGGACCGGCCACGAACGGGTTCTTGTCCGACGGGTTGCGGCAGAACTCGTAGGCGAACTCCTTCTGGAAATGCGCGTAGGGGTTCTTGGCGCCGTTCCTATGCGCCTTCACGGCGATGCGCGCCAGCGCGTCCGACTTGTCGCCATACCGCTGGAAATAGGCGGCCGTGATCTTGCCGAAGATGCCGGCGAAGCCCGCCTCGATCTCGGCCTCCTCGGCGACGTAGGACGCCTTGATCAGCACGTCGCCGGCCTGGGCGCTGTTGAGCTCGGTCATCTTCTCGACGCCGACCACCAGCACGAAGCGCGCCTTGCGCGCCGCCAGCGTGTTGATCCCCATGTGGATCGCGGCCGAGCCGGTGGCGCAGGCGTTCTCGACCCGGGTCGAGGGCTTGAAGCGCAGGTCGGGATGGGTCTGCAACGGCAGCGAGGAGTGGAACTCCTGCTTCACGAAGCCGCCGTTCATGTTGCCGACGTAGATCGCGTCGACGTCCTTCGGCTCGACGCCGGCGTGCGCCATCGCCTCGGCCGCGACCTTCACCACCATCGACTCGCTGGTCTCGCCGTCGAGCTTGCCGAATTTCGAGTGGGCCCAGCCCACGATGCACGCGGTCATGTCCGCCTCCGCCAGGGTTGCGATGGATCACCGAGCATAGACCCGCCGGCGCGGTGCGTCGATGACGCCACCGGATCTACGGCGCGAAGGCCAGCATCTGGCAGTTGGCGAAGCGCTGGCCGGTCAGGTGGTAGAAGAACGCGCTGTGCCCGACCACGGCGATGCGCCGCTCCGGCCGGCCGCGCAACCAGGCGCGGAACGCCGCCACGCGCGCCTCGACCGCCTCCAGCGGCTCGACCGGCTGGCCGCGCTCGTCGACATCGTGGGCGTGCCACCACGGGTCGTCGAGATGGTCGAAGGCGAGGTCGGGGAAATCCGTCGCCAGCGCCGCCGGCGAGCGGCCGATGTCGCAGCTGGCGGTGACCCGCTCGCGGTGCAGCGTCTCGATCAGCAACGGCCGGTCCGCCCCGAACAGGCCGCGGGCGGTCTGTATGGCGCGGGTGAAGGGCGAGGTCACCACCAGCTCGGCGTCGAGACGCGCGGCGGCGGCGCGGGCGGCGGCGACCTGGCTCTCGCCCTTGGGCGACAGCGGCGCGTCGATCAACCCCGGATCGATGCCGGTGCGAGCGTAGAGGTCGTTGAAGGTCGATTCGCCGTGCCGGATCAGCACGATGGAGGATGTCGCCATGATGGCGGGGAAATAGCCCCGACGCGGTCCGGATTCAACCGCCGTTCGCGGTCATCAGCCCTTCGCGTCCGGCACCCCGCATGTCCGGCGCGCCGGCGCCGTCACCGACTCTCCTCGGCGGCGATCGAGGCGGCGATGCCGGCGTCGATCGCGGCGCGGTCGGTGATGCCGGCGGGGCTGTCCCGTCCCGGCAGGAATTTGCGGAAATGCGTCCAGCGCTGGCGGCTGACCGCCTCCAGCCGCGCCAGCTCGGCCAGCGGATCGACGTGGTCGTCGACCCGCAGATCGAGGTCGGAATATTCCTCGACGCCGTGGATCAGCAGCGCCGCCGACTGCCGGCCGCGCTTGTCGCCGCCCGCCGCCTCGCCGGCCACGAGCGCGGTGACCAGCCGGCGCGCGAACGGCAGCGCGGCGAGGCCTTCGATGTAGGCGCGCGCCGTCTCCTCGACCACCGCCGGCCCGGCCAGCATGTTGCCGGCGATCGAGAAGCCGTCGCCGATCACATGCCCGCACCACGCCACGCATTCGGCCCCCGTGCGCGCCGCCGAGCGGCCGTCGCGGTCCATCACGTGGAGCTGGCGGTGCTCGCGGCCCGCGTCGGCGGCGGCCAGCAGCCGCACGACCTCGTCGGCCGCGATCCCGTCTTCGAGCAGGCGCAGCCCGCGCGGTCCGTAGAGCGGATTGACCAGCGCCTGTGTCGCCACGGCGCCGACGCCGCTCCTGATGAACGGCACGCGGCCGCCGACCGCGAAGAACCTCGTCGCGACGGCGATGCCGAGGCATCCCGTGGCGGGATCGCGCGCGATGATCGACCAGGTCATGCCGCGCTCAGCGTCCGGCCGCGTAGCCCTGCATGCCGCGCGGATTGGCGGCGGCCTTGCGCCACGGATCGTCGCGCGACGCCGCCGTCAGGCGGCCCTCCGACCAGTCGTCGTTCATCTCGACCTTGTGGCCGCGGCGCTTGAGCTCGGCCACCGTCGCCGGCGGCACGCGGCCCTCGAGCACAAGCACGCCGGGCCGCGCCGTGCGCGGCCAGAACGAGCTGGGGAAATGCTCGCTGTGCCAGGCCGGCGCGTCGATCGCCTCCTGGAGGTTCATGCCGGCGTGCACGTGGCGCAGGAAGAACTGCGCGATCCACTGGTCCTGCTGGTCGCCGCCGGGCGAGCCCCAGGCGAGATAGGGCTCGCCGTCGCGCAGCGCGAAGGTCGGCGTCAAGGTCGTGCGCGGCCGCTTGCCCGGCGCCAGCGTCCCCGGCAGCCCCTCCTCCAGCCAGAACATCTGCGCGCGCGTGCCCAGCGGGAAGCCCAGCTCGGGGATCACCGGCGAGCTCTGCAGCCAGCCGCCGCTGGGCGTCGAGGTGACCATGTTGCCGTCGCGGTCGACGATGTCGAAATGCACCGTATCGCCGCGCGCCTCGCCCAGCCGGCCGACCGTCGGCTCGCCGGCGCCGCTCGAACCGACAGCGGAGCGCTTGCCGTCGGCCTGGCGCAGCTTCACGACGCCGCCATAGCCGTCGATCCGGCCGGGCCGCAACTCCAGCGACGCGGTGTCGTCGATCAGCTTGCGGCGGTCGGCGTTGTAGGCGTCGGACAGCAGGGTCGCCATCGGCACGTCGACGAAGGCGGGATCGCCGTAGAAGGCCTCGCGGTCGGCGAAGGCCAGCTTGGCGCATTCGACCTGGAGATGGATGAAATCCGGCCCCTTCGGATCGAGCCCGTCGAGGTCGTAGCCGGCCAGCAGCGCCAGCTGCTGCAGCATCGCCGGACCCTGGCTCCAGGCGCCGGCCTTGCAGACGGTGTAGCGGCCGTACTGGTAGGTCAGCGGCGCCTCGACCGTGGCCTTCCACTTCGCCATGTCGTCGCCGTTGAGCACGCCGCGGTGGCGCCGGCCGCTGACGTCCATCACCTCCTGCGTGCGGCAGAACGCGTCGACGGCCTCGGCGACGAAGCCCTGCGACCATGTCGACCGCGCCTTCTCGATCTGCGCCACGCGGTCGCCGCCGGCCGTCTCGGCCTCGCGCACGATGCGCTCGTAGGTGTCGGCGAAGGCGGGGTTGCGGAACATCGAGCCGGGCTTCGGCACGTTCCCGCCGGGCAGGAACACCGCCGCCGAGGTCGGCCAGTGCTCGGTGAACTGCTTGCGCACGGTGTTGATGGTGGCGCAGGCGCGCTCGACGATCGGATTGCCGTGGCGCGCGTAGCCGATCGCCGCCTCCAGCACGTCCCTCGGCCGCATCGTGCCGTAGTCGCGCAGCAGCAGCATGTAGGCGTCGAACGTACCGGGCACGCACGGCGCCAGCAGACCGGTGCCGGGGATCAGGTCCAGCCCCAGCGAACGGAAGTGCGCGATCGTCGCGCCGGCCGGCGCCGGGCCCTGGCCGCAGATCACCTCCGGCCGGCCGCGGCGGACGTCGTGGACGATGATCGGCACGTCGCCGCCGGGGCCGCACAGATGCGGCTCGACCACCTGCAAGGTGAAGGCGGTCGCGGCGGCGGCGTCGAAGGCGTTGCCGCCGCGCTCGAGCACGCCCATGCCGACCGCCGTGGCGATCCAGTGGGTCGAGGCGACGACGCCGAACGTGCCGACGATCTCCGGCCGCGTCGTGAACGGATCGGGGTTGATGACGGCCATGCGGCCCTCCTGCGCTGGACCGCCGACCGTACCAGACGTCGGCCGCACCGCCATTCGGAAAGCGGGCGGGGTGATGCAGCAGGTTACGCATTAGACGCCGCGTTCTCCTCCCTTCTCCCCCGTCTTCGGGGGAGAAGGTGGCGCGGAGCGCCGGATGAGGGGCGCGGCCGCGCGGACGGTCGCGAGCGCGCGCCTCCTTGCCCGCTAACGTCGGAGACGAAGACCCCTCATCCCCGCCACGGCTGCCGCAGCGTACCTTCGGGCACCGTCTCCCCCGAAGACGGGGAGAAGGGAAGATGAGATCGCGGACCGCAGGGGGGGGGGAGGGAGCATGAAGGCACCGCGCCGACTTCGAAATTGAGACCTCATCCCCGGCGTCGCGGCGCTCGCGTCGGGCGCGCATCTCGGCCATAATTCGGCCCCGGCGGATGCGCTAGGATCGCGTCCGCGCGACGTTGATCGCGACGGAACAGGGACGCCATGGCCGACGGAACCACTGCGAACGGCGAGAAGAAGGGCCCCGGCGGCGCCGCGATCGCCGGCTTCGTGCTCGGCGGCATAGCCCTGCTCCTGATCGGTCTCGCGCTCGGCTGGTACCTGTTCTACCGCGTCATCTACAACCAGCCGGTCCAGCCGGCGCCGCCGCCGGCCCCGCCGGCGGCCGCCCCGTCCGGACCCCGCCGCCGTCGCGGCGCTGGAGACGGCGCTCGACCGGCAGCGCAAATCCAACAAGGATCTCGAGGACCAGATCGCCAAGCTGCGCGGCGCGTTGCAGGGCGACGTGTGCACGATCGTCGATCCGCGCGGCCTGGGCATCCCCGGCGCGCCGGCCGGTGGTCCCGGCTCGACGACCATGGTCCCGGGCGGGACATCGGTTCCCGGTGGACCGGCCGGCAAGGGCGCGACATCGACGCCGGGCGGCACGGGCGGCCCCGGCGCCACCGGCGGTCCGGGCACGACCCGGGCGGCACCCCGGCACGCCACCGGGCACGCCGCCCGGTGGAACGCCGGGCAAGGGCGCCGAGACCAAGACGCCGCCGGGCACGCCTCCCGGCACCACGCCACCGGGCGCGACCGGACCGACCGGCTCGGCCGCCGACCTCGTGCCGGTGCTCGAGGCCGCGACCGCGATCATCCTGTCGCCCGGCGGCCACGGCTCCGGCTTCTTCATCGGCCGCAACATGGTGGTGACCAACCGCCACGTCGTGAAGGAGCCGTATCCGGGCAACAAGGTCTATCTCGCCAGCCGCAAGTTCGGCACGGTGCTCGAGGGCACGGTGATCGCGGCGGCGGGCACCGGCCAGGCCGGCGGCTCGGATTTCGCCGTGATCCGCGTCGACGACCAGGTGCCGGCCCACATCAAGCCGTTGCCGCTGGCGGCCGAGCCGGCCTCGCTCAAGCAGGTCGTCGCCGCCGGCTATCCCGGCGCCGTCGTGCGCAACGACCGCAACTTCATCGACCTGATCAAGGGCGACCCGAGCAAGGCGCCCGAGCTCGTGCTGACGCGCGGCGAGATCAGCGCGGTGCAGAACCGCGAGCGCGGCATCCCGTCGGTGGCGCACACCGCGGCGATCTCCTCGGGCAATTCCGGCGGTCCGCTGGTCGATTCCTGCGGCCGCGTGGTCGGCATCAACACCTTCGGCACCAAGGCCGAGGCCGGCCCCGGCGGCGGCTTCGCGCTGGGCTCGACCGGCATCGCCAACTTCCTGAAGTCCAGCGACGTGCCGTTCGACTGGCAGGAAGTCGCCTGCGCCAAGTGACCGGCGCCTAGCACCCGACGGCCGGCGCGGACACGGCGCGATGGAAGTCCTGTTCTCCATCGTGTTCGAGGTCGTCGGCGAGCTGCTGCTCCAGCTCGTCGCCCTCGTCTTCGGCGAGGCCATGGGCAAGGCGTTCGGCGCCGCCTTCAAACCGCGTTCCAGCGCCGCCTCGATCGTGCTGCACGGGATCTTCGGAATCGCCGCCGGCGCGCTGTCGCTGTGGCTCTGGCCGGCGCGCGGCCTCGGCTCGGCCGCCGGCCCGTGGGTGGCGCTGCTGATCTGCCCGGCGGTCGCCGGCGCCGCGCTGGCGGCCTACGCCGCCTTCGCCACGCGGGTCGATCCACCGGCCGCCGGCGGAGGCTCGGCGCCCGCCGCCAATGACGACGACACTTCGCCGGCCGGCGAGCGCCGCGCCCGGATCGTCACGGGATTCTTCTCCGGCTACCTGCTGGCGCTGGGCGTCGGCGCCGTGCGCCACGCCTTCGCGATCTGACGCTTCCAGAGTGGCGAGCCACCCTGCCCTCTCCGCCGCGCAGCGGGGGAGGGCGCCGTGCGCCACGCCTTCGCGACCTGACGCTTCCAGAGTGGCGAGCCACCCTGCCCTCTCCGCCGCGTAGCGGGGGAGAGGGAGGGGGACCCGCCGCGTCAGCGGCGGGGAGGGTGAGGTGGTGGACCGATCGGCACGAACGTCGATGGCGATCGAGGAGGGTTCCCGTCGACCTCATCCACGGTCGACATCGAAGCGCGAGCACTTCACTTCTCGACCGCGGCCCATACGACGACCACCTCACCCTCCCATGCGTCGCATGGGCCCCGCGCTCTCCTCCGCTGCGCGGCGGAGAGGGAATGGCGGCGGCACTACCGCGTGCCGGTCGCCTGGTCGATGGCCTGCTGCAGCAGGGTCTTCTGCCGCGTCAGATCGTCGAGCTGGCGGCGCTTCTCGGCGTCGGCCAGGGTCGGGTTCTGCTGCACCATGTCGCCGCGGCGCTGGAGATCGTCGACCTGGCCGCGCAGGCGCGCCAGCTCGGCGGCGTTGCCGGTGCGCGACGCCTCGGCCGAGGCCAGCCGCGAGCGCATACGGTTGATGTCGGCGGACAGCGCCGCGCTCTGGCGCTGCAAGGCCGCCTTCTCGCCCGCGACCTGCTGGCGCTCGGCCTGCGCGGCGCTGGCCTGCTGCTGGAGCTGCTGGTTGCGCTGCTGCTCGGCGGTCAGCGTCTCGCGCCGCTCCTGCGTCTGGCGTTCGTAGGTGCCGCTCGACAGCCCGCCGACGCCGCCGAAGAAGCCGCCCTTGCTGGGATCGCTGGAATTGCAGGCCGCGAGCGTGAACAGCGCCGCGCCGGCGAGGATGGTCTTGCGCATGGTCGAGCCTCCGAGATCGGCCACCGTCAGCCCGTGCGGCTGATCGCGATGGCGCCGTTGAGGTCGTTGAGCTGGCCCTGCAGCGTCGAGATCTGGCGGCTCAGCCGCGCGATCTCGGCGTCCATCTGCGCGGTGCTCGCGCCGGGGGCCTCGGACTTGGTGGCGTTGCGGGCCTGGATGTAGTCGTTCTGGCGCTCCTGCAGCCGCGCGATGGTCTGCTGGATCGAGGCCGCGTCCTGCTCGGCGACCGCGACCTTGCTGTTGAGCTCGGCCTGCGAGGCGCGGCGCGCGTTGACGTCGGCGCGCAGCCGCGCGAGATCGGCCTTGTCCTGGGCCACGACGGCGCGCGTGGTCGCGATCATCTGCTCCAGCTTGGCGTTGTCGGAGCGCACGTCCGACGTCATCGAGTCCAGGCGCTGGTTCTCGTTGACGTAGGCCTCCTTCTTCTTGGCGACGTAGGTGCCGGCGGCGGCGCCCACCAGGCCGCCGGCGGCGGCGCCGATCAGCGCGCCGCGGGCGCGGTTCTTGCCGCCCACCAGCGCGCCGATCAGCGCGCCGGCGACCGCGCCGGCCACCGCGCCCTCGGCGATGGTGCGGTTGAAATCCTCGGCCTGGGCGCGCAGCTGGCGCTGCTCCGGCGTCAGGCTGGTGTCGCTCGACGAGCCGGCGCCGCCGCCGGTGACGCAGCCGCCGAGCATGGCGGCGCAGGCCGCCGCGGCGACGGCCGACCGCATGGCGCGGGGACGGAAGAAGGCGAACATCTGGAGTCTCCTCAGGGTAGCGCGAGAATGTCCTTGAACCACGTCTCCGGCTGCACGCCGGAGGCCTTCCGGTACGCCGCGACATGCTGCGCGACGATTCCGGCGAAGCGGTCGAGATGGCCCGTCCCGCTCTTCTCGAACTCGATCTTCAGGGTGCCCAACTGCTGACGCACTGTCGAGTCGTCGAAATCCTGTGCGATCTGCACGATCGTGTCGGCGTAGTAGCGCAGATTGCCCTTCAGCGTCTCGTCGAGGTCCTTCAAGCGCGCGTCGAGCGCGGCGACATCCATGCCGGCCTGCTTCTGCGTGTCGCGGCTGCGCCGCACCTGGTCGACGAAGCGGCGGTCCAGCCGCAGCTTGTCGCCGAGGAACGCCGCCAGCCGGATCAGGCTCTTGGCGGCGCGGCCGCGCATCGTCACCTCGTCGTCGAGCCGCTGCGCGTAGTCGCGCCGCACCGCCGCCAGCCGGGCGCGGATCTCGGGGTCGGTGGTGGCGCGCAGGATGGTCTGCAGCTCGGCCAGCGGATCGCCCTGCGCCTTGTCGCCGCTGCGCAGCATCTCCGGCTTCTCGAGCGCGTCCCACGCCTTCTTGGTGACGGCGAAGCGCGCCGCCGAGGGGATCACCGGCGCCACCAGCGCGAGGCGGAAGCCGACGGTCGGCACGCGGCGGGCGCCCTTGTCGTCGAACGGCACCAGCTCGTTGCGGTAGGCCGAGCGCACGTCGTCCTCCGAGGTCTGGTAGTTGCCGCCCTTCACGGTGTAGCCGCCGGCCTGGCCGTGCAGGCGCGCCAGCTTGTTGAGGCGGAACGGGTCCAGCACGATCTCGTCGACGTTGCCCAGCATGTCGTGCAGGCCCAGCGGATTGGGCTTCAGCGCGCCGACCAGCTGCAGCTCGCCGTTGGACGATTTCTGGCTGCGGAACCAGACGTATTTCTCCATGCCGTCGGGCATCGGGAAGGCGCGGTCCTCGAACTGCGAGGCCGACACCGCGATGCCGCCGCGCGCGGCGAATTCCCACTCCGCCTCGGTCGGCAGACGCAGGAAGCCCGGTGCGCCGTCCTCGCTCGGCAGTTTGGCGCGGGCGTTGGCCAGCAGCCATTCGGTGTAGGTCTGCGCCGCTTTCGCGGCGTCGAACCACGTGGCGCCGGTGACGGGGCGCAGGCCGGCGCGGGTCGGCCCCTCGCACTTGCCGTCGAGCGCCTTCATCTGCAGCTCGGTGGTCTCGTACTTGGCGATCCAGTAGATCTTGCGCGTCGCGTCCTTGGGGTCGGCGAAGGCGCCGTCGATGTAGTCGTAGCGGCTGCCCTCGGCGAAGGCGAAGCGCTCGTCGGTGCCGCCGACCACGATCTTGCGGTCGGCCAGCGCCGATTCGTGCGGCACCTCCACGCGACGGAACACCATCGCCCCGCCGCACGGCATCGGCAGGACCAGATCGCCCTCGGCCGGCTGCGGGTTGTGGAAGCGCTCCGCCCACGGCGCCGGCGCCGCGGCGGGCGGCGTCTGCTGCGCGCCCGCCGGCGCGGCAGCGGACATGCCGACGGCGACCGCGGCGATCGCAGCCGCGCGGCGCAGCGCGCTCACGCATCTCGCAGCAAATCGCTCCTCATACCCCGCCCCCCCTTGTTGGTTGGCGGATTCACGCGCGAGGAGTGGTGACGCTTTCGCCCTCTCCGCCGCGCAGCGGGGGAGAGGGAGGGGATCCGCCGCGCAGCGGTGGGGGGGGTGAGCTGGTGTCCGCATCGGCGGGACCGCCGATGACGTATCGAAACGAGCGATACAGGACGCTTCCATTGACCTGGTGAAATCTGATCCCTGCGCGGGGTGCGTTGTCATCACGACCGCGTCCGGTACGGCGGCCACCTCACCCTTCCCTTGCTTCGCATGGGCCCCTTCCCTCTCCCCCGCTACGCGGCGGAGAGGGAGAAGACCGCGCAACAGGGCAGGTAGGAACGCGCTCCCCCGTTTTGGAGGCAGGTTGGGGCGCAGGATCGTCGGAAGGTCGGACATCGGCACGTGTCGGTCGCTCGCGGGACGTGGAAGGTCGCCGTTCGGCGCCACCGTGGCGCGCGATTGTGGAGAAAAGCGGGACGTGATCGTGTCGGACCCGCGCGCGGAGTCTACGCGGCTCACGGCAGCTTCATCCCCCGCGCCGCCATCGCGGCGCGCAGACGGTCGGGATAGTCGGTGATCACCCCGTCGACGCCCATCGCGATCAGCCGGTCCATCTCGGCGCGGTCGTTGACGGTCCAGGGAATCACTTTCAATCCCAACGCTTGGGCCTCCTTGACCAGTTCGGGCGTCAGATTGCGCCAGAACACCGACCACACCGAGCAACCCGCCGCCTTGACCAGCCGCGGCAGCGACCCGCCGTGGTCGGCGAGCTTCAGACCGGCGTGCCACGGCGAGGCGCCGCCGCCGGCGCGCCTGACGGTATCCATATTGGTCGATTCGATCGTCAGACAACTGGTCTCGATGTCCGGCGCCTGCTTCTTGGTCTCCAGCAGGGTGCGCCAGTCGAACGACTGCACGACGGCGCGGCCGGCGATGCCCTCGCGGCGGAAGGCCGCGATCGTCATCCGCGCGAAGGTCGCGGGATCCGGCGCCACGCCGGCGGGCATGTCCGGCGTCAGCTTGGTCTCGATGTTGAACCGCATCGCGGGCTTGCCGGCCGATCTCGTCAGCGCCACCAGCTCCGACAAGGCCGGGATGCGCTCGCCGTCGACCGCCTTCTGCTCCGGCCATTGGCGGGCGTAGCGGCCCTCGGGATTGAGGCGGCCGACGTCGTAGGATTTCACCTGCGCGAGCGTCAGGCCGCGGATCGCCGGGCCGGTCGACGTCAGCCATTTGCCGCCGGAATCGCGGGTCAGATCGGGGTTGAGCGCGGGATCGTGCGACAGCACCAGCACGTCGTCGGCCGTCACCGCCAGATCGGTCTCCAGCGTGGTGACGCCGATCTCCAGCGCGAGCCGGAAGGCGGCCAGCGTGTTCTCCGGCGCCAGCCCGCGCGCGCCGCGGTGGCCCTGGAGGTCGAAGCCCTGCGCGCCCGCGACCGCCGGCGACAGCGCCGCCAGCAGCGCCGCGAAAGCCGCCGTGGATCGCGTCCACGTGCGCCGCGTCGAGATCGGCCGTTTCATCGCCACCGCCCCCACTGACCATTCCAACTGTCATCCCGAGCGTAGCGAGGGATCCAGGCGCCGAACCTGGATCCCTCGCTACGCTCGGGATGACAGAATATCCGAACGCGGCTACGCGCGGTAAGTCGCGAGCACGAGCGCGGCGCCGAGGCACAGGCCGGCGGCCGCCAGCATCGAGGGCACGAGGAAGCTGCCGGTCATGTCGTGGCCGTAGCCCGCGACGATGGGGCCGACGATCTGGCCGACGCCGAACGCCGCCGTCATCGCCGCCAGCCGCCGCCGCGCGTCGCCGGCGGCGAGCGTGCGCGCCGCCATCAGGCCGAGCGCCGTCAACCCGACGAAGGTGCCGCCCAGCAGCACCGCCGACACGCCCAGCCCGACCACGCCGCCCCAGGCGACGCTGGCGGCCACCCCTATC
Source organism: Rhodospirillales bacterium (assembly GCA_016699855.1). Taxonomy (NCBI): domain Bacteria; kingdom Pseudomonadati; phylum Pseudomonadota; class Alphaproteobacteria; order Rhodospirillales; species Rhodospirillales bacterium. The sequence continues at coordinate 1,909,017 of CP064988.1, forward strand.
GCCTCGACCACGCTGGCCAGCGCGAAGGCGCGCGTCAGCCCGATCCGCCGTCCGACCAACGTCCACACCGCGACGGACGGCATCGCCGCGAGCCCGACCACCAGCCAGATCGCGGTCTCGGCGCCGGCGATGGCGCCCGGTCCACGCACGATGGCGACGATGAACGTGGCCGTGATGACGTAGCCGAAGCCGAACAAGCCGTAGGCCACGGCCAACGCCCACAGGCCGGGTCCCGTCGACGCCCGCGTGGCGACCGCGGAGGGCGCGGCGGACGCGCGCGCCTCCGGAATCAGCGCCGCCGTGACCGCGAGCGCCAGCAGCGACACCGCGCCGCCGCCGAACCACATCGCGCGCCAGTCGGCGCCGACGCCGTCCAGCGCCGCCGTGAGGACCGCCGATAGCGCGATCCCCGCGCCGACGCCGGCGAAATGCGCCGCCGACAGCCCGCCGCGGCCCGCCGCCGCCAGCCGGTCGAGCACCAGCGACGAGGCGAACACCAGCGTGACGGCGCTGGCGACGCCGCCGATGAAGCGCAGCGCCAGGAACGCCGGCGTCGACGCGGCCAGCCCCATCGCGCCGGTGCTCAACGCGCTGGCCGCCAGCGCCACCAGCAGCCAACGCCGCGCGCCACCGGGCACGGCCGATATCGCCGCCGCCGCCAACGCGCCGGCGAGGTAGCCGGCGAAATTGGCCGACGCGATCAGCCCGGCCTCGCCCTTGGTCAGCCCGAGCGCCTCGACCATCGACGGCAGCAGCGGCGTGTAGAGGAAGCGTCCGATGCCCATCGCGGCCGCCATCGCCGTGGCGCCGCCGAGCGCCAGCGCCAGCGGCCGGACGGGTGTTTCGATCATGGCGCGAGACTAGCACGGGGACCGGCGCTAGACTTTTCGCCGCACGCTTTCGAACCGGACCGGGAGACCGACGATGGACGCCAACGCGATGCTGCGCGAATTCTGCGACGCCGTCGAAAAGAAGGACGGGGCGCGCTTCGCCCGTCTGTTCACCGACGACGGCGTCTACCACGACGTGTTCTACGGCGCGTTCCAAGGCCACGCCCGCATCGCCTCGATGATCGAGGACTGGTTCTACAAGACCGCCACTGACTTCCGCTGGGACATGCACGACCCCGTGTTCGACGGCAGGACGCTCTACGCCCGCTACACCTTCAGCTACCGGTCGCTGCTGCCGGAGGCCAAGGGCGCGCGCGCCATGTTCGAGGGCGTCTCGATCATGCGCATCCGCGACGGCCGCATCGCGGAGTACCGCGAGGTCGCCAACGCCGCCACCGGCTTCGTCGACATGAACTTCGCGCCGGAGCGCATCGCCAAGATCCTCAAGCGCGAGGGCGACGAGCTCAAGGGCCGGCCCGAGATGAAGCGGCATCTCGCCTGAAGCCATGCGCCTGGGCATCCTCGAACCGGGCGTCACGCCCGACGACCTGATCGACACGCACGGCACCATGCCGGCGATGGCCGAACGCCTGCTGGCGCCGCTCGATCCGTCGCTGCGCTTCGCCACGTGGCGCGTGGTCGACGACGTGTTCCCGGCCTCGGTGCGCGACGCCGACGCCTGGCTGGTGATGGGCTCCAAGCACGGCGTCTACGAGGACCTGCCGTGGATGCGCCGCCTGAAGGGCTTCCTGCGCGACGCCGTCGCCGCCGAGGTGCCGGTGGTCGGCATCTGCTTCGGCCACCAGATCCTCGCCGAGGCGATGGGCGGGCGGGTCGAGAAATCGGCGCGCGGCTGGGGCGTCGGCATCCACCGCTACGCCCTGCCGGACGCCGCCGGCGGCGGCGAGCTGGCGGTCCACGCGATGCACCAGGACCAGGTGGTCGAACCGCCGCCCGGCGCGGCGCTGATCGCGACCTCGGATTTCTGCCCGTACGCCGGCTTCGACTACGCCGGCCGCGCCATCTCGTTCCAGCCGCATCCCGAGTTCGACGAGGCCTTCGCGCGCGCCCTGGTCGAGACGCGCCGGGGCGACGCGATCCCGCTCGACGTCGCCGACGCCGCGCTGGCGACCTTCGGCCGCGGCACCGACGCGGTCCGCCTCGCGCGCTGGATCCTCGACTTCCTCAGGACGCGCCCGTTAGTAGAGCGAAGTCAGCTGCCCAACGTCGGCGGGACATCGTAAGTTCGAAAGTCAGAGTGGAGCGCGCCATGCCTCCCCTTACCATCGACAGCGCGCCTTTGGCCCTACATCATGTCTGACTCTAGTGTTCCACCAAACGCGCGCGATAGTTTGGGTCGAGGTACTCGTTAATATCTTTACGAAGTTGTGGGAGGTATTTTGGAATTTCGTAGTCGAGGCGATGGCGTACTTCCTCCCTCCCGACGTCTCCCTTGGTCGAAATATCCTCGTGCGATTTGTTCCAGAACTGGAGGAGTTCGCCTTGGTAGCGCGCAAATTTGGAGGCCATTGACTCGTCAAGATAGACTGATTGCCGGAGGATGATGTCATGAAATTTGTGCATTGGATCCATATTGACACCAGTATTCTTTACGTAGAGTGCCTTCCTCATGAAATCCAAATAGTCCGCAAACGCATTGTAGATTTCTATAAGCGACTCGAGCCGCTTTTCGTGAAGCTTCGTAAACTTCACAATATCTTGCTGAAGATCTTTCTTAAACGTTTCGATGCTTTTGGTGATTCTTCTCGACAGAAAAAGAACAATTACTGAAGCGATCACTCCTGGGATCGCTGTTCCAAGAAGGCTCGACCAGAACGTCGCCCAATTCATGCAGGCCTCCCGAGTTTAACGAGTGCTGATACGAAGGCGCCCTCGTTTGATGCGTGGAAACGCAAGGTTACTGCTCAGGCAGCGCCCACTTTTCTAGCGGCTCTTGCGCACCTCCCTACACGACAGCTCGTTCAAGTTGGTATTACATCGCAATCCTACGCCGCCGCCTTCCTCTCGTCCTCGATGATGCGCTGGTAGGCCGGCAGCGTCAGGAACTCGTGGAACACCGGCTGCTCGACCAGGTCGATCATGAGCTGGGCGGCGTCCTCGTGGCGGCTGGCGGCGTAGGCGGCCTCGCCCATCCGCGCCTTCACCTTGTCGAGCTCCTCGCGCACGATCGCGCGCACCAGCTCCTTGGTGATGGCGCGCCCGTCGTCGAGCTTCTGGCCGTGGCGCACCCACTGCCAGACCTGCGCGCGGCTGATCTCGGCGGTGGCGGCGTCCTCCATCAGGTTGAACAGCGGCACGCAGCCGATGCCGCGCAGCCACGCCTCGACGTAGCCGATGCCGACCGCCACGTTCTGCCGCAGGCCGGCCTCGCTCTTGCCGCCCTCCGGCATCTGGATCAGGTCGGCCGGCGTGACGTGCACGTCCTGGCGCTTGCGGGCGATCTGGTTGGGCTCCTTCATGACCGCGTCGAACTCGGCCTTTGCGATCTCGACCAGGCCGGGATGCGCCACCCAGGTGCCGTCGTGGCCGTCGCCGGCCTCGCGCTTCTTGTCGGCGCGCACCCGCTCCATCGCGGCGTCGTTGGCGGCGGGGTCGTTCTTGATCGGGATCTGCGCCGCCATGCCGCCCATGGCGTGGACCTCGCGGCGGTGGCAGGTCTTGATGACGAGCTGGCTGTAGCTGCGCAGGAAATGCGCCGTCATCGTCACCTCGCCGCGGTTGGGCAGCACCGCCCAGCTCTGCTCGCGGAACTTCTTGATGAAGCTGAAGATGTAGTCCCAGCGGCCGCAGTTGAGTCCGGCGGAGTGCTGGCGCAGCTCCCACAGGATCTCGTCCATCTCGAAGGTGGCGAGGATGGTCTCGATCAGCACCGTGCCCTTGACCGTGCCCTGCGGCACGCCGACGACGTTCTGGGCGTGGACGAACACGTCGTTCCACAGCCGCGCCTCGAGATGGCTCTCCATCTTCGGCAGGTAGAAATACGTGCCGCTGCCGCGCGCCAACCGCTCCTTGGCGTTGTGGAAGAAGTACAGGCCGAAATCGAACAGCGAGCCCGACATCGGCTTGCCGTCGACGAACAGGTGCATCTCCGGCAGGTGCCAGCCGCGCGGCCGCACGAACAGCACGGCGGTCTTGTCGTTGAGCTTGTAGGCCTTGCCGCTGGCCGCCTCGACGAAGTCGATCTGGCGGCGGTTGGCGTCGCGCAGGTTGATCTGGCCCTCGAGCATGTTGGCCCAGGTCGGCGTCGAGGCGTCCTCGAAATCGGCCATGAAGACGTTGGCGCCGCAGTTCAGCGCGTTGACGATCATCTTGCGGTCGACCGGCCCGGTGATCTCGACGCGGCGGTCGAGGATGTCCTTGGGCAGCGGCGCCACCGTCCAGTCGCCGTCGCGGACCGCCTGCGTCTCGGGCAGGAAGTCGGGCTTCTCGCCGGCGTCGAGCCGCTTCTGCCGCTCGGCGCGCGCCGCCAGCAGCGCCTCGCGCGTCGGGTTGAAGCGGCGCTGCAGGTCGACGATGAAGGCCAGCGCCTCGGGCGTGAGGATGGTCTCGAAGCCGGGCTTCACCGCGCCGCGCAGTTCGACGCCCTCGGGCAGCTGGATCGACATCGGTATCTCCTCCCGGACGCGCCGGTTCGTTCGTGATCGCCTTGATTGACCGGCATTTAACCAATCCCCCCGCGAGGCGCCACCCGGATTCCGCCGCCGCCCTGCCGCCCGCCGGCACAGGATCGCTGAGCGGATGGCACAAGTCGTCAGTCCTTTCCCTCTCCGCCGCGCAGCGGGGGAGAGGGCGGGGCCCGCGCCGAAGGCGCGGGTACGCCGTATCGGCGAAGCGCCGATACGGCGGCGGTGAGGTGGTCGTCGTACCGTCCGTAACGTCGATCAGAGAACCGCCGTGCGCGAATATCCAACGTCGATACCCACACGACGACCCACCTCACCCCGACCCTCTCCCCCCGCAAGCGGGCGGAGAGGGAGAATGGCGCGGAGCGGTGCCCCACCGTTGCGGCCACGCCACCGCCGGTCTACCAACCACCGGAGGGGAGCGCGCGCCGCATGGATACCGCCTACGTCGTCGAGTGGCTGAATCTGCTGGGGCGCTGGGCCCACATGATCGTCGGCGTCGCCTGGATCGGCGCCTCGTTCTATTTCATCTGGCTCGACGACAGCCTGGAGCCGCCCAAGTCCGCGGACGATGCCGCCCGCGGCGTCGGCGGCGAGGTCTGGTCGGTGCACGGCGGCGGCTTCTACCACGCGCAGAAATACCGCGTGGCGCCGCCCGAACTGCCGCCGACCCTGCACTGGTTCAAGTGGGAGGCCTACACCACCTGGATCAGCGGCATGTTCCTGATGGCGCTGGTCTACTACTACGGCGCCGAGGTCGCGCTGGTCGATCCGCTGGTGCGCGACCTGTCGCAGGGCTGGGCGATCGCCATCGGGCTGGCCTTCATCGCCGGCGGCTGGATCGTCTACGACGGGCTGTGCCGCAGTCCGCTGGGGAACGACACCGCCGTGCTGGCGGCGATCCTCGCCGCGCTGGTGGCGGCGGCCGCGTGGGGCCTGTGCCAGCTCTTCTCCGGCCGCGGCGCCTTCATCCATTTCGGCGCCATGCTCGGCACGATCATGGTCGCCAACGTCTTCGTCGTGATCATCCCCGGCCAGAAGGAGCTGGTGAAGGCCAAGAGGGAGGGGCGCGCGCCCGATCCGAGATACGGGCTGATGGGCAAGCAGCGCTCGCTGCACAACACGTTCTTCACCCTGCCCGTGCTGTTCGCGATGATCGCCAACCACTACGCCTTCGCCACCGGCCACCGCTGGAACTGGGCCATCCTGATCGCCCTGACCGTGGCCGGCGGGCTGGTGCGGCTGTGGTTCGTGCAGCGCCACACCGGCGCCGGCAATCCGATGACGCTGGCGGCGGGGCTGCTGACCTTGATCGTCACGGCGGTGGTCGTGGCGCCGCGCGACGAGGTCGCCGTCGAGCTGGCCGGCAAGACGGAGTTCGCGCAGGTGGCGCAGGTCGTGGGGCAGCGCTGCGCCGGCTGCCACGCGCTGCGCCCGACCCGCGAGGGCTTCGCCGCGCCGCCCAAGGGCGTGATGCTGGAGACGCCGGGCCAGCTCAAAGCCTACGCGCCGGCGCTGCTGCAGCAGGTCTGGCACTCCCGCGCCATGCCGCCGGGCAACGTCACCGAGCTGACCGACGACGAGCGCGCCCTGATCGCCCGCTGGGTCCGCCAGGGCGCGCCGACGCGTTAGGCGTTCAACGTCCGCGTCGATCGCGCCGAGCGAAACCACCTCTCCGCCGCGCAGCGGGGGAGAGGGCGGGGCCCGCGCCGAAGGCGGGGGAGGGTGAGGTGGTCGCGGCATCGAACGCCTTTGTGACAGGATGGACGCACGCGTTGATATCGAACGCCCGACGGTCGATGAGGATCGCCTGACCAGGTACGTCGACACACCAACGACATTCCCACCGCTCCGACCACCACCTCACCCTCCCCATGCTTCGCATGGTCCCCCTCTCCCCGCTGCGCGGCGGAGAGGGGATGTGCGCCGGACCTCCAATCCGCCATCGCCGCGGCCACAAGACGAGTCGCGGTAGGAATGCGGGCGGCGCGGCGTTAAGCTTCCGCGTCGCGGGAGCGCGGGGAGCGCATGTTCGGTCGAGGTCCGGGATTGACGTGGCAGAAGCTGGCGCTGGCGCTGCTGGTCGTCGTGGCCGCGGCGCTGTGGTCCCAGTTCGGCGGCGGCTTCGGCGGCGGCAAGCCCCTGGGCGGCGAGCGCACGACGGTCGAGCGCCCCGCGGGCGGCGGCCAGCAGCAGGCCCGCGCGCCCGGCGGCAAGGCGTGGGGCGCCACCATCGGCTTCGCCAACCGCGACCGGCTCGACGAGCATTTCGAGAAGCACGGCGCGGAGTTCGGCAGCATCGGCAAGGCCGAGTACCTGCGCCGCGCCCAGGAGCTGCGCGACGCGCCCGCCGGCGGCGACGTGCTCGAGGCGGTCCGCCGCGACGGCGTCGTCAGCCGCTTCGACCGCCGCTCCGGCGCCTTCCTCGCCTTCAATCCGAACGGCGTGATCCGCACCTATTTCCGGCCCAACGACGGCGAGCGCTATTTCCGCCGCCAGGCCGAGCGCGACCGCTGAGCCCGCCGCGATGAAGCCGCCGGCGCCGCCGCCCGATCTCGACAAGCTGGCCGACCGCGTCGGGCGGTGGGAGAAGACCGTGGCCGCGCTCGCCGGCGGCTACACGCTGACGCTCGACGACTGGCTCAACGACATGGATCTGCGCCAGCTCATCGCCGAGCAGTGGCCGCAATTCTCCGCCGCCGAGCGCGGCGCGCTGGACGACCGCCTCGCGCTGGCCGACGCCCAGTTCCGCCGCGCGACGCGCGAGGCCGGAAAATGCCTGTGGGGAAAGCGCAACGCCAGGCGCGACGGCTGGAAGCCCACGCGCCATTGGTGGTATTTCCGTCAGCCGAGGAATGGCGATCCGGAGTTGATGGCCGAGATCGCCGCGGTCCGCTGACGCGGCCGCCGGGGGGAGCCGGGAGCATGGATGTGCCGACCAGACGGGGAGCCTGCGCGCTGGCGCTGTCGTTCCTGGCCGCGGCCTGCGCCGGCGGCGAGCGCGCCGCCGCGCCGGAGCCGCCGCTGCCGACCCGCACGCCCGACGGCCGCGTGATCGTGCGCGGCCAGGGCCTCGTCTACGCCATCCAGCCGCCGCCGGGCTGGACCGTCAGCAGCGTGCGCGCCGCCGACCGCTCGACGCGCTCGACCCTGACCGTGGCCGACCTGTCGCCGGCCGACGGTTCGCCGGTGTCGATCTCCGGCCAGGTGCGCACCAAGACGCGCGCCGCCAGCTCGATCGATTCCTGGGTCGAGTCGGTGACGACGACGCGGCGGCGCGACGATCCCGACTTCACGATGTCGCGGCGCGGTCCGATCGCGGTCGAGGGCGGCAAGCGCGCCGAGCTGTTCGTGCTGACCAACGCGAAATCGACCACCGGCGCCGGCTCGACGATCGACCACGAGGCGGTCGTGGTGGTCGACGACGGCGGCGCGCTGGCCGAGATCTTCCTGACCACGAAGACGCGCGAGCTGCTCGACCGCCACGTGCCCACGCTGCGCGGCGTGGCGTTCACCTACGGGCGGCTGGGCTGACGGGCTGAAGAGCTCAGGGGCTGACGAGCTGACGGGCTGACGGGCTGACGGACTGACGGACTGAAGGGCCGGCGTCGCGCCGGCGGAGACGGGAGGACGGCCATGACGGCGTCGCTGATTCCCCAGGTTCTGGCCGACGGCAAGGTGCTGGTGTCACGCGACGGGCCGGTGCAGACGATCATCGTCAACCGGCCGGAGGTGCGGAACGCGCTCGACAACGACGCCGCCCGCGCGCTGGCCGCCGCCTTCGCCGCGTTCGACGCCGATGACACCGCCCGCGTCGCCGTGCTCACCGGCGCCGGCGGCGCCTTCTGCTCCGGCGCCGACCTCAAGGCGCTGGGCGCCGGCGTCGACTATTTCCCGTGGGCCGGCAGCGACGACGGCCCGTTGCGCGCGCCGCCGTCGAAGCCGCTGATCGCCGCGATCGAGGGCCACGCCTGCGCCGGCGGGCTCGGCCTGGCGCTGTTCTGCGACATCCGCGTCGTCGACGAGACCGCCGTGTTCGGCGTGTTCTCGCGCCGCTGGGGCGTGCCGATGAGCGACGGCACGACCGTCCGCCTGCCCCGGATCGTCGGCATGGGCCGGGCGCTGGACATGCTGATCACCGGCCGCGCCGTCGGCGCCGACGAGGCGGTCGCCATCGGCCTGGCCAGCCGCAAGGTCGGGCGCGGCCGCACGCGGGCCGAGGCCGAGAAATTGGCGCGCGAGATCGCCGGCTTCCCGCAGATCGCGCTGCGCTCGGACCGCAGATCGACCTACGAAGCGTTCGACCGCGACCAGGCCGCCGCCCTCCGCCGCGAGATGGAGCTGTCGCTGGAGGCGCGCCGCGTCGAGGCCCAGGGCGGCGCCGCCCGCTTCGCCGAGGGCGCCGGCAGGCACGGCAGCTTCAAGGATTGAACGTCCAGCCGCCGCGCGTGGTCGTTGGTGACGCTAGGGGTCGAGCCGCTCCGCCCATTCCGTCGTCCCGAGCGCCGCGAGCGGAGCCGCCCTGCCCATTCCGTCATTCCGAGCGGCGGCGAGCGGACCCGCCCGCCCATTCCGTCATTCCGAGCGCAGCGACGAATCTTCCGGCGGCGGAAAGATCCCTCGCTACGCTCGGGACGACGGTTGGGCGAACGTGCCACACGTCGCGCGCCCTGCCCTGCGCCGATCCCGCCCTACCGCACCTCCGGCCGCACGACGCGCGCCAGGGTCAGCACGTCGACATGGGCGGCGCCGGCGCGGCGCAGGGCGCGGGCGCAGGACTCGACCGTGGCGCCGGTGGTCAGCACGTCGTCGACCAGCAGCACCGTCCGGTCGCGCACCATCGCGCGGTGGCGCGGCTCGACGCTGAACGCGCCGGCGACGTTGCGTCGGCGTTCGCGGGCCGAGAGATCGGCCTGCGACGGGGTGCGGCGGTGGCGCACGAGCAGATCGGGCACCACCAGCCGGCCCGACGCCGCGCCGATGGCGCGCGCCAGCTCGGCCGACTGGTTGTAGCGCCGCCACAGCAGGCGCCAGCGGTGCAGCGGCACCGGCGCCACGATGTCGGCGTCGGCCAGCAGCGACGCGCCGGCCCGCGCCATCCAGCGCCCGAAAGCCGGCGTCGCGTCGAGCCGGTCGGCGTGCTTGAACATCAGCACCATGCCGCGCGAGCCCTCGGCGTAGCGGAACGCCGCGCGCGCCCGGCGGTAGCGCGGCGGCTTCGCCATGCAGGCCGCGCACAGCGCGTCGGGCCCGACATCGGTCTCGAACGGATAGCCGCAGCGCGCGCAGGCCGGCGGCGCCACGAACTCGACCTTGGCCCAGCACGCCGCGCACAACGCGCCGGGCTCGTCGACGGGATCGCCGCAGGACAGGCACAGCGGCGGCAGCACCGCGTCCAGCGCGACGCGGCCCCAGCGCCGCGCGACGGCGGCCACGGCCGGAAGCGGCGCGGCGGCGAGGCGGCGACGGAGGGCGTCGAGCGGCATGGTGGAAATTCCAGCGTTGGAATCCGACGATTCCAAGGCGGCCGCGATGGACCCATGCTAGATCGTATGCCGAGTGGACGGGCTCCGGCCGTCCTCCCGAGCGCGGCGAGGGATCTTTCCGCCGTCGAAAGATCCCTCGCCGCGCTCGGGAGGACGGTGACGAGACGTCGATCCCGTTCCACCGCCTGGCGCTCTGGAAACCGCCGACCAATTCGACCGCCTGGTGCTTTGGAAGCCGCCGACCCGTTCAACCGCATGAGGCCTCGAAAGCCACCGATGACGACGCCCGCCGATGATCCGATGCTGGTGTTCGACCGCGCCACGCTGCGGCGGCGCCGCGAGCGCGCGGCGGTGGCGTGGGACGGGGCCGCGTTCCTCAAGCGCGAGATCGCCGAGCGCCTGGTCGACCGCCTCGACGACATCCGCCGCGCCTTCCCGCTGGCGGTCGACCTCGGCTGCCACGGCGGCGAGGTCGGCGCCGCGCTGCGCCACGCCGGGGGACCGCCGCGCGCCGACGGCCGCCGCCGCGGCGGCGTCGAGACGCTGGTGTCCGTCGACCTCGCGGCGCCCTTCGCGCGCCGCGCGGCGGCGCACGGGCCGGCGCTGGCCGCCGACGAGGAGCTGCTGCCGTTCGCGCCGGCGTCGGTCGATCTCGTCACCTCGGCGATGGCGCTGCACTGGGTCAACGACCTGCCCGGCGCGCTGGCGCAGATCGCCGGCGCGCTGCGGCCGGACGGGCTGTTCCTCGCCGCCATGCTGGGCGGCGGCACGCTGTTCGAGCTGCGCCGGGCGCTGGCGCAGGCCGAGAGCGACATCGACGGCGGCCTCAGCCCGCGCGTCTCGCCCTTCGCCGACCTGCGCGACGCCGCCGGCCTGCTGCAGCGCGCCGGCTTCGCCATGCCGGTGGCCGACAGCGAGACGATCGAGGTGCGCTACGCCGACACGCTGGCGCTGATGCGCGACCTCAAGGCGATGGGCGAGAGCAACGCCGTGCGCGGCCGGCGCGGCGGACTGGGCGGCCGCGAGGTGCTGGCGCGCGCCGCGGCGCTGCACGACGCGGCCCATCGCGGCGCCGACGGCCGCGTGCCGGCGCGCTTCGAGGTGTTGTTCCTGCACGGCTGGGCGCCGCACGCCTCGCAGCCGAAACCGCTGCGCCCCGGCAGCGCCGCCGCGCGGCTGGCCGACGCGCTCGGCACCGTCGAACGCTCCGCCGGCGAGAAGCCGGGCGGCTGAGGCCGCGTCCGGACAGGATCGGGCGACTCCTTGTCCACGTCATCCCGAGCGCAGCGAGGGGTGGATTCACATTCGAGGCGCAACAGTTTGTGGAAGAAGACCTCGGCCGGGGACCTGAAGGCGAGGCACTTGCGGGGCGTGTTGTTGTAGGCGGCAATCGCGGCGTCGAGGCGGTCGAGAGTGATCGTGTCGAGGTCGGTCTTGCGTGGCAAGCGTCCGCGCAGGCGTCCGATGGCGTTCTCGACGCCGCCCTTCTGCCACGGGCTGTGGGGGTCGCAGAAGAAGGCGCGGAGGCCGAGGGCGTCGGCGAGCGAGCCGTGGCGGGCGAACTCCGTGCCGTTGTCGAAGGTGATGGTGCGTCGCAGGCGGGGATCGAGCCGCTGGAACCAGGCGAGAAGCCGCTCGGCGACGGGTCCGGGGAGCTTGCCGGGCTGGTGCGCCGCCAGGACCAGACGGGACTTGCGTTCGTGGGCGACGAGGATGGTCCGGCCGGGCGTGGCGAACGACATGAGGTCGCCCTCCCAGTGGCCGAAGGTGCGGCGGCCGTCGACGCCGGGGGGCCGTAGATCGATGGGGACGCGGCCCTTGATGAGATCGTCGACGGAGCGTTTGCGCCGTCCGAGCCGGCCGCGGCGGTGCTTGCGGCGCGGCAGGTAGTTGCGCCGGCGGCGTCGTTGGTGCGACGGCGCTGGGCGTGGATGAAGCGGTAGATGCTCGTGGCTGATGCTGGCGGCGCGCTCGCGTCCGAGGCGGCCGGCGACCTGCTCGGGCGACCAGCCCTGGGCGAGGCGCCCGAGGACGAGGCCGCGCAGGTCCGCGTCGCGTTCGAGGCGGGAGCCGGTCCATCGCCGGGCGCGGGCCTGCTCCTGGGCGTAGGCCGGCCTGTAGCCGACCGTGGTCCCGCTGTTGCGCCTCAGCTCGCGCGAGATGGTCGATGGCGCGCGATCCACAGCTGCAGCGATCTGGCGGATCGACTGGCCGGCTTGTCGAAGGCGGGCAATCTCGCACCGCTCGTCGAGGTCGAGGTGGTCGTATCGTGTACCCATGGCAACACCTTAAGCTGGTGTTGCGCCTCGTTTGTGAACTCAGGGGGATCTTTCCATCGCGCCAAGATCCCTCGCTGCGCTCGGGATGACGTGAACTCGAGCGGCACGATCTGGAGCCGACCGTTCTATCGAGGATGGATTCCGAGGCCGCCCGACGGGTTCCGCGGCCGCGCCATTCGCGGCATCATCGCGGCGCCCAGCGCGAGGAGTCCCGATGTCCTACCGTTCCGTGTTCCGCCCCGGCCTGTTCGACGGCCGCACCATCATCGTCACCGGCGGCGGCAGCGGGCTCGGAAGGTGCGCCGCGCACGAGCTGCGCGCGCTGGGCGCGCGGCTGGTCCTGATCGGCCGCACGCGCTCGAAGCTCGAGGAGGTCAAGGAGGAGCTCGGCGATCCCGCCACCTTCATCCACACCGCCGACCTGCGGCGCGAGGACGAGGTCGCCGCCGCGATCGCCGCGACGCTCGACGCCTGCGGCCGCGTCGACGGGCTGGTCAACAACGCCGGCGGCCAGTTCCCGGCCCGGCTGCGCGACATCTCGCTCAACGGCTGGAACGCGGTGGTCAACAACAACATGACCGCGACCTTCCTCGTCTCCAAGGCGGTCTACCTGGCGTGGATGGAGGCCAACGGCGGCGCCATCGTCAACGTCGGCGCCGACTGGGAGATGGGCATGCCCGGCATGGGCCACAACGGCTCGGCGCGCGCCGGCCAGGCGGCGTTCACCTACACCGCCTCGGTCGAGTGGGCCCATTCCGGCGTGCGCGTGAACTCGGTGATCCCCGGCTTCATCGCCTCCTCCGGCTTCGACAGGTATCCGGAGAGCGCGCGGGCGACGATCCGCGGCGTCACCAAGCGCGTGCCGCTCAAGCGCCACGGCACCGAGGCGGAGATCGCGGCGGCGATCTGCTTCCTGCTGAGCGAGGCGGCGGCCTACATCACCGGCATCCAGATCCGCGTCGACGGCGGCCTGCACAACAACAACCGCTCCTCGTTCTACGAGGTGCCGGACCACGACCGCTCGACGCCGTACGACGGCTTCCCCCTCTACAAGCGGCCGCGCATGCTCGACGGCTGACGCCGCGCTACGTACGCGTCGGCCCGCCGGTTCCCCCGCTCACGCGGAATTGCGCGGCAATTATTTTCGGCCTCCGGCGGCTCGGATGGGATCCGCGGCTCGTGGCGGGGCGTAGCACTCGCGCATCCACCCCGACGCTTCGGGGAGCCGGTGCTGTCTCTTCAGGAGGAATGGAACGATGACGAATCGCAGGATCGTCGGCGCGGTGGCGCTCGCCTTCGCACTGGCGTCGGGCGCGGCGCTGGCGCCGATGGCCGCCGTCGCGCAGGAGAAGACCGTGATGGTCGGCGGCGCGGCGATGTACCCGTCCAAGGACATCGTCGACAACGCCGCGAACTCGAAGGACCACACGACGCTGGTCGCGGCCGTCAAGGCCGCGGGCCTGGTCGACACGCTCAAGGGCGCGGGTCCCTTCACCGTGTTCGCGCCGACCAACGCCGCGTTCGCGGCGCTGCCGGCCGGCACGGTCGACACGCTGCTGAAGCCCGAGAACAAGGCGACGCTGACCAAGGTGCTCACCTACCACGTCGTCGCCGGCAAGGTCGACGCGGCGACGCTCACGGGGTTGATCGCCAAGGGCGGCGGCAAGCACGCCGTCAAGACGGTGTCGGGCGACACGCTGACCGCCAGCGTCGAGGGCGGCAAGGTGACGCTCACCGACGCCAAGGGCGGCAAGTCCGTCGTGACGATCGCCGACGTCACGCAGAAGAACGGCGTGATCCACGTCGTCGACAAGGTGCTGCTGCCGTAGGCATCGCACCACGACCGGACGGCGCCTGCGCGCGCCGTCCGGCTCCGCCCGCGGGCCGCTCCGGCGTCCGCCTACGGGCTCTTGCGGATCCTGGTCACCGTGATCTGGCCGTTCACGCGCTCGGCCTCGAACACGACCTTGTCGCCGGGTTTGACCGTGGCCAGCATCGCCGGGTCGCCGACACGGAAGACCATCGTCATCGAGTCCATGTCGAGGTTCTTGATCGGTCCGTGCCGCATCGTGATCTTGCCGGCGGCGGCGTCGATCTTCGTGACCTCGCCGGTGGCCGGCGTCGGCGCGGTCTGCGCGTGGACGGCCGCGGCCGGAACGGCCAACGCGGCGACGACGGCGGCCGCGAGGATGAGCTTGCGCATGTCCGGATCTCCCGTGTGGTGGTCGATGGTCACTTCACGACGACGACGCCGTGCATCCCCGCCTCGCGGTGGCCGGGGATCAGGCACGAGAAGTCGAACGTCCCCGGCTTCGTGAAGCGCCACAGGATCTCGCCGGTGGTCCCCGGCTTCAGCCGCCGGGCGTTGGGATCGTCGTGCTCCATGTCGGGGTTCTTCTTCATCTCCTCGGCGTGCTTGAGGTTCTCCTCCAGCGTCGCGACCACCATCTCGTGGTCGATCCCGCCGTTGTTGCGCAGCACGAAGCGTATCTGCTCGCCGCGCCGGACCTCGATCCGCGCCGGCGTGAACAGCATCCGGCCGCCGTCCTCGCGCATGGTGACGTGCACGGCGCGCGACGGTTGCCTCGGATCGCCGGGCGTGCCGTAGGCGGTCTCGCCGTCGTGGCTGTGGCTGTGTCCCGGCGCGCCGCCCGGCGCGGCCGCGGCGGGTCCGGCCGCCAGCGCCATGATGGCGATGGCGGCCGTGGTGGTGCCGATGCGTCCGATCATTGGTCCGTCTCCTTCCGCTTCCGCGGTCCCGTTCAATGCTTGTGGCCGTGCGGTTTGACCGCCCGCATCGCCGGCGCGCCGCCCGGCGCGGGCGCCGCCGTCCGCGGCGCGGCCGGGGCCGCCGGCGCCGGACCCGTCCACTCGTACGCGACCGTGCCCGGCGGATGCTTGTAGGGGCCGGGATCGGCGTAGTCGTCGGCGGCCAGGCCATCGCGCACCTTCACCACCGAGAACATGCCGCCCATCTCGAGCGGCCCGAACTGGCCGAACCCGGTCATCATCGGCAGCGTGTTGTCCGGCAGCGGCATCTCCATGCCGCCCATCTCCGCCATGCCGGCGGAGCCCATCGCCATGTAGTCCGGCACGAGGCGCTTCATCTTCTTCGCGAACTCGCGCTTGTCGACGCCGATGTAGGTTCTCACGTCGTGTCCCATCGCGTTCATCGTGTGGTGCGATTTGTGGCAGTGGATCGCCCAGTCGCCCGGCGCGTCGGCGGTGAACTCGAAGGCCCGCATCGCGCCGACCGCGACGTCGATGGTGACCTCGGGCCAGCGCGCCTCCGGCCGCACCCAGCCGCCGTCGGTGCACGTCACCTCGAAATCGTAGCCGTGCATGTGGATGGGATGGTTGGTCATCGTCAGGTTGCCGACCCGCACCCGCGTCCGGTCGCCCTTGCGCACGACCAGCGGATCGATGCCGGGGAAGGCGCGGCTGTTCCAGGTCCAGAGGTTGAAGTCGAGCATGGTGTTGACCTGCGGCACGTACGCGCCCGGCCGGATGTCGAAGGCGTTGAGCAGGAACACGAAGTCGCGGTCGACCCGGTGCAGCTTGGGATCGCGCGGGTGGACCACGAAGAAGCCCATCATGCCCATCGCCATCTGCGTCATCTCGTCGGCGTGCGGGTGGTACATGAAGGTGCCGCTCTTGCGCAGCTCGAACTCGTAGACGAACGTCGCGCCCGGCTTGATGTGCGGCTGGGTCAGCCCGCCGACGCCGTCCATGCCGCACGGCAGGAGCTGGCCGTGCCAGTGCACGGTGGTGTGCTCCGGCAGCCGGTTGGTGACGAAGATGCGGACCTTGTCGCCCTCGACCGCCTCGATCGTCGGGCCGGGGCTCTGCCCGTTGTAGCCCCATAGATGCGCCGTCATGCCCGGCGCGATCTCGCGCAGCACCGGCTCGGCGACCAGGTGGAACTCCTTCCAGCCCTCCTTCACGCGCGACGGCAACGTCCAGCCGTTGAGCGTGACCACCGGCTGGTAGTCGGGGCCGCTGGTGGGACGCAGCGGCGGACGCATCTTCGCGTCGGCGACGCTCGGCGCCTCGGGGATCGCCTGCGCCTGGACGCGGCCCGAGACGGCGGCGGCGCCCAGCAGGGCGAGGCCGGACGCGCCCATCAATCCGCGGCGTGAGTAGCTCATGACATCCTCCGGGATCAGTGTTTGCCGCCGCCGCCGGCCGGCGCGTCGGCCGCCGGCGTCGACATCGTCTCGATCGTGCCGCCGCCGATCACGGCGGCGCGCAGGTTGATCTCCGCCAGCAGGAAGGCGCGGCGCGCCTCGATGGCGGCGATGTTGGAGGCGACGCGCTCGCGCGTCTCCACCAGCAGCTCGAACACGTCCGCGAGCATGCCGTTGTAGCGCAGCAGGGTCTCCTGCGAGATCACGCGGCGCAGCGGCAGCACGCGGTTCTGGTAATGCGCCGCGATCTCATGGGTGGCGCGGTAGGCCTCGTAGGCGCCGCGCGCCTCCGACCGCGCGTCGACCGCCTTGGCCGCCAGCCGGTTCACCGCCCGCATGTAGGTCTCGCGCTCGCGCCGCGACTTGACCTCGCCGCCGTCGAAGATCGGGATCTCCAGCTCGACCTCGAAGCCGCGGCGTCTCGTCCTGCCTTCGGGGTCGCGCTCGGTGTCGTAGAGGCCGGACAGTTCGAGCAGCGAGACGGACCGCGTCGCCTCCGTCAGCCGCATCGACCGCGCGACGATGGCGAGCTCCTGCCGCGCGACCGCGAGGTCGACCCGTCTGGAGACCGCCTCGGCCTCGATGTCGTCGGCGCGCTCGGCCGCGCCGGGCAGCGCCGGCAGGCGCGGCGGCAGACGCAGATCGCGCGCCTGGTCCCACAGGCCGAGCAACCGCGCCAGCGTCTCGCGCTCCTGACGCGCGCGCAGCCGCGCCTGCGCGAGCTGGGCGCCGATCTCGGCGTAGGCCGCCGCCGCGCGGGCCTGCTCGATGCGCGTGGCGCCGCCGGTCTCGCCCAGCTTGCGCATCAGATCGGCCGTCGCGTCGGCGGCGAGGCGCGACTGCTCGAGGTAGGCGACGACCTCCTGCGCCGCGATCGCCGCCACCCAGGCGCGGCGCGCGTCGAGCGCCAGCCGGTAGGTGGCCGCGACGGCGGCCTGCTGCGCCTGCGCGAAGCGCTGCCGCGCGATCTCGCGGCGCGCCGGCAGGGTTCCGAGCGCGAGGATGTCGCCGAGCAGCTTGACCTCCCACTCGACGATCCCGCTGCCGGCGAGGCGCGACACGGAGATCCGCGGATTGGCGGGCAGCGACGACTCGACGGCGGCGATCTCGCTGAGACCGAGGTCGTTGTAGGCCGCCTGCAGGGCGCGGTTGTTGAGCAGCGCGATCCGCACGGCGGCGTCCGGCGTCAACGGCTCCCTCAGCAGCGCCTCGACCTGGTCGCGGACGCGGCGCGCATCCGCCTCCGACGCGATCTTCACCGCCTCCGCGCCGACCCCGCCGCGCACCTTCTCCGCGACCACGGACATGCCGCCGTCGGGCGAGAACTCGGCGCAGGCGGCCAGCGACAGCGCCGCCAGCAGCGCCGCGGCGGCCGCGCGCGCGCGGCTCATCGCGGCCTCCCGGCGCCCGGCGCGACGCGTTCGTTCATCTCGCGCCAGGATTTTGGCTCCACCGGCCGGTGGTCCACGGTGCCGGCGGTGACCGGGATGTAGGCCGCGGCCGGCGCGGCCGTGGTGGCGTCGGCCGGGTCGGGACCGTCGGTGATCCGGGGCGGCGGCGTGGCGCAGCCGGCCAGCGTCAAGGCCAGCGCGGCCGCGACGACGGGCACGCGCGCCATCCACCCCGCCGGGGTGGCGTGTGATAGGGACATCGATCTCTCCCGAACGCCGTCGGCTCGCGGACGTCGTGCGACGCCGCGCGGCCGGGACGGCCACGACGGACACGCGCGCCCGCGGGGACGCGCGTCAGCGCTTCGGAGGGATCAGGGCCTCGGAGGCGGCGGATCGACGCCGCGCGTCAGCGACACAGTCGCGCGGACCGGCGCGAACGGCGACGCCGCGCGCGCCGGCGCCGCCATGGGGGCCGCGTCGGCGACGACGCCCAGCGGCAGGCAGGCCGTGAAGCAGCAGGCGTGGTTGACCATGTCGTGCGAATCCGCGCGCCCGCCGTCGCCGTGGCACGGCATCGCGACCTCGGCCTTGGCGGCGGCGCCGGCCGCCCAGGCGGCGTTGCCGGCCGCCAGCGGCGCCCACAGCGCGAACGCCAGCGCGACGAGGAGCCGGAGCCCCGCCGATAGCCGTCGCCTGCCCGAAAGTCGCGTCATCCCGCGACTATATGGGGCGCAAACGGGCGCCGACAATCCATTTCGCGCCGCGACGCGGTCGCGACGGGACTCGTGGATATCGCACGTGGCCGCGCGAATGGGTTCGGTCCCTGAACGCACCGTGGCCGCATGAGTCGTCGCCGCGCCCTTCCGTCCACGCGGAGGCCGTGCGAGAAGCGGCCATGACCGATTTCGCGACCATCGGCGGCGTGTCCGCCGTCATCGACCGCTACGACGCCTTCGTGCTCGACCTCTGGGGCGTGGTGCACAACGGGCGGGAGCCCTATCCCGGCGTGCTGGACTGCCTGACGCGCCTGAAGGCGGCCGGCAAGGGCACCCTGCTGCTGTCGAACGCGCCGCGCCGCGCCTACGCCGCGGTGGGACGCCTCGCCGAGATGGGCGTCACCCGCGACCTGTTCGGCGACATCCTGACCTCGGGCGACGACACCTGGCACGCGCTGCGCACCCGCGGCGCGCCGGACGCCGAGCCGTTCTACCGCGACCTCGGCCGGCGCGCCTTCCTGCTCGGCGCCGGCCGCGACCTCAGCCTGTTCGACGAGGTCGACGTCGAGCAGGTCCGCGACGTCTCCGGCGCCGATTTCATCCTCTGCACCAACCTGTTCGAGTACGGCGACACGCCGGATACCTACGCCGCGTTGCTGCGCGAGGGACGCGCGCGGGATCTGCCGATGATCTGCGCCAACCCCGATCTGGTGGTCGTCATCGGCGAGACGCTGGAGTACTGCGCCGGCGCCATCGGCGCGGCCTACGAGAAGCTGGGCGGCTTCGTCATGTACCACGGCAAGCCGCACGCTCCGGTCTACGCGCGCGCCCGCGCCATGCTGGGCGGCGCTGATCCGCGCCGCGTGCTGTGCGTCGGCGACTCGCTGCGCACCGACATCGCCGGCGCCAACGCCGCCGGCCTCGACTCGCTGCTGGTCACCGGCGGCATCCACAAGGACGAGTTCGTCGACGCCGCCGGCGCGATCGACCCGGCGCGCATCGCCGCGATGGCGGCGCGCGAGAAAGCGCGACCGACCTGGATCGGCCCCGGCCTGCGCTGGTGATCGCGCCGGTGTGACGCGGCGCGAGTTGCGTGGCGTCGCGGCGCGACGGACACTGGCGCGGCGGGATTGGCGGAGCGCGCGATGGGTCAGGTCGAGTGGCGGTGGCGGTTCGCGGACCTGACGCCGGCGGCGTTCTGGCCGGCGCTGGCCGACACCAACCGCTTCAACGAGATCCTCGGCCTGCCGCCCTACGCGCTGGTCGAGACGCCGCTGGCGAACGGCACCGTCGCGCGCCACGGCACGGGCAAGGTCGCCGGCATCGAGCTGGCGTGGGAGGAGAAGCCCTACGAGTGGGTGCTGCACCGCAGCTTCCGCCAGACCCGCGTGTTCTCGAAGGGACCGTTCACGGTGTTCGGTCCGATCGTGACCGTCGAGCCCGAGGGCGCCGGCTGCGTCGTGAACTACACGCTGCGCTGGGAGCCGGCCGGCTGGCTCGGCCGCCTCGCCGGCCTGCGGCTGGCGCGCGCCACCGGCCCGAAGCTCGACAAGCGCATGCGCGAGGCGGCCGACTTCCTGCGCGGCGCGCGGCCGGCGATGTTCGCGTTCGATCCGCCGGCGCCGCCGGTCGGCGCGCGCGAGCGGCTCGACGCGATGGTCGTGAAGGCCGAGGCCACCGGCTACGCGCACGGTCTGGCGCGCCGGCTGGCCGACCGGCTTCTGTCGGCGATGGATGTCGACCTGCAGCGCGTGCGCGCCAAGGCGCTAGCGGCGGAGTGGAACCTGCCGCCGCGGCGCGCGATCGAGCTGTGTCTCGCCGGCGTGAAGGCCGGCATGCTCGGCATGAAGTGGGATCTGCTGTGCTCGAACTGCCGCGGCGCCAAGGCGTCGGCGGCGTCGCTCGACCAGCTGCCGCGCGGCGCCCACTGCCCGTCCTGCAACATCGACTACGCGCGCGATTTCACCCGCAACGTCGAGCTGACCTTCGCGCCGTCGCCGACCATCCGCGCGCTCGGCATGGGCGGCTTCTGCCTCAGCGGTCCCGGCGCGACGCCGCACGTGCCGGTGCAGCAGCTGCTGGCGCCGGGCGAGCGGCGGATCGTGCGCTTCACGCCCGAGCCGGGATTGTACCGTCTCCGCACGCTGCATCCCGGCGCCGTGGTCGACCTCGACCATGCCGGCGGCCCCTTCCCCGGCCTGCGCGTCACGCCGGCGGGCGTCGAGGCGCTGCCGGCGGGTGCCGAGGGCGAGGTCGCCTTCGTCAACGATTCGGGCTTCGAGTGCGCCGCGCTCATCGAGCGGCGGGAGTGGGTGCGCGACGCGCTGACGGCGCACGAGGCCACCACCTTGCAGGCGTTCCGCGACCTGTTCGCCGACGCCACGCTGCGGCCGGGCGACGAGGCGGGAATCGGACAGATCGCGATCCTGTTCACCGACCTGCGCGGCTCGACCGGGCTCTACGAGCGGATCGGCGACGCCGCCGCCTACAACCTCGTGCGCGAGCATTTCGCGACGCTGGCGTCCGCCGTGCGCGACCGGAATGGCGCCGTCGTGAAGACCATCGGCGACGCCGTCATGGCGACCTTCGCCGATCCGGCCGACGGCGTGCGCGCGGCGCTGGCGATCCGCGACGATCTCGCGGCGCTCGACGCGCGGCTCGCCGCCGAGCGCGGCCTCGCCGCCGGCGCGCTGGTGGTCAAGATCGGCGTCCACGCCGGGCCGAGCATCGCCGTCAACCTCAACGACCGGCTCGACTATTTCGGCGGCACGGTGAATCTCGCGGCCCGCCTGCAGGGCCAGTCGCAGGGCGGCGACATCGTGCTGTCGCGCGCCGTGGCCGACGATCCCGCCGTGCGGCCGCTGATCGCCGGCCTCGACCGCCGCGAGGAGACCGTCGCCCTCAAAGGCTTCGACGCCCCCGTGCCCTTCATCCGCTTGCTGTGAGCGCGCGAGCGGATTCCGCGCGCCGACTCCCCATCGCCACGGATGGCGCACCGCATCCACCAACGCCGCGGATGGCGCACCACGTCCACCACCGCCGCGGATGGCCCGCCAACCCCACCAGCGTCATCCTGAGCGCGTAGCGCCGTAGTCGAAGGATCTTGCCGCGTCGCCCGGCCGGGGAAAGATCCTTCGACTGCGCGCCTTCGGCGCTCCGCTCAGGACGACGGGAAAAGAGTCGTGCGCGCGATCCGAAGCGGCGGCGTCCGCGAGGCCACGCATTCTCTCCCGCGTCACCCCTCCCGCCGGATTGACGGCGACGGCACGCGGCGGTGGAAGTACACTGGCGGCGGTTCTTTCTGCACGGGAGTGCGGCGATGGTGGACGGCGACGGCCCGCCGCGACCCGCGGCCGAGCGCGGACGGCTCGCGGAACTGGCGCGCGACATCTGGTCGGCTGGAATCCGCCGGCCGGCGCGCCATGTCGGCCGCGCCGCCGTCCGCGCCGGGCCGTCGGCGGCGGCCTTCATAACCGGCGCCGGCAACGTCGTCGACAGCCTGCGCAAGGCGATCGTCGGCGCCGCGCTGGTGCTGGCCATCGGGTTCGGCGTCTGGGTGATCTGGGAGGCGGTGCATTCCGAGCCGATCTTCGTCGAGCCGGTGCACGTCCATAAGGATCTCGACGGCCGGCTGCCGCCGGGCGACGTGATGGCGCAGCGTCTGGCGTCGCATTTCGGCGAGTTCGCCAGCGCCGTGGCCGAGATGAAGGCCGAGCGCGAGATGCGCTTCGGCGGCGACCGCGACATCCCCAAGCTCGAGATCCCCGGCGTCGGGCTGTCGCTGCAGTCGCTGGTGACGATGGCGCGGCGCCTGCTCGACCGCCGCGAGCACCGCGTGATCGGCGACGTGTCGCTCGACACGGCGCCTGCCGCGGCCGCCGCCAGCGCGACGCCGGCGGCCGACGCCTGCAAGTCGCGGACGACGATGCTCCTGCGGGTGCGCTCCGACCGCCACGGCGAGATCGTGCGCGAGCGCTGGGAGGTCTGCGCGGCGCGCGAGGGCGGCCCGCTGCTGGTCGATCCCGACCGGCTCGACGCGCGGCTCAAGCAGGCGGCGCTGGCGAGCTTCGAGCGCATCGACCCCTGCGCCGCGGCGGCCTACTACTACAAGAACTGGTGGACGCGCGACGCCGACGGCAAGCCGATCGACGCCGGTCTCAACCGCGCCTCGACCATGGTGGCGCGCTGCATCGCCACGCGCGGCGACCGCGAGGCGCCCTACGGCTACTACCTGTGGGCGCTGATCCGCCAGGCCGCCGGCAATCCCGACGAGGCCGCCGACCATTTCGCCAGCTCCGAGAACCTCCAGCGCCGCGCCGCGCCGTTCTGGCGCCGCTGGACCGGCACGGTGCGCTACCTGCCGGCGCTCTACGCCCATTGGGGCAACGTGCTGATGGACATCGCCGGCAACGCCGAGTCGGTCGGCGACCGCGCGCGGATGGAGGCGGCGCTGGCCGACGCGCGCCGGCGCTACAGCCAGGCGCTGCGCGCCGACCGCCGCTCGGCGCTGGCCTACAACGGGCTGGGCAACGCGCTGCTGAAGCTGCGCGCCACCGACGCCGCGATCGAGACCTACATCGCCGGCGCCAAGGCCAACCGCTTCGATCCGCTGGTCCGCCACAGCCTCGCCAACGCGTTGCTCGGACGGCTCGCGGCCGACGATCCGGCCAAGGTCGACGACGCCGGCCGCGTGGCGCTGCGCAACGCCGAGAAGAACCACCGCAAGGCGGCCAACCTGGTGCCCGACAACGCCTACTACGCCGCCAGCTGGGGCGCCTCGCTGCTGCTGCTGGCCAAGGTCGAGGATGCGCGGCTGGCGCGCCCCGGCCTCGAGGCCGCCGCCATCGTCACCACCAGCGCCGCCCGCGCGCGCCACCTCGCCGACGCCGAGACCGCCTTCCAGCGGGCGCTGGCCGCCGCCGGCGGCGAGCACTGGGCCGCGCACGAAGGGCTGGCCGAGGTCGCGGCGCTGGCCGGACGCCCCGGCGGCGCCCCCGCGGTCTACGAGAAGGCGCTGGCGGTCTACCAGAGATCGGCCGAGCGCCGGCCGGCCGACCCGGACGCGAAGGTGTCGGTGGCGCGCGCGCTGCTGGCGCTGGACCGCGACGCCGAGGCGCTGGCGACGGAGCTCGCGGCGGCGGCCGCCGATCCCGCGCACGTCGTGGCGCGGTACATCGCGGCGTGCGTGGCGCGGCGCCAGAACCGGCCCGACGACGCGCGCGCCGCCATCGCCGAGGTCCAGCGCCGCACGCCGGGCGCGCGCGCCGAGGGCATGCTGCGCCGCTGCCTCGCCGACCTCCCCGCCAGCGGCCCCGGCCGCTGAGCGCCGCCGAATATGCGGCGGCGCCTGTCTCGCTCATCCATCCAGGCCACGGCATTCGCGCATCTCAACGCGCCCGCCGCCCTCATGCTCCCTCCCCCCTTGTGGGCAGGGCGATCGCATATGGAGCGGCGACGCCCCCTCACCTAACCTCTCCCCCCCCCTGTATGGACCGGAGACAAGGTGGATGGGTGTGCGGGCGTCGTATCGACCACTACTCTCAAGCGTCTTTCTCCTCTCCCCTATCGGGGAAGAGGAACGGCGGAACGAAGTTCCGCCGGGAGTGAGGGGGTCGCCGGCCGCGCGGCGGAAAGCGAGGAGGCGCCGCCGCCTCCCGGGCGGCTCCATATCGGACGCGTGACCACGCGCGCGGCGCCGCCGCGCGTCAGCGCTTGCGGCCGAACCTCTCGCCGATCGCGGCGAAGATGGCGCGCGCCGCCATCGCCTCGCCGCCCTCCGGCCGTCCCGGCCGCGCCGTCTGGTTCCACGCCATGGTGTCGATATGCGCCCACGGCACCGAGTCGGGCACGAACTCGCGCAGGAACAGCGCCGCGGTGATGGCGCCGCCGAACGGCGACTGGGCGGCGTTGTTGATGTCGGCGATCTTGCTGTCGAGGAAGCGCCGGTAGTCGCTCCACAACGGCATGCGCCACAGCGGATCCTCGCGCTCGCGGCCGGCCTTGAGCAGCGCCTCGGCCAGCGCGTCGTCGTTGCAGAACAGCGCCGGCAGCTCCGGCCCCAGCGCCACGCGGGCGGCGCCGGTCAGCGTCGCCACGTCGATCATCATCGCGGGCTTGAAACGCGCCGCGTAGGTCAGCGCGTCGCACAGGATCAGCCGGCCCTCGGCGTCGGTGTTGCCGATCTCCACCGTCACGCCCTTGCGCGAGCGGATCACGTCCATCGGCCGGAACGCGTTGCCCGAGACGCTGTTCTCGACCGCCGGGATCAGCACGCGCAGGCGCACGTCGAGCCGCGCCGCCATGATCATCGACGCCGCCGCCAGCACCGTGGCGGCGCCGCCCATGTCCTTCTTCATCATCAGCATGCCGGTGGCGGGCTTGAGGTCGAGGCCGCCGGAATCGAAGCACACGCCCTTGCCGATCAGGGTCACCTTCGGCGCCCCGGCGCGGCCCCACACGATGTCGACCAGCCTGGGCGCGCGGGTCGAGGCGCGGCCGACCGCGTGGATCACCGGGAAGTTGCGCCGCAGCAGCTCCTCGCCGGCGATCGCCGAGAAGCGCGCGCGGTGGCGCTGCGCCAGCTTCTTGGCGGCGGCCGCCAGCTCGGCCGGGCCCATGTCGTTGGCCGGCGTGGTGATCAGGTCGCGGCCGAGGAACATGCCGTCGACCACGCGCTCGACGGCGGCGCGGTCGCATTTCGCCGGCCACACCAGCCGCGGTCCCGGCTTGGCGCGGCCGCGGTAGCGCGTGAAGCGCCACGTGCCCAGCGCGAAGGCGGTCGCCGCGGCGGTCGCGGCGGCGGCGTCGAGGTCGCCGACCAGGCAGTACTCGCCCGGCGGCAGGCGCGTGGCGAGCGCGCCGTAGTCCCACATCGTGGCCTCGCGCGAGCGCACCAGCACGGCCATCGCGGCGCGGCCCTCGTCGCCCGGCACCAGCGCGAACTCGCCGGACTTGCCGCCGACGCCCGAGGCCTGCAGCCACGCGCGCGTGGCGGCGCGCTGGCGCTTCGACCACGCCGCCCAGTCCGACGGCGCGACCACGGCGACGGGGATCGCGGCCGGACCGCGATCGAGAAACGGCAGCGGCAAGGACCCCTCCCGACCAGTTGTGCTTTTCGCGACGAAACCCCAGCATGATCGCGAATCGGGCGCGCTGGCAATGTGAATGTGCCGGTCGTCCGCCGCCGGTCCGCCGGACGCGCGCGTGGAGGTCACATGGCGGAATTCAGCCTGGTCATCGGCAACAAGAACTACTCGTCGTGGTCGTTGCGCGGCTGGCTGGTCGCCAAGATCGCCGGCATCGAGTTCGAGGAGATCCAGATCCGGCTGTACGAGCCGGACACCGCGACGCGGATCGCACGCCACTCGCCGTCGGGCCTGCTGCCGGTGCTGGTCGACAAGGGGCTCTCGATCTGGGACACGCTGTCGATCGCCGAGTACCTGCACGAGATCCGGCCGGATCGCGGCATGTGGCCGAAGGGCGCCGCGGCGCGCGCCACCGCGCGCTCGGTCGCCGCCGAGATGCATTCCGGCTTCGTCGACCTGCGGCGCGAGATGCCGATGAACATCCGCGCCTCGTTCCCCGGCCACGGCCACACGCCCGAGGCGCTGGCCCAGGTCCAGCGGCTGGCCGGCATGTGGCTGGACTGCCGCAAGCGCTTCGCCGGCTCGGCCGAGCGCGACGACGGCTTCCTGTTCGGCACCTTCACGGCGGCCGACGCGATGTTCGCGCCGGTGGCCACGCGCCTGCGCACCTACGGCGTCAGCCTCGACCCCGAGGCGCGGCGCTACGTCGACGCGCTGCTGGCGCATCCGTTCATGAAGGAATGGTGCGACGCCGCCGCCCACGAGCCGTGGCTGATCGCCCAGTACGAGTTCCGCTGACGGCGCGACGGGCGCGGCCCCCTCAATCCTTCAGCACGCCGCGTTCGCGGTAGAAGCGCTGGGCGCCCTCGTGCAGCGGCACGGCCAGGCCGTCGATCGCGGTCTCGAGGCGGATCGCCGCCGCGCTGGGGTGGCCGCGGTCGAGCCGGGCGCGGTTCGAGGGATGGAACAGCGCCCGCAGGTTGCCGTGCACGGTGTCGCCGTCGACCGCCGCGCTGGTCAGCCAATGGGCGGCGACGGTGATGGTCTGGCGCGCGTCGATGCCGTCGTAGTGTTCGGCGCCGACCGTCGTGGTGCCGATCCACGGACGCTCGCGGCGCAAGCGCTCGGCGACCGGCGTCGAGACCGGCAGCAGGTCGACCGGCGACTGCCGCGCCAGCGCCACCAGCAGCGGCGCCGGCTCGCCCGCCACCATCACGAAGGCGTCGATCGCGCCCTCGCGCAGCCGCGCGCTGGCGGCCTGCGGCGAGAGATAGACCGCGTCGATGTCGCGCCGGCCCAGCCCGTACGCCGCCATCAGGGTGCGCGCCACCGGCAGCGTGCCGGACTCGCGCTCGCCCATCGACACGGTCCGCCCGCGCAGGTCCGCGACGCTCTCCAGCCCGGTGCCGCGGCGGACGACGACGTGCACCGACTCGGTGAACAGGTTGGCGATCGACCGCAGCAGCGGCATGGCGCGGCCGGAGAACAGGTCGTCGCCGCGGTACGCCGCCGCGCCGATGTCGGCCTGGGCCAGCGCCGAGTCCAGGGCGCCCTCGCCGAGGCGGCGCAGATTCTCGACCGAGCCCTGGGTCGCCAGCGCCTCGGCGACGAGGCCGGGGATGCCGCAATTGCCGCCGGCCTCGCAGGGCCGGCCGCCGGGCGGATTGCTGATGACCGCCGAGATCAGGCCGGCGATCGGGAAGTACGTCCCGCCGATCGGGCCGGAGCCGATGAGGAAGTGCCGCTCCTCGCCCGGACGCTGCGCGCGGACCCCGCCGCCGAGGATGGCGGCCGGAACGGCGGCGGCGAGCACGGAGCGGCGGGACGGCACGGACGGACTTCCAACGCGGGCGGATCGGCAGAGTACTCTCCGCGGCCGCGCGCGACAACGCGCGCCGGCGCGGCGGCGCGCGATTTCGCGATCACATCGACGGGAGTCGCCGCCACACCGCCGCCACGATCGCCGCCCGCGCGCGGGCCGATCGCGGATGCCGCGCCTCTATCTTCCCTTCTCCCCCGTCTTCGGGGGAGAAGGTGCCCGAAGGGCGGATGAGGGGTCTTCGTCCTCGTCCTCGCCGGCGCGTGCGTCATGCCGACGATCTCGCTTGCGCGCCGCGCCGCGCCCCTCATCCGGCGCTACGCGCCACCTTCTCCCCCGAAGACGGGGGAGAAGGGAAGAAACGCCGCAGGCCGCCTCGCGCGCCGCAAGCCGCGTCCGACGCCCCGCCCGCGCTCACCACACGCCGAAGAAGATGCCGTGCTTCTTGTGGGTCGCGGTGCGGGCCGCCACGTAGGCATCGTCGACCGTGACGCGCGATTTGCGCGCCGCCATCCACGCCGCCAGCCGGGCCCGCATCTCCTCGCGCACCCGGGCGTAGCCGGCGTCGCGGCCGAGATCCGCCATCTCGCGGGGATCGTTCGCCAGGTCGAAGAGCTGCGGCGGGAAGTCCAGCCAGTCGACGTATTTCCAGCGCTCGGTCCGCACCATCCACGCCCGGCAGTCGCGCGGATGGCGGTCCAGCAGCAGGCGGGCCTCGCGGAAGGCGTAGTCGAGCTCCGAGAACACCGCGTCGCGCCAGCCCGCGGTCTCGTCGCGGGCGCGGGCCGGGCTCGAGCCGCCGCCGGCCGGGATGTCGCCGCGGCGGGTCAGCGGCAGCAGCGAGCGTCCCTCGATCAGATGCCGGGCCGGCGGCAGGCCCAGCGCGTCGAGGCAGGTCGGCAGCACGTCGACCGCCTCGACCAGCCGCGCGTCGACCGTGCCCCTTGTGCCGTCGGCGGCGGCATCGGGATCGACGACGATGAACGGCACCCGCACCGCCTCCTCGTAGAAGATCTCCTTCTCGCCCAGCCAGTGGTCGCCGAGGAAATCGCCGTGGTCGGCGGTGAACACGATCAGCGTGTCGTCGAGCCGCCCCAGCCGCTTCAGGACCGCCATCAGCCGCGCCAGATGGTCGTCGATCTGGCCGATCAGCCCCATGTAGGTCGGCCGCACGGTGGAGGGTCCATCGGGCCGCGAGAACGAGACGGCCTCCTCGTGCCGGCGGTAGGCCGCCAGCACCGGATGCTGGTCGCGCAGCTCGGCCTCGGTGCGGTTCGGCGGCAGGCAGTGCTGCGGCCCGTAGAGCTGGTGGTAGGGCGCCGGCGCCATGTAGGGCCAGTGCGGCTTGACGTAGCTGAGATGCAGGAACCACGGCGCCTCGCCCTGGCCCTCGACGAAGCGGATCGCCTGGTCGGTCATGTAGGCGGTCTCGGAATGCGCCTCCGCCACCCGCGCCGGCAGCCGCGCGTTGCGCATGTTCCAGCCGCTGGCCTTGGCGCCGTCCGGCCCGTCTGCGGCGATCACGAAGTCGCTCCACGGATCGTCGGCGACGTAGCCATGGGCGCGCAGATAGGCGGGATAGCCGCTCTCGACGCCCGGCGGCGAATGGCCGTCGTAGCGGTCCAGCTCCTCGAAGCCGCCGTTGCGCAGCAGGGCCGCGAACGCCGAGCCGCCCTCGATGCCGTAGCGCTCCAGCGCGTCGAGATCGGGCAGCACGTGGGTCTTGCCGGCCAGCGCCACGCGGATGCCGGCCGGCCGCAGATGGTCGCCGATGGTCTTCTCGCGCAGGCTCAGCGGCACCCGGTTCCACGTCGCGCCGTGGCTCATCACATAGCGGCCGGTATAGTAGGACATGCGCGACGGCCCGCAGACCGCCGACTGCACGTAGGCGCCGGGGAAGCGCACGCCCCGGGCCGCGAGCGCGTCGATCGCGGGCGTGCGCAGGTGGGGATGGCCGGCGCAGCCGAGATGGTCGGCGCGCAGCTGGTCGCACATGATGAAGAGGACGTTCCGGACCTTGCCCATACGCTTTCCCCGCCGCGGCGCTCCCTCCGACCTTAGACGGAGCGCCGCCCCGGGTCACGCGGCCGCCGGCGGACGCGCCGGTCACGCCCCCGGCCGGATCGCCTCAAGCCTTTCCGTCGTCGGCCACGACGTGGTCCGCCGCGTGCTCGACCACTGGTTCGGGCCGCCCGACGGACCGCGCCATTGCGAGCCCCGGGGCTTCTGGTTCACCAGCACGCCGGCGCTCGACGACGAGCTGCGCCGGCGCTTCGGCGCCGACATCGCCGCGGCGATGCGCGGCCGGCTGCGGGCGCTGGAGCGCACGCCCCGGGGCGCGCTGGCGCTGTGCCTGCTGCTCGACCAGATGACGCGCAACACCGCCCGCGGCTCGGCCGCCGCCTTCGCCGGCGACACCGCCTCCCTCGCCATCGCCCGGCGCGCCGTGGCGCGCGGCTTCGACGGGCGCCTGAAGCCGATCCAGCGCGTGTTCCTCTACCTGCCGTACGAGCACAGCGAGTCGCGCGGCGACCAGGGACGCTGCGTCGGCCTGATGGCCGCCATCCGCCCGCCGCGCAACCTGCGCTACGCCGTGGCCCACCGCGAGATCATCGCGAAATTCGGCCGCTTCCCCCACCGCAACGCCGCGCTGGGGCGCCAGGACACCGACGCCGAGCGGGCGTATCTCGCGGGGGAGCATCAGCGCTTCGGGCAGTGAGTTCCGTGCCTCCGGCCCCGGTGTGACCGCCGCGCGCTGCGCGAGACGCGCTTGTTGCCGTTGCCGTTGCCGTTGCCGTTGCCGTCGCCGTCGCCGTCGCCGTCGCCGTCGCCGTTGCCGGCGTGGCGCCGTCCTCTCCACTGTCATCCTGAGCGGAGGCGCGTAGCGCCGTAGTCGAAGGATCTTGGCGCGATCCCGCGGCGAGGAAAGATCCCTCGACTGCGCGCCTATGGCGCTCCGCTCGGGATGACGGGAGAGGCGTGGCGGGCTCCACACCATGGAGCGCCGCAAGCCATCAAAGAGACGGGCCGCCCGCCATCGAAGAGACATTGCCGCCGGCCGCGCATTTTGTCCCGCTCCGCCAACGCACCGCGCCCTCCCGATCGCCCCGCGCTACTTGCCACGTTCGATGAACCGCAGCGACCGCCCGTCGTCGGTGGACAGCACAAGCATGCCGCCCGGCCCCGTCGACCAGCGCGTCACCGCCGCCAGCAACTCCATCGTCCGCCGTTCGGTCTCGGTCAGCACCACCGAGGCGCAGACCTGTTCGGTCGTGCGCCTCAACCCCGAGAATCGGATCGCGCCGCCGTCGCGCGTGAACGTCGCCTCGAAGCCGTTGCAGCCCGCGTCGCCATAGGCGCGGCCCGAGGGGTCGAGCGTCAGGGTCGGCCGCGGCGGCGTGTTCGGGCCGGCGGGCGGCTGCGGCTCGCCGATCCAGCGGCCGTGCGGCGGCGTCGCGGCCGGCCAGCCCGAGGCGCGCCTGGCGGCCTGCGCCAGCGTCAGGGTCCGGCACTCCACCGGGCCCTCGCCCGCGCGCCAGAACAGCAGGCCGCGCTCGCCCTGCGCCGGATAGACGACGACCACCACCTTGGGCGCGGCGCGGTGGCGCGACGCGGCGCCGTCGCGGCACGCCGTCCCGTCGAACTCGAACACCAGCCGCGGGAAGGCGCCGTCCTCGAACGCGCGCGCGCCGACCGCCGGCAGCGCGCAGGACAGCGGCGGCACGGCGCCGCCGTCGTCCACTTTCAGCGTCGCCGGCCCGCCGACGCGCCACGACAGCGCGCCGCGGCCGCCCTCGCCGTCGAAGCCGCAGTCGAGATCCGCCGCCCCGGCCGCCGACGCGGCGAGGCAGAGCGCGGCGGCGAGCGTGATCGTTCTCACCGTGGGGGAAGCCGCGAGCGCGATCATCCTCGCCACGGGAGCGGCCGGGAGCGCGAGTCCCATCGCCCGCATCGGTGATGTCGCGCCGGGCGCCAGCGCGCTCATCGGCAGCGCGCCTTGGTCGCGGTGATCAGCCGCGTCAGCTCGGGCGTGCGCTCGACCGCCGGCAGGCAGCGCTGCGCCTCGAGCACGCCGCGCAGCAGCGCCGGCTCGTAGGCCCGCCGCTCGCCGTCGAACAACACGTCGCGCACGCGGCGCTGCAGCTCGGCGTCGGCCGACTTGCCGCAGACGCCCGACAGCTCGGCCAGCGCCGTGCGGCGGTTGGTGTCGGTGGCGTTGGGCCGCTCGTAGGACTCGACCCAGGTGCGGACATCGCCGCAGGCCGACGCGACGGATGGCGCGAGGATGGGCGACGCGAGGGCTAGGGACGCGGCGACGAGCCAGACGCGCATGCGATGCCTCCTGCGGGCGGGCCGCGCTCCGGCCGGCCACCCTGTCGAGCCTCGCATGCTACCATGGCGGCGCTGTGGCGGCGGACGGTCCCGCCCGCGCCCACCGCCGGCCACTCGGTCGAGCTTCGCATGCTACCATCGCGGCGCCGCGGCGGCGTATGGCCGCCCACGCTCCGGCCGGCCATCGTGTCGATCCTCGCACGCCAAGGCAGCGCGGTGGCGGCGGATCGGCCGGCCGCGCTCCGTCCGGCCACACGGTCGATCATCGCATGCTACCATCGCGGCGCCGCGGCGGCGGATGGCCGGTCGCGCCCACCGCCGGACGCAAGATGACCCCGCTCCGCCGCCTCCTCGCCCGCCTGCGCGGCGCCGTCGCCGCGCCGCCGCCGCGCCGCGTGCTTTACGTCCACGAGGACGACATGGGCGACGTCGAGCTGCTGCCGGAAGCGGCGCGCGCGTGGTGCGCCGAGGAGCTGCGCCGCATCGACGCCTTCGCCGCAGCGCACGAGGCGCCCGACGGGCTCGGCTGGACGGACATCCATGTCCGGCCGCCGGCGCCGGCCCGCCTTGGCGATCTCGGTCTGCGCGCCGCCGCCGCCGCCGCGCGGCTGCGGCGCGTCGCGCCGGCCTACGACGGGGTGGAGACCGGCACCTATTCGGACGTCGAGGTCGCGGCGGGCGCGACGGCGTTCGGGGCGGACGGGTC
The DNA here is from genome assembly GCA_016699855.1 of Rhodospirillales bacterium. Taxonomy (NCBI): domain Bacteria; kingdom Pseudomonadati; phylum Pseudomonadota; class Alphaproteobacteria; order Rhodospirillales; species Rhodospirillales bacterium. The sequence continues at coordinate 1,941,552 of CP064988.1, forward strand.
GGGCGCACTGGTGCTGCACGTCGACGCCGCCGGGGCGCTGACCGGCGTCGATGTGGTGCCGCAGGGCGGCGCCGGGCTGGGCCCGCTGCTCGACGCCGTGCGTGATCTGGCGGCGCCGTCCCGGCTGGTCGCGGTCGCGTGGAACCGGGGCGCGCTGGCGGCGCTCGACGACCCCGGCGAACGCGCCGCCTTCATCCGCGCGATCGCCGGCTGAACGGGTTTCGCGCCAGCCCGTGGGCGCCCCCGTCCCTCGGTCATTCCGAGCGCAGCGAGGAATCTTTTAGCGGCCGATGGATCGCCGGCGCCGCCCCGCCGCAAGGCGCCTCTGGTCCCAAGGGCGACGACACGTCGGTATCGGACCCTGACCGTCATTCCGAGCGCAGCGAAGACTCTTTAAGCGACCGATGGATCGCCCGCGCCGCCCCGCCGCAAGGCGCCTCTGGTCCCAAGGGCGACGACACGTCGGTATCGGACCCTGATCGTCATTCCGAGCGCAGCGAGGACTCTTTAAGCGACCGATGGATCGCCGGCGCCGCCCGGCATTTCGGGACGGACGGCCCGTTGCAAGACGCCGGACCCCGCGTGCAAGCCGTTTTGTATATTGTATGCAAAATACAATATACAAAACTCCAAGTATATGCTCATTCCGAATCGACAAGAATCGATCCGATGCATATCCGGCAATGGTTATACGTCACCCCATCGCGTCGAATTCAGCGTGACGCTTGCTATCGTCAACGATATCGTTGACTCTTGTTGTACGGGTACAATTTCTTCAGCCTGCCGCCGCGATCATCGCGCGGTAGAGCGCCGCCAGCGGCGCGTCGAAACAACAGAAAACCACGCGTTCGACGCCGCGATCTGCCGCCAGAAACGAACGCGTCTCGGCCACCGCGATGCGCGTCGCGGGCTCGCGCGGATAGCCGTAGATTCCGGTGCTGATCGCCGGGAACGCGACCGAGCGCAGCCCGTGCGCGGCGGCCAGCGCCAGCGACTCGCGGTAGCACGACGCCAGCAGCGCCGGCTCGCCCCGGCCGCCGCCCTGCCAGACCGGGCCGACGCTGTGGATCACGTGGCGCGCCATGAGCCGGTAGCCCGCCGTGATCCTGGCGCTTCCGGTGGCGCAGCCGCCCAGCGTCCGGCATTCGGCCAGCAGCGCCGGGCCCGCCGCGCGGTGGATCGCGCCGTCGACGCCGCCGCCGCCGAGCAGAGTGGTGTTGGCGGCGTTGACGATGGCGTCGACGTCGAGCGCCGTGATGTCGCCCTCGACCACCTCGATGACGCCGCTCACGGCGCGGCCGCCGCGGCCGACGGCGCCGGCGCCGCCGCCGTCGGATCGAGCGTGTGCAGCTCCTGCGGACGGCCGACGCCGCGCAGCGCGTAGCGGCCCAGCGACACGAAGGCCGCCGGCGATCCCGACGCCGCGACGAAGGCGTCCGACAGCACGACGTCCTGGTCGAGCGTGCGGCTGAGCGCGCCCATGCGGCCGGCCTCGTTGACGGCGGCGCCGAGCACGGTGAAGTCCAGCCGCCGCGCGCCGCCGAAATTGCCGTAGATCAACTCGCCCTCGTGCAGCGCCAGATGCAGCCGCGTCGTCGCGGCGCCGTCGGCGGCGCGGCGGACGTTGAGCGCGGCGATCCCGGCTTCGCAGGCGCGCCACGCCGCCAGCGCGCGGCGGCAGGCGACGGCGGGATCGGCGTCGCGGAAGATCGCCAGCACGCCGTCGCCGATGAACTTCAGCACGTCGCCGCCGGCGGCGTCGATCGCGTCGACCACGATGCCGGCGTAGTCGTTGAGCAGCGCCAGCGTCGCGTCGTGCGCCATCGAGTCGGCCAGCCGCGTGTAGTCGACGAGGTCGCTGAACCACACCACGGCGCGGATCGGCTCGGCGCGGCCGCGCTCGACGTTGCCGGCGCGCACGCGGCGCGCGGCGTCGGCGCCGAGATAGGTGTCGAGCAGCGTGCGCGCGGTGCCGACCACGCCGCGCATCTGCGACACCAGCGCCACCGCCGGCCACACCGCGCGCAGCAGCGCGAGATCTGAATCGCCGAAGCCGCCGGGCCGGTCGGTGGTGACCGACACCACGATGGTGCCGACGTCGGAGAAGCGCGCGCGGGCCGCCATCGGCGCGGCGAGCGCGAGATAGTCGGTGGCGCCCTCGGCGCGGAACGTGCGCAGCGCCGGGAACGCGGACTCCGGCGCCGGCGGCTCGAGCCGCGCGCGGAACTCGGTCTCGCCGCGGTCGAGCATGTGGCGGAACGGGCTCTCGGCGATGTCGCGCCGGTTGACGGCGCTCTCGGCGCGCCTGACCTGCAGCCGCGTCGCGCCTTCGCGCGGCAGCCACCGCAGGGCGCGCGCGTCGATCGTGGGATCGAGCACCTCGCTGGCCAGCCACACGCGGGAGACCGGCACGCCGGCGTCGACCAGCCGCCGCGCGAGCTCGTCGACGATCGCCATGTCGGTGGCGTCCGAACCGCCGGCCTCGAGCAGCCACGCGATGATCGGCGCGGCGCGGCCGGGATCCGCCGGCGGCGTCATCGCGGCGCCGGCGCCGACAGCGCCGCGCGCATCTCCGCGGTCGACGCCAGCCGTCCGCCGGCCGCCTCGATCCGCCGCCGCGCGTCGGCCACCAGCGCGCGGTTGTCGCTCGCGCAGCCCAGCGGCGAATCCTCCAGCCCGACGCGCACGTGGCCGCCGCGCGCCACCGCGATCCCGATCAGCGGCGCGATCTCGACGCCGAGCCCGGCCACCATCCACGGCGCGCCCGGCGCCTCGGCGGCGAGCAGATGCAGATACGCCTCGACCGCCCAGGGCTCGGCCGGGAAGCCGAACGCCATGTCGCGCGAGAACATCAGCCGGTAGATCGGCTCCGGCGCGCCCGGATAGGCGCGGCGCAGCGCGGCGCCCAGGCGCAGGAAGCCCGGCTCGTAGATCGCGTAGGACGGCGTCATGCCGTGGCGCTGCGCCAGCGCCAGCCCGTGGCGGATATGCGCCTCGGGATTGGCGTAGACGAATCCGGCGCGGCCCGCGGCGACGTCGGCGAAGTGGACGAGGTTGGTCGAGCCGGGATCGACCACGGCCCATTCGATCAACCCGGCGGCGAGCAGCTTCTCGACGGCGGCGAAGCGCGCGGCGGCCGTCATCGCGCGCGGCGAATCGGCGTTGCCGGCGAACGGGATCGTCGGATAGCAGACGACGTCGACGCGGGCGCGGATGCGCTCGATGATCGGCGCGTAGATCTCGTAGTCGTCGCGCTGCCGGCCGGTCGCCGGATCGTAGGCGTGGAAATGCACGATGGCCGCGCCGAGCGCCGCGCAGGCCACCGCGTCCTCGACGATCGCGTCGGCGGTCACCGGGATCTCGGGCTGCAGACGGCGCGACCACGGGCCGTTCAACGCCACCTCGAGCCACGTGTCCTGGGTCATCGGCGGTCCCTCTCCGCCGCGATGGTCGTCCGCGACGGCGCCGCACGCAAGTCCGGCGGCGCCTGTCGCGTGATGGTCGCGCCAATGAGAAAGGGCCGCTCCAAGGAGCGGCCCTTCGTGTCGTCGCCTTGCGTCGATCGTCAGTTCAGGACGATCTCGACGCGGCGGTTCTGCGGCTCGCGCACGCCGTCCGCGGTCTGCACCAGCGGCATGCTCTCGCCGCGGCCCACCACCGCGATCTGGTTCGCCGGAATGCCCTCGCGCACCAGCTGGTCCTTCACAGCGTTCGCGCGGCGCAGCGACAGCGCCATGTTGTAGGCGTCGCCGCCAGACTTGTCGGCGTGGCCGGTGACATCGAGGCGGGTCGACTTGCCGGCCTTGGCGTCGGCCGCCGCCTGCTTGATCGTCGTCGCCGCCGTCGGCGTGATCAGCGCGCGGTCGAAGTCGAAGAACACGATGTAGCTCTTCTTGCCGCTCGCCACCGGCGGCTTCGGCGCCATCGGACCCGACGGCGGCGCGCCCCAGTTGTACGCCAGGCGCACGAACGGGCCATGGATGAGACGATCCGTCCGGCCGGCGTTCAATGCCGCGCCGAAGCCGTTGTACTCCTGCTTCGGGGTCACGCCGTTCCAGACCGAGAACTGGTAGCCGGCCGCGAGATGCCACAGCGGCGCGATCTCCCAGTCCAAACCAGCCTTGCCATCGAACTCCCAGATCACGCGGCTGTCGCTGACCGAGCCGACGCCCGCCGTGCCGCCGGCCGCCGTCTTCGTCTTGCCGAACAACGCGCTCGCGCCCAGCCCGCCGAACACGCTGATCGACTCGGTGAGCCGCAGCGAGCCGTCCACGCCGACGCGCGGGCCGACGCCCCAACTGGTCATCTTCGCGGTGAACGCGCCGCCCTGACCGTCGTCGTCCTTCAGATTCCACCGCGCGTAGCGCACGGCGACGAACGGCCGCACGCCGTAGCCCGGGCCGCGGATGTTGTAGCCGACCTCGCCGTCCACCATCCAGAACCCGCCGCCGTCCAGCGCGTGCGTGGCGGTACTGGCCGAGTACGACGCCTGGCGCGGGCCGCGCGACAGGAACGCGCCCTCGAACGCGGCGGCGACATCCCAACCGCCGAAATCGTAGCCAAGCTGGCCGCGACCGCCGAAACCGTCGCCGACGCCGGCGCCTTGGCCGCCAAGCTGGGGCGACACGTAGACGTTCTTCAGGTCGCCATCGACGATGTAGGTGCCGTTCAAAAACCCGTAGAAACCCGGCTGTTGCACCTGCGCCTGCGCGGCGCCGGCCGTCAGGGCGCCCAGCGCCGCGCCGGCGACCAGAAATTTCCGCATCACGATCTCCCCCTCGAAAACAGGCCGCGTTCGCACCCGGCCCCGATATGACACCCGACGATAAAAATACCGCAAGCCGTTGCCGGCGCCACAAGATTCACCCGCCGGCGGCGCTTTTTCGTCGCGGTGTGGCCGGAACGCCATGCCCGGCACCCGTCCGACGAAAAAGGCCGCCCCGAGGGGCGGCCCTTCGCGTTCCGGTGGGTGACCGGCTTAGTTCAGGACGATCTCGACCCGGCGGTTCTGCGGCTCGCGCACGCCGTCCGCGGTCTGCACCAGCGGCATGCTCTCGCCACGGCCGACGACGGCGATCTGGTTCGCCGCGATGCCCTCGCGCACCAGCTGGTCCTTGACCGCGTTCGCGCGGCGCAGCGACAGCGCCATGTTGTAGGCGTCGCCGCCCGACTTGTCGGCGTGGCCGGTGACATCGAGGCGGGTCGACTTGCCGGCCTTGGCGTCCGCCGCGGCCTGCTTGATCGTCGTCGCCGCCGTCGGCGTGATCAGCGCCCGGTCGAAGTCGAAGAACACGATGTAGCTCTTCTTGCCGGCCACCTTCGGCGGCTGGACCGGCGCCGGTCCCGACGGCGGCGCGCCCCAGTTGTACGCGAAGCGGATGAACGGGCCGTGGTTCAAGAAGCCGCTGCGGCCCTGCGGACCCGCGACCGCGCCGTTGTTCGTCATGAACGAGTAGGCGACGCCGTCCAGCCACTCCACGCGGTAACCGGCCGCGATGTGGAAGAGCGGCGCGACCTCCCAGTCGAGGCCGGCCTTGGCGCCGATGTCCCAGAACATCCGCGACGTCTTGTCGTTCGGCCGGATCGCCGCCAGCGCCGCGCCGTGCTCGGACTTGATCTTGCCGAACAGGAACGCGGTGTCGATACCGCCGAACAGGCTGATCGACTCCGTCAGACGCAGCGAGCCGTCGACGCCGATCCGGGGACCGACGCCCCAGGCCTTGACGTCGCTGGCCAGCCCCAGAACCGCGTCCGAGATGTCGTAGGTCGCGCGCTGGTACCGCAGGCCGATGAACGGCCGCACGCCGTAGCCCGGGCCCGAGATCGTGTAGCCGGCGTCGAGATCGACGTTCCACACCTTGGCGTCGGTGATCCGCGTGGAGAAGCCGTTGGTCGCCTGCGCGTCGCCGCGCTTGAAGTCGATGTAGCGGCCGCCCAGCGCGATATCCCACGCGCCCTCGAAGCGGTAACCCAGCTGAAGCGCACCGCCCAAGCCGGCGCCGGGCGCGGCGCGGTCGTCGACGACATTGTCGAGCAACGCCGTGCCGCCGGCGTTGTTCTTGATGGCGTACATGCCGTCGATGGACCCGAAGAAGCCCGGACCGCTCTGCACCTGCGCCTGCGCCACGCCCGCCGTCAGGGCGCCCAGGGCCGCGCCGGTCATCAAGATCCGCTTCATGCAACTCTCTCCTCGACGCCTGTTCCGGCCGGACGCGGCCCAGCGTGGAAAATCACCGCGTCAAAGTACAGAAGCCGGACCGCCGCGCCAACGACCGATCATGATTCCTGGACCAAGCGCGGCGGAATCCCCGCCGATGTGGCATTCCGGCAACGCGCCGGCGGGACCGGCACAGGACCCAACGAAGAAGGGCCGCCCCGAGGGGCGGCCCTTCGCGTTCCGGTCAGTGACCGGCTTAGTTCAGGACGATCTCGACCCGGCGGTTCTGCGGCTCGCGCACGCCGTCAGCGGTCTGCACCAGCGGCATCGACTCGCCGCGGCCGACCACCGCGATCTGGTTCGCCGGGATGCCCTCGCGGACGAGCTGGTCCTTCACCGCGTTCGCCCGGCGCAACGACAGCGCCATGTTGTAGGCGTCGCCGCCCGACTTGTCGGCGTGGCCCGTGACATCGAGGCGCGTGCTCTTGCCGGCCTTGGCGTCGGCCGCCGCCTGCTTGATCGTCGTCGCCGCCGTCGGCGTGATCAGCGCCCGGTCGAAGTCGAAGAACACGATGTAGCTCTTCTTGCCGGCCACCTTCGGCGGCTGGACCGGCGCCGGTCCCGACGGCGGCGCGCCCCAGTTGTACGCCAGGCGCACGAACGGGCCGTGCTCGAGAAGCCCGCTGCGGCCCTGCGCCCCGAGGCGAACAACCCGCTCGGCGCGAGAGCCGCGTCGAACATCACGCCGTCGTTGTACATCGCGCGGTAGCCGGCGGCGATGTGCACCAGCGGCACGATCTCCCAATCGACACCGACCTGGCCGCCGATCTGCCAGAACATGCGGCCGCGATTGGTCGTGGCGCCAAGACCCGCCGCCGAGTGCGTATCCTTGGCCTTGCCGAACAGGAAAGCCGTGTTCAGTCCGGCGATCAAGCTGACGCTGTCGGTGACGCGCAACGCGCCGTCGACCCCGATCGTCGGGCCGGCCCCCCAGCTCTTCACGCGGTCGGAGATGCCGAAGGTCGGCTCCGACGCCTTCTGCTTGTACTGCAGATACCGCACGCCCAGCGACGGACGCACGCCCCAGCCGGGACCCGACAGCGTGTAGCCGGCCTCAAGGTCGACGTTCCAGATCTTGCCGTCGTCGAGCCGCCAGAGGACCGGGTTCGTGTTCCGCCCGATCTTGCCCTTGCTGTAGTCCTGGTAGCCGCCGCCGAGGGCCATGTCCCAGGCGCCGTCGAAGCGCCATCCCAGCTTCGCCTTGCCCCCGAAACCATCACCGAGGCTGGTCTTGTCCGAGGCGGTTGGTAAGCCGGAAACCGCCATGCTCGACGAATGCCCGGGCGGCAGATTGTACAGGCCGTCGATCGTGCCGAAGAAGCCCGGCTGCTGGACCTGCGCCTGCGCACCGCCCGCCAGCAGCGCGCCCAGCGCCGCACCGGTCATCAACATCCGCTTCATGCCGCTCTCTCCCCCTGCGCCCATCCGCCCCGGTCACGGCCCGGCGCCGAAAATCACCGCGTCAAAATACCCAAGCCGGACCGCCGCGCCAACGACCGATCATGATTCCTGGACCAAGCGCGGCGGAATCCCCGCCGATGTGGCATTCCGGCAACGCGCCGGCGGGACCGGCACAGGACCCAAAGAAAGGGCCGCCCCGAGGGGCGGCCCTTCGCGTTCCGGTCAGTGACCGGCTTAGTTCAGGACGATCTCGACGCGGCGGTTCTGCGGCTCGCGCACGCCGTCGGCCGTCTGCACCAGCGGCATGCTCTCGCCACGGCCCACCACCGCGATCTGGTTCGCCGGGATGCCCTCGCGCACCAGCTGGTCCTTCACAGCGTTTCCACGACGCAGCGACAGCGCCATGTTGTAGGCGTCGCCGCCCGACTTGTCGGCGTGGCCGGTGACATCGAGGCGGGTCGACTTGCCGGCCTTGGCGTCCGCCGCGGCCTGCTTGATCGTCGTCGCCGCCGTCGGCGTGATCAGCGCCCGGTCGAAGTCGAAGAACACGATGTAGCTCTTCTTGCCGGCCACCTTCGGCGGCTGGACCGGCGCCGGTCCCGACGGCGGCGCGCCCCAGTTGTACGCCAGACGCACGAACGGGCCGTGGTTCAACGTGCCGCTGCGGCCGCGCGGTGAGCCCGCCCCGCCAACGTCGCGGATAAGGACGCTGAACATGTTGCCGTCGATCCACTCGACCTGGTAGCCGGCGGCGAGGTGGACCAGCGGCGCGATCTCCCAGTCGAGGCCCGCCCGGGCGGCGATGTCCCAGATCAGACGGCCGGTGTTGCCGCTGTTGCCGCCGACGCCGACCAGCGCCGCGTCGGGATTCGACTTGATCTTGCCGAACAGGAACGACGTCTCGACGCCGCCGATCAGGCTGACCGACTCCGTCAGACGCAGCGCGCCGTCGACACCCACCCGCGGGCCGATGCCCCACGACTTCGTCTCCGACGCCAACGGGGTGCCCACCGTGTGGGTGAGATCCGCCGTGCTGCGCTGGTAGCGCACGCCCACGAATGGCCGCACGCCGTAGCCCGGTCCGCTGATCGTGTAGCCGACCGATCCATCGATGTTCCACACCTGCGCGTCGGTCACCGTGGTGACCGTGGCGCCGCCACCGCGCGAATCGCCCCGGCGGTAGTCCATGAAACGGCCGCCGATCGCCACGTCCCACGCCGTGGCGTCGAAGCGGTAGCCGATCTGCCCCTGCGCGCCCAGCCCGACGCCGGGCTGCGCCTTCTGGGTGGCGTTGGTGACGTCGAAGAACGACGTGCCGCCGGATTGCGTCTTCAACGCCATCAACCCGTCGATCGAGCCGAAGAAGCCCGGCTGCTGGACCTGCGCCTGCGCACCGCCCGCCAGCAGCGCGCCCAGCGCCGCACCGGTCATCAACATCCGCTTCATGCCGCTCTCTCCCCCTGCGCCCATCCGCCCCGGTCACGGCCCGGCGCCGAAAATCACCGCGTCAAAATACCCAAGCCGGACCGCCGCGCCAACGACCGATCATGATTCCCCGACCAAGCGCGGTGGAATCCCCGGAGACGTGGCATTCCGGCAACATCCGGGCCGGCTGTCGTCGGCCCCAACGAGAAAGGGCCGCCCCGAGGGGCGGCCCTTCGCGTTCCGGTGGGTGACCGGCTTAGTTCAGGACGATCTCGACGCGGCGGTTCTGCGGCTCGCGCACGCCGTCGGCGGTCTGCACCAGCGGCATGCTCTCGCCGCGGCCGACCACCGCGATCTGGTTCGCCGGGATGCCCTCGCGCACCAGCTGGTCCTTCACCCCGTTCGCGCGGCGCAGCGACAGCGCCATGTTGTAGGCGTCGCCGCCCGACTTGTCGGCGTGGCCCGTCACGTCGATACGGGTCGACTTGCCGGCCTTCGCGTCCGCCGCGGCCTGCTTGATCGTGTTCACCGCCGTCGGCGTGATCACGGCGCGGTCGAAATCGAAGAACACGATGTAGCTCTTCTTGCCCGTCGCCGCCGGCGGCTTCGGTGCCATCGGGCCCGACGGCGGCGCGCCCCAGTTGTAGGCCAGACGCACGAACGGACCGTGCACGAGCTGCCCGCTACGCCCGCGCGGCGACTGGGAGACGAACAGGTCGGTCGCCGCGTAGGTGAACATGTTGCCGTCGATCCACTCCACCCGGTAGCCGGCGGCGATGTGGAACAGCGGCGCCACTTCCCAGTCCAGGCCGATCTTACCGCCGATGTCCCAGACCATCCGGCCCGTGTTGCCGCTGTTGCCGCCGATGCCGGCGAGCGCCGCGTTGGGGTTGGATCTGGCCTTGCCGAACAGGAACGACGTGTCGATGCCGCCGAACAGGCTCACCGTCTCCATCAAGCGCAGCGAGCCATCGACGCCGATCCGCGGGCCGATGCCCCACACCTTGGTCTCGGACGCGAATGGACCGGCGGGCTGGTGCAGGATGTCGGCGGTGCTACGCTGGTAGCGCACGCCCACGAACGGCCGCACGCCGTAACCGGGGCCGCTGATCGTGTAGCCGACCACGCCATCCACGTTCCACAGCTTGGCGTCCGTGACGGTCGTCGTGCTGACGCCGGCGGGCTGCGCATCGCCGCGGCGGAAATCCATGAACCGGCCGCCGATCGCGACGTCCCACGCCGTGCCGTCGAAGCGGTAGCCGATCTGACCCTCGGCGCCGAAGCCGGTGCCAGGCGTCGCCTTGCGCGCGCCGTTGGTGATATCGAAGGACGCGGTGCCACCGGAGTTGGACTTCAACGCCATCAACCCGTCGATCGAGCCGAAGAAGCCCGGCTGCTGCACCTGCGCCTGTGCCGCGCCGGCCATCAGCGCACCCATCGCGGCGCCGGCCAGTAGAACCTTCTTCATCGGAACCCCTCTCCCCGGATCACACGGCATGACGCCCCCGGCACGGCAGGGGCGACAATCCATCCGCGAGAATAACGGAACCGGCCCCGGGGGCCAACCGCCGGAGCCTGAATTACCGGTCGCGCCGTCGGAATCTCCGGAGATGTGGCATTCCGGCAACAGGCGGGCCGGCCGGCGCCAGCCCCAACGAGAAAGGGCCGCCCCGAGGGGCGGCCCTTCGCGTTCCGGTGGGTGACCGGCTTAGTTCAGGACGATCTCGACCCGGCGGTTCTGCGGCTCGCGCACGCCGTCGGCGGTCTGCACCAGCGGCATGCTCTCGCCGCGGCCCACGACGGCGATCTGGTTCGCCGGGATGCCCTCGCGCACCAGCTGGTCCTTCACCGCGTTCGCGCGGCGCAGCGACAGCGCCATGTTGTAGGCGTCGCCACCCGACTTGTCGGCGTGGCCCGTGACATCGAGGCGCGTGCTCTTGCCCGCCTTCGCGTCCGCCGCGGCCTGCTTGATCGTCGTCGCCGCCGTCGGCGTGATCAGGGCGCGGTCGAAGTCGAAGAACACGATGTAGCTCTTCTTGCCGGCCACCTTCGGCGGCTGGACCGGCGCCGGACCGGACGGCGGCGCGCCCCAGTTGTACGCCAAGCGCACGAACGGGCCGTGCTCGACACGCTCGCCACGGCCGCTCTGCGGCACGAAGCCCTCGTTCTTGAAGAACGTACCGCTCGAGATGTCGAGCCGGTAGCCGGCCGCGATGTGGAACAGCGGCGCGATCTCCCAATCGAGGCCGACGCGGCCGTCGAAATTGTACATCGTCCGGCTGTCCTTGCCGGAGTTGACGATCGGGCCGCCGCTCGACTTCGTCCGGCCGAACAGGACCGAGAAGTCGAAGCCGCCGAACACGCTGACGGGGCCGGCCAGGTTCAGCGTGCCGTCGAAGCCGACGCGCGGGCCGACGCCATAGGCCTTGTTATCGTTGAAGCAGCAGCCCGGCGGCGCGTCGGGGTGGTACCCCATGTCGTGCTTCCAATGCTGGTAGCGCACACCGAGCATCGGACGGACGCCCCAGCCCGGGCCGGTGATGTTGTAGCCGACCTCGAGATCGACGTTCCACGTCTTGGCGTCGTCGACACCGAAATCGTTGACGCCGCCACCGCGGCGCTTGCCGGCCTTCAGGTCACCGTACTTGCCGCCGAGCGCGACATCCCAAGCGGTGCCGTCGAAACGGTAGCCGAGGCGGGCGCTGCCGCCCCAGCCGTCACCGGGTACGAATGTGATGCCGCTGAGAAAGCCGTTGCCGGAATTGATGCCGCCCGAGCCACCGGTGAACCAGTAGAAACCGTCGATCGAGCCGAAGAAGCCCGATTGCTGGACCTGCGCCTGCGCGGTTCCGGTGAACAGCGCCGCCACCGCGGCGCCCGCCATCATCAGCTTCCTCATGCCGTCTCTCCCTCTAACGAAAACCGATACCGCGCCCCGACGCGACCGGCGTGCGAACTCGACCGTGAAAATATCCGGAGGCGACGGCGCTAGCCATTGGAATCTGGGCGGAATCCGCGGGCGGGCACCGAATTTGCCGAGGTGTTGCGGATTTGCCACAGCGTCTGCGGGCGACGTCGGGCCCAACGAAAAGGGCCGCCCCGACGGGCGGCCCTTCGCGTTCCGGTGGGTGACCGGCTTAGTTCAGGACGATCTCGACGCGGCGGTTCTGCGGCTCGCGCACGCCGTCCGCGGTCTGCACCAGCGGCATGCTCTCGCCGCGGCCCACCACCGCGATCTGGTTCGCCGGAATGCCCTCGCGCACCAGCTGGTCCTTCACAGCGTTCGCGCGGCGCAGCGACAGCGCCATGTTGTAGGCGTCGCCGCCCGACTTGTCGGCGTGGCCCGTGACATCGAGGCGCGTGCTCTTGCCGGCCTTGGCGTCGGCCGCCGCCTGCTTGATCGTCGTCGCCGCCGTCGGCGTGATCAGCGCCCGGTCGAAGTCGAAGAACACGATGTAGCTCTTCTTGCCGCTCGCCACCGGCGGCTTCGGCGCCTCCGGACCGGACGGCGGCGCGCCCCAGTTGTACGCCAGGCGCACGAACGGGCCGTGCTCCAAAAGACCCGACCGGCCGCCACCAACGATGTTCGGAGCGGCGGCGCCACAGCACTGGTTGCTCATCAGGCCGTCCCAGTACGTCGCCTTATATCCGGCGGCGAGGTGCCATAGCGGCGCGATCTCCCAGTCGATGCCGATGCGGCCGCCGACCTCCCAGATCATCCGGCTGTCGGAGCTGCTGCCGAGAGTCGTGCGGTCCTTGACCTTGCCGAACAGGAACGACGTCGCGACGCCGCCGGTCAGGCTCAAGGAGTCGGTGAGCCGAAGCGAGGCATCCGCGCCGACGCGCGGACCGAACCCGTAGCTCTTGATATCGTCGGTGCGCGCGTTGCAGCTGTCGTTCAGCTTCGCGTCCCACTGCGCGTATCGCGCGCCGATGAACGGCCGCACGCCATAGCCCGGACCGGAGATCGTGTAGCCGCCCTCGAGATCGGCGGTCCACAGCTTGCCGTCCGGCATCTGGACCGAGGTCGCGCCGCAAGCCGGGAACGGCTGGGCCTTGCCCTTCGTGTAGTCGAGGTAGCTGCCGGCGATCGCGACATCCCAGCCGCCACCGAACGCGTAGCCCAGCTTCGCGCCGCCGCCGAAACCATCGCCGACGCTCGCGCGCGACGCGACGCCACCGAAGGTATTGGCGACCATGCCGCCGCCCGGTTTCACCGCGTACTGGCCATCGATGTAGCCGAAGAAGCCCGGCGTCATCGTCTGCACCTGCGCCTGCGCGGCGCCCGCCATCAGCGCGCCCAGCGTGGCGCCGGCCACGAGAATCCGCTTCATGTCCGCATCTCCCCTCGAAATCCCCGATGGCGGCGCCGGGACACGACCGGCACGACCATCCGAATGCGAAAATAGCCGGGCCGATCCGCGCCGCCAATAGTCGCGGCCCCGCCTCACCGGCCACGCGGCGCAAATCCTCGGTAGTGTGACATTTCCGCAATAGCGCCCGAGCCTTTGATCCACAACGAGAAAGGGCCGCCCCGAGGGGCGGCCCTGCACGTGTCGGACCGGCGCGGCGCCGGGCGCTCACCAGTAGCGCACGTCGCCGGTATCGAGGTGCACGAAGCCGGAACGGGCGTAGTAGCCGACGCCACCGAGGCCCAGCCCGCGCGCCGCCTGGCGGATCTGGTAGGCGCTGTGGCCGGGCAGCTTCACGTCGATCGCCTGGCCGCGCATGTGCAGGCTGTCGGAGGCCACGCCGCGGCTGGTGCTGGCCAGCCAGGCGTTGGTCTCGGGCGAGCGGTAGGCCGACAGCACCTCGAAGCTGGAATCGCTGCCGAGATTGCGCCGGACATGCCACAGCACGTCGAACAGGCGGGGATCCATCTGGACCGAGGAGCCGTTGCGCGAGTCGCGCAGCGCGGCGTTCAGGCGGTCGATCTCGGACTGCACGTAGCGGCCGTTGCGCCAGTACGTCGCGGTCACCGTCTCCTGCGTGTTGACGTTGTGCAGGGTGAGCGTGCGCGGCGTGCCGTCGTCGGGCGGCGGCGGCAGCTTCTCGGGCGACGGCGCGTATTCCGGCACCGGCGGCCGCGGCACGGCGCCGTAACGGGTGCTCCGCAGGCTCGACGCGGCCATCGCCGGGGTCGGCACCGATCCACGGCCGACGGCGGCGACGCGGGTCGCCTGCGGCGCGGCGGCGGGACGTGGCGCGACATAGGTCGCGGTCCTGGTCGCGGCCGGGGCGGCGGTCGGCTTGCCGGCGGGGGTCACAACCTTGGTCTTGGCGGCGACCGGGCCGGCGGCCGGCTTGGGCGCGGCGACGGCGCCGCCCGGCGTGGCGACCGCGGCGGCCAGCGACTTGACCACGACCGGCTTGGCCGGCGCGACCACCACCGGCTTGGCCGGCGCGGGCTTCGGCGCCGCCTTAGGCGCCTGGGCCATCGCGGCGCCCGACGCGCCCAGGACGAGGGCCGCCGAGAACAACGACGCGACGCAGTGACGGACCGGCATCAGCAATTCTTCTCGCAGGGGGTGGGCGGAAATGTTGCAGAAATGCAACACACTTGTACCTGATTCCGGGAAGGGCGCCAATCGCTAACAAATAAGCGCGCGCTCACAGAAATCACACGGGTCGCGATCACCCTTGCCGGGGCGCGGCGACGGCCTCGATCTCGGCGCGCATCGTGGGACTCGAGTCGAGCAGCCGTTTGAACTCGCGGGCGTCGAGCACGAGCAGATGGCAGACGCCCTCGGCGACCACGTCGGCGTTGCGCGGCTTGCCGTCGAGCAGCGCCTTCTCGCCGAAGAAATCGCCCTCCTTGAGGACCACCTCGCCGACCACGAGGCGCACCTTGGCGGCGCCGGCGGCGATGAAGTACATGGCGTCGCCCTTGCCGCCGCGGGCGACGATCAGCTCGCCGGGCAGCGCGATGCGGGCGCGCAGCCGCCGGCCGACCGCCCGGACCTCCTCCGGGGACAGGCCGGCGAACAGCGACACCCGGCCGATCATCGCCGTCAGCTCGATGCCCAGCCGCAGCGGCGGCCGCCGCGACGCCTCGGCGCGGCGCGCGTCCATCGCCTTCTCGAGATCGGCGTGGACCTCGGCGTTGATCGCGGAGTTGCGCCATTGCCGGTCGTACTCGGCCGATTCGAGGCGGTAGGCGGCGCGCTGCAGATGCTGAAGCCGCACGGCCTCGGCGTAGCCGGCGTACTGCAGCGACAGCGCCCGCAAGGCGCGCTCGACGCCGTCGCGGCGCTCCTCGAGCCGGGCGGCGGCCTCGTCGCGCGCCTCGACGCCGAGCAGGCCGGCGACCTCGTGCCGGTTGAAATGCGCCAGCTCCCGCAGCACCACGCGCACGATCAGCAGCGCCTCGAAGCGGTCGGCGAGCCGGTCGGCCAGCGGGCCCTCCCAGCCGAACGTCCCGTGCAGCCACAGCGCGACCTTGAAGGCGCGGCCGTACTCGGCGACCTCGCGCAGCGCCAGCGCGTAGCCGGCGGCGCCCTCGGTCCGCACCCGGTCGAGGACCCGCTCGGCGCCGAGGACGAGCCGGCCGACCATGCGGCGCGAGACGGTCTGGTGCTCGAACTGCTCCAGGTAGAGCTCGCGCTCGCGCGCGCACAGGGTGCGCAGGGCGTAGGCGACGCGCTTGTCGAGCGGCAGCGCGACGTCGTCGCCGGCGGCGCCGAGCGCCTCCTCGAGATGCGGCACGCAGCGCGCGACGTCGGACCCACGCCGTAGGCGTCGGCCACCTCGTGCACCTGCCCGGCCACCGTGGCGCGCGACAGGCGCAGGACGCGCTCGCGCAGCGCGGCGTCGGTGGCGTCCAGCTCGTTGAGGCGGAAGAAGCGCATCAGCGGCCGCAGCGAGGGCGCGTTGACGAACAGCGTCGCGATCACGAACAGGGTCGCCAGGATGGCGACGAAGTCGCGCGCCTCCTGCGGCAGCCGCGGGTTGGCGTAGGCGACCAGCGCCAGCGCCAGCGTCACCGCCCCGCGCAGGCCGCCCCACACGATCATCGTCTTGTAGCGGTTGTCGACCGGCTGCACCCGGCCCAGCGCCTCCAGCGCCGGCAGCAGCCCGAACAGCACCAGCGCGCGGGCCCCGAAGGCGGCGAAATAGAGCGCCGCCAGGCCCAGCATGTGGGATTTCGTGACGCCGGCCAGCAGGTTGACCGCCACCATCGAGGCCAGCAGGAAGATCATCGAGCTGGCCCAGAACTCGAGCTGGTGCCAGCTGTGCTGCAGCGCCTCCCACTGCCGCGGCTGGAGCCGGGTGGGGCCCGCCGCCGCCAGGGTCAGCGCCGCCGCCACGACCGCGACCACGCCGGAGACGTGGATGTACTTGTCGCCGACGATGTAGGCGAGATAGGCGAGGCTGACGGTGACCGACACCACCGCCACCGACGAGGCGCCGAGGCGCGACAGGATCATCAGCGCGCCCTGCGCCAGCACGAAGCCCAGCGCCAGGCCGCCGAGGAACTCGCGCAGGAAGATGAAGACCGGCGACGCCGCGCTGCCCAGCGCGCGGCCGCCCAGGATGTCGATCAGGATGACGAAGGCGGTGATGGCGGCGGCGTCGTTGAACAGCGCCTCGCCCTCGGCCAGGATCGACAGGCGCTTGGGCGCGCCGACGTCGCGCAGGATGCCGATGACGGCGGCCGGATCGGTGGTCGAGACGATCGCGCCGAGCAGCAGGCAGACGTGGATGTCGACGCCGGTGGCGAGATGCACCAGCCCGCCGACCACGCCGATGCACACGAACACCGCCACGATCGCCAGCAGCAGGACCGCCGAGATCTCGTCGAACAGCCGGCGCACGTCGATCATCAGGCCGGCGGTGAACAGCAGCGGCGGCAGGAAGACGTAGAGGAACGTCTCGGGACTGAGGACCAGCGCGCGCAGGCCGTCGAAGGCGTCGCCCATCGGCGAGGCGCCGGCCGCGAGGTCGACGCGCGTCGCGGCGACGCCGAGCAGCATGCCGAGGACGGCCAGCAGCACGGTGTGGGGGATGCGCAGGCGCTCGGCCACCGGCACCAGCAGGCTGACCGCCGCCAACGCCAGCGCGATGGCGAACAGCGCCGCGACGACCGCCGTCATCGCCGGCGCCGCGTCCGTTCAGTTCGGCCGATGTCCCGCCCTTCGGTCCTCAACGCCCCGGCTCCGCTGCGCTCGCTCGATCGATCATTCCTCGGCGCGGACCCGTTCACCGGCGCGCCAGGTGCCGGACGTGGTCTTGCCGTCCGCCGCCACGGCGACACCGTAGCCATCCGGCAGACCGTCGACAAACGTTCCATGGAAACGCGCGCCGTCGCGCTCCGTGACGATCCCCGCGCCATGGCGCTTGCCGGCGCGGAATCCGCCCTCGTAGCGCTGGCCCGACGGCAGCGTCTCGACGCCGGGACCCTCTAGCTCGCCGTCGCGCCACACGCCGGCGCGCGTCGCGGCGCCCGCGCCGGCGCCGACCACGCGCACCCCCGGCCCCTCCGGCTTACCGCCCTTGACCTCGCCGGCGTGGCGCTCGCCCGGCGCCAGCGCGAACACGCCGGCGCCTTCCGGCACGCCGGCGCGCCAGTCGCCCTCGTAGCCGCGGCCGTCGGTGGTGCGCAGCGTGCCCAGACCGTCGAGCGCGTCGTCCTTCCAGTCGCCGGCCTGCCGCTCGCCGGTCGGCAGCTCGGCCACGCCGAGCCCGGCCCGCTTGCCGTCGGCCATGATGCCGACGAAGCCGCCGCCGCCTTCGAACGTCGCCGACACGGCGCCCGGCAGGTCGGGTTTGCCGGCCTCGGCGGCGCGGATGCGCGCCTCGCCGGCGCGTTCCAGCGCCCGGGTCCGCGCCAGCTCGGCGCGCTCCGCCTCGGCCTGGGCGCGCGTGGCGCCCTGGCGTGTGGTCTCCACCAGCTTGTCGCGCGCCGCCGCGTTGGTCGCCGTCGACGCCCCGCTGGACTTGCCGGACGCGGCCGGCGCGCCGGCGACGGGGCCGGGCGCGCGTCCCAGAATCTCGTCGATCGAACCCGGCGCGCCGGGCTTGCCCGCAACGCCCGGCTCTGCGCCGCCCGGCTTCACCGGCACCGGCTCGCCCTTGGGTTCGATCCGGCCCGGCGTCGCGCCGGCCTCGGGCTTGGCGGGCAGGCGCGGCATGGCGTAGCCGGGGTCGGTCTCGCCGCCCGGCGCGGCCGCGGGCTTCGGCGCGGCCGCCGACGGCGTGGCGCCGGGCTTCGCCTCGGCGATGGCCGTGGGCCCGGTCGGCTTGACCGGCACGACGGGACCGGTCTCGGTGGTCGGCGGCTTGTCGCCGCCGCGCAGCAACGCCCAAGCGCCACCACCGGCAACCAGCATGACCGCCGCGGCGATCGCCAACTGGACGGCGCCGATCCGCGCGCGCCGGGGCGGCGGGGCGTCGGACGCCATAGGCACAGCCTGAAGGCGCGCGTCGCCGCCATCGCGCGTCGCGCCACCAAGACGGCGCGGCGCGGCCACGGCCGGCGCCGGCGTGGCGGACGCGACCGGCGGCTCGGCGGCGGCGGCCTTGGCCTGCGCGGCCCGCGCGCGCGCCGGAATCGGGTCGGACATGACGCGCGTGCGCGCCGCGCTGTCGGCGCCGGGGCCATCGGCGGCGGCGGCCGAGGCGACGCCGAACCGCGCGCGCCATGACGCGATGTCGGCGGGGCGGTCCTCGGCGTGCACCGCCAGGCCCCAGTCGATGGACTCGAGGAAGGCGCGGTCGAAGCCGGCGATTCCCGCCTCGACCAGCGGTCGATAGGGATCCTTGCGCACGCGCGACGGCGCCTCGGGCGGCGGAGCGCCCGCGATCGCGTGGTAGGCGACCGCCGACAGGCCGTAGATGTCGGTCCACGGCCCCTGCTCGCCCTCGACCTCGTACTGCTCGATCGGCGCGTAGCGCGGCGTGACGATGCTGGTGAGGGTGGCGCCACCCCGGCCCAGCGCCGCGCGCGGCGCCGAAATCGATCAGCACCGGCGAGCCGTCGGGCCGCACGATGATGTTGGACGGCTTCAGGTCGCGGTGCAGGAATCCGGCGGCGTGGACCTGCGCCAGCCCGTCGGCGATACCGTCGACGATGGCGCGCACGCGCGCCGGCGGCAGACGACCGGGACCGGCCAGCAGCGGTCCCAGCGGCGTGCCGGCCTCGTGCTCCATCACCATGTAGGCGGTGCCGTTGGCCTCGAAGAAGCGCAGCACCGGCACGATGTTGCGATGGCGGAAGCGCGCCAGCACGCGGGCCTCGTCGAGGAAGCGGTCCAGACCCCAGCGGTAGTCCTCGGCCAGCTTGCGGCTGCGCGGCGCCACCGTGGCGCCCTCGGCGCGGACCGCGAACTCGACCGGCAGGTACTCCTTGATCGCGACCTGCTTGCGTAGCGTCGTGTCGGTGGCGAGATAGGTGATCCCGAACCCGCCATGGCCCAGCACGCTGTCGATGCGGAACTCGTTGAGCTGATGGCGCGGCGGCAGCGCGTTGGGATAGTCGGCGGCGGCGGTGGTCATGGCATCCCGACCGGCGGCGGCGGAAGCGCCGGAATCCGGACGCTAATAGCGCCCGGAATCGGGCGGGAAAAGGGCCGCGACGCGGACGCGCGCTACGCCGATGCGATCCAGCGCCGCCAGATCCACAGCACCGCCACCGTCAGCGCCGCGCCGGCCAGCATGTCGACGAAATGGTGGCTGCCGTAGACCGGCACGCCCGCGAGCAGCGCGGCGTTGACCGCCAGCGCCATCGGGCCGACGAACCGCACGCTCCAGGTCGCGGCGATGATCAGCAGGCTGATCGTGGTGTGGAAGGACGGGCACACCACCAGCCCGGTCAGCTTCGAGAGGTCGAGCGTGCGCGTCTCGCCGGCGTGGGCGGCGACGATGTCCTTGATGAAGAACGCCTTGCCGCCGTCGGGAACGCCATGCGTGTGGTGCGCGCCCAGCGCCGGGAGCAGCGCGCCGAGCACGACCACGGCGAGCGCCGACAGCGCCAGCGCGCCGATGAACTCGCGCAGCCGCGCCGAGCGGCCGGTGAAGCCGAGGAACGCCGCCACCGCCATGATCTGCGGCACCGAGCTGGCGTAGAGCGCCGCCAGCGCGATCCGCATCCACACCGGCAGCGAGTCGGTGAAGCGCGCGTAGGCCGGCCAGTCGAGGCCCAGCGCGCGGTCGGCGGCGGCGAGGTGGCCGTCGACCATCGGCAGGCCCATGCGGATCAGCAGGTAGCTGGCCGGACCCGCGACCATCGTGAACGCGAAGAGCTGGCCGAGCGCGCCCAGCGTGTCGGCGATGCGCGGCCCGCGTCCGGTGGCGCCGTAGATATAGCCGATGCCGAGCAGCGCCACGGGCGCCAGCAGATGCAGCAGGAACGGACCGGGCGCGAGGCGGATGCCGGTCGCCAGCAGGGCGACGACGTCGAACAGGGCGAAGGCGGCGACCAGAAGCCAGACCACGCGCGAGCCGCGCGGCGCGGCGCGCCATGCCGCCAACAGCGAGGCGCGGGAGAGCGCGTTCGCCAGAGGTGCCGCGGCGGATGCCGGCGGCGGTGCGGTGTCGAGGCTCACGGCGTTCCTCGGGAGCGCGTCGGCGTCGGACGGGGATGCGTACGCATGGCGCGGGAAACTCCGGCCGGCCGGGCTGAAATGCGGTGACGAATCCGAAATCAAGGCGCCGGACCATCGTCTCGAAATTTAGGCGTGCGCAGCATGAACGTCAATAAAAATCGTTCATTCACAATTTAGTACGATAATTTCTTCATGTTATTTTGGGACACGGCCAATGACGATCGATGAACCCGGCGCCCTTGGCGCAGGCTGGAGGGGCTGATAGGCAGCGCCGGCCGTCCCGTCCAACCGGAACAACGACCATGCCACGCCTTCCACGCCGCCGCTTCGCCGCCCTCGCCGGCGCGAGCCTCGCGGCGCTGCCGCTCTCCTCCGCGCGCGCCCAGGCGTGGCCAGCCAAGCCGCTGCGGCTGATCGTGCCCTACCCGCCGGGCGGCACCACCGACACGCTGGCGCGCGTCATCGCCGGCAAACTGGCCGAGCCGCTGGGCCAGCCGGTCCTCGTCGACAACAAGGCCGGCGCGGCCGGCAACATCGGCACCGATCTCGCCGCCAAGGCGCCGGCCGACGGCCATACGCTGTGCCTCGGCAACAACTCGACCCACGCCACCAACCAGACGCTGTTCCCCAACGCAGGCTTCGACGCCGCCCGCGACTTCGCCGGCATCAGCCTCGTGGCGACGGTGACGCACGTGCTGGTGGCGCATCCGGATTTCGCCGCCAAGTCGCTCGCGGCGCTGATCGCCGACGCCAAGGCGCGGCCGGGGAAGATCGACTACGCGTCCAGCAGCCCCGGATCGGCGTCGCATCTGGCGATGGAGCTGTTCAAGGGCGCGCTGGGAATCGACCTCACGCACGTGCCCTACAAGGGCGTGGCGCCGGCGGTGCAGGATCTGGTCGCGGGGCAGGTGCCGGTGGGGTTCATGACGCTGCCGGCGGTGAAAGGACAGATCGACGCCGGCAAGCTGCGCGCGCTGGCGGTCACGTCCGCCAAGCGCCACCCGACGCTGCCCGACGCGCCGACCATCGCCGAGGCCGCGATCCCCGGCTTCCTGGCCGACGCGTGGTTCGGGGTGTTCGCGCCCAAGGGCGTCGCCCCGGCGATCATCGCGCGGCTCAACGCCGAGATCCACAAGGCGCTGGCGGCGCCGGACGCGCGCGACGCGATCGTGAAGGCTGGCTTCGACATCGTCACATCGACGCCGGCGGAGACCGACGCCTTCGTGACCGCCGAGATCGCCAAGTGGGCCGGGGTCGTGAAGCGCGCCGGCGTCAAGGCGGAGTGAGAATAGCCATGACCCTCCCCACCGCCGACGACGTCGCGCGCGCCCATGAACGGATCGCGGCCAGCATCCGGCGCACGCCGGTGGTCGAGCTCGCGGCCGGCGCGTTCGGGCTGCCGGCGGCGCTGGCGGTCAAACTCGAATCGCTGCAGCACAGCGGCACGTTCAAGGGCCGGGGCGCGTTCAACAAGCTGATGGTGTCGCCGCCGGGACCGGCCGGCGTCGTCGCCGCGTCCGGCGGCAACCACGGCGCCGCCATCGCCTTCGCCGCCCGCGCGCTGGGCCACCGCGCCGAGATCTTCGTGCCCACGACGTCGAGCCCTGCCAAGGTCGAGCGCCTGCGCGCCTACGGCGCCACGGTGCATCAGATCGGCGACGTCTACATGGAGGCGCGCGCCGCCAGCGAGGCGCGCGCGCGGGAGACCGGCGCCACCATAGCCTCGGCCTACGACGATCCCGACGTGTTCTGCGGCGCCGGCACGACGGCGCGCGAGTTCGAGGCGCAGGCGGCGTTCGACACGCTGCTGGTCGCGGTCGGCGGCGGCGGCTTGATCGCCGGCTGCGCGCTGTGGTGCGGCGGACGCAAGCGGATCGTGGCGGTCGAGACCGAGGGCACGCCGACGCTGCACGCGGCGCTGGCGGCCGGACGGCCGGTCGACGTCGAGGTCGGCGGCCTGGCGGCCGACGCGCTCGGCGCCACCCGCATCGGCGCGCCGAACTTCGAGATCGTCGGCGGCGTGGTCCGCGACAGCGTGCTCGTGAGCGACGACGACGTGCGCGCCGCGCAGCGCGCCTTGTGGTCGGAGCTGCGGGTGATGGCCGAGCCGGCCGGCGCCGCCGGGCTGGCGGCGCTGCTGTCGGGCGCCTATCGGCCGGCGCCGGACGAGCGCGTCGGCGTGATCGTGTGCGGCGCCAACGTCGATCCGGCGTCGATCGGCTGACGTCTCAGGGCAGACGCCAGCGGGCGAAGAAGCGCCAGATCTCGGCGGTCGCGTCGAGCGCGGCCGAATGCGGGCCGACCATCGATTCCGGCAGGCCGCTGCGCGCGCCGCCGGGCCATTCATGGCCCAGCCCGCGCACGAGGCTGTAGCGCACCTCGACGCCGTCGCGGCAGCCGCGCCACGCCAGCGTGTCGACGCCGCCGGAATCGTCGCGCGCCGCGGCGTCGGGACAGCCGTTCAGCGCGCGCCAGCGGCCGACGACGACGGCGAGCGGTTCCTTGGGATAGCGCCCGCCCCATGGCAGCGAGATCACGCCGCCCTCGACGGGATTGAGCGGATCGCGGTCGCCGGAGAGATAGAAAACGGGCATGGCGCGGGCCGGCGCGCGCGGCGCCGCGACCATGATGCCGGCCACCGGCGCGATGGCGGCGACGCGCGGCGCCAGTTCCTGGCCGACGCGCTGGGCCATGCCGGCGCCGGACGAGAAGCCGGTGACGTAGACGCGGGCGGGGTCGATCCGGTGGCTGCGCGCCAGCGACTCGATCAGGGCGGCGACCAGGCCGACGTCATCGCTGGCGCGGATGTTCGGCGAGCCGCGGCCGGAGCCGTCGTTCCACACCCGGGGATTGGTCGCGAACGACGCCGGCCGGCCGGCGAAGGACGGCGAGGCGTCGGGCGCGGCGACGACGAAGCCCTCGGCCTCGGCCTTGCGGTCCCAGCGGTATGCGCGCGCCGCCTGCTCGCCGCCGCCGCCGGCGCCGTGCAGCACGATCACCAGCGGCGCGCCGGGCTTGGCCGAGGCCGGCGCGTGCAGCCAGTAGCCGCGTTCGACGCCGTCGACCCTCAGCGTGCGCGGCTCGCCGGCGCGGGCGGGCGCGGACGCCAGCGCGAGCAGCGCCGCCAGCGACAGCAATCCCGATGTGAACGCGCGCATGAGGCCCCGCTCCGTGCCGATGGCGATACGGAGTCTACGCGCCGCCCTAGCGGTCCATCCCCGGCGCCGGAGGACCCTCAGCGTCCGAAGAACGCCGCCATGGCACCCGCGGCCTCGTCGTTGGCGACCAGGCCCTGCTTGAGGAAGCGCGTCATCGAGAAGAAGCCGTGGATGGTGCCGGGAAAGTTGGCGTAGGTGGTCTTCACGCCGGCGGCCAGCAGCTTCTCGGCGTACGCCTTGCCCTCGTCCTTGAGCGGATCGTAGCCGGCGGTCAGCACGTAGGCCGCCGGCAGGCCGGTGAAATCGCCCGACAGAAGCGGCGAGAGGCGCAGGTCGGCGAGGTCGGCGCCGGCCGGCACGTAGTGGCGCCAGAACCAGTCCATCAGGTCCTTGGTCAAAAAGTAGTTCCCGCCCAGCGTCCGGCGGGACTCGGTCTCCACCGTGCTGTCGGTGGCGGGATAGATCAGCATCTGGAAGGCCGGCATGCCCTCGCCCGCCCGCTTCATCGCCTGGCACACCACCGCCGACAGCGCGCCGCCGGCCGAGTCGCCGCCGACCGCGAGCTTGCCGGCCTCGGCGCCGAACGCGGCGGCGTTGTCGCGGATGTGGCGGAACGCGGCGATGGCGTCCTCGACCGGGGCCGGAAAGGGATGCTCCGGCGCCAGCCGGTAGTCGATCGCGACCACCTGGCAGCGGCTCTTGTTGGCGAGGCGCCGGCAGGTCGAATCGTGGGTCTCGAGGTTGCCGATCACGAAGCCGCCGCCGTGGTAGTAGACCAGCGTCGGCAGCGTGGTCTCGGCCACGCCGGCCGGCCAGTAGCGCCGCCAGCCGATCGGCCCGGCGGGCCCGGGCAGCGCCCCGTCCTCCACCTTGGCGACGTCCGGCGGATCGGCCTCGCCCGCCGCCGACATCTCGTCGGCCATCCGGCGCGCGTCGGCGGCCGGCAGGGTGTGCAGCTTGGGCCGGCCGGCGGCGGCGGCCTTCTCCATCAGGTCGAGAACGAAAGCGGCTTCGGCGTCGAGCATGTCGTTTTCCTCATACGGGGGCGCCGCCGACGCGGCGTGCCGGCCTTTGCGGCGCCTTGTGCGATGCGGTAAGACCCCACGCATAGTGCGGGAGCCGCCTGCGGCGGAGCAAGACCATGGCCGATTTTCCGAACAAGTCCCTCGCCGACTGGGAGAAGCTGGCGCAGCGCGAGCTCAAGGACAAGCCGCTCGCGGCGCTGGACTGGATGACCCCGGAGGGCATCCGGGTGAAGCCGCTCTACACGGCCGCCGACCTCGAGAACCTCGAGACGCTGGGCACGGTGCCGGGCTTCCCGCCGTTCCTGCGCGGCCCCAAGGCGACGATGTACGCCGGCCGGCCGTGGACGGTGCGCCAGTACGCCGGCTTCTCGACCGCCGAGGAGAGCAACAAGTTCTACCGCGCCAACCTCGCCGCCGGGCAGCAGGGCGTGTCGGTGGCTTTCGACCTCGCCACCCACCGCGGCTACGACAGCGACCATCCGCGCGTGGAGGGCGACGTCGGCAAGGCCGGCGTGGCGATCGATTCCGTCGAGGACATGAAGATCCTGTTCGACGGCATCCCGCTCGACCGCATGAGCGTGTCGATGACCATGAACGGCGCCGTGCTGCCGGTGCTGGCCGGCTACATCGTCGCGGCCGAGGAGCAGGGCGTCAGCCAGGAGAAGCTGGCGGGGACCATCCAGAACGACATCCTCAAGGAGTTCATGGTCCGCAACACCTACATCTACCCGCCCGGCCCGAGCATGCGGATCGTCGCCGACATCATCGAGTACACGGCGAAGAACATGCCGAAGTTCAACTCGATCTCGATCAGCGGCTACCACATGCAGGAGGCCGGCGCGACGCAGGTGCAGGAGCTGGCGTTCACGCTGGCCGACGGGCTGGAGTACGTGCGCGCGGCGCTGGGCAAGGGGCTGGACATCGACGCCTTCGCGCCCCGCCTGAGCTTCTTCTGGGCGATCGGCATGAATTTCTTCATGGAGATCGCCAAGATGCGCGCCGCCCGCTTCCTGTGGGCCGAGCTGATCGCGCCGTTCGGACCGAAGAAGAGCGACAGCCTGGCGCTGCGCACGCACTGCCAGACCTCGGGCGTCTCGCTGACCGAGCAGGATCCGTACAACAACGTCGTGCGCACCACGATCGAGGCGCTGGCCGCCGTGCTGGGCGGCACGCAGTCGCTGCACACCAACGCCTTCGACGAGGCGATCGCGCTGCCGTCGGTGACCTCGGCGCGCATCGCGCGCAACACCCAGCTCATCATCCAGCACGAGAGCGGCGTCACCAACGTGGTCGATCCGCTGGCCGGCAGCTACTACCTCGAGAGCCTGACCGCGAGCATGGTCGCGGAGGCGCGCAAGCTGATCCAGGAGGTCGAGGCGCTGGGCGGCATGACCAGGGCGGTCGAGGCCGGCATGCCGAAGCTGCGCATCGAGGAGGCCGCCGCGCGCCGCCAGGCCCGCGTCGACCGCGGCGAGGAGGTCGTGGTCGGGGTCAACAAGTACAAGCTCAAGCAGGAGGATCCGGTCGACATCCTCGACGTCGACAACGCCGCCGTGCGCGAGGCGCAGGTGACGCGGCTCAAGACGATCCGCGGCAAGCGCGACGCCGCGGCGGTCGCCGCCGCGCTGAAGGCGCTGTCCGACGCCGCCGCCGACGGCAGCGGCAACCTGCTCGACCTCGCGGTCAAGGCGACGCGGGCGCGCGCCACGGTGGGCGAGATCTCCGACGCGCTGGAGACGGTGTTCACGCGCCACAACGCCACGATCCGCTCGATCTCGGGCGTCTACAACCAGGGCTGGGAGGGCGACGAGGGCTACAAGCGCATCCAGTCGGAGATCGCCGCCTTCGCCGAGGAGGAGGGCCGCCGGCCGCGCATGATGGTCTGCAAGATGGGCCAGGACGGCCACGACCGCGGCGCCAAGGTGATCGCCACGGCGTTCGCCGATCTCGGCTTCGACGTCGATATCGGGCCGCTGTTCCAGACGCCCGAGGAGGCCGCGCGCCAGGCGATCGAGAACGACGTGCACGTGGTCGGCGTGTCGAGCCAGGCCGCCGGCCACAAGACGCTGGTGCCGGCGCTGATCGAGGCGCTGCGCGCGCAGGACGGCGGCGACATCCTCGTGGTGTGCGGCGGCGTCATCCCGGCGCAGGACTACGAGTTCCTGACCCGGGCCGGCGTCGCGGCGATCTACGGACCGGGCACCAACATCCCGAAGGCGGCGCACGAGATCCTGGCGCTGCTGCGCGGCGAGCGGAAGCTGGCCGCCGAATAGCCGCGGGCCGCGCCGCGGTTCGGGGTCCGCGACAGGGCGTCAGCGCGGCGCGCCGAGCGCCACGCGGTCCTCGGGCGACAGCGCGCGCCGCGTGACGCTCTTGAGGCGTCCGTGGACGACGCCGAAGCTGGTCGCCATCTCCATCTTCACCGGGATCGGCCGGTCGAGGCCGTCGACCGTGGCCAGCCACAGCTTCGGCGGATCCTTCTCGTAGGCGTTCTTGCGCAGATCATCGTCGTCGTAGCCGGCGATGCGCGTCATGCGCGCGGCGCAGACCACCGCCTCGCCGCGCGCCGCGGGGATCTCCGTCGGCTTCACCGTCTCCGTCCTCAGGCGCGACAGCGTCACGTCGAAGCGCCGCTTGCTGTCGAAGATCGGATAGGTGCGGTCGCAGGCCGACGCGCCCGTGAACACCGCCGTCAGGGTCGCGGTCAGCGGGTCGAAGGCGCCGTTCTTCTGCTCCGGCGTCACCGCTTTGTGGGTCTTCACCGCCAGCTGCGGCTCGTGCGTCTCGCTGAACGATCCGGCGCCGGTGTAGCCGACCAGCCAGGTGCGCACCTTGCTCTTGAACTGGATCCACGACCAGCCGCTGGCCGGCGAGACGCCACCGGGGACGAACGTGCCCCACGCCCGGTTGCGGCCGTTGAAGGTCGAGGAGAACGCGGCCGCGAGCCCCTCCTTGTTGAAGTCGGTGTCGACGAGGTAGCGCGCGCCGTCGATGCGCAGGTCGCCGCCGGCGCGGAACACCCGCGCGCCGCCGACCGTGAACTCGTACTCCAGCCGCACGGCGTAGGCCTCGCCCGGCGGCCGCTGCGCGGTGGCCGGCGCGGCGGCGAACGACGCGAACACCGCCAGCGCGGCCAGCGCGACCGCGCCGGACCTCCGATCGACCATCCGGGACATCCGCACCTCCCCACGCGCCGCGGCGACAAGCGGCGGCAAAAAGGATAGGAGATGGGCGCGCGGCGCCGCAATGGCGCCGCCCGATTTTCCACGCACCGGTGCCGTCCGCCCCATGTCGCCTCCCGCCCGTGAAAAAACCCCGATCCGCGCCAGCGACGCGTGGGGCGCGATCCGCATGCTCCTGCCGCATTTGTGGCCGCGCAATGCGCCGGAATTGCGGCTGCGCGTCGTCGCCGCGGTGGTGCTGCTGGTGTCGGCCAAGCTGGTCAACATCTGGGTGCCGGTGCTCTACAAATACGCCGTCGACGCGCTGAGCGATCCGCGCGCCCAGGCGGTCGCCGTGCCGGTGTTCCTGCTGCTGGCCTACGGCGGGGCGCGGGTGCTGTCGCAGGCCTTCGGCGAGCTGCGCGACGCGATCTTCGCCAAGGTGGCGCAGCGCGCCATCCGCAACATCGCGCTGGAGACCTTCGACCACCTGCACCGGCTGTCGCTGCGCTTCCACCTCGAGCGCCAGACCGGCGGGCTGTCGCGCGTCATCGAGCGCGGCACCCATGGCATGAACTACGTCATCAACTTCATGACGTTCAACATCGTGCCGACGATCCTCGAGATCGTCCTGGTCGCGGCCCTGCTGTGGTGGCTGTACGACTGGCGGTTCGCGGCCGCGACCCTGGCGGCCATCGTCGGCTACGTCGTCTACACGGTGAAGCTGTCGGAGTGGCGCGCCATGCTGGTGCGGCGCATGAACGACAGCGACACCGACGCCAACGCCAAGGCGATCGACAGCCTGCTGAACTACGAGACCGTGAAGTACTTCGGCAACGAGCGGCACGAGGCCGCCCGCTTCGACGTCGCGCGCCAGCGCTACGAGCGCGCCGCGATCCGCAGCCGCGTCTCGCTGTCGATCCTCAACGTCGGCCAGGGGTTGATCATCTCCCTCGGCCTGCTGGCCGTCATGGCGATGGCCGGCCAGGGCGTGATCGACCGCACCATGACGCTGGGCGACTTCGTCGCCGTCAACGCCTTCCTGATCCAGCTCTACCAGCCGCTGAACATGCTGGGCTTCGCGTTCCGCGAGATCCGGGACGGGCTGGTCAGCATGGAGAAGATGTTCGCGCTGCGCGCCGTGCCCGAGGAGGTCGCCGACCGGCCGGGCGCGCCCGACCTGCCGCCGGGACCGGGCGCGGTGGCCTTCGAGGGCGTCGATTTCCACTACGAGGCCGACCGCCGCATCCTGCGCGACGTCGACATCCGCGTGCCGGCGGGCCGGACGGTCGCCATCGTCGGCCCGTCCGGGGCCGGCAAGTCGACGGTGTCGCGCATCCTCTACCGGTTCTACGACGTCGCCGCCGGACGCGTGACCATCGACGGCCACGACATCCGCGCCGTCTCGCAGAAGAGCCTGCGCGCCGCCATCGGAATCGTCCCGCAGGACACCGTGCTGTTCAACGACACGGTCTACTACAACATCGCCTACGGCCGCCCCGACGCCACGACGGAGGAGGTCGAGGCCGCCGCCCGCCTGGCGCGCATCCACGATTTCATCGTCTCGCTTCCCAAGGGCTACGGGACCATGGTCGGCGAGCGCGGCCTGAAGCTGTCGGGCGGCGAGAAGCAGCGCGTGGCGATCGCGCGCACCATCCTCAAGGACCCGCGCATCCTGCTGTTCGACGAGGCGACCAGCGCGCCTGGACTCGCGCACCGAGCAGGAGATCCAGCAGTCGCTGCGCGACGTCTCCCGCGGCCGCACCACGATCGTCATCGCCCACCGCCTGTCGACGGTGGTCGACGCCGACGAGATCGTGGTGCTGACGGCCGGCGTGGTGGTCGAGCGCGGCACGCACGCCGCGCTGATGGCGCGCGACGGCGTCTACGCCGACATGTGGCGCCGTCAGCAGGAGGCCGCCGAGGAGGCCGAGCGCCAGACGACCGAGCCGCCGTCGCTGCGCGTCGAGGGGCGCCTGCGGGCGGGCGACTGACGCCGCGATGACGCCGCGCGGCCCGGTTTCGCCGCCGCCGGCAACTGCGGGCGGCCCGCTGTGGCCGGTGCACGTCGCCATCCTCGGCGCCGGGCTGATGATGGGCGCGGCCATGCCGCTGGTGCCGCTGGCGCTGGAGGCGCGCGGCATCGACAACACCACGATCGGCCTGAACGGCGCCATGTGGGCGGTCGGCCTGCTGGCGGCCGGGCCGTTCATCCCGCGCTGGGCTGCGCGGCTCGGCACCCTGCCGCTGCTATGGCTGGCGCTGCTGGCGAACGCGCTGCTGACGCTCGGCTACGTCTGGACCGACGACCTGCCGACGTGGTTCGCGCTGCGCTTCGCGCAGGGCGCGGCCACCGGCGTCCCGTGGATGTTGACCGAGATCTGGATCAACCTCGTGACCGAGGAGCGCCGCCGCGGCCGCGCGCTGGCGTTGTACTCGACGTTGATGGCGGCCGGCCTGGCCGCCGGCCCGCTGCTGCTGCAGTTCACCGGGACGCGCGGCGCGACGCCGTTCCTGGCCTGCGCGGCGCTGTCGATCGCCGTCGCGGTCCCGCTGGTCGGCGCCATCGGACGGGCGCCGGCGATCCGGCCGGAGCGCGGTGGCGGCGGCGCGCTGGGCGCCGTCGCGCTGGCGCCGCTGGCGATGGTGGCGGCGCTGGTCGCGGGACTGGCTGAGACCGTCGTCTTCACCTTCCTGTCGATCTACGCCGTCGGCGCCGGCGTGGCGGAGGCCACCGCGACGCTATGGCAGTCGGCCTTCCTCGTCGGCAACCTCGCGCTGCAGCTGCCGATCGGCTGGCTGGCGGACCGGTTGGACCGCGCCATGCTGATCGCGGTCTGCGCCCTGGCCTGCGCGCTCGCCGCCGCCGCGCTGCCGCTGGCCGGCACCGCGCCGCTGCTCGTCGTGCCGCTGCTGGCGGTGTGGGGCGGCCTGTCGTTCGGGCTCTACACGGTCGGGCTGACGATCCTCGGCGAGCGCTTCGCGGCCGGCGACATGGCGCGCGCCAACGCCGCCTTCGTGATGGTCTACACGTTCGGCAGCCTCGTCGGTCCGCCCGCCTCGGGCAAGGCGATGGACGCCTTCGGCGGCGCCGGGCTCGGCCTGTCTCTGGCCGCGGCCTACGCCGTCTGCGCGGTCGTGGCGGCGTTCGCCACGCGCCGCCCCGCTGACAAGGGCGGGCCGATCCGCTAGACGGACGCGATGGACGCGACCGCCGACGTAACGGGCGAATTCGATCCGCTCTACGCGCCGCTGGTGGCCGGCGACCGGCGGGCGCTGGCGCGCGCCATCACGCTGATCGAATCGACCCGCGACGACCACCGCGCGCGCGCCGACGCGCTGCTGACGGCGCTGCTGCCGCGCACCGGACGCTCGACGCGCCTGGGGATCACCGGCGTGCCCGGCGTCGGCAAATCGACCTTCATCGAGCGTTTCGGCCTGGAGCTGGTCGGCAAGGGCCACCGGCTGGCGGTGCTGGCGGTCGATCCGTCCTCGCGTCGCACCGGCGGCTCGATCCTCGGCGACAAGACGCGCATGGAGCTGCTGTCGCGCGATCCCCGCGCCTTCATCCGCCCCTCGCCTGCCGGCGCACGCTGGGCGGCGTGGCGCGGCGCACGCACGACGCGCTGCTGCTGGTCGAGGCCGCCGGCTTCGACGTGGTCGTGGTCGAGACGGTCGGCGTCGGCCAGTCGGAGACGGCGGTGTCGGACATGGTCGACATGTTCCTGCTGCTGCTGCTGCCGGCCGGCGGCGACGATCTGCAGGGCATCAAGAAGGGCGTCGTCGAGCTGGCCGACCTGCTGGTCGTCAACAAGGCCGACGGCGAGCTGGCCAAGGCCGCCAACCGTTCGGTCGCCGACTACCAGCACGCGCTGCGCCTGCTGCATCCGCCGTCGGCCGACTGGTCGCCGGAGGTGCGCACCTGCTCGGCGCTCGAGGGCCACGGCGTGCCGGAGGTATGGGAGGCGGTGCAACGCTACCGCGCCGCGCGCGGCGAGGCCGGGATCGCGCGCCGCCGCGGCGAGCAGGCGCGCGCCTGGCTGTGGAACGAGATCGGCGAGACGCTGCTGGCGTCGCTGCGGCGGCATCCCGACGTCAAACGCTCGCTGGCGGCGCTCGAGCGTCAGGTCGAGGCCGGGACGCTGGCGCCGTCGACGGCGGCGCGGCGCGTGCTCGCGACGTTCCTCGGCCGATGACCAAGCCCCGGTCGCCCGCGACGTCCAAGCCCGCGGCGGCGGCGCCGCGCGCGTCGGTCGCGGCGCGGATCGCTGGGGTCGCCGGCGCGGCGCCCAAGGGCGGCCGCGGCGCGCCGGTCGATCCGGCCGAGGTCGCCTCGCAGGAGCTGCCGTTCTGGAAGCGCAAGACGCTGGCGAAGATGACCAAGGCGGAATGGGAGTCGCTGTGCGACGGCTGCGGCAAATGCTGCGTCAACAAGCTGGAGTACGAGGACACCGGCGCGATCGTGCAGACCAACACCTGCTGCCAGCTGCTCGACACGCATTCCTGCCTCTGCAAGGACTACCCCAACCGCAAGAAGATCGTGCCGGAGTGCATCCAGCTCACGCCCAAGGTGGTCGAGACGATGGACTGGCTGCCGCGCAGCTGCGCCTACCGGTTGGTGTGGCAGGGCCGCGACCTGTTCTGGTGGCATCCCCTGATCTCGGGCGACCCCGAGACGGTGCACACCGCCGGCGTCTCGGCCCGCGACAAGGTGATCTCCGAGCTCGAGGCCGGCGACATCAACGACCATGTCCTCGACGACTGGCTCTGAAGGCGGCGGACCCAGTCTGGAGACGGCGCGCCTGCGGCTGCGTCCGTGGGCGGCGCGCGATCTGGCGCCGTTCGCCGCCATGAACGCCGATCCGCGCGTGATGGAGCACTTCCCCGGCACACTGACGCGGGCCGAGAGCGACGCGTTGGTGGCGCGCATCGAAGAGCATTTCGTCCGCCACGGCTTCGGTTTATGGGTGATCGAGGTCGCCGCCGACGGCGCCTTCGCCGGCTTCACGGGCCTGGCGGTGCCGCGCTTCGAGGCGCCTTTCACGCCCTGCGTCGAGATCGGCTGGCGGCTGGCGCCCGCCCACTGG
Organism: Rhodospirillales bacterium; assembly: GCA_016699855.1. Taxonomy (NCBI): domain Bacteria; kingdom Pseudomonadati; phylum Pseudomonadota; class Alphaproteobacteria; order Rhodospirillales; species Rhodospirillales bacterium. The sequence goes on from CP064988.1 coordinate 1,974,569, forward strand.
GGCCAAGGCTACGCCACCGAGGCGGCCCGGGCCGCGCTCGTCTTCGGGTTCAAGACGGCCGGTCTGGAGGAGATCGTCTCGTTCACCGTGCCCGCCAACCTGCCGTCGCGCCGCGTGATGGAGCGGCTGGGCATGACGCGCGATCCGCAGGACGATTTCGACCATCCCGCCCTGCCGCCCGGCCACGAACTGCGCCGGCACGTGCTCTACCGCCTCCGGCGGACCGATTGGGCGCGCTCAACCTCTTGATTTTCAATGATTTCTGGCGGATCACGGCGGCGGCCTAGCGCCGGCTCGGGCGGCCCGACGCGGCGGCTTCATCGGCTTGACGCGGCCCGGCCCGGCCCGTACAACGGCGCCCGCGCACCGGCCCTTCTGGGCCGGAAATCGTTTTTGGGCGGCCCTCGGGCGCCCGTTTGAAGGATCGAGCACCATGTCCCGCCGCTGCGAGCTCTCCGGCAAAGGCGTCCAGGTCGGCAACAACGTCAGCCACGCCAACAACAAGACCAAGCGCCGGTTCCTGCCGAACCTGCAGCCGGCCTCGGTGCTGTCGGACGCGCTGGGCCACGCCGTGCGTCTGCGCCTGACGCCGCGCGCCATCCGCACGATCGAGCACAACGGCGGCATCGACTCCTACCTGCTGGGCACCAACACCAGCAAGCTGACGCCGGAGATGAAGACGCTGAAGAAGCGCGTCGAGACGGCGAAGGCCAAGCGCGAGAAGAAGGCGGCCTGAGCGCCGCGTTCCGCCGGCAAGGAAAGGGCCCGCGACGCGGGCCCTTTTTCGTTGCGACGTCCGCGCCTCAGCGCAGGATGCGGACGATCGTGTTGAAATCGTCGGTCCACACGCCGAGCTCCGGTCGCGCGCGGATCTCGGTCACCGCGCCGGCCAGCGGCGCCTTCTCGAAGGCCGACCGGTCCGGCGCCATCAGCACCCAGTCGCTGACCGGCATCCCAGCGGCGTCGCGGTCGCGCACCATGCCGACGGCGAGCTTGGCGTCGAGCGCGATCTCGCGCAACGCCGGCGCGAGGTCGAGGAACTTGTTGCTGATGTGGAACGCGACGATGCCGCCATCGACGACGTGGCGGCGGTAGAGCCTCAGCGCCTCGCGCGTCACCAGATGCATCGGAACCGAGTCGCCCGAGAACGCGTCGATGATCAGGATGTCGTAGCGCTGCGGCGCCTCGCGCTCGAGCTGGAGACGCGCGTCGCCGAGCACCGTCTCGATGGTCGCGGCGCTGTCGGCCAGGTAGGTGAAGTCGCGCCGCGCCATGGTGATGACCGCGGGGTTGATCTCGTAGAGGCGGTAGGTGTCGCCGGCCCGGCCGTACGCCGCCAGCGCGCCGGCGCCCAGACCGACGACGCCGACCCGGCGCGGCGCGGCGCCCTCGAGCGACAACAGCGCGCGGCCGCCGCCGCTCTTTGCGGTAGTACCCGGCCGGCTCGCGCCGGCGCGCCGGGTCGAGCCACTGGCGGCCGTGGACGATCGCGCCGTGCACGATCCAGCGCTGGCGCGCACCCTCGGACTCGCCGTCCATGACGCGCAGCACGCCGTAGAAGTTGCGGGTCAGCACGATGGCCGTGGTGCGCAGGTTCTGGATGTGCATGACGGTCGCGAAGCAGGTCGCCACCAGGGCGACGAGCAGCGACGCCCGCACCAGCGGCGTCGACGTCCGCATGCGCAGGAACAGCAGCAGCGACAGCGCCGCGATGCCGATCTCGATCTCGAAATGGTCGGGCAGCGCCAGCGGCGCGCCGATGCCCACGAGGGCGGCGCCGATCGCGCCGCCGAGCGCGATCGTCAGGTAGAAGCCGGTGAGGTGGCGCCCGGTCGGTTTGAGCCGCGCCAGCTCGCCATGGCAGGCCATGCAGGCGACGAAGAGGCCGCCGCAGAACACCGCGAGCTGGAGCCACAGGACGTGCCGTAGCGCGCCGAACGAGAGGCCGGCGGCCATGGCCACGACGGCGGCGGCGGCGGCGATCGCGAACGGCACCGGCCGGTACCAGCCCTCGCGCTCGAAGCAGATGATGAACGTCGCGAGATAGATCGACAGCGGGACGACCCACAGCAGCGGGATCGACGCCACGTCCTGCGTCAGGTGGTTGGACACCCCGAGCAGCAGGATCGATCCCAGCGCGGCCAGCGTCGTCCACAGCGCGTAGTCGCGCAGCGTCGGCGCCGGCGCGTCCGGCGCGTCGTCGGCCGCCGCCGCGGCCGATGGCGCGGCCTCGGGCAGCCGGCGGTCGAGCAGCGCGACCACCGCGCAGAGCACGATGTAGACCGCGTAGCCGCCGGACCAGATCCACGCCTGCGCGCCGGTGGTCAGCCACGGCTCGACCAGGAACGGATAGCCGAGCAGCGCCAGGAACGAGGCGAGGTTCGACAAAGCGAACAGGCGGTAGGGGCTCTGGCCCGGCCGCGCGCGCGCGAACCACGCCTGCAGCAGCGGTCCGTTGGCCGAGAGCGCGAGGAACGGCAGGCCGATCGTCGCGGCGAGGAAGCCGACGATGCGCCACGACGGATTCTCGTCACCGCGCGGCTTCCACGATTCGTCGGCCAGGATCGGCAGCCACAGCACGCTGAGCGCCAGCACCGCGACGTGGATCAACGCGCGCGTGCGCGGCGAGATGTGGCGGGTGACGGCGTGGGCGTAGGCGTAGCCTGCCAGCAGCGCGACCTGGAAGAACACCATGCAGGTCGTCCACACCGACGAGGCGCCGCCGAACCACGGCAGGATCTGCTTGGCGACGATAGGCTGGACGAAGAACAGCAGGAACGAGCCGACGAAGATCGTCGCGGCGTGCAGCGGCATCCGGGGGCGGTCCGTCTTTCGCTGGACCGTCGGGCGCGGTCCTTCAGGGGCTCCCGCAACCTACACGAAACCGCCGAATCCGTCGAGGCGACGGCGCGGTCGGTGGTGGGTCAGTGTGATCCCACGCGCTTCACGGACCCCGAGGAAACGCGTCGAGTGGACTCTCATCCTCCCTCCCCCTTTGTGGGGGAGGGCTGGGGTGGGGGGTGCTACCGCACCACGCTTGTAACGTGGGCTGGGCGGACGGCATCGTGACAGGGAAAGTCCGCGCTCCTCGGCAAGCGCCGCACCCCCCGCCCCAGCCCTCCCCCACAAGTGGGGAGGGAGCATGATAGCGCGACGCCCGTAACGTTATCGCAAACCGACCCACCGCCGTCCGTTCGGCGCGAACGGCCTCGCCAGCGAGCCTTGCCGGTCATTCGATCTTGATCTTCGCGGTCCTCACGACCTCGCCCCAGCGCGCGATCTCCGCTTTCAGGAACGCCGCCAGCTCGTCCGGCGTGCCGCCGACCGTCTCGGCGCCGAGCTCGGCGAACTTGGCGCGCATGTCCTCCGCCTTGACGATCTTCGCGACCTCGCGGTGCAGGCGCGCGACAATGGCGGCCGGCGTGCCGGCCGGCGCCAGGAGCGCGTTCCACTCCGACATCTCGAGACCGGTCACGCCCGCCTCGGCCATGGTCGGCACGTCGGGCGCCGCCGGCGAGCGCTTGGCGCTGGTGACGCCCAGCGCGCGGACGCGGCCGGCCTTGGCGTGCGGCCAGGCCGAGCTCATGTTGCCGAAATAGAACGGCACGTGTCCGGCCGCGATGTCGACGATCGCCAGCGCGCCGCCCTTGTAGGGCACGTGCTGGATGTCGGTGCCGGTGCGCAGCTTGAACAGCTCGGCCGCGAGGTGCTGCGCCGAGCCCTGCCCCGAGGAGGCGTAGGACAGCTTGCCCGGCTGGGCCTTGGCCATCGCCACGAGCTCGGCGACGTTCTTCGCGGCGAAGCCCGGCGTCACCACCAGCAGCTCCGGCACGACCACCAGCAGCGAGATCGCCGCGAAATCGTCCGGCGTGCGGAACGGCATCTTGGCCTGCAACGACGGATTGACCGCGTGCGCGAAGGCGCCGATCAGCAGCGTGTGCCCGTCGGGGGCCGCTTTGGCCACGAAATCGTCGCCGATCATGCCGCCCGCGCCGGGCTTGTTGTCGACCACGACGGTCTGGCCGAGCGCCTCCTGGAGCTTCGGCGCGATCAGCCGCGCCGTGGTGTCGGCGCCGCCGCCGGCCGAATACGGCACGACGATGCGCACGGGCTTGGTCGGGTACTCCTGCGCCCGCGCCAACGCGCCGGCGACGCCCGTCGCCAGCGCGCCGCCGAGCAGCGCGCGTCGTTCGATCCGCATGACGTCCTCCCGCGTTCCTTGATTCCGGCCAGCCTATCGCGGATGGCCGCCCGCCGGTATCGCGCGATCGTCGGCTACAGCGGCGGACGGCGGCGGTGGTGCGACGTGGCGCGCTGGAAGGCGTGCCCGGCGCGCAGGATCGCGGCCTCGTCCATGGGACGGCCGACGATCTGGAATCCGACCGGCATGCCCTCGGCCGTCGCGCCGCCCGGCAGCGTCAATGTCGGGCTACCGCTCATGTCGAACGGCGCGGTGAAGCGCATGCGCCGGTAGCGCGCCGCCAGCGCGTCGGCCGGCGACAGCCGCTCGGTGCGCTCGCGCATCAGCTCCAGCGTCGGCGCGGCCTCGTCCATCACCGGCGCCAGCAGCAGATCGACCCGCGTGAACAGGCGCGCCAGCGCGCCGGTGTAGCGCGCCCGCCGCATCTGCATCGCGTGCATCTCCATGCCGTCCACGGCGCGGCCGGTGCGCAGCAGACCCGCCAGCACCGGACCGTACTCGGCCTCGCGCGCCGGAAACGTGGCGGCGTGGACCACGGCGGCCTCGACGCCGCACATCGGCAGCCAGTCGCGCACGACCTCGTCGGGCGCCGGCAGCGACACGTCGACGATCTCGGCGCCGAGCCCGCCGAGGACGCGGGCGCCCTCCTCCACCGCGGCGACGAAGTTCGAATCCGAGGCGACCGCGTTGCCGCCGCGGTCGATGCCGATGCGCAGGCCACGCACGCCGCCGTCGATGGCGCCGAGATAGTCGGGCACCGCGTCCTGAACCGCCGTCGGATCGTCGGCATCGGCGCCGGCCAATATCCCGAGCATCGCCGCGGCGTCGATCGCGGAGCGGCACATCGGCCCGACATGGTCCAGCGACTCGCCCAGCGCGAAGACGCCGTGGCGGCTGACGCGGCCCCAGGTCGGCTTCAGGCCGGTGACGTTGTTCATGGTCGAGGGGAAGCGGATCGAGCCGCCGGTGTCGGTGCCCAGCGAGCCGAAACAAAGCCCGGCCGCCGTCGCCACGCCGGACCCGGACGACGACACGCCGGTCCAGTGCGCCGCGCTCCACGGGTTGACCGGCGGATCGATCGAGGGATGGTGCTGGCCGAAAGCGCCCTCGGTGAGCTGGAGCTTGCCGAGCAGGACGGTGCCGGCGTCGCGCAGGCGCGTGACGACCGTGGCGTCGTGGCCGGGCCGGAAATCGCGGTGGATCGCCATGCCGCCGGCGGTCGGAATCCCCTTGGTGAAGCACAGATCCTTCACCGCGATCGGCACGCCGTGCAGCGGCCCGCGCCTATCGCCGCGCGCCAGTTCGGCGTCTGCCCGCGCCGCCTGCCCCAGCGCCAGATCGGCGGTGAGCGTCGCGTAGGCCTTCAGCCGCGGCGCCAGCGCCTCGATGCGCGCCAGTTGCGCGCGCGTCGCCTCGACCGACGACACCTCGCGCGCCGCGATCCGCCGCCCGATCTCGACGGCGTCCATGTAGTGGAGGTCGGTGTCCATCACTTGTGATTCCCTTCTCTATTCCGCGACGCCGGCGGCGAGGCGCAGCAGCTTCAGCGAGCGTTCGCGGTCGGCGGGGCGCACCAGCGCCGAGAAGCCGGCGAGGCGCTGCTCCAGCCATTGCGGCGCGATGCGGCGGATCCGCTCGATCTCGGCGGCGGCGCGCGCCAGGTCGCCGAGCCCGGCGTGGTTGAGGGCGAGGTAGTGCAGGATCGGCGCGTAGTCCGGCTGCTGGCGCTTGCCCAGCGTGCCCCACTCGACGCCGGCGGCGTAGTCGCCGTCGACGAAGGCGCCGGCGCACAGGCAGGTGTAGACGTTGTACTGCTGCGGATCGCGCGGGCTCAGCCGCAGCGCCTCGCGCAGATGGCCCTTCCCCGCGGCGGTGTCGCCGGACGCGACCTCGGCCCAGCCCAGCGCGACCAGCGTGCCGACGTCGTTGGGGTTCTGGCGCCACGCCTCCTGCATGTCGTCCAGCGCCTCGTCGAAGCGCTGCGCCAGCCAGAGCGCCGCGCCCTTGTAGACGTGCGCCATGTACTGCGCGCGGTCGATCTCCAGCGCGCGCCTTCCGGCGTCGATGGTGCGCTCGATCATCGTCTCGAGCGGCCCGCCGGTGCGGAAATTGGCGTGCTGCCAGCAGGCGAAGGCGATCGTCGTCCAGGCGCGCGCGCAGCGCGGATCGAGCGCGATGGCCGCCTCGGCCTGGGCGATCGCGCGGTCGCGCAGGCCGGCGTCGACTCGCACGTAGGCCTGCATGGCGTCGGCCCAAGCGCCCAGCGCCATCTCGTAGGCGCCGAAATGCGCCGGCCGCTGGCGGCGCACGGTCGCCACCTCGGCCGCCTCGACCTCCGGCGCCACGGCCGCGACGATGCGGCGGGTGATGTCCTCCTGGACGTCGAACACGTCCTCGACGACGCAGTCGTAGCGCTCGGCCCAGAGATGCGCGCCGCTGGCGGCGTCGACCAGCTGGGCGTTGATGCGGGCGCGCTTGCCGGACATGCGGACGCTGCCCTCCAGCGCGTAGCGCACGCCCAGCTCGCGCGCGACCTGGCGCACGTCGACGGCGCGGCCCTTGTACGTGAAGGCGCTGTTGCGCGCGATCACGAACAGCGAGGCGAAGCGCGACAGCTCGGTGGTGACGTCCTCGCACATGCCGTCGACGAAGGCGTCGCGGGCGGGGTCGCGGTCGAGGTTGTCGAACGGCAGCACGACGATCGAGGGCCGCGACGGCGCGTCGGACTCGACGGCGGCCGGCGCCGGGCGCGCCGCCGGCGCCGTCGACCAGTCGACGCTCCACACCCGCAGCGGCCGCGCGATGTTGCGCACGCCGCGCCAGCCGAGGTCGCGCAGCGGGCGCTCGAACTTGCCGGCGACGTCCTCGCGCACGCGGTCCGACACCAGGATGCCGCCGGGCTCGGCCAGCCCCTGCAGGCGGGCCGCCACGTTGATGCCGTCGCCGAAGATGTCGTCGCCGTCGACCACGACGTCGGCGACGTTGATGCCGACGCGCAGCGCCACGCGCCGCTCCGCCGGCACGCCCGCGCCACCGGCGGTGACGCCCTCCTGGATCTCGACCGCGCAGCGCACGGCGTCCACCGCCGACTCGAACTCCATCAACGCCGAGTCGCCGGCGGTCTTCACGACGCGGCCGCCATGGCGCGACACCGCCGGCTTCACGACGTTGACGTAGATGCCGGCGACCGCCGACAGCGTCGTCGTCTCGTCGGCCTCGACCATGCGGCTGAAGCCGACGACGTCGGCGCTCACGATCGCGCTGAGCCGGCGCTTCACCGGCGTCGGGGGCGTCTCAGGGGGCGCCACGGAAGGTCCTCACATCGTCGCGCCGATCTTCCACGGCTCGAACTCGTCGTCGCCGATGCCCATTGCAGAAAATTCCATCGGCCTGAAAGGGGCCGCGTCGCCCGATGACATCTCGAGCACATGAACGTGGCAACATAGGCGGGATGCGCCGCCAAGGCAGCCGGCGGGCGTCAGCTTCCGGCGCGGGCGCGGAACCTAAAGGCACGTCGAGTTCCATGAAGCTTCGTGTGTGCGAACCGGGGCAAAATCCAATCGAACGGTGAACTTAACGCGACAGAGACCAGTAGGGGTCACTGAGGTCCCGCGTCTCCGCCATGCCACCCAGCCAAGATCCGTAGTGCATTCGAATGTCTTAGGCGAACTACCGGTCGACTTGCACTCGAACTCCGACCTCTTCAAGACGGCTCTAAGCTCGGCGCCACTCATCGTCGAGACGCTGGCCTGCCATCGATCCTTGAGGACGCTATCCGACACCGGGGGATCGCTATCGACATCGCGGAGCAGAGCCGGGAAAGAAAATATGGAGGCAGCCTGCCTCTCGCTCAACACGAAACACGCGCCACGTTCGAGCTCGCGCGCCCGTCCCTGCGCTGGCTGCCGGGCGCTATCGATCCGCGAAGCGCAGAATGACGCCAGCTCATAGATCAAGCCTTCACTGCCACCGTTGAACGTGGATTGCGGAGGTATTCCTGTCCTAGCGATCACTCGACTGGCGCACTCAGGCGACAGCAACTTCATGCTTTCGACCGAACGAAACGGTGTCGCGCTTCCAAGACCGGAGCAAACGCCGAAGAGACCGTCGCGGACCTCTTCCATCGTGTCCCAGTCACCCTGCTTGGCAAGCGCCTCACCTAGTCCGACCACGCAAGAAAGGGCGACCGCGATTCCATGCCGAACGTAGGATCGTGCGTACATCGACAGACCCTCACATCGTCGCGCCGATCTTCCACGGCTCGAACTCGTCGTCGCCGATGCCCAGCGCCTCGCTCTTGGTCTTCTCGCCGGACGCCACCCGCAGGACCAGGTCGAAGATCGCGCGGCCGGATTCCTGGATCGACTCGTCGCCGTCGACGATGGTGCCGCAGTTGATGTCCATGTCGTCGGTCATGCGGCGGTAGAGCGCGGTGTTGGTCGCGAGCTTGATCGACGGCGTGGGCTTGCAGCCGAACACGCTGCCGCGGCCGGTGGTGAAGCACAGCACGTTGGCGCCGCCGGCCACCTGGCCGGTCGCCGACACCGGATCGTAGCCGGGCGAATCCATGTAGACGAAACCCTTGGCGGTGATCGGCTCGGCGTATTTGTAGACGTCGACGAGATTCGTGGTGCCGCCCTTGGCGACGGCGCCCAGCGACTTCTCGAGGATCGTCGTCAGGCCGCCGGCCTTGTTGCCCGGCGACGGGTTGTTGTTCATCTCGCCGCCGGTGCGCGCGCAATGGTCCTCCCACCATTTGATGCGCTCGACGATCTTCTCGCCCACCTCGCGGCTGGCGGCGCGGCGCGTCAGCAGATGCTCGGCGCCGTAGATCTCCGGCGTCTCCGACAGCACGGCCGAGCCGCCGTTGCGCACCAGCAGGTCGACGGCGGCGCCGAGCGCCGGGTTGGCCGAGATGCCGGAATAGCCGTCCGAGCCGCCGCATTGCAGCGCCAGGATCAGCTCACCGGCCGGGATCGGCTCGCGCCGCACCGCGTTCGCCTCGGGCAGGATCTCCTTGAGGAAGCCGACGGCGCGACCGACCGTCTTGGCCACGCCGCCCTCCTCCTGGATCGCCATCGGGATCAGCTTCGGGCCCTCCTTCAGGCCCTCGGCGTGCATGAGGCCGGCGATCTGGTTGGTCTCGCAGCCGAGGCCGAGCACGACGACGGCGGCCATGTTGGGATGGCGCGTGTAGCCCGCGAGCGTGCGGCGCAGCACGTCCATCTCCAGTCCCGACGCCGCCATGCCGCAGCCGCCGCCATGGGTCAACGGCACGACGCCGTCGATGTTGGGGTAGGCCTCGAGCAGCGGCGCCAGCTTGCTGGCGATCATCCGGCTGGTCGCGGCCGAGCAGTTCACGGTGGTGACGATGCCGACGTAGTTGCGCGTCGCGGCGCGGCCGTCGGCGCGGCGGTAGCCCTGGAACGTCGCGGGATCGGCGACGTAGTCGGTCGGGCGCGAATCGGCGCAGAACGCGTAGTCGCGCTCGAAATCGCCCATGACGCAGTTGTGCGTGTGCACGTGGGTGCCGGCCGGCAGATCGTCGGTCGCGAAGCCGATGATCTGGTTGTACTTGCGGATCGGCGCGCCTCTGGCGATCGCCGTCGTCGAGGCCTTGTGGCCGGGCGGCACGCGCTGGGCCACGGCGACCCCCGGCTCGATCTCGGTGCCGGGCAGCAGGTCCATGCGCGCGACGACGACGTTGTCGGCGGCATGCAGGCGGATGACGAGCGGCGCGGCCATGGCGGGACCTCCGGGACCTGGGGCGGCGCACTCTAGCGCGGCCACCGGCCGAGCGGCCAGCGGCGACGCGGCGCCGGTCATCCGCCGGGCCTTTGCCGGCCCGGACGGGGCGAAGCCGGACGACGCGCGTCCGCCCCCGGCGTCCCCGCCGAGGGGGCAACCCAGCTACGTGTACCCTGACAATTTCTGAGTCGAACGGGTCGACGAAGTCGCTATTTTCGGCGCCGTCGACAAGCCGCGAAGCGGCGGAGGGAACACGGCGATGGACACGATCACCTTCTTCGAGGGCAAGTGGCACGACGGCAGCCCCAATCTGATGGGCCCGCGCGACCACGCCTTCTGGCTGTCGTCGATCGTGTTCGACGGCGGCCGCGCCTACGACGGCTGCGGCCCCGACCTCGACCTGCACTCCGCCCGCGTCGTGCGCTCGGCGCGCGCGCTGGGCCTCAATCCGACCAAGACGGCCGCGGAGATCCTCGAGCTCAGCAAGGAGGGGGTGCGCAAGTTCGGCCCCACGGCCGAGCTCTACGTGCGGCCGATGTTCTGGGCGACGAAGGGCGGCGCCGGGCCGATCTCGGTCGATCCCGACAGCGTCAAATTCTGCCTGTGCATCTACGTGGCGCCGATGCCGAAGGCCGGCAGCCTCACCCTGGGCCTGTGCCGCACCATCCGCCGGCCGACGCCGGAGACCGCGCCGACCGACGCCAAGGCGTCGTGCCTCTACCCCAATTCCAGCCGCGGCGTCGCCGAGGTGCTGAAGCGCGGCTTCCTCAACGGCGTCGTGCTCGACGCCATGGGCAACGTCGCGGAGACCTGCAGCTCCAATCTGTTCCTGGTGAAGGACGGCGTGGTCGTCACGCCGGTGGCCAACGGCTCGTTCCTCGCCGGAATCACGCGCAACCGCGCCATCGACCTGCTGCGCCGGTCCGGCGCCACGGTGGTCGAGCGCACCGTCACGCCGGACGAGCTCGACACCGCCGACGAGATCTTCACCACCGGCAACGCCGGCAAGGTGCAGGCCTGCACGCGCTACGAGAGCCGCGACCTGCAGCCCGGCCCGGTGGCGCGCAAGGCCGCCGAGCTCTACCGCGACTTCGCGCAGACGCAGCGCGTGGTGTGACGCCGACGGCCTTCCCGGCGGCCACGGGCGCGCGATAGGATCGCGCGGACGGAGACTTCGGGGAGGCGGCCATGACGCGGCGGGCGCGGATCACGGCGGGCGCGTTCGTCCTGTCGATCCTCGCGGCCGCCGCGGCGACGGCGCGGCCGGACGCCGACTGGGACCGCTGCCGCGGATCGGACGCGCCCGACGTGGTGATCGCGGCCTGCGGCGCGGTCATCGCCGCCGGCGCCACCAACGAGCGGCTGGCGGTGGCGCACCACAACCGCGGCGTGGCGCACCAGCTCCAGGGCGCGCGCGGACTGGCGATCCGCGACTACGACGAGGCCATCCGCCGCGATCCCGGCGTCGCCGACAGCCACTACAACCGCGGCCTCGTGCACGCGCTCGACGGAAGGCACGACCGCGCGCTGGCCGATTTCGACCGCGCCATCGCGCTCGATCCCGCCGTCGCCGTCTTCTACGACGACCGCGGCCAGTCGCACTTCGCGCGCGGCGCCTACGACCTCGCGCTGGCCGACTACGACCGCGCCCTGGCGATCGATCCCGACGACGCGCGCTTCCACGGCAACCGCGGCAACGCGCGCTACATGAAGGGCGACCTCGCGGGGGCGCTGGCGGACTACGACCGCGCCATCGCGCTGAAGGCGGACTACGCCTTCGCCTACAACAACCGCTGCTGGGTGCGCACGGTGGCCGGCCGCGCCGGGGAGGCGCTGCGCGACTGCGACGAGTCGCTGCGGCTGGCGCCGGGCACGGCGCACGGGCTGGGCTCGCGCGCGCTGGCGCATCTGGCGCTCGGCCGCGCCTCGATGGCGCGCATCGACATCGAGGCGGCGCTGCGCGCCGGGCCGGAGGACGGCCAGCGCCACTACGTGCGCGGCATGGTGCTGCTGGCGCAGGCGCTGCCCGACGACGCCGCGCGCGCCTTCGCCGAGGCGCGCCGGCTGGCGCCGCCCGGCAAGTTCGAGCGCTGGGAGCGCGAGCTGGATCCGTTGCGGAAGCCGTAGCGCGGCGCGTGCGATTCCTCCAGCCGACGCTCGGGACGCGGCCGCTCGCGACGCGGTGGCTGCCCGCATGCGATATGCGCGTCCACGTGGTATCGTCTCCCGATTGACGGGACCCGCCATGTCGCTGTTCGCGCGCGTGCTCAGAATCCTCCGGCCCGGGCCGAAATCCGCGCCGCCGCCATCCGTTGTCCCGATTGACGATGCGTTTCTGCGGTGCGTCGACCCAGACATCACGGTCCCGACCGCGGCGAGGATCGCGGCGTGCGGCGAGTTCATCGCGAGCGGAGGAGGTTCGTACGAGGACCGCGTTACGGCCCACCATGTCAGGGGCCTCATGCTCGCCATGGGCGGCGCGCACGACCGCGCCATCGCGGATTTCACCGCCGCGGATCGCATCATTCCGAGCCTTCCCGGAATCTCCGTCGCCCGCGGTATCTCGAGGCACGGGATCGGGGATCTCGACGGGGCGCTGGCGGACTTCGACCGCGCGCTGCGGCTCCAACACTCCTCCGAGGCATTCTGGCGGCGGGGCGATGTCTGGTTCGACAAGGGCGATCTCGACAGCGCGATCGCCGACTACGACAGATCGATGGATCCGAACCCCGACACACCGGCCCCATACGTGGGCCGGGCCCGTGCGCGGCATGCGAAAGGCGACCTTGACGGTGCGCTGGAGGACGCCGAGGCGGCGGTGCGCGTCGGTCCGCTGGACGCGCAGGCCTTCGGCGCGCGCGCCAACGTCCGCGCGGCGCGAGGGGATATCGACGGCGCGATCATGGACTACGGCGAGGCGATCCGGTTCGATCCGACCGTCGCGGCGATCCGCTACAACCGGGCCAGGGCGTGGCTGGACAAGGGCGATCATGATCGTGCCCTCATCGACCTCGGCGAGGCGCTCAGGCTGAACCCTGGCGACCCTCTGATTCGCACCGACCGCGGCCTGGCAAGGACAAGCAAAGGCGAGCTCGATCTCGCCATCGCGGAGTTCGACGCGGCCCTTCTCGCCGACCCCGGCCATCAGCGCGCGCTTCTCGGGCGCGCTCTGGTCCTGAGATGGAAGGGGGAGTTCGGCCGCTCGATCACGGATCTCGACAAGGTCCTCGCCGCGGGGCCGATCGGTCCGTTGCCGCTGCATCTCCGGGGCCTCGCGAGGCAAGGAAGCGGCGACTTCCACGGTGCCGTCGAGGATTTCGACCATGCGCTTCGGCTCGATCCGCGTGCCGCAGCGGTATTCATCGACCGTGGCCTCGCCCGGAATGGCCTGCGCGACGACGACGGCGCGATCGCGGATTTTGACGAAGCGATACGTCTAGATCCGACCAACGCGCTCGCGTTCCATTGCCGCGGGACGACTTGGAGCTGGAAGGGCGACGTCGAACGGGCTGTCGCGGATTTCGACGAGGCGATCAACCTCGACCCGATCTTCGCCGCGACATACGCCAGCCGCGCGGAGGCGCTCGACACACTCGGCGACACAGACCGCGCCATGAGCGACGTGGAGTCGGCGATCCGCCTCGACCCGCTCGATCCCTTCGCGTGGACCAAACGCGGTGACCTGTGGGCGGCCATGGGCGAGCGCGAACGCGCCTCGCGGGATTTCGACGAGGCGATCCGCGTCGGTCCCGGGTTCGCGATGGCCTACGGCCGGCGTGGCTGGCAGCGGGCGATCTCCGGGGATCTCGCGGGCGCCGCCGTTGACTGCGAGCGCGCGCTGGAGATCGAAAATCTGGACGCGGGGTCCAATGACGCCCGAGCCCTGCTTCGAATGCTTGGCGGCGACCTGGCGGGCGCCCGCGCCGATTTGGCAAACTCGGCGCGGGGCGATCCCCACTACGGGAAGTGCCACTACATGCTGGCGATGATCCACGAGATGGAGGGCGACGCGGAGGGCGCGGCGCGCGAATTCGCCGAGGCACGCAAGCGCGCGACTCCCGGCCATTGGGAGCGCTGGGCCCGCGACCTCGATCCGTTCCGGAAACGGTAGAACGCCGGCGGCGCGCGGCCTAGGCGCCGCGGCCGGCTTTCGCGCGCGAGATGATCATCTTCATGATCTGCGCCGTGCCGTCGCCGATCTCCAGCCCCATCACGTCGCGCAGGCGCTGCTGGTGCGGCAGGTCCATCGACCAGCCGTAATGGCCGTGGGTGAGCAGGCATTGGTGGATCACGTCCACCGCCGTCTTCGGGCCGAGCCATTTGCACATCGCCGCCTCGGCGGTGTGCGGCTGGGCGGCGTCGCGCAGGCGCAGCGCGTGGTAGCAGAGCTGCCGCGCCGCCTCGATCATCGTCTCGCCCTCGGCCAGAGGGAAGGTGACGCCCTGGTTGCGGATGATCGGCGCGCCGAAGGCCTCGCGGCCGCGCGCGTACTCCCAGGTCTCGTCGAGCGACGCCTGCGCGGCGCCGCAGCACTGCAGGCCGATCAGCGCGCGGCTGTAGTCGAAGCCCTGCATCACCTGCGTGAAGCCCATGCCCTCGGCGGCGATGCGGTGCGACTCGGGCACGAACACCGCGTCGTAGAAGATCGAACCGCGGCCGACGGCGCGGCTGCCGAGGTCGTCGAACCGCGTCGTCGACACGCCCTTGGAGTCCATCGGCACGAGGAACGCCGTCACCCCGCGGGCGCCCGATCCGGGCTCGCCGGTGCGCGCGAAGACGATGGCGGCGTCGGCCTGGTCGGCCATGCTGATCGAGGATTTCTCGCCGTTCAGGACGTAGCCGCCGGGCGCGCGCCGCGCCGACACCACGAGGTTGGCGGCGTCGGAGCCGCCGCGCGGCTCGGTCAGCGCCAGCGCCACCACGGCCTCGCCGGCGACGATGCGCCTGATCCACGCCGACGCCAGCTCGGGCGCCGCGTTGCGCGCCAGGATCGCGCCCTCGAGCGAGCCCAGCAGCTGGGCGTAGGCGACGTTGAAGTCGCCGTGCGCGACCGCCTCGATCACCAGCCCGGCGGTGACGCTGGGCTGGCCCAGCCCGCCGAACGCCTCCGGCAGGTCGACGCCGATCAGCCCCAGCGCGCCCATCTCGGCGATCAGCGCGCGGTCGATGCGGCCCTCGCGCTCGCGCGCCATGTAGCCCGGCGCCAGGCGCTCGCGCGCGAAGCGGCGCGCCGTCTCCTGGAACGCCCTCTGTTCGTCGGTGATCGCGGACGCGCCCATACCGTCGCTCCCGGCCCGCGGGCCTATTTCCTCGTGAACTTGCGGAAGTCCGGCTTGCGCTTCTCCATGAAGGCGGCGACGCCCTCGCGCGACTCCTCGCTGGCGTAGTACATCTTCAGCGACTGCATGCCCATGCCGCCGATGCCGCGGATGTTCTCGCTGTCGGCGTTGAAAGAGCGCTTGGCGATGGCGATCGCGGTCGGGCTCTTGGCCATGATCTCGGCGCACCA
The DNA here is from genome assembly GCA_016699855.1 of Rhodospirillales bacterium. Taxonomy (NCBI): domain Bacteria; kingdom Pseudomonadati; phylum Pseudomonadota; class Alphaproteobacteria; order Rhodospirillales; species Rhodospirillales bacterium. The sequence continues at coordinate 1,990,027 of CP064988.1, forward strand.
GCGCGCGATCTCGGCGTCGAGCTGGTCGTGCGGCACGACCGCGTTGACGAGCCCCATCGCCAGCGCCTCGGCGGCGGGATAGCGGCGGCACATGTACCACATCTCGCGCGCCTTCTTCTCGCCGACGACGCGGGCGAGATAGGCGGTGCCGTAGCCGGGATCGACCGAGCCCATGCTGGGGCCGACCTGGCCGAACACCGCCTTCTCCGACGCGATCGTGAAGTCGCACAGCGTCGCCAGCACGTTGCCGCCGCCGATGGCGTAGCCCTGCACGCGCGCGATCACCGGCTTGGGCGCGTCGCGGATGATGGTGTGCAGGTCCTCGACCGGCAGGCCGACCATGCCGCGGCCGTCGTAGTTGCCCTCGTGCGCCGACTGGTCGCCGCCGGTGCAGAAGGCGCGGTCGCCGGCCCCGCCGAGCACGATGACCCCGACCGAATCGTCCCAGCCGGCGCGGTTAAGCGCGTGGATCAACTCCTCGCAGGTGCGCCCGCGGAAGGCGTTCATCACCTTCGGCCGGTTGATGGTGACGCGCGCGACCCCTTCGGCGACGTCGTAGAGGATGTCCTCGTAGGTCATGGCGTCGTCTCCCTCGGTCGTTGTCGTGGATGCCGGCGACGCGCGGCGGAAATAGACGGCGATGGCCGCGCCGGCCGGCGTCCCGACCGGGGACGCGCCAGCGCTACTCCTCTAGCAGCGAACGCAGCATCCACGCCGCCTGCTCGTGCACGGTGAGGCGCTGGGTCAGCAGGTCGGCGGTGGGCTCGTCGCCGGCCTTGTCGGCCAGCGGGAAGACGCCGCGCGCCGTGCGCGCCACCGCCTCGTGGCCCTCGACCAGGATGCGCACCATGTCGAGCGCCTTGGGCGGCTTGACCGGCGCGTCGGCGATCGAGCTGAGCCGGCCGTACTGCGCGTAGCTGCCCGGCGCGGGATGGCCCAGCGAGCGGATGCGCTCGGCGATCGGATCGACGGCGTTCCACAGCTCGGTGTACTGGACCATGAACATCGCGTGCAGCGTGTTGAACATCGGCCCGGTGACGTTCCAGTGGAAATTGTGGGTCGTCAGGTACAGCGTGTAGGTGTCGGCCAGCAGCCGCGACAGGCCGGCGGCGATCGCCGCGCGGTCCTTCTCGGCGATGCCGATGCTGATCGCCGGTACGGCCGCGCGCGCCTTGCTCTTCGCCATGGTCCCACCTCTAGAATCGAGGCCGCCACGGTAGGCCGGCGCCGCGCCGCGCTCAAGAAGCACGATGCCGCGTCAGTCGCGCTCGGCGTCGAGCCAGCGCTTGAGGCGGTCGAGATCGTCGAACATGCGCTCCAGATCGCGCGGCGACCGGTCGGCGAAGGCCGCGCCGAGCGCCGGCATCAGCGCGTCGACGGCGGCGGCGTGGCGCGCTGCGCCCGCTCGGCTCAGGCGCAGCGTCTTCGAGCGGCCGTCGCGCGGGTTCGCGGATTCGACCAGCCATCCCTTCTCGACCAGCTTCTGGATCGTCTTCGTGACGCCGGGCTGCGGCTGCTGCAGCGCGTGCGCCACGGCGGTGACGGTCCGGTCCTCGTCCGGCCGGTGGCTGAAATGGTTGAGCATGACGAATTGCGGCAGCGGCAGGTCGAGCGGCGCCAGCAACCGGTTGCCGAGGCTGGTCGCGAGCTGGTCGATGATGCCGATCCAGTTGACGATGCGGAACGGCAACGGCGGCGCCTCGATGGGCGCCCGCGCCGCGCCGGCGGACGCCGGCGCCGTCTTTCGTGTCCGCGCTGCCATCAGGCCACCACGAAGCTTCCCGCCGGCCGCCGGGGCGACGGCGCGGCTTCCGCAGCATAGCCGAGGCGGAAGAACATCTGCAGCGTCCTTGCGTCGGCGGTTCCGGTTTCGCGCCGCATGTCCGCGAACAGGCCGGCCATCTCCGGGTACTCCTGCAGCGTCTGGCTGTGCGGCTGGATCGCGACGCCCCGCGCGCTCGCCGCGAGCGCGAGGCGGGCGTAGGCGCGGCCGGCGGCGATCTGGGCGGCGCGCGAATTGTCGTCGGTCGACAGCCAGCCGAACGAGGCCGCGCTGGCGTAACCCTTCATCGCGTAGTCGAGGCCGCCCTGGAACGCCATCGTGCCCGGCGTCAGGGCCTTCTCCGGGGTCATCAGCCCGGCGTGGCGCAGCGCCCACATCATCGGGCCGTGCAGCGAGATGCCGTCGCGGTGGCGCGCGATCTCGGCGGCGCCGATCCGCGCCACGTCGATGCTCTCCTTGAGCGTGCGCGGCGTGCGCATCTCCAGTTCGCTACCGGCGCTGGCGACGCGCCGCAGCGTGGCGACGCGGTCCGGCTCCACCGCGGCGGCGAAGGCGATCCCGGGCGCGCCGGCCACCGCCGCCGCCAGCGCCGCGGCGTCCGCCGCCGACACCGGCCGGCCATCGAACGCGGTCTTGGTGGTACGCCGCCGCGGGATCTGCGCGTGGAGCGGATCGGCGCGCATCGCCGGGCCCTTCACGAAGCGGATCCGCGCCACGGGACGATCGTCGACGTCCCGCGCGTCGAACGCGCCCTCGGGAAACGTCTCGATCTCGACGCGGTGGCCCTCGGCGCCGGCCGCCAGCGACAGCAGCTCGAGGAACGCGCCATGGCCGATCAGGATCTGCCGGCTGTGCGGGTCGGTGTGCGGCAGCAGCCGTGCGCGGTCGACGTAGAGCGTCGCCACGCCGGGTTCGCGCAGATCGACCTTCCAGGATTGGAGATTGTGCGGATTGGGCGCCAGGATCGCCCAGGCCAGCGCGCGACGGCGGATGTCGGCGACTTCGGCCGACGGCCCGTTCCAGCCCTCGACCGCCTCCGCCGGCATGGCGTCCAGCCGCGGCGCGGCCACGGCGCCCGCCGCCGCCAGCACCACGCCACCGCCCACGATTCGGATGAATCCACGCCGCGCCATCGCCATGTCCGCCTCCGATATAAATGCTATGGAATGTTGATATATTCTTTGGAATATTATGGCAAGCAAAAAACATTCATCGGAATATTTACACTCCCCGGCGCTATTTGGATGGAGGCGCGCCGGGCTTCGCGGGCGTGGCCGACGCCGGCGACGCGACCGACGGCTCGGGCAGGGCGCGGTCCAGCAGGCGCTCGGCCAGCCGCGTCGGCAGGGCCGGATCGCCGGCCGGCGGATTGCGGCCCTGGCTCCACGCGAGCGCGGAGTAGGCCTCGTCGATGGCCAGCCCCGGATAGCGGCCGGCGGCCATCATCTCGGCGTACATCGACCGGCCGCCGCTCAGCGTGCCCTTGGCCAGCAGCCGGTAGGTCTCGGCCGGCTGATCGGTCGGCCACCGCTGCGGCTTCGCCACGGCCTGCGCGACGTGGTCGAAGAACGCCGCCGCGGTGTCGCGGTGCTCCGTGGCGAACACGCCGGCCCAGCCGCCCGGTTTCGGCGCCTCGACCAATCGTTTGCCGATCGCGGCGATGTCGCGCACCGCGGTCGGTTCGTCGGTCCGACGCAGAGTGACGCGGATCGCCAACGTCAGCGCCTTGATCCGCAGGACCTTCTCGGCCTCGGCGCGACGTTCCGCCTCCTCGCCCGGCGAGCGTCCGCCGGCCGGGGGTGTCTGGGCGGCCGCGGTCGCCGCCACCGCGGCGGCGAGCAGCGCGCCGATGACCGCGCGGCGTCGCGCGTGACGACCGGTCACGCCGGCGGCCCCGAGGTCCACGAGCCGCCACATTTGATCCCGGAGCCGCTGCCGCTCCAGGTGCCCGAGCCCGACCGCGTGCCGCCGGCCGCGACGACGGAGCCCACCCACCGGACGGAGAAGCTTGAATCACCGCTTCCCACCGCCAGCTTGCCGTCCGGCCCCAGCGTGCCCGACAACGGCCCCGGCGATCCGCCGCCGCTGTACACGTACTGGCCGCTGACGGCGCCGCCCTTGGCGACGGCGACCCTGAACGTGCCCCCGACCTTCGTGCCCTGGTCGCATCCGCCGCCCCACGTGCCGGCCAGGCTGAACGGCGGATCCAAGGGGTTCGCCGGCGCGGCTGTGACCGCAGGCGGCGGGGATAGCTCGGCACGGCGCTTTTCGATGCAGATCTCGACGCTGCGCATCATCACCCGGACCATGCCGAGCCGACCGCGGTGCATCCGCAGATACTCGAGCGCCAGTGTTTCCGCGTCGTCGGCGGTGACGAGCTTATCCTTGGCCTCATTGCGCTTCAAATTCACGCCGTCCAGCCGGCGCTGCAGGGAATCCATGATGTGCTTGGGCTCGCCGCGCGCGTTGGCCTGCTCGACCATCTCCTCCGACCTGGCCGTCTCGATCGTCCATCGGCGGTATTGGTGCCGCTGCTTCTCGATCTCGGCCCGCGCGGCCTCCAGCTTCGCTTCGCGCTCGCGCAGACCCCGCTCGCCGGTCGCGACGCGCTCCCTGGCCCGCCGCGCCAGATCGTCGAGCGCCTCGGCGTCGCGCGCGGCGGCCGCGAGGGCGCATTGCGCCTCGATATGCTCGAATATCTTGAGCGCCATCTCCTCATCCACGGCGCCCCCGGCGCGCGGGGTCTGGGCTACCACGGGCCCGGCGGCGAGCGCACACAGAGCCGCCACGAGGATCACGGCGGTCGCCCGGCGGGAGACGTCAGGTCCGATCAGACGCATGGAGTCCTCCCTCGAAGACGACGCCACTACGCTGCGAACAGTGGACCGGCGGTCCAACGGGTGGTCAGGACGCGCTCCCGGCTCGACCCGTGTGACCCGACGTTATCGCAGTCGTATGCGTTCATCCAGACGGGAGCGGGCGGTCGAGGGAAGCGGCCGCGAAGACGGAAGGCGGCCCTACGCCGCCTCGCCGAGATCCTCGCCGGCGAGCGCGCGGTCGATCAGGCGCACGACGTTGTCGCGACCGTAGAGCTTGATGAAGGCGCCCATGCGCGGGCCCTGGTCGCTGCCCAGCAGCACCTGGTAGAGCGCGCCGAACCAGTCGCGCAGCTTGTCCTTGGCGAAGTGCCGCTTGCCGGCCTCGTAGACCTCGTTCTGGATCGCCTCGGCGGTGGCGTCGTCGGACATCGTCCGCAGCGTCGTGGCGAGATCGGCCAGCGCCGGACGCTCGGCGTCGCTGGGCAGCCGGAACTTCTTGTTCGCCTTCACGAAGTCGACGTAGTAGCGCGCCGCGCGCGCCAGCAGCGTGTCGAGATAGGGCGCGGTCTCCGGCGTCGCGCCCGGCACGTAGCGGCGCAGATATTGCCAGAGCACGTCCTTGTCGTCGGTGTTGGCGACGCCGGCGAGGTTGAGCAGCATCGCGAAGCTGACGCCGGCGACGCGGTTGTCCGGCGCCTTGCCGTCGTGGATATGCCACGCCGGGTTCTCGAGCGCCTTGTCCGGCGTCTCGGCCGGCAGCTTCTCGACGAAGGCGAGATACTCGTCGACGGCGCGCGGGATGACGTCGAAGTACAGCCGCTTGGCCCGCCGCGGCTGCTGGAACATGTACAGCGCCAGCGATTCCGGCGGCGCGTAGGCCAGCCACTCCTCGACCGAGAGCCCGTTGCCCTTCGACTTGGAGATCTTGCGGCCCTGGTCGTCGAGGAACAGCTCGTAGAAGAAGCCGTCCGGCGGCGTGCCGCCGAGGATGCGCACGATCTTGGCGCTGAGCTCGGCCGACGGGATCAGGTCCTTGCCGTACATCTCGAAATCGACGCCGAGCGCGTGCCAGCGCCCGGCCCAGTCGGCCTTCCACTGCAGCTTGACGTTGCCGCCGGTGACCGGCGTCTCGACCAGCGCGCCGTCGCCGTCGCGGTAGACGATGGTGCCGGCGTCGGCGTCCGTCGCGACCACCGGCGCCTGCAGCACGCGGCCGGTCTTGCGGCACACCGGCAGGAAGACGCTGTAGGTGCTCTGCCGCTCCTCGCCCAGGGTCGGCAGCATGACGGCCTGGATCTCGTCGTAGTGGCGCAGCATCGCCAGCAGCATCGGATCGAACCGGCCGGACTTGTACCAGTCGGTCGCCGACTGGAACTCGTACTCGAAGCCGAACGAATCGAGGAACGCGTTGAGGCGGGCGTTGTTGTGCGCGCCGAAGCTCTCGTGCGTGCCGAACGGATCGGGCACCGCCGTCAGCGGCTTGCCGAGGTGCTGCGCCAGCATCTCTTTGTTGGGCACGTTGTCCGGCACCTTGCGGAAGCCGTCCATGTCGTCGGAGAAGCAGAACAGCCGCGTCGGCACGTCCGACAGCCGCCGGAACGCCTGGCGCACCATGGTGGTGCGCACGACCTCGCCGAAGGTGCCGATATGCGGCAGGCCCGAGGGGCCGTAGCCGGTCTCGAACAGCACGTAGCCCTTGGCCGGCGTTTTCGAGACGTCGGCTCCGCCCAGTCGCGCGACGATCTTGCGCGCCTCCTCGAAGGGCCACGCCCGCGCCTGTTCCGCCAAGAGCCGTTCCGCGCCCATGCCGCCGTCCAATCCGTGGAAAACCGCGTCCGCGCGCGGAAAGCGGGCAAACTAGGTGCGGTCCGACAGGGCGTCAACCGCGCCACGGCGCCACGCCGACCGCAGCGCCAGCAGGGTTCCCGCCGAGAACACGAGGCGTCCGACCAGCGCGGTGCTCAGGATGCCGGCGACGGACGACAGCGCCGACGAGACCGGCGCGGCCGCCGACGCCTCGGCGGTGGCGTCGACGCCGTCACCGACCCAGTGCCCCCAGCCGAGCGCGGCGCCGGCGGCCGCGATCCACGTGATCGCCGCGGCCACGGTCCAGCGGCGCGCCGAGAATCCGCCGCGCGCCAGCAGGCGTCCCGACCAGACGGTCCAACCGGCGACCACGAGCGTCGCCACGACCAGGCCGTTCCAGCGCCACTCCGGCAGCAGATGGTTGGTCGCCCAGATGCCGCAGACAGCCACCGCGACGGCCGCGCAGCCCAGCGGCGCCCATGGCGCCGGCGATGGATGGACGCGGCGCAGCAGCCACGCCTCGACTCCGAGCGTCAGGCCCTGCCCGACCAGCTCGACCTGGAACCGCTCCCATCCGTACTCGCCCTCGAGCCAGGCGACAGCCTCGGCGAGCGGCAGCTCGGCAGGGAGGTGGCGCAGGCCGTCGCCGATGGCGACGCGCACGGTCGCGTAGGCCGCGAGCAGGGCGGCGGGCAGCGCGCCGGCAGCGATCCAGATCGCGGCGAAGCGCGCATCGATGGCGCCGCCGCTCAGATGCGGCTCCCCACGTCGCGCGGCGCGCGGCGGGACACCCAACCGGCGGTCACGATCCCGAACAATGCCCCGGCGGCGGCGGACGCCAGCATCGGCGCGTAGAGGCCGGCGTGGGTCAAGGTCTGGAACATCGAGGCGCCGCCATCGGGCAGGGCGGCGCCGAACGGCTTGAGGAAAGCCTCGGTGCCGATCACCAGGGCCACCATCGTCGCGAACGACAACGCCACCGCGATCACGACCCACGCGGCGGCGGCCCGCGCGATCCACTCCAGCCCGGCGGATCGGCCGCCGACGGCGACGCCGGCCTGCGCCAAGGCGCAGGCCGATCCGAGCAGCGCCGTGGAGATCAGCGCGCGCATCATCTGGCGCGTCCACATCTCGGCCGCCTCGCCGGCCGGCGTCATCGCGTCGCCGGACACCACGTCGGCGACGAAGCGCGACACCGCGCCGGCGACCGCCGACACCGGGGCGTCGAATTCCGCCATCGTCTCGGCCCACACCAGGGCGCCGCCGGCGCCGACCGCGACGACCATGCCGGCGCCGAACCACAGCCACCACAGCGGCGCCAGCGGCCGCAGCGCGAAGGCCTGCACGGCGACCAGCACGAGGACCAGCGCGACCGGCGTGCTGGCGTCGACGATGTCGACCATGATGTGCAGCGCCGGCGCCCCCGGATCGCCGAGCGACGCCGCCAGCCCCGCGCCCTTGACGACCGCCAGCGTCACCGCAGCCACCGCGTGGGCGCGCGCCCATTCGCGCGCGGGGGTCCCGGACTCCATGCGCCAGCGATACGGGCCGGCCCGGCGCCGGTCAACCGCCGACGCCGCGCGGCTACTGCGGCGTGAGGTTCAGCTCGCGCACGGAGGACACCAGCTGCGGCCCCATCTCCTTGATGAACGCCTCGAAATCGGCGCGGCCCTGGATGCCCTGGTCGAGGCCGAACTGGTCGACCAGACCCTTCACGCGCGGCGTGGCGTTGGCCTCGACCATGCCGGCGGACAGCGCGTCGACGATCTCGCGCGGCGTGGCGGCCGGCGCGACGCAGCACACCATGCTCTCCATCAGGAAGTAGGGATGCGTCGCGCCCTGCTCGAGGAACGTCCTCACGTCGGGCAGCTTGCTCCTCATGCGCGTGCGCGTCGGCACGGCGACCGGCCGGATGTTGCCGGCCTGCAGCGCCGACAGCGCGCCGAGATAGGTCGAGCACGCGGCCTGGGTCACGCCCGCCGACAGATCGGCCCACATCGGCGCCTCGCCGCGGTAGTGGACCGGCTCCATGCTCAGCCCGTAGATCTCGTTGAGCTTGACGCAGAAGATGTGCGACAGCGACCCCGGCCCGGTGGTGCCGAAGCTGGTCTTGTTGGCCTTGGCGTAGGCCACGAGGTCGGCGAGGCCGGCGTTTCCGGGCACCGACTTGTGCACGAACAGCGGCACCTTGCCGGCCGACAGCATGGCGATCGGCGTGAAGTCGCGCTCGGTGTCGTAGGGGACGTTCTTGAAGATGACCCGGTTCTGGAACATCGCGGTCGAGTTCGTGAACAGGATCGTGTAGCCGTCGGGCGGCGATTTCGCGACCAGCTCGGCCGCGATCATCGAGCCGGCGCCGGTCTTGTTCTCGACCACGAACGGCTGCTTGTGCTTCTCCGTCAGGAACTCCGCCGTGACGCGGGCCATGATGTCGGTGAGCCCGCCGGCGGCGTAGCCGCAGACGAAGCGCACGGGCTTGTTCGGCCAGCCCGCCGGTTGGGCGCGGCCGGCGCCGGCCGCGAGACCGGCGAGCGCCAAGGCGCTTCCACCGACGAAACCCCGCCGGGTCGTGCGATCGATCATCGTTTCCTCCGCATCCACCGGATTCCAGCGCCGGCGACGGCCCCATCCGGATATTTACTTGCTGGCTGACAAGCAAGTGCTAGAGTGCCGCGTATGAGGGCAGAGGGCAAGGCCGAGTTTCAGGTCGCGGGCGAGACCGCGCGCCGCACCCAGGCGGCGCGGCGCGGCGAGTCGGACCGGCGCATGCTGCGCGCCGCGACGCGGCTGTTCGCGCGCCAGGGCGTCGCCGGCACCAGCCTCGCCGAGGTCGGCGTCGCCGCCGGCTACAGCCGCGGCCTCCCGGTCGAGCGCTTCGGCAGCAAGCGCGGCCTGATCGAGGCCCTGCTCGACTCGATGGCGGCGTGGTTCGAGACTCGGGTCGCGGCCTCGCCGGGCGGCCGGCGCGGCGTCGCCGCCGTGATCGAGCGCATCGACGCGCATGTCGACGGCGCGCGCCGCAGCCCGCTGGCCACGGCGGCGCTCTACGCCGTCTACGTCGAATCGCTGGGCGCGGCGCCGGCGCTGCGGCCGCGCGTCAACGCGCTGATCGACAAATGGCGCGCCGACCTCGCCGCCCGCCTGCGCGAGGGCCAGCGCGACGGCGAGATCCGCGACGACATCGACTGCGCCCAGCAGGCCGCCATCATCCTCGGCGCCCTGCGCGGTCTGGTGATCGAGCATCTGATGGGCGACACCACGACCGATCTCGACGCCATCCGCGACGCGCTGGTCGGGCTGGTGCGCGCCACGCTGCCCGCGGGCGAACCGGCCGGCGGCGCGCGGCGACGGCGGGCCGGAAGGACGACAGGCCGATGACAGGCATCCGACGCGACCCGCGCGTTCCCGCGCCCGAGGACTGCGTGCTGCGCCACCTCGTCGACCGGCGCGCCGCCACGACGCCCGACAAGGTGTTCGTGCGCTTCGACGACGGCGCTGAGTGGACCTACGCCGAGTTGCGCCGCCGCGTGGCGCGCGCCGCCGCGGGTTTGCAGCGCCTCGGCGCACGGCAGGGCGACATGGTGCTGAGCTGGCTGCCCAACGGGCCGGACGCGCTCGTCGTCTGGTTCGCGCTCAACTACCTCGGCGCGGTCTACGTGCCGCTGAACCTCGCCTGGCGCGGGCGGCTGCTGGAGCACGCCATCCGCCTCGCCGGCGCGCGCCTGATCGTCGGCCACGCCGCCCTGCTGCCGCGGCTGGCGGATATCGACCGCGGATCGTTGACCGACGCGGTCGTGGTCGGCGGCGACGGAACGGCGGCGCTTCCCGCCGGTCTGACGGCGCACCCGGCCGGCGTCCTCGCGGTCGACGGCGCCGAACCGGCGCCGCCCGAGCGCCCGATCATGCCGTGGGACACCCAGACGGTGATCTACACGTCGGGCACCACCGGTCCGTCGAAGGGCGTGCTCTGCTCCTACGCCCAGTCGGCCGCTTGCTCCAACGCGCTGGACGCGGTCGACGGGAACGACCGCAACCTCGTGAACCTGCCGCTGTTCCACGCCGGCGGCACCGGCGCCGTCAACCGCATGCTTCTGAAGGGCGGCTCGATCGCGCTGGTCGAGTCGTTCGACACCCGCGCCTTCTGGGACACGGTGCGGCGCACGCGGGCGACCTGCCTGACCCTGCTCGGGGCGATGGTGCCGTTCCTGATGAAGGAGCCGCCGTCGGACCGCGACCGCGACCACACGCTGCGCACCGTCGTGATGGTGCCGCTGAGCGACGATCCGCGCGCCTTCGCCGAGCGCTTCGGCGTCGTGGTCTACACCACGTTCAACATGACGGAGACGTCGTGGCCGCTGGTGTCGGAGCGCGACCCCGTGACGCGCGGCACCTGCGGCCGGCCGCGCCCGGGCGTCGAGGCGCGGCTGGTCGACGCCGACGACTGCGAGGTGCCGGTCGGCGCCGTCGGCGAGCTGATCCTGCGCACCGACGCGCCGTGGGCGATGAACCACGGCTACCACGGCGATCCCGAGGCCACGGCGCGCGCCTGGCGCAACGGCTGGTTCCACACCGGCGACGCCTTCCGCGTCGATTCCGGCGGCAACTACTTCTTCGTCGACCGCATGAAGGACGCGATCCGCCGCCGCGGCGAGAACATCTCGTCGTTCGAGGTCGAGGCCGAGATCGGTGCCCACCCCGACGTGCGCGAGGTCGCCGTCGTCGGCGTGCCGTCCGAGCTCGGCGAGGACGACGTGCTGGCCGTGGTCGCGCCGGTCGAGGGCCGCGTCGTCGACCCGGCGGCGCTGATCGAGCATCTGCGGCCGCGCATGGCGCATTTCATGATCCCGCGCTACGTGCGGATGCTTCCCGAACTACCGAAGACCCCGACGCAGAAGGTGCAGAAGCACCTGCTGCGCGGAGACGGCGTCACCCCGGACACCTGGGACCGCGAGGCGGCCGGAATCCGGATCCGCCGGGAGAGGATCACATGAACGACTCAGCAAGGGCGCCGGGCGCCTCCGCCGCGGCCGACGCGACGCCGACCATCCGCGAGCTGATCGACGGCGTCGCCGCCGCGCGCGGCGCGCTGGGCGACGCGGCGCGGGCCGACGCCGTCGAGCGTCTGCGCGCCCGCGGACGCCTCAGCGCCCGCGAGCGCCTCGCGCGGCTGGTCGACCCCGGCTCGTTCGACGAGCTGGGCGCGCTGGTCGTGGCGCAGGACGAGCCCGACCCGGTCAAATCGCAGGCGCTGCGCGAGCGCACGCCGGCCGACGGCGTGGTCGCCGGCACCGCGCGCATCGACGGCCGTCCGGTGGTCGTGTTCTCGCAGGATTTCAGCGTCCACGGCGGCAGCATCGGCCGGCTCGGCAGCGCCAAGACCCAGCGCGCGCTGAAGATAGCCATCACCGAGGGCGTGCCGCTGGTGATGATCCTCGACGGCGGCGGTCACCGCATCCAGGACGGCCAGGACTCGCGGCACTTCGCCGCCGCCAACGGCATGTTCCACGACATGGCGCGCGCCTCGGGCTGGATACCGATGGTCGCCCTGATGCTGGGCGCCGGCTTCGCCGGGCCGACCAACTACGCCGGCATGGCCGATCTGGTCGTCATGGTGCGCGGCCTATCGACGATGGGACTCGCGGGGCCGGCGCTGGTGAAGGCCGCGACCGGCGAGGAGCCGGACATCCAGGCGCTGGGCGGCGCCGAGGTCCAGGTCGACCGCCAAGGTATCGCCGATCTCGGCGTCGCCGACGAGGACGCGGCGCTGGCGGCCGCGAAGCGCTTCCTCTCCTACCTGCCGGCCAACGCCCGCGACGTGGCGCCGACGACCTCCGTCGACGGCGTCGCCGCGCGGCTCGACGATTCGATCCTCGACCTCGTGCCGGTCTCGACCCGCAAGGCCTACGACGTCCGCAAGGTGCTGGCCAAGATCGTCGATCCCGGCAGCGTCATGGAACTGAAGCCGACCTTCGCCGGCAATCTCGTGACGGCGCTGGCGCGGCTCGGCGGCCGGCCAGTGGGCCTCATCGCCAACCAGGCGCTGCGTCTGGGCGGCATGCTCGACGCCAACGCCTGCGACAAGGGCGCGCATTTCATCGCCATGTGCGACGCCTTCGGCGTGCCGCTGGTGTCGTTCATCGACGTGCCCGGCTTCTCGATCGGCTCCGGCGCCGAGCGCACCGGGCTCGGACGGCGCAGCGCCAAGCTGGTGTTCGAATGGGGCCACGCCAGCGTGCCGCGCGTCTCGGTCGTGCTGCGCAAGGGCTACGGGCTGGGCTATTTCGCCATGGCCGGCGGCCGCAGCTTCGGTGCCGACGCGTGCTTCGCCTGGCCGACCGCCGAGATCTGCGCCATGTCCATCGAGGGCGCGATCGACGTCGCGTTCCGCAAGGAGTACCAGTCGGCGACCGATCCGATGGCGCGCCGCGCCGAGATGATCGCCGAGACCAAACGGCGCGTGAACGCGCTGCGCGCCGCCGAGGGCTTCGGAATCGACGACATCATCGACCCGCGGGACACGCGCCGGCGGCTGATCGAGACGCTGTCGCGGGCCCGCCCGCGGCGGCCCAACGACCACCCGCCAAAGCACCGTTCGATCGTTCCGATCTGACCGCCCGCCCGGGGCGCGCGGCGGCGCCGGCGACGGCGCGGCGGCGTTCCCGAAACGTGCTATGTGCGGGCGCATGCCCGCCGACGCGCCCGTTCCCCGCGCCCCGCCCGCCGCGCTCGTCGTGACCGCGCGCGCGGCGCTGTGGGCGACCGCCGACGGCGCCGTCGCGACGCTGACGCACGACGAGGCGCGCGCCCGCGCGCTGGCCGGCGCGGCGCCGATCGTGTGCCACGCGCCGTCGACGTTCCTCCGGCTCGGAATCGAGACGCAACCGGCGCGCGACGCGCTCGAGCTGTTCGCGTTCGCGCGGCCGGCGACGTTCTGCCTGCCGACGGTGCGCGGACTCGCGGAGGCGTTCGACCTGCCCGAGCCGGCCTCGCCCGAGACCGAGGCGCGCACGCTGCTGGCCTGCGCGCGGGCGATGCTCGACGAGATCGAGGACGGCGCGGCGCGCGAGCCGGCGGAGACGCGCGCGCTCGCACTTGCCATGCGCGCCGGCGGCTGGCCGTGGGGCGACGCCGTGCTCGCGGCGCTCGGCGTGGCGCCCGATTCGCCGCGCCCGCGGGGCTTCGCCGGGCTGGACGCGTGGAAGCGGCTGCCGTCGTGGGAGGACGAACCGCCGGCGACGCCGCCCTCGTCCCTGCCGGTGGAGCCCGCGGCGGCGCGGGCGCGGCTGGCCGAACTGCTCGAGCGCGGCGGCGCCAGCGAGGCGCGCCCGACGCAGAGCGACTACGCCTCGGCGGTGTCGATGGCGTTCCGGCCGCGCGAGCGCGAAGGCGAGCCGCACATGGTGCTGGCGGAGGCCGGGACCGGCGTCGGCAAGACCCTCGGCTACGTCGCGCCGGCCTCGCTCTGGGCGGAGACCAACGGCGCGCCGGTGTGGGTCGCGACCTACACCCGCAACCTGCAGCGCCAGATCGACTCCGAACTGGACCGCCTGCACCCCGACCGCGCCACCAAGCGGCGCAAGGTCGTGGTCCGCAAGGGCCGCGAAAACTACCTCTGCCTGTTGAATTTCGAGGAGGCGGCGCAGCGCGCGCTGGGGACGCCGGCCAACGCGGTCGGCCTGGGCCTGCTGGCGCGCTGGATCGCCGCCACGCGCGACGGCGACATGGTCGGCGGCGATCTGCCGGCGTGGCTGGGCGATCTGATCGGCCGCGGCCGGCTGCAAAGGCTGGCGGACCGGCGCGGCGAATGCGTCTACGCCGGCTGCGAGCACTACCGGCGCTGCTTCGTCGAACGCACCATCCGCCGCGCGCGCACCGCCGACATCGTGATCGCCAACCACGCGCTGGTGATGATCCAGGCGGCGACCGGCGGACTCGACGATAATTCACGCCCGACGCGATACGTGTTCGACGAGGGCCACCACCTGTTCGACGCCGCCGACGGCGCCTTCGCCGCGCATCTGACCGGCGTCGAGGCGTCCGATCTGCGGCGCTGGCTGCTCGGCGCGGAGGGCGCGCGCGGCAGCCGCGCCCGCGGCCTGGAGCGGCGCGTCGGCGAACTGGTCGAGGGCGATCCCGGCGCCTCCGCGGCGTTGCGCGCGCTGCTGGCGGCGGCGCTGGAGCTGCCGTCGGCCAACTGGCAGACCCGCGTCGCCGACGGCACGGTGCTGGGCCCGACCGAGGAGTTCCTCGCGCTCACCCGCGCGCAGGTGCTGGCGCGCACGGCGGCGGACGACTCGCCGCACGGCGTCGAATGCGACGTGCGGCCGCCCGCGCCCGGTCTGGTCGACGCCGCGAACGGACTGGCCGAGGCGCTGGAGGCGATCCTGAAGCCGGCGCTGGCGCTGCGCCGCGCGCTGCTGGCCAAGCTCGACGACGAGGCGGCCGAGCTCGACACCGCGGCCCGCAACCGTATCGAGGGCGTCTCGCGCTCGCTGTTGAACCGCTGCGAGATCCAGCTGCGGGCGTGGATCGGCATGCTGCGCGAGCTCGAGCTGGAGGCCGCGCGCCCCGCCTTCGTCGACTGGTTCGCGATCGACCGCAGCGACGGCCGCGAGTTCGACGTCGGCATGTACCGCCACTACCTCGATCCGACCGAGCCGTTCGCGGAGGCCGTGGTCAAGCCGGCGCACGGCGTGGTCGTGACCTCGGCGACGCTGCGCGACTGGAGCGGCGCCAACGATCCGCCGCCGGCGCCGGCCATCGGACTCGCGACGGCCGAGTCGGCCGACTGGGTCGCGGCCGAGGCGCGGACCGGCGCCCGACACCTCGCCGCCCCCGCGATCCGCGCCGCCGTGGCCTCGCCCTTCGACTACGCCGAGCAGACCCGCGTGATCATCGTGCGCGACGTGGCGCGCGACTCGACCGAGCAGGTGGCGGCCGCCTACCGCGAGCTGTTCCTCGCCGCCGACGGCGGCGGGCTCGGCCTGTTCACGGCGATCGGCCGGCTGCGCGCCGTGTACCCGCGACTAGTCGAGCCCCTGGAGGCGCGCGGTATCGCGCTGCACGCCCAGCACGTCGGCGGCATGGACGCCGCCACCCTGGTCGACATCTTCCGGGCCGAGGAGCGCTCGTGCCTGCTGGGCACCGACGCGGTGCGCGACGGCGTCGACGTGCCGGGACGGTCGCTGCGTCTGATCGTGTTCGACCGCGTGCCGTGGCCGCGCCCCGACATCCTGCACCGCGCCCGCAAGGCGGCGCACCGCGCGGCCGGCAACCCGGCCAACGGTTACGACGACATGCTGACGAGGTTCAGGCTGAAGCAGGCGTTCGGCCGGCTGGTACGCCGCGCCGACGACCGCGGCGTGTTCGTGCTGCTCGACAACCGCCTGCCGTCGCGTCTGCTGACGGCGTTCCCGCCCGGCGTCGCGATCACGCGCACCGGGCTGGCGGACGCCGTGGCGGCGACGCGGGCGTTCCTGGGGCCCGGCGTCTAGCGCCGCGCCATCGCGGTCGTGAGCTTCTTCGAGACTTCGTTGAAATCGACCATCTGCGACACCTCCTTGATGGAGGGCGGCATCGGGCCGACGTACTTCTCGTAGAATTTCGGCCCGACCTGCGACGCGCCGACGGCGATGCCGGCCATCACGAGCTTGCCCATCAACCACTTGAGCATGAAATCCACCCTCCGAACGAGGCGCCAAAAATTGAAGCGCGTAGAAATTAATTTCCTTATGAAACATGGTTTAACATTAAATTCCTAATGTATTAAATGAAATATCTCGGAATCACGCCGGGATCGCGTCTGCGCGAACCGACCGGCGGAATTGAAACGGCCGGGCAATGGCCCGGCCGCTCCGCCGCCGCCGCGACGACGGGTTCTATTTCTTCAGCAGATCGCGGATCTCGGTGAGCAGCTCCTCCTCGCGGCTCGGCGCCGGCGGCGCCTTCGGGGCGGCCGCCGCGGCCTCGTCCTTCTGCTTCATGCGGTTGATGGCCTTGACCACCATGAACAGGATCCACGCGATGATCAGGAAGTTGACGACGACGGTGATGAAGGTGCCGTAGCCCAGCGTGGCGCCGGCCTTCTTGGCGGCGTCGTAGGTCGCCGCCTTCGCGCCGGCCATCTGGAAGAAGTAGTTGGTGAAATCGAGGCCGCCGAAGATCGCGCCGACGATCGGCATGAACACGTCGTTGACCATCGACTCGACGATCTTGCCGAAGGCCGCGCCGATGATCACGCCGATGGCGAGATCGACGACGTTGCCCTTCATGGCGAACTCTTTGAATTCCTTGAGCATCGCGCTCCCCCGCTGTGTGCCGGCCGGCATTCGCCGGCTCGGCGTCGATTATGAGCGATCCGACGAGAGAGGGAGAGGACAATCGCCGTCAACCTTGTGTGATTTCCCCCAAGGTGCGCCGCGTCAGCCGACGCGCAGTAGGACCACCAGGGCCGACACGGTGAACACCGACGCGACCGTCGTCAGCAACACGGTCGCCGAGGCCTCCTCGACGAAGGTGTCGTACTCCTTGGCGAGCACGAAGCAGTTGGCGGCGCTCGGCAGCGCCGCCAGCAGGATCGCCGCCTTGCCCCACATCGAGTCGAGGTCGAGGAACCAGGGCAGCAGCGCCAGGGCGAGCAGCGGCTGCAGCACGATCTTCCCCGCCGTCGCGACGCCGACCTCGCGCAGCGAGCGCGGCAGGCCCTTGTCCGACAGGAAGTGGCCGATCGCGAACAGCGCGCACGGCCCCGCCGCCGACGCCAGAAGGTCGAGGAAGCGCTGGACCGGATCGGGGATCGGGATCGAGAAGCCGGACGCGATCAGTCCGAGGCCGACGGCCTGCACGATCGGGCTGCGCAGCACCGACTTGCCGACGCGCGCCAGCGTGGACAGGAACCCGTAGCCGCGCTGCTGGCCGAACTCGACCACGATCAGCCCGAAGGTCAGCATGCCGGCCGCGCCCATGCAGGCGGCGAGCGTCCCCGGCAGCGCGCCGGCCGGTCCGAAGGCGGCGATGCAGAGCGGGATCCCCATGTAACCGACGTTGCCGAAGCACGCCGCCAGCCCGTGCAGGCTCATGTGCGCGAGGCCGGCGCGCGACATCAGGCGCGCCATCGCCATGCCGACGACGAACGTCGCGAGCATGCTGCCGCCGAACACGATGGCGAACGGCCCGTTCAGGATCTCCGAGAGCCGCACCTTGGCCAGCGCCATGAACAGCATGGCCGGCAGCGCGAACCACGTGACGAAGCCGTTCAGCGCGCCGGTGCCGTTGACGCCCAGCATGTTCCGGCGGCCCGCGATCCAGCCGATGCCGATCAGCGCGAAGATCGGGAACGCGACAGTAAGGATCGCATGCATGTCGCGCGTCCGCGCCGGCGCCGCGTCAGGCGTCCGAGGGCATGCGCACCGCGCGGTCCGTCGTGCGGCGCGCGGCGGCACGCGCGCGGACGGCCGGAACTCGAAGCTGGTTCATGAGAGCGGCCTGCGGAATTCGGTGCGGAAGGGGCGTGGCGTGGTCGCGCATAGCACCCGCGCCGTGTCACCGGAAGCGCGCGTGTCGCCGCGCTTGACCGCGACGGGGCGGCGGCGGCATGTGGCCGACACCGGCGCCCGGGCGGCGTCGGGCGATGAGATGGAGCGTTCGACGATGACGGCGATGCAGGATGGGCTGATCTGGACGATGGTGCTTGCGTCCGCCGCCAATCGCGACCTGACGAAGATCGAGATCGACACGATGCAGGATCTGGTCGCTCACTTGCCGGTTTTTCGTGGATTCAAGGTTGCGCGGCTGCCGACCGTCACCGAGGCCTGCGCCACCGTCCTCGCCGGCCGTAACGGCCTCGATAAAGTCGCGGCACGCATCAAACAGGCCGTGCCGCGGCGACTCGGCGAGACGGCTTATGCGCTGGCCTGCGACATCATCGCGGCCGAAGGGCACGTCGACGTCAACGAAATCGGCGTCCTCGACCTGTTGGCGGAGCTGTTTTCCTTGGACTCGCTCACTTGCGCGGCGCTCGAGGCCGGCGCCCGGGCACGCTACGCGCGCGCGTAGGTGCACGAACGACAAACCATATGATGTGCCTGCGGCCACCAACGCTCATAGATCAACTGGTTCCACTGGAATTTTCTTGCGTGAGACATTAATTGGTTGACCTAAACGGCTGGTTTTTATACTCTCCACTGGTTCGTTAGTGCATATTTTAGCGAACGCATCCTCCAGGACCGGCTGACACAGCGACCCGTGTCGGCCGGTCCACCGGATCTCCTGATCCGGTGCTATGAAGAGCAAGATAGCTTGGAGTTAAGTATGCGTGTGTTGGTTGAGTACGTCGCGTTCGCCATTGCCGGCGACGCGTTTGTGAGCGCTCAGAGCATGATTGGCTCTGCCGCTGTGCCGCGATAGAAGCGGCGTTCCGCTCCCTCGACTGTCCTCCCGCATCGTTCGCCGCGTCTTCAATGCCAGCGGCGGTATTGTGCCGACGCCGCGTCTGCGACACGTTGCGCGCAAGTTCTCGAAACGTGGATGGAGGCTGCGATGGGCGGGCTGATCTCGACGGCCGATCTGGCGGCGCGTCTGGGCGATCCGACGCTGCGGATATTCGACAGCACGACGTATCTTCGGCCCAACCCGGGCGGCGGCTTCACCGTCGAGAACGGCGCGAAGGGTTACGCCGAGCGCGGCCACATCCCGGGCGCGGCGCTGATCGACCTGCAAAGCGACCTCTGCGACGCCGCCAGTCCGCTACGCTTCACAATGCCGTCGACCGACGCGTTCGCGCGCCAGGCCGGCGCCAAGGGGATCGGCGACGGGTTCGACGTCGTGGTCTATTGCGACGGCGATATCTGGTGGTCGACACGCGTCTGGTGGATGCTGCGCGCCGCCGGCTTCGACCGCGCCTTCGTGCTCGACGGCGGCCTCAAGAAGTGGGTCGCGGAAGGCCGCCCGTTGGAGACGACGCCGCGCGCGCATCCGCCGGCGCGGCTGACGCCGAGGCCGCGCGACGGCCTGCTGGTCGGCAAGGACGCGGTGGCCGCGGCCCTCGACGGCGGCGACGCGATCGTCGTCAACTGCCTGCGGCCCGAGCAGCACGCCGGCACCAGTCCGGTGCACTACGGTCGACCCGGCCGCATCGCCGGCAGCGTCAACGTGCCGGCCGCGGCGCTGTTCGCGGCCGACAACAGCTTCCTGCCGCCGGCCGAGCTGGCGGCGAAGTTCGCCGCCCGCGGCATCGTGCCGGGCAGGCGCGTCGTCGCCTATTGCGGCGGCGGCATCGCGGCCACCGGCGACGCCTTCGCGCTGGTCGCCCTGCTCGGCCGCGACGGGGTGAGCGTCTACGACGCCTCGCTGCAGGAATGGGCCGCCGACAACGCGCTGCCGATGGCGACCGGCGAAGCGGCGTGAGGCGGCGCCCGGGTCAATAGGCCGACATGCCGCCATCGGCGGGGATGACGGCGCCGTTGACCATGCGCGATTCGTCGGACGCCAGGAACAACGCGACGTTGGCGATGTCCTCGGCCTCGCCGGTGCCGAACGGGTAGCGGCCGCCGACTTCGAGCCCGCCGGCGTTGGGCCGGTCCGCCGTCATCTCGATCCGCGCCTTGACGCGGTCCGTCATGATCACGCCGGGGCAGATGGCGTTGGCGCGGATGCCCTTGCGCGAGTAGGCGCCGGCCAGCGCGCGGGTGAAGGAAATCACGCCGCCCTTCGCCGTGGTGTAGACGTGGGCCACGAAGTTGCCGCGCAGGGCCACGATCGACGACACGTTGACGATGACGCCGCCGCCCTGCCCCACCATGATCGGCACGGCGTGGCGGCAGCACAGGAACGGGCCCTTGAGATCGAGCCCGATGGTGTGGTCCCAGATCGCCATGTCGACGTCGGCGACGCGCTTGTCGTCCTTCACCGACCCGCCGGCGCAGTTGAACAGCACGTCGACGCGGCCGAATTTCTCGACCGTGGCCCGCATCAACGCCTGGACGCTGGCCTCGTCGGTGACGTCGGTGTGGACGAAGAGCGCGTCCGCGCCGGCCTCGGCGGCGCTCGACGCGCCGAGCGCCCGGTCGATCTCCGCGACCACGACCTTGGCGCCCTCGCGCGCGAAAATCCGCGCCGCCGCCCGCCCGATGCCCGAGCCGCCACCGGTGACCACGGCCACCTTGCCCGCCAGACGCGCCATCGCCATCCCCCGCTTTTCGCCGGCGGCGGATCGCGGCCGGGCCGTCGCGCCGATCGCGCCGCGCGACCAGCCGACGATAGCAGCGCCAATTCGCCATCCCAAGCGGACGGCGCACGCGTTAGTCTGCGCCGCCACCGCCACCACACGGAGTCCACCCGCATGGCCGCCTATCTGATCGTCGAGATCGACACGAAGGATCCCGATCTCATGGCCGAGTACCGCAAGCACACGCCGGGGCTGATCGCCCGGTTCGGCGGCAGGTTCATCGTGCGCGGCGGCGAGACCGAGACGGTCGAGGGCGGCTGGGCGCCGCCGCGGCTGGTCGTGATCGAATTTCCCGACATGGCGACCGCGCGCCGGTTCTACCATTCCGAGGAGTACAAGCCGGTGCTCGCGATGCGGCTGAAGGCCGGAAACTGCCGCGCCGTCATCGCCGACGGCGCGCCGCCGGCATGAGCGGGGCGGACCCGCGCCGCGTCGAGGCCACGCTCGGCGGCTACCAGGCGGTGGCCACGGTCTACAACGCGCTGATGACCGGTCTCGTGCTGTCGCTGGTGACGCGCCGCGGCGCCGATGTCGCCCGCGATTTCGTGCGGGCGCATTTCCGCCGCCAGCACCACGAGAAGTTCCTGCCCGGCCTGCGCAAGCTCGGCCTCGACCGCGAGCCGCACGCGGTCGCCTGCGCGCTCTACCACTACCACTCCAACGCGCTGGGCGGCGTCAAGACCGAGTACTGGCGCGAGAGCGACCGCAAGGCGTGGGTGCGCTATCCGCCGCCACGCTGGATCTGGCTGGGCACGGCCGCCTGCGCCGTGCCGCACGAGGTGAACATCGCCATGCTCCACGGCTGGCACGGCCACAACGGCGTCAGCCTCGGCAATCCGCGCCTGGGCTTCGTGTGCACCGGCACGCTGACCTCCGGCGCGCCGGGTCTGGAGGGATACTACGTCGAGCACGACCGCGAGCTCGCGCCGGAGGAGCGCGTGCGGTTCACCGACCAGGAGAGGATGCCGCGGATCGATCCGGCGGCGCAGCCGGCGCTCGACGTCGGGGCGTGGCCCGAGGAACGCCGCCGCCGCACGCACCGCGGCTACGCGATGGAGTACGTGCGCTCGCTGACACCGACCTTGATCGGATTGATCGGCCGCGACGCGGCCTGCGCCGAGATCGGCCGCGCCGCGCGGCTGATCGGCATGCAGTTCCACGACGACATGGCGGCCGCGCTGGGCATGGTCCCCGGCGCCGGCGGCGCGGGGGGCTTCGCGGCCTTCCTCGCGGCGATGCTGGCGGCACAGGGCGAGAGCGTCTCGATCGACCCGACGCCGGACGCCGCGCGCGTGGCGATCGGCGGCTGGCGCCTGATGGACGGCGTCGCGCTGGACGTCGCCGAGCGCGGCGCGGCGTTCACGGCGTGGAACGAGCTGTGGGTCGGCGCGGCATCGGCGCACGACCGCTTCCTGCGGCTCGAGGTGGCGCGCGACGGATCGGGCGGGGCCGTCTGGACGATCGGCTGACCGGCCCGCCCGCGCGTCACCGGGACCGGGCGGCCCAGACCTCTATGGCGCGGCGGTAGCCGTCGTGGAGGCGCAGGCCGTCGAGCGCGTCCGGCGCGACCCACCGCAGTTCGCGGTGCTCGGCCCCCGGGCGCGGATCGACGACGTCGAGCGCGCGGCATCCGAACGCGACGATCCACACGAAGCGGCCCGGCAGGACCTCGTAGGTCCATTCGCGCAGCAACGGGCCGACCTCGACGCCGATATTCGCCTCCTCGCGCGCCTCGCGCGCCAGCGCCGCGGTCCAGCTTTCATCCGCGTCGGGCCGGCCGCCGGGCAGGTCCCACGCGTCCCGGATATCGCGCAACAGCAACGCGCGGCCGTCGACCAGCACGACGCCCTTCACCGACACGGGATGGCCGTGGCGGCGACGGGGATCGTCGTCCACCATCACGCGCCCGCGACGCCGGCGCGCACCCACCACGCCGGCCGCGCCGCGGAGATCGAGGCGCCGGCCGCCGCCGCCGCCGCCGCGTCGTCGTAGATGCCGAAGCAGGTCGCGCCGCTGCCGCTCATGGCCGCGTACCGGCAGGTCGATCCGCCGCGCAGCGCCGCGAGCGCGGCGCCGATCGCCGGCGCGCGCGACAGCGCCGCGTCCGTCAGGTCGTTGCCGCGCGCGGCCAGCGCGCGCGCCAGATCCGCGGCGGCGCGGAACCCGGCGCGCGGCGGATCGGCCGGCGCGTAAGGCGCGCCGGCGGGACGCGCCGCCGCGAAGGCGCGGAACACCTCCGGCGTCGGCGACGCGACGCCCGGATTGACCAGCAGCAATCCGAACGCCGGCAGGGTGGGCGCCGGCGCCACGCGTTCGCCGACGCCGGACACCAGCGCCGGCCGGCCGGCCAGGCACATCGGCACGTCGGCGCCGAGCGACGCGGCGAGGTCGAACAGCTCCTCCTCGGGCATCGCCAGCGACCAGAGGTCGACCAGCGCGCGCAACGCCGCCGCCGCGTCGGTCGAGCCGCCGCCGAGGCCGGCCGCCACGGGCAGGTTCTTGACGAGGCGCAGACGCGCGCGCGGCGAGACGCCGGCGCGGCCGGCCAGCGCCCGCGCGGCGCGCAGGACGAGGTTGGAGTCGGGTGGCTCGCGCGCCAGCGCGGCCGCGAATGGCCCGTCGACCTCGAGGACCAGCGACGGCGACGGCGACGCCTCGATCCGGTCGGCGGCGTCGGCGAACACCACCAGCGAGTCCAGAAGATGGAAGCCATCGGGCCGACGGCCGACCACGCGCAGGTACAGGTTGACCTTGGCCCGGCCTTCGCGGACGACCGTGGCGCCGCCGTCCACGGCCGCCCTCAGCCGCCGAGGGCGCGCGCGGTCACTTCTTCTCCGCCGGCGCGATCACTGTCGGCTTGTCGAGCTCGGGCGTCAGGCCCTCGACCAGCTTGCGCCGCAGCGGATCGACGCGCTCGGCCTCCGGCTTCTGGTTCAGCGCCCGCTCCCACTGGAACCGCGCCTCGCGTTTGCGGCCGACGTGCCAGTAGGCGTCGCCGAGATGCTCGACGATGGTGGCGTCGTCGGCCTTCAGCTGGATCGCCTTCTCCAGCAGCTCGACGGCCTCGTCGAACTTGCCGAGACGGTAGTACCCCCAGCCCAGCGAGTCGGTGATGGCGCCGTCGTCGGGCACGAGATTGACCGCCTCCTTGAGCAGCTTGAGGCCCTCGTCGAGGTTGACCGCCTGGTCGATCCACGAGTAGCCGAGGTAGTTGAGCACGAAGGCGCGGTTGCGCCGGCGCTGCTCCGTGGTCGGCGGCAGCAGCGCCAGGGCGCGCTTGAAATCGGCCTCGGCGCGCGGCCAGTCCTTGATCCGCTCGAGCGCGATGCCGCGGGTGTAGAACAGCGACCAGTGACGCTCCTCGACCTTCGCGACCCTGCCGATCGCGGTGTCGTAGGCCTTCACGGACTCGGCGAACCGGTCCTTGGTGCGGTGCAGGTCGCCCAGCGCGGCGGCGGCGTCGATCCGCTCCGGCCGCTCCGCCACCATCGCCTGCAGACGCTGCGCAGCCTCGTCGAACTTGCCGGTCTCGGCCAGCGCGGCGGCGGCGCGCAGACGCGCCCGCCATTGCAGCGGCGAGGCGCGGTCGACGGCGGCGTAGTGCGCGATGGCCTTCTCGTGCTGGCCCATGGTCTCGTGGATCTCGCCGGTCAGCAGCCGCGCGCCGTCGAGCGCCGGCGCCAGGTCCAGCGCCAGCAGAGCGAAGATCAGTCCGACATCCTCCGCGCTCTCCCGCCGCGCCGTTCCGCCCGCCGCCATCGCGCCGCCGATATCGGCCAGCACCTCGGCGATCATCTCCGCCGGCGTCGGCGGCCGCGCCTGGCCGTCGCCGCGCGCGGCGGCCTCCATCACCACGGCGTCGGCGTTGCGCTCGCCGTACGTCCTCAGGACCTCGCGCGCCTCGTCCGCCCGCCCGCCGCGGCGCATCACGCCGGCGAGGGCCAGGATCGCGCGCAGCTGCACACCGCTATCGTCGTCGCGCGCCGCCTCGCGCAGCCGCGCCTCGGCGGCGGCGCGGTCGCCGGCCTGCTCCTCGAGCAGCCCTTCGTGCAGCTTGTAGACCGCCTGGAAGCCTTCGCTCGCGGCCGGCTTGACCTGCGCCAGCTTGGCGCGCGCGGCGGCGAAATCCTTCTGCCCGACCTTCAGCCACGCCTCGGTGAACGGTCGCAGAAGTCCGATCTGGCTGTCCTCGCCGAGCTTGGCGGCGAACGGCTCGGCGCCCTTGAAGTCGCCGCGCTTGATGGCGGCGACCGCCATGGCGAGATTCGACAGTCCGTCTGTCGAGCTGACCTCCAGCAGCCTCGGCGCCAGCTCGGCGGCCGAGGCGGCGCGGCCGGTCAGCAGCCGCAGCCGGAACGCCAGAAGCTGGACCTCGAGCTGGTCGGGCGCGCGGCGCAGCGCCTGCTCGGCGAAGCCGTGGGCGGCCTCGTAGTCGCGCTGCGCCTCGGCGGCGCGGCCGGCGAGGAAGAACCCGTCGACGCTCTGCGGCGGGCGCGCCCGCGGCGCCGGCGGCGTCTCGCCGCCGCGCGGGCTCTGCGCCAGCGCGATCGGACCGCGCCGCATCAGGTCGACGCCGACGGCGACCGCCGCCGCCGCGGCCAGCATGACGAACGAGCCCACCACGAAAATCCGGGCGTTCTTCGCATCCATGGAGACGACTCCTTCGATCGGCGCGGCCCGGCTTTCCGCCGGCGCCGCGGCCGGCGCGTTCACATCCCCGGATAGTTGGGACCGCCGCCGCCCTCGGGCACGGTCCAGTCGATGTTCTGCGACGGATCCTTGATGTCGCAGGTCTTGCAGTGCACGCAGTTCTGCGCGTTGATCTGGAAGCGCGGCTGGCCGCCCTCGTCCGGTCACCACCTCGTAGACGCCGGCCGGGCAGTAGCGCTGCGCCGGCTCGGCCCATTTCGGCAGGTTGACGCCGATCGGGATCGAGGCATCGCGCAGCTTCAGATGCGACGGCTGGTCCTCCTCGTGGTTGGTCGCCGAGAGGAAGACGGAGCTGAGCTTGTCGAAGCTGACGACGTTGTCCGGCTTCGGGTACACGATCGGCTTGCACTCGCTGGCCGGCTTCAGCGTCTCGAAATCGGCCTTGGTGTGGCGCAGCGTCCACGGCAGACGGATGCCGAGATCGTGCATCCACATGTCGAAGCCGCCGTACACCGTGCCGAGCAACGTGCCCCAGCGCAGCGCCGGCTTGACGTTGCGGACCTTGTCGAGATCCTTCCATAGCCACGATTCGCGCAGCGCCTTGGGGTACTCGGCCAGCTCGTCGCGGCCCTCGCCACCGGCCTTGAGCGCCGCGAACGCCGCGTCGGCGGCCAGCATGCCGCTCTTCATCGCGTTGTGGCTGCCCTTGATGCGCGGCACGTTGACGAAGCCGGCCGAGCAGCCGATCAGCGCGCCGCCGGGGAACACCAGCTTCGGAACCGACTGCCAGCCGCCCTCGGTGATCGCGCGGGCGCCGTAGGCGATGCGCTTGCCGCCCTCGAGATAGGCGCGCACCTCGGGGTGCGTCTTGAAGCGCTGGAACTCGTCGAACGGGGACAGGTACGGGTTCTCGTAGTTGAGGTGCACCACGTAGCCGATCGACACGAGGTTGTCGTCGTAGTGGTACATGAAGGAGCCGCCGGACGAGCCGCTCTCCGACATCGGCCAGCCCTGGGTGTGCACCACGAGGCCGGGCTGGTGCTTGTCCTTCGGCACCTCCCAGACTTCCTTGAGGCCGATGCCGAACTTCTGCGGCTGCACGCCCTCGCGCAGCCTGAACTTCTCGAACAGCGTCTTGGCCAGCGACCCGCGCACGCCCTCGGCGATCAGCGTGTACTTGGCGTGCAGCTCCATGCCGGGCGTGTAGCTGTCCTTCTTCCCGCCGTTCTTGCCGCCCATGTCGCCGGTGGCGACGCCCTTGACCGAGCCGTCCTCGTGGTAGAGCACCTCGGCCGCGGCGAAGCCCGGATAGATCTCGACGCCCAGCGCCTCGGCCTGCTGCCCCAGCCAGCGGCAGAGGTTGCCGAGGCTGACGATGTAGTTGCCGTGGTTGTTCATCAACCGCGGCATCAGGAAGTTCGGGAAGCGGACCGACGACGGCTGGGTCAGCAGCAGGAAGCGGTCGTCCGTCACCTCGGTGTGGACCGGGGCGCCCTTCTCCTTCCAGTCCGGGATCAGCTCGTCGAGCGCGATCGGGTCGATCACCGCGCCCGACAGGATGTGCGCGCCGACCTCGGAGCCCTTCTCGATCAGGCAGACCGAGACCTCGTGGCCCTGCTCGGCCGCGAGCTGTTTGAGCCGGATCGCCGCCGCCAGGCCGGCGGGCCCGCCGCCCACGACCACGACATCGTATTCCATCGACTCGCGCGACATCGCCCTCTCCCCGCCGTCTCCGCCCCCCGCGAGGGCGGGGCGCCGGCGTCCCTCTCAACGACCATCGGGCGCGCCCGCGACCGGCGCCTCCCCGCCCTCACAGATAGCCTACCGGCGGTGCCGACGCCACCGGCCGCGACGACGCGGCGCCGACCGACGGAAACGGCCGTTCAGGGATCGAGTTCCGCGTCCTTCTTCGGGATCAGGTCGTAGGGCAGCGCGAAGCCCGGCATCGCCCGCAGCCGCCCGCTCCATGCCAGCACGTTCGGCCAGCCCGCGATGTCCATGCCGCCCTCGGCCATGAACACCATGCGGCCCCAGCAGCCGATGTCGGCGATGGTGCAGGAATCGCCGACCAGCCACTCGCGTCCCGCGAGCGCGCGGTCGATAAAATCCAGCGCCGCCGCCGCCAGCGGCCGGAAATGGTCCATGACGGCCGGATCGACGGTCCGGAAGCGGCTGAAATGGCGGACCTTGGCGATGTTGGTGATGGCGTCGGCCTCCCACGACAGCCATTCCCGCGCCCGCCAGCGCGCCTGCTCGTCGGCGCCCTCGAAGCGGCCGGTGGCGCGCGCCAGATAGTCGAGCACGACGTTGGACTGCACCACCGTCAGGCCGCGGTGGCGCAGCGCCGGCACCTGGCCGTAGCGGTTGACCGCCAGGTAGTCGGCCGATTTCTGGACGCCGTTCTTCAGGTTCACGGTGCGGAACGAGAACGGCAGCCGCGCCAGCGACAGGAACAGCATCGGCTTGTAGGTCGAGCTCGACGTGAAGCTGCCGTAGAGCGTCAGGCGGTCGTCGGTCATGCGGGCTCCGGCGGTGGATCGGCGGCGACCCTAGACCGGACCCGCGACGATGTCGCGCCGCGGCGGCGGGGCGCGTTGCCCCCGGGCCGCCGCCATGCGATGAGGCGGCCTTCGACCGCCCGCGAGGAGAGGACCATGATCGGCAGGCTCAACCATGTCGGCGTCGCGACGCCGTCGATCGCGGATTCCGCGAAGATGTACCGGGATTTCTTCGGCGCGACGGACATCACGCCGAAGCGCGCGATGCCCGAGCAGGGCGTGTGGGTCAGCTTCGTGAACCTGCCGAACTCGCAGATAGAGCTGATCGAGCCTTACGGCGAGAACTCGCCGATCGCCGCGTTCCTGGCGAAGAACCCCCAAGGCGGCCAGCACCACGTCTGCTTCGAGGTGCCGGACATCATCGTCGCGCGCGACGACATGCGGGCCAAGGGCGCGACGGTGCTGGGCACCGGCGAGCCGCGCATCGGCGCCCACGGCACGCCGGTGATCTTCCTGCATCCCAAGGACATGGGCGGCGTGCTGGTCGAACTCATGGAGACGCCGAAGGCGGCGCACTGAGGCGGCGCCGGTCCGGATCCGCGACGGTGGAAAACCCGGCGGTGGACGACCGGCCCCGCCCGGCCCATCCTCAAGTGAAGTCATGAACGCCACGCCCGCATCGACCGACGCCGCCGCGCTTCTGCGCTGGTACGTCGAGTCCGGCGTCGACGAGGCGACGGCGGACGAGCCGGTCGACCGCTACGCCGCGACGGCGGCGATGGCGGCGCGCGCCACGGCCGCGGTCCCGTCGGCGCCGACGGCGCGCCCGGTCGCGGCGCCCTCGGCCGCCCCGGCGTTCCGCGAGGCGCGCGCGCCCGTGCCGGCCGCGCCCCCGCCGACCCGGACCGTGCCTCTGGAATCGCCGAAGCTGGTCGAGGACGCGCGCGCCGCCGCCGCCGCCGCCAACTCGCTCGCCGAGCTGGAGGCCGCGATCCGCGCCTTCGACGGCTGCACCCTGAAGAAGCTGGCGAAGAACACGGTGTTCGCCGACGGCGTCGCCGGCGCGCCGGTCATGATCGTCGGCGAGGCGCCGGGCGAGGACGAGGACCGCCAGGGCAAGCCGTTCGTCGGCGTCAGCGGCCAGTTGATGGACCGGATGTTCGCCGCCATCGGCATGGACCGCGCGCGCGACCTCTACATCACCAACATCCTTCCGTGGCGGCCGCCGGGCAACCGCACGCCCAACCTCAGCGACGTCGCGATCTGCGTCGCCTTCGCGCGCCGCCACATCGAGCTGGCGAAGCCGAGGATCGTCGTGCTGGCCGGCAATGTGCCGACCAAGGCGCTGCTGGAGACCGAGCAGGGCATCACGAAGCTACGCGGCAAATGGGTCGACCTCGCGCTGTCGGGCGGGACGACCGTGCCGGCGCTGCCGATCTTCCACCCCGCCTATCTGCTGCGCACCCCCGGCGGCAAGCGCCAGACCTGGACCGATCTGCTGGCGCTGCGCGAGCGGCTCGACGCGCCGGCCGGCTGAGCGCCGCGTCGCCCCGCGGAAGACGCCGGCCGTCGCCGCGGCCCCGGCGTTGACATCCGCGCCGGCCGCGCCACGCTGCGGCCGATGGACTCCGGAAGGAACGAACGATGCCCTACGCCACGGGACGCGTGATCCACGACGCCGACGCCCACATCATGGAGGTGCCGGGCTTCCTCGACGCGTATCTCGACGCGCGCTCGCGGACGCTGGTGACCGACAAGGCGCTGTTCCCGCGGCGCGAAGGCTTCCATGCCGCCCTCAGCGAGAGGCATCTCGCCGGCGCCGCGGCGGGGGCCGACGCGTTCGACGACACGCAGATCATGCTGCGCAAGAACTGGGACGCGCTGGGCTCGTACCGCAAGGCCGACCGTCCGCGCTCGATCGACCTGCTGGGTTTCGCCAGCCAGCTCATGTTCACGACGGCGCTGCTCAACTACTCCGACGTGCTGGAGACCGGCGACGATCTCGACCTGATGTACGCGGTCGCCGACGCGCACACCCGCCACATGGTCGATTTCTGCGCCGTCGACCGGCGCCTGCTGCCGACCGCCTACGTGCCGCTGGCGGATTTCGAGCGCACGCGGAAGGCGGCGGCGGCGGCCATCCGCCACGGCGCCAAGGCGCTGATGATCCCCTCGCGCTGCCCGCGCGACCATTCGCCGAGCCATATCGGGCTCGATCCACTGTGGGCGCAGGCGCAGGAGGCCGGCCTGCCGGTCGTGTTCCACGTCGGCGGCGGCGGAAAGCAGCTCGCGCCCGCGTATTTCAACAACGGATTGCCGCCGGTTCCGGACTTCCACGGCGGCGACGACAATTTCAAGTCGATCGACTACATGGCGATCGCCTATCCACCGATGCAGGCGCTGACGGCGCTGATCGTCGACCGCGTGCTCGACCGCTTCCCGCGGCTGATGTTCGGCGTGATCGAGCAGGGCGCGGCCTGGGTGCCGTTCCTGATGCGCAACCTCGACTCGGCGCACAACGCCTTCATCAAGAACGAGGAGCGGCTGCAGAAGATGTCGATGCGGCCCAGCGAGTTCATCAAGCGGCAGGTGCGGGTGACGCCCTATCCGCACGAGGACGCGGGCTGGATCATCGCCAATTCCGGCGACTCGGTTTGCCTGTTCTCGTCGGACTACCCCCACGTCGAGGGTGGCCGGAACCCGATCAAGCGCTTCGAGGCCTCGATGGACGCCGCCGGGATCCCGGACGGCGCGCGCCGGAAATTCTACTGCGACAACTTCATCGAGATGATGGGCGCCGGCCTCGCGGCCGACCTCCGCTATCCCGCGCAGGCCGCGGCGTAGACCCGCGCCGTCAGATGCCCTCGCCGTAGGTGCCCGATCCGTCGGCGCGCCAGCGCAGCATGCCGCCGGCGAGATTGGCCACGTCCGCAAAACCC
The DNA here is from genome assembly GCA_016699855.1 of Rhodospirillales bacterium. Lineage (NCBI taxonomy): Bacteria > Pseudomonadati > Pseudomonadota > Alphaproteobacteria > Rhodospirillales > Rhodospirillales bacterium. Next base: position 2,020,746 of record CP064988.1, read on the forward strand.
GCTTCACGCAGAACCGAGACGGCCTGCGCGGAGCGGCTGCCGGAACGGCACACCGCGACCACCGGCCGGCCGCGATCGAGCTCGTCGACGCGCGCCCGCAACTGGCCAAGCGGAATCAGCACCGCGCCGGCGATGTGGCCGAGCGGACCGTCGAACTCCTCCGGCTCGCGCACGTCGAGGACTTGAAGGCCACCGCGGTGCTCCTCCAGCGCGTGGCCCTGGATCTCCCAGACGCCGGCGAAGCTGTAGCGCAGAGGCGCCCAGTCCGGCTCGGCGGTCGCCTGCGCCTCGTCGTCGGGCCGGCCGCAGCGCATGTTGGCGGGCACCGCGACGTCGAGCTTCTTGGGATGCGGCAGATTCAGGTTGGCCATGTGGCCGGCGAAATCCGCGACCTCAACGCCGGCGCCGAGCCGCGGATTGAAACGGCTCTCCTCGCGCACGCTGGTGACGGTCAGCCCCTTGTAGTCGTGGGCCGGGTAGAGGAGGCAGTCGGCGGGCAAGGTCAGGATGCGGTCGTGCACCGAGCGGAACAGCGTCGGCGCGTCGCCCTGCTGGAAGTCGGTGCGGCCGTTGCCGCGGATCAGCAGGCAGTCGCCGGTGAACGCCATGGAATGGTCGTCCAGCACGTAGGTGAGGCACCCCGCCGTGTGGCCCGGGGTGGCGCGGACCTCGAGGAAGCGGCGGCCGAACCCGATCCGGTCGCCATGCGCGAGGTAGCGGTCGGCGCCCTCGGCGCCCGATGCCGCCGCCAGCGCGATGGCGCCGCCGAGCCGCCGGCGCAACAGCCACGCGCCGGTGACGTGGTCGGCGTGCACGTGGGTCTCCACGATCGCCACGACCTTGAGGCCGAGCTCCTCGACCAGCGCGGCGTCGCGGCGCGCCTGCTCGAACACCGGATCGACGATCACGGCCTGGCGCGTGTCCGCGTCGCCCAGCAGATAGGTGTAGGTCGACGACTGCGGATCGAAGAGCTGGCGGAAGACGAGCATCGCGTCGCTTTCCCTTCCCGGCGGCGTGCGACCACAGCATCCCGCGCCCCGGCTGTCCAGCGCCCGGGGCTTGCGCGCGGCCGCCGGACGGTGTCGCATGCGCGCCGCCCGACACATCTGATGGATACGACCCCCATGGCCACGCTCGACGCCGTCGAAAGCCGGCTTTTCACGACGCGCGATTTCAAGCTCGACGGCGGCGCCACGTTGCCGGTCTGCGAGGTCGCCTACGAGACCCACGGCGCCATGAACGCCGCCGCCGACAACGTCGTCCTGATCACCCACGGCTACACGTCGAGCGCGCACGTCGCCGGCCGCTACGCGCCGGGGAAGGCGGCGCGCGGCGTGGCCCAGGACGCCGCCGGCTGGTGGGACGCGCTGATCGGCCCCGGCAAGGCGATCGACACCGATCGTTACTTCGTCGTGTCGACGAACGCGTTGGGCTCGTGCCACGGCTCGACCGGTCCGGCGAGCGTCGATCCCGCGACCGGCAAGCCCTACGGCCCGACCTTCCCGGAGGTGACGCTGCGCGATTCCGTGCGCGCGCAGAGGGCGCTGCTGGACAGTCTCGGCGTGAAGCGCCTGCTGGCGGTCGTCGGGCCGTCGATGGGCGGCTTCCAGGCGTTCCAGTGGTCGGTGACCTATCCCGATTTCATGAAGGGCGTCGTGCCGACGGTGACGGCGCCGAGCATGCCGCCGGGCGGGATCGACGCGGTCGAGGCGCTACGCAAGCGGCTGGCGGGCGATCCCAACTGGAATGGCGGCTGGTACTACGAGAACGGCGGCATCAAGACCGTGCTGGCCGCGATCCGCCACGACACGCTGGTGCAGTACGGCCAGCGCGAGATCCTGGCGGCGACGATCCCCGATCCGGCCAAGCGCGAGGCGGCGATCGAGGCGGCGGCGCGCGCCTGGGCGGAGACCTACGACGGCCACGCGTTGATCGCGCTGCGCCAGGCGATCGGCTCGTTCGACATCGGCAAGGAGTACGACCGCATCAAGGCCAGGGTGCTCTACGTGATCGCGCCGAACGACAAGCTGTTCCCCGGCGCGCTGTGCGTGAAGCGCGCCGCCGAGCTGCGCGCCGCCGGCGTCGACGTGACCTACGTCGAGCTGGTCACCGACAAGGGCCACATGGCGAGCCACGTCGACGCCCTGCAATGGGCGCCGGCGCTGCGCGCGTTCCTGGCGCGGCTCGAGGCGCTCTGACGCCGCCGCCGGCGGGATGACGGCGACCGTGAGGGCGGTCGGGGCGGGCGACGCGCCGGAGTTCGCCGGCCGCGCGGCCGAACTCGACGCCGTGCGGCGCGCGCTGGCGCCGGGAGGCCCGGTGCGGGTGGCGATCACCGGCGTCGCCGGCATCGGCAAGTCGGCGCTCGCCCGCGCCATCGTCGACGCCATCCGCGCGCGCGGTGGCCGCGCGCGCTGGCTGGCCGCCGACACCGGCGCCAGCCTCGCGCTCGGCCTGCGCGACGCGGCGGCCGACGACACGGTCGACCTGCACGTGCTCGACGACGCCGCCGGGCCGGCGGCCATCGCCGCGCTGGTCGACGCGATCGCCGGGCCCGTGCTGCTGACGACGCGCGTCGCCGGCTGGGAATCCTCGGCCGCGGTCGTGGCGTTGGAGGCGCCGGCCACCGACGAGGCCACCGCCATGCTGCGCGCGATGGCGCACGACGCGCCGCCAGACGCCGCGGGGTCGCTGGCCCGGTGCCTCGACGCGCTGCCGGGGGCGATGCACGTCGCCGCCGCCTACGCGCGCCACGCCGGGGTCGGCTTCGACGAGGTCGAGCGGCGCGTCGTGGCCGCCGCCGCGGCCTACCGCTACATGCCGCAACCCGCGGCGCGCATGGTCGGGCTGCTCGACATCGCGCTGGACCGCGCGTGCGAGATCCACGCCGACGCCGACAGGACGATGGCCTGCTTCGCCACGATGGCGCCGCGGCCGGTGCCATGGCCGCTGCCGCTGCCCGGCGTCGACGGCGCGGCCGCCGGCACGGCGCTGTCGACGCTCGGGCTGATCGACGTGGCCGGAGGCGATGCGACGATGCGCGCCGGCTTCGCGGCGGCGGCGCGCGTGCGCATGAAATGGCGACGTCTCGAGATCGAGACCATCGCCCGCGTCGCCGACGCGCTGGACGCCGCGACGAAGACAGCCGACGCTGGGACGATGACGGCGCTGGCGCCGCACCTGCAGAGCGCGTTCGCCGACGCCGATCCGCGGCCGCCGGACGTGGTCGCGCTGGCCGCCGCCGCCGTGCGCGCGGCCACCGCGCTGCGCGATGCCGGCTTCGCCGACGAAGGTCAGCCGCTGCTCGCGGCGGCGTGGACGGCCGCGACCGCGTGGCCGCAGCTCATCAAGGAGGAGATGCGCCTGCAGATCCGATTCGGCGCCTGGCCCGCCGATCCGCCGCCGGAAGCGCCGCCCGCCGCGCCCGCGCCGCGCGCGGCCAGACGCGCAGCGCGCCCGCCACGCCCGAACGGCGATGCCGAGGTCGACGCCCTGATGGCCCGCGCCTTGGAGGCGGGGGCGGCGGGCGACCAAGGCCGCGCCTGCGCCGACTACGAGCGCGCGCTGGCGTTGGCCGAGATCCGCCTCGGCGGCGACCATCCACGCATCGCGGCGGTCCTGAGCGAGATGTCGCTTGCGGTGGCGGCGCGGGGTGATCCGGCGCGCGCGCACGAACTCGCCGGACGCTCCTTGGCGCTGCGCGAGGCGGCGCGGCCGCGGGTGCCGCTGGATATCGCCCATAGCCGCAACAACCTCGGCCTGATCCTCGCCCGGGGCGACGATCCGGCGGCGGCGCGGCCGCTCTACGAGAGCGCGCTGCGCGTGTTCCGCCGCGCCCACGGCGCCGACCACGCGACCACCGCCACGACCACCGCGAACCTCGCGGTATTGCTGGAGCGCCTCGGCGAGCGCGACGCCGCGCGGCGGCGCTACCGCGAGGCGATCCGCGCCTATGCCGCCGCCGGGGACGCGGACGATCCCCGACTCAACCGCGTGCGCGCGAGCTACGCGGCGCTGCTGATGGCCGCCGGCGACACGGCACAGGCCGTCACGCTGGCCCGCGAGGCGCATGGCCACCATCTGCGCCGGCTGGGCGCGGAGCACCCGTGGACCCGCGACTCCGCGGCGCGGCTGGCGGATAGCGAGGCGGCCCACGCCGACGCGTCCGCCGCCGTGGACGCGGCGGACGGCCCGCGCCAGACTTGCGGCGACGACGGGGAGCGGCGGCACGATGGCCGATAGCGGCGACGAGACCTCGAGCCATGGCGCGTCGGGCGATCTGAACGTCGGTGGTCCGTCGTGGACGACGCCGGACGTGCGGTCGCCCTTGGACCTGGACGATGGAGCGGCCGGCGGCTTCGCGCCATCGTCGTCATCGTCGGCGCCGCCGCTGCTCAATCCGGCGATCCAGCGCCTGTTCGAGGGTGGCGGCGGATCGACGGAGCCGCCGCCGTTCGACCTGCGCGACTTCGCCGAAACGCCGCGCGTGTTCCTGCCGATCGACGCCGACGGCTCGCCGGTGGTCGAGCGCGCCGGCGACCGGGCCTACGAGCTGGCGCTCCAGCCAGCGGGTCGTGGCAAGGGCGCGCGGCCGGTGCGCGGACGGGGCGGCCGCCTGATGGTGGTGCTGCGAGACGCGCCGGCGGGGCGGCACGCCGTGCGCGACGGGGCGACCCTCGCCGACGCGATGCCGAAAGGCGTCGACGGCCTGCTGCTGCGCGGCTGGGCCGCCACGCCGCGCGAGATCGACGCCGCGGGCGTCGCGGCGCTGCGCGACATCGTCCGCGGCCGCGCCGTGGCGGTGATGGTCGCGAAGCCGGGCGAGGGACACGCGGCGGCGCTGCTGGCGGCGACCTGGTGGGTCGACAAGGCGTGGACGGCCGGCGCCATCGACGAGGCCAGCCTGGGTCTGCGCCTGGTGTCGGTGTTCACGGATCGCGGCTTGGCCGCCGATACCACCGTGGCGCCGATGGCCGGCGCCGACCTGTTCCGTCGCCTGGTCGACGACGACGACGCCGACGGGCTGGTCGTCGATCCGCACGATTCGATCCACGTCGAGGGCGCCATCATCGGCCGGCCGGTGATCGCGCCGGGCATCGCCGCCGGCATGCTGGAGGGTCGCGACCGACGGCCGGGCGCCGCGCCTCTGCCGGCGCGCGACACGACCGAGATGGAGATGTGGCTCGAAAGCCATGGCTTCCCCGCGCGCGGGCGGCGCATGGTCGACGCGCCGATCCCGGACGGGCCGCATCTGGTGCGCGCAGTGGCGACGGAGCGCGTCGCCGGATGGTCGATGCTGGAGACCGCCGACGGCTTCCGGGATCTGATGAACGCCGGCGACGAGACCTGGAGCCCCGTCTTCGTCCTCCCGCCGCCCGGCGCGCCGCGGCCGGCGCGGTCGGCCATCCTCTGCCCCGGACTGTTGGCCAGCACGCTGTCGCTCGGCCGGCCGGAGCGGCCGGGCCGGCGTCTCGGCGTGGCGCGGATCGTCGGCGCCGACGACCGCGCCGCCGCCGCCCGCCACGCCGCGATGGCGCGCGAGCTGCTGGCGCTGCTGCCGCCCGGCGCCGACACGATGCCGCGCCTGGCGTGCCTCAGCGCGTCGGGCGCCGGCGTGCTGCGCCGCGCGCCCAAGCTGGCGACGCGGGCGTGGATCGAGGGGCGGCTGCGCGCCGCCGAGGCCGACGCGCGCGGGCTGGTGTGGTTCGGCTGACGCCGCGCGGCGGCGGAGTCAGCCCGCCATGCGCACGACGTTGAAGCGCGAATCGCCGTCGCGCTTCACCTGCGCCACGAGATCGACCTCCCACGTGAGGTACTGGTTCATCGCCGCCTCGACGCCGTCCGTGCGGTCGTACGGCCGGTACCACACGTCGGTCGGCGGATCGGCCATGTTCACATGGCCCTTCTCCAGCGGCAGGCGCGCGTCGCGCCAGCTCTTCATGCCGTCCTCCAGGACGGCGAGCGGCAGATCGACGACGCCGGACTCCGCGACGTCGGCCGCCGCCAGCCGCGCCAGCAGACCGTCCGGCGACGTGAACACGACGCGCTTCGCCGCCGGCGATTTCGCGACCATCTCCGGCAGGGTCTTCGCCAGCCCGGCGCGGACCGCGAACCACGCGCCCGGCACGTGGCCGTCGCGGTACCGCAGCGAGGTGTCGAGATCGACCACCAGCGCCTCGTTCGAATCGACCAGCGTCTTGAGCTCGGCCGCCGCGATCGTCGCCACGTCGACCGCGCCGAGGCCGGGCACGGCGCGCCGCTCGGCGCCCGTCTCGATCTCGTCGGTCAACGGACGGTGCTTGAGAACGTAGGTCCTGTTCCAGCCCATCTGCAGCAGCCAGTGCGCCGTCATCGTCGCGCGCACGCCGTCGTTGTCGTGCAGGACGATCGTGGCGTTCCGGACGCCGACGTACTGGTCGGTGGCCTGCACGAGCTGGCCGCCGGGCGCGTGGCGGAAGCCGCGCAGATGGCCCTTCGCGTATTCGCCGCCGTCGCGCACGTCGAGCTTGTAGACGCTCTCCGCGCCCGCCGCCGCCTCGGCCTCGACCCGCTTCAGCTCGTGCATGTGGATGGTGCGCACGCCGGCCTTGGCGGCGACCCGCGCCGCGGCGTCGCGCGCCCAGCCGGCGGCGGCCTGGCTCTGGCCGCGGTAGGTGTCGGTCTTGCCGCGCGCCACCTCGAGCCCGGCCAGATGCCAGCCCATCGTGCCGTTCTTGAGCGCGATGACCTTGTTGGGCAGTCCGGCGTTGATCAGCGATTGCGCGCCGATGATCGAGCGCGTGCGGCCGGCGCAGTTGACCACCACCTGCGTCTCCGGCTTGGGCGCGAAATCCTTGACGCGGTAGACGAGCTCCGCGCCCGGCACGTCGACGCCGCCGGGAATCGACATGTTGCGGTATTCCTCCATCGGGCGGCTGTCGAGGATCACCATGTCGGCGCCCTCGTCGGCCAGCTTCTTGAGGTCGGCGGCGTCGATGCGCGGCGTGTCGCAATCGTGCTCGACCACCTCGCCGAACGCCTTGCTCGGCACGTTGACGCCGCCGAACACCTCGTAGCCGGCGTCGCGCCACGCCTTGAGGCCGCCGTCCATCACCACGACGTCGTTGTAGCCGCAGCGCGACAGCCGGGCGGCGGCGCGGTTGGCGCGGCCGGTCTGGCCCTCCTCGCCGGTGTCCATCAGCACGACGCGGGCGTTGGGGTTCGGCAGCAGCGCGCGCACCCGCAGCTCCAGCTTCGACAGCGGCAGCGGCGTGGCGAAGAACGGATGGCCCTCGGAGAACTCGCCCTCCTCGCGCACGTCGAAGAACGCGAAGGCGGCGTCCGTCGCCAGCGCCGCCTTGACCTCGGCGGCCGTCACCAGCGGCGTGAGGATTCGCGGCATCGCCATGAAGCGTTGCGCGGTACCGGTCGCGGGATCCACCGTCACGCGGTCGTACAGGCGCTCCAGGCTGAGGCCGTAGAGGTGCAGATGCAGCGCGGGCCCGCCGCCGGCCGGCACCTCGATGGTGTGGAAATCGTCGGGCATGAACTCGATGCCGTTGCCCTTGACGATGGTGCGTTCCCCCGAGCGCTTCAGCTCGACATGGTCGGGGTCGTTGCGGCCGGTGTCGACGCGGTCGTAGCGGACGTTGTGCTCCTGGCCGTGGACGCCGGATATGCAAGCCCATGTCGTGTGGTTGTGGGGCGGCACCAGCTTGCCCTCGAGCCCGGCCGAGGCGTAGAGCGCGAAGCGGTGGTCGGGATCCTCGGATATCCGGTAGATGCCGCCGTCGCGCCGCACCGGGAACTGCTCCAGCGGAAACAGATCGGTCCGGCTCGCCAGCGACGTCAGTTCGGCGCCGATCAGGGCCAACGCCTCGCGCGTGACGCCGTCGCGCGCCTCGATCCCGCGGACCTTGTCCAGCGTCGCGCGCGCGGCGTCGGCGCGCTCGTTCCATGGCGACATCATCTCTCTCCTTCGATCCCCGGCCGGACTATAGGGCCGCGGCCGGGGCCGGCAAGCGCGCAGGGACGGCGCGCCGCGGGGCGCTTGCCGCGTTCCCGGCGATCCAGTAACCAAGCGGCGAAGGCGTCGCGCCGGCGCGGCGCGCCGGACGTTCACGGGGTCGCACGCACATGAAGCGTTTCGTCTTGCTGGCCGGCGTCGCGGCCATGGCGGCGATGCTGGCGCCGCAAGCCGGCGCGCAGCAGCCGCCCAAAGGAAAGCCCGCCGTCGCGCCCGCGGCCAAGCCCGCCGCCGCGGCGGCGAAGCCGGCGGCCCGGCCGGCGGCGCGCACCGCCGTCGCGGCGCGCGGTCGGCCGGCCTTCCGCCCGGCGGCGGCGCCGCGGCAGGCCTACGTGCCGCCGGCGCCGACCATCGACATCGACCCCACGGCGCAGCTTCCCGGCGACCTGCCGACGGTGCTCGATTCCGGCGATGTCGGCCGCTACCAGCGCATCTTCGCGGCTCAAGCGGGCGGCGACTTCGCCGGCGCCGACGCCGACATCGCGGCGCTACGCGACAAGACGCTGCTGGGCTACGTGCTGGCGCAGCGGTACCTGGCGACCGGCTTCACAGCCAGCTACGACGATCTCTCGGCATGGCTGCGCGACTACGGCGACCATCCCGACGCGCCGAACCTGTTCAAGCTCGCGCTGACGCGCAAGCCGGCCGGCGCGCCCGAGCCGCAGGCCGCGAGCTTCGTCTCTAGCGCCCCGAGCGGCCGCTCGCTGGCGCCGGACTCCCGCAGGCTCAGCGGCGGCGACAGCACCCAGGCCGCGACCATCCGAGCCCGGTTGGCGCGCATGATCGAGGACACCGGCTTCTCGGCGGCGCGCCGGCTGCTCGACGAGCCGTTCACGCAGCAGGCGCTGGGCGCCGAGGAGGTCGGCCGCTGGCGCGCGCAGATCGCCACCCGCCAGCTCGAGAGCGGCGGCGCCGACCAGCCGGTCGGCCACGAGACCAACGGCGCCGAGCGCCCGTCGGCCGCCTTCCAGGCCGGCATCGCGGCGTGGCGCAAGGGCAACTACGCCGAGGCCGCGCGTCTGTTCGAGAGCGTCGCGGAGGCGACGGCCGGCAGCGCTTACTCGGCGACCATCGCGGGCGGCGCCTTCTGGGCGGCGCGCGCCAACCTGATGGCCGGCAATCCCGAGCGCTTCTCGCTGTGGCTGAAGCGGGCGGCGATCTACGATCGCACCTTCTACGGCCTGATCGCGTTGCGCACGCTGGGCGTCGAGCCGCGGCCGCAATGGCGCGCCGCCGATCTCGACTCCTCGCGGCGCGCGCTGATCCGCGACGACCGCGCCGGGCGCCGGGCGCTGGCGCTGCTCCAGCTCAAGGCCGTCAGCAACGCCGAGCAGGAGCTGTTCGCGACCTCGCTCGACGCCGATCCGCGCATGGTCTCCGCCGTGCTCGCGCTGGCCGAGAAGGCCCGCCTCCCCGGCCTCGCGCTCAAGGTGGCCAACGCCGCGCGCGAACGGCCGGAGAAGATCGACGGACTCGACAACGCGCTCTATCCGATCCCGCCCTACGAGCCGACCGGCGGCTTCAACGTCGACCGCGCGCTGGTCTACGCGGTGATGCGCCAGGAATCGGCCTTCAATCCGCGCGCCCGTTCGTGGGCCGGCGCCATGGGCCTGATGCAGCTGATGCCCGGCACAGCGACCCTGGTCGAGCGCCAGATCGGCGCCGGCGGCGACCGCTACCAGGCGGCGCACAACGTGGCGCTGGGTCAGGCCTACCTGAAGGGCCTGCTCGACGACTATGGCGCCAACCTGTTCCACGCCGTGCCCGCCTACAACGCCGGCCCCGGCAGCGTGAACAAGTGGCTGGGCGGCCCCGACGCCGGCGATCCGCTGCTGTTCGTCGCCACCATCCCGTTCAACGAGACGCGCGGCTACGTCGAGGCGGTGATGTCGAACTACTGGATCTACCGGCTGCGGCTGGGCCAGAAGTCGCGCTCGCTCGAGCAGATCGCGCAACACCAGTGGCCGACCCACAGTCCGCAGGACGTGCGGCGATAGCGCGACGGCGCCGGGAGACCCATACGATGCTGCCGCTCGCCGGGGTGAAGGTGATCGAATTCTGCCAGGTCGCGGCCGGGCCGTTCTGCGGCATGCTGCTGGCCGATCTCGGCGCCGACGTGGTCAAGATCGAGCCGCCCGAGGGCGACATGCTGCGGCAATGGCCGCCGATCACTGACGGTTTCAGCGAGAATTTCGCGTCCTTGAACCGCGAGAAGCGCTCCGTGCGCCTCGACCTCAAGGATCCCGCGCACAAGAAGGCGGCGCGGGCGCTGATCCTGTCGGCCGACGTGGTGGTCGAGAACAACCGCGCCGGCGTGATGGACCGTCTCGGCCTCGGCTACGAATCGCTGCGCGGCGAGAAGCCCGGCCTCGTCTACTGCTCGATCTCGGCGTTCGGCCAGACCGGCCCGCGCAGCGGCGAGGGCGGTTTCGACGTCACGGTGCAGGCGATGAGCGGCATCATGAGCGTCACCGGCGAGCCCGACGGCGCGCCGGTGAAGTGCGGCGTGCCGGTGTCGGACTTCGCCGCCGGGCTCTACGGCGCCTTCGCGATCGCCGCCAAGCTGCGCGCCGTGGCGCTGGGGGAACCCGGCGGACACATCGACGTCTCGATGCTCGGCGCCAGCCTCGGCATCGCGGCGCTGCAGACCAGCGAGTTCTTCGGCACCGGCAACGATCCCAAGAAGCTCGGCTCGGCCCACCCGCGCAACGCGCCCTACCAGGCGTTCAAGGCGGCGGACGGGCATTTCGTCATCGCCGCCGGCAACAACAAACTGTGGGAATCGGTCGCCGATGTCGTCGGCCGCCGCGAATTGCGCGACGATCCGCGCTTCGCGACCACGCTGCTGCGCGCGCAACACCAGATCGCGCTCAAGGACCTGCTTGAGATCGAGTTCGCGAAGCGGCCGGTCGACCACTGGATCGCGGCGTTCGAGAAGGCCGGCGTGCCGCACGGCCGCATCAACGCCTACTCGCAGATCCTCGCCGATCCGCAGGTCGAGCACATGGGGTGGGTGCAGCCGATGACGCTGCCGTCGGGCGCCGCGACGCGGACCTTCGGCTTCCCGGTCAAGCTCGACGGCGCGACGCTGCCGCTGCGCCGCGACCCGCCGGCGCTGGGCGCCGACACCGAGGCGGTGCTGCGCGAGGTCGCGGCGCGCGCGGCGGAATAAAGGCGCGGCGCATCCCATCCCCGCGGAAGCGGCTCTGGTGGCGCAAGGCGCGCACGTCGACACTCCAGCCGAAACCGGGAGGAAATCCGTGACCAAACCGTTCGCCGGCATCCGCATCCTCGACTTCACGCGCGTGCTGGCGGGGCCCTACGGCACCTACCAGTTCGCCCTGCTCGGCGCCGACGTGGTCAAGATCGAGTCGCGCGACGGCGACGACATGCGCCGCGGCGGGCCCGACAAGAAGCTGGCCGACCGCGGCCTGTCGCCAGGGTGGCAGGCGGTCAACGCCGGCAAGCGCAGCGTCACGCTCGACCTGAAGAAGCCGGAGGCGGTCGAGATCGTGAAGAAGCTCGCCGCCACCGCCGACGTGGTGTGGGAGAATTTCCGGCCCGGCGTGATGGACGGCCTGGGCATCGGCTACGCGGCGCTGTCGGCGGTCAATCCGCGGCTGATCTACTGCGCGGTGTCGGGCTTCGGCCAGACCGGGCCGGAGCGCGGCGCGGCGGCGTTCGACGGCATGATCCAGGCGATGTCCGGGCTGATGTCGATCACCGGCCATCCCGAGACCGGCCCGACGCGCGCCGGCTTCCCGGCATGCGACGTGACCGCCGGCGCGACGGCGGCGTTCGGCGTCGCCACGGCGCTGTTCCAGCGCACCCACACCGGACGCGGCCAGCTGGTCGACGTCGCGATGCTGGACTCGATGCTGGCGTTCCTCGGCACCGTGGTGGCGGAGTGGACGGTCGGCAAGTCGAAGCCTCGGCAGGCCGGCAACCTCTCGGTCACGCGCAAGCCCACGGGCGACATGTTCCCGACCGCCGAGGGATACATCGTGCTGGCGGTCATGACCGACAAGCAGTTCGACAGCCTGATGCGCGAGATCGGCCGGCCCGACGCGGTCGACGATCCGCGCTTCAAGGACTGGGACTCGCGCATCGCCAACGCCGGACCGCTGCGCGCGATCATCGTCGAGGCGATGGCCAAGGACACGGCCGCGAACTGGGCGGAGCGGTTGCGCAAGGCCGACGCGCCGTGCGGCAAGGTCTACGGACTCGACGAGATCCTGGCGCATCCGCAGCTCGGGCACCGCGACGTTCTGCAGGGCTACGACGGCGCGGACGGACGCGTCACGCTGGCCGGCAACGGCTTCAAGCTGGCGCATGGCGGCGGCACGATCGAGCGGCCGCCGGCGCTGCTCGGACAGCACACCGACGAGATCCTGCGCGAGGCCGGCTACGACGCCGCCGGCGTGGCGCGCCTGCGCGCGCAGCGCGTGGTGTGAGGCCGCGGGCGCCGTCCCTTCAAACGCCGACGGCGCGCCCGGTCTCCCGGACGCGCCGTCGTCGTGGACGTCGACCCCGCGGGGTCGCGGATCAGAACGCCTTGCCGAGGCTGAAGACGGCGCGGCCCGAGCAGTAGTTGAACCCGCCGCCGTTGCAGCGGCTCTTGCTGATGTTGGTGTCGACGTAAGTCAGGCCGAGGTCGATGCCGTAGACCGTCGCGACCAGCCCGATCTGCCACTCCGTGTAGTCCGGGTTGAAGAAGCGGGCATTGCGCTGGATCGACTGGTGACCGATGCCGGCGAAGGCCTTGAACGAGACCTTCTCGTGGATCGTGATGAAGCTGAGCGGCACCGTCAGCATCGCGCCCTTGTACCAGGCGTCGCCCGAGTTGGCGAAGAAGTTCGGGCTGTAGCGCACCTGGCCGGAGAGCTGGGCGAAGCCGAAATCGTAGGTCAGCTGGCCGCCGAACTCGTCGAACGGCAGTCGCGCGGCCTTGAGCGCGCCGGGATAGCGGTAGCCGATCCAGCCGAGGTCGATGAGCAGCTTCTCGTCGAAAGCCTTGAACTTCACGCCGGCGACCATGTCGATCTCGACCGACTCGTCGACATCGGGCGAGAAGTTGACGCTGCTGCCCCAGAAGCCGCCGTAGATCGATATCGGCAGCCCGGTGAACGCCAGCGGCACCTCGTAGGTGAGCCCGCCCTGCAGGGCCGGATCGTTCTTGCTCTGCGAGATGCCGCGGAAGCGGTAGTCGCTCGTGAGCGTCACGACGCCCGTGATCATGCCGCCGAACGGCGCGTTCGGCTCCGGCGCGGCCGGCGCCGCCGGCGCGGGCGCCGGTGCGGGCGTCGCGGCCGGGGCGGTCTGCGCCAGACCGACAGCGGGAGCGCCGACGATGGCGGCGGCCATGGCCGCCCACACGGTGAAACTCTTGATCTTCATCGACGTCACCCTTCGATCGTTTCGGCACATGGCTCGATGGCCCGCACGCGCGGCTTCGCGCATCCGCCGCTGCAAGCCGCGTGCCGGACGGACTAGGTGCAGGACAGCGCTGTTACAAGCGTCTTGAACGACGGGCGCGGGTGAATTGCGCGGGGCGCGCGGCGGACGGTCGCGATTCGGGCAATCTGCGCGTTTTCACGGCAGGGCCGCGGCTTGCGGCGCGGCGCGGCCGGTCGCGGCGGGCGCGTACGGTGATGGCACGAAACTTGATGTGGTCCCCCGAGCTTTCCCGCGCCCCCGGCCATGATGGACGTCGGCGCGGCCGAGAGATGGATGTCAGGGGGATGCGATGAAGCTGGTGATCGCGGTCATCAAGCCCTTCAAGCTGGACGAGGTGCGCGAGGCGCTCACCGCGGTCGGCGTGCAGGGCTTGACGGTGACCGAAGTGAAGGGTTTCGGCCGCCAGAAGGGCCAGACCGAGATCTACCGCGGCGCCGAGTACGCCGTGAGTTTCTTGCCCAAGGTGAAGATCGAGATCGTCGTGGCCGACGGACTGGTCGAGCAGGTCGTCGAGACGATCCGCAAGACGGCCAGCACCGGCAAGATCGGCGACGGCAAGATCTTCGTGCTCGCGGTCTCGCAGGCGGTTCGCATCCGCACCGGCGAGACCGGCGGCGACGCGCTCTGATCGGGGGATGACGACGATGAACACGAAACGGTTCCGCGACCTCGGCCTCGCCGCCGCCGGCGCCGGCCTCACGGCCGTCTACGCGCTGACGACGCTGGCGCAGACCACGCCGCCCGCCGCGACCCCGCCGGCGGCGCCCGCCGCCCCGGCCGCGCCGGCGGCCGCGGCCCTCAAGATCGACACCGGCGACACCGCCTGGATGCTGATCTCGACGGCGCTGGTCCTGATGATGACCATCCCCGGCCTGGCGCTGTTCTACGGCGGCATGGTGCGCAAGAAGAACGTGCTCGCGACCACCATGCAGAGCTTCGCCATCTGCTGCCTCGTCACCGTGCTCTGGATGGTGCTCGGCTACAGCCTGGCGTTCACCGAGGGCAACGCCTATTTCGGCGGGCTGGGGCGCTTCTTCCTCGCCGGCCTGAAGGTCGACGGCATCATCGACCTCGCGAAGACCATCCCCGAATCGGTCTTCATGTGCTTCCAGCTCACCTTCGCGATCATCACCCCGGCGCTGATCGCGGGCGCCTTCGCGGAGCGCATGAAGTTCTCGGCCCTGCTGTGGTTCACGGGCCTATGGTCGCTCCTGGTCTACGCGCCGATCGCGCACGGCGTGTGGGGTCCGGGCGGCTTCATGGGCGCCGACGGCTGGTTCGGCAAGTCCTCCATGCTGGACTTCGCGGGCGGCACCGTGGTGCACATCAACGCCGGCGTCGCCGGACTGGTCTGCGCCTACGTGGTCGGCAAGCGCCGCAACTACGGGACCGAGAACATGGCGCCGCACAACCTGGTGCTGTCGTTGATCGGCGCCTCGCTGCTGTGGGTCGGCTGGTTCGGCTTCAACGCCGGCTCGGCGCTCGGCGCCAACGGCAACGCGGGCATGGCCATGGCCGTGACCCAGATCGCCGCCGCCGCCGCGGCGCTGGCGTGGATGTTCGCCGAGTGGGTCGTCCTCAAGAAGCCGTCGGTCCTCGGCATCGTGTCGGGCGCGGTCGCCGGCCTCGTGGCCATCACGCCGGCCTCCGGCTTCGTCGATCCCACGGCGGCGCTGGTCATCGGCATCGTCGCCGGCGTGGTCTGCTTCCTCGGCGCGACGACGCTCAAGAAGGCGATGGGCTACGACGACTCGCTGGACGCCTTCGGCGTGCACGGCATCGGCGGCCTGGTCGGCGCCGTCCTCACCGGCGTGTTCGCCAAGGCGGCGATCGGCGGCGAGGGCAAGTCCGGCCTGATCGACGGCGCGCCGGGCCAGGTGCTCGTCCAGATCTACGGCTCGTGCATCACCATGGTGTACTGCGCGATCGTGACCTTCGTGATCCTCAAGATCGTCGACGTGACCATCGGCCTGCGCGCCGATCCGGAGCACGAGGTCGAGGGTCTCGACATCAACCTGCACGGCGAGACCGTGCACTGACGAACACGGAGCGGAGCCGCGCGGCTCCGCTCCGACCGCGTTCCCCTCCGCCGCCCGGTCGCTCGCACCCGGTGGCTCCTTCGAACCCGGCGCCGCGGCGCCGGGTTTTTTTCGTCGTCGGCGCCGATGAACCGACGCGACTGTCCAATTTCTGCCCACCGCCGCCTAGATTCGCCGCAGACATCGATCGATCGATGCCTACCATATGCGCGCCGCATCTCCGACGGATCCTCACAAATCCACAAATTCTTTACTTTTCAATGCCTTGAATAAGATCAAAAATTAGGCACAATCTTTGCATCACGCCTACATGGCGATTGTCTTCCGAATGGGCGCGCTTCACGCGCGCCAACGCCGAACATGGAGGGATCCGAGCCCATGAAACTGATCATCGCGATCATCAAGCCTTTCAAACTCGAGGAAGTGCGCGAAGCGCTGACCGGCATGGGCGTCCAGGGCCTGACGGTCTCGGAGGTCAAGGGCTACGGCCGCCAGAAGGGCCAGACGGAGATCTACCGCGGCGCCGAGTACGCCGTGAACTTCCTTCCCAAGGTGAAGATCGAGGCGGTGCTGGAAGACGCCCAGGTCGACCGCGCGGTCGAGGCGATCCAGAAGGCGGCCGCCACGGGCAAGATCGGCGACGGCAAGGTGTTCGTGCTCGACGTCGCGCACGCCGTGCGCATCCGCACCGGCGAGACCGGCAACGAGGCGCTGTGAGGCCGCCACGCCGCGCCTGAAAATCAAGGGGAGAGAGATATGACGACGTCCGCAACGCCGCGCGCCTTGGCGCGCGCGCTCGCGCCGCTCGCCGCCGCCGGCCTGGCGCTGCTGCCCGGCCTGGCGATGGCAGCCGACAAGCCGAAGATCGACAGCGGCGACACCGCCTGGATGATCGTCGCCACCGCGCTGGTGCTGATGATGTCGCTGCCCGGCCTGGCGCTGTTCTACGCCGGCATGGTGCGCAGGAAGAACGTGCTGGCGACCACCGCGCAGACGCTGGCGACGGTGGCGCTGGTGTCGGTGCTGTGGGTCGTCGTCGGTTACAGCCTGGTGTTCACCAAGGGCAACGCCTTCATCGGCGATTTCTCGCGGCTGTTCATGTCCGGCATGACGATGGACTCGGTGCACGACCTCGCCAAGACCGTGCCCGAGAACGTCTTCATGATGTTCCAGCTGACGTTCGCCGCGATCACGCCGGCGATCGTCGTCGGCGCGCTGGCCGACCGGCTGAAAATTCTCGGCCATGCTGTGGATCATGGGCCTGTGGCTGCTGTTCGTGTACTGCCCCGTCGCCCACTGGGTGTGGGGCGGCGGCTTCCTCGGCGACGGCGGCTGGCTGGGCGAGAAGGGCGTGCTCGACTTCGCCGGCGGCATCGTCGTGCATATCAACGCCGGAATCGCCGGCCTCGTCGCCTGCATCGTGATCGGACCGCGGCGCGGCTATCCGCACGAGAACATGGCGCCGCACAACATGGTGCTGACGATGGTCGGCGTGTCGCTGCTGTGGGTCGGCTGGTTCGGCTTCAACGCCGGCTCGGCGGTGGCCGCCGATTCGCGCGCCGGCATGGCGATGACCGTGACGCACGTTTCGGCCGCCACGGCGGCGCTGGCGTGGATGTTCGCGGAGTGGGCGACGCTGGGCAAGCCCAGCCTGCTGGGCATCGCGTCGGGCGCGGTGGCGGGGCTCGGCACGATCACCCCAGCCTCCGGCTTCGTCGACGTCGGCGGCGCGCTGGCGATCGGACTCGTCGCCGGGCTGGCCTGCTTCTACGCCTCGACCGCGTTCAAGCGGCGTATGGGCTACGACGACTCGCTCGACGTGTTCGGCGTGCACGGGGTCGGCGGCATCGCCGGCACGCTGCTGGCCGGCGTGTTCGCGTCCAGCGCCATCGCCGGCCCGGACGTGAAGGGCCTGATCGAGGGCAACGGTGGACAGCTGATGAAGCAGCTCTGGGGGATCCTGGCCTGCGTCGCGTGGTCGGGCGCCGTCACCTGGATCATCATGAAGATCGTCGACGTCACCGTGGGGCTTCGCGTCACGCCCGAGCAGGAGGTCGAAGGCCTCGACATCAACCTGCACGGCGAATCGGTGCACTAGGCCCGCCGCCGGTCGCGGCGGCACGGAAGCGGGCGGGGCGCGGTCCATGATCGCGCCCCATTTGCGTGGCGTCATCCCGCCACCGCCGGCCGTCCCCGTGATAGGGTCGCGCCGTCCGTCGACGCCGGCGCAATGAAACGGAGTTCGCCAATGCCCCCCCGCCTCCTCCATCCCGTGATTCTCGCCGGCGCGCTCGCCGGCCTCCTCTCCGCCTGCGCGACCGGCTCCGGTGGCGGCGCGTCGTCGTCCGGCGGGCGCCTCGTCGAGGCGTTCGATCCCACCGGCAGCGCGCTGTCGGCGGCGTTCCGCAAGCCGACGCCGGAGGGCGCCGCGCAGGCGGCGCTGTCCGAGCACGTCACCAGCGCGGCGTTCCTCGAGCAGTATCCGGCGACGCGACGGGCCGCGAATTGCGGGCCGACCGGCCCCTGCGCCCACCGCGTGGCGCTGGTCTACGTCGACGGCCGCGGACGGCCGGTCGGCGAGCCGCCGAGCTGCGGGCGGATCACGGCGACGCTGGACCGCGCCGCGTCGGGCCGCGTGGCGGTGCAGTCCGTGGCGTGGGACAGCCGCGGCGGGGTCTGCGGGAAATAGACGCCGGCGCCGCGCCGTCTCAACGCTGCGCAGCGCGCGACAGGAAATCGACCGCGAGATGGCTGAGCGCCCGGACGCCGGGCTTGAGACCGGCCTCGTCGACGAAGAAGCGCGGCGAGTGGTTCGGCGCCGCGCCGCCCATTCCGGTGACGCCCGGCCGCTTGTCGGCCGGCGTGATCCCCAGCAGGAAGAACACGCCCGGCGACTCCTTGGCGAGGACCGAGAAGTCCTCGGACCCCATGACCGGCCGCGCCTCGAGGATCTCGGCGGCTCCGGCGGAGCGCCGCAGACTGTCCTGCGCCCACGCCGTCAGCGCCGGATCGTTGAAAGTCACGGGATAGCCGCGCCGCACCGACACCCGGGCCCTGGCGCCGGCGGCCGCCGCGATCCCCTCGGCGACCGACCTCACCTTGTCCGCCAACTGCCCGCGGATCTCCTCGTCGTGGGCGCGCAGCGTGCCGACCATGACGACGTCGTCGGGGATGATGTTGCCGCGGTTGCCGCCCTGGATGCTGCCGATCGTCACGACGACCGGGGACTTCGTGACGTCGATCATGCGGCTCGGGATGGTCTGCAAGGCCATCACGATCTGGGCCGACACCACGATCGGATCGACGCCGTGCCACGGCAGCGCGCCGTGCGTCTGACGGCCGATGACCTCGATGCGGAGCGCGTCGGAGCTGGCGAGCAGCCCCGCCGGCTTCAGCGCGATCTGGCCCACCCGCAGTCCCGACGTGACGTGCAGACCGAATATGGGGTCGGGCCGGGGGTCGCGCATCGCGCAGTCGGCGACCATCGCCACCGCGCCGCCGCGGCTGCCCGGCGCGCCCTCCTCCGCCGGCTGGAACAGCAGCTTGACGGTGCCCGGCAGGTCCTCGCGGATCGACGCCAGCACCTCGGCGACGCCCATCAGGATGGCCACGTGCGCGTCGTGGCCGCAGGCGTGCATGACGCCGACGGTGCGGCCGCCCCAGCTCGCCGTGACCTTCGACGCGAACGGAAGATCGACCTCCTCCTTGACCGGCAGCGCGTCCATGTCGGCGCGCAGCGCCACGACCGGACCGGGCTTGCCTCCCTTGAGCAGCGCCACCACGCCGGTGACGCCGACGCCGGTGCGGACCTCGTAACCCAGCGCCTTGAGGTGCGCCGCGACGATGCCGGCGGTGCGCACCTCCTGGAAGCCGAGTTCGGGATGCTCGTGGATGTCGCGCCGCCAGGCGATCACCTTGGCCTCGACCGCGTCGACGCGGGCGTCGATCCGCGCAGCAAGCGGCTCGGCGCCAGCCGGGGCGGCGGCGGCGACGGCCAGCGCGGCGCCGAACGCCAGCGCCCGCAGAGGGCGGCGCATGGCGCCGGGCCAGCGACGCGGAATCGACGGGGCGTTCAGCATCGCCAGCCTCTCCGGGCGCGGGGTCGCAGCCGCGTCTACGCCTTCGCCAGTCCCGACTTGATCAGCAGCGGCTTGACGTCGGTGTAGTATTTCTCCGCGAAGGCGCGGTACTCCGCCGGCGTCTTGCGCCACGGCACCTGGATGAACTTGTCGAGCAGCGGCTGGTGGGCGGGATCGGCCATGGCCTCCGTGTAGACCTCGTGCAGCGTCTCGATCGCCGCGCGCGGCAGGTCCTTCGGGCCGACGAGCCCGTAGGGGCTGACGGCGATGGCATTGATGCCACGCTCGACCAGCGTCGGCTTGTCGGGGTACTTCGGGAGCCGCACCGGCGTCGCCATCGCCAGCAGGCGCAGCTGCCCGCTATCGACGAACGGCGCCCACTGCGCGCCGTCGGGCACGAAATGGATGTGCTCGCCCAGCAGCGCCGGCACGAACTCGGCGCCGCCCTTGTACGGGACGTGGGTGAACTTCGCGCCGCTGGCCTGCTCGATCTCGATCGTCAGCAGGTGGCCCGTGCCGCCGATGCCCGACGTGCCGTAGTTGTACTTCTCCGGCTCCTTCTTGCCGGCCGCGATCAGGTCCTCGATCGTCTGCCAGGGCGAGTTCGCCTTGACCACCACGCCGAAGGTGAACTCCGACAACCCGGTGATGTAGCTGAAGTCGCGCAGCGGATGCCAGTTGGCCTGCTGGTAGTGCGGATAGCGCAGGCTGTTGATCGTCATGCAGGCGATGGTGTGGCCGTCGGGCTTGACGTTGACCATCTGCGCCGCCGCCAGCGTCGCGCCGGCGCCCGCCTTGACGTCGACGATGACCTGCTGGCCCAGCGCCTTCGACACGCGCTCGGCGAGGAAGCGCAGATGCACGTCGCACACGCCGCCCGCCGCCAGAGGATTGTAGACGGTGATCGGCTTCTCGGGCTTCCACTTCGCCTGCGCCCGGACCGCGCCGGGCACCACAGTCGGCGCGGCGAGCGCCGCGCCGGCGGAGGCCAGAAACTTCCGGCGCGTCCCCGCGCCGCCACGATATCCATCCATGCGATTCTCCCAACAGGCGCCTTGTCGTTCGGCGCGTCGGCGCCGGCCGGCGATAGCGCATGTTGGGCCCGGACGACCGCCCTCCGTCAAGCCTCGTCCGCGGCGTGGCCAGCCGCCGATCAACCCTTCGCCAGACCGGCCTTCACCAGCATCGGCTTGACGTCGACATAGTATTTCTCGGCGAAGGCGCGGTACTCGGCCGGGGTCTTGTACCAGGTGGCCTGGATGACGCGGTCCAGCAGCTGCTGATGGGCGGGGTCGTCCATCGCCGCCTTGAACGCGTCGTGAAGGCCCTGCACGACGTTGGCCGGCATGTCCTTCGGTCCGACCAGCCCGTAGGGGCTGTGCGCCACGACGTTGATGCCGCGCTCGACCAGGGTCGGCGCGTCGGGGTACTTGGGAAAGCGCTTCTCGGTCGCCATCGCCAGGATGCGCACCTGGCCGTTGTCGACGAACGGCGCCCATTGCGAGGCGTCGGGGATGAACTGGATGTGCCCGCCCAGCATCGCCTGCATCCACTCCGCGCCGCCCTTGTAGGGGATGTGCGTGAACTTGGCGCCGGTCGACTGCTCGATCTCGATCATCATCAGGTGGCCGGTGCCGCCGATGCCGGACGTGCCGTAGTTGAACTTCTCCGGCTCCTTCTTGCCGGCCGCGATCAGGTCCTCGATCGTCTTCCACGGCGAGTCGGCGCGCACCACCACGCCGATCGTGTAGGCGGACACCCCGATGATGTAGGTGAAGTCGCGCAGCGGATGCCACGCCGCCTGCTGGTAGTGCGGATAGCGCAGGCTGTTGATGCTCATGCAGGCGATGGCGTGGCCGTCCGGCTTCATCGGCGCCATGGTCGCGGCCGCCAGCGTGCCGGCGGCGCCGGGCTTCACGTCGACGATCACCTGCTGGCCCAGCACCTTGCCGGCCTTCTCGGCCAGGAAGCGCATGTGCACGTCGGTCGAGCCGCCGGCGGCGAACGGATTGTAGAGCGTCACGGGCCGCTCCGGCTTCCACGCCGCCTGCGCCCGCGCGCCCGCGGGCAGGATCGTCGGCGCTGCCAGGGCGGCGCCGGCGGCGAACAAGTGGCGGCGGGTGAGCGGCGAGGGACGGTCGCTACGCATGTGCGGTCTCCGGGGCGGCGGGTGGAAGGCGGCGCGCATCCTGCTGAGGGCGGGGCCGGCCGTCCACCACCACCACCGCATCCCCGCCACGCGCCGTTG
Source organism: Rhodospirillales bacterium (assembly GCA_016699855.1). Classification (NCBI taxonomy): domain Bacteria; kingdom Pseudomonadati; phylum Pseudomonadota; class Alphaproteobacteria; order Rhodospirillales; species Rhodospirillales bacterium. The sequence continues at coordinate 2,042,574 of CP064988.1, forward strand.
ACCGCCCCGCCCGCGCGCTGCTACCGCTGCCGGGACAACGCCGCCCCGATGGCGGCCCATATGGAGGAAACGCGATGAAGCTGCACACCTCGATCGGCCCCAATCCGCGCGTCGTGCACATGTTCATGAAGGAAAAGGGCATCGAGCTGCCGCTGGTGCAGATCGACATCCGTGGCGGCGACAACCGCAAGGAGCCCTATCTGAAGGTCAACCCGGCCGGCCAGAGCCCGGCGCTGGAGCTCGACGACGGCACGGTCATCACCGAGATCACCGCGATCTGCGAGTACCTCGACGACGTCACCAAGTCCGGTCCGTCGCTTATCGGATCGAATCCCAAGGAGCGCGCCGAGACGCACATGTGGGTGCGCCGTATCGATCTGAACATCCTCGAGCCGATGGCCAACGGCTTCCGCTACAGCGAGGGCATCAAGATGTTCGAGAGCCGGATGCGCTGCCTGCCGGAGGCCGCCGCCGGGCTGAAGGCGATCGCCCAGGACAAGCTGAAATGGCTCGACGGGCTGATGGCCGGCAAGACCTGGATCGCCGGCGACCGCTTCACCCTGGCCGACGTGCTGCTGTTCGTGTTCCTCGAGTTCGGCAAGAGCGTCGGACAGCCGATCAATCCGGAGTTCAAGAACATCGCCGCCTGGCACGAGCGCGTGAAGGCGCGGCCGAGCGCCGCCTGACATGCCCGGAGCGGCGGCCGTGGACGACGATCTGCTGTTCCTCCCGGCCGTCGACGCGGCCAGCCTGATCCGCCGGCGCCGCCTGTCGCCGGCGGAATACATGACGGCGGTGCTCGACGCGGCGGCGCGCTCGCAGCCGCGCATCAACGCGTTCGTGACGATCGACCGCGACCGGGCGCTGGCCGGCGCCCGCGCCGCCGAGGCCGCGGTGGCGTCCGGCGGCCCGCTGGGTCCGCTGCACGGCCTGCCGGTCAGCGTGAAGGACCTGATCGACGTCGCGGGCATGCGCACGACCCATGGCTCGCGCATCTACGCCGACAACGTCGCGACGGCCGACGGCGTGACGCCGGCCCGTCTGACCGCCGCCGGCGCCATCGTGTTCGGCAAGACGACGACGCCGGAGTTCGGCCACAAGGGCCTGACCGACAGCCCGTTGCAGGGCACGACGCGCAATCCGTGGTCGACCGACCGGACCTCGGGTGGATCGAGCGGCGGCGCCGCGGCGTCGATCGCAGCCGGCATCGGCCCGCTGGCGGTCGGCACGGACGGCGCCGGCTCGGTGCGCGGCCCGGCGGCGACCTGCGGCATCGTCGGGCTGAAGCCGACGCTGGGCGCCGTGCCGATGGAGACGGCGTCGGACGTGTTCGCCAACAACAGCTACGCCGGTCCGATGACGCGCACGGTCGGCGACGCCGCTCTGATGTTCGCCTCGATGGTCGGGCCCGACGACCGCGATCCCTGGACCTTCAACGCCCGGCTGGCGCCCGTCTCGCCGCTACTCCAGGCCGAGGGGTTGAAGGGCGTGCGCGTCGGCTACATCGAGCGCATGGCCAACCGCCTGCTCGACCGCGAGGTGCGCGCCAACACCGAGGCGTCGCTGCGCGCGCTGGAATCGCTGGGCGCCGAGATCGAGCCGGTGACCGAGGCGGTCGACTGGATCGAACACGAGGGCCGCGTCCTCTACCAGAGCGCCATCGCCGCCAGGATGAAGCCGCAGATGGCGCGCTGGCGGTCGGAGATGGATCCGTCGATGGTCGCCTTCGCCGACTGGGGCGAGGGCTTCTCGATGCACGACGTGCGCAACGCGGAGTACGCGCGCACCGGCCTGTTCCAGCGCGTGCAGGGCCTGCTGCGGCGCTTCGACTTCCTCGTCTCGCCGACCACGGCACGCACCGCGCTCGACGCCGGTTTCGACGCCACCGCCGAGGTGGTGATCGAGAACGAGCGCTGCGGGCTGACGCGCCAGAGCTGGACCGCCTACCAGTACCCGTTCAACCTCACCGGCCATCCCGCGATCTCCGTGCCGTCCGGCTTCGCGTCCGACGGGCTGCCGACCGGGCTGCAGATCATCGGCCGCTGGTGGCACGACCTCGACGTGCTGCGCGTCGCCGCGTTGTTCGAGCGCGCCCGGCCGTGGGCCCACCGCCGCCCGCCCGCCGCCTGAATCCGCCGCGCCTCGGAAGGAGCCTCGCGATGAAACTCGGCATGTTCATGATGCCGTTCCACCACCCCGACCGCGACTACGGGACGGTGCTGCGCGAGGACCAGGAGGCGATCATCCTCGCCGACAGGCTCGGCTACGACGAGGTCTATGTCGGCGAGCATTCGACCTCGTGGTCGGAGCGCATCTCCTCGCCGCTGATGTTCCTCTCGACTCTGGTCGACCGCACCTCGCGCATCAGGCTCGGCACCGGCGTCATCAACCTGCCGCAGACGCACCCCGCCATCGTCGCGGCGCAGGCCGCGATGTTCGACCACCTCAGCGGCGGACGCTTCATCATGGGCGTCGGGCCGGGCGGACTGGTCAGCGATCTCGAGATGTTCGCGCTGGGCGATCCGCAGGCCCGCCCGCGCATGACGCAGGAGGCGATCGACATCATCCTGAAGCTGTGGTCGCGGGATCCGCCCTACGAACACGATGGCGAGTTCTGGAAGATCGGCCTCAGGAACGGCGTGTGGCCGGAGTTCGGCGTCGGCAAGGTGCCGCGGCCGCTGCAGGCGCCGCATCCGCCGATCGCGCTGACGCTGGTGACGCCGGACTCCTCGACCGGCGCGGTCGCCGGCCGGCGCGGCTTCATCCCGATCTCCGGCAACTTCTTCAACGAGCGCTTCCTGCGCGGCCACTGGAACAAGTACGCGGAGGGCTGCGACGAGGCCGGGCGCGCCGCCGATCCGGCGGCGTGGCGCGTGGCGCGCTGCGTGCTGGTGGCGCGCAGCGACGCCGAGGCCGAGGACTACATGTCCGATCCCGGCAACGGCATGTCGTACTACTACAGCTTCTTCCGCCACAGCATGGCGCAGGGGCGCGCGGCGCTGTTCATGCTCAATCCGAACCCCGACCGGAGCACCGACGCCGCGCTGACGGTCGACGCGATCAAGCGCGGACAAGTCATCTACGGCGGGCCGAAGCGCGTGCTGGAACAGCTCGTGGCGCTGCGCGGACGCATCGGCCCGTTCGGCGCCCTGCTCGCCACCGGCCACGACTGGGACGACGGCCCGCTGTGGCGCCGATCGATGGAGCTGCTGGCGACCGAGGTGTGGCCGGCGTTCCAGCGCCACTGCGCGACGGTCTGACCCCGGCAGCCTACCGCAGCGACGCCAGCACCAGCGCGCGGTAGAGGCGCTCCTTCAGTCCGGACGGCGCCGCGAGCGCCATGCGCTGGAGGCACGCCGCCTCGTCGGCCGACGGCGACGACAACCCACCGGCGGCCAGCCGCAGCAGGCCGAGGGTCGACGCCGACGCGGTCTTGAGCCGTTGCAGCGCGGGGATCAACCGGCGTTCGACGTCGGTGAAATCGGTGCCGAACGGGAACGGCGGCAGATCGCCGTCGTCGATCGCCGGCCGCAGCGCGCGCTCGATCCGCTCGGGGAAATTCTCGCGGCTCGCCGCCGGGATCTCGTAGGGACGCGCGATCTTGCCGGCGTCCTTGGCCTGTCGCAGCAATTCCTCTTGGAAGCGCGAATCGGCGACCGCCAGCATCGCCGCCACGACCTCCGAGTCGGTGCGGCCACGCAGATCGGCGGCGCCATACTCCGTCACGACAATGTCGCGCAGATGCCGCGGGATGGTGGTGTGGCCGTAGCTGTAGCGGATGTTCGAGGCGGCGCGGCCGCCCTCCTCGCGCGTCGCGCCCAGTGTCAGGATCGAGCGCGCGCCCTCGAGCGCGAAGGCCTGCGCCACGAAATTGTACTGCCCGCCGACGCCGCTGACGACGCGGCCGTCCTCGAGCCCGTCCGACACGACGGCCCCCAGCAGGGTCGCCATCATGGCGTTGTTGACGAAGCGGGCGCCGACGCGGGCGCGGCGCTTTCCCGCCTCGTCGCCGAACAGCTCGTTGACGAACGACACCGGCGTCATGCGGATGCGGTCGCGCTCGGCGTCGGGCATCTCGCGCAACGCGCGGTAGAAGCCGCGCGGACCGAGGAAGAACGCGGCGTGCAGCACGGCGCCGTCGACCTCGCGCATCAGGACGCCGGCGCGGATCAGCTCGAGGAATCCGTCGACGAACATCTCGCTGCAACCGTAGAGGCCGGCGTCGAACGGCGCCTCCTCCAGCATCGCCGGCGCGGCGGCGCCTAGCGGCAGCCGCGCCGACACCTCGCGGAACCGGGCGTTTCCGGCATGGCGCAGGATCAGCGCCCGGCACACCGCGTCGCCGACCGAGCCGATGCCGATCTGCAGCGTGCCGCCGTCGGGCACCATCCGCGCGACGTGCAGACCGGTGGCGTACTCCACGACGCTGACCGGCGGCTTGGGCGGCGCGAACAGCGGGAACTGCGCGGCCGCGCCGTCGAACGCGTGGTCGAAGGCGTCGCGCGGCAGGTCGGCGTCGGCGCCCATGAAGGGCAGCTCGTCGCTGACCTGCGCCACGAGGCGGAACGACGCCTTGCCGGCGGCGCGGGCCGCCAGCAGGTCCATCGTCAGATCCGGATTGCAGCTCAGCGAGTAGCGGTCGCCGCGCTTGGCCACGAGCTGCGCCACCACGTTGACGCCGCGGTCGAGCACGTAGCCGGCGGCGTGCGTGTAGTTGGCGGAGATGTAGCTCTGCTGCGCGCCGGGCGAGCCCAGCCAGCGACCCGCCAGCATGAAGAACTCGTTGACCTCGATGTTCGGCGGCAGCGTCCCGGCCCGCCGCGGCGCGGCGTAGGCGAGATCGGGCCAGCCCGCGAACAGGCGCTCGGCCAGCGGTCCGACGAAGCGGCGTTCGAGGTCGCTGCCGCCGCGCGGCGGCTCCAGGGTCAGCGCCGTGAAGATGCGCAGCTTGATCGAGGGGTCGGCGGCGGCGCGGGCGTAGAGCGCGTTGACCACGTGGTTGGCCTTGCCCAGCCCCAGCGGCAGGGCCAGCGTGATCGTCTTCCCGACCTCGGCGATGATCGCGTCGGCGACCGATCCGGCGTCCTCGTGGCGTCGCGGCCGCATCAATCCTCCCCGCGCTCGACGCCGGCCCGTCCCGTCCGGCGGCCGACTATCGCACGATCGCGCGGCGGCTACACCGACGCCGGCGCCGGCGGATAGGCGATGGCGACGACCTCCAGCTCCTCGACGCCGCCGGGCGTGCGCATCTTCACCACGTCGCCGACCTGCGCCTTGAGCAGCGCCCGCGCCACCGGCGAGATCCAGCTCACGTGGTCCGGCGCGGCATCGACCTCGTCGATGCCGACGATGGTGACGGTGCGCTCGCGGTCCTTGGCGTCGGCGTAGGTCACGGTGGCGCCGAAGAACACCTGGTCGCGCCGCGGCTGGCGCGCGGCGTCGACCACCTCGGCCGCCTCCAGCCGCTTGCCGAGGAAGCGGATGCGGCGGTCGATCTCGCGCAGCCGCTTCTTGCCATAGAGGTAGTCGCCGTTCTCCGAACGGTCGCCGTTGGCGGCGGCCCACGACACCACCTTCACGACCTCCGGCCGCTCGACTTTCATCAGGTCGAGCATCTCCGTCCGCAGCCGCTGGAAGCCCGCGGGGGTGATGTAGTTCTTGACGCCGGCCGGCAGCGCCGGCGCGCCACCATCGGCGTCGTCGTCGTCGCCATCGGATTCCTTGACGAACGCCTTGCTCATGGCCCCGGCCTCCGGAACGGCATGCCCGCCGCGCGGTCCAGCCCCGCGCCGCCGGCGATGACGCCGCTCCTCCCCTCCGGTTACAACCAACCGGGCAAGCCGGGCAAGCGCGGCGACGGCCACGACCGGACGAACCGGCCGGGCGGAACGTCGGTCGCGGCGGGAGGGAACGTGTCGTCGCTGACGGAATCGCGCGCGCTGCTGGCCGACGCCGGCTTCCGTCGGCTGTGGCTGATCGGCGCCGTCACCAGCGTCATGCGCTGGCTCGACATGCTGACCGCGGGCATCTTCGTGTTCGACGTCACCGGCTCGCCCGGCATGGTCGCCGCCGTGACCCTGCTGCGCCTCGTGCCGATGGTCGCCGGCGCCTACGCCGGCACCCTGGTCGAGCGCCTGCCGCTGCGCCGCGTGCTGCGCTTCGGGCTCGTCGCGCTCGCCATCCTCTACGCGATCCTCGCTGCGCTCGGCGTGGCCGGGCTGCTGACCGTCTGGCAGGTCGCGCTGGGCGTGCTGCTGGTCGGCGTCTACTGGGCGCTCGACGGCTCGGTGCGCCGCACCCTGCTCAGCGACGTCGCCGGCGTCGCCCGCACCGGTCCGGCGATCGCGCTGGACTGGTCGACCATCAACGCGACGCGCGCGATCGGGCCGCTGGCCGGCGGCGCGGTCTACGCCGCGCTCGGCGTCGGCGCCTGCTACGCGCTGGGCGTCGCCTGCTTCGGCCTGGCGCTGGCGATGGCCGCGCGGCTCGACGTCGGCGGCACCGCCGCCGTGACCGAGCGCCGCCATGTGTGGGCGGCGATCCGCGACGGCTTCAGGATCGCCTGGGCCAGCCCGATGCTGCTGGGCACGCTGGCGGTGACGACGACGCTGAACTTCTTCGGCTTCCCCTACAGCAGCATGCTGCCGGTGGTCGGCAAGGAGGTGCTGCACGCCTCGCCGGCCGGCGTCGGCCTGCTGTCCTCGGCCGAGGGCTTCGGCGCCTTCGTGGCGTCGCTTGCGCTGGCCGGTCTGGCGCGGCCGAGCTGGTTCGCGCGCGCCTATCTGCTCGGCTCGTTCGGCGTCGCCATAGGCGCTCTGGTCCTCGGCCTGTCGACCGACTACGCGCTGTCGCTGCTGGCGATGCTGTTCGCCGGGTTCGGCATGGCGCTGTTCGCCACGATGCAGAGCACGCTGATCCTGACGCACGCGCCGGCCGACAGCCGCTCGCGGCTGATGGGCGTGCTGACGACCTGCATCGGCGTGGGCCAGCTCGGCATCGCCCATATCGGCGTGCTGGCGGCCAGCTTCGGCGCCGCGACCGCCATCGTCGTGTCGGAGGTCGAGGCGGTCGTCGTGCCGGCGCTCTGCGTCTGGCGCTGGCCGGCGCTGTGGCGCGACCGGCGCTGACGTCCGTCGCTCACGCCGTCCAGTCGAGCACCGCCTTGGCGACGGTGTCGGGCCGGTCGAGCTCGGCCAGATGTCCCGCGCCGGCCACGATCTCGATCCTCGTGCGGCCCTTGATGGCGTTGGCGAAGGTGTCGGCGTAGCCGCGCGGCATGATCCGATCCGCCTCGCCCCACAGCAGCAGCGTCGGCGCCGCGATCAGCGGCAGGCGCTTGGCCAGCCGGGTGTCGCCCAGCGGCCAGAAGATGCGCCGCCGCGGCCTCGCTGGCCCGGGTCATCTCGATCGGCCATTCGATCGAATTGGCGCCGGCCGGCATCTCGACCAGCTTCGTCCAGTTCGACGGCTCGGCGCACATCAGGCCGGGCAGATTCTCGACGCGTTGCGCCCAGGGGTCGGTCGCGGGATCCTTCTCGTCGTAGAGCCCGAACGGCGCGATCAACGCCATGCGGCGGACCGTCTCGGGGAACACCGCGGCCATCTCGGCCGCCAGCGCGCCGCCGGCCGAGCTGCCGACCAGATCGGCGCCGCGCAGCCCGGCGGCGTCGAGCAGATGGCGGACCGCGAGGATCCAGTCGAGATGCGAGTCGAGGGCGGTATGGCCGGTGGCGCCGGGGAAGCCCGGTAGCGATGGAACAACCACCTCGCGCGTCTCGGCCAGACGGTCGAGGAACGGGATCCAGCGCGGCAGGCCGCCGAAGCCGGCGAGGAAGCCGATCTTCTGGCCCTTGCCCTTGCGCCACACCCGGCACGGGAAGCCGTTGACGTCGACCGTCGACGATTGCGGTTCGCTCAAGACAATCTCCGAATCAAGTTTTTCGCTCGGCCTCTTGTCTCCTGTCCCCGCGACGGCGGGGAGAGGAAGGGCCCCATGCGCTGCATGGGAAGGTGAGGGGCATTGCGGCGCCCGCGCGGCGGAGCGTGGGCCTAGTGGGCGCAACGGCCATCGCGAAGCCCCTCATCCGGCGCTTCGCGCCGCCTTCTCCCCGCCTGCGCGGAGAGAAGGAAACGCCTACTCCGCCGCCAGTCTCGGCGAGAACGCCGGCACGGCGGCGCGCTCGCGCGCGGCCATCGGCTTGGGCCACCACTTGTCCTCCCACTCCGGGAACAGGTCCTTGACCCTGGGCATCACCTTCTCGGCGAACAGCTTGGTGTTGTAGTGCGTCGTCGCCTTGCTCATGTTGCCGTACTGCAGCAGCAGCATCAGGTGGCCGACGTTGAGGCTGGTCGCGACGTGGCGGATCTGCTCCACCACCTCGTCGGGCGAGCCGATGATGACGTAGCCGCCGTCGACGATGTCCTTCATGTTGGTGGCCTTCATCTTCAGCTTGTTGCTGTAGCTGGCCGTGTTCGCCGCCTGCGCCACCATGCTCTGGATGCCGGCGCGCTGCGTCGCCTCGGTGGTGTAGCCCGGCGGCGTCGCGAAGCGTGCATCGACGTGCAGGCAGCGGCCGTAGAAATACTCCGCCGGCTCGGTGTAGAGCTCCAGCGCCTGCTCGCGGGTCTCGGCGACGCCGACGAACTGCAGGAAGCCGGCGCGGTAGGGGTTCCTGTCCTTGCCGAGCTTCTCCATCTCCTTCCAGAAGCCCTGCATCGTCGTCAGCCCGGCCTTGTAGCCGTAGTACGACAGGTAGCAGTAGACGTAATCCATCTCGGCGCACCAGCGCCACGTCTCGACCGAGCCGCCGCCCGGCACCCAGATCGGCGGATGCGGATCGTTCTGGATCGGCCGCGGCCAGATGTTGACGTAGCGCTGCTGGTTGAAGCGGCCGGAGAACGCGAACGTCTCCTTCTCGGTCCACGCCTTCTTCACCAGGTCGTGCGCCTCGTAGTAGCGCTCGCGCAGCAGCGAGGGGTTCTGGCCGTAGGCGTAGCAGGTGTCCATCGGCGAGCCGACCGGGAAGCCGGCGATCAGCCGGCCGCCGGAGATGCAGTCGATCATCGCGAACTCCTCCGCGACGCGGGTCGGCGGATTGTAGAGCGCGAGGCTGTTGCCCATGACGCAGATCGCGGTGTCGGTGGTGCGGCGCGCCAGCGACGAGGCGATCAGGTTGGGCGACGGCATCAGGCCGTAGCCGTTGGAATGGTGCTCGTTGACGCAGACGGCGTCGAAGCCGCACTCCGCCGCGAACTCCAGCTCGTCCATGAAGTCGTTGTACATGAGGTGCGCGCGCTTCGGGTCGAAGAGCGAGGAATGGATGTCGACCCACACGCTGGGATGCTTCTGGTTGAAATCGTCCGGCAGCTCCGTGTACGGCATCAGGTGGAACCACATCAGTTTCATGGTCGCTCTCCTTCGCTCCGGCCGGCGCCGATATTAACGTTCATTCACAGCGGGTAGTGAACGCGCCGGCGCCCGCCGGAGTCAACCCGTGTGGACGCTGGCGGACGCGGCGTGGCGGGATGGCCGCCATGCGCCGGTCTCGTGCGCGGCGGCTATTGCGACGGTGGCGCGCGGCGCCGGAACACGAACCCGCCGAGGACGCCGAGCGGTGTCAGGATCGCCGCCGCCACGAGCGCGGGACGGCCGGGGATGCGCGCCAACCAGCGACGGTCGTCGACGAGGATGACCGGCGCATTGGGATCGTGCGGGCGGTAGGCGATCCGGACCACCGGCTTGGCGTAGCGGCCGACCTCGCCGATCCCGATGCGCCGCGCGTAGTCGTCGCTGATCTTCAGGTCCGACGCCGCCCGCGAGTCGGCGGGCCCGGCGGTCCATCGGATATCGATCACGAACGCCTCGTCCGTGGGTCTCCCGTCGCGGTCGGTGCGCGTGTACCGGCGGGCGTGCTGGACGACCTCCGCCTCGGCGATCGCGCCCTCGGCCAGGGTGGTCTCGGCGCGGACGTTCATCCAACCGATACCGCCGGCGACGAGCCCCGCGACCGCCATGGCGTAGGCGGCGAACTCGAACGCGCCGCGGCGGCCGCCGAGGGCGGCCGGCGCCGGCGGATCGCTCGAGGGTCCCGGTCCTCCGGTCATCGCCGCGCGCGCCGCGTCACCGGGCGTAGCGCTGGCAGGCGTCGGCGTAGCCGATGCGCTTCTCCGGCGGCAGCTCGGGATAGCGCGTGCGCAGATGCGCCAGCATCAGACGGACGTCGTCGGGACGGTCGGCGCGCAGCGCGCAGTCCAGGAACAACTGCTTGAGCACGTCCTGCTGGGCGTGGCTGCCGCCGAGCTTGTGCATCTCCGCCAGCGCCGGACGCATGGTGTCGAGCGCGCGGCCGTGGTCGCCGCGGCGGTGCGCGAGGACCGCCTCGCAGACCGGCACCGCGACGCGCGCGACGATCGACGACGTCGTCGCCGGTCCGTCGCCGAACGCGCGCATCGCGCGCAGATAGGCCGCCGCCGCGTCGAAGCGGCCGGCGGCCGCCAGCGCCATCATCCAGTGCGGCAGGGTGAAGGCCGACAGGCAGTCGTCGAGCCGGCCCTCGGCCTTGTCGGCGATCTCCTCCCAGCGGTCGCCGACGTCGACGCCCTGGCGCTCGAGGCGGAACAGCATGGAAGCCGCGTTCTGCACGTCGATGTAGACGTCGGGCTGCGCGACGGTCAGCGGCGAGGCGAGGTTCCGGAAGCCCTTGTCGTAGAGCCCGAGCACGCGGTCGAACTCGCGCCGCTCCAGATGGAACATGGCGCGGTGCCACCACAGGTGATGCTTGAGGTTGTTGCCGCCCTCCCAGTGCCGCTCCAGCCCGTCGAGCCAGGCGATGCCGTCGCCGTGGCGGCCCTGCATCTCCATCACGTGCGCCACGGCGTGCGTGCCCCACAGATCGCCGGGATCGATCTCGATCGCCTGCCGGCCGGCGGGTTCGGCCGCGTCGTAGTCGCCAGCCTCCTCGCGTGCGAAGCACAGGCACGACAGCAGCGTGGCGTAGCCCGGCAGCTCGCGGCCCCACGTGTCGGCGACCCGTTCCACCGATTCCCGCATGGTGCGCGGCCGGCCCAGCCAGAAATAGTTGAAGTGCGACAGGCGCAGCGCCAGCACATCGACGGGATGGTCGGCGAGGATCGCCTCCCAGGTGGCCAGCGCGGCGTCGAGGTCGCCGGCGATCCACTGGTCCAGCGCCGCGACATGGGCGCGTTCGCGCGGCGTCGCGCCGGCGGCGGCGGCGCGCGCCGCGTCGGCGGCCTCGCGCGCGGCGGCGACGTTGGCGCGCTTGTACGACAGCATCGCGAAATGGCCCTTGAGGCACTGCGCCAGCGCGCAGCCCGGATCGGCGGCCAGCGCCCGCGCGAGATGCGTCGGCGTGTCGAGGCGGTACTTCAGATAGCCGAGGATGGCCCGGTTGAGCGCGTCGGCGGCGTCCGCCGAGGCGCAGGTGATCGGCAGGCCATGCAGGTCGTGGTGCGTCGTCATGCGGTCGGAGCCCTCCCGGCCAGCGAGAGTCGGGCTCCGCCCGGCGGAAGTCAAACGCGCCGCGACGCCGATGGACCGTTGAGCCGCATGGTGAACACCGGCATCCTGCGGCGGCATGCTCGACTTCCTGCTCCGCCGCCTGTCGGCCGCGCTGGTCACCCTGGCGCTGGCCAGCGTCGTGGTGTTCGCGGTGCTCGAGATCCTGCCCGGCGATCCGGCGCTGGTGATGCTCGGCACCGAGGCGCGGCCCGACACGCTGGCGGCGCTGCGCGCCAAGTTCGGCTTCGACCGGCCGGCGCCGGAACGCTACCTGTCGTGGATCGCCGGCCTGCTGACGTTCGATCTCGGCAACAGCCACGCCTACGGCTCGCCGGTCTCGAAGCTGATCCTCGACCGGCTCGTCGTCACCCTGCCGCTCGGCGCCATGGCGCTGACCTGGGCGACTTGCGTCGCCATTCCGCTGGGCGTGTTCGCGGCCTCGCGCCGCGGCCGGCCCGGCGACTGGGCGGTGATGGGATTCAGCCAGCTCGGCATCTCGGTCCCGAATTTCTGGTTCGGCATCCTGCTGGCGCTGCTGTTCGCGGTGACGTTGAAGTGGTTCCCCGCCGGCGGCTTCCCCGGCTGGGCCCAGGATCCGCTGCGGTCGCTGCATTCCCTCGTGCTGCCGGCGCTGGCGCTGAGCCTGTCGGAGATCGCGATCCTGACCCGCGTCACGCGCTCCTCGATGCTCGACACGCTGCGCGAGGACTACGTGCGCACCGCCCGCGCCAAGGGCGTCGGCGAGCGCGACGTGCTGATGCGCCACGCATTGCGCAACGCGCTGATCCCGATCGTCACCGTCGCCGGGCTGATCGCGGGATTCCTCGTCGCCGGCGCGATCATCGTCGAGACGGTGTTCTACCTGCCGGGCATCGGCAAGCTGGTGTTCGACTCGATCAACAACCGCGACCTGATCGTCATCAAGAACATCGTCATGCTGCTGACCGTGCTGGTGCTGGCGGTCAACCTCGCGGTCGACTTCGTCTACGCGCTGCTCGATCCGCGCCCCAAGGCGGTGGTGTGATGGCGGGGTTCTGGTCGCGCGCGCGCCGCCACGTCGGCTTCCTCGCCGGCCTGGCGCTGGTGTCGCTGGTCGTCGGCACGGCGCTGCTGTCGACCGTGTGGACGCCGCACGACCACGACGACCTGCGCATGGCGCTGAAGCTGCGGCCGTCGGACGCGACCTACGTCCTCGGCACCGACCATCGCGGCCGCGACGTGCTCTCGCGCATCATGGTCGGCGCCCAGACCTCGATCACCGTCGGTCTGATCGCGGTGTCGATCGGCATGACGGCCGGAATCTGCCTCGGCGCCTGGGCCGCGGCGCGGCGCGGCTGGGTCGACGAGGTGCTGTCGCGCTTCAACGATCTGCTGTTCGCCTTTCCCGCCGTGCTGATGGCGATCCTGATCACCAGCGTGTTCGGCGCCAGCGCCACCAACGCCATCCTCGCCATCGGCATCTTCAACGTGCCGGTGTTCGCGCGGGTGACGCGCGGCGCGGCGTTGTCGATGTGGGGCCGCGATTTCGTGCGCGCCGCCGGCGCGCTGGGGCTGGGTCCTCTGGCGGTGACGGTGCGACACGTGCTGCCCAACATCGCCAGCGTGCTGCTGGTGCAGGCCACGATCCAGTTCGCGGTCGCGATCCTGGCCGAGGCCGGGCTGTCGTATCTGGGGCTCGGCGCGCAGCCGCCGGTGCCGTCCTGGGGCCGCATGCTCTACGACGCGCAGACCTATCTGCACGACGCGCCGGCGCTGGCGATCTATCCCGGCCTCGCCATCGCGCTGACGGTGCTCGGTCTCAACATGCTGGGCGACGGCCTGCGCGACCTGCTCGACCCGCGCCTGCGCGTGATGCGCGTCGGCTGACGCCGGCTCAGGACTCCGCCGGCGGCCTCAGCAACGCCAGCGCCAGGGCGGCGACCGCGCTCGCCAGCGCCAGCGCCTGCCACGGGCCGAACGGCTCGCCATGCGCCCACACGCCGCCGACCACCGCGACCACCGGCACGAGGATGGTCGACAGGCTGGCGATGTTGGCGGGCAGCAGATGCACGATGCGGAACCAGATCATGGTGCCGACGGCGGTCGGCACGGCGGTGAGCCAGATCAGCGACAGCAGCGCCGGCGTCGACACCGGCGTCCACCGCCACTCCGCGAACAGCGCCGCGCCGGCGATGATCGGCACCGCGCCGATCAGCATCTGCCACGCCGTCAGCACCAGCGGCGGCACGCCGCGCCAGTCCGCGCGCTTCTGGATCAACGTGCCGGCGGCCCAGCCGATACCCGCCAGCAGCGCGCAGCCGATGCCGGCCGGCGCGCCCGCGATCTTGCCGAGATTGGGCACCGCGAGGAAGCCGACCGTGGCGGCGCCGAACACCAGCGCCAGCGCCACGCGCCCGCTCAGGCGCTCGCCGAGGAACAGCGTCCCCGCCAGCGCCGCCCACAACGGCATCGTGTAGCCGAGCACCGAGGCCTGGCCGGACGGGATGAACAGCGTCGCCGCCGTCGCGGCCACGTACCACACCGTGATCGTGCCCATCGCGCCGCCGGCCAGCGCCGGCCACGCCGCGCGCGGCACGCCCAGCGGCATCCGCCGCGCCGCCGCGATGCCGATCAGCAACACGCCGGCGCCGGTCACGGCGATGGCGCGGAACGTCCACACCGAGAGGTCGCGCAGCACGATGTTGAACATCGGCCAGCTGCCGCCCCACAGGATCGCCAGCAGGATCACCAGCGGCAGCGCGCGGCTGGTCGGGACGGCGGCCATCGGGCGGCGCCTCAGCCCTTGGCCGCGGCGGCGCGCGGCGGCGTCAGCGCCAGCCACAACGACAGCGCCGAGCACGCCAGCGCCGCGAGCTGCGCCGGCCCCAGCGGCTCGCCGAACGCGATGGCGCCGGACACCATGGCGACGATCGGCACCGACACCGACGACAGGCCGGCGACCTGCGCCGGCAGCAGGCCGACGATGGCGAACCATGTCGCCGTGCCGATCGACATGGGAATCAGCGCGATGTAGATCGACACCGCGATGGCGCCGAGGCCCGGCCGCGGCCAGGCGCCGTCGAAGACCAGGAAGCCGGCGACGATCGGCGGCAGGCACAGCAGCATCTGCCACGCCGTCAGCGACAGGCCCATGCCACCCCAATCCGTGCGCTTGACGACGATGGTGCCGACCGCCCACGCCAGCCCGGCGCCGAGCCCGGCCGCGAGTCCGGCGGGGGCGCCGGCGTAGACGCCGAAATTCGGCGCCATCAGCAGCGCCACGGCGGCGACGCCCAGCGCCAGCGCCGCCAGCAGCCGGGGCGTGAAGCGCTGTCCGAGAAACATCGTCGACAGCGCCGCCAGCCACAGCGGCATCGAATAGGCCAGCACCGAGGACTGGCCCGACGGCAGGTGGACCACGGCCAGCGCCGTGGCCATGTTCCAGATCGTCAGGTTGCACATCGAGGCGATCAGCAACGGGCCCCAGCGGCCCGGCGGCACGCGCAGCGACTCGCCGCGCAGCCGCACCGCCGCGAACAGCCCGCCCGACGCGATGGCGACGACGAAGACGCGGAAGCTCCACACCGACATCTCGGCCAGCGCGACGCGGAACAGGGACCAGTTGGTGCCCCAGAGCAGGGTCAGCAGCGCGAGGAGGAAAAGGGCCTTCCTCGGCGTGCCGGAAACGGCGGCCATCGGATTCGCGGACCTGGGGCGGGCGGTTGAGAGGCGGCGCGACCATAGACGCGACCGCGGCGCGGTCCAAGCCTACCGGCGCGCGGGTGCCATGAATCGATGTCCGCGCCGGCGGCGTGGCCTCACGTCGATCGTTCCTCCGGCGCGCCCAGCGAGCAGCCGGCGATGCGCCACGAGCCGTCGGGCTGGCGCTCCATGGTGTAGAACGCCGTCACCGCGGCGCCGTCGGGTCCGACGATATGGACCTTCTGCAGCGCCAGCCCGTCCCTGACGACGATGTCGCGGAACGCGAACTCGCGCGGCCGGTAGACCGGGCGGTAGCCTTCGCGCACCATCTCCATGAAACGGTCGACGCCGCCGAACATCCGCCGGATGGCCGGCGCGGCGTAGCCGAACGCCGCGGCGCCGTCGTCGCGGCGGAACGCCTCGATCTGGCCGGCGATGACGTCGCGGATCGCCGCGCGGTCGGCGTCGGACGGCGGATCGGCCGCCCGCGCGGGCGCGCCGGCCGCGATGATCGCCGCGGCGGCGCCGATCGACGCGCCGGCCAGGAACCGACGTCTTCCGCTTCCGCTGAGCATGGTCCACATTCCCGGTCTCCGCCGCCGGCTAGCGTCGCGGCGCGAACGGCAACGTCGGCATCCGGACCGCGTCGGCGGGCACGACGAACCACGACGGATGCTGCGCCGCGCGAGTCGCGCGCGCGGCGACCCATGTCGCGCGTTCGCCCGAGAGCTCGATCGTCCGCAGCGGCACGCCGTCGACCGTCATGCACGCGCGCAGCGTCGCGCCGACGGTCCGTTCGAACTCGTAGTCGACGCACTCCTCGCCGGCGATCCTGTCGGCGCCGAGCCGCGTCGCCTCGACCTCCCACGCCGTCACGGCCCCGCCCACCGTCGTCGGATCGATCTCCATCGCGAACGTCCTGCCGGCGCGTTGCATCACCACGATCGCGTTGCGCTTCGCGCGGTCGAAATGGATGGTCGCCTCCGCGCCGTCCATCGTGGCGTCGACCCTCATCCGGCCGTTCCTGTGCCGCATGGTCATCGGCGTCTCGACGCCGCCTCGCGTCAGCGTGCCCTCGACCAGGAAGTCGACGGCCGGCAGCGGCAGGGGCTCCGCGTGGACGACCGTCGTCGCGCAACCGGCGCAAAGGACGGCGAGCAGGAAGGCCAAACGTTTCATCCGCGGCGCTCCATGGTCCGGCCGCCCCGACGCTAGCGCTTCGGCGGCAGCTGCACGCGCATGGCGTCGCCCGGCACCGCGAACAGCGACGCCTCCTGCGGCGCGCGCGTCACCTGCGTGGCGATCCACGCCACGCGGTCGCGCGACACGTCGATCGTCCGCAGCGGCACGCCGTCGCGAGCGAGGCAGACGCGCTGCTTGCGGCCCTTGGCGTTCTCGACCTCGTACTCGACGCAGTTCTCGCCGGCGACGGTGGCCGAGCCGACGCGCGTGGCGTCGAGGTCCCACGGCGTCTGCGCGCCGGCGGCGCGATCGGGATCGATCTCGAGCGCCACCTTCTGGCCGAACCGGATCGACACCACGGTGGCGCTGCGGACGGCGTGGTCGATGAAGATCGAGGTCGCCTGGCCGTCGGCCTCGGTGTCGACGCGCACCTTGCCGGCCTTGTGCCGCATCGTCGCCGGCGCGGCGCCCTTGCCGCCGGTCAGCGTCCCCTGGGCCGCGAAATCGACCGTCGGCCTGGGCAGCGGCTCGGCGGCGGCGGACGTGGCGAGGGCCGCGCACAGGGCGGCGGCGAGCGGCGGAAAACGGTTCATCGGGGTCCTCCCGGACGACGGCGGCGCGGAGTCGTCGTCAGCCGGCGTCATTCGGCCGCGGCATGTTGCCCATTTTGTGGCTGAAGCGTCGGCCGGCGAAGATGTGGACGTGGAAGTGGAACACGATCTGCCCGCCATCGGCGCCGCTGTTGGCGACCAGCCGGTAGCCGTCCGCGTCGAGGCCCAGCGCGCCCGCGACCTTGCCGACGGCGCGCCAGAAGCCGGCCACGGCCGCGTCCGGCGCGGTCGCGGCGAAATCGACGTTCGAGACGTACGCGCCCTTGGGGATCACCAGCACGTGCACCGGCGCCAGCGGATTGATGTCGTGGAACGCCAGCGCGAACTCGTCCTCGTAGACCTTCTTGCACGGGAGTTCACCGCGCAGGATGCGCGCGAAGACGTTGTTCCGGTCGTAGGCCATGGCGTCTCCCGGGGGCGGCGTCAGCGCGTCTGCGCGCGCGCCAGATGGACGGCGAGTCCGACGAAGAACACGCCCGCCAGGGCGTCCATCGCGCGGCGCAGCCACGGCGCGCGGCGCAGCGCCGCCGCCGCGCGTCCGGTCAGCGCCGCCACGCCCATGAGATAGAGCGTTCCCGGCACGCTGAAGCGCAGGCCCAACAGCGCCAGCTGCAACGCCACGTCGCCGCGCGCCGGATCGACGAATTGCGGCAGGAACGCCACGAAGAACACGGCCATCTTCGGATTGAGCGCGTTGGTCAGCGCGCCGCGCGCGAACATGCCCAAAGCGCCGCGCCGGATCGCGTCCGGCCGGGCGACGGCCGGCGCCGGCGGGGCCGCGCCAGGCGTCGCGCAGCGCCTGAAAGCCGAGCCAGGCGAGATAGAGGGCGCCCGCCACCTTCAACAGGCTGAACGCCAGCGCCGACGCCGCGATCATGGCGCTGACCCCGATCGAGGCCAGCGCGATATGGAACAGGCAGCCGGCGAACACGCCCAGCGCCGCCATGATCCCCGCCCGCGGCCCGTCGGTCGCCGAGGTCGCGGCCACGAGGAATGTGTCTGGGCCCGGCGTCAGGATCAGCAACGCGGCGGCGCCGGCATAGAGCCATAGCAGCGTGGGATCGAGCGGCATCGTCGCCTCCGGACGGTGTCGACGGATGTCAGTTGCTCGGCCGGTCGAGCGAGGTCGGCGCCGGATCGACCACGCGCACCCGGTCGGCGCCGATCTCCAGCACCGCCAGCGCCCGCTCGACGCGGCCGTCGGGGCGGAACCGGTAGAGCCCGTCCAGACCCTGGAAGCCCGCGGGGTCGGTCAGCGCGGCGGCCGAGAAATCGCCGCCGGGCTTCAGCCGTGCCAGCCGCGCCGACATCATCACCGCGTCGTAGGACAACGTCGCGAGGCGGTGCGGCGGCTTGCCGTGCACCGCCGCGAAACGCCGTTCGAAATCGGCGCGCCGCGCCGGATCGGGCGCCGCGAACCAGGCGCCGGGGATGGCGCCCTCCGCCGCGATGGTCGGCGTGTCCCATACGCCGGTGCCGAGCAACCGCGCCTTCGCCGGATCCAGCCCGGCGTCGCGCAGCGCCTGGCCCGCCGATGCCAGCGACGCGCCGGCGACCGGCAGGAACACCGCGGTCGCACCGCCGGCGCCGTCGTTCAGGGCGGCGCCGATCCGGCGGGCGCCGGCGGAGACGTCGCCGCCGGCGGCGGGCAGCCGCTCGGCGGCCACCACGGTGCCACCGCGGGAGGCCACCGCGTCGCGCAGCGCCCGGGTCGCCTGGTCGCCGTAGGGCGTGGACGGCGAGAACGCCGCGAAGCGCTTGATGCCGCGGGATAGCGCGTACTCGGCCACCCGCGTGACCTGCGGCCGCATCGCCAACCCCATCGGATAGAGGCCGGGCTGGGCCACGCCCTCGTCGTTGGAGAAGCTCACCATCTCGAGCTTGACCTCGCGCGCCGCCTGGGCGGCGGCGGCGGCGGCCGGACCGAACAACGGCCCGAGCAGGATCGAGGCGCCTTCGCGCGCGGCGCGTTCGACGGCGGCGATGGCCCGTTCGGGCGTGTCGCCGGCGTCGATCGGCATGATCGCCACGTCGCGGCCGGCGCCGTCGAAGATCGCCAGCTCGGCGGCCTCGAGCATCGCCGTGCCGACGTCGCGGCCGCGGCCGGTCAACGGCAACAGCAACGCGATCTTGACCTTGCCGCTGGGCGTCGGACGCGGCACCGCCTCGGGCCGCGCCTCGGCCTCGCCGGGCGTCTTGGTCCGGGCCATGGCGGGACTTGGCGGCGCCGGGCTGATAGGCTTGATCGGCGCCGCGCAGGCGGCGAGCAGCAGACCGAGCGTCGCCATCGCGAGGCAGCCGGGCACGGGTCCGCCGGAGCGGAGCGATAGCGAACGGAACATGACCGATCTCCCGACAGACGAAGACGCGCCGGACGACGGTAGCGACGCGCTCCGGCCAAGTAAACCGGCGCCGGGCCTGTACATCGTCGCGACGCCGATCGGCAACGCGCGCGACATCACCCTGCGCGCGCTCGACACGCTGCGCGGCGCCGACCTGGTCGCGTGCGAGGACACGCGCACCACGCGCAGGCTGCTGGGCATTCATGGCGTTTCGGCGGCGACCTTCGCCTGCCACGACCACAACGAGGCGGAGGCCGCCGCCCGCATCGTCGCCGAGATCGCCGCCGGCCGGGTCGTGGCGCTGGTCAGCGACGCCGGCATGCCGCTGGTGTCGGATCCCGGCCACCGCGTGGTGCGCGCCGTGCTCGCGGCCGGTCTGCCGGTGACCACCGTGCCCGGCGCCTCGGCGCCGTTGGCGGCGCTGGCGCTGTCCGGTCTGCCGAGCGACCGGTTCCTGTTCGCGGGCTTCCTGCCGTCGCGCGGGCCCGACCGGCGGCGCGCGATCGCCGAGCTCGCGGCGGCGCCGGCGACGCTGGTGCTGTTCGAGGCGCCGCACCGCCTGGTCGAGACCCTGGCCGATCTCGCCGACCTTCTGGGCGCGCGCGAGGCCGCCGTGGCGCGCGAGCTGACGAAGCGTTTCGAGGAGGTGCGCCGCGCCCCGCTCGACGCGCTGTCCGCCCACTATTCCGCCGCCGGCCCGCCGCGCGGCGAGATCGTGATCGTGGTGGCGCCGCCCGGCGAGGACACCCGGCCGGCGTCCGCCGGGGATATCGACGGCGCGCTGCGCGCGGCGCTGGCGCAGACCGGCGTCAAGGAGGCCGCCGCCGAGGTCGCGGCCCGCTACGGCCGGCCGCGGCGCGAGGTCTACGCGCGCGCGCTCGAGCTGAAGCGCGGCGGCGCGTAGCCCCGTGCCACCGCGACGGCCATCCGCTTCCGATCCCAAGCGCGTAGCCGCCGACCGCTTCGGCCGCTGGGCCGAGTGGCGCTGCGTCTGGCGGTTGCGCCTGACCGGCCACCGCGTGCTGGCGCGCCGCCTTCGCACGCCGGTCGGCGAGATCGACATCGTCGCGCGCCGCGGCGGCACGCTGCTGTTCATCGAGGTCAAGGCGCGCGCCACGGTCGACGACGCGGCCCTCGCCTTGACAGAGTCCCAGCTTCGGCGCATCGCTCGCGCCGCGGAGGCGTTCGTCGCGCGCCATCCCGCGCTCGCGGACCACGCGATGCGTTTCGACGCGATGTACGTGACGCCACGCGGCTGGCCGGTCCACGCGACCGACGCGTGGCGCCCGGGGAGCTGACGGCTGGGCATGACGGCGGACGACGCGGCGATCGGCGCGGCGCGGACGCGCGCGAAGGAGGTCCTCGCGCGGTTGACGACGCTGTGCGCCGCCGGCGGTCACGACATCGACGTCGTCGAGGCCGCGCTGACCCTGTCGCTCCTGCGCCGGCCGGCGCTCGACCTCGACCCCTACCGCGCGCATGTCGCGGCGCTCGCCGCCGAGATCGGCGCCCTCGTGAAACGCCGCCATCCGCCGCTCGACGCGCTGCGCGAGGTGCTGGCCAAGGGCTACGGCTACCGCGGCGACCGCGAGACCTACGACGATCCGCAGAACGCCGATCTCGCCAGCGTCATCGACCGCCGCCGCGGCCTGCCCGTCGCCCTCGGGCTGGTGTGGATGGGCGCGGCGCGGGCGCAGGGATGGGGCTGCGTCGGGCTGGGCTTCCCCGGCCATTTCCTGATCCGCCTCGAGGCCGGCGGCGCCCACGCCATCCTCGATCCGTTCGGCGAGGGCGCGGCGCTGGAGGCGCGCGACCTGCGCGCCCTGCTGCGGTCCTCCGCCGGCGCCGGCGCCGAGATCGCGCCGGCGCACGTCGCCGCCGTGCCCGACGCCGACGTGCTGCTGCGGCTCGAGAACAACATCAAGACGCGCCAGCTGCGCGCCGGCGACGACGCCGGCGCCGGCGCCACGATCGAGCGCATGACGGCGATCGCGCCGGGACGGGCCGAGCTGTGGTTCGAGGCCGCCACCATCCACGCCGGCGCCGGCGCGGTCGGCGGCGCCGTGAAGGCGTTCGACCGCTTCCTCGCGCTCGACGCCGCCCAGCCGCCCTCGCCCGATCCCGAGATCACCGCCGTCCGCGCCCGGGCGCGCGACCGCGCCGCCTCTCTTGCGGGAACTCCGGCGGCGGCTTAACTGATCCGCGGCGCCGGGACGCGGCGCGCGGAGGAGCGGAGCGCATGGGGCTGAGGGTCGCTTTCCAGATGGACCACGTGTCGACCGTCGACATCGACGGCGATTCGACCTTCGCGCTGGCGTTGGAGGCGCAGAAGCGCGGCCACGCGATGTTCCACTACACGCCGGCCGACCTGTATTTCCTCGACGGCCGGGTGCGCGCCCGCGTCCAGCCGACGACCGTGCGGCGGGTCAAGGGCGACCACTACGCGCTGGGCGCGCCCGAGGACCTCGATCTCGCCGACGTCCACGTCGTCTGGCCGCGCCAGGATCCGCCGTTCGACATGGCCTACCTCACCACGACGCACCTGCTCGAGCGCATCCATCCCGCGACGCTGGTCGTCAACGACCCGGCCGAGGTGCGCAACGCGCCGGAGAAGCTGTTCGTCACGACGTTCGAGGGCGTCATGCCGCCGACGCTGATCACCAGCGACGCCGCGCGCATCCGCGGCTTCCGCGACGTGCACAAGGACATCATCATCAAGCCGCTCTACGGCAATGGCGGCGCCGGCGTGTTCCGCGTCAGGCCCGACGACGAGAACCTCGCCTCGCTGCTGGAGATGTTCACCAAGGCCTCGCGCGAGCCGCTGATCGCCCAGCGCTACGTGCCGGAGGTGCGCAAGGGCGACAAGCGCATCATCCTGATCGACGGCGAGGCCGCCGGCGTCGTCAACCGGATCCCGGCGGAGGGCGAGGCGCGCTCCAACATGCACGTCGGCGGCCGGGCCGTGAAGTCGACGCTGACGGCGCGCGACCGCTGGATATGCGACGCCATCGGCCCCGAGCTGAGGCGCCGTGGCATGATCTTCGTCGGCATCGACGTGATCGGCGACTATCTCACCGAGATCAACGTCACCTCGCCGACCGGCCTGCAGCAGATCGACCGCTTCGACGGCGTCAACCTCGAGGGCCGCATCTGGGACGCCGTCGAGGCGCGGCGGCGCGGCCGATGACCGCCGGCCGCTTGACCGGCGCGGCGACCGGTCCGAGATTTACCGGGCGCGGCGACGCGTGACGGGGGTCGCAACGATGAAACGGATAGCAGCGGTTCTCGCGGCCGTCCTGGCGCTGGCGGCGGCGCCGGCGGCGGCGCAGATCGAAATCCTCCTCAGCAAGCCGATCCTCGGCGCCGTCGAGCGCGGCGAGATCGATGCCGTCCGCCAGGCGCTGCTGAAGGGTGAGAGCCCCAACCAGATCGACGCGCGGCGCCAGCCGCTGCTGATCCTCGCGGTGTCGAAAGGCCACGTCGAGGTCGCCGAGGTCCTGCTCAAGGGCGGCGCCATCGTCGACGCGACGGACGGCGAGGGCCGCACGGCCCTGCTGCGCGCCGCCGAGCGCAACGATCCGGAGATGGTCCAGCTCCTGCTGCGCCGCAACGCCAAGCCGAACATCGGCGACCGGGCGGGCATGACGCCCCTGATGCTGGCGGCGCGCAACGGATCGAACGAGATCGCGCGCGCCCTGCTCGACCGCAAGGCCAATCCGAACGCCGCCGACCACACCGGCAGGACCGCGCTCGCCTACGCCCGCGAGGCGCGCCGCGGCAGCGTCGGCGACCTGATCCGCCGGGCCGGCGGACGCGAGTGAGACGGCGTCAGGCGGCCTCGAGCGGCGCGTGCAGCCGGGTCGTCCCCGGCACCACGATGCCGCCACGGTCGCCGATGTCGATCCTGCCGTAGCGCTGCGCGAACACCGGCGGCAGCGGCCGGGCGCCGGGCACAGCCAGCCATAGCCGCAGCAGATGGCGACGGCGCTCGGGCTCGGGCCAGTCCACGAAGCCGGTGCGGTCGTGCAGCAGCGTGTGGTTGTGCACGAGCTGGACGTCGCCAGGCGTGAACTCCAGATGGAGGTTGAGCGCCGGGTCGTTGGCCAGCGAATCGAACATGTCCAAGGCCTCGCGCGACGCCGCGTCGATGCGCGGCGCGTCGGCGAAACGCTGGGCGCTGTCGATGTACTGGCGCTGGTAGATCGCCGTCAAATGTCCCTCGTGCCAGTTGAACACGGGAATCTCGAAATACGGCTTCATCCCCTCCGGCACCTCGCCGCGCCGGTCGGTCGCGACCGGGCGCATCAACAGCGCCAGCAGATCGGGGCGCCGCCGGCGCATCTCGTTGAAGATCGTGGTCGAGCTGACCAGCGTCGACAACCCGCCGCTGCGCGACGTGCGCAGGCACAGCAACCCGACGACGTCGCAGGAATCGGTGTGGTAGGTCTGCCGCTCGTTGGTCTGGTAGATGCGGACGTTGGGATCGCCGCTGCTGAGGCCCATGTCCTTGACGTGGCCCAGCACGTGCCCCTTGGCGTTTTGCGAACGGGCCGAGCCGATATGCACGCCGAGCCCGAAATAGGCGGTCGCGGACTGGCGGATGGTCCACCGGTCGACCGGCAGGCCGCGCAGCACGGTGAACCCCCGGCCGCGCAGCAACTCGTCCTTGGCGCGCGCCAGGCGGGCGGTGACGGTCGGCAGCGGAAACGCGGCCGCGGTCATGTCCGCGATATCTGTGCCGCGGGCCACGAAGGCGTCGGTCGCCGCCTCGATCTCGGCGACCTCCGCCGGCGACAGGCGGACCAGCCAGTCGTCGCGGCGCAGCACCTCGGGGCCGTACCAGGCGGCGGGGCCGTCCTGTTCGGGCGGTAGTCGGGCGGTCTCGGCGTCCATTTCCGGCGGCTCCCCTCGGATGACGGGAACCGGTTTAGCGCCGTCGCGCGCCGACCGTAAAGCCGGACTGAGGTAGGCTGGCGAACCGCGGGGGTCTACTTGCGCTTGGCCGCCGAGGCGAGCTTGACGGCGCGGGAGGCCGAACCGACCGCCTTGACCATCTCGAAGATGCGCTTGCGGACCTTGGCGTCGTCGATCTTGTAGTAGCCGCGCACCAGCTCGAGCGTCTCGCGCTTGGCCAGCGGGTCCTTCTCCTCGTTGAACGAGGCGGCGTCCTCCGAGAAACCGCCCTTGCGGCCGCGGCCCTTGCGGGCGCCGACCAGCACGTTGACCGGCATGTCCTCGAAAAAGTACGAGACCGGCACGTCCAGGACCTTGCTGAACTCGTACAAGCGGCTGGAACCGATGCGGTTGGCGCCGCGCTCGTACTTCTGGATCTGCTGGAACGTGAGGCCGACCGATTCGCCGAGTTTCTCCTGACTCATGCCCAAGAGCGTGCGCCGCTGCCGGACACGCAACCCGACATGGACGTCCACGGGATGACCTGCCATGACTCGAACTCCCAGATGATCGTCCGACGCGCCCCACAACGCGTCTAGCCGCTGCGACATCGTCCCGGCCGGATGGCCCTGCCCGGGCCCGATACCACCGGACGTCCCAAGACAGACTTCCCAATCCATACGCCAGCGGTCGTTATGGGAACCGACCTGTTTCGTTATAATGCCGTTAAATGTTATTAATGAAAATACATTTGTTGATATTCGAGGTTGATTCTCGCAAAATTGAACGCCTGAAGGTTGCACTCCGAACGAAAATTCTTATCGCCGACGCGGCCCGGCGCCCCACCCGGCAATCCCGAGCATGCCCACCAGCAACGCGAGAAACGTCCAATCGCTCCATCGCGCGTAGAACGTCGGCGGCAGGGCGGCCGGCAACTCATGGTCGATCACGCCGGTCTTGTTCATGCCCAGCCGCGCCTCGATGCGCCCGTACGGGTCGATCGCGGCGGAGATTCCGGTGTTGGCCACCCGGATCTGCGGCAGCCCCTCCTCTATGGATCGCATGCGGGCGCTGACGAGATGCTGATGGGGGCCGCTGGATTCACCGAACCAGGAGTCGTTGGTGACGTTGAGGATCCAGCCGGGCCGGTCGGCGCCGTCGACCACAGCGCCGGGGAAGATCACCTCGTAGCAGATGACCACCGCCATCGCCGGTAGACCCGGCAGGCGGATCGTGCGGCGCTCGGCGCCGGCCTCGAACGAGCCCCGGCCGATCGTGTCCGCGAGAATCGGGAACCAGCGGCGCAACGGCAGGTACTCGCCCAGCGGGACGAGGTGGATTTTATCGTAGGTGGCGAGGATCGCGCCGCCGCCGTCGACCGCGTGCAGGCTGTTCCAGATCGGCCGCTGGCCGCCCGGCGGCGCGACGGCGGTCTCGGCCGGGGTCATCGCGCCGCGGGGCGCGCCCAGCAGCAGATAGCCGCCGGGCGGCACGATCCGGGCCGCCATCCGCCGGTAGTCCGGCGATTCCGCGAACACGAACGGCGTCGCGGTCTCCGGCCAGATCACCACCTTGGTCGCGGCCGGACGCTCCAGCGTGCTCAGGCGCATCAGCTGCTCGAAATGCCGGTCGCGCAGCTCGCGGCGCCACTTCTCCCCCTGCGGCACGTTGGGCTGCACCAGCCGCAGCGACACCGTCGGCGAGGCCGGTGTCGACGGCGCCAGCCGAAGCGCGCCGGCCGCGAACGGCGCCGCCAGCGCCAGCGCCGCCAGTCCGAGGCCGATCCGCGGCACCGCGGTCAGCGCCGCCGGCAGGCCGAGCAGCGCCACGGTGAGCGCGCTCAGCCCGTAGCTGCCGACCCACGCCGCCGGCTGCGCCAGCGCGTCGGCGAACATCCAGACGTGGGACGCGGGATTCCACGGATAGCCGGTGAAGACGTGGCCGCGCAGCCATTCGAAGCCCGCGGACGCCGCGCCGAACGCCACCGGGCCGCGCCAGCCCGCGCCGATCGCAGGCCGGCGCGCCACGAGCCATGCCCAGCTCGATCCCGCGAAGCCGACGAACAAGGCCAGCAGCACCGCCAGGCCGCCGACGATCGGCGGACCGAAGGCGGCGAAATCCGCCGGCGGCACCTGGAACGCCTCGAGGATCCACAGGCTGCCGACGGTGAAGTAGCCCGTGCCCCACAGCGTTCCGTCGAGCATGCCGCGGCGGCCCGGCCGCGCCGCGCCGGACGCGGCGGCGCCGGTCAGCAGCCACAGCAGGCCGACGAGGCCCACCGGCATCAGCGGGAAGACATGCCATGGCGGCATCGAGAAGCCGGCGCCGGTGCCCAGCGCCAGCGCCAGCGCCCAGCGGCGCCAGCCGCGCAGCCCGCCGATGCCGCGCGCCACCGCGCCGACGCGATCGAACACACCCATGCCGCCGTTGTAGCGCGCCGGCGGCGGCCACGCATCATGGGCGCGGCGCGGCCGGAGCACATCCCGACGGGGAGATGCTCCGCCGTCATCCCGAGCGCGGCGAGGGATTCAGGGACGGCGCCTTGATCCCTCGCTGCGCTCGGGATGACAGTGGGGGTCGGAATGTCGGAATGGACGCCTATCCAACGCCAGCGTCTACAGCTTCAGCCCTGCGCGCTCGACGCGCACGGCGGCGCGCGGATGGTCACAACGGCGGCTCGATGCGCACCGCGACGCGCGGCCGCGCCGCGCGGACGGTCACAACGGCAGCTCGACGCGTACGACGCCGGGGTCCTCGCGGTCGCGGGCGGCGCGGAAGCCGAGGCGGCGGCACAAGGTCAGCATCGGCTCGTTCTCGGCCAGCACCATGCCGGTCAACGTCTTGAGGCCGCTCGCGCGGGCGTAGGCGATGATCCGCTCCATCAGCAGCGTGCCCAGACCGCGGCCCTTCAGATCGGTGCGCACGGTGACGGCGAACTCCGCCGACTCGTTGTCGGGATCGGCGGCCAGCCGCACCACGCCCCAGCCATGCGACGCGCCGTCGGGCTCGACACCGATCGCGACCAGCGCCATCTGGCGGTCGTAGTCGAGCTGCGTCAGGCGCGCCGCCATGTCGTGCGACAGCCGCGCCATCGGCGCGAAGAAGCGCAGGCGTACGTCCTCGCGGTCCATCCGCCCGATCATGCGGATGACCTCCGGCTCGTCCTCCGGCCGCAGCGGGCGCAAGGCGAACGACGTGCCGTCGCGCAGCGTCTCCCGCCGCTCCAGCTCCTTCGGATAGGGCCGGATCGCCAGCCGCGGCGCCGCCCGCGGCGCCGGCGTCAGCCACACCCGCGCCTCCATCGCGATCACCCCGGCGCCGTCGACCCGCAGCGGATCGATCCGCAGGGTCGCGACGTCGGGCAGCTCGACGGCGATCTGCGCCACCTTGATCAAGGTCAGCGCCAGCGCGTCGAGCGCCACCGGCGCGCGCTCGGAATCGCCCTGCAGCAGGCGCCAGACGCGGGTGCGCGCCATCGCCTCGCGCGCGAGGTGCATGTTGAGCGGCGGCAGCGCCAGCGCCCGGTCGTCGAGACGCCGTCCGACCAGACCGCCGCGACCGAACACCACCACCGGCCCGAACACCGGATCGTCGCGCAGCGCCACCACCAGATCGTAGGCGTCGACCTCGACCGGCCGGAACGTCGGCGCCGTCGTGATCGACGCGGCGCGCAGCAGCGCCAGCGATTCGACGGATGACAGCTCGATCCGCCCCGCCCGGCGCGCGGCGTCGATCACCGCCCTGGCGGCGGCGATGTCGATGGCGAACGCCTCCGGCTGCGAGGCCGGCGTCTCCATCAGGATCTCGCGGTTGCGCCGGAACTGCACGAGATGCATGAAGCCGCGCACCGCCTGGCGCGGCGTGTCGTAGACCGGAAGCCCCGCCGCCGTGAACGCCTCGCGCGCGCCGCGCTGCGTCTCGCCGCCGACCCAGCTCGCCAGCACCGGCTTGCGCGTGCCCGAGGCCGCCGCCGCGGCGATCACCGCGTCGGCGGCGGCGCGGGAATCGACGAAGGCCGACGGCGCCTGCGTCACCAGCAGCGCGTCGACCATCGGATCGTCGAGCGCCGCTGAGGTGGCCGCCGTGTAACGCTCCGGCGGCGCGTCGCTGCCGATGTCGTTCGGCCCGCCGCCCGCCGCGGCGACGAGGCGCCCGCCCAGCTCGTGCAGCGCGTCGGCCGCGAGCACGCCCAGACCGCCGCCATTGGCGAGGATCGCCAGCCGGTCGCCGGAGGGATGCCGCTTGGCGGCCAACGTGGTCGTCGCCTCGAACAACTCGTCGAGATCGCCGACCCGCAGCATGCCGGCGCGGCGGAACGCCGCCTCGTAGACCTCGTCGGCGCCGACCGCGCCGCCCGGCGCGTGGACGGCGCGCGCCGAGGCCGGCGTGCGGCCGGTCTTGAGCGCGATCACCGGCTTGGACCGGGCCGCGGCGCGCGCCGCCGACAGGAAACGCCGGGAGTCGCGCACCGATTCGATGTGC
Organism: Rhodospirillales bacterium; assembly: GCA_016699855.1. Classification (NCBI taxonomy): domain Bacteria; kingdom Pseudomonadati; phylum Pseudomonadota; class Alphaproteobacteria; order Rhodospirillales; species Rhodospirillales bacterium. The sequence goes on from CP064988.1 coordinate 2,071,283, forward strand.
ACGAGGATGGCGCGCGTGCGCTCGTCCAGCGCCAGCCAGTCGAGCATCAAGCCGAAATCGACATCGACCGCCTCGCCCAGGGTGACGACGTGGCTGAAGCCGATGCGCCGGGTCGCCGCCCAGTCCAGCGCCGCCGACGCGACCGCCGCCGATTGCGTCACGAAGGCCAGATCGCCGTCGGGCGCGGCCGTGGCCAGCAGGCTGGCGTCGAGCCCGATCGCCGGCGATTGCAGCCCGGCCGAGGCCGGCCCCAGCAGGCTCATCCCGGCGCGCCGCGCGTAGCGCGTCGCCAGCTCGACGGCCTTGCCGTGGCGGCGCTGATCGCCGCCGCCGAGATCGGCCGCGAACACCACGGCGGCGCGGCAGCCGCGTTTCGCCAGATCGCGCACCGCGCCGGGCACGGCCGCCGCAGGCGCGGCGATCAGCGCGAGATCGGGAATCTCCGGCAGGTCCTTCGGCGCGCGGAACGCCGGCCGCGCGGCGTCGACGCGGCCCTTGGGATTGACCGGCCACACCGCGCCCTTGAACGCGCCCGACGTGAGGCGCCGCAGCAGCAGCTCGCCGACCGACCCGGGCCGCGCGCTGGCGCCGATCAGCGCCACCGACCGCGGCCGCAGCATGGTCTCGAGACGGCGCAGACTCATGCCATCAACATGGGCCCCCGCCGCGGCCCCTGCCAAGCCACGATCAGCGACCCGTCGTCGCGGGCCGTCGTGGGCGCCGCCGTATTCCCTCTCCGCCGCGCAGCGGGGGAGAGGGAGGGGACCCGCCGCGTAGCGGTGGGGAGGGTGAGGTGGTCGTGGTATCGGGCGCGTTGTCGATGGAGATGCGACGAGCGTTCATATCGAGCGTCGATGACGCCACCGCCACCCACCTCACCCTTCCCATGCTTCGCATGGGCCCCTTCCCTCTCCCCCCACTACGTGGGCGGAGAGGGAGAAGAAGGCGCCGGCCGCGCCCGATGCAGCCACCACAGGCCGGCGACCAGCGCCAGGCCGGGGACCGCCAGCAATGTCGTGAGCGCCCAGAACGCCGGCCAGCTCACGCTCTCCGCCAGATAGCCGCTGCCCGACGACATCACGGTGCGTCCCAGCGCCGTCAGCGAGGTGAACAGCGCGTACTGCGTGCCCGCCATCCCCGAGGTGCACAGGCTCGACAGGTAGGCGACCAGCGCGATCGCGCCCATCGAGCCGGTGAAATTGTCGATCGTGATGGCGACGGTCAGCACCACGACGTCGTGGCCGGCCACCGCCTGCCACGCGAAGAGCAGGTTGGTGACGGCCTGCAGCGCGCCGCCGATCAGCAGCGCCTTGAACAGGCCGTAGCGCGCCACCACGACGCCGCCGACGATGCCGCCCAGCAGCGTGCCGGCGACGCCGAAGCTCTTGGTGACGCCGAAGATCTCCGGCCCGGAGAAGCCCAGCGCGACCAGGAACGGCCGCGTCATGGTGCCGCCGATGGCGTCGCCGAATTTGTAGAACATGGCGAACAGCAGCACGAGCAGCCAGCCGCGGTAGCGGATGAACTCGGCGAACGGCGCCACCACGGCGCCCAGCGCCCAGTCCGCCGCCGTCGTGAACGGCCGCCGCGCGACCTTCGGCTCCGGCGACATCAGCGTGATGACCAGCGTCGAGGCCATCAGCGCGGCGAGGATCGTGAACACCGCCGGCCACGACATGAACGCCGGCAGCAGCAGCACCAGCGCGTCGACCGTCCACAGCGCCACGCGGTAGCCGAGCTGGGTCGTGGCCGAGCCGGCGCCCTGCTCGTGCTCGGCCAGCGCCTCGATGCGGTAGGCGTCGATGGCGATGTCCTGGGTCGCGGAGAAGAACGCGATCAGCACCGCGAACAGCGCCGTCCACCACGGATCGACGGTGGGATCGCTCCAGCCCAGCCCGGTGATGCACGCGACCAGCGCGACCTGCGACACCAGCATCCACGAGCGCCGGCGGCCCAGCAGCCGGTCGAGGACGGGGATCGCGAGCTGGTCGACCAGCGGCGCCCACACGAATTTGAACGTGTACGGCGCGCCGACCAGCGCGAACAGACCGATGGTCTTGAGGTCGACGCCGACCTTGCTGAGCCAGTAGCTCAGCGACGACAGGGTCAGCAGCAGCGGCATGCCGCTGGCGAAACCCTGCAGCAGGATCGTGAGCTGCTTGCGGTCGCGGTAGACCTCGGCGGCGTCGCGCCAGCGTCGCATCGTGGCGTTCACGCCCCGGCTCCCGGCCCGCGGCGGCGGCTCAGAGCAGCGTCTTCAGCGGCGTCTCCGGCCGGGCGCCGAAATGCGAGATCACCTCGCCCGCCGCCGCGCCGCCGATGCGGGCGCATTCCGCCAGCTTCAGACCGCGCGTGAAGCCGTAGAGGAACCCCGCCGCGTAGAGGTCGCCCGCGCCGGTGGTGTCGACCACCTTCGACACCTTGGCGGCGTCGACCACGTGGACCTCGTCGCCGGACACGACCACCGAGCCCTTGGCGCTGCGCGTCAGCGCCGCCGTCTTGCCGTCGTGGCGCACGCCCTGCAGCGCCTCGTCGAAGGTCTTCGCCTGGTAGAGCGAGAGAATCTCGCTCTCGTTGGCGAACAGCACGTCGACCTTCTCGCGCAGCAGCGCGCGGAACTCGTCGCGCCAGCGGTCGACGCAGAACGAGTCGCTCAGGGTCAGCGACACCTTGCGGCCGGCGGCGCGGGCGGCGTCCATCGCCTTGCGCACGGCCGCCTTGGCGTCGGGCGCGTCCCACAGATAGCCCTCGATGTAGGTGACCGCCGCCGAGGCCACGAGCTTGGCGTCGACATCGGCCGGCCCCAGCGTCACGCAGGCGCCGAGATAGGTGTTCATCGTGCGCTGCGCGTCGGGCGTCACGAAGATCAGGCAGCGCGCGGTCGGCGGCCCGTCGGTCGCCGCCGCCGTGTCGAACGCGACGCCGGCTGAGCGGATGTCGTGGCGGAAGGTCCAGCCCAGCCCGTCGTCGCGCACCTTGCCGATATAGGCCGCCTTGCCGCCCAGCGACGCCACGCCGACCATGGTGTTGGCGCAGGAGCCGCCGGACACCTCGACGCCGCCCTGCATCGCCCGGTACAGCGCCTCGGCCCGCTCGGCGTCGATCAGCGCCATGCCGCCCTTGGCCAGCCGGTTGAGGGACAGGAACTCGTCGTCGGTGCGGGCGAGCACGTCGACGATGGCGTTGCCGATGCCGAGCACGTCGATGGAGGCTGATGCGGTCATTCCGGGCGGGTCCGTGGCGGTGGTTTCGGGGGCGCGCCGCACTATACCGGCCCCCCGACTCCGCCGCGAGCGGGATCGGGTAGGGGCGGCGCCTCGGTACGGCCGGTCAAGACTCTCGGCTGTCGTCGCAACCTCGCGGGGACGCCTGTATGCTTGATCGGAACGATGGGCGCGACGGCCGCCTGACCGGGCCATGACGCGGCCGAGTTTCGTCAACCGGCGATGCGAGGGGCAAATGCGCCAAGGCGATAACAATGACCGCTCCATATGCCTAGCCTCGGTCGTCGCGTCACGCGCCAAATCGACGATTGGACGCGCTAGTTCGCCGCGGAGGATTCCTATGGCACACCGTCAAATATGGCTTGCGCTGGCTCTCGCGTGCGCCGCACCGGGCGGGAAGGCGCAGAACCTCGATCCATTTGTACCAGACGAGTTTCCCAAGCGGATTTCCAGCGAGGTGGCTTCCGCCTCGTTCGCCAAAGTGCCCGTGGTCCGTTTTCAGGGCGAGATACGCTGGTTCACGATCCACGACAAACGCGCATCATCCATGGAACGGACGTGTTTTACAATTGCATTGGAGGAGTTGCTTCGATCGTACTTCCGATATTCGAACACGCGCCTTGTTTTTGTGACTAGCGCCGCCGACGCGAACTTCCTGTTCAATACGGATACAACGGATGAAGGGTTTGCGGCGCTTATCAGGAGCAAGGTACCCGACCCTTCAAAATATTCTCTCGGATTTCTCTCGTCGGAGGGAAAATTCCACGAGCGTGACCGGCAACGTATCGAAGCTTCTCGTCCGCTGTACAACCGCCCTGACAAGGCCGTGATCGAGGATTGGGACCGTGTCCACTCCGCCTTTTTTGCAAAAAGCGATGGTCAGATCGATATAGCCTACGTATGGCGAAGAGATTGGACGACAACTGGCTTGTATCCTCACTACGGCGTTCAAAACTCGCCCTATGGCTACGCGCCGCGAAGTCCTGGATGCTATGGAGCGGACAGATCAGTCAGTCGTTTTAAAAGCTACATAGCGTTCGCCCTGGGCGCCGCGATCTGGCCCAGAATGGAGGGCGTCGTTGCCGATTACTGGGACCATACAATCAACGTTATTGAGTTCTATCCCTTGCTGGTCCGCCTTCTCTATCATCCCGAAGTTGAGACAGGAAAATCCGGTGAAGCCCTGAGGCTGACGATATCGAGAGTTCTCGCGCGCGAGCGAGCGTCACGCTGAAGCGCAAATCAATCATGACGGGGTCAGGCCTGTCATGACGGGGTCAGGCCTGCAAACCGGCAGATTCGACTGCCGTTGATGCCATGAAAGATGCAACCTTGCGGCCCTGAAGGGGTGAGAGGGCACCGCAATGAGCGACGACTCCACAGACTCGTCGACAATTGAGAACCTCCTGCGGCGACACGTCGAGGGTGCCGGCATCGACCTCCTCAGGACGACTCCCGCGAAGGGCGATCTGCCCTACACGGTCGTCGTCGATATCCCCGCCGCGATGTGGATCGACGACGCGGTGACCGTCTTTCGATCGTGCGGCCCGATCCTCCGCCGGCACGTCGCCGATACGCCCGGCGGATGGGCATGGGCGGTCCTCGCAATGCGCGACCTCCAACCCATCGGTGTCCACTGGGGCGGCTGGGACGGACGCGACGACGCATGGGTCGCGAAGCCGCCGCGCGCCGAGGGATCGGAGTCGATGGAGTGGCGGCGGGTCTACGACGCCGTCCGCGAGCACCTGGCGCCGCTCGGCCGGGACGACGCATTCGGCGACGGGGAGTACTGGGTCGTCGAGGAGGACTATGGCTCGCGCGAGCAGATCGTCTGCGTCTTCAAGCTCGACTTCGCGACACCGGCGCTGTTCGAGATGCTGCGGGAATTCCTCGGCGGCGCGTTTCCCGACTGGGCGATCGTCCTCAAACTGGAACTCGATCCGCCCGACAGCGACGTGGTGATGAAGGCCGTCTCGATCACCGCCCACAGGATCGTGGAGCACTGGGACCGGGAGGCGATGCGGCGGCGCTTCGGCGCGCGCTTCAAGGCGTAAGCGCCGCCCGAATCAAACCGACTCCGTCACGCGGCTTCACGCCGTGTCGTGGAAGATCACGCCCAGCGTGAACCGCCGACCCGACGTCACGACGCTGACGCCGTGGCGCATCGCCGTGCGGTACCAGCCGCGCGCGCCCTTCACCGGCCGCTCGTTGACGGCGAACAGCACGGCGTCACCTTGCCCCAGCCGCGCGACGGAGCCGCGCGACTGCATGCGCGGCCGCTGCTCCATCAGCAGGAACTCGCCGCCGGTGAAATCGACGGCGGGATCGCTCAGCAGCACCGTGAGCTGGATCGGGAACACCATCTCGCCGTAGAGGTCGCGATGCAGGGCGTTCCAGTCGCCGGCCTCGTATTTGAGCAGCAGCGGCGTCGGCCGCGTCTGCCCGGCGGCGTGGCAGCGCGCCAGCCACGGCGCCAGCGTCGCGGGGAAGTCGGCGGGCTGGCCCAGCCGTTCGCGCCAGCGATTGGCGACCGCGGCCAAGGGCGGATAGGCCGCCGCGCGGACCGCCGCGACCGCCTCGGGCGGCGCGTTGTCGAAATAGCGATACTCGCCCCGCCCGAAGCCGTGGCGCTGCATGACCACGCGGGAGCGGAAGCCCGTGGGACGTTCGTACAACGCCGCCAGATCCGTGCATTCTGTATGCGTCAAAACGAAAGGCGCGATGGCGAAGCCGTCGGCGTCGAGCGCCGCGCCGAGCGCCTCCCAATCCAGGGCGGCGACGCGGTCGGCGATGTCTGGCGTTCCGGGCATGGGTCGGACAATGCCGCCGCCGCGCGGCCCGCGCCATCCGGCACCCCGCGGGGAATTCCCGCTATTGGCGCGCGGGGGCGGTTTCGATATGGTCCGCCGGGTTCGCCCTCTCCCGCCCACCGGGGGAGGGTTTTTTTCAAGGCGCGGCGAGGCGGCGATGGCGGAACCGGTGGCGGAGTCCAAGGAACAGCGGCGCCTGATCCGCATGGCGGAGACGATCTCGCAGGCGCTGCCGTACATGCGCCGCAACACCGGCGCGACCTACGTCGTCAAGTACGGCGGCCACGCCATGACCGACCCCAAGCTGGGCGACCTGTTCGCGCGCGACATCGTGCTGATGAAGCAGGTCGGCATGGAGCCGATCGTGGTCCATGGCGGCGGCCCGCAGATCAACCGCATGCTGGAGCGCGTCGGCATCAAGAGCCAGTTCGTCAACGGCCTGCGGGTGACCGACGCCGCCACCATGGAGATCGTCGAGATGGTGCTGGCCGGCAGCATCAACAAGGCGATCGTGGCCGACATCAACGAGTGCGGCGGCACCGCCGTCGGCATCTGCGGCAAGGACGGCAACCTGATCCTGGCGCGCAAGGTGTCGGAGATGCGCGACCCGCGCACCGGCGAGCTGCTGAAGGTCGACCTGCAGCAGGTCGGCGAGCCGGCCAAGATCAACGTCATGGTGCTGGAGCAGCTCGCCAAGGCCGGCGTCATCCCGGTGGTGGCGCCGATCGGCTTCGGCGTCGACGACGAGCTGACCTACAACATCAACGCCGACACCTCGGCCGGCGCCATCGCCGGCGCGATGAAGGCCAAGCGGCTGTACTTCCTGACCGACGTCCCGGGCGTGCTCGACAAGGACAAGAACCTGATCCGCGAGATGACGGTTCAGCAGGCCCGCGCCCTGATCGCCGACGGCACCATCAACGGCGGCATGATCCCGAAGGTCGAGAACTGCATCGACGCGGTCAACGCCGGCGTCGAGGCCGCCGTGATCATGGACGGCCGCGTGCCCCACGCCCTGCTGCTGGAGATCTTCACCGAGGCCGGAATCGGCACGATGGTGACGCGCCGCTGAGAGTCGAGCCGTTCGTACGCCGCCGCCGCTCATCCTCCCTCTCCGCCGCGCAGCGGGGCAGAGGGCCCATGAGGCCCCCCGCCGCTTGACGGCGGACCCGGCCGACCATACCTACGCCGGACCATCGTCCCGGACCCCCGAATGGCCCTGCTCCCGATCCTCGTCGCCCCCGACCCGCGCCTGAAGAAGAAATCCACGCCCGTGAAGGTGGTGGACGATGGCGTGCGCCGGCTGCTGGACGACATGCTGGAGACGATGCGGGCGGCGCCGGGCATCGGCCTGGCGGCGCCGCAGGTGAACGTCCACAAGCGCATCGTGGTGATGGAGATCGAGCGCGAGGGCGTCAGCACCGGACCGCTGTTCCTGATCAACCCCGAGATCGTCGAGGTGTCGGACGAGGACGCCACCTACAACGAGGGCTGCCTGTCGGTGCCGGAGCACTACGCCGACGTCTCGCGGCCGGCCCGCGTCACCGTGCGCCATCTCGACCGCGACGGCGTCCAGCGCGACATGGCCTGCGACGGGCTGCTGGCGACCTGCGTGCAGCACGAGATGGACCATCTCGACGGCATCCTGTTCATCGACAAGATCTCGGCCCTGAAGCGCGGCATCATCCTGCGCAAGCTGGTGAAGGCCCGGAAGGACGCCGAGCGCGACGGCGCCGACAAGAAGAAGGCCAAAGCGGACGCCAGCGCCGCGATGTCGTGAGCGCCTTCGGCGCGACGTCCTGAGCGCCCTCGGCGCGACGTCCTGAGCGCCTCCGGCGCGACATTCTGAGCGCCTCCGGCGCGGCATTCTGAGCACCGTCGCCGCGCCATCGCCGATTGCCGCCGCCGCCGCGCCGCGCCTATAAGGCGCGCATGAGACTGGCCTTCCTGGGCACCTCCGAATTCGCCACCCCGGCGTTGCGCGCGCTGGTCGAGGCCGGCCACGAGATCGCCGCCGTGTACACCCGCGCGCCCAAGCCGGCCGGCCGCGGCCAGCGCGAGCGCAAATCGCCGGTCCACGAGCTGGCGGAGACGCTGTCGCTGGAGGTGCGCACGCCCCGCACCCTGCGCACCGACGAGGCCGCCGCCGCGTTCAAGGCGCTCGACCTCGACGCCGCCGTGGTCGTGTCCTACGGCCACATCCTGCCCAAGGCGTTCCTCGACGCGCCCGTGCTGGGCTGCTTCAACATCCACGGCTCGCTGCTGCCGCGCTGGCGCGGCGCCGCGCCGATCCACCGCGCGCTGCTGGCCGGCGACGACCAGACCGGCGTCACCATCATCCGCATGGACGAGGGGCTGGACACCGGCGCCATGCTGCTGGCCGAGACCGTGCCGATCCGCGCCGACGCCACCGCCAGCTCGCTGCACGACCAGCTCGCGGCGCTGGGCGCGCGGCTGATCGTCTCGACGCTCGACGGGCTGGTCGCCGGCACGCTGGCCGCCGTGCCGCAGCCGGCCGAGGGCGCGACCTACGCGCGCAAGCTGGAGCGCGGCGAGGGCGCGCTGGACTGGCGCAAGCCCGCCGCCGAGCTCGAGCGCCAGGTGCGCGCCTTCGATCCGTGGCCCGGCGCGTGGTTCGACGTGCCGCTGCCCGGCGGCGGCGTCGAGCGCGTCAAGGCGCTGGGCGTCGAACTGGCGCTGGCCGGCGGCAAGCCCGGCACGGTGGCGCTGGCGCGCGACGGCGTGCCCGTCGTGACGACCGGCGTCGGCGGGTTGCGGCTCAAGCGGCTGCAACGCCCCGGCAAGGGCCCGACCGACGGCGCCGCCTTCGCCCGCGGCTTCCCGCTGGCCGGCATGGTCCTGCCGCCGCCGGCCGTCGACGCCGCGTCGACGACCTAGCGCGGCCTTGCGACGATGCGCGCGCGTCGGGGAAGCCTGACCCCTCATCCGCCCCTGCCGGGCACCTTCTCCGCTGCGGACGGGGGAGAATGGAAGAGGAGCGCGACTTCCGAATTTTCCCCTTCTCCCCCGGCTGCGGGGGCGACGGTGCCCGGAGGTCGGATGCGGGGCGTCCTCGCGGCCGCGCGCCCCGCGCCATGACCCGCTTCAAGCTCACGCTCGAATACGACGGCGCGCCGTTCGTCGGCTGGCAGCGGCAGACCACCGGCCCGTCGGTGCAATCGACGCTCGAGACCGCGATCACTGCCTTCTGCGGCGAGGTGGCCGCGACCTACGCGGCGGGCCGCACCGATTCCGGCGTCCATGCCCGCGGCCAGGTCGTCCATGTCGATATCGCCCGGCCGACGGCGCCGGACACGGTGCGCGACGCGGTGAACTTCCACCTGCGGCCGCATCCCGTCAGCGTGCTGTCGGCGGAGGTCGTCGACGCGTCGTTCCACGCCCGCTTCTCGGCCACCGGCCGCCGCTACCGCTACCGCATCGTCGCCCGCCGCGGCCGTCTGGCGCTCGATGCCGGCCGCGCCTGGCTGGTCGGCGCGCCGCTCGACCTCGCGGCGATGCGCGACGCCGCCGCGCGGCTGGTCGGCACGCGCGACTTCACCAGCTTCCGCTCGACCCAGTGCCAGGCGAAGTCGCCGGTCAAGACGCTGGACCGGCTCGACGTCGCGCGCGACGGCGAGGAGATCGCCATCGACGTGGCCTCGCGCTCGTTCCTGCACAACCAGGTGCGGATCATGGTCGGCACGTTGAAGCTGGTCGGTGAGGGCCGCTGGTCGCCCGACGACGTCTCGGCCGTGCTGGCGGCGCGCGACCGCGCCCGCGGCGGCCCGACGGCGCCGCCGGACGGGCTCTATCTGATGGAGGTGCGCTACGACGGCGCGCAGGACGGCGCGGCGGCCGACGACGATTCGTGAGGGATCGCGCTCAGGCCGTCGCCGGTCTCAGCCCGAGCGTGCCGAAGAGGATGAGGCTGGCGGTCGCGCTGAGGAAGAATTCCATCACCGCCAACGCGATCGCGACCAGCCAGGTCGTGTCCAGCGCGTGGCGCAGGATGCGCGCCAGCCACGTGCCGGCGAGCAGCGCCAGGGTCACGCCGATCGCCGCGTCGAGCGCCGTCGTCCCCGCAAGCCGCGTCGCCGAGCCGACGAACACGTACAGCGTGAAGATGGGCACGGTCGCCCAGTTCACCGCCACGACCGCGCCGAAATAGTGGCGCGAACGGTCGATCCGGCGCACCACCTCGAGCAGGGCGACCGGGAACATCGTCCAGCCGATGACGTAGAACAGCGCCTCGACCACCACGATCAGCTCGAGCGGCGCGACCGTCTGGTACTCGGCGTAGCTCGTCATCCGGTGCAGGACGTAGAGCGGCGCCAGCAGGACCGCGGCGCCGAACGAGCGCCGGAAGCCCTCGGCCGAGCGGTCGAGCCCGTGCAGCCCGCCGGCGTCGTTGCGCATCAGCCGCAGCGCGCCGCCCACGCCGCGCGCGATCTCGGACAGGCTCAGCACGATGGGAGGCGGGCGGGCGCGGCGGTCATGGTGCGCAGCATAGGGCATCGCCGCCCTCGCGACGAGGTCCGGCGCGGCGGATCGCGGGGCGGCTCCCGGATCGCCCGCCACGATCACGCCGTTCTCGACGACATGTGTTCACGCCCGATCCCGGCGAGCGTGCGGGGACATCGCACAGTCCGCGTTCTCCTCCCTTCTCCCTGGTCCTCGGGCAGGGCTATCGCATATGGCTCGGAGGCGACGTGCGGCGTCGCTGCTCCATATGCGAAAGCCCTGCGTCTTCAGGGGAGAAGGGACGAGACGCCGCCTACCGCCGCGCGCGCGGTCAGTCCTCGGCGTCGGCTTCGCGCTCCGCGAGCAGCCGCTCGGCCTCGGCCATCGTCGCGCGGTCGATGTCGCGGCGGAAATCGACCGGATCCGCGCCGGCGACGGGGAGACCGGCCAGTTCGATCCGCGCGCGGCCGGCCCGCTGGTAGTCGGCCCACGCCGCGCGCGCCGCCGCGACCACGCGCAGCACGGCCGTCTCGTCGGAGTCGAGGTCGCCCCGGATCTCCTTCTCGACCTCGGCCTGGAGCCACGCGCCGAGCGCCACCAGCCCGCGCTCCGACCCGCGCCATCGCAGGAGTTCGGGCACGTCGACGAAGGCGTTGCTCACGACGCCCTCCTCCATGTCGGCGAGATCGAACTCGTGGCGGAAGTGCTTCGGACCCGACGCGTCGGCCAGCAGGTACGGCAGCTCGATCACGGCGCGGCCCTCGGCGAGCAGCTTCGGCAACGCCGCGCGCGCGGCGTCGGCGAGGCGCGTCATCGCCGCCATGTCCTCGATGACCATGTCGAACTGCTCCGCCGCCGTCTGCTCGACCCAGTCGGCGAACGCCTCGAGGAACTTGTCGGCACCCTGGCGCTTGAGGATGTCGCCCGCCGTGATCGGCGGGTCGTCGTCCTTCGCCGGGCCCTCGTCGCGCGCCGCGGCGGGCGATGCCGCGTATCCGCCCGCGTCGGGCGTGTCGATCACCCGCGGCCGCTGGCGGAACACCACCGCGAGCGCCACGAACGCCAGCAGCGCGCCCGCGCCGGCAATGAGCCAGACCGTGTCCATCGCGCCCTCCTCCCCCGACCGCCGCTTCGTCTACCGCTCGCCGCCGCGGACCGGCGCGTCGAGCGCGCGCACCGCGGCGTCCACCGTCACGGAATCTATGTCGCACGCGAGATCGAACGCGGGTTTGTCGGGATCGGCGACCAGCCCGGTGAACTCGACGCGCGCGGCGGCGCCCGAATCGACCTGCGCCACCGCCGTCCGCGCCGCGCCGGCGAGGGACAGAACCAGATCCGTCCGACCGGCCGTCCATTGGCCGGTCTCCTCGCGGATCCGCCAGTCGAGCCACGCGCCGATCGCGACCACCCGGCGGTCGGCGCCCCGCCACTCCAGGAACTCGCGCGTATCGATGCAGCCGATGTCGATGACGGACCGCTCGAGCCACGGCAGATCGAACTCGCGCCGGAACGACCGCGGCCCGACCGGGGTCGGCAGCGCCGGCAGGTCGACCGTCGCGCGGCCGTCGGCGAGGATCGCGGGTATCGCCACCTCGGCCGCGTCCGCGATCATCGTGGACGCGCCGGGCTGCTCGCTGAGATCGCCGAACTCGTCGAACACGGCCTTCTCGATCGCGTCGCCGCCGGCCTCGAGGAAGCCGTCGGCACCGCGCTCGGCCAGCACGTCGCCGACGTAGGACCAGGTCCCGGCCGCGCCCGCCGGCGCCGCGTCATCCGACGACGCCCCGGCCCCGGCGCCGGGCGTGTCGATCACGCGCGGACCGCGGCGCGACGCCATCCACGCGACGATGACGACGGCCACCACCGCCGCGCCGCCGACCAGCCACGTCAGATCCACCACGCATCCTCCGCAGACACCGGACGCCGCAGCCTACCACGCCGGAGTCGCGCCGGCGCGCCGACAGCTGGTGGACGCCATTTCGAAGCGAGGGGAATTCGCCCTCTCCGCCGCGCGGCGGGGGAGAGGGAAAAGTCTGCGCCGCCGACCGCGGCGCGAGCCGCCTACTTCTTGTCGGTCTTGGCCGTCGTCGAGCCGGCGGGCGCCGGCGCCTTGGCGCCGAACTCCACGGGCACGCCGAGCTTGCGCATGATCACGTATTGTTGCGCCATCGACAGCAGGTTGTTCCACGCCCAGTAGATCACCAGCCCGGCGGCGAACGGCGCCAGCATGAAGGTGAACATGATCGGCAGGAACTGGAAGATGCGCGCCTGCATCGGATCGGCCGGCTGCGGGTTCAGCATCTGCTGGAAGTACATCGTCACGCCCATGATGATGGGCCATATGCCGATGTCGAAGATCTGCAGCAGCTCCGGCACGTTCCACGCGAACAGCCCGAAGCCCTGCAGCAGCGTCAGCGGATCGGGCGCCGCGAGGTCCTTGATCCAGCCGTAGAACGGCTGGTGGCGCATCTCGATCGTCGTGTAGAGCACCTTGTAGAGCGCGAAGAACACGGGGATCTGCAGGAGCACGGGCAGGCAGCCGGCGGCGGGGTTGACCTTCTCCTTCTTGTAGAGCGCCATCAGCTCCTGGTTCATCTTCACCTTGTCGTCGCCGAGCCGCGCCCGCAGCTTCTCCATCTCGGGCTGCAGCTTCTTCATCTTCGTCATCGACTCGTAGGACTTGTTGGCGAGCGGGAAGAACAGCAGCTTCACCAGCACGGTCAGCGCCAGGATGGCGAGGCCGAAATTGCCGATCTGGCGGAACAGCCAGTCGAGCACGAGGAACAGCGGCTTGGTGAAGAACCAGAACCAGCCCCAGTCGATCGTCAGGTCGAACTTCGCGATGCCGTAGCGGTCGGTGTAGTCGTTGATGACGTTGACGATCTTGGCGCCGGCGTAGAGGCGCGACTCGCTCTCGAGCGTGGCGCCCGGCGCGACGGTCAGGGCCGAGGTGCTGATGAAGTACGCGATGTACTTCTTCACGCCGCCGTCGGGGTTCATCAGGATCTCGGTCTTCACCGGCATCTTCTGGTCCGGCACCAGCGTCGCCATCCAGTACTTGTCGGTGAACCCGACCCAGCCGCCGGTGGTCGGCACGGTCTTGGTCTTGCCGTCCTTGAAGTCGGACCACGAGAATTCCTGCAGCTTGCCGTCGAAGGCGCCGTAGGGGCCCTCGTGCAGCAGGTAGATGCCCTCGGTCTTGGGCTCGCCGTGGCGCACCACCAGGCCGGTCGGATGCAGCGACACCGGCGCGGCGGTCTTGTTCTCGATCGACTGCGCGACCGTGAACAGGAACTCGGCGTCGACCGTGATCCGCTGCCGGAACACCAGGCCCTCGCCGTTGTCCCAGCTCAGCGTGACGGTGTCGCCCGGGCCGATCGACGCGCGGTCGGCCGTCCACACCGTGTCCGGGGTCGGCGCCTTGACCGCGACGCCGGCCGGCGCCTGCCATCCGAAGCGCACGAAGTACGTGTCGGGGCCGCGCTCCGGCGCCAGCACGACCACCGGCGGCGAGGCCGGATCGACCTTGGCGCGGTGCTTGCGCAGGCTGACGTCGTCGATGCGCGCGCCGGTCAGCGAGATCGAGCCGTCGATCTGCGGCGTGGTCACGCGCACGCGGTCGGTCAGCCGCAACGCCTGGGCGCGGTCCATCGCCGGCGCTGCCGGCGACGGCGTCCCGCCGGCGCTCGGCGCGCCGGGCGCGCCCGGCGGCGTCGGGACTCCGGCGGGCGAGGGCACGCCGGGCGCCTGCTGCTGGCGCTGGTCGCGCGCCTGCTGCTCGCGCTGCTGCTGGGCGCGCTGCTCGGCCGACGGCTGGAACACCAGCTGCCAGCCGACGATGATCGCGACCGAAAGCGCGATGGCGAGGATCAGGTTGCGCTGTTCCATCTCGATATCCGTCAGAATTCGCCGGGTCGCGCGGCGCGCGGGAGGTCGCGGGGAAGCCGCCCGTCCGGCGGCGGCACGGGGTCATACCCCATCGCGCCCCACGGATGACAGCGGCAAAGGCGGCGCGCCGCCAGCCATCCGCCGCGCCACGCGCCGTGCGCGGCGAGCGCGCCGGCGGCGTAGCGCGAGCAGCTGGGCTCGAAGCGGCAGGCGCCGCGGAAGAAAAACGCCAGGGTGAGCTGGTAGAGGCGCACCAGCGCCCGCAGCGCCGCGCTCACGACGCGGCCTCCGGCGCGGGGTCCGATGGCGCCAGCGCGCGCAGCCGGCGCAGGGCCGCGGCGAGATCCTTCGTCATGTCGGCGAAATCGCGCTCGACCGCGCCGGCGCGGCCGATCAGCACGTAGTCGAGATCGGCGCGCGCCACCGGCGCCAGCGCGGTGCGCGCCAGCGCCCGCAGCCGCCGCTTGGCGCGGTTGCGCACCACGGCGTTGCCGACGCGTTTCGTGACGGTGAATCCGACCCGCGGGCCCGGCGTCGGCGGCGCCACCGCGGGGCGGTCGGCGATCTGCAGGATGAAGCTGGCCGCGACGTATTTGCGGCCGGCGGCCTGGATGCGCAGGAAATCGGCCCGCTTCGGCAGACGGGCGATACCGGCGCGACGTCCGACGGACGAGGGCGCGGCGGCGCTGGACGCGGGCGGGGCGGCCGTCATGTCGGCCGGTACGGGCGGCGGAGGGGTGTCGTCGAACGCATCGACGACGGGAGCGCGGCCGGCCTTAGGCCGACAAGCGCTTGCGGCCCTTGGCGCGGCGGTTGGCGATGACCTTGCGGCCACCGACCGTCGACATCCGGCTGCGGAAGCCGTGACGGCGGGCGCGCACCAGTTTGCTGGGCTGGAAAGTGCGTTTCACGGCGCGAACTCCTCGAAACCCGCACGCCGCCCGCGGGCGGCGTCGGGACCGCGCGGCCCCGGGGAAAATGACGACGACCGCCCTGCGCGTTCCCCGTGTCCGGCGGTCGAGGCCGGGGGACGGGAGACCTTCTGGGCGGCCGAAAGCCGGGTGGCTATACGGGCGGCGCCGGCGGAAGTCAACCAAACCGGGGCCGCCGGAGGCCGCCGCCGCACACGGGCCGATCACCGAGGAGTGACGCCATATGAGTCGCGCCGGCGCGCCGCCGCGTCCTATAAACGACGCTGTAACCAACCGGAAACCCGGTTGCGTGGGGCGACCGGCGAATTCCCATGGTGGAGCAAGGCGTTAGCGCGGCGGCCAAGCCGACCGGGGCATCCCGGTGGCGGCGCGCGCTGCCGTTCGCGGTCCTGCTTCTGGCGATGGCGGCGGTGTTCGCGTCGGGTCTGCACCAGCACGTCTCGTTCGAGACGCTGCGCACGCATCGCGCCGCGCTCGCGGCCTGGGTGGCCGACAACCGCGTGCTCGGCATGCTGACCTACGTGCTGGGCTACGCGGCGCTGACGGCGCTGTCGCTGCCGTTCGGCTTCCTCGCGACCCTGGTCGGCGGCTTCCTGTTCGGCTGGATCTTCGGCACGCTGTTGACGGTGGTCGGCGCCACGACGGGCGCGGTGGCGGTGTTCCTCGCCGCGCGCGGCGCCTTCGGCGACGTGCTGCGCGGCCGCGCCGACGGCTTCCTCGGCAAGCTCGAGGCCGGCTTCCGCCGCGACGCGTTCAACTATCTTCTGTTCCTGCGGCTGGTGCCGGCGTTTCCCTTCTGGCTGGTCAACATCGCGCCGGCGTTCCTCGGCGTGAGGCTGCGCACCTACGCGCTGGCGACCTTCCTCGGCATCATCCCCGGCACGGCGGTGTTCTGCAGCGTCGGCGCCGGACTCGGCGCGGTGTTCGACCGCGGCGAGGCGCCGAGCCCGAAGCTGGTGTTCGAGCCGCACGTGCTGCTGCCGCTGCTGGCGCTGGCGGCGCTGTCGTTGATGCCGGTGCTCTACGCGCGCTGGAAGGCGCGCGGCGGCGCGCCGGCGTCGCGCGGTGATGCGCCGAGCGGACGCGGCGGCGCGCCAACCGGACGTGGAGCCGCGCCCGAGGGGCGCGGAGGCGCGCCGTGAGCGGCGTGGCGATGGACTCCACCGCGCGCATGGCGGCCGGCGACGACGCGGGCGGCGCCAAGTCCGCGCGCGTGGCGGGAACCGACGCGCCGGCGGCGGTCGCGCGCAAGCGTCTCGACGTCGACATCTGCGTGATCGGCGGCGGCTCGGGCGGGCTGGTGGTCGCGGCGGGCGCCGCCCAGCTCGGTCTCGACACCGTGCTGCTCGAGCGCGGCAAGATGGGCGGCGATTGCCTCAACTACGGCTGCGTGCCGTCGAAGGCGCTGATCGCCGCGGCGCACGCCGCCCAGCAGGCGCGCGAGGCCAAGCGCTTCGGCGTCGACGCCGGCGAGCCGCGGATAGACTTCGGCGCGGTGATCGACCACGTGCACGGCGTGATCGCCGCGATCGAGCCCAACGATTCGGTGGCGCGGTTCGAGGGCCTCGGCGTGCGCGTCATCGCCGAGAGCGGACGCTTCACGTCGCCGGACGAAGTGACGGCGGGCGACTTCGTCATCCGCGCGCGCAAATTCGTCGTCGCGACGGGCTCGCGCGCGGTGGCGCCGCCGATCCCCGGCCTCGCCGACACGCCCTATCTCACCAACGAGACGCTGTTCGAGAACCGCGCGCTGCCGGAACACCTCCTCGTCATCGGCGGCGGTCCGATCGGGCTCGAGATGGCGCAGGCGTTCCGCCGCCTCGGTGCGCGCGTCACCGTGCTCGAGGCCGCCCGCGTCATGGCGAAGGACGATCCCGAGCTCGTCGCCATCGCGGTCGCGCGCCTGAAGCGCGAAGGCGTGGAGATCGTCGAGGGCGCGCGCATCGCCTCGGTCGCGCGCGATGGCGCCGGCGTGGTCGTGACGCTCGACGCGTCGCAAGGCCAGCGCCGCATAGCCGGCTCGCATCTGCTGGTCGCCGCCGGCCGCGCGCCGAACATCGACGGGCTCGGCCTCGACATCGCCGGCGTCGCGACCGACAAGCGCGGCATCGTCACCGACCGCCGGCTGCGCACCAGCAACCGCCGCGTCTACGCGGTCGGCGACGTCAACGGCCGCGCGCCCTTCACGCACATGGCCGCGGCGCAGGCCGCGACGGTGATCAAGCACGCGCTGTTCCGCGTGCCCGCCGACATCGACAAGGTGGCGGCGCCGTGGTGCACCTACACCGAGCCGGAGCTGGCGCAGGTCGGGCTGAGCGAGGCGCAGGCGCGCGAGCGCCACGGCGAGCGGATCAAGGTCATGCGCTGGCATCTCGCCGACAACGACCGCGCCCAGGCCGAGCGCGCCACCGAGGGCATGATCAAGGTCGTGGTCGACCGCAAGGGCCGCGTGCTCGGCGCCGGCATCGCCGCGGCGCGCGCCGGCGACCTGATCGCGCCGTGGTGCGTGGCGGTCTCGCGGGGGCTCAAGATCGGCGCCATGGCGCAGGCCGTCGTGCCCTACCCGACCGTCGGCGAGATCGGCAAGCGCGCGGCGGGCGCCTACTACACCGAGACGCTGTTCTCCGACCGCACCCGGCGCCTCGTCCGGTTCCTGTTCAGGACCTGGCCGCTGACGCTGCTCTAGGCGTCACGCCGGGACGCGTTCCGGCGCGTCGCCGCCGGCGCTAGTCGGACTTTGTCGGAATACGTGGAAAGGCCCGTGGCGCAAGCATCGGAGCGCCTCGCGGGACGCGACGGCGCAGGCTTCGAATCGGGCTGGAATCGGGTTTGTATATTGTATTTTGCATACAATATACAATTCGACGATTTCAGGCCGAATTTCCCAATGAAATGGGCCAAGCGCTCATGCTTTTGGGGCCGTAGACCGCGCTCGCAAGAACGCGGCGCGTGACGCCCCGGCGGTCAGGCGCCCTATCGCGGTCAGCCACCCGTCATGTCGCGCGCCGCGAGATTTCTCGAGGGCCGCGACGCGGGCGCCGCGGCGAAGGATTCCTCGCTCCGCTCGGAATGACGGGGCGGGTGGCGCGGACTCCGCGATGGGGTCAGGCCTAGCGCTCCCACCCACGATGGGGTCAGGCCTGCAAAACGGCAAACTTTGCGGGCCAGCCGCTCGAAAAAAATGCCGCTTTGCAGGCCTGACCCCACCGCTCCGCCCACGTTTCGAACGCGCTGTGATCTCGCGGATCCCGCCCGGCGCCTGCCACCCGTCATGTCGAGCGGCGCGAGACATCTTGGGGGCCGCGACGCGGGCGAGACCGCGAAAGATTCCTCGCTTCGCTCGGAATGACGGAGCGGGTGGCGCGGACCCCGCGATGGGGTCAGGCTGAGCTGCCCCGGGTTTCGCGGACCGTTTTATTCGGGGTCAGCCTTCGCGGCTTCGTAGCCCGCAGGCCTGCGATGGGGTCAGGCCTGCAAAACGGCAAATTTTGCCGGACAGCCGCTCGGAAAAAATGCCGCTTTGCAGGCCTGACCCCACCGCTGTCGAGCGGAGCGAGACATCTTGAGGGCCGCGACGCGGGCGCCGCGGGCCGCGGCCATGGGCGCGGGGTGCGGCCTGGCGCGGCCCGCCCGCCTGCGACGGGGCGGACCGTCGCCAGGCGGCCGGGTCCGACCCTGCCACGATCCACAGGGGAGGGTTGCCGGTGGTGGTCGTGACGGGGGCGGGTCGGCTGCTACAGTCCGGCCGGGCCGCCGGGCGCTCCCGAAATCGCGGGACGCCGGCGGCCGAGGAGGAAGCGATGTTCTCACACGTGTTTGTCGGCGCCGACGATGTCGCGGCGTCGAAGAAGTTCTACGACGCGGCGCTGGGCGCGCTGGGCGTGCCGGAAGGCAAGTCCGACCCGCGCGGGCGGGTGTTCTACCGCACCGCGGCCGGCATGTTCGGCCTCACCAAGCCGATCGACGGCGCCGCGGCGACGCACGCCAACGGCGGCACCATCGGCTTCGCCGCCGACAGCCCGGAGAAGGTGAAGGCGTTCCACGACGCCGGCGTCGCCAACGGCGGCAAGAGCATCGAGGATCCGCCGGGCTGGCGCGAGAACGGCGCGGTGCGGCTGTACCTCGCCTATCTGCGCGATCCCCACGGCAACAAGATCTGCGCGATGCATCGCGGCTAGGGCGAGTAGGAGTCGGGCCTGCGGAGCGGCGGATTTTCCGTACGTCCGCTTGCCGCAGATGCCGTTTTGCAGGCCCGACCCCAGGACTCGTACTCAAGAAGGCGGACGATTTCGAGGCCCTCCTGCGCGCCATCGCTTGTGCCGCGAGACCACCGCCCAGCCAGCGCTCAAGTCGTTCGTGGTCGCGGAGATCCTGCCGCGTCCGCACGTTACCAACGGAGCGGATCTCAAGGCCCATATCTCTGCCCGCAGCGTCTCCAGCCTGTACCGCGTCGGCAGCTGCCGCATGGGCCGCAAGGCCGACGCAGAGGTCGATCCCCAGTTTCGCGTCCTCAAAATAGGTCGGCCGCGCGTCGCCGACGCCTCGATGATGCTCTTGATCGTCGCCCTCAATACCAACGCGCCGGCCACCAAGATCGGCGAGAACTGCGCGGACACCGTACACGCGGCGATCCGGTGAGGGACTAAGGGCGACACTTCGCGACATGATCAGCGCCGCAAAGAGCCAAGCGCCTCCACATTCTCGCTTTTCACGTTGCAATTGTATAATGTTCGTGATATGTTCTTTGCTATATATGCACGAAACACGGTAAAATCCACCGCGAGATACAGCCAGTTAGGAGGCGTAACTTGGCGGCCAAGAATCAGAAATTTTTCGACGAGCGGACTGATGAGTCCGAGGTGAAGGCGCGGATCATCGAGAAGTATTTCTCGACCTGGGCAAACGTGGTGATGGGCGCAGCAGCGACACGGGACAACAAGATCGCTTACTTCGACCTGTATGCGGGGCCAGGCCGATACAAGGATGGTTCAAAATCTACGCCGCTGCTGGTTCTAGAGAAAGCCATCGCGCATCCGAAGATGTCGCAGATGCTCGTCGCAATGTTCAATGACAGCGACGAGGCGCATACGAGCACGCTTCAAGGGGAAATTGATAACCTCAAGGGGATAGAGAACCTGAAATATCCCCCTCAGGTCCGACTTGGCGCAGTTGATGAGGCGTTCGCGAACTGGTTCACGTCGACCAATTTCGTACCGATGTTCAGCTTCGTCGATCCGTGGGGATACAAGGGCCTCTCGCTTCAGTTAGTCAACGGCGTCATTAAGAACTGGGGCTGCGATACGGTCTTCTTCTTAAACTATAACCGCGTCAACATGGGTTTCAATAACCCGGCCGTGAAGAAGCACATTGTGGCGCTCTTCGGTGAGGCTCGTACCGATGAGATGATCGATGCCATGAATGGTATGGGCTCAGACAAACGCGAGGCTCACATTCTCGAAAACCTCGCTGACGCCATCAAGGAGATGGTGCCGAAGGCGTATGTGCTACCGTTTCGCTTCCGCAATGAAAAGGGCTCACGCACTTCACATATCCTCGTTTTCGTGTCGAAGCACTTCCGTGGCTATGACATCATGAAAGGCATCATGGCTGGCGAAAGCTCGACGGAGTATGAAGGCGTTCCCACCTTCACCTACTCTCCCGCCGACAAAGAGTACCCCCTGTTGTTCTCGCTATCTCACTTCTCTCTGTCACAACTCAAGAAGGACCTCGTCAAGAGTTACAAAGGTAAAACGATTGTTAACGAAAAGCTATACGAGCAGCACAGCGTGGATACGCCATATCTACGTCCTAACTATCGTGAGGTGATCCTTGAGCTTGAGGCCGAAGGTAGGGTCACATGCAGCAAACACAATCGGGGGACCCTTGCGAAGCACGTAGAGATAACGTTCAAGTAGGAGTAGGCGATGGGCACCAACTCAGCGATCGAATGGACGGAAGCGACATGGAACCCGGTCGCGGGCTGTACCGTCCTCTCGCCCGGCTGCACCAACTGCTACGCAATGCGCCTTGCTGCGCGCCTGGAGATGATGGGCCAACCGAAGTACGCCGGCCTCACCCGTAAGACCGGTGGCAGGTGGAAGTGGAACAGTAAGATCACGCTCGACGAGGCGTCGCTTGAGCTCCCGAAGGGCTGGAAGACGGCCCGCACCATTTTCGTCAACTCAATGTCGGACCTTTTCCACGAGGCGGTGCCCTTGGAGTTCGTCGCCAAGGTTTTTCACACGATGGTCGACACGCCGCAGCACACTTACCAAGTATTGACAAAACGTGCGGAGCGCGCTGAAGAGCTTGCAGCGTCGTTGCCGTGGCCGAAGAACGTCTGGCTGGGCGTAAGTGTGGAGAATGATGATTTCACTTACCGCATCGATCACCTTCGACGCACGCCGGCAGCGATCAAGTTCCTGAGCCTTGAGCCGCTTCTTGGTCCGCTTGATGACCTGAATCTAAGAGATATCGATTGGGCGATCGCCGGTGGCGAGAGCGGGCCAAGCGCGCGGCCAATGCCGATAGAATGGGTCCGTTCGATTCGCGATCAATGCACCCGCGCGGGTGTCGCATTCCACTTCAAACAGTGGGGGGCGTGAACAAGAAGCGCACCGGGCGCACGCTCGACGGTCGCACGTGGGATGAACTACCGCGCGCCAATAAGAGACGCGAAGAGCAGCCCGCACTCGCGCTCTAAAAAGACAAAACGAGTCAGTCGCTCCCGCGAGAATTACTATGTATTTGATTCGATTGGCTTAGGCGCTCACCCCTCCAGCTGCCGCTTCAGCGCCGACCATCGGTCGAGGATCGGCAGCAGCTTGTCCTCCTTCTCCGCCGGCAGGGAGAAGACGACGCGGTCGACGCCGATCTTCTCGCAGAACCGCAGCTTGTCGATGTCGTCGGGCACGCGGAAGATGGTGATGGGCAGCGATGCCGGATCGCGGCCGGCGTCGGCCGCCATCTTGCGGAACTTGTCGATCACCACGCCGACGCCGTCCTGCTCCAGCCGGTCGGCGCGCGGGATCCAGCCGTCGCCGTAGCGGATCGCGCGCCGCGCGGCGTAGGGGAAGGCGCCGCCGACGATGATCGGCGGGTGCGGCTTCTGGAACGGCTTGGGCCACTGCTTCATCTTGTCGAAATTGACGAACTCGCCGTGGTACTCCGGCTCGTCCTGGGTCCAGATCGTCTTCATCGCCTCGATGCGCTCGCGCGCCAGCTTGTGGCGGCTGTCGAAGGCGGTGCCGTGGTTCTCGATCTCGTCCTGGTTCCAGCCGTTGCCGACGCCGAAGATGAAGCGCCCGTTCGAGAGCTGGTCCAGCGTCGACACCATCTTGGCCGTGACGATGGGATCGCGCTGCGTGACCAGCGCGATGCCGGTGCCGACCCGCAGCCTCGTCGTGACGGCGGCGGCGCCGTGCAGCGCCAGGAACGGATCCATGATCTCGTAATAGGGCCGGATCAGCGGTCCGCCGGCGGGATACTCCGATTTGCGCGACGAGGGGATGTGGGTGTGCTCCGGCACCCACAGCGACTCGAAGCCGCGTTCCTCCAGCGCGCGCCCCAGCGCGTCCGGCCGCATGGAGTCCGTGGTGAAGAACATCACCGCGCCGATTTTCATGCCCGTCCCTCCGATATGATCGGCGCCAGTGTGCGCCGGCCGGGGGTGCGGCCGTCAAGACCGGCGGGGGCGACGGGATGGCGGGGCGCCCGGAGCGGGTCCCCGCGCGATCAGCTCCAGCGGAAGGGCTTCCTGTGCAGCGCGGACGGATCGAGCCGGGCGGGATGCGCCATCTGCGATCCCAGCTTCCGCACCCGCGCGTTGACGCAGCGCATCGTCATGGCCCGGCGCAGCTCGGGATCGGAGAACGCGGCACGCGCGCCGGTCGCCGAATAGCCGCGCGCCTCCAGCTTCGCCTCGATGTCCGCGAGATCGACGAATTCGCCGCTGTCGGCCAGCTCCCGCAGGACCGGCAGAATCGAATCGTCCCGTCCGCCCGTGCTCGACATGCCAACCCCCCGGCGCATGATCCACGTAGAGCGCGCGAAGCTACTCTCCGCGGGCCGGCGCGGCCATCGGAATTTGCACCTCGATTTCCGCGGCCGGCGCGGCGTTTGCGCGCGGACTGGCCGCCGGCGGCGGGCGGGGCCATTCTCGCGCGGCGGCGCCGCGGCTCGGGACGGCGGCGGCGGGAGGATCGCCATGCGCGACGGGGAGATGGCGCCGGAGCTGGAGGTCATCAGCTGGTTCAACGCGCCGGCGCCGTTGACGCTGGCGGGACTGCGCGGCCGGCCGGTGCTGCTGCACGCCTTCCAGATGCTGTGTCCGGGCTGCGTGGCGCACGGCACGCCGCAGGCGCAGCGGGCGCACGCGATGTTCGAAGCAACCGACCTGCAGGTGATCGGCCTGCACAGCGTGTTCGAGCATCACGAGGCGATGACGCCGGTGTCGCTGGCGGCGTTCATCCACGAGTACCGCCTGACGATGCCGATCGCCGTCGACAAGCCGGGCGACGACGGGCCGCTGCCGATGACGATGCGGCGCTACGGCATGCGGGGCACGCCGACCGCGATCCTGATCGGCCGCGACGGGCGCGTGCTGCACCACGGCTTCGGCCAGGAGGACGACATGGCCATGGGCGCACGGATCGCGATGGCGCTGGCGTCGGGCGGGACCGTGGCTGATTGACACTATACCACTACGTAACTAGTTCGCGAAATCTGCCCTCAAGGTAGCGGTCAATCTCTATCCGGCGAAGCTCTTGAATACTCTGGAGCATCCGAATGATATCTTCATCTTCAAGAACAATTATAAAGCCGTGCCCATCGCGCGCCGTGTCGCGACAGCGGTTGATGAACAACTCTCGATTGTCGAGCCTTCGCCCAATCAGAAATCCGAGGCGTCCGCGCGCCGGCGAGAAGCGCCCAGCCATCTGATCCAGCTCTGGATTGGCGATTTCTCTCGTGTAGTTTTTGCACTCCACCCAAATAGTTCCAGCCGCAGTGCCCGCGTCGCGCGCCCGTCGAAAGAAAAAGCCGCTAATACTGTTGTTTGTGTACGCGATATCCACGCGCTTCCGTCCGTCGTTCAGTTCAACTTCCTTCTGTGGATAGACAAGCTCTGGATAGAAAATAAACTCTAGTGCACCGATCATGAATTGATGGAATCGCGCCGCCGAGTCGTTGCCGCTTTGTATCGATCGAAGCTCATCCGCCAGCGCGCGAGCAAACATCGGCTCATCAAACTCTTCATCAAGATCACGAGTCGGCATACCGCTATGCACACCCAGCATTCTCTTATAGCGCGCAAGGACATCTGGATGATCTTCAGAGAACTCAGCCAAGAAATGCTTAGCGAGCGGGAAGCGTGCCTCCAAACTCTTCTTCGTGACACGCCGCCGACCATTCTTCAACGTCTCAACCAATGACGTGTTTTGACTGAGATGCTCTGCTTGAAGATAAGTTAACACAAACTCATTGTAATAGCGCTGGTGGGCAAACTCCATCGACCAACGAACCGCCGATTTTGGCACGAACAATCTTTTCCGACCATCGATGACGGGAAGAGAGACGAACGCCTCATACCAGCGCGCGCCATCCACGTCCCACATCCACCCTGAGGGTACGCCTTGCCGCATCTCCATACCGTGTAGATGACACTGACTCTGAGTGTATTCTATTAGCTGCTTCCGTATGACGTTCGTCGTTATGTCCGAGATTTTGTCCGGCCCGATTCCATCGACAAACAACTCGCAATCGGAAAGCTCAGTCAATAGTCCAGTCCGCGCCGCGCGACTCGAAGCAATCTTTCGATATAGCTCCCGAGCTTGGAAGCCGCTGACGCCTCGACCCGCAGATGCGCCTCTGGACAGCCCAAGGCAAGTCTCATTGGGCTCACGCAGCCGATCAAGGAGGCCGTGTCCACGTCCGTCGTCCCGTGATTGAATGGATTGAATTATTGCTTCAAAGAAACTGACAAGGGAGTTATGGCAGTCCACAAACCAGCCGCCCTCTCGATGAGAGAACGAATACGGATCAACGAACAGCGGTAAGTCTGTCGAGAGGTCAACATCGACAAAATCCAGCTGTGGCTGTGAAAGTTCAAGTCGGAAATACTCGGATATTCGAGCCATTCGACATCCTGTGTATAAGTAGAATTTGTAAGAATTGTACATATCAACGCGTGCGGTCAACAGCACGTTTGCCGATGAATCATGAGACGCCGACCGAATGCTCACAATCTCGACGCGACCCTACGGCATCGCAAAACCGGTAGCACCGGCGGCGACATCACTCCCCCTCGAATCGCGGCGGCCGCATAGCGTCCGCGCATCGACGCCATAGGGAGGCGATATTTCAGGCGGCGGCGTGGAACGCGCATGGTGACGGCATCCGACGAGCCGACGACACGCGATGTCGCGGGGGAGCGGAGCGACAACGGAACCATCCGCAGGAGACCGTCATGAAGACCACCATCGCGCTGGCCGCCGCCGTCGGCGCCGGCATCGCCCTCGCCCTCGCCACCGGCGCCACCCAGGCGCAGGAAGCCAAGACCGAGAAGTGCTACGGCGTCGCCAAGGCCGGCAAGAACGACTGCCAGACCGCGACCAGCTCGTGCGCCGGCACGTCCAAGCGCGACGCGCAGGCCGACGCCTGGGTGAGCGTGCCCGCCGGCGTGTGCGCCAAGATCGTCGGCGGCGTCGTCAAGTAGACGCGCCGACCCGCGACGGACGCCGCGCGCCGCCGAGGCCGGCGCGTCACGGCCCCCGCCAGCGCCGGCCCGACACCGACTCCCGTCTAGGCCGCGCGGCGTCCGCCCACCGCCTTCCGATCCGCACCGCCCGCAGAGGGATTCCGACCATGCGCACCCTGACCGCGTTTCCCGCCGCCGCGTCGAGCATCGACCGCGCCGGCCCCTCCCTGCGCGGCCCCGTCGCCCGGCTGGCGGCGCTGCGCGCCACGCTGGCGCGCGCGCCGGAGAGTCTGTTCACGCTGGCGTTCCGCATCGCCGTCGCGGCGGTGTTCTTCAAGTCGGGTCTGGTGAAGATCCAGAGCTTCGAGAGCACCGTCGGGTTGTTCCGCGACGAGTACAAGCTGCCGGTCCTGCCGCCGGAGATCGCGGCGTATCTCGGCACCGCGGCGGAGCTGACGCTGCCGGTGCTGGTCGCGGCCGGCCTGTTCGCGCGGCTCGGCGCGCTGGGGCTGCTGGTGATGACCGCGACGATCCAGTTCCTGGTCTATCCCGAGAACTGGGCCGAGCATCTGATGTGGGCGTCGCTGCTGGCGTGGATCGTCTCGCGCGGCCCCGGAGTCCTGTCCATCGACCACCTCGTCGCGCGCCGGCTGTTCGGCCTGAAGTGACGGCGGATACCGCATTCAGTCGTCGACGACATCCTCACCTTCCACCCTCCCCCTTGTGGGCTAGCGGATTCACACTGCCCGGCCGTCGCGTTGGAAGGCAGGAAAGTGCTGGCGCATCGGCGCTTTCCCCCTCTCCGCCCGCTTGCGGGGGAGAGGGCGGGGCCCATGCGGAGCATGGAACGCCGTATCGGCGGAGCCGATATGGCGGGGGTGAGGTGGGCGGCGATGGCGTCGCCAACGCTCGATATCGACGCATGTGGCCTCTCCAATCGACACCGCCACTGATCCCGCGACCACCTCACCCTCCCATGCTTCGCATGGGCCCCGCCCTCTCCCCCGCTGCGCGGCGGAGAGGGAACTTACCCGAGCACCGAGGCACCCATGTTCGATCAGCCCACTGACGCGACGATGCCGATGGCGGAGTCCGCGCCCGCCACCGCGGCCAGCCCGCCGGCGACACCGCGGCGGCCGCGGGTGGTGATCGTCGGCGCCGGATTCGGCGGGCTGGCCGCGGCGCGGCGTCTGGCGGGCGCGGCGGTCGACGTCACCGTGGTCGACCGCCGCAACTACCATCTGTTCCAGCCGCTGCTCTACCAGGTGGCGACGGCGGGATTGTCGCCGGCGCAGATCGCCACCCCGATCCGCGCCGAGCTGCGCCACGCGCCCAACGTGCGCGTGCGCATGGGCCGCGTCACCGCGATCGATCCGGCACGGCGAGTCGTCGTCCTCGAGGACGGCGAGATCGCCTACGACTGCCTCGTGCTGGCGACCGGCGCGCGGCATTCCTATTTCGGCAACGAGGCGTGGGAGCGCTTCGCGCCCGGCCTCAAGAAGATCGACGACGCCACCGAGATCCGCCGCCGCATCCTCACCGCCTTCGAGAAGGCCGAGGCCACGACCGACCCCGAACGCCGCCTCGCGCTGCTGACCTTCGTCGTGGTCGGCGGCGGGCCGACCGGCGTCGAGATGGCCGGCGCCATCGCCGAGCTGGCGCGCACCGCGCTGCGCCGCGACTTCCGCGCCATCGATCCGGCCGACGCCCGCGTGGTGCTGGTCGAGGGTGGATCGCGCGTGCTGGCGTCGTTCCCGCCGGAGCTGTCCGACCGCGCGCTGCGCTCGCTGCGCGGGCTGGGCGTCGAGGTGCGGCTGGGCCTGGCGGTGACGGCGTGCGACGCCGACGGCGTGGATGTCGGCGGCCAGCGCATCGCGGCGGCGACCATCGTGTGGGGCGCCGGCACCATGGCGTCGCCGGCCGCGAAATGGCTCAGGGCCGACGCCGACCGCGCCGGCCGGCTGATCGTCGACTCCGATTTCGCGGTGCCCGGCCATCCCGACATCTTCGCGATCGGCGACACGGCCTGCGCGACGGGTCCGGACGGACGGCCCTATCCCGGCCTGGCGCCGGTCGCCGCGCAGCAGGGACGCCACGTCGCCGACCTTCTTCTGGCGCGGCTGGCGGGCGGCCGCGCGCCGAAGCCGTTCCGCTACCGCGACCGGGGCGCGATGGCGACGATCGGGCGCGGCCACGCCGTCGCCGATCTCGGCGGCCGGCTGCGCTTCGGCGGCCGCGTCGCGTGGCTGCTGTGGGGCGCCGTGCACGTGGCGTTCCTCGCCGGCTTCCGAAACCGGCTGGCCGTCCTGGTCGACTGGCTGTGGTCCTACGCCACCTTCCGCGCCGGCGCCCGCCTGATCACCGGCTCCGAGCCGCGCTGAGGCGCCCGCGGGCGCCGCGCCGCTCCGGACGCCGCGGTCGCGTGATCGAGCGACGTTGTCGCGCCACCTCCGGCGGAGGGATCCTTCGACCGCGGCGCTACGCGCGTCCGCTCGGGATGACGGTTGGTGGGCGGTTCGGGAATTTCGGGACGGTCGTCATCAGCGGTCGGTAGGAACGCACCACGGCCCTTCCGTCATCCTGAACGGAGCGCCGTAGGCGCGCAGTCGAAGGATCTTTCACGCGCGAACGTCGCGCGTCGATCGCACGACCGCGCGCCCGCGCCGCGGCGTCACACGCGCTGGCGCGGGCCGTTCCAGGGGAAGCGCAGGGCCTCGTTGACGAAGGCGCCGACGGCGGGCAGGTGCGGGCGGCCGCGCACCGTGGAGATCTGCACGGTGCGCGCGATCTCCGGCTCGATCAGCGGGCGCACGCACAGGCCGGGCAGCGTCACGGAATGCTCGGGGATGTAGGTGAAGCCCAGCCCGGTCAGCGCCATGGTCTGGACCCAGTCGTCGCGGTCGCTGCGGAACACGGTCCGGACGCCGATGCCGGCCTTGCCGAGCAGGTCCGACACGTAGCCGTCGAACTCGCACTCCGCGCGGCAGACATAGGCCGCGCCGTCGAGATCGGCCAGCCGCACCGCGTTCTGGCGCTCGAAGGCGTGGCCCGGCGCGACGCCGATCACGAAGCGCTCGTCGTACAGCCGGCGCGACTGGAAGCGCTCGTCGACCGCGCCGGGCACGGCGTAGATCGCCACGTCGTAGCCGCCCTTCGCGAGGTTGTCGGCGATGGTCGCGGCGTTGCCGTCGCTGACGCGCAGCGCGATGCCGGGATGGCGGTCGCGGAACGCCCGCAGGAACGGCAGCAGGCGGCCGGGGCCGATGGTGCACATCAGCCCGACGCGCAGCTCGGTGTCCTCGGCCTTGGCGAAGCTGCGGGCGCGCTCCTTGGCGGCCTCGGTCTCGGTCAGCACCTGGGCGAGATGCGGGCGCATCATCTCGCCCAGCCCGGTCAGATGCGTGTTGTTGCGCTCGCGCCGGAACAGCTGGCCGCCGAGCTCGTCCTCCAGCCCCTTGATGGCGCGCGTCAGAGACGGCTGCGCCACGTTGCAGCGCTCCGCCGCGCGGGTGAAGTTGAGGGTCTCGCACACCGCCAGGAAGTAGCGGATCTGGTGCATTTCCATGAGGCCGGCTCCCGTCGAGGATCTCCGGTTTAACCCCGATCGCCATACGGCACGGCTATCGTGACGCGAGCCGATGGCTATTTCCACCGGCCGCCGCGCCGCGCCACACTCGCGGACTCTAGGCAGCCGGGACGACCGCGTGAAGGCGTCGCGCGGGGATATCCGGCGCCGGCGGGGGAACGACGGCATGGATCTGGCCCGGACCTTGGAACTTCTGCGCGATCGCCACATGGCCGCCATCGACCCGTTCGCACGCGACGCCTTCGAGGAGGAGCTCGACCGCCTGCGCATGCTGCGGGTGGTCGAGGACAGCCTCGGGATCGGCGACACGCTGCCGGATTTCGAGCTGCCAGACGGCGGCGGCGCGCTCTGGCGCTCGACGGCGCTGCTCGACCGCGGCCCGCTGGTGCTGTCGTTCTTCCGCGGCGGCTGGTGCCCCTATTGCGAGATCACGATGGCGGCGCTGGACGACGCCCGCGCCGGCATCGCGGCGCTGGGCGCGTCGGTGGTCGGCATCTGCCCGGAGACGCCCGAGCTGGTCGGCGCCACGGCGCGGGCGCGCGGGCTGGGCTATCCGCTGCTGAGCGACGCGCGCAACGCCTACGCCCGGCTGTGCGGCGTCGCCTACGAGCTGTCGCCCGACCACGTGCGCGTCCACCGCGACCGCAAGCGGGCGCTGCCGGCGATGCACGGCGACACGGCCTGGCGTCTGCCGCTGCCCGCCGTGTACGTCGTCGAGCCCGGCGGCCGCGTGGTCTACGCCTTCGCCGACGTCGATCCGGCGCGCTTCCCCGAGCCGGACGCGCTGCTGGCGGCGCTGCGGACGCTGGCGGCGTAAGCATCGCCGCTGGCGGCGGCGCGATGCCCGCCGCGTATCGACTCCGCAGTCCATCGGCATTTCCGTTGCATGTCCCTCCGGCGCATGGTGCCTCTCGCGACGGCGGGGGCCTTCGCACCGAGGACACGCCCACATGGCCAACGGACACATGCTCGGCGGCAGGACCGCCATCGTCACCGGCTCGACCAGCGGCATCGGGCTCGGCATCGCCGACGCGCTGGCCACCGCCGGCGCCAACGTCGTGCTCAACGGCTTCGGCGACGCCATGGAGATCGAGCGGATCCGCGGCGACCTCGCGCAGCGCACCGGCGCCAAGGTCGTCTACTCGCCGGCCGACATGTCGAAAGCCAAGGCGATCGAGAACATGATGCGCCAGACCATCGACACGTTCGGCGCGGTCGACATCCTGGTGAACAACGCCGGCATCCAGCACGTGGCGCCGATCGAGGAGTTCCCCGAGGAGAAATGGGACGCGATCCTCGCCATCAACCTGTCGTCCGCGTTCCACGCCACGCGGCTGGCGGTGCCGGGGATGCGCAAGAAGGGCTGGGGCCGGATCGTCAACGTCGCCTCGGCGCACGCGCTGGTCGGCTCGCCCTACAAATCGGCCTACGTCGCGGCCAAGCACGGCGTCTACGGGCTCACGAAGGTCGTGGCGCTGGAGACGGCGGAGGACGGCATCACCTGCAACGCGGTGTGCCCGGGCTACGTGCGCACGCCGCTGGTCGAGCGGCAGATCGACGACCAGGCCCGGGCGCACGGGATCCCGCGCGACAAGGTGGTGACCGACATCCTGCTCAGGCAGCAGCCCAACAAGCGGTTCGTCGAGGTCGCCGAGCTGGCGGCGCTGACGGTGTTCCTGTGCAGCGACGCCGGCGCCTCGCTGACCGGCGTGGCGCTGCCGATGGACGGCGGCTGGACGGCGCACTAGACCGCCGGCGGGCGGCGAGGGAGGACGCGATGGACGGGCATGTCGAGCGGCCGGCGGTGGCGGCGGGGACGAAGCGGATCAACCTCGCGCTGCAGGGCGGCGGCGCGCACGGCGCCTACACCTGGGGCGTGCTCGACCGGCTGCTGGAGGACGAGCGGATCGAGGTCGAGGCGATCAGCGGCACCTCGGCCGGCGCCATGAACGCCGCGGTGTTCGCCGACGGCATGGGCCGCGGCGGCCGCGCCGAGGCCAAGCGCGCGCTGGAGGCGTTCTGGCGCAACATCAGCGAGGCGGCGCGGTTCAGCCCGCTGCAACCGACGCCGTTCGACCGCCTGACCAACGGCTGGAACCTCGACAGCTCGCCGGCCTTCCTGACCTTCGACCTGCTGTCGCGGATGCTGTCGCCGTACCAGACGAATCCCGCGAACATCAATCCGTTGCGGGACGTGCTCGAGAGGTCGGTCGATTTCCAGCGGCTCGAGGGCTGCCGCGCGGTCAAGCTGTTCATCTCGGCGTCCAACGTGCGCACCGGCAAGATCCGCGTGTTCCAGAGCGGCGAGATCACGGCCGACGTCCTGCTGGCCTCGGCCTGCCTGCCGTTCATGTTCCAGGCGATCACGATCGGCGGCGATCCCTACTGGGACGGCGGCTACATGGGCAACCCCGCCGTCTATCCGCTGATCTACGGCGCCGAGTCGCGCGACGTGGTGATCGTGCAGGTCAATCCGCTGACCTGCGACACGGTGCCGACCACGGCGACCGAGATCATGAACAGGCTCAACGAGATCAGCTTCAACTCGAGCCTGATGCGCGAGATGCGGGCGATCGCCTTCGTGACGACGCTGGTCGACGCCGGCCACCTCGACACCGGCACCTACAAGCGCATGAACGTCCACTGGATCGACGCCGAGGCGCACATGAAGACGCTGGGGGTGTCGAGCAAGCTCAACGCCTCGTGGGAGTTCCTCAGCCACCTCAAGGGCATCGGCCGCGAGGTCGCCTCGACCTGGCTGCGCGACCACTTCGACGCGCTGGGTGTGCGGTCGAGCGTCGACATCGCCGCGAAGTTCCTCTGAGGGCGCGTCCGCGAAGCGGCGCCGCCTCTTCCCTCTCCGCCGCGCAGCGGGGGAGAGGGTGGGGCCCATCGCGAAGCGATGGGAGGGTGAGGTGGTCGTGGTGTCGGTGGCGATGTCGATGGGTAAAGCGACGTGCGCCCATATCGAGCGTCGACACCTCGGCGGCGACCACCTCACCCTCCCGCGCTGCGCGCGGGCCCCTCCCTCTCCCCCACTCCGTGGCGGAGAGGGCGCGAGACGCGGCGGCCGCGCTCGCGCCGCGCCGCGCGGTCGGCTAACGTCGCCGCCATGCCGGACGCCACGATCCACGACGCCGCCGCGACCGCCGCCGCGTCGAAGCGCCGCCGCGGGCTGGGCTTCGGGCTGTCGCCGCGCATCCTGGCGCTGGTGGTGGTCGCGGTCATGACGGCCGAGGTGGCGCTGTTCCTGCCGTCGATCGCGCGCTTCCGCCTGACCTGGCTTGAGGAGCGCGTCGAGACCGGCATGCTGGCGACGCTGGCGCTCGACGCCACGCCCGACAACATGGTCGACGAGAAGCTGGCGCGCACGCTGCTCGACCACGCGCGCGTCGACTCGGTGACCGTGTTCGAGCCCGGCAAGCCCAAGCGCTCGCTGATGCCGGCCGGCACGCCGCGGCCGCGCGCCACCTTCGAACTGCAGGACGCCATGATCCCGGAGCTGATCTGGGACGCGCTGGCGGCGATGGCGCGGACCGGGCCGTACGCGCTGCGGGTCGGCGGCCGGTCGTCGCGGCTGCCCGAGGCCAAGGTCTACGTCTACGTCGACGAGGCGCCGCTGCGCGTGGCCATGTACGGCTACGCGTGGCGCATCCTGGTGCTGTCGCTGATCATCGCCGCCTTCACCGCGGCGCTGATCTACTTCGCCCTGCGCTGGCTGATCGTGCGGCCGCTGCAGCGCGTCTCGGCCGAGATGACCGCGTTCCGCCGCGCGCCCGAGGACGAGACGACCGGCGGCGCGCCGGCGCCGCGGCGCGACGAGATCGGCATCGTCGACCGCGAGTTCGACATCCTGCGCGACGAGCTGCGCGCGGCGCTGCGCCAGAAGACTCGGCTGGCCGAGCTCGGCGCCGGCATGAGCAAGATCAACCACGACCTGCGCAACATGCTGGCGACGGCGCAGCTGCTGACCGACCGGCTGGCGCGCAGCGACGATCCCAAGGTCCGCGCCATCGCGCCGATCATGCTGCAGTCGATCGACCGCGCCGTGGCGCTGTGCGGCGACACGCTGGCCTTCGTGCGCGACCGGCCGCCGCCCCGGCTGGCGCCGGTCGATTTCGCCGACCTGGTCGACGAGGTGGGCGTGGCGCTGGTCGAGCAGGGCGAGCAGGGCGATCCCAACGCGGTGCGCGACTGGGTGAACGAGGTGCCGCCCGACGCCCGCCCGCGCGCCGACCGCCACATGCTGTTCCGCGCGCTGTCCAATCTCGGCCGCAACGCCTTCGAGGCCGGCGCCCGGCGCGTGGTCGTGCGGCTGGCGCCCGGCGAGGGCGTCGACGTCGTCGACGTCGCCGACGACGGGCCCGGCGTGCCGGAGGCCGTCGTGGCGTCGCTGTTCACGCCGTTCTCGCGCGAGGGCCGCGCCGGCGGCTCGGGGCTCGGCCTCGCCATCGCCCGCGACCTGGTGCGCGCGCATGGCGGCGACATCACGCTGGCGGCCAACGGGCCGGACGGCGCCACGTTCCGGTTCACGATCCCGGCGCGCGGCGCTCCGTGACGGCGGCGAGCCAGAACGCCAGCGCCACCAGCGCGAGGACGAACAGCGTCCACACCACCGCGCCGTAGCCGCCGGTCAGCGTCCAGATCGCCGCCATCAGCAGCGGGCCGGCGGCGCGCGCCAGCATGCCCGGCGTGCCCAGCGCGCCGCTGATGGCGCCGTAGGCGTTGGGTCCGAACATCTCCGGCACGATGGTGCCGCGCACGATGGTGACGATGCCGTTGGGCAGGCCGTAGACGATGGCGAAGGCGACGATCAGGGTGGCGTCGGCCGGCAGGAACAGCAGCGCCATGGCGACCGGGTAGAGGGCGAACGAGACGGTGCCGATCAACCGCGTCGAGATCCGCTGGCCCGCGAACACCACGAGCAGCCGGCCGGCGACCTGCATCGGTCCGATCACGGCGTAGCCGGCGACGATGGCGGCCATCGACAGCCCGCGCTCCAGCATCAGCGGCACGAGATGGAAGCCGACGGCGGTGAACACCACGCTCATCGCCGTGAAGCACACCGAGAGGTACCAGAACGCCGGCCGCCGCAGCGCCGAGGCCAGCGCCGCCTTGTCGCGCGGCAGGTCCGGCTTGCCGCCGCCGCGCTCGGCCGGCGGGATCAGGATCCAGTGGATCGCGGCGCACAGCAGGTTGCAGGCCGCCATCATCAGCAGCGCGTCGCGCCAGCCGGCGCGGTCGATCGTGAACTGGATCAGCGGGATGAACACGGTGCTGGCGAAGCCGCCGACCAGCGTGATGGCGGTGATCGCGCGGCGCGCGTCGCGCGGGAAGACGCGGGCCACGGCGGCGAAGGACGGCTCGTACAGGGTGCCGGCCATGGCGACGCCGATCAGGGCCCAGACCGCGTAGAAGCCGATCAGCGAATCGACCAGCGGCCACAGCGCCAGCAGCGCCGCGCCGGCCAGCGACGCCAGGGTCATGAGCCCGCGCGCGCCGTGCCGGTCGATCCACACGCCGGCCGAGAACGCGCACAACCCCGAGGTCAGCAGGCCGATCGACAGCGCGGCGTTGAGGTCGGTGCGCGACCAGCCCAGCTCGCGCTCCATCGGCACCACGAGCACGGCGAAGCCGTAGTACATCGTGCCCCACGAGATGACCTGGCCGACCGAGATCCCCCACACCAGCGTCCAGGCGCGGACGCCGCGGAGCGGCAGGCCGCCGGCGGCGGCGTTCTGGTCGACCGGTGGAATGGCCATCGCGCGGCGTCAGTCGAGCTGGAGCAGCAGGCCTTTGAGGTAGGCCGTCTCGGGCAGGCCGGGATGCACGGGATGGTCCATGCCGGCGCCCGACGTGCGCAGGATGCGGCCGTCGCGGCCGGCGTCGTGCAGTCCGCGGCGGACCTGGTCGGCGAACAGCGGCGGATCGACGAGGTGCGAGCAGGAAGCGGCGAACAGCAGGCCGCCGGGCGCCACCAGCGGCGCCGCCAGCCGCGTCATCTTGCGGTAGCCCTGCGCGCCGGGCTTGAGGTCCTTGCGGCTCTTCACGAAGGCCGGCGGATCGCACACCACGATGTCGTAGCGCTCGCCGGCCTTGTGCAGCCGCGTCATCTCCTCGAACGCCTCGGCCTTGGTGAAGGCGCAGCGCGACTCCACGCCGTTCATCGCCGCCGACGCCTTCGCGAAATCGAGCGCCGGCTGCGAGCGGTCGACCATGGTGACCGAGGCCGCGCCCTCGACCGCCGCCAGCACGCCGAAGCCGCCGGCGTAGGTGAAGACGTCGAGCACGCGGGCGCCCTGCGCGAAGGCCGCGACCATGGCGCGGTTGTCGCGCTGGTCGAAGAACCAGCCGGTCTTCTGGCCCTCGGCCGGATCGCAGGCGAAGCGCGCGCCGTTCTCCTGGACGTCCACCGGGCCGGCGATCCCGCCCTTGGCGAGGCGCGACTCCAGCTCGAGCCCCTCGAGGCGGCGGGCCGGCGAATCGTTCTTCAGCAGGATCGCCGACGGCGCCGCCACGGCGTCGAGCGCCGCGACGATGTCGTCGATCATGCGCTCGGCGCCGGCGGTGTTGGCCTGCACGACGCAGAGATCGCCGTAGCGGTCGACGATGATCCCGGGCAGCCCGTCGGCCTCGGCGTGGACCAGCCGGTAGAACGGCACGCCGGCGTAGAGCCGCGTCCGCAGCGCCAGCGCGGCGGCCAGCTTGCGCTCGACCAGCGCTCGGTCGAGGCGGGCCTCGCCGTCGCGGGTCACGAGGCGCGCGGCGATCAGCGAGTGCGGATTGAAGGTGGCGACGCCCAGCGCGTCGCCGCTGGCGGCGCGCAGCACCACGGCCGAGCCGGGCGCGATGGCCTTGGTGGCCGGCTCCATCAGTATCTCGTTCGAGAACGCCCAGGGATGGCCCGCGCGGACGCGGTGGTCCTCTCCCCCACGCATCAGGACGCTCGGATACTTCGACATTGATTTCCCAACCCGGCGGCCGCGCCGGTTTCCAGCGGATGATCCATCCTCCTAGCGCGAAGCGCGCGCCGAGTCGAAGCCGGAAACGCGGCGATGTCCCCGCACGTGGCGTGCGCGCAGGCGTCAGTCGCCGCGGGCGACTCCATCGCGGCGGGGATCGGCGCCACCCTCGTAACCGAGCAGGCGCCCGTCGGAATCGCGCCGCGCGCGCACGCCGTGCAGGCCGCCGGCGTGCGGCGCGACGACGACGCGGTGGCCGCGCGCCGAAAGCGCCTCGACGAGGCGCGCGGTCGCCTGATCGTCGACGCCGCGCTCGATCTCGGTCGCCGGTCCGCGGTTGAGCGCGCGCCGCGCCGAGATCGCCGCCTGCATGTCGAGGCCCTCGTAGAGGATCCCGGCCAGCGTCTGCAGCACGTCGCCGATGATGCGCGAGCCGCCGGCCGAGCCGACCGCGAGCGCGAAGCGGCCGTCGGCATCGACGGCGATCACCGGCGACATCGACGACCGCGGCCGCTTGCCGGGCTCGACGCGGTTGGCGACGGCGCGGCCGCCGGCCATCGGCCGGGCGGTGAAATCCGTCAGCTCGTTGTTGAGCGGGAAGCCGCCGACGAAGCGGCGCGCGCCGAACGGCCCCTCGACCGTCGTGGTGAACGAGACCGCGTCGCCCCAGCGGTCGACGACCACGAGATGGCTGGTGCCACCCTCCGGCTTCACCGGCTCGGCGCCGGCGGGTGGTGTTGGCGCGCCGGGCGGGACACCGGCCGCGACCGCCGCCATGACGCCGTCGCGCCGCAGCGCCGCGGCGCGGCCGGCGAGATACGCGGGATCGAGCAACCCGTCGGCGGGCACCGGCGTGAAGGATGGATCGCCCAGCCAGCGCTCGCGGTCGGCGAAGATCAGCCGTCCGATCTCGGCCAGGCGGTGGGCGGTCTCGACCTCCGACGCCGGCGCGGCGGCGCCCGGCGCCACGGGCCACATCGCCAGCCCCTGGAGCACCGCCAGCGGGCCCGACGACGGCGGACCCATGCCGCAGACCTGGAGATCGGCGACCGGCGCGCACAGCGGCGCGCGGCGCAGCGGACGGTAGCCGGCGAGGTCGGCCAGGGTCATCGCGCCCGGCCGCGGCGCGCGCGCCACCGCCGCGACGATCTCCGCCGCCAAGGGCCCGGTGTGCAGCGCGTCGGCGCCGCCTTCGGCCAGCGTCCGCAGCGTCGCCGCCAGCGCGGGATTGCGGACGATGTCGCCGCGCTTGCGCGGCGCGCCCGCGGCGTCGAAGAAGATCCTCAGCGCCTGCGGATCGTCCTTGAGGCCGGGATCGTTCTCCAGCGCGCGCGCCAGCCGTGGCGGCGCCGGGAACCCCTCCTCGGCCAGCCGCGCGGCCGGCGCGAACAAGTCGCGCCAAGGCAGCCTGCCGTGGACGCGATGGACCGCCTCGAGCATGCGCATCGCGCCGGGCACGCCGATGGACAGGCCCGAGGCCACCGCCAGTGGAAACTCCAAGGGGCGGCCGGCGGTGTCGAGGAACATCGTCGCGGTGGCGGCGGCCGGCGCGGTCTCGCGCCCGTCCCACGCGGCGATCCGGCGACCGCGCGCGTCGTAGTGCAGCAGGAAGCCGCCGCCGCCGATACCCGAGGCCTGCGGCTCGACCACGCCGAGGACGAGCTGGACGGCGATGGCGGCGTCGACCGCCGAGCCGCCCTTGCGGAGGATGTCCAGGCCGGCCTCGACCGCCATCGGGTTGGCGGCGGCCACGATGTGCGTGCGCGCGAGCGCCAACGGTTCGCGCGCCATGATCGGCCCGGCCGGCGCCGCGCCGAGCGCGAAGGCCAGCGCCACGGACTTGAGCCGGATCAAGGGACGGCGCTGGATGATCGACCACAAACGCGGCATTGAGGACTCCGGCGGGCGGACGGCGCGTGCCGGCCGGTAGCCTGTGTCGGGGCCGCGTCGCGCGCAAGCGTGGCGTCCAGACGCCCGTCGACGGAAGGAAACGCATGCTGCTATCGATGCTCGCGGCGATCGCGCTGGTGCTCGTCACCCTGTTGATCCACTACGAGACGCTGCGGATCACGGGGGAATTGCTGCCGCGCCTCACCATCGTCTCGCCACGCTTCCGCATCGTGTTCGTGGTGCTGGCCTGCTTCGTGGCGCACACCATCGAGGTCTGGGTGTTCGGCCTGTCGTACATGTGGCTCGATTCGTGGCCGGGCTTCGGCGATTTCGCGGGGCCGCCGCACCCCGCCTTCACGCTCGAGGACTACGTCTACTTCTCGGTGACGACCTACACCTCGCTCGGCTACGGCGACATCTATCCGACCGGCGGGCTGCGGCTGATGGCCGGCGTCGAGGCGCTGACCGGGCTGCTGATGATCGGCTGGTCGGCGTCGTTCACCTACATCGAGATGCGCGAGCTGTGGTCGTTCCACGGCCGCGGCCGGCGCGATCGCGATTGACCGGCCGCGCGCGGCGTCGTTAGCGTCGCGGCCGGACAGCGAGAGGTATCGATGACGCGCCCCGGCCCGCGCAACCTGATCACCGACGTCGACGGCATCCTGGTCGGCAACGCCGAGGACCGGCGCGCGCGCAGCGGCACCACCGTGGTGCTGTGCGATCCGCCGGCCTGCGCCGCGGTCGACGTGCGCGGCGGCGCGCCGGGCACCCGCGACACCGACCTGCTGGATCCTTCATGCCGGGTCGACCGGATCGACGGCGTGTTCCTGTCCGGCGGCTCGGCGTTCGGCCTGTCGGCCGGTGACGGCGTGATGAAGTGGCTGCGAGAGCGCGGCCGCGGCGTCCAGGTCGGGCCGGTCAACGTGCCGATCGTGCCCGGCGCCATCCTGTTCGATCTGCTGAACGGCGGCGACAAGGAGTGGGATTGGCCGCCCTACCGCGAGCTGGGCTACGCCGCGACCGACGCCGCCGGCCGCGACTTCGCGCTCGGCAATTCCGGCGCCGGGCTGGGCGCCAAGGCCGGCAACCTGAAGGGCGGGCTGGGCAGCGCCTCGGCGGTCGACCCGGCCACCGGCTTGCAGGTCGGCGCGCTGGTCGCGGTCAACGCCCGCGGCTTCGCCACCATGGGCGACATGGCGCAGTTCTGGGCCTGGGCGGTGGAGCAAGGCGACGAGTTCGGCGGTCTGCCGCCGCCGCCGCGCAAGCTCGGCCTGAAGGTGTCGCACAGCAGGGGCGAGCTGGAGCACGACGCGCCCGATCCGGTGGCGGCGGCCCACGCCGATCCGCGCGGCAACACCACCATCGCGGTGGTCGCTACCAACGCCCGGCTCGACAAGGCGGGATGCCGGCGGCTGGCGGTGATGGCGCAGGACGGCCTCGCCCGCTCGCTGCGGCCGATCCACACCCCCTCCGACGGCGACTGCGTTTTCTTTATCGCGACCGGCCGGCGGGCCGGCGACCTCGATCCGCTGGCGGCCGCGGAGCTGGGCACGCTGGCGGCGGACTGTCTTGCCCGGGCGGTGGCGCGCGCCGTCTATCATGCGGAGACTCTTGGGGAATCGCGCTCTTGGCGGGACACGTTCCGGCGTTGAAGGCCGCGGGCGACGTCACGGTCCTGAGGTCGGCTTTTCACATAAAAGACGCGGATTTCTGGCGCGAATTGGCGATTTCACGCTAAGATTGATCGATGCGGAGGGATTGATAACCCCGCGCACATCGCCAATATACCGCGACGAGAATCGTGGTTGGGGAGACAAGCATGGCTCAGTGGGACATGAACGCGCAGCAGCAGCCCTACGCCGGGTACGGCGCGACGACCATCGACCAGGCGGCCTTCGACGCCGGCCTGCGCGCGCACATGCTGCGCGTCTACAACTACATGGCCTCGGGACTGGCGCTGAGCGGCATCGTGGCGCTGGCGCTGTTCTCGTCGCCGGACATCGCCGGCATCTTCTTCCAGACCCGCGTTCTGGCCAGCGGCCGCTCGGTCGTGACCGGGCTGAACCTGCTCGGCTGGGTCGCGATCCTGGCGCCGCTCGGCCTGATGCTGCTGACCGCGTTCCGGGCGCAGAAGATGAGCGTGCCTGCGATCCACGCGGTGTACTGGTCGATCACGGCGCTGATGGGCGTCAGCCTGTCGCTGCTGCTGTTCCGCTACACCGGCGCCAGCGTGGCGCGGACCTTCTTCATCACGGCGGCGGCGTTCGGCGGCCTGAGCCTCTACGGCTACACCACCAAGCGCGACCTGTCGGGTTGGGGCAAGTTCCTGATGATGGGCGTGATCGGCCTCGTCATCGCGTCGATCGTGAACCTCATCTGGCCGATGGGCGCGCTCAGCTTCATCATCTCGGCCGTCGGCGTGCTGATCTTCTCGGCGCTGATCGCCTACGACACGCAGTCGATCAAGCAGCAGTACAGCGAGGCCTACGGCACGGACGTGCAGGAGAAGCTCGCGGTGTTCGGCGCGCTCAGCCTGTACCTCGACTTCGTGAACCTGTTCCAGTTCCTCATGAGCTTCTTCGGGGAAAAGGAATAACGAACGCCGCCGCCGTCCATCGGACGGCTCGGCGGAACGCCCGGACCGGAAGGTCCGGGCGTTTTCGTTTCGACGGCCCGACGCCCGGAGCCCGGCATGATCGCCCAGACCCGCAGGTTCCTCGCCACCGAGGCCGGCCCCGGCGCCTGCCTCGTGGCCGCCGCGGCGGTATCCCTCGTCCTCGCGAACTCGCCGCTGGCGCCGCACGCCCGCGCGTTGCTCCTGACGCCGCTCAGCCTGGCGTTCGGCGAGATCGGCCTCGCCAAGCCGCTGCTGCTGTGGATCAACGACGGCCTGATGGCGGTGTTCTTCCTGCTGGTCGGCCTCGAGATCAAGCGCGAGGCGCTGGAGGGCGAGCTGTCGAAGCCGTCGCAGATGGCGCTGCCGGCCGTGGCGGCGCTGGGCGGCATGGTGGCGCCGGCGGCGGTCTACGCCGCGTTCAACCTCGGCGATCCCGTCGCGCTGCGCGGCTGGGCGATCCCCGCCGCCACCGACATCGCCTTCTGCGTCGCGGTGCTGGCGCTGCTGGGTCCCAGGGTGCCGCTGGCGCTGAAGCTGTTCCTGACCACGCTGGCGGTGGTCGACGATCTCGGCGCCATCGTCGTGATCGCGGTGTTCTACACCGCCGACCTCTCGGGACTGGCGCTGGCGCTGGCGGGGCTCTGCGTCGCGGCGATGGTCGCGCTCAACCTCGCGGGCGTGCGCCGCTTCGGACCCTACCTGCTGGTCGGCGTCGTGTTGTGGGTGTGCGTGCTGAAGTCGGGCGTGCACGCGACGCTGGCCGGCGTCGTGACCGCGCTGTGCCTGCCGCTGCGCGGCGGCGACGAGGCGCCGGACGACCGCCCGTTCATCCATCTCGAGCACGCGCTGCATCCATGGGTGTCGTTCCTGATCATGCCGGTGTTCGCCTTCGCCAACGCCGGCGTGTCGTTCGAGGGCCTGACCCTGGCGCGGCTGGCCGAGCCGATCCCGCTGGGCATCGCCGCCGGGCTGTTCGTGGGCAAGCAGATCGGCGTGTTCGGCGCCGCCGCGCTGGTGATCCGCGCGGGCGCCGCGACCCTGCCGACCGGCGCCACCTGGACGGGGCTGTACGGCGCCTCCTTGTGCGCCGGCATCGGCTTCACCATGAGCCTGTTCATCGGCAACCTGGCCTGGGCGGACCCGGACTACGGCTCGCCGCTGCGGCTGGGGGTGCTGGTCGGCTCGCTGCTCTCGGCGGCGGCCGGCTACGCCGTGCTGCGCCTCATGCCGGCGAGGACCTAGGGCGCGTAGGGTGTTATGTGACGGCGCCTTTTCAATCTCGCTCCCCCCTTGTGGGGCAGGGAGCATGAGGGCGCGGGGGCGGTGAGATCTGCGAATGCCATAGCCCACAAGGGCGAGGAGCATGAGAAACCGCGCCGCTTGCCAGCGGGCCGGGGGCGTCGGAAAGTCCGGCGCGACCGCGCCATCACCGCGAAAGGCGATACCCCGTGAGCACCGCGAATCCGTTCGACCTGTCCGAGGCCACGCTGCGCGGGCTGACCAACTCGAAGTGGCACAAATACGGCCCGGACGTGCTGCCGGCCTTCGTGGCGGAGATGGATTTCGCCGTCGCCGAGCCGATCCAGGACGCCGTGCGCCGCATCGTCGACCGCCGCGACTACGGCTATCCGATGCGCGGCGGCGGCAAGGCCGGGCTGGCGCTGGCGGCGGCCTTCGCCACGCGCATGAAGGACCGCTTCGACTGGAGCGTCGATCCCGATCTGGTGGTGCCCGTCGCCGATCTGGTGCAGGGCACGTTCGCGCCGGTGCTGGCGTTCTCCGATCCCGGCGACGGCGTGATCCTGCAGACGCCGAACTATCCGCCGTTCCGCGAGGTCATCCGCACGACGGGCCGCAAGCTGATCGCGCTGCCGATGGTCGACGACGGCACGCGCCATGTCTGCGACATCGCCGCGCTGGCCAAGGAGTGCGACGCGAAGACCCGCATCTTCACGCTGTGCAATCCGCAGAACCCCACGGGCCGCGTGTTCACGCGCGCGGAGCTGCTGGAATTCGGCCGCTTCGCGATCGAGCGCGACCTGATCGTGATCGCCGACGAGATCCACGCGGACATCGTCTATCCCGGCCATCGCCACATCCCGTTCGCCTCGCTGGGCCCGGAATACGCCGCGCGCACGGTGACGCTGACCTCGGCGACCAAGAGCTTCAACATCCCCGGCCTGCGCGCCGCGCTGCTGCATTTCGGCGACGCCGCCCTGCGCGACCGGTTCCTCCAGCGCATCCCCGCCCGCCTGATGGGCGACGCCAACGCCATCGGCGTCGACGCCACCGTGGCGGCGTGGACCGAGGGCCAGCCGTGGCTCGACGCGGTGACGGCGCATCTGCTCAAGGCGCGCGACCGGCTGGTCGAGACCGTGCGCAAGGAGACGCCAAAGGTGAAGGTGC
Source organism: Rhodospirillales bacterium (assembly GCA_016699855.1). Classification (NCBI taxonomy): domain Bacteria; kingdom Pseudomonadati; phylum Pseudomonadota; class Alphaproteobacteria; order Rhodospirillales; species Rhodospirillales bacterium. The sequence goes on from CP064988.1 coordinate 2,114,755, forward strand.
ACGCGCCGGAGGGCACGTTCCTGGCGTGGCTGGACTGCTCGGCGCTCGGGCTCAACACGCCGGCGTTCGACTTCTTCCACGACAAGGCGAAGATCGCCTTCAGCGCCGGCGAGACCTTCGATCCGGCCTGCGCGCAGTTCGTGCGCTTCAACTTCGCGACCTCGATGCCGATCCTCGACGGCATCCTCGACCGCTACACGACGGCGGTGCGGGCGGTGTGAGGCGGCGATACGGGCCGCGCGGCCCGGCGCCGGGGCGGCGGCGGCCGGGGCGCCTTCTTGCCAGCGTGGGCCAATCCCGCTATCTCTCCGCCCGCCGGACCCGTAGCTCAGCTGGATAGAGCGCTGCCCTCCGAAGGCAGAGGTCGTGAGTTCGAATCTCGCCGGGTCCGCCAATCATTTCAATGAGTTAGAACCCACCGACACCTCATTCAATCCTATAAAGATACCATATAGCTACCGGCAATTGGGCCCGAAGCTCGGCTAAAATGCCGGCGGGTGTGAAAACAGGATCAGAGCGGCTACTCCGCCGCGCCGACAGGTAGTGGCCGATCCTGAGGATGCGGAAGATCCGCTACCGGGAACCTTGGATCACACTTCGAGTGTCACCTCGAGCTGGCTTCCCGCGCAACCCGGCGCACTGCAAGATTTCCCACGAATTGACGTGGCAAGAGTCAGGCGGAGGCAGGCCGATCAGCCGGGCGACGGCGAGGATCTTCGGTAGGGTAGGGTTGGGTTGCGACACGCAGCACCGACCGGGGATCGACACCATGACCGACGACAAGATGGCGCTTCGCGAGCATCTGGAGAAGGGCTCCGACGCCGGTGTGCTGCGCGAGATGATCGGCCTCGCCGCCCAGCGGCTAATGGAGCTGGAGGCCGAAGGCCTGTGCGGGGCGGGGCACGGAGAGCGCAGCGCGCAGCGGCGCAACCAGCGCAACGGCTACCGCGAGCGCGACTGGGAGACGCGGGCCGGCACGGTCGAGCTGCGCATCCCGAAGCTGCGCAAGGGCAGCTACTTCCCGGACCCCCGGCGGACGGCCGAGAAGGCGCTGACGGCGGTGATCTCAGCGCAAACGCGAAGCGTTTGTCGCGGGGAGGCCTACGTGCAGGGCATCTCGGCCCGCTCGGTCGACGAGCTGGTCAAGGCCATGGCATGGACGGGATCAGCAAGGGCCAGGTCAGCCGGCTGTGCGCCGAGATCAACGCGAGGCTGCAGACCTTCCTGCGCCGCCCGATCGAGGGCGACTGCCCTACATGTGGCTCGACGCCACCTACGTCAGAGCCCGCCACTACCACCGTATCGTCTCGGTCGCCGTCAACGGCGACGGCCGGCTGGAGGTGTTGGGGATGACGGTCGGCAACAGCGGGGCCGAGCCGCTCTGGACCGTGTTCCCGCGCTCGCTGGCGCGTCGCGGCCTGCGGGGCGTCAGACGGGTCGTGTCGGACGCCACGAGGGTTTGAAGGCCGCCGGCGCCAAGGTGCTGGGCGCGACCTGGCGGCGCTGCCACGTCCACTTCACGCGCAACGGGATGGCCCCTGATCTGCCAGAGCTTCGGGAGGCTCCGGAGCGGCGATGGCTTGCTGTCATGTATCCGGCCGGTTGACGCGGCAGGCGGAAGCACCGCTGGCCATGACGGTGTTCGCTGCGGTCAAGTTCTTCCCTCGTGTAGCGAACTGGCGGCTGCCACTCAGCTGCCAGACGTTCACCTCCTCAAGCACTGGCTGAGATCGCAGTAGTTCAAACCGATCGCCGTCGATTGCGCCAGCGTGTAGCTTCATCGCGTGCGCGACTCCGATCGGCAAGACTTGCTGACAGCGGCCGACGCCCGGATAGTGTGCACTCTGCCCGCTACCATCGGAATGGTCACGCTATGGACAAGCATCACCTCATCAGCGTCTTCGTCGCCGTCGTCGATGCCAATGGGCTGTCCGGCGCGGCACGCAAGCTCAAGGTCTCACCGCCGGTGGTCACCCGGGCGATCAATGAGCTCGAAGAGAATCTCGGCGTGCGGCTGCTCACGCGCACCACGCGCGTCGTGCGCGTGACCGAGGCCGGTGCACGCTATGCCGAGGACTGCCGCCGCATCCTGGCCGAGCTGGCCGAGGCCGACGAGTCCGTCAGCGGCCAGCATGGCGCGCCGCAAGGTCAGATCGCCATCACGGCGCCCGGATGGTTCGGGGCCAAGTTCATCACCCCCATCGTCACCGAGTACCTGGACCGGCATCCGCAGGTGAACGCGTCCTGCTGGTTCATGGATCGCGTGGTCAACATGGTCGAGGAAGGCGTGGACGTGGCCGTGCGCATCGCCGAGCTGCCGGATTCTTCGCTGCAGGCCATCTCGGTCGGGCGCATGCGCGTGCTGCTCTGCGCGTCGCCTGCCTACCTTGCCCGCGCGGGCACGCCGCGCACCCCGTCCGACCTCGCGTCGCACAACGTCGTGTGCGCGGGCGCCGTGGCGCCCGGCCACGAAATGCGCTTCACCCAGGACGGCAAGTCGCGCGCGATGAAGATGCATCCCAGGCTGGCCACGACCACCAACGAGTCGGCGGTCGCAGCCGCAGTCGCCGGCTTCGGGCTGACACAGCAGATGCGCTACAAGGTGGCCGAACCCTTGGCCAGCGGTCAGCTGCAAGAGGTCCTGTGCGACTTCGAGCCGCCGGCGTTGCCGGTGCATGTATTGCATCGCGAGGGCCGCCTCGCCTCGCGACGTGTGCGTGCCTTCCTCGATCTGGCCATCGAGCGGCTGCGTGCGCTGCCCGCACTCCAAGCGTAGTGCGCCGCGATCGTTCCGGGACTGACAAGACTCTCTTAGCGCCAGCGCGGCTTCTCCCTGGCGAGCAGCGGCCACAGATTTCGGCACCGCCACCCGAGGTGCCGCCGTGCCCCATGCCTTCGCCGAGATTGCCTTCACGCCTGAGGTGAAAGCCGCGCAGCAGCGCGACGGGAGCCGTGCCGGCTACGCACGCAGCTTCGAGGGCGATGGCGAGCCCTTCAATGACCGGTTGGGTCCGACCGAGGTGGACTTCCTCGCCAAGCTACGGAGCTTCTACCTGGCCACCGTGTCCGAGACCGGCTGGCCCTATGTGCAGCATCGCGGCGGGCCGGCGGGATTCGTCCAGGTTCTGGACGAACAGAACATCGCCTTTGCGGACTATGCCGGCAACCGGCAGCTGATCAGCGTCGGCAACTTGGCGGGCAATCCACGCGTGGCCTTGATCGCGGTGGACTACACCAAGCGCGTCCGCCTCAAGCTGCTCGGCACGATGGCCGTGCAGCCGCTGGCCGACGACAAGGCACTCGCGGCACGGCTCATGACGCCCGGACCGCGTGCGCGGCCGCAGCGCGCGATGGTAATCCGCCTCGAAGGCTTCGACTGGAACTGTCCACAGCACATCCCGCTGCGCCTGGACGCTGACGACGTGCAGCGCGCGCTGGACCAGCGCGACGCGCGCATCGCCGAACTCGAATCACGTCTGGTGGTCCTGGCCCGGCAGGCCAAGGGCTAACGCACGCGATCTGCACGGCCACGCTTTTTTCCCCACTCGCCCCAAGGAGACCACGATGAAGCCCAACCATACTCTCAAGCTCTACCGCCATCCGTTGTCGGGCCACGCGCACCGCGTGGAGCTTGCGCTGTCGCTGATGGGCCTGCCCTACGAACTGATCACCGTCGACCTGATGAAGGGGGCCCACAAGAAGCCCGAATTCCTAGCGCTGAACCCCTTCGGCCAGGTGCCGGTACTGGACGACGGCGGCACGATCGTCTTCGACTCGAACGCCATCCTCGTCTACCTCGCCAGCACCTACGACGCCGATCACCGCTGGCTGCCGCGCGACGCGAAGCAGCAGGCCGCCGTGCAGGCCTGGCTGTCGGTAGCTGCCGGCCTGATCGCCTTCGGCCCCGCCGCTGCGCGCCTGATCACGGTGTTCGGTGCGAAGTACAACCCGGAGGATGTGATCGGCCGCGCGCATCAGCTGTTGAAGGTGATGGAAGCGCAGCTGGCCACGCGCGCCTGGCTCGCCGGTGCGAACGTCACCATCGCCGACATCGCCGCCTACAGCTACGTCTCGGCCGCGCCCGAGGGCAACGTGGATCTCTCGGCCTATCCGCATGTGCGCGCCTGGCTGGCCCGCATCGAAGCGTTGCCTGGCTTCGTGCCCTTCCAGCGCACGGCCGTCGGCCTGGCCGCCTGAGCGGCTGACCCGACACACCGCACCGAGCAGCGCGCATGAACCAGCCCGATCCCGGCACCGCCAGCACCAACCCGTTTCACGCCGGCGAACAGGCGGTGCAGGCGCGGCTGGGCGTTCAGGCGCGCATGCTCGATGTGGGGCGGCGCGTGATTCGCCCCTACATGCCCGACCAACATCGCGCGTTCTTCGCCCAACTGCCCTTCGTGCTGCTGGGCTCGGTCGATGCGCTCGGCCGGCCCTGGGCTTCGGTGCTGGTGGGCGAGCCGGGCTTCATGCGCTCGCCGGACCCCACCCATCTGGAGATCGCCGCGCGTCCGGTGCCGGGCGATCCGCTGCTGCAAGGTCTGGCGCCCGGCGCTCCGTTGGGCTTGCTCGGCATCGAGTTGCACACCCGGCGACGCAACCGCATGAACGGGCGCGTCGAGTCCGTCGTCGAGGGCGGCATTCGGGTGACCGTCGAGCAGACGGTCGGCAATTGCCCGCAATACATCCAGGGCCGCGAGACCGAGTGGGCACGCGACGCCCACGACAACGCGCCGCGCGACAGCGTTGCGCTGGAGCGGCTGGACGACGCGGCGCTCGCGCTCGTGCGTGCGTCGGACACGTTGTTCGTCGCCACGCGTGCACCCGCCGATGGCTTGCACGCCGGCAGCGCCGACGTGTCGCATCGCGGCGGCCGCAGCGGCTTCGTGCGCGCGGAGGACGACCGCACGCTGCTGGTGCCGGACTTCACCGGCAACTTCCTGTTCATGACCTTCGGCAACCTCGAGCTCGACCCGCGCGCTGGCGTGCTGTTTGTCGACTTTGCCACCGGCGACCTGCTCACCCTGACCGGCCGCGCCGAGGTGGTGTGGGAAGGTCCCGAGGTGCAGGGCTTCGAGGGGGCCGAGCGCGCCTGGCGCTTCCACATCGAGGCCGGCTGGCGGATGACCGATGCGCTGCCGCTGCGCTGGCGCTTTCGCGACTGGTCGCCCAACACGCTGATCACCGGCAGCTGGGAGGAAGCGGCGCGGCGGATCGAGGTGCAGCGCCTGGCGCAGACCTGGCGGCCCTACCGTGTGACCCGGGTGGTCGACGAGAGCCGCGTGATCCGCTCCTTCCACCTCGAACCGGCGGACGGTCTGGCGCAGCCGGCCTTCACGGCGGGCCAGTACCTGCCGATCCGCCTGCGCGAGCGCGGGGACGCAGCGCCGCTGCAGCGGACCTACACGATCTCCAGCGCGCCCGGCGATGCCGACCTGCGCATCAGCGTCAAGCGCGAAGGCGCGGCATCGAACTTCCTGCATGATCGCGTGGCCGTCGGCGATACCATCGAGGCGCTGGCACCACGCGGCCACTTCACGCTCGATGCGACGCTGCGCCGCAGCGCGGTGCTGATCGGCGCCGGCGTCGGCATCACGCCGATGGTGTCGTTCGCGCGGCACATCGTGGCCGAAGGCTTCCGCCTGCGCCGTATGCGGCCAACTCACCTGATCCAGGTGGCGCGCGACGCGCAGGTGCGCGCCTTTGCCGGCGAATTGCTGGCCTTGGCGACGCGTGCCGCCGGCGCGCTGAAGCTGCATGTCGTGCAGGACGACGGCGCGCCGGGCACGCTGGCCGGCCCGCTCACGATCGACCACCTCACGACGCTGCTACCGTTCGACGACCACGAGTTCTTCCTCTGCGGCCCGCCCGGCTTCATGCAGGCGCTATATGATGGGCTGCGCGAGCTCGGTGTGCGCGACGCGCGCATCCAGGCCGAAGCCTTCGGTCCTGCCTCTCTGAAGCGGCATCCCGATGGCGTTGCCGCAGTCGCCGCGCCACCGCCCGCACCGCCGGCCAGCGAAGCGACCGTGGTCTTCCGGCGCAGCGGCGACAGCGCGGTCTGGACGCCCGCGCACGGCACCTTGCTCGAATTCGCGGAAGGCAAGGGCTACTCGCCGCCCTACGCCTGCCGCGCCGGGCATTGCGGCTCCTGCGCGACGCCGCTGCGCGGCGGCAGCGTTACCTATGCCGAAGCGACCAACTTCAGGCCCTCCGAGGGTGAGGCGCTGTTGTGCTGCGCCCGGCCCGCGGCGGGTGGCGGCGAGCGCATCGAGCTGGACTTGTAGTTCTTCCTCGCAGTCAGACCACGCACTGGAGCATCGATGAACCCCGTCCGCGAATCCCGGCCGCCGCTGCCGCCGTTCACCCGCGAAACCGCCGTCCAGAAGGTGCGCCTGGCCGAGGACGCCTGGAACTCTCGCGACCCACAGCGCGTGGCCCTCGCCTACACACTCGACAGCGTGTGGCGCAACCGCACCGAGTTCCCAGTCGGGCGCGAGGCCATCCAGGCCTTCCTGCAACGCAAATGGGCCCGCGAGCTCGACTACCGGCTGATCAAGGAGCTGTGGGCGCATGACGGACGTCGCATCGCGGTGCGCTTCGCCTACGAGTGGCACGACGACGCAGGTCAGTGGTTCCGCTCCTACGGCAACGAGAACTGGGCGTTCAACGACAACGGCCTGATGCAAATGCGATTTGCCAGCATCAACGACAAGCCCATTCCCGCGGATGAGCGCCTGATGCACTGGCCGCAGGGCCGACGTCCCGACGACCACCCGGGCCTCAGCGCTCTGGGCCTGTGAGGCCGGCGATGATGCGTACCCCGGACACGACGCAGACCGACGTCGCCATAATCGGCGCGGGCTCGGCGGGCATGTCGGCCTACCGCGCCGCGCTGCGCCATACCCAGCGCGTGCTGGTGATCGAGAGTCAAGTCTATGGCACCACCTGCGCCCGCGTGGGTTGCATGCCCAGCAAGCTGCTGATCGCGGCGGCGGACGCGGCGCACGCGGCGCGGCACGCCGACCGCTTCGGTGTGAACGTGCCCGAGTTGCGGATCGACGGCCGCGCGGTGATGGCGCGCGTGCGCAGCGAGCGCGATCGCTTCGTCGCCTTTGTCGTCGACGCGGTCGACGCCTGGCCGGCTGCGCATCGCTGGCAGGGGCATGCCCGTTTCATCGACGGGCAGACGCTTGCCGTCGATGGACCTGGCGGCGAAAGGCGCATTCAGGCGGGGCGTATCGTCATCGCCACCGGCTCGCGGCCCGCCGTACCGTACGCTTGGCGCGCCGCGCTGGGCGATCGCCTGATCGTCAATGACGATGTCTTCGACTGGACCGATCTTCCAAGCTCGGTAGCCGTCGTGGGGGCCGGCGTAATCGGGATCGAACTGGCACAGGCGCTGCATCGTCTCGGCGTGCGGGTGCGGCTGTTCGGCCGTGGCGGCCGCGTCGGCCCCCTGACCGATCCAGCACTGCAAACGCTGGCGCGCGCGCTGTTCGGCGACGAGCTGGCACTGACCTTGAACGTGCAGGAGCTGCAGCCGCGTCGCGAGGGCGACGAGGTGGTGCTGCGCAGCGTGCATGCCGATGGCAGCGTGCACGAGGAGCGTTTCGAGTTCGTGCTCGCCGCCACCGGGCGCCGCCCCAACCTCGACGGTCTCGGCCTCGAGCACAGCGGGCTGGCGCTCGATGGACAAGGCGTGCCGGTGTTCGATCGGCGCACCGGCCAGGCGGGCGCGAGCGCGGTCTTCATCGCGGGCGACGCCGCCGACGACCGGCCGCTGCTGCACGAGGCAGCCGACGATGGCCGCATCGCGGGCGACAACGCCGGCCGCTGGCCCGACATGCGAGCGCGGCCGCGTCGCGCGCCGCTGGCCGTGGTGTTCAGCGATCCGCAGATCGCGATGGCGGGCGCTACGTTCGCCGAGCTGGTTGCGTCGGGCGCTTCATTCGAAAGCGGCGAGGTGTCATTCACAGACCAGGGCCGCAGCCGGGTGATGGGCTACAACCGAGGTGCGCTGCGGGTGTTTGCCGAGCGCGGCAGCGGCCGCCTGCTGGGCGCCGAGATGATCGGACCCGCGGCCGAACACCTGAGCCATCTGCTGGCGTGGTCGGTGCAGCGCGGCGACACGGTGCAGCAGATGCTCGACAGCCCCTTCTATCACCCGGTCGTCGAGGAGGGGTTGCGAACCGCGCTGCGTGATGCGCAGCGCTCCTTGCGATTGCCCACGCCGTTGCCGGAAGTATGCCTGGAGTGCGCCACGTGATCGACGTCTACACCGCCAACACACCCAACGGTGTCAAGGTGCCGATCACTCTCGAAGAGCTGGGCGTGCCGCACCGCATCCTGCGCGTGGATCTCGCCGCGCTGGAGCTGAAGCGCCCCACCTTTCTGCGCATCAGTCCCAACGGCCGCGTCCCCGCCATCGTCGATCCGGATGGGCCGGGGGGCGCTACCTTGTCGGTCTTCGAGTCAGGCGCCATCGTCTGGTACCTGGCCGAGAAGTTCGGCGCGCTGATCCCGACCGATCCCATCGGACGCGTTCGTGCATTGGAGTACACGTTCTTCCAGGTGGGTGGGATCGGCCCGATGTTCGGCCAGGCCGGCTGGTTCGCCCGTTCGGCACCGCAGCGCGTAGACCTTGCGATCGAGCGCTACCGCACCGAGTCGAATCGCCTCACCGCTGTGCTGGACGCGCGGCTGCGGCAAGGGCCCTGGCTGGCCGGCGGCGAATTCTCGGTGGCCGACATCATGAACTTCGGCTGGCTCGACTCATCGGCCTACGCTGGCGTCAGTCTGACGGACTACCCGGCCGTCCAGGAGTGGGCTGTTCGCATGCGCAAGCGGCGCGGCGTGCAGCGCGGTCTGGCAGCGCTGGCCTGACGCCGCTCAATTCAACCTGCCCGCAATCGATTTTCACCCTTCGCGCAGGCGCTGATGCTCTCTCGGCGGGGAAAGGCGCCGCGGACCGCCTCTCGGCGTGGTGTCCGCGGCACGATTCAGATTTCGCCGCGCCAGGTCAGCTGCGGACGGCGAGGATCCTCGCGACAGCCTCCTCCGTGAGCCAGACGGCGTTCGCCACCATGCGGAAGTTGATGAGCGAGGCCAAATAGCCATCCCCCTCCGGCACCTTTGCACCCGCGGTCGCGTCCTTGACCACCGCGACCTCGAAGCCCTGCTCCATCAGTTCGCGCATGTGGCTCTCGACGCAGAGATTCGACGACATCCCGGCGAGGATCACATGGTCGACCCGCTGCTTGCGCAGCTGGAGGCCGACATCGTTCTGCTCCGGCCCGTAGATCTTGTGCGGCGAGGCGATGATCGTCTTCCTGTCGAAGATGTAGGGCTTGTAGATGTCCACGAAGTCGGCGCCCGAGCCCTCGAAGCCTGCCATGTTGAGCGGGCCGGCGCGGTCGAACATCTTGATGCTGTGCATCACCCGTTCCAGGGTGCCCTCGAACTTCCAGCCATGGTCGGTCGGGAAGTAGTAGTGCGGGGAGACCACGACGGGGATGTCGGCCGTCTTGGCGGCGCGGAAGAGGCGTTCGAGGTTAGCGACCACATTGTGCTCGCGCACGCTCTCCCCGACCACGCCCCAGGCAACGCCGCCCTCGGTCAGGAAGTCGTTCTGCGGGTCCACAACGACGAGCGCGGTGCGGCCGCGCACGAGTTCCATCGTGCTGCGCGGCAGGGCGGGGTTGGGCGGATCGGCATAGGCCGAAGGCGTCTGCGCCGCCGCCGTGCCGGCGACAGTGCCGGCTGTGACCGTACGCGTCGCGGCGCGGCGGCCAGGATCGTTCGAAGAAGTATCGTTGTTGTCCATGTCGCAGGTGTCCTTTCGGAATTGTGGGACGCGCGGCGCGGCCCCCGCGCGCGAGGGGCCTGCCGTGTTCAGGCGTTCAGGCGCGGCCAGTTCTGCTCCGCGCGGCCGAACAGCGTGTTGCGATCGGCCCGCCACAGCCCCATGACCGTCGGGTTGAAGAAGACGAAGAGCTTGTCATCGCGCACCTCCCAGCCGGTGACCGGGTCGATGTCGAACAGCTTGCCGTTCGCCACGCCCCAGGCGCAGAAGCCGCCGTACTGCGGCTCATAGCGCGCCGGACTGCGCAAGAAGGCTTCGCGGTTCTGCGCGTTCGCGAACCGATAGACGCCGCCGCCCCGCTCGACGGTGAGGTTCTCGCGCCCGGCAACGGCCGTGCCCGAGAAGTATGCGACGGCGTCATAGCCTTTTAGCGCCTGCCCGGCATGCATCTGGTTGATGGTTCCGCCCGTGCGGGACTGCGCGCGCGCGGGGAGGATCCGCCGAGCGTAGCGACGGCAACGCCGCCAAGGATGAGGCGGCGGTTGATCGTGATGGTCATCGTCTCTTCTCCTGTCTGTCGTGCGCGCGGGAAAAGCATTCGCCGCCGCGCCGGCGCCTTGAGCGCGCGGGTTCGGTCCGCGCGCCGCGTCGGCCTGGAGCTCATCCGGCGCGACGCCGAGAAGATCGCGCTGCAGCGGCACATCGGGAATGCGTGGCGCGGTAAACACTCCCTTCCGTCCACGAGAAGGATCACGCCGGCAGATCGCCCCTCGGGATCAACGGATCGTCCGACCGAGGAAGTCGCGGATCTGCGCCGCCATCTCCGGCCCCTTTGTCTCCAGGGCGAAGTGACCCGCATCGAGCATGTGCAATTCGGCGCGCGGGAGATCGCGCAAGTACGCTTGCCCGCCGGGTGCCGGAAAGATCTGGTCGCGCTTGCCCCAGAGGATCAGCGTGGGTGGCTGGTGCTTGCGGAAATACGCCTGCACCTGGGGATAGAGCGCGACGTTCTTCCGATAGTCGTAGAACAGATCGAGCTGGATCTCCTGGTTGCCGGGACGGTCGAGATAGACCTGATCCAGCATCCAAGCATCGGGGCTCACGAGGGTCTTGTCCGGCTCGCCATGCGTATACTGCCACTCGGTGGCGGCGAGTGCGAGGAACTGGCGTAGCTTCTCGCGGCTCTCAATCCTGCCGTCGCGCCAGTAGGCCTTGAACGCATCCCAGAATCCGAGCAGGCCCTCGTCGTAGGCATTGCCGTTCTGCACGATCAGCGCGCTCACCCGCTCGGGATGCGCGAGAGCGACCCGCCAGCCGACGGGCGCGCCATAGTCCATCACGTAGAGCGCATAGCGCGCGACGCCGAGTTGGCGTAGCAACGCGCCGACGATGCGGCCGTAGTTCTCGAAACTGTAGTCGAAGCGCGCGCGATCGGGCATCGCGCTGCGGCCATAGCCGGGATAGTCCGGCGCGATCACGCGGTAGCGATCGGCGAGTGCCGGGATCAGGTTGCGATACTGCTGCGACGAAGTCGGAAAGCCGTGCAGCAGCACGATCGTCGGCGCATCGCGCCTGCCGGCCTCGCGATAGAAGACGTCGACGCCATCGACCTCGACGGTCCGATAGTGGATCCGGGCGTCGCCCGGATCGGCGACGATGGAGGTCTGCGCGCGCGCGGTGCCAGTCGCCGCGGCGACGAGGGCTGTGGCGGCGGTCGCACGGAGCAGGACGCTGCGGCTGATGGTCGTCATAGCGATGTCAATCCCCTCGCGGTGGCGCGGCGGGGGTCGCCGGGCCATCGGGAACGAAGATGACCGGCGCGCCTGCTTGTCAGAATGCGCGACGCGGGGAATTGATCATTGCGCGCGCGGGAAAGGTGACGGCTCGGCCGGACGAGATGTAGCGCCCGATAAGGGGGCGGCGGCAGCCTGCTCGACGCGGCGACGGATGACCTTGTCGCGCGCCGTCGCGATGAACGCCATCGTGCTTGTGCCGGCCTGACCGCGGGCAGGATCGCTGGTACTCGTCGGGCGTTTGCCCGACCCCTGGTGCTGGATGGATCGCCGGGCGGCGACCTTGCCGTGATGGCGTCGCGCGCTACTACTTCGCGACAGCGCGGCCGAGGCGGGCCCGGGAGAGGAGGCGGCTGCCGCGGAGCGTCGCGAGCGCGCTGACAACGGCGGCCATGCCGATGTTCCAGCTCAGCACGAGGGCCGAGGCCTCAAGCGGGTGGAACAGGTTCAGCGCGAAGGATGCCACGCCGGCCACCGCGAGCGCGGCGAGGAGGGAGACGAGACGCGGCTGCGGTCGCGCGGAGTGGCGCAGCATGAAGGCCGAGACCAGCGCAAGCGGATACACAACCAACGATGCTCCGCCAATCGGCGGGGTCTATCCTTACATGAAGATATACATTGGCGAGTTCAGTTAATTCTCGAGTTCCCTGATTCAGGTACCGACGACCGACGCATCGGTCAGTTGCCTCGAACGCACTCAGATCTACATCGTCAGCGCACCGGTCATCGGCAACACGCAGGAAGTTGCTTCCAGCACCCGCAGGCAGGGGATGCCGTAGCGGTAAGGGTGCCGGATATGGCTGTTCGGTTCACGTGCGCGTGTCGAGCATCACGCAAAGAGCGACATCGATCTCGCGGTGATGATGCCGGAACTTGATTGGTACTGGTGGCACTCAGCGTGGGAGAAGGCACCGGACGCGGAGCTCGCGTATCCGATTCACCTCGAATGGTATCGGCCCGATGCTGGTTTGAAGATCGTCGGCGCGGCTATCAATCAAGACGGGCTCCTGCTCTACCAGCGTTAAGTTCCAACCTCGGTGGGGCCTGGGATCAGGCCTGCAAAGCGGCATTTTCCCCCTCGCCGCGCCATGGGAAATTCGCCGTTTGCAAGCCTGACCCCAACGCGATGGAGAGCACGCTGATCGGATAGGAACCCGAGCGCCTACGCGCGGTTCTCCTCGGGATCGCGTTTCTGGGGAATGGACCGAACGACATGGCCGACCTGATCATCTGGACCTACGACCGGGTGCCGGAGATGCCGCGCGGGTTCGTGCGCGACCTGCGGCTGCGGTGGGCGTGCGAGGAGGCCGGCCTCGCCTATTCGGTGCGGACGGTGCCGTTCGAGGGACGGGAGACCAACCATCTGGCGCGCCAGCCCTTCGGGCAGATCCCGTTCCTGAGCGACGGCGGCGTGGAGATGTTCGAGAGCGGCGCCGGGCTGCTGCATCTGGCGCGGAAGAGCGAGGCGTTGATGCCGCGCGATCCCGCCGGCGAAGCGGAGACGGTGCAATGGATCGTCGCCGCGCTCAATTCGATCGAGATGGTCAGCGTGCCATGGTGGTTCCTCAAGGTGACGGGCGCGACGGAGAACGGTCTCGCCGGTTGGCTGGGAAGCCGCCTCGGCCAGCTCGAGAAGGTGTTGGCGCAGCGGGAATGGCTGGCGGCCGGCCGCTTCACGTCGGCGGACCTGCTGATGGCCGACGTCCTGCGCGTCCCCGACGTCCGCGCCTTCGGCGACCGGCCCGCGAGCGAGGCCTACGTGGCCCGCGTCACCGACCGCCCCGCGTTCAGGAAGGCGCACGCCGACCAGATCGCGCATTTCGCCGCCGCCGACGCGAACAGGCCGGCCGCCGGCTAGAGTCCCGGGCCACGACCTCGCGGCACCGGCGCGGGCCGCGCCGCCGCGCGTGCGCACGACGGCGGCTTCATGCTAAGCGGCGCTGTCGTTCCCCGCGGCGCCCGCCGCCGCCGTCCCGCCGCAGGAGCCCGGTTCCCATGATCGATTTCCAGGCCGCGCCGCTATGGATGATCTTCGCGCTCAGCGTCGTCCTCGTCGGCGGCGCCAACGAGGCGGGGCGCTACGTGCGGCGGCGATTCCAGGTCGACGGCGACGACAACACGGCCACGCTGGAAGGGTCGGTGCTGGGCATGCTCGGGCTGATGATCGGCTTCAGCTTCGCGATATCGGTCTCGAATTTCGACGCGCGGCGCGACGCCCTGCTGGACGAGGCCAACGCGATCGGCACCACGGGCCTGCGCGCGCGCCTGCTGCCGGCGCCGCACAACCGCGAGGTCCTGGACCTGCTGCGCGAGTACACCAAGCTGCGCGTCGACGTCGCCGCCTCGACCCGCTCGATGGCGGCGCTCGACAAGCTGATCGACCGCTCCAACACGATCCACGAGGCGCTGTGGCAGCAGGCCAAGGCCGTCGCCGCCAAGGATCCCGGCATGGTGCCGACGGGCCTGTTCATCCAGTCGCTGAACGACATGATCGACAGCCACCTGAAGCGCCTGACGGCGGCCCGCGTGCGGCTGCCGGGGATGGTGCTGTTCACGCTCTACGGGATCGCGGCCGTCGCCGCCGGCCTGGTCGGCTACACCACCGGCCTGACGGCGCGGCGCGCCATTCTGCCGACCTACGTCGTCAGCGCCGTCGCCGTGGCCGTGATCCTGCTGGTCGCCGATCTCGACCGGCCCGACGCCGGATTCACCCGCGTCGACCAGCAGCCCATGATCGAGACCGCCAAGGGCCTCGCCGGCTACAAGGACTAGCCGCGGCGGGTCGGGAACGATTCCGGCGGCCCGGCCGGCGCGACGTCCACGCTTCGGTCGCCGCCGTCAGTACTGCGCGCCGACGCGCAGGAACACCTGGCTGCGGTCGTACTCCGCCGCGCCGAGGTTCGACCGGCGCGCCTGGAAGCGGTAGTCCGCGCCGACGTAGTAGTTCTCGTTGATGCCGTACTTGAGCCCGACGCTCGCGTCGTAGTCGTGGTCGCGGCGGCCGCTGTCCTGGAAGTCGCTCCGCGCGTATCCGGCGCGCAACGTCAGCGCCAGATCGCGCGTGATGTCCTGCTCGAGCCGCGCGCCGACCGACGACAGGACGTACGCGGGCGAACCGAACGACGTCGTCTCCTCGATGCTGCGGTCGAACCAGCCGACGACGAGCGTGCCGGCGACCGGCCGCCAGCGCACCGACCCCTGAAGGGCCGGCGTGCCCACGGTGGAGAAGCGCGAGTCTCGGTAGTTCTGGTACATGAACCCGGCGAACACCTCGCCGTCCAGCTTGGGCGACACGGTGAAACGCGCGCCCATGCCGGTCACGAAGCCCTGCGAGTTGCGCCGGAATCCGTTGTCGTCGCGGTAGCCGTCGTAGTTCCTCAGGTCGTGCGCCAGCTGGCCGAACAACTGGAACGACGGCGAGAACACGTAGCCGACCCGGAACCCCGTCTCAAGGTGGCTGCGGCTGCGGTCGCTGTTGTTGATCCGCCCGGCGAGCGAGTCCGCGTCGTCGAAATCGAGGTGGCGGTAGGTCGAGCCGAAGCGGAACCGCCACGCGCCGCTGCGATGGGCGATGCCCGCGTAGGCGCGCTGCTCCCAGTAGATCGTCGGTTCGATGCCGTTGACCGCGTCCGGCGAGTCGCGGTCCTCGTGATCGCGCTTGCCCAGGACGCCGCCGAACAGGCTGGTGGACGGCCCCAGATCGTAGGTGCCTTCGGCCGAGAACCAGAAATCGAGGGCGTTCTCGCGATTGTACTGACGGTAGCGCGAGACGTCGACATGGCCCTGGACGACGGCCGAGTGCGACGAACCGCGGTTCTCGCCGACCAGCGCCAGCGCGGCCACACCGACGATATCGCCGCGCTTACCGCGCTTGGTCGCGTAGACGTTGTCGTCGTACACGACCGCCGCGTCGACGGTCGGGAAAATGCGGAACCCTCCCGCGTCGAAGCCGAGACGGGACGCGCGTTCGCGCTCCGCCTCCGCGTTGGCGACGACAAGCCGCTCCTGCGGGCCTTCCACGACGGTGCCGGGGGGCAACCGCGTCTGCGTGCGCGGATCCACCGAGGCCGTCTGGCCCACCGCCGCCGTCACGGCGCGCGCCACCGCGTCCCGGTTCGCCGGAGGCGCCGCGGCCACGATCCGATCGATGATGGCCCGGTAGACGGGCAGGTTCGCGCCACGAAGAAAGCGCACAGCGACCGCGGCGTCACGGGCGAGATTCGCCGCCGTCTCGGGCGTTCCCGCGAGTTCCGGACGGCGTCGCAGGACTCCGTCGAGCGCCTCCAACAGCGCGCCGGGTCCACCCTCCTCGGCCGCCACCCGGAACGGCGCGGCCTCGGCGCTCACGCGCTGGGCGTCGGCGGTCTGCGAAACAGCGAACGACGCGACCAGCGCGAGCGCCCCGAGGCAGGCTTGAAACCTTGGCAACTTGGCACCCTCAATCCGCCGCGGAACGGTCTAAAGCCGGGCAACAACCGTATATAATCAAATGCTAATTCAACCACAAGGTAATCGGCGAACGCCTCCGGCGATCCGGACGCATGCCTGTAGCGCGTCGGGAGCTTCCGGCAGTTGACATCAATCAAGGTCCGCCGATCTCCTGTATATTAGAAATCGCTAATTCAATTCGGAGAGTTCGCAGCGCTTTCCGCCATCCACAGGCGGGCGGGGGATACCGTGGTCTCAATCGCATCTAACATCCGCGGGCGTCGGCCGCGCATCTTGGCGATCGCCTCGATCTTCGCGGCGTTGCCGATGCTCGCGACGACCGTGGCGGCGGAGCAGATCGGGCAGGTCCGCGCGGGTTCGCCGGGATCGGGTCCGGGTGGCGCGGCCGCAGGCGCGCCGCCAGCAGGCGGCAGCGGCGCGTCGACGGGACCGGGCCCCGTCAACCAGAGCCAGTACGGGCCGCCGGCGTCGAAAGGAGCTCCGGCGCCAGCGACGCCGTCGGCGCCGGCGCAGGCGCGCAACCTCGTCGATCTCGACAGCGTCGCGCGTGGCGATCTGTGCGGCGACTACCGGCTCGGCGCGATGGTCGCGGCGGAGCGCCTGAGATCGCCGAATCTCCGGCGGCTCGACTTCGCGCAACGCTATCTCGCACCGGGATTCGACGCGGGCAAGAACCAGACGGGCGTCCGGATCCTGGCGAGCTACCAGGAGGAGATGGAGCGGCCACGTCCGGACCCGCTCGTCGCCGGAACGTACATCGCGATGGTGTCCACGGTGCCGGTGACGGACGGGCTTGTCGAGCAATTGAACGCGATCCTGTGCGTCTCCGGCGCGCCCAAGCGCATCTCGGCGATCGCGGCCGCGGCGCGGCAGCAAAAATCGGCGCGGTAGCGGAACCGACGCCAGACAATCCAGGTCGTGAAAGGACGGGATATGGAGATCGGACGGCGAATCCTCCTCGTGGTGATCGGTGGATCGCTCGGCGCGGCCTTCAGCGCGGATACCGTGATGGCGCAAGGCCACGGCGGCGGCGGCGGCGGCGGCGGAGGTCATGAAGGCGGCGGTGGCGGCGGCGGTGGCGGCCATGGCGGCGGCGGGCATCAGCGCCGCGTGCGGGCCGGCGGCGGCCATGGACGCGGCGGACACGGCGGCGGGCACGACGAGCCGGGCAGCGGAGAGGCCGGGACGCTCGACACTTCGATCCGCGGCGGCGGAGCCAGTCCGCACGGACACATCACCGACAGTCCCGGCAGTTGGACGGTGATCGACAAAGTGCTCGGCCGATAGCGCGCCGCAACGCGCGGGCGCGCCGTAGCAAGGACGACAAGGAGAAGGCCGCGCAGGACGACGCGTCCGCGTCGTACCGGCCGGCCGGGAGATCCGACGCCGCATGACGCGGCGCCGGAAGGTCACGGATGGCTATTCATCCAACATCGGAGGCAGAAATGTCAGATTCCAGGAAGATCGCGCTCCTGTCGGGCGTGGCGGCTTTGGCGCTCGCGGTGGCGCCGGTCTCGTTCGTCGCGACCGACCTCGGGTTCGGCGGCGGCGCGGCGTTCGCCCAGAGCGGCGGAGGTCACAGCGGCGCTGGACAGGGTGGCGCCGGCGGCAGCGGCAAGGGCGGCAGCACCAAAGGAACCGGCCAGGGCGGCCCGTCCGCCGACAGCGACGCCAAGGGTCCCAAGTTCAAGGGCGGCGAGACGCGGCCGGAGCCGGGTTCGCGCGGCGGCAAGCCGGTGTGGGCGCAGGAGGGCATCCCCGAGATCGAGCTCGGCCGCCTGAATGTCGCTCGGGCGCCGGCGCACGTGCTGGAGAAGGCGTTCTACGAGGCGCTGGCCAACTTCGATCCGACCAAGTCGGCCGCGCTGTACTCGATGTCGGCGGCCGAGTTCGCCGCCTATCTGCGGGCCAACTACGCCACGGTGGTCCGCGTCGACTCGCCGCTGGAGAATCTCGGCCTGCTCAAGGACATCCTCGCCGACGGCCAGACGCAGCTGCCGGGCGTGACGCCGCGGTCGAAGATCGATCTCGCCGCGATCTTCCTCGGCTCGGCCTCCGACAAGACGATCCCGATCACCACCGACACCGTGCGGGCGATGATCACGATCCTCGGCATGCCCGCGTTGAGCGACGCGGAGATCTCCGCGCTGGCGGCCGGCGCCGAGGCCGTGCGTCAGGCGATCCTCGCCGGCCACGGCTGATCGGCCGGACCTCGGCGGCCGTCACCCGGCCGCCGACGGATCATTTGGAAGCGGGCGCCTCGCGAGAGGCGCCCGCTTTCGTTCGCGCGGGCGACGCGCCGGCGGCGCGATCAGCGCGGTCGATCGATCACACCGCCGCCGCCCGGACCATGTCGGCGCATTTCTCGCCGATCATGATCGACGGCGCGTTGGTGTTGCCGGCGACGATCGAGGGCATGATCGAGGCGTCGGCGACGCGCAGGCGGCCGATTCCATGCACGCGCAGCTGGGGATCGACCACCGCGTCGGGCTCGCGGCCCATGCGGCAGGTGCCGACGGGATGCAGGTTCGACACGCCGCGGGCGCGGATGTCGGCCTTCAGGTCCTCGTCGCTGGCGACCTGGGGGCCGGGCAGGATCTCCTCGACCACGAACGGCTTGAGCGCCGGTTGGGCCGCGATCTCGCGGCACAGGCGCATGCCGTGCAGCAGCGCCTCGAAATCGTAGGCGCTCTTGAGGAAGTTGAAGCGGATCTCCGGCGGCGCCAGCGGATCGGCGCTCTTGAGCCGCACCGTGCCCCGCCCGTCGGGCCGCAGATGCACGGGGCTCAGGCCGAAGGCCGAGAACGGCTGCGCCACGACGCCGTGGCGGTTGCGCTCCTTGATCGCCCAGCTGAACATGTTGATCTGCAGGTCAGGCCGCTCCAGCCGCTTGTCGCTGCGCACCAGCGCGCCGACATACAGCCCCATGCTGGCCAGCGGGCCGGTGCGGCCGAAGGCGTACTGGAACGCCGCCTTGATGCGCACCGGCAGGCTGTTGGCGAGGTCGTTCATGGTCACCGGCTGGGAGCAGCGGTAGGCGACGTAGGTGTTGAAATGGTCGTGCAGGTGCGACCCGACGCCCGGCATGTCGCGCACCACCGCGACGCCGTGCTCGCGCAGATGCGCCGCCGGACCGAGGCCGGACAGCATCAGCAGCTGCGGCGAGCCGTAGACGCCGCCGGACACGATCACCTCGCGCCGCGCGCGCGCCGTCCTGAGGCCCGCGGGCGTCCGGTACTCGACGCCGGTGGCGGCGCCGTCCTCGATCAGCACGCGGGTGGCGTGCGCGCCGGTGGCGATCGTCAGATTGGCCCGCCGCCTGGCGCCGCTGAGATAGGCCTTGGCGCCTGGACCAGCGCCGCGCGTTGCCGATCGTGGTCTGGTAGTAGCCGACGCCCTCCTGGGTGGCGCCGTTGAAATCGGGATTGGCGGGGATGCCGGCCTGCATGGCGGCGTCGTGCATCGCCTTGGCGAGCGTCGGCTTCCAGCGGTGGTCGGTGACCTTCAGAGGGCCGCCGACGCCGTGGAAATCGTCGGCGCCGCGCTCCTGGTCCTCGGCGCGCTTGAAATAGGGCAGCACCGAATCGTAGTCCCAGCCCTCGCAGCCGCGCTGGCGCCACTCGTCGTAGTCGGCGGCGTTGCCGCGCATGTAGACCATGCCGTTGATCGAGCTGGTGCCGCCCAGCACCTTGCCGCGGGGCTGGTACATGACGCGGCCGTTGAGCTCGGGCTCCGGCTCGCTGTCGAACATCCAGTTCACGCGCGGATTGTTGAACGTCTTGTGGTAGCCCAGCGGCACGTGGATCCACGGATAGGTGTCGCGCGGGCCGGCCTCGAGCAGCAGCACGCGGAAGCGGCCGTCCTCGCTCAGCCGGCCGGCCACGGCGCAGCCCGCGGAGCCGGCGCCGGTCACGATGAAATCGTACTCGTCCGCACCCTGCACAAACGCCTCCCACGATCCGCCCGCCATCGCACGCCGCGCGCCGCGCGACGGATCGACATTCGGGGTCCCGCCGCGCGACCGCAAGGCCGTTCTCGCGGTTGCGCCGGGCCGGCCCGCCCGCGAAGATCGCGCGGTCTCGCGTTCACGGGGAGCGACCATGACGGCGACCACCCTGCCGGTGTCCGGGCCGGCGATCGATTTCGAGCGGCTGGACTGGATGTGGTTCAAGGGCGGGCCGCGCTTCGACTATCCGATCGACTACGGGCTGGCGGTGCTCGGCGCGCGCCCGGCCGAGGGCCGCATCGACTTCCTCGGCCGCTGGGCGCCCGGCGCCTACTGCCATTTCCACCGCCACACCGGCGACACCACGACGCTGATCCTCGAGGGCGAGCACCGCGTGCTGGATGTCACCGACGCCGGCGACCGGCTGAGGATCCGTCCGCGCGGCGACTACGCCCACAGTCCGGCCGGCGACCTGCACATGGAATACGCCGGACCGGCCGGCTCGCTGGTGTTCTTCAGCATGACGACGCCCGACGGCCGCGTCTTCGAGGTGCTCGACAAGGACCGGAAGCTCCTGAGCACCGTCACCATCGACGACATGGTCTCCGGCCGCCTCAAGCGATGAGCGCGCGGGGGCGCCGCGACGCCACGGATCGCCGTCCGTCAATCCGGGAAGGTGGGGTGCCGCTTCCTGAGCTCGGGGCCGGTCAGGTTGGTCACGAAGTCGATGCGCTCGCCGTTGGCGAGCTCGAAGCGGCCCATGGTGTAGAAGCGCCAGCGCTCGCCCTCCTCCTCGCGGATCTCGCGCTGGCTTCCCTTGGCGGTCACGCGGCCGCCGAAGCACGAGTAGGTGCGCTCCTTGCCGGCGCCCGCCGACCGGCTGCTGCACACCAGCTGGCGGTCGGCGTTATGCAGGCGCGACTCGCCGCCCTGGTTGACGCGGAACCCGAGCATGGTCTGCGTCGCCGCGCCGGCGCGCGTCACCGCGACGATCGCGGTGTCGTAGAGCGCCGGCCCGGCGAACGTCTCGCTCGACACGCGCAGGCGTTCGGCGGGCCTTCCGGAGACCACGACGGCGCAGGCGCAGCGGTCGCGGTCGGCCTGCGCGTACTCCGCCAGCCGCTCGCGCATCTGCCGCTCGCAATCCCGCCGCGCCGTCTCGACGCGGGCGGCCTCGGCGTCGAGGGTCCAGGTCGTCAAGGGCGGACAGAACGGCGCCGCGGCGCCGAACATCGTGATGGTGCGCGACATCCAGTCCGGGGTCTTGGACCAGCGCGAGATCGGCATGGCGAGACGGCTGCGCACGCCCGGCGCCTGGTCGAGGCGGACGACGCGCTTGTCCGGCAGCTCGATCTGGATCGACGGCGACGCCGGCGTCTGGGCGGCCGCGGCGCCGGCCGCGACGCACGACGCCGCCACGGCGAACGCCGCCGCGACGCGCCCCGACAATTCCGCCGCGCTCCGCGCCATCCGCCCCATCACCGCTCCGATCCGGGTGGCCGCCACGCCGCGCCACCCCGGCGATTGCCGCCGGACCGCCTCCGCCTTGTCAAGCCCGGCGGCCCCTTACGGCGACGGGTGGCGGCGCGCTAGGCTGCGACGCGGCGTCGACCGGCGCGCGCCCGGGGGCCGCGAGATCCGCCGCGGAGCGACGCGGCACCGGGGACGACGCCCGCGGGAGGACGCCGCATGCGCCTGCTGATCGAGAACGCCACGCTGTGGGACGGCACCGGCGCGGCGCCGTTTCCCGCCAAGGTGCTGGTCGAGGGCGACCGCATCGCCGCCGTCGCGCCGGGAGCGGAGACCGTGGCCGCCGATGGCGCCGAGCGCATCGACGCCGGCGGCAAGTTCCTGATGCCGGGGCTGGTCGAAGGCCACGCGCACCTGACCTTCGTCGACGTCAGCCGCGGCACCGCGCTGGGCGAGCTGCCGCCGGAGGAGCACACGCTGCTGGCGATGGACGCGGCCCGCAAGCTGCTGGCGGCCGGCTTCACCAGCGCCTGCGGCGCGGCCTCGGCGAAGATGCGGCTCGACGTCGTGCTGCGCGACGCCATCGCGTCGGGCCTGATCGACGGTCCGCGCATGCTCGCGGCAGGGCCCGAGCTGACAGTGACCGGCGGGCTGGGCGACGGACGGCGCCTGCATCTGCACCAGGAGAGCTTCGGCCTGCCGGTGGACGGCGCCGACGAGATGCTGCGCACCGTGCGGCTGTGCCTGCGCGAGGGCGTCGACACGGTGAAGATCAACATCTCCGGCGATTTCGGCACGGAGTCGGCGCCGTCCGAGGCCGCCGTCATGACCGACGCCGAGATCGCCGTGGCGGTCGAGGCGACGCACGCCATCGGCCGGCGCGTGGCGGCGCACGCGCGCGCATCGGAATCGGTCAAGCGCGCCGTGCGCCACGGCGTCGACGTGATCTACCATTGCGACTTCGCCGACGACGAGGCGCTGGACATGCTGGAGTCGGTCAAGGACCGGATCTTCACCGGACCGGCGATCGGCATCGTGCTGACGCGCATCGACAGCCTGCGCGGCGACAACAGCCCGCAGGGCCGCGCGGTCTACGAGCGGCTGAAGCCGCTCTACGAGGCGACCTGCCGCACGCACGGCGAGATGCGCCGGCGCGGCATCCGCGTGGTGGCGGGCGGCGACTACGGTTTCGCCGGCAACCCGCAGGGCACCAACGCCCGCGACCTCGAGCATTTCACCCGGCATTTCGGCTTCTCGCCGTCGGAGGCGCTGCTGGCCGCGACCCGCACCGGCGGCCAGATCATGCGCCGCGGCCACGAGCTGGGCATGGTCAAGCCCGGCTACCTCGCCGACCTGCTGCTGGTCGACGGCGATCCGCTGGCCGACATCCGCGTGCTGCAGGACAACACGCGCTTCGCCTTCGTCATGAAGGACGGGGTGCGCTACATCCCCTGCGCCGGACAACCGCACGTCCGGCGGACGCACTGACCGCCCGCCCCGCCGAGGAACCCGACACGATGCCCACGCTCAAGCGCCCCGACGCCGAGATCTACTACGAGGTCCACGGTTCGGGCTTCCCGCTGCTGCTGTTCGCGCCCGGCGGGTTGAAATCCCAGCTCGCGTACTGGCGGGCCAGCCCGGCCGATCCCTCGAAGCCGGCGGCGTGGATGGATCCGATGAAGGCGCTGTCGGACACGTTCTCCGTGGTCGGCATGGATCAGCGCAACGCCGGCGCCTCGACGGCGGCGGTGAAGGCCGACCACGGCTGGCACACTTTCGCCGCCGACCATCTGGCGCTGATGGACCATCTCGGCTTCGACCGCTTCCACGTGATGGGCGGCTGCATCGGCGGCACCTACTGCCTGACGCTCTGCAGGCTGGCGCCGGCGCGCGTCACGGCGGCGGTGCTGCAGAACCCGATCGGCCTGCACGAGAACAAGGACGTCTGGGACGCCGCCATCGAAGGCTACCGCAGGACCGTCCAGGCGCGCGATCCGTCGGTGACCGACGCCGTGATCGACAGCTTCGGCCGCAACATGTTCGGCGGCGACTTCGTCTTCTCGGTCGACCGCGACTTCGTGCGCGGCTGCCGCACGCCCTTGTACCTGCAGCCGGGCGTCGACAAACCCCATCCGGCGCGCACCAGCGAGGAGCTGGCCGCGCTGGCGCCCGACATCGAGGTGCAGACGGACTGGCGCGGCCCCGAGCATCTCGACGAATCGATCCGCCGCGTGCGCGCGTTCCTGTCGCGCCACACGCCGCGCTGACCAGATCCGCTTCCGACCGCCGAGGATCCCGCATGACGACCCGCCGCGCCCTTCTCGCCACCGGCCTCGCCGCGACCATCGTCCCCGCCCCGGCCGTCCGCGCCCAGGCGTGGCCGACCAAGCCGATCCGCTGGATCGTGCCGTTCGTGCCCGGCGGCGGCACCGACACCGTCAGCCGCCTGCTGGCCGAGCAGCTCGGCAAGGCGGTGGGGCAGCAGGTGCTGGTCGAGAACAGGGGCGGCGCCGGCGGCAACATCGGCACCACGGAGATCGCGCGCGCCGCGCCCGACGGACACACCGTCGGGCTGATCTCGGTCGCCAGCCACGCCATCAACCCCGTGCTCTACAAGACGCTGCCCTACGATCCCGACAAGGACATCGTGGCGATCTCGCTGGTGGCGTCGCTGGCCAACCTGCTGACGGTGACGCCGTCGCTGCCGGTCAAGACGGTGCCGGAGCTGATCGCGCTGCTGAAGGCGGCGCCGGGCAAGTACAGCTTCGCCTCGTCCGGCATCGGCACGACGCTGCATCTCAGCGGCGAGTTGTTCAAGAAGATGGCCGGCGTCGACATGGTGCACGTGCCGTACAAGGGCGCCGGCGCGGCTTTCCAGGACGTGATGTCCGGCGAGGTCAACATGATCTTCAGCAACGCGCCCAGCGCGCTGCAGCACGCGCGCAGCGGCAAGGTGCGCGGCATCGCCGTCACCTCGCCGACCCGCTTCAAGGCGGCGCCGGAGTTCCCGACCATCGGCGAGACGCTGCCGGGCTACCAGGCGACGTCGTGGTACGGCGTCGGCGCCCCGGCGGGCACGCCCGAGCCGGTCGTCGCGCGCATCGAGGCGGCGCTGTCGGACGCGCTGCGCCAGCCCGACATGCAGGCGAAATGGTTCGAGATGGGCCTCGACGTGCCGCCGCTGGGCCGCGAGGGGCTGGGCGCGTTCGTCGCGCGCGAGCGCGCGCTATGGGGGCCGGTGGTCAGGGAGTCCGGCGCCCGCGTCGAGTGAGGCGGCGCGGCGTCAGCCCTCGGCGCGCAGCTCCGCGAACACGTCCTTGGCGACCAGCATCGCCTCGCGCACCGACGGCAGGCCGATATAGCCGCTGAGGTGCAGCAGCGCCTCGCCGAGCTCGTCCTCGGTCCAGCCCTGGCGGCGCGCCATGCGCAGATGGATCGCCAGCTCCGGCCAGCGCGCTTGGGAGGTGTCGGAAATCACGCAGATCAGCGTCCGCGTCTTGAGGTCGAGGCCCGGCCGCGACCACAGCATGCCGAACACCGCCTCGCGCGCGTAGTCGCCGAACTTGCGCATCAGCGGATCGGCGTAGACGTCGGCGTTCATCTTCGCGGCGAACGCCGGACCCATCAGCTCGCTGCGGATCTCCGTGCCCTTCTTGTAGTTCTCGCTCTCGGCCATGGCGCTCCTCCTCGTTTCGGACGCCCGAGCCTAGAGCGGATCGCGCGCCGGAGGAATGCGCCGGGCGCGCACGCCCTTCGCGCCATGGCGTGGGGCGACCCTGCCACGCCCTCCCCGTCGTCATCCCGAGCGCCGCGAGGGATCTTTCCAACGCCAGAAGATCCCTCGCCGCGCTCGGGATGACAGGGTGCGTCGATGTCGCTGGAGCGGCCGGCTACCGGCGGCCGCCGAGCCAGGTGATGGTCACGTCGCCGCGCGGCCGGGCGCGACAGGCCAGAGTCTGGCCGGCCTTGATCTGAGCCGGCGTCAGCGAGGCGTCGTTGCGCGGCAGCAGCGACACCTTGCCGGAGTCGAGACGGCTGGCGCAGGCGCCGCAATTGCCGGTGGCGCAGGCGTAGGGATAGTCGATCCCCGCCGCGACGGCGGCCTGCAGGATGGTGCGGTCGGCGGCGCAGTCGATCACGCGGCCGGCGTTGGCGATGGTGACGCGATGGCTCTTGGCGGCGCGGGGCATCGGATCGTCCCTCACGCCGTCGCGGCGTGGCGGCGCGACGGCGTCGCGCGCACCGAGCCGAACTGCGGGTGGTACCAGGAGACCGACGGGAAGCGCGCCAGCGCGTAGCCGTAGAGCGCCAGGCCGACCGCCGGCTGGTCGCCGACCACCACGGTGGCGTGGATGTCGTGGTCGGCCATCGCCATGCCGTTGCCGGGCTCGACCATCACCTCGCCGACCTTCACGACCTCGGCGGCGCCGGTCGTCGCGCCGTCGTCGACGCGGCGCCAGAAGGTGTGGCGCTCGCGGCCGGACACGGCGGCGTTGACGCACCAGATGCCGTGGTCGTGTGGGGCGGCCTCCTTGCCCGGCAGACCGATCGTCAGATAGAGGCCATGGCCGTCGCCGTCCTCGATCAGCAGCGGATGGTTGCGGCCCTCGGCCAGCGGCATGGCGAAATCGGCCGCCGGGAACAGCTCGGCCTTGCGCGCCAGCCCCACCAGCTTGAGCTTGATGGCGTGCAGCGCCGAGGGCGTGATCCCCTCCTTGGCGGTGATGGCGTGGACCTCGGCCATCAGCTTCGCGCAGGCGCGGTTCCGTCGGTCGGCGATGGTCATCGGGGCTCCACCGGGATGTGTCGTGGCGGCACGTTAGCGCCGGCGCCACCGGCGGTCGAGCCGCGCCCCGCCCGCCTGGACGTTGACGCGGCCAGCGCGGCGGCGGCCGGCGGCATCTCGCTGCTCGGCGTCCAGGCCGGCGCCCCGGCGACCACCTTCGGCGTGGCCGGGCCGGGCGCCTCGCTCACCAACTCGATCATCAAAAGACTGGGAGCAGGCGCCGACGGCGACCGTCGTGGCGATCAACGCGGACACGGTCAAGGATACCGCGAAATACATCGCCAGCGAGGGCGCCGGCAACATCGCCGCGCTCCAGGCGTTCCGCGCGCTGGAGGGCGTCGGCCGGTCCGACCAGATCCTGCGCTCGCTGCAGGGCGAGATCGAGAAGCAGTCCGCGAAACTGGCGCAGGAAGGATTGAAGCGCTCGGCCGCGCGCCGCGCGGGCAACCGCCTCGCGACCGCCCAGACGCAGGCCGCCCCGCGCACGGCGGAGCAGGCGGGGTTCCGGCAGACCGCGCGCGTCGCCGGCGCCGCGATGCGCGGCATCCCCGTCGTGTTCGCGGCGTGGGACATCCTCGACGCGATCACGGACTACAACGACACCGTCGCCGGCGCCCGCTGAGGCGCCGCCATCCGCAGGGGCGTGCCGCCGGGCCTCCGGCGCGCTAGCGTGCGGACGGCGTCCATGCCGGGCGCCGCGACGCCGCGCCCCGGAATGCCGACGATCTCAGCTTCGACCCTGTACGCGCTGGTGCAATGTCCGCACCGGGTGGCGCGCGACGCGTTCGATCCGCCGTCGGACCGGGACGCCGTCGGCGCGTTCACGCGCATGCTGTGGGACAACGGCACGCGGTTCGAGCGCGAGACCATCGCGGCGCTGGCCACGCCCTACGTGGAGCTCGGCGGCCTGGCGCCCGCCGACAAGGGAAGCGCGACGCTGGCCGCGATGGGCCGCGGCGAGGCGCTGATCCACGGCGGCCGCGTCGCCCACGGCGATCTCGTCGCCGAGCCCGATCTGCTCCGCCGCGAGGGCGCGGGCTACGTCCCGGGCGACATCAAGTCGGGCGCCGCCGCCGACGGCGGCGATTCGCGCGACGGCAGGCTGAACCGCCGCTACGCCGTCCAGCTCGCGCTGTGCGTCGACATCCTCGAGCGCCTCGGCCTCTCCGCCGGACGCCGGGGCTTCGTGTGGGACGCGGGCGGCCACGAGGTCGCCTACGACCTCGAGGCGCGCGGCGACCGCGCCCGCGGCACGCTCTGGGAGGTTTACGAGCGCGCGCTCGAACAGGCGCGCGGCATCCTCGCCGGGGCGGTCGTCACCCTGCCGGCGGCGTCCACCGCCTGCCGGCTGTGCCACTGGAACTCGACGTGCCGCGCCGCGATCGTGGCGGCCGACGACCTGACGCTGATCCCCGAACTGGGCCGCGCGCGGCGCGACGCGATGATCGGCCGGGTGCGCAGCGTCGCCGAGCTCGCGCGGGCCGACGTGGAGGCGTTCATCCACGGCGCGCGGACGGATTTCCCGCGCGTGAGTCCGGACACCCTGCGCCGCTTCCACGCGCGCGCGCGGCTTCTGAAATCCCCGGATCCCCGACCCTATCTGCGGGCGCCGCACGGCCTGCCGTCGGCGGCGCGCGAGATCTTTCTGGATATCGAAGCGGACCCGTTGCGCGACAGGGTCTATCTGCACGGCCTGATCGAGGCCGACAGGCCGCGCGCGGCGCTGCGCTTCACGTCCTTCGTGGCCGAGCGGCCCGACGCCGCGTCCGAGCGGCGCGCGTTCGCCGACGCGCTCGCCCACCTCGCGGCGCGGCCGGACGCGGTCGTCTTCGTCTATTCCGCCTACGAGCGGCGCATGTACCGCAAGCTCGCGGCGCGGTATCCCGAGCTCGACGCGGCGGCGGCGGTGGAGGCGCTGTTCGCGCCCGGACGCGCGGTCGATCTGCACGAGACGGTCCGCGCCGCGACCGAATGGCCGACCAGCGATCTCTCGATCAAGACGCTGGCCGGCCATCTCGGATTCAAGTGGCGCGACCCCAACCCATCGGGCGCGGCGTCGATCGAATGGTACGACCGCTACGTCGCCGACGGCGACGCGGCGTCGCTCCGGCGCATCGTCGACTACAACGAGGACGACTGCCGGGCGATGGTCGTCCTGCTGGACGCCATCCGGTCGCTGCCGCCACCGTAGAAACGCGATGTCCGCCGCCGGCGCCAGCCGCTCGCGGCCCGTGTGCCCAATTGGACAGCGCCCGCCGCGCCGCGCGCCCACAACGCCGCCTCATCCCGCGTACCCGTGGCCGTAACCGGCGGAACGACCATGCCGGCCACCCGCCCCGGCGTCGCGAGCAGGGGAACCTCAATGATACGTCGCACGTTCATCCACGTCGGCCTCTCCGGCATCGCGCTCGGCGCGCTCGCCACCACCGGCTGCCAGACCACGCGCGAGGCGCCGTCGCGGAGGACCGAGTTCCGCGCCAGGCTCGGCGGCGCGAGCGAAGTGCCGGCCAACCGGAGTCAGGGCAAGGGCGAGATGGAAGCGACCTACGATCCCGCATCCAAGGAACTCGCGTGGCGTCTGCACTACGCCGACCTGAGCGGGCCGGCGACCGGCGCGCATTTCCATGGACCGGCCGCGGCCGGCGCCAACGCCGGCGTGGTCGTGCCGATCACCGGCAGCGTCGTCGGCACGTGGCATCGCGGCGAGGCTCGGCTGACCGACGCGCAGGCGGCCGACCTCATGGCCGGCCGCTGGTACGTCAACGTGCACACCGCGCGGTTCCCGGGCGGCGAGATCCGCGGCCAGGTCCTCCCCGACGGACGGTAGCGCGACACACCGACGCCGGCGCGACGGACACGCCGGCGTCACGACGGAATACGGCGCGACCAAGGAGATAGAACATGCGCTTCTCACACATCGCGGCGATCTGCGGCGGCGCCCTGCTTGGCATCGCGGCCTTCGCCGCGGCGGCCGTCGCCCAGGGCGGGCCGCCGTCGCAGGCCGGGCGGCTCGCCTTCATCGAGGGAACGGTGTCCTTCCACGACGAGGAGCGGACGCAGTGGACCCGCGCGGTGGTCAACACGCCGCTGACATCCGGCGATTCGCTGTGGACCGAGCCGGGCGCCCGCGCCGAGCTCTCGCTCGCGGGAACGCGCCTGCGGATGGAGGGCGGCACGCAGCTCGACGTCCTGCAGCTCGATGACGGACGCACCCGGCTGCAGCTCGCGCAGGGCCGCGTCGACATCCGCGCTTTCACGATGGACACGGCGCGTCCCTACGAGATCGTCACGCCGCGCGGCACGATCACGCTGACCCGGGAGGGCGACTACTACATCGAGGCCGGCTCGATCGACCATGCGACGCGCCTCGGCGTGCGCTCGGGCGCGGGACGGATCGACGGTCTCGAGGGCCAGACGCTGGTGGTCGCGGCGGGAGAGGTCGGCGAGCTCTACGGCGTCGCGGGCGCGGCGCAGCTGCGCACGGTGCGGACGGCACCGCCGCCGGCTCCGGCCTACTGGGCGGCGCGCGACCGGCAGATCGCCTACGGACAGCCGTCGCCGTACCTGCCGCCGAACGTCGTCGGCTACGAGGATATGAACGCCTACGGCGGCTGGAGCGACGAGGGCGAGTACGGCCGGGTGTGGACGCCGCGCGCCGTGCCCGCCGGATGGGCGCCGTACCGCAACGGCCACTGGACCTACGTGCGGCCGTGGGGCTGGACCTGGGTCGACGAGCAGCCTTGGGGATTCGCGCCGTTCCACTACGGTCGCTGGGCGAACGTCCGCGGCCGGTGGGTGTGGGTGCCGCCCCGCCGCGACGTCGCGCCGGTCTACGCGCCGGCCCTCGTCGCGTTCATCGGCGCCGCCTTGCTCGGCGACAGCGGTCGCGCGCCGGTGGGCTGGTTTCCGCTCGGCGCGCGCGAGGTCTACGTGCCGTCGTACACGACCGACCGGACGTACTTCCGCAACATCAACCGTTCGAGCGTCAACGACGACGCCGTCATCGACGGGCGCTACCAGCGCGCCCAGCGCCGCGACGCGCCGGGCGCCGACGACCGCGCAACGACGTACAGCAACCGGCGCTTCACGACGGTCGTGCCGGCCGAGGATTTCACGCGGTCGCGTCCTGTGGCGCGGGCGGCGCTGACGGTCGCGCCGGAGAAGCTCGCGGCAGCGCCGGTCGCGCCGGTTGCCGCGCCTCCAGCGCCGGTCCAGCCGGCCGCCACGACGCCGCCGGCGACGGGTCCCGATGGCCGGCCGCGTCCGGTCGCCGAACCGCCACGCGCCACGACGCCGACGACCGGCGCGCCGGTGACGAACACACCGGCGGGCGCGATGCCGACGATCGGCCGGCCGGCGGCCACCGATAGGCCGGTCGCCCCCGGTCCCAAACTCGTCACGCGTCCGAACGCACCGCCGGCGCCGGCGGCCGGCGCGCCGCAGGGCAAACCAGTGCCGCCGCCGCTGCTGCCGCGGACGGGTGCGCCCCCGCCCCCGCTGACCGATGACAAGACGCCGACGCCCATCGCGAGGCCCGAGCCCAAGGCGCCGGCGGGCGCACCGCCGCCACGCGTGTCCGCGCCGACGACGGCGCCGCCCGCCGGGCGCCCGGCCGAGCCCGGCGCGCCGCCGGCGCAGGTGCCGGCTGCCCGTACAGCGCCCGCGCCGACGCCGCCGGCGGTCACGAAGCCCGAGCCGCCGCCGAAGGCCAACGCCCCCGCGCCTGCGCAACCGCCCGCCCAGGCGCCGGCGAGGACGGAGACGGCGCCAAAGGCGGCGCAGCCACCCGCGACCGCGAAGCCCGAAGCGACGCCGAAGCCCGCCGTGGTCGCACCGACCACACGCGCGCCGGCTCCGCCGCCCGCCGCCGACGACAAGGAAACACCGCCGTCGGCGGCGGGACCCGCTCCGCGTGGACAACAGAAGAAGAACGACTAGCGGGACATCTCCGGCGCCGCGCAAGAAGCCCGCGCGCCATCGCGGGCAGAGTCTTCAGTCACGACATCGGCCCGTCCCGGCTTCCGCCAGGACGGGCCGACGCGTTTGCGGCCGGCTAGCGGAAAGCCGGTCCCGCCAGTCGATCCGCCCGTCGCGGTTGCGGTCGACGCTGCTGTGCCGCCCTTGGTCGCGCCAGTCGACGCGGCCATCGCGGTTGCGGTCGCGCCAGCCCTCGTGACGGCCGTGGTCGTGGCCGTAGTGGCGGTGGTCGCGCCAGTCGTGACGGCCGTCGCCGTTCCGGTCCCACGCGTGACGACGGCCGTGGTCGTGGACACGATGGTCGCGCCAGTCGTGGCGGCCGTCGTGGTTGCGGTCGCGCGTGTCGTGATGGCGGCTGTCGTGTCGGCGCTGGTCGCGCCAGTCGCCGGCCTGCGCCTGCGTGGCGACGCCCAGTCCGATCACGCCGGTGACGATCGCCGCGATGAGTCTACGTGACATCGAGACCTCCTCCGTGCGGCCGGGCCAGGAGGGCGACAGGGCGCTCCAAAGCGTTCCGGCACGCAACGAACGTGGCGGGCGATTGTGGTCCGGACTCGGACGCGAAAATGGAAATGCCGGGGCGATTTATGGCGGAATCGGCGCGCACGGACGCGATGCCGCAAGCGCGAAGGGTGGCGGCGGCCGTCGCGCCGACCAGCGGTCTCAGCGCTGGAGGCGCTTCACCGCCTCCTGCGCCGCGCGCTGCGCCTCGCCGTCCGATTCCTGCGCCGCCGCGGCGCGGAAATACTCCAGCGCCTTGTCCTTGTCGGCGGCGACGCCCTCGCCGCTCTCGTAGGCGCGCGCGAGGTACACGTAGGCCCACGGGTTCTTGAAGAACGCCGCCTGCCGCCACAGTGCCACGGCCGCCGCCTGGTCGCGCGGCACGCCGCCGCGCCCGCCGTGCATGAACCGGGCGAAGTTGACCATGCCGTTGGAGTGTCCGAGATCGGCCGCCGCGCGGAACCACGCCGCCGCGGCGGCGTCGTCCTTCGGCCGGCCGATGCCGTCGCGGATGAAGTAGCCGCACAAGTTCATGCCGCTTGAATCGCCGGCCTCCGCCGCTTCGCAGGCCAGCCGCAACGCCCGCGCGTGGTCACGTCCGACGCCGGCGCCGTCGCGCAGCATCGCCGCGAGCTCCCATTTCGCGACGGCGTGTCCGCGCTTGGCCGCCAGCTCGAACAAGCGCGCGGCGAGCGCGTCGTCCCGGCGGATGCGGCCGGCGTAGCGGTAGCCGCGCGCCAGGCCGACCAGGTCCCCGGTCCAGCCGTTGCGCGCGCGGACGCAGATCCGCCGGTGTATCCCCTCGGGGATCGACTCGCAGTCCGGCACGACGGCGCGCGCCTCCTCGTCGCGCAGCACCTCGGCGTCGCGCAGGAATTGGAGCAGATCGGCGGTCGATTGCGACTTGACGCGCTCGTCGCCGCCGATCGTGTAGCCGGCCTCGATACAGGTCGCGGACAGGAACTTGGTCAGGTTGGGCTCGTCGGGCCGCCTTCCCGTCGCGCGATCGGTGACGCCGCCGTCGGCCTCGCGGAAGAACCGGCCGGCGCACGCGCGCGCCGTCCAGTCCTTGAGCAGGAACTCGGCCCCGGTGGTCGCCTCGTGTGCGTGGTGGACGCCGGGATAGACGGCCCAGCGCACGTTGGCGTTGCCGGCGGCGCGCAGCCGCAGGATCAGCTCGACACAAGGTAGCGCCGGCGTGCCGTCGTCGAGCTCCGCGAGCATGAAGAAGATCGGCGCGCCGGTGGTGGCCGTGTCGCGCGGCTGCAGGTTGCAGCCACCCGGCGTGATCGCGACGTGGGCGGCGAATCGGATATCGGTGGCCGCGAGGCCGCGGCGGAACTGCTCCAGCGCCACGGCCTGCGCCGCCTCGCCTCCGCGCGACATGCCCATGACGGCGATGCGCGAGGAATCGACCCAGCCCTGCGCCGCCAGCCAGCGGAATCCAGCGACCGCGTCGGCGTTGGATCGCGACTGCGGCACGCGGTTCTGGTCGTCGCCGGTTCCCAGCACGCCGCGCGGCGTGAAGCTGTCGATGACGAGCGCGGCGATTCCGGCGGCGGCGAGGACCCGGGCATAGTGTCGCTCCGTGTACGACCGCACGCCGCCGCTGGAGTTGACGATCACCATCGCCGGCACGCGGCCTTCGAGCTTCGGCCGGTAGAGGTCGGCGGTCACGCGGTCCTCGCGCATGGCGCCGCGATCGGCCGGCCAGCGCGACACGAGTTCCACGCCCTTCGTCAGAGTCCACGGATCCGCCGCCACCGCCGGGAACGGGCCCCACATGGCGGCCGCCAGCAGCAGGCCGAGACATAAAGCCCGTCGCATGGTCATCCGATCCCCCGGACTGCGAACGCACCAATACGATGTTGGATCGCGCTACGGCCGCGTGCAAGCGACCGGGCGGCCGCCGCGCGCTACGGCTGGTTGTCGATCATGAACTCGCGGATGTCGCCGGCCGGACAGCCGCCTGGAACCGGCGCCGGACCCGGCGCGCAGTAGGCGACGAAGCGCGCCTGGGCGTCGCGCGCGGTCAGCAGCAGCGCCAGCGCGGCCTCCCTCAGAGGCGGCGCGACCGTCGCCGGAATGGTGAACTTGCGGGCCGGGACGCGCTCGTTCTGCACGGTGAAGTGGATGCGGCCGGCGGACTCGACGACCGCCGTCACGCAGCCCGTCGTTCCGGTCCCCGGCTGGCCCGGCGTGAAGTACGTCCAGCACGGCGGCCGGCCGCCGCCGGCGGGGGCCAGCGGTGGCCCGTCGACGGCGGTGATGATCGCGCTGGTGGTGTCCGGTCGGCGGGTGACGGTCAGGCGGGCGTCGGCCGGCGCCTGGTACCAGCGCAGCGAGCGGGCCACCAGCAGCACCGCGCGCACGTAGGGTTCGAGCGCCATCGGATCGGGCGTGCCGGTCTGCATCCACACGAGATCGGGGCGGCCCAACGGGCGGAAGCTGACGCCGAGCGCGCTGTCGATGGGACTCTCCGCGTCCAACTTGAACGAGAGTCCAGAGATCGTCCCCCGGCACAACGTCGGCGACGGCGCAGAGCTCTCGCTCGGACAGGAATCGGGCGCCGTGGGATGCGCGCACGCCGCGAGCGCCAGCAGCATCGCGGCGAGGGTGGCTCCAAGCGGAACGCGGGACGGACGCATCGTCGATCACTCCCTGGCGGTGGCGACGCGACTGTAGCGCGCATCGTGGGCGCCCGGTAGCGGCGTGGGCGTTGCGGTGGCCCGCTTAATCTGGATCAACGCCGCCGCGTCGCGCATCGGGCAGTTTGCGGCCGGGCTGCCGCCCGAGCGCGAGGCGCCGACGACGATGGAGATACCGGAGGAGCACCGCGCGCTGCGGGACATGGTTGCGCGCTTCGTCGAGCGCGAACTCATGCCGCTCGAGCCGGCGATGCTGGCGCGCGAGGCGAGCGGCGGGGAGCTGAGGCTGACCGGCGAGGAGGCCGCGCCGCTGCGGGCGAAGTGCCGCGAACTGGGCCTGTGGGCGCTCGACGCGCCGGCGGAGATCGGCGGCGCCGACCTGCCGGCGACGGCGATGATGCTGGTGCAGGAGGAGTTGTCGCGCACCGTCGTGCCGTTCTCGATCCCGCCGGAATCCCCGGTGCTGCGCCTGCTGATGTCCTGCGCCAACGAGGACCAGCGACGCAGGTATCTCGCCCCCTACGCCGAGGGCCGGCTGCGCTCGGCCACCGCGATCTCCGAACCGGGCGCCGGCGCCGATCCGACGGCGATGGCCACGCGGGCCGAACGGGATGGCGGCGATTGGATCATCAACGGCCGCAAGATATGGATCAGCTACATGCCGGAGGCCGACTTCACGGTGCTGCTGGCGCGCACCGAGGCCGGGCGCGACCACCACGGCATCACCGCGTTCATCGTCGACAAGGGCACGCCGGGGTTCGCCATCGCCCGCGAGATCCCGATGCTGGGCGGCCACCGCACCTACGAGCTGACGCTGGACGATTGCCGCGTGCCGTCATCGCAGGTGCTCGGCGAGGTCGGCCATGGCTTCGCCCACATGCAGCTCCGCCTGACGCGCCGCCGTCTGCTGATGGGTCCGATGTGTGTCGGCATCGCGCGGCGCGCGCTCGACATGATGTGCGCCCACGTCAAGCGGCGCGCGACGTTCGGTGTGAAGCTGGCCGACCGCCAGGCGGTCCAGTGGTGGATCGCCGACGCGGCCATGAAGATCCACGCCTGCCGGCTGATGGCGCTCGACGCGGCGGCGAAACACGATTCCGGGGCCGACGTGCGCACCGAGGCGTCCATGATCAAGGTGTTCGCCACCGAGATGGCGACGGAGGTCGTCGACCACGCGATGCAGGCCTTCGGCGCGATGGGCATGGCGAAGGAGCTGCCGCTGCAGCTCATGGCGCAGAGGGTGCGGGTGATGCGCGTCTACGAAGGTCCGAGCGAGGTGCACCGCATGGTCGTCGCGCGCCGCGCGCTGGCCGGCCGCCTCTAGGCGCGCCGCCGTGGACGACATCACGATCGCGCGCGCGATCCACGTTCTCGCCGTGGTCCACTGGATCGGCGGCGTCGCTCTCGTGACGACCGTCCTCCTGCCGGCGGCCGCGCGTCTGGCCGGGCCGGCGGCGCGGCTGGCGCTGTTCGAGGCCGTCGAGGGACGCTTCGCGCGCCAGGCGCGGATCTCCGTCGCGCTCGCGGGCTTGTCCGGAATCTACATGACGCACCGGCTGGACGCGTGGGACCGCTTCCTCGATCCAGCCGCGTGGTGGATGCACGCGATGGCGCTGCTGTGGATCGCGTTCACCGCGGTGCTGTTCGTGGCCGAGCCGCTGTTCCTCCACCGCTGGTTCCACGCCCGCGCGGCCACGCGGCCGGCGGAGACCTTCCGGCTCGTCGGCCGGGCGCACTGGGCGCTGCTCGCCGCCAGCGCCTTGACCACCGCCGCCGCGGTGGCCGGCGCGCACGGATTGTTCCTCTGATGCGCGCCGACCGCCGGGCGCCGCGATGACGATCTTCAGCCTCTGCGAGAGCCTCGGGCCCTAGGACGCGCCGTCGCAGCCCTTCATGACGGGCCGCCCACGGGCGGCGCAGCGCTCCACGGCCGCCGCGCCGGCGCCGGTCAGCGGCGACCAGCACGCCACCGCGTCGTCGACGCCGATGTGCAGGCGCAGCTTGCGGCCGGCGGGATGGGCGTGCAGCGCCCAGCGTCCGTCGGGCCATTCCACGCGCAGGACGAGATCGGCGGCGCCGGCGTTGCCGAAGCAGGCGAACTCCTCGGCGCGCACGG
This sequence comes from Rhodospirillales bacterium, assembly GCA_016699855.1. Taxonomy (NCBI): domain Bacteria; kingdom Pseudomonadati; phylum Pseudomonadota; class Alphaproteobacteria; order Rhodospirillales; species Rhodospirillales bacterium. Next base: position 2,151,246 of record CP064988.1, read on the forward strand.
CGCCGGGGCAGTCGCCGGCGGCGGCGGGCGCGGCGGCCGCCGCGAGCGCGACGGCGAGCGCCGCGAGATTCGATAGACGCATGACGCCTCCACGCGCGGACCCGGCCCGTCGGCCGCGCCTCATTCGTCCATCGACCCGCCGGAGCGCATCAGGGTCGCGGCGTCGTGGTTCTCGCCGATCGACAGCGCGCAGATGCGCGAGAGATGCGTGTAGGGCAGGCCGCTCTCCTCGTGCCAGGCGTTGAACCGTGCCTGGACGCGGGCGAGGTCGCGCTTCGAGGTCGCCGTCTCGGAGATCGCGACGCCGGCGTCGCGCAGGCACGCGACCACGTCGCGCGACAGCGCGAAGCCGTCCTTGCCGATGAAGCGCAGGAAATACTGCCCGCTCATGCCGCCCAGCCGCGAGCCGCGCTTCGCCAGCAGATCGAGCAACCCGGCCTGGTCAGACGCCGGCCACGCCGCCAGCATCCTCCCGAAGCCTCCATGCTCCTTCGCGATCTCCGCCACGAAGCGCGCGTTGGCGCGCACGGACTGGATCTTGGCGGCGTTGCGCACGATGCGCGCGTCGCGCGTGAGCTTCTCCCAGTACTCGTCGGGCTGGAACAGCAGCCGCTTCGGCACGAAGCCGAGGAACGCCTCCTCGAAGCCCGGCCATTTCTTCTCGATCACGCTCCAGACGAAGCCGGCGCTGAACACGCGCCGGGTCATCTCGGCCAGGACGCGGTCGTCGCCGAGCTTCGCCAGCGCCTTGTCGCCCGCGACCTTGGGCAGCAGTTTCGCCAGCGCCGCCGGTCCGCCCTTGCGCCTGGCGGCGCGCGCGTGGATGGTCTTGAAGGACGCCGCCATCGCCGGCGTCACTCCGGCTTCAGCACGCCCGAGGCGAACAACGGCTCGAGCGCCGCCGCCTCGGCCACCATGAACGCATCGAACTGGGCCGGCGTCATCGGCCGCGGATCGGCGCCCATCTCGGACAGGCGCTGGCGCACGCCCGGGTCGGCCAACGCCGCGGCGAGCGCGGCGTTGAGCGCCGCGAGGACCGGCGGCGGCGTCTTCGCCGGCGCCACCAGCCCGGCCGCCGTCACCGACTCGAAATCCTTGAGACCGAGCTCCTGCAGGGTCGGCACGTCGGGCAGGTCGCGCACCCGCGCCGCCGTCGTCACCGCCAACGGCCGCAGCTTGCCGGCCTTGATGTGGGCCAGCGAGCTCGACACCTGGTCGACGCAGGAGTCGATCTGGCCGGCGATCAGATCGTTGAGCGCCGGCCCCGAACCGCGGTAGGGCACGACGTTGAACTTGACGCCGGCGGCGTCCTGCAGCCGCATCAACGTGATGTGGTTGGTCGTGCCGTTGCCGGCGTGGCCGACGCTGGCGCCGCCGGGGTTGGCGCGCAGATGCGCGATCAACGCGGCGTAGTCCTTGAAGCGGCTGGCGGCGGGGACCTCGAGCAGCATCGGCGTGGCGCTGATCATGCCGATGGCGTCGAAGCTCGCGCGGTTGTACGGCGGGGCGCTGGTCAGCCGCGGGCTCACCAGCACCGTGCCGGTCGACACGATGGCGATGGTGTAGCCGTCGGGCGCCGCCTTGGCGACGGCGTCGGCGCCGATCACGCCGCCGGCGCCGGCGCGGTTCTCGACCACGACGGACTGGCCGAGCGTCCGGGCCATCGGCTCCGCGACGACGCGCGCCGTGAGATCGAGATTGCCACCGGGCGCGAACGGCACCACGAGGCGGATCGGCCGCGCCGGATAGGTCTGCGCCCCGGCCGCGCCCGCGAAGGCGCCCGTCGCCAGCGCGGCGCCCGCGCCCATCATCCGTCTACGAAGCATCCCGTCCCTCCTGCGCGCCGCGACGCGGCGATCCAGCCCCGACGCTACGCCATCGCCGCCACCGCGGCCACGCCCGGCCCGCAGGCGCACCGCCGACACGCCAATACACGACGCGAGGTATGGCCTCGAAGCATAGGAAATCACGGAAATTGATGCGCTCCGTCATCTTAAACCACGATCTTATTTGGGGTTCACCGGCGTGCACATACAATCAATCGTATTCGCGTGGCGCGTGCGACGTGCCCGACCATTCATTTCGGAAAGAGAGCCAGGCCATGCGCCCGGAGGAGATACGACCGCTCACGACGCTTCGTTTCGTCGGCGCGATGGCGGTGTTCGTCGGACACCTGCCGTTCCTGCCGGACGACATCTCCGGCTGGTGGTCGAACACGCTGCTGGTCGCGAACGCCTTCGGCACGATCGCGGTCGGCTTCTTCTTCGTGCTGTCCGGCTACATCCTCGCCTACATCTACGCCGGCCGCGTCGACGGCTTCGGCGCGCCGGCCACGGCGAACTACCTGGCGGGTCGGATCGCCAAGATCTATCCGCTGCACCTCGCGACCCTGCTGCTGTGGCTGCCGCTCGAATGGCTGGCGTCGAAGCCGCTCGACGTCACGCTCGTCAAGATCGCCGTGGTCGCGCCGCTGCTGCAGGCCTTCGTCCCGCACCCCTCCGTGATCGGCGCCTTGAACCTGCCGTCGTGGAGCCTGTCCGACGAGATGTTCTTCTACCTGCTGTTCCCGCTGCTGATCCCGTTGGTGATGCGCGCGTCGCGCCGGACCGCCGTCGTGGCGGTCCTCGCCATCGCGGCCCTGGGCTGCGCCTCGGCGATGGCGCTACGCGGATTGACGCCGGCCTACGAAGCGTGGATCGCGACGCTGCCCGCCGGCTGGGACGCGTTCGTCCAGCGACTCGACCTTCTGTATTGGCTGACCTACATGGCGCCGTTCACGCGGGTGCTCGACTTCATCGCCGGCCTGCTGCTGTTCCGCGCGCTCGGCGGACTCGGCAAGCCCGGCTTCGCGCTGGCGTCGGCCGCCGAGATCGGCATCGTCGCGCTGATCGTCGCGGTGATCGGGTTCTGGGGCACGCCCGGCGACCACCACCGGCTCGTCGCCGGCTTCATGCCGACGGCGATCGCCGTGGCCGCGATCTTCGCGCTCGACGCTGGAATCCTGTCGCGCGCGCTGTCGTGGGGCCCGCTGCTCTACCTCGGCCGCGTCAGCTTCGCGATCTACATGGTCCACTACGTCGTGTTCGGCTACGCGCGGCCGTTCCTGCCGACGGGGACGGTCTCCAGCGCCACGTTCCTGGCGTGGTCGGCCGGCCTGCTCGCGGTCACGCTGGCGGCGTCGGTCCTGCTCTACCACCTGGTCGAGCTGCCGATGCAGCGCCGCGCCCGCGACCTCGCGCTGCCGCCGATCCGCGCCATCATCGCCCGCTGGACCAACCGGCGCGCGCCCGCCGCGATCCGCGTCGCGCCGGCGGAGTAGGACCGCCCCTACACGAACCGCGGTTTGAAGCCGCCGCCGACGCTGTCGATGTGGCAGGCGTGCGGGGCGCCGAAATGCGCGGGCATCAGCAGATCGCCCGACCCGGCGCAGTGCTCCAGCACCTTGCGGCGGCTCTTGCGCGCGTTGTCGGCGTCGGCGCAGGCGAAGCTGTTCCAGGACGGATTGTAGACCTGGATGGCGTGGTGGACGATGTCGCCGCAGAACACCGCGTTGCCGCCGCCGGCCGACATCTTCACCGCCACGGTGCCGGGCGTGTGGCCGGGCGCCGGCTCGACCGAGAAATGCTCGTCGATGCGGTGCGCGCCGCTCACCATCTCGGCCAGCCCGGCCTCGACCACCGGCAGCACGCTGTCGCGGAACGCGCCGTAGTTGGCCGGCCCCTTCTCGGGATCGCGGTCGACGGCGAGGAAGTGGTCGTACTCCTCCTTGCCGAAGATGTAGCGCGCGTTGGGGAACGTGGGCACCCATCGACCGTTGTCCAGCCGCGTGTTCCAGCCGACGTGGTCGATGTGCATATGCGTGCACATCACCATGTCGACCTGCTCCGGCCGCACGCCGGTGGCGGCGAAGCGCTCCATGTAGCGCGTCTCCAGCCGGTGGAAGAGCGGCCGCGTCGGGCGCTCCTTGTGGTTGCCGACGCAGGAATCGATGAGGATGGTCTTGCCGCCGACCTTGATCAGCCAGCTGTGCATGCTGAGCTTGAGGAAGCCGGTGGCGGGATCGAAATGGCCCGGCGCCAGCCAGCCCATGTGCGGCGCGACGGCGGCGGCGTTCCAGTCGGCGAAGAACTTCGCCGCCTCGAAATTGGCCTCGTAGCTCTCCTCGACGCGCGCGACCGTCGCCGCGCCGACCTTGATCTCCGTCATCCCGTTCCTCCCCGCGCGCCGCACCGGCGCTGTACTATGCCGCCACGTCTTCCTCCCTCTCCGCCCGCTTGCGGGGGGAGAGGGTCGGGGTGAGGTGGGTCGACGTGAAATCTCCGGTGACCGATATCGAGACCTCTAGCCTCTCCGCGAGCATCCGTTCCGACACAGCGACCACCTCACCCTTCCCGTCGCTGCGCGACGGGCCCCTTCCCTCTCCCCCACTTCGTGGCGGAGAGGGAAAAAGGCGCGCGCTAGATCACGCGGCGGGGCGGGCCTCGGCCGCCGCCGCCCGCGGTAGCGCCGATTCGCTGGCGGGATCGCCGGCGATGCGGCTGTGCCACATGACGCGCGGCTCGCGCATGTCCCACGGCGTCGCCTGGTGCAGCAGGCAGCGGTTGTCCCAGACCACCGCGTCGCCCGGCGCCCAGTCGTGGTGGTAGACGCGCGGCGGCCGGCACGCGAAGTCGACCAGCTCGTCCAGCAGCCGCTCGGACTCGGCCATGTCCATACCGGGGATGGCGTGCGCGTGGCGGCCGATCAGCAGCGATCTCCGGCCGGTCTCGGGATGCGTCTTGACCAGGGGCCGCAGCGGCACCGGACCATCATGGAAGCCGTAGCCGCTATACTCGCTGTCCTTCTTCTTCGGCTGGTGCCCCAGCTTCGACTGGCTGTAGTGCAGCGAATGGTGGGCCGCGAGCGCCTCGACCTTCGACCGCAGAGCGCCGTCGAGCGCGTCGTAGGCGGCGCGCATATCGGCCCAGCCGGTCCGGCCGCCGGATTTCGGCACCACCTCGGCGCTGAACACCGCGCCCTTGGCCTGCACCGGCATGTAGGTGCTGTCGGCGTGCCAGCCCATGTTGCCCTTGAGGATTTTCACGACGTCGTCGTTGTCGGCCTCGATCCGCAGCGTGCCGTCGGATTTGACGTTGCTGATCGCGGCCATGTCGAACTCGAGCGGGCCGAACCGCTTGGCGAAGGCGATCTGCTCGTCGCGCTTGAGGTGCTGGTCGGGGAACACCAGCAGCGCGTATTCCAGCCACGTCGCGTGCAGGTCGCGCCACGTGGCGTCGTCGATCGACGCCAGCCTCACGCCGGTGATCCTCGCGCCGAAGCTGGCGTCGAGCGGTTCGACCTCGAATGCGCGTGCCATGTCTGGTCTCCCGGTTGGCTCCGAGCGGCGGGCGTTTCCCCGGCGGAAGCGTAGCGGACGACCGGCGGCCGGCAAAGGCGGCCGCGCCGCGGCGCCGGCCGGTCTCGTATGCGGATTTGCCGGCCGGCCGGATCGGCGGGATAGTCGCGCCGGTGGACGCGGGGACGTCGGCGGCTGGAGGAGGACGCGGAGGATGCGGTTCGGCGGCGCGGTGTTCTTCACCGACTATTCGATGCCGGCGCCCGATCTGGCGCGGGCGCTGGAGGAGCGCGGATTCGAGTCCGTGTGGGCGGCCGAGCACTCGCACATCCCCGCCTCGCGCAAGACGCCGTTCCCCGGCGGCGGCGAGTTGCCCAAGCCCTACTACGACGGCATGGACCCGTTCGTGGCGCTGACGGCGGCGGCCGTCGCCACGACGACCTTGAAGATCGGCACCGCCGTCTGCCTGGTGCAGCAGCGCGACGCGATCCAGACCGCCAAGCTGGTGTCGTCGATCGACCGGATCAGCGGCGGCCGCTTCCTGTTCGGGATCGGCGGCGGCTGGAACCAGGACGAGATGGAGAACCACGGCGTCGTCTACAAGAGCCGCTTCAAGCGCGTGCGCGAGAGCGTCGAGGCGATGAAGGAGATCTGGAGCAAGCCGCTGGCCGAGTACCACGGCGAGTTCGTGAACTTCGATCCGATGTACCAGTGGCCCAAGCCGGTCCAGAGCCCGCATCCGCCGATCCTCGTCGGCGGCGCCTTCCCGCACGGCGCGCGCCGCGCCATCCGCTACGGCGACGGCTGGATCCCGGTCTCGGTGCTGGGCGACGTCGGCGAGCTGCTCCCGGCGTTCCACAAGATGGCGCGCGAGGCCGGCCGCGACCCGGCGACGATCGAGATCACGCTGATGGGCCACGGCAGCGACGTCGAGAAGCTGAAGCGCTTCGCCGATCTCGGCGTCGGCCGCGTGGTGGCCATGCTGCCCTCGGCCGACCGCGACCGGACCATGGCCTCGATCGACCGCTGGACCGAGGTGATTCGGAAGGTGAACGGGTGACCGTCGCGGTGACGCGCGCGAAGTCACGCGCGGAGGCGCCCCGCCCTCGCCGTCATCGCTCCGGGCGGCGGCGCGCGACGTGATGCGCCACACCCACTATCGTCATCCTGAGCGGAGGCGCGGAGCGCCGTAGTTGAATGATCCGTCCTCGATCGGCGACCGGGACAGATCCTTCGACTGCGCGCCTTCGGCGCTCCGCCCGGGATGACGATGCGAAGGACAAGGGTCGGTTGGTGGCGTGAGCGAGCGCGGCGACCCGCGGCCCGCGAAGATGAAGGAGGACTCGACCATGAAATTCGGCGTCACCATCGCGCCCAGCGTGTCGGACTGGCGGCTGTTCGTCGATCTCGAGAACATGGGCTACGACTGCGCCTGGGCGGCGGATTCGCAGATGCTCTACTCCGACGCCTACGCCACGCTGGCGCTGGCGGCGGCCAACACCTCGCGCATCCGGCTGGGCACCGGCGTCTCGGTGGCGGCGACGCGGCTGGCGCCGGTCACCGCGCATTCGATCGCCACCATCAACAAGCTGGCGCCGGGGCGCGTGTTCCTCGGCATCGGCACCGGCCACACCGCGATGCGCGTGATGGGCAAGGACCCGATGAAGGCCGGCGCCTTCCGCGAGTACCTGCGCGTGTTGCGCGCGCTGCTGCACGGCGAGGAGGTCGACTACGCGCTCGACGGCGAGCGCCAGGACATCCGCTTCCTGCACCCCGACCACGGCTTCATCGACGTGGCGCATCCCGTGCCGATCTATGTCGCCGCCGACGGACCGCTGGCGTTGAAGACGGCCGGCGCCTATGGCGACGGCCGCGTCTGTTCGCACAACCAGACCAAGGCGCGGCTTCAGAAGAGCCTCGACGCGATGCGCGACGGCGCCGCCGCCGTCGGCCGGACCCTGCCCGCGGACTTCCACACCGCCGCGCTGGGCTACGCCTGCGTGCTCCAGCCCGGCGAGAGCGCGACCTCGGACCGCGTGATCGACGAGATCGGCCCGATGGCGCTGGCGTCGCTGCACTACTGGTGGGAGCTGTACCAGAAGGACGGCGACACCAGCACCGTCGCCGGGCGCTGCCGGAACCTGTGGGACGAGTACCTCGCCTTCACGGAAAAAATGGAAACGCCCGCGGCGAAACGCTACCAGCAGGTCCACCTCGGCCATTGCGCCTTCGTGCCGCCGGAGGAGCGCCGCTTCGTCACCGAGGATCTGATCCGCTCGACCGGCGGTCTGGTCGGCACGCCCGACGAGATCCTGGCGATGCTGCGCGAGCGCGCGTCGATGGGGTTGTCGGAAATCACGCTGCTGCCGGCCATGGCGCACGCGCGCCGCAACCTCGGCGATTTCGCCAAGCACGTGATCGCGCGGTACTGACGGGTTAGGCGGGGGACCGGACGCGCGGCGACGGACCGGCTGCCGCCGCGCCGCGTGCCTACTTCAGCGTGTCGGCGCCGGCCTTGGCGACGACGCCGTCCTGCGGCGAGGTCACGCCGCTGACGCCGATCGAGCCTACGATGACGCCGTTGTGGATCAGCGGCAGGCCGCCCTCGACCGTGACGATGTCGGGCGACAGGGTCATCACGGAGGCGCGGCCGCCGTTGACGACGTCCTCCATCACCTTCGACGACCGCTTGTAGAGCAGCGCCGTGCGCGCCTTGCCGACGGCGATGCCGGCGCTCGCGAGCTGCGTGCCGTCGCGCCGCTCCAGGTACATCAGATGGCCGCCGTCATCGAGGATGGCGACCACGACGGTCCAGTTGTTCTTCTCGGCCTCGGCCATGGCGGCGGCCGCGATCTTCTTGGCCTCGGCGATGCTGAGCGCCTTCTTGTCCAGCATCTGCGCGCCGGCGCCCGCGATGGACGCGACGCCCGCGAACGCCGCCACCGTCGCGGCGGCGATGATTCTCCTGAACATGACGATCTCCTCCCCCTTCTCGTGTCGCCGCTTCGCGCGGTCGCGCGATCTTCCGCCCGATCGCCGCCCGCCGGCCAGCCCGCCTCACGCGGCCGTGAACACGACCGGGGACTGGCGCCGGCCGCGTCCGGTCGTTAAGAGGGCGCCCCCATGCTCCTCAAGGAAGCCCGCGCCACCCTGGCCCTGGCGCTGCCGATCATCGGCACCCAGCTCGCGCAGATGGCCATCCACACCACCGACGTGTTCCTGCTGGCGCGGCTGTCGGAGCGCGCGCTGGCGGCCAGCGCGCTGGCGGTGTCGATCTACGGGCTGTTCATGATGATGTGCCTGGGGTTGGCGATGGGCACCTCGGCGCTGGCGGCGCAGGCGCTCGGCCGCGACCGCGGCGACGCCGCGAGCGTGCGCCACGCCACCCACGACGGATTGATCGTGTGCTCGGCCGCCTCGGCCGTGTCGGTGCTGGCGCTGTGGTTCTGCGGGCCGGTGCTGCTGTGGACCGGCCAGGAGCCGTCGCTGGTAGAGGACACCGTGTGGTTCGTGCGGCTGCTGAGCCTCGGCTTCCCCGCCGTGATCCTGTTCTCGGTGCTGCGCGGTTTCACGGCGGCGCTGGAGCGGCCACGGCCGGCGATGGTGTTGATGGTCGCCGCCGTGGTCTTCAACGCCGTCGTCAACACCGTGCTGGTGTTCGGCGCCTTCGGCGTGCCGAGCCTCGGCCTTACCGGCGCGGCGATCGGCTCGACCGTCGGCAACATCGCGACGCTGCTCGCGCTGATGGTCTATCTCCGGATCGATCCACAATTCGCCGCCTACCGGCTGGCGCGCGGCTGGTGGCGCAGCACGCCGGCGCGGCTGGCGCGCTACCTCCGCATCTCGGCGCCGATCGCGCTCACCTTCGCCTCGGAGATCGGCTTGTTCTCGGCGGCGGCACTGCTGATGGGCCGGCTGGGCGAGAACGAGGTCGCGGCCCACCAGGTGGCGCTGCAATGGGCCGCGATCACCTTCATGGTGCCGATGGGCATCGCGCAGGCGGCCACCGTGCGCGTCGGCCTCGCCGCCGGCGCCGGCGACCACGCCGGCGCGCGCCGCGCCGGCTGGATCGCCATCGCGATGGGCGTGGGCTTCATGGCCTGCGCCGGCCTGACGTTCTGGCAGGCCGGCGGTCCGCTGATCGCGGTGTTCGTGCCGTCGCCGGCCTCGCCAGTCTACGCGCTGGCCGTGGCCTATCTGGCGTGGGCCGCGCTGTTCCAGGTGGTCGACGGCGCACAGGCCGTGGCCAACGGCAGCCTGCGCGGCCTGCACGACACCGCCGTGCCGATGGCGCTGGCGGCCGGCGGCTACTGGTTGGCGGCGTTCCCGGCGGCGCTGTGGTTCGGCCTGTCCACGCCGTGGCGCGGCGAGGGCGTGTGGGCCGGCCTCGCGCTGGGTCTGGCGCTGGTCGCCGGATTGCTGCTGTGGCGCTTCGCGGTCCGCGCCGATCGTCGCGCGTCTACATCCAGATGAGGACGCCCCACGCCGCGACGTTGGCGAGCAGCCACGCGCCGACCATCCAGTAGACGCGGATCTGCATCCGCCGGGCGCGTTCGCCGTAGGCGCCGGACGCGATTCCGCGCGCCATCCCCGCGACATCGGCCGCGTCCGTGGTGTGCGTCCCGATCCGCTCCTGCTCCTCCATCAGCGCGCGGCCGCCCGGGGTGTCGCCGATCCTCGTGTGGTACCACCACGCCAATGCGATCATGGGCAGCACCATGACGGCCATGCAGAACAGCAGGTAGGCGTCGCGCAAGGCGGACGTCGCGACCGCGGGATCGCCGTTCATGACGCCGCCTGCGCGGCGCGCGCTTCCAGCCGCGCTTCGGGCGGCGCCGGCGCGGGTCCGCGCGGCGCCTGCGGGAACGCCACGACCGTCGCCTCGTCGGCCGCCGGCGCCGCGGTCTCGACGGCGTCGAGGCCGAGGAAGCCGTCGAGCAACCGCGTGAAGCGCGCGCGGGCGGCGCGGTCCGACAGCGTGTGGTCGGCGCCCTCGACGATCTCGACGCGGGCGCAGCCGCGCTCGACCAGCCGCGCGCCGGCGGTGCCGAGCTCGTGGTTCTCCAGCACGGCCAGCCCGTTGTCGCCCTCGCTGTAGACCAGCAACGAGCGCAGGCGCCGGGCGGCGAAGGCGTCGAACTGGCGGGCGACGGGGTTCTCCGACGGCGACCAGCCGAACACCTTGTCGTGGAACGAGCGCATGCGCCGCGCCGCCAGGCCGAGGCCGCGCTCGGCCATGGCGCGGACGCGTTCGCGGTCGGCCTTGTCGCCGCGCAGCATCCGGCGCCACGCCTCGGCGCTGCCCAGCGCGCGCGCCACGCTGCCGGCGAGGTCGCCGCCGGACTGGCCGATGGTGCGGCACACGACCTGGAACGAATCGCCGGCGCGCCACTCGAAGGCCTGCAGGTTGACCAGCACCTGGCCCTTGATCCTCGGATCGGCGGCGGCGGCGTGGTAGGCGAGGAAGGCGCCGGAACACAGGCCGACCACGGTGACGTCGCGCCGGCCGCGCGCCTCGAGCCAGTCGATCGCGGCCGACACGTCGGCGCAGGACTCCTTGTCGTAGAGCCCGTTCTCGGGCTTGCCCGGCCATTCCGGGCTATCGCCCAGGCCGGCCACGTCGATACGCAGCGAAGCGACGCCACGCGACGCCAGATGGCGCGCCAGCTCGACGGCGAAGCGCCCGAAACCGATGTGGTGGTGGTTGCCGGTGTTGACGAACAGCACCGTCGGGCCGCTCGACACCAGCTTCGCCGGCGCGCACGACACCCCGAACAGCCGCTGGTCGCGGCCGAAGAACGCGGCCTCCTCGACCACGCCGTCGAGCTCGAGGCGGGCGGGCGCCGCCGGCGCCGACGCGCCGGTCGCGGCGAACACCATCCCCGCGCCCAGCCACGCGGCGAGCGCGGCGAAGGTCGCGTGGGGGACCTCCTGGCCGTAGACCAGCTCGTCCATGAACTTGCGGTAGCCCGGGAACGGCTCCACGGCCACATCGACGCCGAGTGCCGCCAACGCCTCGCCGAAGCGGCGGTCGGTCGGCGCCTCGTTGGGCGACAGGATCAGGGCGCGTCGCGCCGGACGCGCCGCGAGCTTGCGCAGATCGATCGTGGCGATGTCGCGCATGGTCTCGGGCGTCAGCGTGAAGCCCCCGACCTCGAGCGGGTCGGAGTCGCTGGGCACCGGCGCCGTCTCCATCGCCTGTCCCGGCCGGAACGCGGCGAAGGTCTTGAGCTCGCGCACGTGGCCGCGTCCGGCGACCACCGGCGCGATCAGCGCCAGCGAATCGACGCCGCCGATCTCCTCGGCTACCAGCGTCGCCATCGCGCCGCCCAGACGCAGCCCGACGATCGCGATCTCGGTGACGCCGGCGCGCGCCTTCATCCACGCCACCGCCGCCTTCACGCTGTCGAGCCAGGCGCGCAGCCGCGCCGGATCGAGGTCGCAGCCCTCCGAGTCTCCGGCGCCGCGGTAGTCGAAGCGCAGCACCGGCATGCCGGCGGCGGCGATGCGCTCGGCCAGCCCGCGCCACGGCCGGTGGGTGCAGAGCTCCTCGTAGCCCAGCGGCGCGCACATCACGACGCCGCGCGAACCCGCCGCCGGATGCAGCCAGCCGAAGCAACCGTCGAACACGACCGGAGTCATGACGATCTCCCGTAGACTAGAGGCGACGCGGCGTTGAGCGCGTGGATCTCGCCGGCCGGCGTCGCGCCGGCGCCGGCGCCGACCCGAGCGACGAGCGGCACGATCCGCTCGACGCCGGGGGCGAGGTGGAAGAACTCCTCGGCGGCGCGGAAATTCGCGTCGTCGACATGGATGGAGCGCGCCAGCCGGGCGGTCGACAGCCTCAGCGCCCAGCCGCCGTCACGCGGCGCGATCGAGGCGGCGAGGCCGAGTTCGACCGGCGTCTCGGCGCGGCCCATCGGGAAGTGGAACGCCTCGGCGAGCACCGCGCCGGTGGCGGCGTCGGCCAGCGTCGCCACGACGGCGTCGTGCTGCGGCGCGCCGAACCGGTAGGCGTAGGTCACGTCGAAGAACGCGCCGATCAGATCGGCCGAGGAGATCGTCCGCGCCGAGCGCGCCGGCAGCGCCACGTCGCGGCGGGCGCGCCGCACCGGCACGGCGCCGTCGCGCAGGCAGACCAGCGACAGCGTGGCGGCGATGGCGGCCGGCGTCTCGTTGGTCAGATGCAGCGCCAGCCCGTCGAGACCCTCGTCGGTCATCGCCAGCTGCACCGGCCGGCAGGCGCGGCGCAGCGCGTGCCACGCCGCCTTCGGCGCGCCCAGCGAATCGACCACGCCCCAGCCGGCGCCGGGCCGCAGATCCTGCAGCATCCACAGCAGCGCGCCGCCGCACGACGACGCGGGACGCCGCCACTCCGCGATCGTCGCCTCGATCACCTCGCCGGTGACGGCGCGGGAGAGGCGCAGATAGCGGTCGGGTTCGGACCGGCGCAGCGCGGTAGGGACGGCGCCGTACAAGGTCGTGAGATAGTGGTCGCGGACGTCGTCGAAGTCCCAATCGGCGCCGCCGTCGCGCGGCACCGCCGCCTTCCACGCCGCGTCGCCGGGCGCCGCGATGCCGGCGGCGGCGAGCGTCGCGGCCTCCGGCACGTTGGCGAAGGCCAGGCACTCCGACGCGAAACGCACCTCGGCGCGGCGCGCGTCCTCGAGCGGCCGGCGGTAGGCGCCGACGCCGTAGTAGTGCGTGACGCCAGCGCCGGTCGAGAACGGCAGATCGCCGCCGCTCGGCGAATTGGGCACGTAAGGCACGTCCGGCCGCCACGTGCGCGCGACCTCCGGCAGGATCGCGTCGAACAACGGGCCGCCCCACGTCGCCTTCGGCAGGCCGAGCATGGCGGCCTGCTGCGCGACCTCGCTGCCGCCGCACAGCACCGCCAGCGAGGGCGAGGTCTGCGTGCGGTCGAGCATCTGCCCGGCCTCGCGGCGCACGCTCTCGACGAAGGCGTCGTCGTTGGCCGGATAGTCGAGGTTGGCGAACATGAAGTCCTGCCACACCAGCAGGCCCAGTTCGTCGCACAGCTCGAAGAACGCATCGCCCTCGTAGGCCATGGTGCCGCCGATCCGGACCATGTTCATTCCGGCGTCGCGCGCGCGCGCCAGCCACGGCGCGCAGGCGTCGCGCGACGCCGGCAACGCGACGATGTCGGCCGAACTCCAGCACGCGCCGCGGCAGAACACCGGGACGCCGTTGACGCGCAGCGCGAAGCCGGCGCCGTCGGGCCCGCGGTCGACCTCGATCGCGCGGAATCCGACGCGCGGCAGCTCGACGACCGCGTCGCCGACCTCGACGCGCGGCGCGTAGAGCCGGGGCGTCCCGTGGGTGTGCGGCCACCACGGCTCCACCGCGTCGATCCGCAGCTCCCCGCGCAGCGTGCCGGCGTCGGTCCAGGCCAGGGCCGCGCGCCGGCCCTCGACGATAAGCGTCGCGTCCGGCCGCGCCCCGCCGCGCCACTCGACCGACAGCTCGACCGACAGCGCGCCGACGTCGCCGTCGAGGCGCGCGCGCACGTCGGCGCGGCGCACGGCGAGCGGGCCGGTCTCCTCGACGCTCTCGATCGCGCGCCACGGGCCGACGGCGTGCACCGACGGGCACCAGCCGGGCATGCGGCCGAGGAAGGTCGTGCGCACGTGGCGCAGCCCGCCGGCGTCGACCAGGCGCGTGCGCCAGCGGGCGCGGCCCCGTCGCTCGGCCAGCGCCGGCGCCAGGGCGCGAAAGGCGATCGCGATCTCGTTGTCGGCGCGCGCCGGCGCCTCGATCTCGTGCGCGCGGAACATGTTGTCGGAGCGCAGCAGCGCCTCGCCGTTCAGCCACACCTCGGCATGCGTCGCCAGCCCGTGCAGACGCAGGCGCCGCAGGCCGGGTCCGGCGAAATGCGCGCGGTACCAGACGTCGCGGTCGTGCAGCGGCTCGGGGGCGGCGGGATCGAAGCGGCCGGCGGCGCGCAAGGCCTCGGCGGCGGTGCCCGGCACGCGGGCCGGGATCCAGTCGGTGATGGCGGCGAGTCCGGCCGGCGTCGCGACGGCGCCCGGCGCGGTGGCGGCGAGGCGCCAGTCGTCCGACAGCGCGGCAACGCGGCATCCGGTGAGGGCGGCGATACGGGCCACGGCGTTCAGCGTCCGGCGCCACGGATGGCGCGCGCCGCGACCCGCGTCGCGCCGACGTTCCGCGTTCCCTGATCAGCCCGATCGACCACGCCGCTACCCCTTCCAGGGGCTCGGACGGATTCCCGATGTTGACGGGCCGGCCACGTCGCTGCGGCGCGACGCGCTCGCGGCCACCGACGGCAAGGCCGCTGGCGTCCGCTTCGGACACGATCCACCGTTCGCGGAAACCCCTTTCCGCGGGCGGTCAGTCGTTCGTACGTGTGTCCCCGGCTTCGAACGGCGGCGAAATCACCCCAGCGCCGCGTTCCTCAACGTCTCAAGAACCTTCCAAGCCCCGTTTTTTCTGATCCGGAGCGCCCAAATACGGCGCCCCACGCTTTTGATATCGCCCGCACCGTCTATCGCCGGTCCTACACCCCTGTGGAACCAACGCGATCCAAGCCGTTGAAAACTACGGAAGCTAGAGAACGGAGTCAAAGCTCATGATGACCTTTTTTCGACGGCGCGCCCGGCCGGTTCACCAAGCTCGCCGCCGACCCGCGAGACCATTGATTCAACGGAGTCTTTCGGCACCGACCCGCGCCGCGCGGCGTGACGCCATCATCATCTCACAAGAAGAGGCGACCACAGCCACAGCCTACGACAGGCCCGTCAACGCACAGATTTTTTGATGAATAATTGACGGTACGACTTTCAAAAACCACGCAGAAACTCGATCTGAATTCGACCACTTCCATCCGATCCGGCGCGGATCAATTTACGCGGTCGCGCGACCAAACTGCGACAATCCGCCACAGGTCATCGGCGGCGGCGCCTCAGCGTACGACCTGCGCCAGCCTGTCGAACACGCCGCCATACGCCTTCGCGAGCGCATCGAACGATGCGTCGAGGTCGACCGGCTTGCGGCGGTTCACGCCACGCGCGATCTGGAACTGCATCGCCTTGGCGGTGTCGGCGATCCGCTCGGCGTCGACCGCGGCCGCCTCGAGGTCTTGCGTCCCCGACGTGGCGTCGAGCCAGCGAAGGTACGACCCCAGTAGCTCAAAATTGGCACCGAGCTGGCGCAGGAGGTTGAACGCGTAGAGATGGAAATACGCCATCGGCCGCGCCAGCAGCGTCTCCATATGGGCGGGAAACGCGGCCCGGAACGCGCCGATGGGATCGGCGGGGCGGCGCGCCAGATGGCCGCGCAGAAGCGCCAGCGACGCCGCGCGCAGCGCCCCGCCTTCCAGCGCCGGCGCGTCGCGTTTGACGAACTCGACGTACGGAAACAGCGCGTCGGGCGCGTCGCGTTGCGCCGGCAGACGGCGGAACACGCCGTCGAAGTCCTCGCCCTCGAGCGCGTGGCAGACGGCGTTGTGGAAATAGACCATGCGCCGCGCGGCGGTATCGAGCGACGCCACGCCGACGGTGGTCTTCACGTGCTCGCGGCGGTAGGCGGTGCCGCGCGTGTCCGGCAGGTAGAAGCTGTCCATCTCGACGAGGACCAGCCGGCCGCGCGCGAGTTGCTCGGCGACATGCGCCTCGACCGTGTCGTAGACCGCCAGCTCCTGGACCGAGAGGCCGTGCAGCGCCCGCAGATCCTCGAGCGGATGCTTGAAGAACGTGAACTGGTCGCCCTCGAAATCCTGCGCCACGGTGAACGCCAGGCCGGCGACTGGATCGAACCCGTTGGCGTGCAGCAGCTCGATCCACAGATCGACGTAGCAGTTGGTCTCCGGCCAGCGCCGGTCGGCCGCGTGAAGCGCGTGCTGGCGGTACGCCGCCGGGTCGGGGACCGCGAAGCGCGCCGCCGCCGTCACGCCGTCAGCCCCAAAGCAGGTCGCGCACCGCCTTGGGCCAGGCCGCGACGTCGAAGCCATGGTGGCGGAACAGCGCCAGCGCCACGCGCTCCATGCCGAAGCCGACGCAGGCCGTGTGCGCGGTGCCGCCATCGGCGGTGTGGATCTCCCACAGATGGCCGAAATGGTCCTGGTGGTAGTTGAAGCTGAGGCAGGCCGTCGGCGTGCCCTCGCCGGTGATCGGGATCAGCAGCTCGAACTTCAGGTTCTGGTCGCGCTGGTTGACGGCCAGCATCCTGCCGGCGCGGCCGAAGAACGGATCGTTGGCGACATCGACGTCGAGCGGCACGCCGAGTCTTCCCATCATCTCGCGGCCGCGGCCGAGCCACAGCTCTCGGAACTCGACGACCTGGGCCGGCGTGCCGATGCGGATGTACTCGCGCATGCGGAAGAGCTGCATCCGCGCCGGATCGATCGACGGCTCGTGGCGGAAGCAGTACGAGAACACGTCGACCAGACGGCCGGCCTCGGGCAGGACGCCGCGCGCGGCGATCGTCGGGTAGATCGGGTAGCAGGCGGCCGGCGTCATCACGACGTTCGTGGCGATCTGGCCGCGGGTCCAGTCCTCGCCGTCCTCCAGGCTCTTGAGCAGGGCGCGGTGGGCGCGCTCGTCGCCCATGAAGCTGTGCACGGTGCCGGCGAGCTGGGGGAAGCTCTTGAGGTACTCGCTGCGCTCGAACTCCGTCCGGTTGATGGCCGGCGGGAAGCGCATGATCTCGGCGCCGTCGCCGCCGCCGTAGCCGGTGACGTAGGCGTCGAAGCGCGCGACCACGTCCTCGAAGACGCCGCTGCGCCCGTAGAGGCCGTCGACCCCCATCGGGATCAGCAGTCCGTGGCGGACCAGTTCGTCGCGGAAGGCGGCGTGCGCGGCGGTGCTCATGCGAACAGTCCCGGATCGTCCTTCAACGCCAGAAGGAGGTTGGCGGTGTTGCCGTGGATGCGGTCGTTGCTGACCATCAGCGCCGCCGAATGCGCGTCGCGCAGGTGGCGGCCGAGGCTGTAGTCGGTGTCGTTGCGGTAGGCCGACAGCCCGCACACCAGCAGCGCCTGGTGGATGATGCGCACGGCGATGTCGGCGCTGCCGGTCTTCAGCGCGTTCATCGACACCGCGAAGGCGAGCGAACCCAGCGTGTCGGGCGCGGCCATCGCGGCCTCGTAGCGGCGCGTCGCGGCGGCGACGTTGGCGCGCATGAGCTGGAGATCGGCGACGGTCTCGGACAGGCGCAGCGCGCCGGCCGGCGTGGCGCCGGGCTTGCGGCGGGCCTCGGCGCGGATGTAGGCGCGGGCGCGGCCGACGGCGTCGGAGGCGATGCCCGACCACATCGCGCTCCACACGAGATGCGTCACCGGCAGCATGGTCTGGGCCGACATCTCGGCGTACGGCGCCGGCAGGATCTGCTCGACATGGCCCTTCGCGCGCAGCCAGTAGCCGTCGCTGCAGGTGCCGCGCATGCCCAGCGTGTCCCAGGTCGAGGTACGCTCCAGCGCGTAGTCGTCGCGCAGGACGGCGACGATCACCTGGTCGGAGGCCGGCGCGTCGGGCGCGCGGCGCGCCGTGGCGAGGATGCCGTCGGCGTCGGCGCCGTAGGAGATCACGGTGGCGTTCTTCGCCAGCGAGAACCGCTCGCCGTCGCGCTCGACCGCGCACACGCTGCTGCGCACGTCGCCGCCGACGCCGGCCTCGGTGGTCGCCGAGGCGAGCAGGAGCTGATCGGCCGCCAGCCGGCGCATCAGGCCGCGGTGCCATTCGACGCCCTGCCCATGGCGCACGACGCACGCCACCTGGATCTGGTGCATGGCGTAGATCATCGCCGTCGAGGGGCAGAAATGGCCCAGCGCGTGGCAGGCCTCGACGATCTCGGCGATCGGCGCGCCCTCGCCGCCGAGGTCGCGCGGCACCATGGCGCCGAGCAGCTTGGCGTCGCGCAGCGCGGCGAAGGATTCGCGCGGGAAGCGCGCCTCCTTGTCGACCGAATCGGCGTGCCGGGCGGCGACGGCGGCGCCGACCGCGCGCGCGCGTTGCGCCAGCGGGCTCACGCCGCGGCCCGCGCGCCCAGCAACTCGGAGACGGCCGAGCGGATGGCCTCGACGCTCTCGAAGGTCTTGCGGCGCAGCAGACGGTCGGGGAACTCGACGTCGAACCGCTCCTCCAGCCCGAGCATCAAGTTGACCGTCGCGTGCGACGTCAGCCCTGCGGCGTAGAGGTCGTCCTGATCCTTGAGCGTCGCGATATCGACCGCGAGCGCGCCACTCTCGGCGATCACGCTGCGGATCGCCTCGACGGTCGCTGACATAACATTATCTCCGTCCAATAACTTATTAATATATCTACGCTTTATATTATCATCATATTCGCGAAAAATGCAACTCCCGGGACGACTGACATGCTCCCGAGCTTTGTGCCGACAGAATGACGTTTCCCTTCCACCCCGTCATCCCGAGCATCGCGAGGGATCCTTGTCCGGCGGAAGGATCCCTCGCGATGCTCGGGATGACGGGAAGGCGGGCGAACGCGCCGGGTCGGTATCTCGTCTAGGCGGCGAAATAGCGGTCGAGGATGCGCTCGTAGACGGCGGTCAGCGCCTCGATGTCGGCCGCCGCCGTGCGTTCGTCGACCTTGTGCATGCTCTCGCCGACCAGGCCGAACTCGACCACCGGGCAATGGGCGCGGATGAAGCGCGCGTCCGAGGTGCCGCCGGTGGTGCTGAGCTCGGGGTCGAGGCCGGTGACGTCCCGCACCGCCGCGCCGATCAGATCGGAGAGCTCGCCCGGCGGCGTGTAGAACGACTCGCCGGAGACCTGCGCGTCCAGCTCGTAGAGGCCGTGGCCGCCGAGCGCGGCGTTCACCTTGTCGAGCCGGGCGCGGATCTCGTCGAGCAGGGTCGCCGAGGTCCACAGGTCGTTGAAGCGGCTGTTGAAGCGCGCCTTGGCGACGCCGGGCACGACATTGGTCGCGGCGTTGTCGACGTCGAACGTGGTGAACTGCAGCGACGTCGGCTGGAAATGCGCGCTGCCGGAATCGAGCGGCTGCGACGCCAGCGCGTCGGCCATGCGCGCCAGACGGTGGATCGGGTTGTCGACCATGTGCGGATAGGCGACGTGGCCCTGGACGCCGCGCACCGTCATGGTGACGTTGACGCTGCCGCGGCGGCCGATCTTCATCATGTCGCCGAAGCGGCGCGCGCAGGTCGGCTCGCCGACCAGGCACGCGTCGATCGTCTCGCGCCGTTCCGCGAGGCGCTTGAGCATCTTCACCGTGCCGTTGACCGCCGGGCCCTCCTCGTCGCCGGTGATCAGCAGGCTGATCGATCCGCCGAAGGCGCGGCCGCGCCGGGCGATGAAGCGGTCGGCGGCGGCGATGAAGGCCGCGATCGCGCCCTTCATGTCCGCGGCGCCGCGGCCGAACACGACGCCCTGGTCGAGCGTCGCGGCGAACGGTCCCACGCTCCACGATTTGAGGTCGCCGACCGGCACCACGTCGCTATGGCCGGCGAAGCAGAAATGCCGGCCGCCGTCGCCGACGCGGGCGTAGAGGTTGGCGATGTCCGGCGTGCCGGCCTCGCTGAAATCCATGCGCTCGCAGCGGAAGCCGCGCGGCGCCAGCGCCCGCTCCAATGTCGCCAGCGCGCCGGCGTCGGCTGGCGTCACGCTCTCGCAACGGATCAGCGCGCGCGTCAGCTCGACCGGATCGACGGCAGTGTTCGGCAGGGCATCGGGCATCGGGGCGGCGCCTCCGGCGCTAGTCGCGCAGCAGCTCGTTGATCGAGGTCTTGCTGCGGGTCTGGGCGTCGACCGTCTTCACGATCACCGCGCAGTAGGTCGACGGCCGGTTCGGACCGCCGGGAAGGTTGCCCGGAACGACCACCGAGTAGGCCGGCACGCGGCCGGTGTGGATCTGGCCGCTGGCGCGGTCGACGATCTTGGTGGTGGCCGAGATGAACACGCCCATCGACAGCACCGCGCCGGTCTCGACGATGACGCCCTCGACGACCTCCGAACGGGCGCCGATGAAGCAGTTGTCCTCGATGATGACCGGATTGGCCTGCAACGGCTCGAGCACGCCGCCGATGCCGACACCGCCCGAGAGGTGGCAGTTCTTGCCGATCTGGGCGCAGGAGCCGACCGTGGCCCAGGTGTCGACCATGGTGCCGTCGTCGACGTAGGCGCCGAGGTTCACGAAGGACGGCATCAGCACCACGTTGCGGCCGACATAGGAGCCGCGGCGGGCGATCGAGCCGGGCACGGCGCGGAAGCCGGCCTTGGCGAAGCGCGCGGCGTCCCAGCCCGACGTCTTGAGCGGCACCTTGTCGAACCACGGCGCGCCGCCGATCCCCGGGAAGACGGCGCCGCCGTCCATCGGCACGCTGTCGTAGAGCCGGAACGAGAGCAGCACGGCCTTCTTCAGCCACTGGTTCACGACCCACTCGCCGCCGTGCTTCTCGGCCGTGCGGAACGTGCCGTCGTCCAGCCCGGCGATCGCGGCCTCGACCGCGTCGCGGACCTCGCCCTTGGTGGCGCTGCTGATGCCGTCGCGTGCTTCCCAGGCGGCTTCGACGGCGGTCCTCAGTGCGGCGCTCATGATCTCTCCCCTCGCGGATGGCGGGCCGGACCTTACGCGGCGCGGCCTTCGAGTCAACCGCCGGCCCCGGCGGCGGCAACGAAGAAGGCCGCCCTCGCGGGCGGCCTTCGGAGGCGTCGTCCGGGCGGCGGCGCGGTCAGTGCGCGTCGGCCCAGACCTTGCGTTTCACGGCGTACATCAGGCCGGTCAGGATCAGCAGGAAGATGGCGACGCGCACGCCGGTGCGCTTGCGGTCCTCCATCTTCGGCTCCGACGCCCAGGCGAGGAACGTGACCACGTCCCGCGCCATGCTCGGCACGTCGTTCTTGGCGCCGTCGACGAAGGTGACCTGGCCGTCGTTGATCGGCTTCGCCATCGCGATCTGCATGCCGGGGAAGTACTTGTTGAAGCTCATGCCCGACTGCAGCTTGAACTTCTCGTCGATGTGGAGCTTCTTCTTGTCGTCGGCCGACAGCTTGTCGAGGTCGTCGTAGCCCTGCAGCAGCGAGAACACGTAGCGCGCGCCCTTGGGCCGCGCCTTGACCACGAGGCTGAGGTCGGGCGGATAGGCGCCGTTGTTGGCGGCGCGCGCGGCGGCCTCGTTCGGGAACGGCTTGCGGAAGCGGTCGGCCGGCCGGGCCGGGCGCTTGATCGCCTCGCCCTTGTCGTTGACGTCGTCGACCTCGAACTCGGCCGCCAGCGCCTTCACCTGGTTCTCGGTCAGGCCGAGATCCATGAGGTTGCGGTAGGCCAGCAGCGACATCGAGTGGCAGGCGGCGCAGACCTCCTTGTAGATCTGGAAGCCGCGCTGGGCGGCCGCCCGGTCGTAGGTGCCGAACGGCCCCTCGAAGGTGAAGGTCGCGGGCAGCAGATCGGCGCCGCCGCCGGCGGCGAGGACGGGCGCCGTGGCGGCGGGCGCCACCAGCAGCGAGAGGGCGAGCGCGCCCTTGGCGATCACGTTGCGCATCGCGGGGCTCCTCACTTTCCGTCCTTTTTGAGCACCGCGTCGGCGATGCTGGCGGGCAGCGGCAGGGGCCGCTCCACCTTGCCGAGGACCGGCAGCAGGATCAGGAAGTGGAAGAAGTAGTAGGCGGTGGCGATCCGCGTGATCGGGACGAACTTCCCTTCCGGCGGGTTGGCGCCGCACCAGCCGAGCACGAAGCAGTCGACCAGCAGGATCCAGAAGAACCACTTGTAGATCGGCCGGAACCGCGCCGAGCGCACCTTCGAGCTGTCGAGCCACGGCAGGATGAACAGCACCGCGATGGCGCCGAACATCGCCAGCACGCCGCCGAGCTTGTCCGGCACCGCGCGCAGGATCGCGTAGAACGGCAGGAAGTACCATTCCGGCACGATGTGCGGCGGCGTCACCAGCGGGTTGGCCTTCTCGTAGTTGTCCGGCTCGCCGAAGAAGTCCGGCGCGAAGAACACGAACAGGGCGTAGACCAGCATGAACACGACGACCGCGAAGCCGTCCTTGGTGACGTAGTAGGGGCTGAACGGCAGCGTGTCCTGCGGGCCCTTGGGGTCGATGCCCAGCGGGTTGTTCGAGCCGGCCACGTGCATCGCCGCGACGTGCAGGATGACCACGCCGAAGATCACGAACGGCAGCAGGTAGTGCAGCGAGAAGAAGCGGTTCAGCGTCGGGTTGTCGACCGAGAAGCCGCCCCACAGGAAGGTCACGATGTCCTTGCCGACCACCGGGATCGCCGAGAACAGGTTGGTGATGACGGTGGCGCCCCAGAAGCTCATCTGGCCCCACGGCAGCACGTAGCCCATGAACGCCGTCGCCATCATCAGCAGCAGGATGGTGACGCCCAGGATCCACAGCAGCTCGCGCGGGTTCTTGTAGGAGCCGTAGTAGAGGCCGCGGAAGACGTGGATGTAGACCGCGATGAAGAAGAACGATCCGCCGTTCATGTGCATGTAGCGGATCAGCCAGCCGTGGTTCACGTCGCGCATGATGCGCTCGACCGAGTCGAACGCGTGGTCGACGTGCGGCGTGTAGTTCATCGCCAGCACGATGCCCGTGACCATCATCGTCACGAGCATCAGCATGGCGATGCCGCCGAAGCTCCACCAGTAGTTGAAGTTGCGCGGCGTCGGGAAGACGCCGTACTCGTGGTGCATGAAGGTGAAGATCGGCAGACGCTTGTCGATCCACTTGACGACCGGGTTGTTGAATCCCGGCGGCGCGCCCGAAGTCGAGGCCATGACGTTCGTTCTCCCCGGCCTAGCCGATCTTGAGCGTTGCTTCGTCGAGGAAGGTGTATTCCGGCACCTCGAGATTCTTGGGCGCCGGGCCCTTCCGGATGCGGCCGGACGTGTCGTAGTGCGACCCGTGGCACGGGCAGAACCAGCCGCCGTACTCGCCGCGGTCGGAGCCGACCTGCTGGCCGCCCGGCACGCAGCCGAGATGCGTGCAGACGCCGACCAGGACCAGCCATTCCTCCTTGCCCTTCTGCACGCGCTTGGCATCGGCCTCCGGGTCCGGCAGGGCGGCCTTGTCGTCGGCCTGCGCCTTCTTGACCTCCTCGGCGGTGCGGCGGCGGATGAACACCGGCTTGCCGCGCCACTTCACCGTGACGCTCTGGCCGGCCTCGATGCCCTTGAGCGACACCTCGGTCGAGGCCAGCGCCAGCGTGTCGGCGGCCGGCGCCAGATTGTTGAGGAACGGCCAGGCCGCGATCACGCCGCCGACGGCGGCGGTCGCGCCGGTCGCGACGAACAGGAAATCGCGCCGCGACGCGGCGGCGCCGTGACCGGCGCCACCCGTGACCGTCGCCGATTTGTTGGAAGTCGCCATTCGTTCCGTTTCCCCAATGCGTCGCCGGTCCGCGCGGCCCGCGAAAAGCGGCCGTAATGAACCCGAAAGCCCTGTTGGATTCAAGGATTTGTTACCCCGGCCGCGGAGGGCTGGCCCGCGACCGATGCGACGGCTTGACGCACGCCGGCGGCGCGACGTCTCGCACCGTGTAAATCACGCGCCGGCCGCTGGCGATAGGGCGCGATGTCGCTCGCGCGCCCGCCATGCGAAACAGACGTGGCGGCGGGCGCGCGGGCGCCCCGGCCGGGGTAGAAAGCGCCATGCGCCTCGCCCTGTACCAGCCCGATATCGCCCCCAACGCCGGCGCCATGCTGCGGCTCGCCGCCTGTCTCGGCGTCGGTGTCGACCTGATCGAGCCTTGCGGCTTCCCGGTCGACGACCGGCGCCTGCGCCGCGCCGGCATGGACTACATCGACCACGTTGCGCTGACCCGCCATGATTCATGGGACGCGTTCCGGCGAGACCGCGCGCCCGGCCGGCTGGTGCTGCTGACCACCTCCGGCGAGGCCCGGTTCCCGCAGGTCGCGTTCCGCGCCGACGATATCCTGATGGTCGGCCGCGAATCCGCCGGCGTGCCGGGCGAGGTCCACGCCGCCGCCGATCTGCGGCTGCGCCTGCCGATGCGGCCCGGCCTGCGCTCGTTCAATGTCGCGCTGGCGGCCGCCATGGTATTGACCGAGGCCCTTCGCCAGACCGATGGACTCGCGGCCCTGACATGACCACCACCGAGACGCCGGCCGAGCGCCGGCCCGTCGCCGATCCCTCGCCGCTGGGCGCCGACATCGCGGCGCGCAAGGACGCGGCGCGGCGCTGGTTCGAGGCGCTGCGCGACCGCATCTGCGTGGCGTTCGAGCGGCTCGAGGACGAGCTGGCCGGCACCCACCGCGAGCTGCCGCCGGGCCGCTTCGAGCGCACGGCGTGGACGCGCGCCGCGTCGGCCGGCGAGGGCGACCGCGGCGGCGGCGTGATGTCGGTGATGCGCGGACGCGTGTTCGAGAAGGTGGGCGTCAACGTCTCGACGGTGTTCGGCGAGTTCTCGCCGGAGTTCCGCCAGCAGATCCCCGGCGCCCAGGCCGATCCGCGATTCTGGGCTTCGGGCGTGTCGCTGGTGGCGCACATGCGCTCGCCGAAGGTGCCGGCGGTGCACATGAACACGCGCTGCATCGTGACGACGCGCGCCTGGTTCGGCGGCGGCGCCGACCTGACGCCGATGACGCCGGACGCCGCCGACACCGCGGAATTCCACGCCGCGCTGAAGGCCGCCTGCGACTCGGCCGATCGCGCGTACTACCCGCGCTACAAGGCCTGGTGCGACCGCTACTTCTACCTGCCGCATCGCGGCGAGGCGCGCGGCGTCGGCGGCATCTTCTACGACTATCTCGACTCCGGCGACCGCGACCGAGACTTCGCCTTCACGCGCGGCGTCGGCGAGGCGTTCCTCGACGTCTATCCGCGCATCGTGCGCCGCCACATGGACGCGCCGTGGACGGCCGAGGAGCGCGAGCACCAGCTGCGCCGGCGCGGCCGCTACGTCGAGTTCAACCTGCTGCACGACCGCGGCACCAAGTTCGGCCTGATGACCGGCGGCAACGTCGAGGCCATCCTGATGTCGCTGCCACCCGAGGTGCGCTGGTGAGCCGCGGACGCCGGAGCGGCCCCGCATGACCGCCGATCCCTCCCCGGCCGCACCGCTGGCCGGGCTGCGGGTGCTCGATTTCGGGCACACGATCATGGGGCCCTGCGCCGGCGTGCTGTTCGCCGATCTGGGCGCCGACGTGGTCAAGATCGAGCCGGTCGACGGCGATCCGACCCGGCGCCTGCCCGGCTTCGCCGGCGGCTTCTTCGCCACCTTCAACCGCAACAAACGCAGCGTCGCGGTCGACCTCAAGAAGCCGGAGGGCGTGGCGGTGGTCCACCGCCTCGCGGCCGGCGCCGACATCGTGCTGGAGAACTACGGCCACGGCACGATCGAACGGCTGGGCTGCGGCTGGGAGGATCTCGAGAAGGTCAATCCGCGGCTGATCTACCTGGCGCTCAAGGGCTACCTCAAAGGCCCGTACGAGCGGCGCGGCGCGCTCGACGAGGTCGTGCAGATGCAGAGCGGCCTGGCCTACATGACCGGCCCCCCGGGCCAGCCGCTGCGCGCCGGCGCCTCGATCATCGACATCCTCGGCGCCGTGTTCGGCGTCGTCGCCGCCATGGCCGCGCTGCGCGAGCGCGACCGCACCGGCCGCGGCCAGCGCGTCGGCGGCGCGCTGTTCGAGACGGCGGCGTTCCTGATGGGCTCGCACATCGCCGGCGGCGCCGTGACCGGCCAGCCGATGCCGCCGTTCCCGGCGCGCAAGGGCGCGTGGGGCGTCTACGACGTGTTCACCGGCGCCGACGGCACGCAGGTCTTCGTCGGCCTGACCAGCGACGGCCACTGGGCGCGCTTCTGCGCCACCTTCGGGCTCGACGACCTCGGCGCCGATCCCCGGCTGCGCACCAACGCGCTGCGCACCACGGAGCGCGCCTGGCTGATCCCGCGGCTGCGCGAGGTCCTCGGCGCGCGCAGCGCCGCCGACATCGTCGCCGGCTGCGCCGCCGCCGACGTGCCCTACGCCCGCATCGGCCAGCCCGCCGATCTGCTCGACGACGCGCAGCTCCAGGTACCGGGCGGCCTGCTGGCGACGGCGCTGTCGGCGCTGGGCGGCGGCGGCGGCGCGGTGGTCGGCGTGCCCGGCCTGCCGGTCGAGTTCGGCGACGGACGCGCGCGCGCCGCGCTGACGCGCCAACCACCGCGCATCGGCGAGCACGGCCGCGAGATTCTCGCCGAGGCCGGCTACACCCCGGCCGAGATCGACGCGCTGGCCGCCGCCGGCGTGCTCGCGGCCTGACGGCGCGCGCACCGCCGGCGCCACGGGTCATTCCGAGCGCCGCGAGGAATCTTTCAGCCGCCCAAAGATTCCTCGCGGCGCTCGGAATGACGGGTCGGAGTCGGCGGACGCCGCCCATCCGTCCGACCCGCCGCTGCATCCACGGACGCGCCACTCCAGAGGAAAATGCGCTAGCCTCGCGGGGCGGCGAGGAGCGCGGAAACGGAGAGGCGGCATGACCGGGCAGTTCGTGACCATCGAGAAGGGGCTGGGCACCGGCGGCCGGATCGCCGTCGTGCGCTTCGACCGCGGCGACGGCGTCAACGCGCTGTCGTCGGCCGCGATGCGCCAGCTCACCGACGCCGCGCGCGAGTTCGAGGACGACCTCGCCACCTCCGTCGTGGTGCTCACGGGCGCGGCGCGCGGCTTCAGCGCCGGCTTCGACCTCAAGGAGCCGGCCGGACGCGACCGCGCCGCGCTGCCGCTGGGCGCGCGCCGGATCGCGCTGCGCAACGGACCCCGGCTGTGCCGCGCCTGGTACGAGATGGACCAGGTCACGATCTGCGCCATCGAGGGCCATTGCGTCGGCGGCGGCGTGGCGCTGGCGGCGTCGCTCGATTTCCGCTTCTGCGCCGCGTCGGCGCATTTCCGGATCCCCGAGGTCGAGCTGGGCATGAACATGAGCTGGGGGTCGGTGCCGCGGCTGCTGCAGCTCATGGGCCCGGCGCGCACCAAGCAGGCCGTGATCCTGGCGTCGGACCGCATCACCGCCGCCGACGCCAAGGAGTGGCGGCTGGTCGAGACCGTGACGCCCGATGGCGGCGCCTTCGCCGAGGCGATGCGCTTCGCCGAGCGCATCGCCATCCAGCCGCCGGTGCCGGTGCAGATGGTGAAGCAGTCGGTGAATCGACTCGCCGGCGCGCTCGACGATCTGGCGGCGCACATGGACCTCGACCAGTTCGCGCTCGCCAGCGCCGGCGAGGACCACGCCGAGGGCGTGCGCGCCTTCGCGGAGAAGCGCAAGCCGGTGTTCCGCGGCCGCTGACGCGCCGTCGTACGGCGCGCGCGGAACCCGCGGCGCGCTACCGCCCGCGCTGGTCGCGCTCCGCGCCGGCCTCGCGCGGATGGGCGTAGGGATGCCAGTTGGCGTCGACCGCCTCGGTCGCCGCGGCGCGCATCAGCTCCGCGCCCCGCCGCCACGCCGCGATCAGCCGGTCCTCGGCGGCGTAGTCGAACGGATCGCCCAGCGCGCGCTCGACGTCGCCGCCCGGTTCCGGCGGATGCTCGACGTACCAGCGCACGGTGCGCGCCAGCGCGTCGCGCACGCCCAAAACGTCGCGGTAGCCCAGCTCCGTGCGGATGCGCGTCAGGTCGAGGAGCTGGTGCCCGAGCGGGCTCAGCACCATGCGCCGCTGCGCGCCCGCGACCTCGTAGGGCACCGGCACGATCTCGACCTCGCGCTTCAGCTCGGCGGCGATGACCTCGACGATCTGCGCCAGGGTGAGCTGCTCGAGGTCGCCGCAATTGTAGATCTTGCCGGCGGCCGTGGCGGGCTGGTCGACGGCCAGCAGCACGGCGTGCGCCAGGTTGCCGGCCCAGCCGTGCGTCGAGAGGTGCATGCCGAAATGCGGCAGCACGATCTGGCGGCGCCCGTCGAGCACGCGGCGGATCACCGACCACTCGCGCGGCCGAAGCTGATACGGCCCGTAGACGTAGGGATAGCGGAACACCGTGCCGCCGGGGTGCGCCCGCAGCACGGCCTGCTCGGTCTGCGCGATCAGCCAGCCGAAGCGCTGCTCGGTCTCGCTGGCGACCACCGGCGCGTCCTCGGGCACGGGGCTGGACATGCCCGCCGGCGACAGCGCGTGCGGATCGATCCAGCCGCGGTAGGCGGCGTAGCCGCCGATGCCGATGAACCGGCCGGCGCGTCCCGCCAGCGCCGCCGCCAGCAGGCGCACGCGGCCGTAGGTCGCGACCACCAGATCGAACTCGCGGCCGGCCAGCGCCGCGTCGATGGTCTCGGCGAAATGCGGATCGCCGTGGATGTGCTCGACATCGTCGGGGATCTCCGGGATCTCGTGCGCGCCGCGATGGAAGATCGTCACCGCGTAGCCGCGCCGGCGCAACCCGTCGACGATGAACGGCCCCGTCGGCCCGGTGCCGCCGACCACAAGCGCTTTCATCCATTCATCTCCCATGCCGTACGTGCGGGGGACGATAATCTAACGCGGTTTAGAATGCTATCGGCGCCCCGACCCCGCCGTCATCCCGAGCGCGGCGAGGCATCCAAGGTCGGCGCCCGTGTCCCTCGCCGCGCTCGGGATGACGGCGGGGCATGATCGATCCGCTCGCGTCACCGCGGCGCGAACAGCCGCACGAGATCGGGATGGCCGGTCGCGGCCGTGACGCCGCCGTCGACGACGAGGTTGGCGCCGGTCACGAAGCCAGCCTCGTCGGCGGCGAGGAACGCGATGGCGGCGGCGACCTCCTCCGGCCGGCCGTAGCGCCCGACGGGAATCGCGTCGGCGAACGCGGCGGCGATGCGCGGGTCCCCGGCCGTGGCGGCCGCCAGCGGCGTGTCGATGGCGCCGGGCGACACGGCGTTGACGCGGATTCGCTCCGACGCCAGCTCCAGCGCGAAGCTACGGGTGAAGTTCAGCGCGCCGGCCTTGGCCGCGTTGTACGCGGGCATGCCGCGGTCGCCCGCCATGGCGGCGACCGACGCCACGTTCACGATCGCGGCGCCCTCAGCGCGGCCCGAGGCGATGGTGGCGCGCAGATGCGGCAGCGCCGCCTGGCACGACTCGAACACGCCCGTGAGGTTGATGTCGATCAGGCGGCGCCAGTGCTTGGGCGCCAGCGCACCGGCCGGACCGAACGCGGCGACGCCGGCGCTGTTCACCACCACATCGAGGCGATCGAAGCGGTCAACGGCCGCCGCGTAGAGCGCGTCGAGCGAGCCGCGATCGACGACGTCGGCGGCGTGGAACACCGCGCGGTCGGACGCGAAGGACGCCGCGGCGGCGGCGCCGACATCGGACCGCCGCGCCGCGATCACGACGCGCGCGCCCTCGTCATGGAGCCGCCGGGCCGCCGCGAGCCCGATACCCGACGTGCCGCCCAGCACGACCGCGACCTTGTCGTTGAATCGCGCCGACGGGAGTGTCATCGATTCAATTCCTCCCCTCCGCGCCCGCACCGCGTGACCGCGACGAAGCCCCTCATCCGCCCCTTCGGGGCACCTTCTCCCCCTCGTCAGGGGAGAAGGAAGATCTCTTCGACACTCAATCTCCCGCCTCGCGCGGGCAAGGAGGGAAGGCGCCATATCAAACCTCCCTTCTCCCCCGTCATCGGGGGAGAAGGTGGCGCGCAGCGCCGGATGAGGGGTCGTCAGACCCGCCCCAGTTCGCGCCTGGCGATCTCGACGAGGCGGAATTTCTGGACCTTGCCGGTCGGCGTCGTCGGCAACTCGGCGGTCGTCAGGAACAGCACGTGTTTCGGCACCTTGAACTTCGCCAGCCGCCCGCGCGCCAGCTCGATCAGCTCGGCCTCGGTGGTCGACCCGCCGGGCGACAGCACGACGCAGGCGCAGCCGATCTCGCCCCAGCGGTCGTCGGGCACGCCGATGACGAAGGCCTGGCCGACGGCGGGATGGCCGGTCAGCAGCTCCTCGACCTCCTTCGGCGACACCAGCTCCCCGCCGGATTTGTAGAGTTCCTTCGAGCGACCGGTGAGCTCGAGGTAGCCGTCCGGGCGGATCCGGCCAAGATCGCCCGACCTCACCCAGCCGCCCGGCAGGATCAGCGCCGCCGTCTCCGTCGGCTTGGCGAAGTAGCCGGTGGTCGCGACCGGTCCGCGGCCGCACAGCTCGCCCTCGGCGCCCTGCGGCAGATCCTCGCCGGTCATGGGATCGACGGTCTTGTACTCGGCGATCAGACCGCCGCGCTCCGGCATGCCGGCGACTCCCGCGTCGACCGGCGTGCCCACCGTGGTCGCGACCATCGACAGCTCGTCGTCGGGCAGCGTGAAGGTGGTGGCCGACGTCATCTCCGTCATGCCGTAGCCGGTGAACACCTCCTTGAAGCCGAGGCGGTCGCGCAGCTTCTGCCACACCCACACCGGCGTCGGCGCGGCGGCGGCCAGCACGGCGATCAACGAGGAGAGATCGTAGCTATCGATGTCGGGATGCTCGAGCAGCGCCACGCTCATCGTCGGCACCATCATCAGGTAGCTGGCGCGGTGGCGCTGCACGCCGGCGAAGGTCGTGGCCGCGTCGAAGGTGAGCTGCGGAATCAGCGCGCCGCCGACGAAGATCGCCGCCACCATGCCCTGGACCAGCGCGAAGGCGTGATAGAGCGGCAGCGCCGTGAGGATGCGGCGGCCGTCCTCGAACGCCAGCCCGTAGGCGCCGCCGTAGCCCGACCGCGCGAGGTTGTCGTGCGTCTGGATCACGCCCTTGGGCAGACCGGTCGTGCCCGACGTGTACATCACGACAGCCGCGTCGTCGGGCCGCGCCGGACTGGGCGGCAGCGGCGACGAGTCGGCGGCGCCGCGCGCCTCGACATCCGCCAGCGTCGTGACGCCGGGGCGGCCGGAATCCTCGGTCACGACGATCCCCGACAGCTTCGGGAAGCGGTCGAACCGGCCGGCGGCCCAGCCCGGCGCGATCTCGTCGAACGACGCGAGATAGTCGAGGCCGCGGAACGACGCCATGGTGACCACCAGACGGCATTCCGACTGGCCGACGACGTAGGCCAGCTCCTCGGCCTTGAACAGGAAGTTGACGGGGATCAGCGCCGCGCCCAGCCGCCACACCGCGTAGGCGATCGGCACGAACTCCGGATGGTTGGCCATCACCATCGCCACGCGGTCGCCCGGCCGCACGCCCATCGCCCGCAGCCCGCGCGCCAGCCGCTCGGCCCGCGCCGACACCTCGGCGTATGTCATCGCGGTGTCGTCGGTCAGCACGTAGGGCCGCGCGGCGTAGGCCGCCACCGCGTCGGCCAGCCGGACGTCCATCGTCGTCGGCGTCCAGACCGGATACCGCGCCGCCAGCGCCGCGCGCCGCCGTTCGACCGACTCCACCACCGGCCCCTCCCCGATTGAAGCCCTCGTTGGCGAAATTCTACTTTGAATTAGAAATTTCTGGCAAGAGAGGCGACGGCCATGCCCTCACATCGGCTGGAGTACTAATTCTGCGTCGTCCTGAGCGCCGGCGAAGGACCTCGCCGCCCGCCAAGGTCACAAGCGGCCACGAGCTTGCAGGCGAGCGCCCATTAAACCAAAATGTTGGCATCACAAATAACACCAACGCCTCGATATGCCGCTCGACCACTACGTATCACAGGTGCACCTTAAGAAATTCTACTCCGCCTCCTTAGGCGGCGGGATGATGCACGCGATGAAGAAGTCTGACCTCAAGGTGTTCCCGTGCAGGTCGCAGGACGTGTGTCGGATCGAAAACGGCAGCACGACGCCATTCCTTGAGAATGAACGGATAGTCGAGGAATTCCTCCGAGAATACGTAGAGCCAAAATACAACGCCGCCATTGGCAACCTGATATCCGATGAAATCGATGTCGATTGCATCCTCGCGATCTCTGGGTTCACGGCGTACATCCTCACCTGCTCACCCACCGTCCTACGAACAAACGTTGCAATGCCAAGAACCATGGTGGAGCACACGGCAGCAATCTTAGACAGGCGCGGCGCCCTTCAAAGGGCTCCCGCCGCTCTAGGGAACAAGACGCTCACACAGCTGGTTCAAGAAGGGGTTGTCAAAATTTCTATAGACCCGAAGTTCGTGCAGGCGAACGGAGTCGGTCAGATCGTCGAAATCGCCAACATTTTTGGCAACAGCCACTGGGAGATATTGATCAACGACTGTCTCGATAGCCCCTTCTTCACCAGCGACTTTCCAATTGGCATCGAGCAATCGGCGGACCCACGGGTAGTGAATAGAGTCGTCCCTTTGGCTCCATACATCGCCGTACGTATTCACCCAGATATTGGATTTAGACGGGGAGACAAAGACTTCTCATTCAGTCGATTTTCCCGGTCGCACCGAAAAATCTCCAAGCAGGAGGTCCTATCAATCAATCGGCTGCTTGTTAGGTGTGCCGAGGATATCGTTTTCTACTCAGCACCATTTCCATGGGTGACAAACTTCATCGCGAAGAATCGGAATTATCGCGTCAACACAATCGCCTACAAAATGCCGGCACCAGACGGCAGCTTTCATCTTTTCTCTCAGAAGTTGACGCCTCATGCGTGGTCATCATGACCCGAACGGTAGCTGTCTAGCTAACGACGGGCACCGTGAGTACAGGCGTCCACAAAACAGATCGCTTAACTGCTGCGCTGCGCACCTCTGCCTAGGATGGCAGCTAGGAGTCTACGTCCGTCCACGCGGTACGATAGAGGTACACACTCGAAAATCTATTCTTCGGAGGATCGTCGGAGAGATGCGCGCGGCTAAGACGGCACCGGCGCCACCGGGTCGGGCCGCGACGGGAGCTCGGCCAGCACGCGTTCGCGGGCGTCGTCGCCCATCGTCACCCAGCGCGCGATCTCGTCGATGGTGCGTTTGCAGCCGCGGCAGTAGCCGGCGGCGGGATCGATCACGCACACCGCGACGCATGGCGACACGATCGGCCGGCGGCGGGGCGGCGGTGGCGACGGGTCGGTCACGGCCGGAATCGCCGCGTCGGCCGGCGGACTAGGTGTCGCGCTTCACGGCAAGCTGGCTGAGCTGGCCCTGCAGCTCCTCGAGCTTGCGGCGCAATTCCTCCAGCGCCTGCGTCTCGCCGCCGGGCGGGACCGGCGGCGGCGGGGCCATCGGCGCGACCGGCGCCGGCTCGGGGTCGCGCGCCGCGGCGGCCGCCGTCGTGGCGGCCACGCCGGGCATCGCCATGAACGGGTTGAACACCTTCATGGCCTGCTCGAACATCGCCATGCTCTGGCGCGTCTGCTGCTCCATCTGCGCGAACGGGTTGAAGCCGAACGCGCCCTGCATCGCCTCGCGCATGCGCTCCTGGTTGCGCGAGAAGGTCTGCATCGACATCTCGAGATACTGCGGCACGAGGCCCTGCAGGTTGTCGCCGTAGAACGAGATCAACTGGCGCAGGAACGGGATCGGCAGCAGGGTCTGGCCGCCCTTGTTCTCCTCGTCGAAGATGATCTGGGTCAGCACCGAGCGGGTGATGTCGTCGCCGCTGCGCGCGTCGTAGACCACGAAATCGGTCTTGTCCTTCACCATCTGCGCGAGATGCTCGAGCGTGACGTACATCGACGTCGAGGTGTTGTAGAGCCGGCGGTTGGCGTACTTCTTGATCACCACCGGCGCCGATTTCGCACCCGCGGTCGTATCCGTCGCGTTCGCCATGGTGTCGTTCCCGCCCTTTGGTTGCGTCGCAGCCGCCGCGCCGCACAACGCGTCAAGCTAACGCCCGGCCGGCAGAGCGACAAGCCCGTTGTGCGCCGCGACAAGATTTCCACCCGATTCCATGCTGCGCAGCATGGATCGCGGTATAGTGCGGCATGGCCGACGATCCCGACTTCGACCCGCTGGCGAAACGTTACCTCGACCTGTGGCAGGGCCAGCTCTCGGCGCTGTCGTCGGATCGCCAGCTCACCGAGACGCTGACCCGGCTGCTGGCCACCACCAACGCCAGCATGACGGCCGCTTTCGACGCCGCGCGGAGGGCCCATGCCGCCACCCCCGACCCAGACGCCGCCGGCCAGGGTCGGCCCGCGTCCGCTGCCGCTGCATCTGCTGACGGCGCTGCAGAGCTGGGGGAGCTCCGAGCTCGGCTGGAAGCTGTCGAACGGCAGCTCCGGGGACTCGAGGACCGGGTCGCCGCCATCGGCGCCGCCGCCCGGCCCAAGCGTCGCAGCCCCGTCAAACGCAAGCCCGCCGCCGAGACCTGACGCGACCGGCGCCGACGATCCGGCGGCGGCGCTGGCCGGTCTGCGCGCCGAGATCGAGGCCGCCCGCGCGCGCGCCGGCGCGGCGGACTCCGCCGGCGACGACGATCCGTTCCGCGCCGCGCTGCGCCGGCAGATCTTCCACCGGCTCGACCGGCTGGCGGCCGGCGTGCTGGCCTATCGCGACCATCCCGCGCGGCGCGCGCTCGACGATCCGCCGGCGATCTGGCGCGAGGGCCGGACCGTGCTGCGCGATGTCGGCGGCGCCGCCGGCGTCGCGGTCGCCGACGACGCGACGCCGATCCTGCTGGTGCCGTCGCTGATCAACGGCTGGCAGGTGCTCGATCTGGCGCCGGGCCGCAGCTTCGCGCGCGCGCTGGCCGCCGCCGGCTTCCGCCCGTACATCGTCGACTGGGGCACACCCGACGACGCCGATCGGAAGCTCGACACCGCCGCGTGCGTCGAGCGGCTGGGCCGCGGGCTCGACGCGATCGCCGCCCGTCACGGCCGTGCCGCGCTGCCGGTGCTGGGCTACTGCATGGGCGGCACGCTGGCGGTCGGTCTGGCCGCCATCCGCCCGCGCGGCGTGTCGGCGCTGGTGGCGCTGGCGGCGCCGTGGGATTTCCACGCCGACCGCGCCAGCCACGGCATGCTGATCACGATGGGGCCGATGCTGGCCGAGCTAGCGGACCGCGCCGGCGAGCTGCCGGTCGACGTCATCCAGACGCTGTTCTGGTCGCTCGACCCTTGGCTGGTGGTGAACAAATTCCTGCGCTTCGCCGCGCTCGATCCCGCCGGCGACCAGGCGCGCGACTTCGTGCTGCTGGAGGACTGGCTCAACGAGGGCGCGCCGCTGCCCGGCCCGATGACGCGCGACTGCCTCGTGGGCTGGTATGGCGAGAACCGGCCGGCGACCGGCGGCTGGACGATCGGCGGGGTGGTGGTGCGGCCACGCGAGCTCGCGGTGCCGACGCTTGTGGTGGTGCCGACGCAGGACCGCATCGTGCCGCCGCTGTCGGCCGCCGCGCTGGCCGGGCCCGACGGCGTGCCCGGCGCCACGCGGCTCGACCTGCCGCTGGGCCATATCGGCATGATGGTCGGCAGCGGCGCGGCGAAACGCTGCTGGGCGCCGCTGATCGACTGGCTGCGCGCGGCGGCGGCGAAGACCTGACGTTTCCGCGCGGCGCGGCGGCCCGCTACACTGCGCGCCGCACGATCATGGACACGCCGGCGCCCCCCTCCCTTCCGACCGATCCGCCGCGGCCCATGGCGCGGGCGACGGATTGGCGGCTATGGGCCGCGTGGGGCGTGGCGCTGGCGCTATCGGCCGCGTTCCGCACGCGCACGCTGCTGCTCGACGCCGAGCGCGCCGGGCTGGGCTTCGATCTGGCCTGGGCCGCGACCTTGGAAGTCACCAGCCACCTGACCTTGGCCGCGATGCTGCCGGCGGTCTACTGGGTCCACCGGCGCTGGTCGTTGCTGCCGCCGTCATGGCGCCGCGCCGCGATCCACATCGCCGCGACCATCCCGTTCTGCGTCGTCCACGTCGCGGTCATGATGGTGGCGCGCTGGCTGATCCTGGGCGCGTGGGGCGGGCGGCCCTATCTCCTCGACCTCGGGGTCGACCGGTTCCTGTACGAGTACCTCAAGGACGTGCCGACCTACGCCATCTTCGGCGGCGTGATCGTGCTGTTCGACCATCTCTTCGGCATGACCCCGGCCGCGTTCGCGCCACCCGCGGCCGCGCCTGCCGTGGCGACGCGGGAACCGGCGCCGGAATCCGTGCCGACGCCCGCGCCGCCCGCCCGGCCGGAGCGCTTCGCCGTACGCCGGCGCGGCAAGGAGATCCTGGTCGCGGTCGCGGACATCGGCTGGGTCGAGGCCTCCGGCAACTACGCCGTCCTGCATGTCGGCGCCGAGACCTACGAGCTGCGCGCGACTCTCACGCGGCTGGAGACCGAGCTCGACCCCGCGAAGTTCGTCCGGGTGCACAAATCGTACATGGTCAATATCGGGCGGGTGCGCGAGGTCGAGCCTTGGGTCAACGGCGACTGGCGCATCCGCATGGACGACGGCGCCGAGGTCAGCCTCAGCCGCCGCTTCCGCGCCCGGTTCGAAGCGCTGGTACCGGTCCGGAGCTGAGCGCCGGTCGTCCCGCCGGGCCGCCGTTCGTCCCACCGGCGCCGCCGGTCGTCACATTCCACCCCAAGGCGCCGGCCGGAAACGGCAAACCGGCCCCATCGACATCCCGCGATGGAGCCCGACCGTGACCGCCGCCACCCCGCCCGACCGCCGCGCCGACCTCGACTGGCTGCGCGTGCTCGCCTTCGGCCTGCTGATCCTCTACCACGCCGGCATGGCCTTCTCGGGCTGGAGCTGGCACATCGAGGACGCCGAGAGCCCCGTCTGGCTGCGCGAGGCCATGCGCTTCACCAACCGCTGGCGCATGCCCCTGGTGTTCGTGGTGTCCGGCGCCGCCATCGCGCTGGCGCTGGGCCGCCGCACGATCGGCGGTTTCGCCGCCGACCGCGCCCGGCGGCTGCTGCTGCCGCTGGTCTTCGGCATGGCCGTGATCGTGCCGCCGCAGGTCTACGCCGAGCGGGTCCACCGTGGCCAGTTCGCCGGCTCGTTCGTGGAGTGGCTGCCGCAGGCCTTCACCGGC
Source organism: Rhodospirillales bacterium (assembly GCA_016699855.1). NCBI lineage: Bacteria > Pseudomonadati > Pseudomonadota > Alphaproteobacteria > Rhodospirillales > Rhodospirillales bacterium. Next base: position 2,188,375 of record CP064988.1, read on the forward strand.
GTCTATCCGGCCGGCAACCTGAGCTGGCACCACCTCTGGTTCCTCGCCTACGTGCTGGTCCTGACGGCGCTGCTGCTGCCGTGCTTCCTGTGGGCCCGCACGCCGGCCGGCGCGGCGCGGCTCGACGCCGCGTCCAGCGTCGTCGCGCGCCACCACCTGCACTGGCTGGTGCCGCTGCCGCTGATTGCGATCCAGCTCTGGCTGGCGCCGGTGTCCAGCAACCCGAACGGGCTGGTCGGCGACTGGGTCGGGCTGGCGTGGCACGGCACGCTGCTGCTCTATGGCGCGCTGCTCTTCCGCAGCGACGATCTGCTGGCGGCGCTGGAGAAGTGGCGCTGGGTGGCGTTGGCCATTGGCGTCGCGGTCTACGCCATCCTCCATCAGACGTTCCTCGCCGGCACGGTGCGGCCGCGCATCGCGCCGGAGGACCGCGCGCTGTTCACGGCGCTGGGCAATCTCGACACCGTGGCGTGGCTGTTCGCGATCATCGGCTTCGCGCGCCGCCATCTGACGGCGCGGCCGGCCTTCCTCGCGCGCGCCACCGAGGCGGTCTATCCCTTCTACATCCTGCATCAGACCGTGACGGTGGTCGCCGTCCACTGGCTGGTGCGCAGCGGCCTGCCGGTCGGCGTCAAGTTCGCGCTAGCCGCGTTCATCACCTTCGCCGGCACGTGGCTGCTGTACGAATTCGTCGTGCGCAGGGTCGATATCCTGCGTCCGTTGTTCGGCATGCGCCCGCGCTTGCCCCCGGCGCCCGCCCGCGCTCAAATCGCCGCCGCCAACCCCGACGGAGGAAACACATGGGTTCGATGATCGAGTACAAGCGGCCGGACGGCGGCGCGAACCGCGGCTATCTGGCGATGGCCGGACAGGGCAAGCCCGGCATCATCGTCATCCAGGAATGGTGGGGCCTGAACGACCAGATCATGGGCGCCGCCGACCGCTTCGCGCGCGCCGGCTTCAACGCGCTGGCGCCCGACCTCTACAAGGGCCGCGTCACGCAGAAGCCGGACGAGGCCAACCACCTGATGACCGGCCTCGACTTCCCCGGCGCCACCCACCAGGACATCGCCGGCGCCGCCGCCCACCTCAAGGGCCTCGGCGGCAAGGTCGGCGTGATGGGCTACTGCATGGGCGGCGCGCTGACGGTGGCGTCGGCGGTGCACGTGCCCGGCCTGTCGGCGGCGGTCTGCTACTACGGCATCCCGCCGGCCGATTTCGCCGATCCGGCGAAGATCAAGATCCCGTTCCAGGGCCACTTCGCCAACCGCGACGACTGGTGCACGCCTGCGGCGGCGCAGGCGCTGGAGAAGGCCATGAAGGGCGCCGGCCAGTCGCCGGACATCCATTTCTACGAGGCCAACCACGGCTTCAGCAACGAGCGCAGCGAACAGAACTACGACACCGCCTCGGCCAACCTCGCGTGGGAGCGCACGCTCGCGTTCCTCGGCAAGAACCTTTGAGGCGCGCGGCCCTCGCTCGAAAAGCGACGGGCGGCCCGCGGGCCGCCCGTATCCGTTCGACAGCGGTAGCTACGCGGCCATCGCCTTGGTGAACACCTCGACGAAGCGGTCGACATCGGCCTCGTCGTTGTAGACATGCGGGCTCAGCCGCAGGCGGCCCAGCCGCGGCGCGGCGTAGACCTGCGCCGCCGCCAGCCGCGGCACCAGATCGGCCGGCATGCCGCCGGGGAACTCGAGACTGAGGATATGCGGCGCCCGCGTGCCCTGCGGCGGCAGGCGGACCTGCCCGCGCGCCACGCCGCCGCTGGCGCGCAACCCGTCCTCGAGCCGCGCCGTCAGCATCGCGAGCCGCGCCACGATGGCGTCGTTGCCCCAGCCGGCCATCATCTCCATGCCGACCGCCGCCATCTCCATGCCGATGAAATGGTCGCGCTCGCCCATGTCGTAGCGCCGCGCGCCCTCCACGTAGCGCGTGTCGCTGAGATAGACCTCGTCCTCGGCCACGACGCGGCGGCGGCCGAACGCGGTCTGCTCCAGCGGCACGCCGTCCTGGTGCCGCTTGGCGACGTAGACGAAGGCGCGGCCGTAGGGACCCAGCACCCATTTGTAGGTCGGGAAGATCAGCACGTCGGGATCGAGCGCGCGCATGTCCAGCCGGCGCACGCCGGCGTCGTGCGTGGCGTCGACCAGCAGCATCGCGCCGGCGGCCTTCACCGCGGCGGCGACGCGGGCCAGATCGACCGCGCCGCCATCGGACCAGTGCACCGAGGAGATCGACGCCAGCGCCAGCGGCGCGGCGCCCGGCCGCGACACCGCCGCCAGCACCGCCGCGGTCCAGTCGCCGTCGGCCGCGCGCGCGACGCTCTCGACCGTGAAGCCGCCGGCCTCGGCGCGCGACATCCACTCCAGCATCGGCGAGGTGTGGTCGTCGGCCAGGGTCAGCACGCGCGAGCCGGCCGGCACCTTCAGGATCTTGCCGGCTGTCGCGACGCCGTAGCCGACCGACGACACCAGCGCGACGTCGGCCGGATCGGCGCCGATCAGCGCGGCGGCGGCGCGCCGCGCGCGCTCGTGCGTCGTGCCCGCGAGATCGCCCGCCAGCTCCCATGGCCGGCCCTTGCGCGCGACGCCGGCGCGGCCGGCCTCCTGCACCGCCAGCGGCAGCGGGCTCCACGACGCGGCGTTGAGGTAGCAGACCTCGCGCGGGATATCGAACAGATGGCGCTGGGCGGGAAGCATGCGCGGCACTCCGGAGGGCGGGACGGCGCGCAGACTAAGGGTCCGTCGATCACGAGTCAGCGGCGGAGTTGTATGCGGACAAGTCGCGCGACGACGACGCTAGAACTCCAGCTCCTCGCGCACCGCCTCGATGCCCTTGCGGGCGCAGCGGTCGTCGGCCTCGCCGCCGGGGGCGCCGGAGACGCCGACCGCGCCGAGCGTGGCGCCGCCGGCCTCGACCGGCACCCCGCCGCCGACCGCCACGACGCGCGGCAGGTGACGCACGCCGGACTGCGCCGGGTCCGCCGTGGCGCGCGCGAAGGCCAGCGTGTCCTGGCGGAACGAGATCGCGGTCCACGCCTTGTCGACCGCCGTGGTCACGGTGTGCGGCCCGGCGAAGCGGTCGCGCAGCAGCACCTGCGCCACCCCGGCGCGGTCGGTCACGGCCACGGCGACCTGGAAGCCCTCCTTGCGGCAGGCCTCCAGCGTGGCGCGCGCCAGCTTCAACGCCGTCTCCGGCGTCAGCTGCCTCACGGCGTAGGTCGCCTCCTGCGCGATGGACGCGGCGGGCGCCACCGCGGCGAGGGCGACGAGGGACGCGGCGAGCGCGCGCGTGGCTGCGGACATGGTCGACTCCTTCGAAAGCGTGACGTGATTCCTCAGCCGCGCGTCACCATCGCCGGCACGAGGTCGCGGACCGACGGCGCGCCCATCTGCTGCATGGTCGCCAAGGTCTCGCGCCGCAGGATCGACAATACCGCCTCGACGCCGGGCTGGCCGAAGGCGCCCAGACCCCACAGGTAGGGGCGGCCGACGCACACCGCCCGCGCCCCCAGCGCCAGCGCCTTGACGATGTCGGCGCCGCGGCGGAAGCCGCTATCGACCAGCACCGGCACGCGCCCGCCGACCGCGGCGACCACCTCCGGCAGCGTCTCGATGGTCGAGCGGCCGGCATCCTCGCCGCGGCCGCCATGGTTGGACACGATGATGCCGTCGACGCCGTGCTCGACCGCCAGCCGCGCGTCCTCGCCGGTGAGGATGCCCTTGAGCACGATCTTCGCCGACACCGCGTCGCGCAGGCGCTTCACCGAATCCCAGGTCAGCGTCAGCGCGCCGGTCGAGCGCAGGCCGCCGACGTCGATTCCGTCGAACATCGGCTTGCGCCTGACGAAGGCGCGCAGGTCCACGCCGTGGCATTCGCCGCAACTGCGCGGATCGGTGCGCCACATGCGCTGGTAGGTCTCCCAGTTCTGCCGCGCCAGCACGTCGACGGTCAGCACGATGACGCCGCAGCCCGCCCGCTCGGCGCGCTTGGCGATCGCGGAACCGACCTTCCAGTCGTCGGTCGGATAGAGCTGGAACCACACCGCCCGGCCGCGCGCGGCGTTGACGTCCTCGACCGAGCTGGTCGCCACCGTCGACAGCATCTGCAGATGGTCGCCGCGGCGCGCCGCCTTGGCGACCGCGATCTCGCCCTCGTCGTGGAAGGCGCGGTTGCTGCCGGTCGGCGCCAGCGCCACGGGGCTGGCGTAGGTGGCGCCGAACAGCTCGACCTTCATGTCGACGCGGCCGACATCGACCATGCGGCGCGGCCGCAGCTGGAACTCCGCGAAGGCCGAGCGGTTGGCGCGCAACGTCGCCTCGTCGTCGACGCCGGTCGCCATGTAGCCAAAATGCGCCGGCGGCACGGCGCGGCGCATCGCCGGCTCGAAGTCGAACACGTTCAGCGCCTTCGACGGATCGTCGATCACCGCCTCGAGCCCGCGCGGCGCCCAGATCATCGGGTCGGGCAGGCGCGACGGCGCGGCGGTCTGCGCCGCCGCCGGCGCGCCGGCCAGCAGCGGGCTGGCCGCGACGTAGCGCAGGAAGCGGCGGCGGGAGGCGGCGGGATCGGTCATGGTCCTGATCATAGAACGCCGGCATCGAAGTCGTCGTGCGCCGATTGCCCCATCGGCGTCCTCGCCATCCGCCGACCGGGTGTCAGCCCTCGTCCATGGGCGGCACATGCCGCGGAAGATCCATCGAATCGTGAAGGACCCGCGGCACCTCCACGATCCGGTCACCGTCGTGTCGACCAAGCCGGAAGAGGAAGAGATGGCGCGCGCGCCGTCCACGCCCGGACGCGTGCATGGTGAACAGGCCGGCGCCGACATCGTCGCGCCGCCGCGCGCCCGGCGTTCGCGGCCCATCGGCCAGCGCCGCGAGCGCGCCGGACACTATCCGGGAATAGATCGCCGTTTGCGCGTCGCCGAAACGGTCGGCCGTCCAGCCGTAGACATTCTGGAGATCGGCCTCCGCCGCCCTCGAGAGGCGGACCTCCCAAGCGCCGGCCACGGCGCTCAGACGCCTCTGCGCCGCCGCGCTATCACTTCCTTCGCGAGATTCTCGACATGCGCGCGCAGAGCCGCCGGCGTATTGAAGCTCCGGTACCTGCCCGCCTCCATGTCGGCGATGCCGATCTTCGCGGCCTCGCGGAGCGCCTTGAGTTTCGCGCGCTCCTCTGCGTCGCGGCTCTCGACCATGCGCAGCCCGTCGCGCAGCACCTCGCTGGCGTTCTGATAGCGCCCCGACGACACAAGCTCGTCTACCAAATCGGCTTGACGTTGCGTCAGGACGACATTCCGCGTCGGCATCGCCCGCTCCCCGAATGAAACAGCGTTGGCATATTATGCCATGGAGGAGCGGCGCGCCAGCCGGCCGCTCACCACATCGTCTTGCGCGCCCGTTCCGGCCACTCGGCGTCGTAGGTGGCGCCGCCGACGCGGTCCTGGCTGAGCGCGGCGAGGATCTGGCCGGCGCTGGGCAGGCTCGATGGCGCGACGTGGCGGGCGGGATTCCACAGCTCCGAGCGGACCAGCGCGCGGGCGCACTGGAAATAGACCGCGTCGACCGTCAGCACGATCACCGAGCGGGGCGCCTTGCCGTCGACCGCGAACGACTCCAGCAGCGCCGGCTCGGCGCTGAGGACCGCGCGGCCGTTGACGCGCAGCGTGTTGCCGACGCCGGGGATCAGGAACAGCAGCGCGACCCTGGGGTCGCGCACGATGTTGCGCAGCGAGTCGATGCGGTTGTTGCCCCGCCGGTCGGGCATCAGCAGGGTCTTCTCGTCGCGCACGCGCACGAAGCCGCGCTGGTCGCCGCGCGGCGAGCAATCCAATCCCTCCGGGCCCGCCGTCGCCAGCGACACGAACGGCGCGGCCTCGATGTAGGCGCGGTACTGCGGCGTGATCCAGTCGACCTCCTTCACGGTCGAGGCCTCCCCCGGCGCGCCGTAGAGCGCCTCCAGCTCGGTGATCGACGTGATCGTGGACATCGCGGACGCTCCGGATCGGGTGGCGCGGGAAGCTACGGCGCGGCGGTTTCCGATGGAAGCCGCGCGGCGGCGAGCAGGGCGCGCAGCGACGGCTCGTGGAAGCCCAGCGCGTCGAGGCGCTCGACGGTGTTGGCGAGGTAGTCGAGGTTGCTGCCGGTGGCGCCGACGCCGCGGCGGATCAGCGGCGCGGCGTCGGCGTGCGGCAGCTTGCCGGCGTATTGCCGATGGTCGCGGTTGGCGAGGTAGACCAGCGCCTCGACCCGCGCGCCACCGGCCAGGGTCACCGGCCGCACGGTCTCGACATAGACGCCGTCGTTGAGGATCTCGCGGTCCCAGAGATAGCGGCGGACGGCGTCGTGGCCGTCGCGCGGCAGGCGGTGGACCATGCCGCGGCAGGTGCCGCCGGGCAGCAGGCCGAGGATCAGGCCGGGCGCCTCGGGCGTGCCGCGGTAGTGCTCCGACCGGATGCAGAAGGCGCGGTGCCAACCGGCCAGGCGCGCGCCCATGGTCTCCGTCGTGGCGAAGCCCGGGTTCCACATCAGCGAACCGTAGGCGAACACCCAGCCCGGCCGCGCGGCGACCGGGGCCACGCTCGAGGCGGGGTAGCCGGGCCGGCGCGCGGCGGCCCTCGGGACGTCCATCGGCGGCGTGGTCAGGCCGTCACGCGGGTGACGGCCCGGCGGTTGCCCTTACGCGCCTTCTCGCTCTTGCCGGCCTTCTTGGGGTCGGGTTTCGCGTCGGGCTTGGCCTCCGCCTTCGCGGCGCGGCGCGGCGCCGGCGCGTCCTCGAACGCCACCACGGTGATGCGCTCGGCCGCGACGCCCTGCTTCACGAGGTAGTCGCGCACCTCGCGGCCGCGCGACAGGCAGAACTCGCGCGCCTTGGCGCCCTCGAGATCGTCGTCGCAATAGGCCTCGACCGTGATCTTCAGATCGGCGCGGCCCTTCAGCCAGACGGCCTGGTTGTCGAGGATCTTCAACGACCGCAGCGTCAGGTCCTTGGACTGGTAGTTGAACATCACCGTGTCGCCGACGGCCACGGCGAACTCGGCCTGGAGCTGGGTCGGCGGCACCGGCGTGGGCGCGGCGGTCGCGGCCGGCGCCGCAGGAGCCGTGGTGGCGGGCGCCGGCACCGGCGGCTCGGTGCGCGCGCCCGGCGTGATCATCGGCGCGCTGGTCGGCGGCGTCGCGGGTTTGGGCGGCGTCTGGGCCGTGGCGCCCGCGAGGGCGGCGCACAGGCCGAGGGCTGCGAGCGGAACGAGGCGGGAGATCATCGGCGATGCCCTCCTTAGGCGGACTACACTCAGGTCGTGACGGCGAAATGCGGCGTTTTCGGGTCCGACGCCGCCGCTCACGCCTGCTTCATGCCGATCAGCGCGCGGCGGATCGAGCGGGTGCGGCTGAACAGGTCGAACAGCTTGTCGCCCTCGCCCCAGCGGATCGCGCGCTGCAGGTAGAACAGATCCTCCTGGAAGCGGCCGAGGATCTCGAGCACCGCCTCGCGGTTGGTGAGGAACACGTCGCGCCACATCGTCGGATCGGAGGCGGCGATGCGCGTGAAGTCGCGGAAACCGCCGGCGGCGAACTTGATCACCTCCGAGCGGCGCTCGCCCGCCATGTCGTCGGCGGTGCCGACGATGGTGTAGGCGATGAGGTGCGGCAGGTGCGAGACGATGCCCAGCACCTTGTCGTGCCAGTCCGGCGCCATGAACTCGACCATGCTGCCACAGCGGCGCCAGAACGCCGCCAGCTTGTCGCGCGCCGCCGGATCGACGCCGGGCAGCGGCGTCAGGATGCACCAGCGGCCCTCGAACAGCTCGGGGAAGCCGGCCTCGGGTCCGGAATGCTCGGTGCCGGCGATCGGATGGGCGGGCACGAAATGCGTGCCCGCCGGCAGGAACGGCGCCATGTCGCGGATGACCGCCTGTTTGACCGAGCCGACGTCGGACACGATCGCGCCGGGCTTGAGCCTGGGCCCGAAGGCGCGCGCCGCCGCGCCGCAGGCGCCGACCGGCGTGCAGACGATGACGAGGTCGGCGCCCTCGACGGCCTTGGCGATGTCGGTGCCGCAATGGTCGACGATGCCCATGCGCGTGGCGGTCCGCGCCGTGGCCTTGCTGCGCGTGGCGGCGACGATCTCGCGCGCCAGACCCTCGCGGCGCACCACCTGCGCGATCGAGGAGCCGATCAGGCCGATGCCGATCAGCGCGATCTTGTCGAACAGCGGCGCCGGCTTGCGGACGCGGCGCGGCGCGGCCTTCCTCGCCGCCGGCTTGCGCGCCGGCGCCTTGGCGCGCTTCGCGGCCGCCGTCTTCTTCTTCGCGGCCATGGCGTCAGCGCCGCGCGACGAAGCGCGCCAGCGAGTCGCGCACGGCGCGCACCTCCTCCGGATTGCCGATGGTGATGCGTAGATGGTCGCCCAGCCCGTAGGCGCCGACCATGCGCGGAATCAGCCCGTCGCCCATCATCGCGTCGTTGGCGGCGGCGGCGCGCTCGGCGGCGCCGAAACCGACGAGCACGAAATTGCCGACGCTCGGACGCACGGCGAGGCCGAGCTTCGTGAGCTCGGTCGTCAGCCACGGCAGCCACTCGTCGTTGTTGGCGCGCACCGCCTCGGTGTGCGCCTTGTCGGCGAGCGCGGCGACGCCGGCGGTCTGGGCCGCGAGGTTGACGTTGAACGGCTGGCGCAGCCGGTTCATCACGTCGACGACGTGCTCCGGTCCGTACATCCAGCCCAGACGCAGCCCGCCCAGCCCGTAGATCTTCGAGAAGGTGCGCGTCATGACGACGTTCTCGGAGCTCCTCACGAGATCGACGCCGGCGTCGTAGTCGTTGCGCGCCACGTACTCGGCGTAGGCCGCGTCGATGATCAGCAGCGTCGAGCGCGGCAGGCCGTCGCGCAGCCGCTTGACCTCGTCGCGCGTGACGTAGCTGCCCGTGGGATTGTTCGGATTCGCCAGGCACACGATCCTCGTGCGCGCCGTCACCCGCGCCAGCATCGCCGTCACGTCGGTGCGAAAATCCTTCTCCGGCGCCGCCACGGGCGTGGCGCCGACGCCTTTGGCGTTGAGCGGGTACATCAGGAAGCCGTGGGCGCTGTACAGCAGCTCGTCACCGGGCCCGCAGTAGGCCCGCACCAGGAGATTCAAGAGCTCGTCCGAGCCGGCGCCGCAGACGATGCGGGCCGGATCCAGCCCGTGGTGGGCGCCCAGCGCCGCGCGCAGCTTGTCGGTGCCGCCGTCGGGGTAGCGGTGCAGCTCCGACGCGGCCGCCGCGTAGGCCGCCATCGCCTTCGGGCTGGGCCCCAGCGCGCCCTCGTTGGAGGACAGCTTCATCACCCTGGCGCGGCCCTCGACGGTGTCCTTGCCGCCGACATAGGGCGCGATCTCCAGGATGCCGGGCCGCGGCTCGGGGCGGGACATGCGGGTCGTCTCCTGAACGAAAATCAGCGCAAAACCGGCGACACGGCGTAGGCGCCCAGCGACAGCACACGGGCGCCGGGCGATCCCAGCGCCTCGACCAGCGCCGCCAGGCGGGGGTCGGCGTCGCCGACGTAGCCGGCGACCTCCAGCAGGTCGTGGTGGGCGCCCTGCTGGTCGAAATCCCACGCCGACAGCGGCGCCCCCAGCCCCGCCTTGGCGGCGGCCGAATTCACCCGGGCGCGGCTGATCTCGGCGTGCGTCTCCACCAGGATCAGCGAGCGGTCCTCGCCACTGTCCTCGGCCTCCAGCCGGGCCAGCACGAAGCCGCCCAGACCGCCGCCCCGGGCGTTGGGCATGGGAACGAACGGCAGGCGCTGCACCACGTTGGGCATCGCCGGATCGCCGCTGGCCAGACCGGGCCACCACGGGCGCGGATCGTCGGCCTGCGGCACCGGCACCACGCCGACCACGTTGGGATCGGCGCGCACGGCGGCCAGCACCTGGGCCGGGCTCTCATGCGCCGTGAACGGGATGGTCACCCCGAAATGGTCGCGCGCCAGATCCCAGTAGCCCGGCTGGTCGGCCGGCCGGTAGACCGCGACCCGGATCGGGCATTGCAGGAAGGTGAAGGACGAGACGATCTCGCGCCAAAGACGCACCAGGGCGGGCGCCGGGAAGGATCCGGCGTGCCGTCCCAACAGGCGGCGGATGACCTTGGCCTCGCGGCCGGGACGCAGCGCCAGGCCGCCGGCGCCACCCTTGGCGGCGCCGATGCGGCCGACCAGCTCGGCGCGGCGCATCAGCAGGTCGTGCACGGCGTCGTCGATGCCGTCGATCTGCTGGCGCAATTCGTCAAGCGGGGCGGTCATCGGCGGTGGGGTCCGGGCAGGGCGGAAAAACGAGGCGTACACCTAGCCGCGACCGGCCCGGAACGCAAAGAAAACATTGACACTTCAAGGGGTGCCTCCCTAGCTACCGGCCGTCTTCCGGAAGGATCGCCACCAGCGGAAACGAAGCCCCTCATCCGGCGCTACGCGCCACCTTCTCCCCCTCGTCAGGGGGAGAAGGGAAGATCCGCCGTGCTCCTTCTCCACCGTCATCGGGGGAGAAGGTGCCCGGAGGTCCGCCGCGGCAGCCGCGGCGGGGATCAGGGGCGCCGCTTCCATCACGCTGTCCGGCGCCCTATACAACCGCCCCCTCCAACCCCTTCTCCCGTCCGATGGAATCCACCGCCGCACCGACCGACGAGACACCGACCACCGCCGCGCCCGTCGCGGCCCAGGTGGCGACGGCGGCCGTGCGCAAGGCGCTGGAGGCCTGCCATCAGGTGACGCTGGGGCCGCTGAAGCTGGATTGCGGCGTGACGCTGCCCGGCCACCGCGTCGCCTACCAGACCTACGGCGCGCTCAACGCCGAGAAATCCAACGCGGTGCTGATCTGCCACGCGCTGACGCTGGATCAATTCGTGGCCGACACCCATCCCGTGACCGGCCGCGAGGGCTGGTGGGAGCCGGTGGTCGGCGCCGGCCGCATCCTCGATCCGGCCAAGTACTTCATCATCTGCGCCAACGTGCTGGGCGGCTGCATGGGCAGCACCGGCCCGCTCGACCTGGCGCCGGCCGACGGCAAGCCGTTCAACCTCGCCTTCCCCGTCGTCACCATCGCCGACATGGTGCGTGCGCAGGCCGCCCTGCTCGACCATCTCGGCATCGACAGCCTGTTCTGCGTCACCGGCGGGTCGATGGGTGGCATGCAGGTGCTGCAATGGGCCTCGGCCTATCCCAAACGCGTGTTCTCGGCGATCCCGATCGCCACGGCGGCGCGGCACTCCGCGCAGAACATCGCCTTCCACGAGGTCGGACGGCAGGCGATCATGGCCGATCCGGACTGGCACGGCGGCGACTACCACGCCCACGGCACGCGCCCGGCGCGCGGCCTGGCCGTGGCCCGGATGACCGCGCACATCACCTACCTCAGCGAGGTCGCGCTGCAGCGCAAGTTCGGCCGCCAGCTCCAGGACAAGCAGGCGCTGGGCTTCGGCTTCGACGCCGATTTCCAGGTCGAGAGCTACCTGCGCCACCAGGGCCGCTCGTTCGTCGAGCGCTTCGACGCCAACGCCTATCTCTACATCACGCGCGCGATGGATTATTTCGACCTCGCGGCCGAGCACGGCGGCTCGCTGGCGGCGGCGTTCAAGGGCAGCCCGACGCGCTTCTGCCTCGTCTCCTTCACCAGCGACTGGCTGTTCCCGACGCCGGAGAGCCGCGAGATCGTGCGCGCGCTCAACGCCGTGGCCGCCAACGTCTCGTTCGTCGAGGTCGAGACCGACAAGGGCCACGACGCCTTCCTGCTCGACGAGCCGGAGCTGTTCCGCACCCTCGAGGGCTTTCTCAGGGGCGCCGGCAACGCCCGCGGGCTGAAGGTCTGACGGCGATGGCGCTGGACGAACCCCGCATCGGCAACCGCGTCGACCTCCGGCTGATCGCCGACATGGTCAGCCCCGGGACGCGGGTGCTCGACGTCGGCTGCGGCGACGGCGCGCTGCTGGCGCATCTGGCGCGGGCCAAGGGCGTCGACGCGCGCGGCATGGAGCTGAGCCAGGCCGGCGTCAACGCCTGCGTCGCCAACGGCCTGAGCGTCATCCAGGGCGACGCCGACACCGATCTGCGCCACTACCCCGACGGCGCCTTCGACTACGTGATCCTGAGCCAGACCCTGCAGGCGACGCGCCAGCCGCGCGACGTGCTGGAGCAGATGCTGCGCGTCGGCAAGCGCGCCATCGTGTCGTTCCCGAATTTCGGCCACTGGCAGGTGCGGCTCGGAATCCTGTTCGGCGGCCGCATGCCGGAGAACGCCGCCCTGCCGCACCGCTGGTACGACACGCCCAACATCCACCTCTGCACCATCGACGATTTCCGCGCCCTGTGCCGCGAGGCCGGCGTCGTGGTCGAGCAGGCCACCGCCCTGGGCCGAGGCGGCCGGCCGATCGCCGTCCCCACGTTGATGGCGAACCTGTTCGGACAGCAGGGGCTGTTCCTGCTGCGGCGGTAGCACCCGCTGCAAGACGGCGGGGGCGGCTAGCTAGACGGGTCGTGCGGAGTGAAATCCGCCGATCCACGACCACGAACAGCGGGACGGCGCACCGGTCCTACAAGGCGGGGTAGGCGGTCTTGTCCGGACGGTGTGGGTGTCCGGGCGGGACGCGGTATGCGTCTTCGCCGCGAAAACCGGGGGTGATCCACGATGGACGCGGGGCGCGGTGGCGCGGCGGTTGCTTGGGCGCCAAATATGGTAGCCCACATTCGCGCGCATCGACTTCATCTTTACCAACATGACTCGCCCGGCCGAACGGGTCGTCGCCTTCTAAACGAAACGCGGACCCTGCGAGCAATGGATCACAGAAGGCAACAACGCGATCCGGTGGACGCGCCTGTCGTGCAGGATGTTCGCCGCCAACGCGGTGCGTCCGCGGCCGCATGGGCTGGCTTACAACCTCGGCGATTTCCTGCGGACGCTGACGACGCCCGGGCCGATCATCGACTGGTCGATGACCCGCCGCGCGAGAAGCTGATCAAGATCGGCGCGAGGATCGTCAGCCACGGCCGCTATATCGCCTTCCAAATGGGTGACGTCGCGTGCCGCGTCCGCTTTTCGCCGACATCCTGCGGCTGATCGCCGAACTGCGACCGCCGCCTGATCCGGCGCCGGCATGAGACGCGCGGTCGTCATGCGGTCAAGAGCGCCCGACAGGCGCGGTGCGTCCAACGGCCAGGGAAAACGCCCAGATCGGCGCCGCGAGCGAAATTTCTGACCGCTCAAGACGCCGGTATCCGCTCGCGCCTCGCCTCCGCCTTGCGGAAAGACCGCAAGCGTCCCAAGATTTAGCCGAGATCGGCGGTCATCTGGAGAATCCCGGTTTGTATCGCGTCGAAGGTCGGGCCAGTTCGTCCGAACTGGAGCAGAATGCATGAGGGATATTGGCGACTGGCTGGCGGCGCTGGGACTGTCCCGCTACGAGGCCGCCTTCCGCACGAACGATATCGACGTGGATGTCGCCGCCGGCCTGACTGCGGACGATCTGCGCGAGATGGGTGTTTCTTCGATCGGGCATCGCCGCAAGCTGCTCGAAGCCATTGCGGCGCTATCGGCAGCGCCGCAGAGCGCGGCGGCCGACCTGCAGTACCGTGCCGACACGACGGAGAGACAGAAGCCGACGTCGGAGGCTGAACGGCGGTACCTCACGGTGATGTTTGTCGACCTCGTCAGCTCGACCGCGCTGTCCGCGCGACTTGATCCCGAGGATATGAGCGGCGTGATCCGCGCCTATCAGAACGCGGTCGCGGGTGAGATCGCCCGCGTCGAGGGGCACGTGGCGAAATTCATGGGCGACGGCGTGCTGGCCTATTTCGGCTGGCCGCGCGCCCACGAGGACGAGCCCGAGCGTGCGGTCCGCGCCGGCCTGTCGATCGTCGCGGCAGTCAGCCGCCTGCAGGGCGGCGGTGCGCCGCTGGCCTGCCGGGTTGGTGTCGCGACCGGTCTGGTGGTGGTGGGCGACCTGGTCGGCGAAGGTGGTGCCCGCGAGGAAGCCGTGATCGGCGACACCCCGAACTTCGCCGCACGGCTTCAAGCGATCGCAGCCCCCGGCCAGGTGATCGTGGCCGAGGCAACGCGCCGCCGTCTGGGCGATATCTTCGCGCTCGAGTCGTTGCCGATACGCGAGTTCAAGGGCATCGACGGCACTGCCGAGGCTTTTACAGTCCTTGGCGAACGCACGCTGGCCAGTCGCTTCGCCGCGCGCCAGGGCAACACGCTGACGCCCATCGTTGGCCGGGATCAAGAGCTGGCGCTGCTGGTTGAGCGGTGGCGGCAAGCGGAGGGTGGCGAGGGACAGGCGATCCTGCTGACCGGTGAGGCCGGCATCGGCAAGTCGCGGATCGCCGAGGCGCTGGTGGCGGCTGTCGAGGCCGGGCCGCACGTTCTGTTGCGATACCAGTGCTCGCCGTATCACGGCGACAGTGCGCTCTACCCGGCGATCCAGCAGCTGACGCAGGCCGCGCGATTCGCGCCTGACGAGAGCGTCGACAGGCGGTTGGATAGATTGGAGACCCTTCTGGCGCACGGCGCCGGCGATGGCGCGGCCGCGGCGGCGCCGCTGATCGCCGAGCTGCTCGGACTCGACGGCAGCGGGCGCTACGGCGCCTCGACGCTGACGCCACAGCAACGCCGCAGCCGCACTCTCGCCGCCCTGGTCGACCAGCTTGGCGGGCTGGCGCGGCACCGGCCGGTCCTGTGGCTGGTCGAGGACGTGCACTGGATCGACCCGACGACTCTGGAGCTGATCGAACTCGCGCTCGACAGGCTTGCGGGTCGCCGGGTGCTGCTCGTGGTGACGACACGGCCCACCTTCAAGGCGCCCTTGGCCAGCCATCCGGCCATGACGCGGCTGACGCTCAACCGGCTGGCCCGCGCTGCGACGCAATCCATCATCGTGCGCGTCACCGGCGGGCGCAGGCTGCCCGAGCCGCTGGTCGATGAGATCGCCGCGCGGACCGACGGCGTGCCGCTCTTCGTCGAGGAAATGACCAAGGCGGTGGTGGAATCCGGCGCGCTGCGCGAGGCCGCCGATGCGTACGAGCTTGACGGGCCGCTCAGTGCGCTCGCGGTGCCAGCCACCCTTCACGACTCGCTGATGGCCCGGCTCGACCGTCTGCACGGCGTGAAGGAGGTCGCGCAGACCGCCGCCGTCATCGGCCGCGCCTTCGATCACGAAACGCTTGCCGCGTTGTCGCCATTGCCCGAAGCGGAGCTTGCCGACGCACTCGACCGTCTCGTCGACGCGGAGCTGGTGTTCCGTCGCGGTGGCGGCCGGCAGGCGACTTATCTCTTCAAGCATGCGCTGGTCCGCGACGCCGCCTATGAAAGCCTGTTGAAGGCGCGTCGCGTGAGGCTGCACGGACAACTGCACGACGTGATGGTCGCGCGCGGGGACGCGGCGCCCGAGATCCGCGCCCAGCACGCTGAAGCGGCCGGCCGCCTCGAAGTCGCGCTGGATGCCTGGGAAGAGGCCGGGCGCGCAGCGGTGACCCGCCCGGCCTTTCGCGAGGCCATTGCGGATTTTCAAGCGGCCGTCCGCCTTTGCGGTGCGCTTGGCGCCGAGACGCGCTGGATGTTGCGCGAACAGGCGATCCAGGTCGAACTCGGTCAGGCGCTGATGGCCAGCGAGGGGTACCAGGGCGCAGCCACGGTCGCGGCGTTCGAGAGGGCGATGGCACTCGCAGACCCGGCCGGCGACCCCGCGCTCCAACTCCCCGCGATCTACGGTCTCTGGGCAGGGCGCTACATCGCGGCGACCGGCTCGGCGCAAGTCGCCGAACGCCTGGCCGAGATTGCCGAGGCGCAGCCTGACGACGGCCCGCGTCTGGTCTCGCTGCGCGCTCTGGCTCTGGAGAGTTTTCATGCCGGGGCCTACCGCAAGACGCTCGCGCTCAGCGCGAGGTCGTTCGCGCTATACCGGCCCGAGGTGCATTTCGATCTGAAGTTCCGCTTCGGACACGATCCACGGGTCGCGGCGAGCAACTACCTGAGTTGGTCTCTCTGGCATCTCGGGTTCGCCGATCAGTCGGCGCGGCAATTGGAAAAGTCGCTCGCCTGGGCGCGCGAAGCCGACCATCCGAACACGACCGGCCTAGCGCTCTGTATGGCCGCGACGCTGGTCAACCTCTGGCAGCGTAGGCCCGAGCAGGCTGAGGAGGCTGCGCGCGCGGCGCTGCGGGTCGCGGAGGAGATGTCGCTCGCGCTTTGGCACGCTTGGGGCCTCACCCATCTCGGGGCGGCATTGTTTCGTCAGGGAAAGGCATCCGGTATTGCCGAGATCGAGGCGGGCTTCGACGAAGCGAAGCGCATAGGGGCCGCAAGGTTCGACCCGCTTCATCACTCGTTCGCGGCCGAGGCCTATGCCCACGAGGGACGCCACGACGCCGCGGCAGACGCCATGGCGAAGGCCCTCGAAGCCCTGGCGCGCAGCGAGGATGTCGCTCTCGCCTCGGACATCCACCGGGTCGGTGCGGCCGTCGTTCTGCGTGCCGATGCCGGCGCAAAGGATACCGCCGAGGCCGAACTACGCCGCGCGCTCGACATCGCACGGAAACAAGAGGCGCTGTCGCTGCAACTTCGCGCGGCGCGCGATCTGGCGGCGCTTCTCGATGGGCGGCGGCAGCGGCAGCAGGCTCACGACCTTCTCGCCCCCATTGTGGGCGCGTTCACCGAGGGCTTCGAGACGCCCGATCTGATCGAAGCGGCCGCTCTGTTGTCATCGCTTCGCTGACCGTTGCGCCTTTTCTGCCGCCTCGTCGGCGCCACCTGATCGAGCAGAACGAAGAATGGGCCGTTCAACGC
The DNA here is from genome assembly GCA_016699855.1 of Rhodospirillales bacterium. NCBI lineage: Bacteria > Pseudomonadati > Pseudomonadota > Alphaproteobacteria > Rhodospirillales > Rhodospirillales bacterium. The sequence continues at coordinate 2,205,185 of CP064988.1, forward strand.
GCCCGCTACATCACGCCGGAAAGCATCGCCCCATCAGCGATGATGCCGGCGTCGGGCTACCGACCGTGGCTACTTGATCGATCCGACGTCAGACGGATACCACCTTTGATCGCTAAATCAGGCCTTGCGCGGCGGGGTTCCGCTGACGTCGTTGAACTTTCGGACGCGCCGACAATGGCCCGTGACTTCACCAAAGAGGAACTCCGCGCCGCACGCGCGCGCGGCCGTGGTCCGCGCAAGCGCATCCGGACGTCCGGCGTCGACCGGCACGAGCATCGACGGCGGGGTCGTGATCAAAAAGCGCGCCCGTCCATCGGATCGGCCAGCGTCGGCGCTGGACGGCGATAGTCGACCTGCCCTGCGGCATCCCCCTCACAGCACCGGCGGCACGAAGCCGCCGTACTCGCGCTCCATCAGCGCGGCGAGCGCGATGGGCGTGCGGTCCTCCAGCATCGGGCCGACGATCTGCGCGCCGATAGGCAGGCCCCCGGCGCCGCGGTCGATCGGCGCCACGGTGGCCGGCAGCCCGGCGGCGGTGGCGAAGCCGGCCCAGACGAGGTTGACGATATAGGGGTGCTTCGCGCCGTCGATGTCGAGCCGCCGGCCGGCCACGTCCGACGCGTCGTGCGGGAAGGCCAGGGTCGGCATCGCCGGGCACACCACCGCGTCGAACTCCTGGAACAGCGCCCGCCAGCGCCGGCGCATGCCGTCGCGCACGATGTCGGCGGCGCGCCACTCCCGCCAGCCGGCGTTGATCGAGCGCAGCCACAGCGCGTCGAGGCCCGGGTCGTCGGCGGGCATGGCGGCGGCCGCGGCGCGGACGCGCTCGTAGTACTCCGGCGGACGTCCCTGCGCGAGCACCGGGCTCAGCAGGCGCACGAAGTTGCGCGTCGCCTCGGCGAGATCGGGCAGCAGCGGGCTGGCGCGCGCGACCTTGGCGCCGCTCTTCGCCAGCCGGCCCGCGAGCCGGTCGAACGCCTGCGCGATGTCCTTCGCGACCGGCGCCAGCGGGTGGCTGTCGAGCACGAGGACGCGGAATCCCGCGAGGCCGGTGTGGCGGGCCGGCGGCAGCGCGACCTTCCACGCGACGCCCTCGGCCCGCTCGTCGGCGCCGGCCACGATGTCCAGCGCGGTCGCGATGTCGGCGGCGCTGCGCGCCATCGGCCCGACGACCGAGAGGCCGTTGCCGCTCGCGGTCGGCACGGCGCGCGGGAAGGTGTGCCCGCGCTCCGGCACGATGCCGTGCGACGGCTTGTGGCCGTAGACGCCGGTGAAGTGCGCGGGCGTGCGCAGCGATCCGCCGATGTCGGAGCCCATCTCGAGGGCCACGTAGCCGCACGCCAGCGCGGCGGCGGCGCCGCCGGACGAGCCGCCGGGCGTGCGGTCGATATCGTGGGGATTGTTGGTGCGGCCGTGGATCGGGTTGATGGTCTGCCAGTCGGCCAGCCCGACCGGCACGTTGGTCTTGCCCAGCACGACGGCGCCCGCCGCCTTCAGCCGCGACACCACCACGGCGTCCTCCGCCGGCCGCCAGTCCTTGAACGCGGGGATGCCCCAGGTCGTCGGCAGGCCGGCGACGTCGTAGGATTCCTTGACCGTCATCGGCACGCCCAGCAACGGACGGCGCTCGCCGCGCGCCAGCGCCTCGTCGGCCGCCTTGGCGGCCGCGCGGGCGCGGTCGAAATCGCGCACGACCACCGCGTTGATGTGCGGATCCAGCGTCGCGATGCGCTTGAGGCTGGCCTCGAGCAGCTCGACCGCGGACACCTTGCGCGCCGCCAGCGCCTCGACGAGCTGCGCCACGGTCCGGTATTGCGGATCCTCGCTGGCGCGCGGCGGCGGCGGCGCGCTCTGCGCCGACGCCGCGCGGTGCGCCGCCGCGGCGACCGTCGCCGCGACCGCCATGCCGATGCCTTCCCGACGCCCGATCATCCCGCCCATGTCCGCGCTCCGGCCGCCGCGCCGCCCGCCGACGCGCATCCAGCGGCCAGTATTCGTCCCCGGCGGACGGCGGACAAGTCCCGTCCGCGCGACGCGCCGGAGCGGATGCGCCGCCGGCGACGCGTCGACGCACCGCCCCGGAATCCGGCCGACCCGATGGACCGTCGATGCGGGCGGGATACACTGCGCCCCGGCGCTTCACAGCCGATGGCCGGCCATACCGGGCCGACCGCACCCGCAACCGACGCACAGGAGACCAGCGCGATGTCGACATGGTCGGAATGGCTCGATCCCCGCCGCCCCACCGGCGTGCTGGTGCTGCTGCTGCCGGCGGTCGCCGGCTGGACCTCGCTCTACTGGCTGGCCGACGCGCTGCTGCCGCTGATCGGCGCCTGGACCCATCTGGTGGTGCCGGCCGGCGCCGTGGTCGTCGTCGCCATCGCCATCCGGCTGGCCGCCGGCGGACGCCGCGGCGCCTGACGCCGGCGCGCGGCGGGAACGGCGCTAGACCGCGCCTTCGGGCAGGTGCGGCAGCACCTCGTCGTCGGGGACCTTCGTCAGATCCTTGTCGACCTCGACCGCCACGGCGGCGGCGACGCGGTCGGACAGCTCGGCCCGCAGATCACCCATCGTCACCGGCGCGGCGACCACCACCAGCCGGTCGTAGCCGCCGGCCGCGAGGCCGGAATCGAGCGCGGCGGCGAGCCGGCGCGCGAAGGCGCGCTTCAGCCGGCGGTGCGGGTCGGTGCGCGGCTCCATGGCCGAGCGCGCGTCGGTGGTCGAGCTGAAGCTGCGGCCGGGACGGTCGGCCGCGAGGTCGCGGGTCGCGGCGTGGTCGGCCTCGAACGCCATGCCCTCGACCTCGCGCAGGCCGCCGCCGCGCGGGCCGCATTCCAGCACGCGCGCGCGGGCGCCGTCGGCGATCAGAATCCAAGTCCGTGCGCGCTTCATCCCGTGCCTCCACCATCGATCACACCGGCGCAGAAAACACCCGCGGCGCGCCGGGCGGATTGCGCCACGTCAAGGGAGGCGTCCGGCCCCGCCCCTAGATTGATGCCGGCGATCCGGGAGGGCCGCGCATGAAAGCCATGGACATCATGACGCCGCGGCCGGTCTCGATCGGCGCCGACGCCTCGATCCAGGACGCGATCGCCCTGATGCTGCGGCACCGGATCAGCGGGCTGCCGGTGGTCGACGGCGAGGGCCGGGTGGCCGGCGTGGTCACGGAGGGCGACTTCCTGCGGCGCGTCGAGACGGGCACGGCGCCGCGCCGCCGCCGCTGGATCGAGTTCCTGCTCGGTCCGGGCCGGACGGCGGCGGAGTACACCGAGACCCATGGCCGCAAGGTCGGCGACGTCATGACGCGCGATCCGCGCACCATCGACGAGGAGACGCCGCTGCCGCGCATCGTCGACCTGATGGAGGGCGAGGGCGTGAAGCGGCTGCCGGTGACGCGCGACGGCCGGCTGGTCGGCATCGTCAGCCGGGCGAACATCCTGCAGGCGGTGGCGGGACTGCCGGCGGACGCCACGGCGCCGGCCCCCGGCGATTCCGCGATCCGCGAGCGGATCCTGGCCGAGTTCGCCGCCGAGAGCTGGGCGCCGATGGCGCTGGTCAACGTGACGGTGCGCGACGGCGAGGTCGATCTGTGGGGCACGCTGGTCGACGACCGGCAGCGGCGCGCGATCTGCGTGGCGGCGGAGAACGTGCCCGGCGTCAAGCGCGTGCGCGACCACCTCGTCTGGGAACCCGTAGCGGGCCTCGCGGTCTGAGCGGCGGGACGACTGTCGATGGAGGGGCCGTTGCGACATCCGATTCTCCTCGCGGCGACGACCGCCGCCGCCCTCCTCGCCGCGGCCGCCGCCGGGGCGCAGGAGCACGGCCAGGCGCGCCGCGGACTGGCGCTGGCGCAGATGCGCTGCGCGGCGTGCCATGCCGTGGACGCCACGCCGCGGCGTTCGCCGCGTCTCGACGCGCCGGCGTTCGCCACCATCGCGGCGACGCCGGGCATGACCGCGACGGCGCTGCTGGCGTCGCTCCAGACGTCGCACCAGACGATGCCCGACCTGATCCTCGAACCCGACGACATGGCGGACGTGATCGCCCACATCCTGAGCCTCGGCACAGGCCGCTGAGACGCGGCCGCCGCGGCTGGCGGCATCCGGCCGCCGGCCCGCGCTCAGCCCAGCGCCTTGGCGTAGGTCCCCATGTCGAAATAGTCCCGCCACACCGCGATCCTGCCGTCGCGCATCTCGAACACGCCGCAGCACGGCAGATCGACCTTGCGGCCGTCCTTCGCCACCGTGCGGTCGAGGCGCTCCGCGATCACCAGGTCGCCGCGCGCCAGCACGTTCAACGCGTCCCATTCGGTCGCGGACCAGCCGGCGAGGAAGCGCGCGATGTAGGGCTTGAGCGCGGCGCGGCCCTTCACGGGCGGCAGCATCATGTTGTGGTAGACGCCGTCCTCGGTGAAGAAGCCGACCAGCGCGTCGGCGTCCATGCGCGACCACGCGGCGATGAAATCGCGGATCACGCGCTCGTTGCCGTCCATGTCCGTCCCTCCGGAAACGGCGCCACTGTACGCGCGTTTCCGGCGTCGCGGGAGGGCGCCGCCGTCACGTCTTCGGCGCCTCGATCGTGATCTCGAGCTTCTTGGTCGGGCCGCCACCGCCGATCTGGCCGTTGTAGAAGAGGAACCCGATCACGGCGACGACCACCACGAGGCCGCCGACGATGAAGTAGAGGCCGCCACCGGGGCCGCTGGTCGCTTGCTCGGCCATGCGGCCCTCCTGTGTCGTCCGCCGTCAGTTCGGCGCACATCATGCGCGGCGGCGTCGACTCCGACGCCGTCGGTCGTTCCCGTTGGAACCGCCGTCAGTTCTTGGGCGCCGGCGGCGTGACCGGCGGCACCGGCAAGGTCGGGGCGGGCGGCGCCGGCGTGGCGGCGGGGGTCTCGATTTTGATATCGACGTTGCGCGTGCCGCCGCCGATGTGGCCGCCCCAGAACAGGTAGGCCACGACCGCGACCGCCAGGCCGCCGACGATGAAGTAGAGACCGTTGCCGTTGCCGGCGGTGTCACGCGTCTGTTCGGCCATGGGAGCCTCCTGGGGAGCGCGCGGGGAGCGCGCGTTCGACGTGGGCGCCGCCGCGGGGTCGCGGAAGCGCCGGCGGATTCGACCGGAACGCGCGGGCGGCGCGCTGCTCGCCGCGCCGCCTGGTGGCGCTAGATGCAGGACGGACCGTAGCGGGTCTCGACGCAGCAGCGGTCCTTGCCCTCCGGACGGTAGCCGGTGACGTAGCCGCGCGGCGTCGGATAGGAGCAGCTGCCGTCGGAGCCGTAGGTCTGTTCGCGTCCACGGCCCTGGTACGGCCGGCCCTGGTAGCCGCGGTCGGGATCGTAGAAATAGTCCTTCCAATCGACGCGCCCGTCGCAATTGCGGTCGCCTTGCTGGCACCACGGCCGCTGCGGGTCGCGGCCCGGGCCCTGCGCGAAGGCGGGCGCGGCGGCGGAAATTCCGATCGCGCTGGCGATCAACGCGATAACGATCTTCGAGCGCATGGGCGTCCTCCAGGTGTGTGGAGGAGCAACGCCGTTTCCGCGCCGGGGTTCCCGCGGGTCGCGCGGGGCGATCGGCTTTCCGGTCAGTCCAGCGGCGCGGTCGAGAGCCACCAGCCGTCGCCGGAGGCCCAGCAGGTGGCGTCGGGCCGGTCGTCGCGGCGCAGCGAGCGCACCTCCTCCATGCCGCCGCCGTCGAACGCCGCGCTGAGCCGCCTCGCGGTGGCGGTGTCGCGGGCGCCGACGCAGGGGATGAAACCGGCGGCGCAGACGAAGCGCGCGGCGTATGGCTCCGCGGCGACGCGCGTCACAAGCAGCATCGCGCCCATGCCGCGCCACGGCGTCATCGGGAAGATCAGCCGTCCGCCGGGACGCAGCGCGTCGAGCCAGGCCGGCATCGGACCGGTGGCGCCGGCGCTGACGTAGACGATGTCCGACGGCGGCAGCGCGACGTCCCGCGCGCCCGAACCGGCGTGGACGACGACGTTCGACCGGTCCGCGAGATTGCCGGCGGCGCGGGCGGCGAGGTCGGGCGCCAGCTCCCACGCCTCGACGCGCCCGGCGGCTCCGACCAGCTCGGCGAGGATCGCGGTGTAGTAGCCGGTGCCGGCGCCGATCTGCGCCACGCGTTCCCCCGGCATCGGCGCGACCGCGTCGAGCATGCGGGCGTGCAGGCTGGGCTGGCCGTTGTTGATTCCGCGGTCGGGCGCCAGGCCCAGCAGCACGTCGCGGTAGATCAGCGCTTCGTCCGCGGCCGGCACCTCGGCGTAGCCGCCGCCTTGCCGGATCCACCACGGCGGCGGACCGCAGAAGCGGCCGCGGTCGATCGTCGCGAAGGCGGCGCGCAAACTGGGATCCGCGGTGCCGGCCAGCGCCGTCACGGTGTCGGCGTAGGCGCGGCGGACGGCGGCGATGTCGTCGGTCATGGCGCGGGGCGCGTGCCGGGTGGACGCCACGACGCCACGACGCCGCGGCGCGGCGCCTCAGCGCGGCGCGGGATCGGGCGCCGACGGGACGGCGCCCGGCGTCGAGGCACGCGGCGACCAGCGGCCGGCCGCCGAGTCGCCGGCGCGCGCCACGCGCAGCCTGGGACGCACGGCCTGCGCCGCCGGCGCCTCGCGCTGGGCGACGCCGGCATAGAGCTGCTTGCCGGCCTCGATCATGGCGACGCCGGCGAGGCGGCCGAGCCAGCGCGCGCCGAAGCGCTCGACCGACGGCGCCATGCCTAGCAGCAGGCGCGAGCGCACCGGCGGCATGTAGAGGGCGCGCGCCTCGCGCAGCGGCGTGAACATGTTGGCGCGCAGCAGCGCCGCGAGCTGGCGCGCCGAGTAGGGATAGCCCTGGTAGAAGGGCGAGTTGTCGATCTGGGCCCACAGCCCGGTGCGGTTGGGCACGACCACGACCATGCGTCCGCCGTCGGCCAGCGCCCGCCACGCCTCGCGCAGCAGCGGCTTGACGCGCTCCGTGCACTCCAGCGCGTGCACCACCAGCATGCGGTCGACCGAGCGGTCGGGCAGCGGCAGGTCGGTCTCGTCGACCAGCGCCGACAGGTTGCCGCCCTCGCGCGGCCAGTGCAGCACGCCCTGCTGCGCCGGCATCAGCGCCAGCACGCGCTCGGCCTCGGGCAGGAACGGCCACAGGAAGGGCGCGGCGTAGCCGACGCCGGCGACACGCAGGCCGCGGGTGTCGGGCCACAGCTCGCGCAGGCGCGCGCCCAGCAGCCGGCGCGCCACCATGCCGACCGGCTCGGCGTAGAAATCGCGAAGGTCGACGACGTCAGTGTACATCATGTCATTCTAGCACATCGGCGGGCCGGGCGCCGCGACGGCGGTGGCCGCCTCGACCCCGGCCACCACGGCATGCCTCAAGACGTCGCGACGTCGGATAGCGGTCCGTGATGCCCGAGCGCCGCCTGCTTGCGCCCCGGGCGTCGCAAATCGTCATCCCGGGCGCAGCGAGGGATCTTTGCGCCGCGCAAAGATCCCTCGCTGCGCCCGGGATGACGGAGAAGCGGCGGTGCGCCATCGGCACCGTCACGGACACCACCCCGACCGAGGAGACGCCGGCTCGACCGCGAAGGCGTGGTCGACGTCGGTGAGGACGCCGGCGGCGCCGTCGAAGACGCCGGCGGGGATGACGCTTCGGAGCGCGGGTGCTAGCGTCGCGTTCCGCGTTTTCCGGAAGGCGCCATGGCCAGCCTCGACATCGTCCAGATCCCCGTCCTCAGCGACAACTACGTCTATCTCGTGCGCGAGCCCGACTCCGGCGCGGTCGGCGTGGTCGACCCCGCCGTCGCCGACGCGCCGTTGGCCGAGGCCGCGAAGCGCGGCTGGAAGATCACGCACGTGATCAACACCCACCACCACGGCGACCATGTCGGCGGCAACCTCGAGATCCAGAAGGCGACCGGCGCCACCATCGTCGGCCCCAAACCCGACCGCGAGCGCATCCCCGGCATCCAGGTCGAGCTGGGCGACGGCGACACGTTCCAGTTCGGGGCCGAGCGCGCCACCGTCATGTTCGTGCCCGGCCACACGCGGGGCCACATCGCCTACCACTTCCCGGAATCGCGCGCGCTGTTCGTCGGCGACACGCTGTTCGCGCTGGGCTGCGGCCGCATGTTCGAGGGCACCGCGCCGGTGATGTGGAATTCGCTGTCGCGCCTCCGCGCCCTCCCCGACGACACCCGCGTCTACTGCGCGCACGAGTACACGCAGAGCAACGCCCGCTTCGCGCTGCACGTCGATCCCGGCAACGCGGCGCTGCGCGCGCGCTCCGCCGCGATCGACGCCGCCCGCGCCGAGGGGCGGCCGACGGTGCCGTCGCTCCTGGGCGAGGAGAAGGCCACCAACCCGTTCCTGCGGCCCGACGATCCGGCGCTGCGGCGCTCGGTCGGGCTCGAGGGCGCCGCCGATTTCGAGGTGTTCGGCGAGGTGCGCAAGCGCAAGGATTCGTTCCGCTAGCGACGCGGCGCGCCGACATCGACGACCAGCACGACACACCGGAGGAAACGCGAAATGGCCAAGATGAAGCTCGTGTACTCGCAGAGCTCGCCCTACACCCGCAAGGTGATGGTGGTGGCGCACGAGGCCGGCCTCGACGGCAAGATCGAGAAGCGGCCGGCGATGACGACGCCGGTGGCGCCGTCGGCCGAGGTCAAGAAGGGCAATCCGCTGGCCAAGCTGCCGTCGTTGCAGGCCGAAGGCACGTCGCTCTACGACTCGCGCGTCATCTGCGCCTATCTCGACTCGAAGAACCGCCGCAAGAAGATGTACCCCGCGTCGGGCAAGGCGCGCTGGACGGCGCTTCGCCAGGAGGCGCTGGCCGACGGGCTGCTCGACGCCGCCCTGCTCGCCCGCTACGAGAATTCGCTGCGGCCGGGGGCCCTGCGCTGGCCGGAGTGGGTCGACGGCCAGATGGCCAAGATCGAGGGCGCGCTGGACGCCATGGAGAAGGAGGCCGCCACGCTGCGCGGCGCGCCGACCATCGGCCACATCGCGTTCGGCTGCGCGCTGGGCTATCTCGACTTCCGCTTCCCCGACATCGGCTGGCGCGCCAGGCGCCGGAAGCTGGCGAAGTGGTACGCCGCCTTCAGCCAGCGGCCGTCGATGCAGGCCACGCTGCCGCCGCAGGGCTGAGCCGGCGCTCGCGATGGCCGATGAGACGGCCGACGATCTGATCCGCCGCCTCGGGTTGCGGCCGCATCCCGAAGGCGGCCACTACCGCGAGACCTACCGCGCGCCGGCGCCGCCCGGCGGGACGCGCGGCGCCGTCACGGCGATCCACTTCCTGCTGCGGGCCGGCGAGCGCTCGCATTGGCATCGCGTCGACGCCGTCGAGATCTGGCACTGGTACGCCGGCGCGGCGCTGGAGTTGTCGATCGCGGCCGACGGCGCGGCGGCGCGCGCGTCGATCCTCGGGACCGATTTCGCCGCCGGCCATGTTCCGCAGATCGCGGTGCCGGCCCACGCCTGGCAGGCGGCGCGCAGCCTCGGCGATTGGACCCTGGTCGGCTGCACCGTGTCGCCGGCCTTCGAGTTCGCGGGCTTCACGCTGGCGCCGCCGGGCTGGGAACCGCCGGGCTGAGCGGCGCTACGATCGACCGCCCCAGAGATCGCGCGCCGCGAGCGCCGCGCCGGCCACCACCAGCGCCGTCGACAACAGCAGCGTCGCGCTGGGCGCCGCGTCGCCGAGCGCGATCAACAGCGCCGTCGACAGCACCGGCGTGGCGTAGCTCAGGGCGCCGAGCGCGCGGATGTCGCCGCGCTTGACGCCGACGTCCCAGAGATAGAACGCCGCGCCGACCGGCCCGACGCCCATCGCCGCGACGGCGGCCCAGGCGCCCGCCGTGGCCGGCCACACCGTGGTCTCGGTGGCGACGTGGCACAGCGTCGCCAGCGCCGCCGACGCCGCGCAGAAGCCGGCGATGGCGTCGGTCGGCACCGCGCCCAGGCGCCGCGAGAGCACCGAGTAGAGCGCCCAGACGAAGGCGCAGCCCAGCGCCGCGAGATAGCCGGGCCAATGCGCGCCGGCGAAGCCGACGCCGCCCTTGCCCAGCGCCAGCGCCGCGACGCCGGCCAGGCCCAGCGCCGCGCCGGCCAGATGCCACCAGCGCAGACGTTCCCCCGCGACCGGCGCGGCCATCAGCACGATCAGCAGCGGCCAGAGATAGTTGACGAGATTGGCCTCGGCCGCGGGCGCCAGCCGCAGGGCGATGAAATAGAGCAGATGGTAGCCGAACAGCCCGCCGATCCCGAGCAGCCAGACGCGGCCGGGCAGCGCCATAGCGGCGCGCGGCGACCGTCCGGCGGCGGCGATCCAGAGGAAGCCGATGGCGGCGCCGGTCGCGAAGGTCATGGCCACGAGCTGGAACGGCGGGATGGCGCCGGTGGCGACCGTCAGCGCCGCCAGCGCCGCCCACAACAGGACGGCGCCGGCGCCCGTGACGGTGGCGCGGCGGCGGTCGGTCGGGGTCATCGCGGCGGCACTCTATCGACGCGTCCGCCCACGCGCCATCGCCGGCGCGGCGCCCGCGCCACGGCGGTGCGCGGCCCGCGCCACGGCGGCGCCGTCCGTGCTATCGTCGCGCCATGCCGTTGCGACGCCCTCCCAGCCCCGCGAAGACCTTCCTCGCGCGTTGCGTCTTCGCGATCGGCTGGCTGGGCGCCGCCGGCATGGTGGCCGCCGGTCCGCTGAGCCGCGGCGGCTGGCTGCGCCACGAGGCGCTGCTGGCGATCTTCGTCGCGGCGGCGGTGCTGGGTCTCGCCGCCATCGTCGGCGGCCTGGCGCTGGCGCCGCTGCTGCCGACGCACGAGCGGCGCGCGACAGCGGCCTCGACCCTGCTGGGATGGCTGTTCCACGCCGCCGTCGTCGCGGCCTTCGCGGCCGCGATCTGCTTCGTGGTGGCCAACATGGCGCCGACGACCTTCGCCGCCGTGGCGCCGCCCGCGACGCTGCTCGCCACCTCGGCCGGCGCGGCCGTCGCCGCCGTCGTCCTCGGCATCCTGTGGTCGCTCGCCGCGCCACGCGGCGCCACGCGCCCGGGTCTGCTGTCGGCGTTGTTCGGCGTCGCGCTCGGCGTCGCCGCCGCGTGGGTGCCGATGAGCTGGAAGCTGAAGGCCGACTCGCTGCCGCGGCTGCACGAGATCAGCACCGACCTCGACGATCCGCCGAAATTCGCCGCCCTGCTGGGGCCGCGCGCCGACGCGCAGAATCCGCCGGAGCACGGCGGCGCCGAGGTCGCGCGGCGCCAGCGCGAGGGCTACCCCGACATCGCGCCGCTGACGCTGCCGCGGCCGCCCGCGGAAGTGATGGCGCGGATCGACAGGCTGGCGCGCGAGGCCGGCTGGACGGTCGTCGCCAGCGACGCAGCCGGCGGCCGGCTCGAAGCCGTCGCGCGCTCGCGCTGGTTCGGCTTCAGCGACGACATCGTCGTGCGGGTCGTCGCCGCCGGCGGCGGCGCGCGCGTCGACATGCGGTCGAAGTCGCGCGTCGGCGTCAGCGACCTCGGCGTCAACGCCGCCCGCGTGCGCGCCTTCCTCGCCCGCCTGCGCGACGGCGGCTAGGCGGCGGCGCCGACGACGCCGGATTTCGACAGCTCGGCGATCTCGGCGGCGGAGAACCCGGACTCCGCGAGGACCGACTCCGTGTCCGCGCCGCGCTTGGGCGCCGGCCCCTTGACGCTCTCGCGCGTGCGGCTGAAGCGCGGCGCCGGCGCCGGCTGCTCGAAGCCGCCGACGTCGACGTAGGCGCCGCGCGCCTTGGCGGCGGGATGGTGCGGCGCCTCGCTCATGGTCAGCACCGGCGCGAAGCAGATGTCCGTGCCCTCCATGATCGCGCACCACTCGTCGCGGGTCTTGGTCTTGAACAGGTCGTCGAGCTTGGCCTTCATCATCGGCCATTGCGCGCGGTCGTGCTGCGCCGGCAGGTTCTGGCCGGACAGTCCGGCCTTCTCGATCAGCAGCGCGTAGAACTGCGGCTCGATCGAGCCGATCGAGACGTACTTGCCGTCCTTGGTCTCGTAGGTGTCGTAGAAATGCGCGCCGCCGTCGAGCATGTTGACCTCGCGCTCCTTGTCGTTCCACAGCCCGGCGCCGACCATGCCGTAGAGCGCGCCCAGCAGCAGCGCCGCGCCGTCGACCATGGCGGCGTCGACCACCTGGCCCTTGCCCGATTTCTGCGCCTCGAGCAGGCCGCACACCATGCCGAACGCCAGCAGCATGCCGCCGCCGCCGAAATCGCCGACGAGGTTGAGCGGCGGCACCGGCTTCTGGCCCTTGCGGCCGATGGCGTGCAGCGCGCCGGTGAGCGCGATGTAGTTCTGGTCGTGGCCGGCTGCCTTGGCCAGCGGACCGGTCTGGCCCCAGCCGGTCATGCGGCCATAGACGATCTTCGGGTTGCGCTTCATGCAGGCCTCGGGGCCGACGCCGAGGCGCTCGGCGACGCCGGGGCGGAACGGCTCCATGATGCCGTCGGCCTTGGCGCACAGCCGCAGCACCACCTCGGCGCCCTCCGGCTTCTGCAGGTCGACCGACACCGAGCGGCGGCTGCGGCCGTGGACGTTGAACTTCGGATCCGCGAAGCGGTCCATGACGTGCGATTTGGTGCGGTCGACGCGGATCACGTCGGCGCCCATGTCGCCCAGCATCATCGCCGACATCGGCGCGGGGCCGATGCCCGCCAGCTCGATGATCCGGTAGCCCGTCAACGGTCCCGACATTGTTTCCTCCTCGCGCCTCGTGGAATTCCGACGGCGGCGATGTTAGCCGATGCCGCGCGCTTGGAAAGGGTCGCGCCGCGCTTCCCTGCGTTGTGCCGGCGGTCTACAGTCCGGCGCCCCATCAGCGATCTGGGATATCGGGACCGTCCAGAATGCCGTCCGTCTCCGTACTCGGCCGCGCCGCGCTCGCGGCCGCGATGACCCTGGTCCTCGGCGCCACGTCGGCGCCCGCGCAGCAGCAACCGCAGCCCAAGCCGCCGGCGCCCGCCGCACCTCAGGCCAAGCCGGCTCCGGCGCCCGCCGCTCCCGCCCAAGCCGCGCCCGCGCCGACCACCCCGCCGGCCGCCGCCGTTCCGCCGCCGCCACCCGAGCCGGCGATGAAGCCGCCGATCTCGTTCACGACCCAGATCCTCGTGCCCGGCTCGCACTTCCACGGCGTGCACGGCCTGGCCTTCAACAAGGACGACCAGCTCTTCGCCGGTAGCGTCGTCGGCCAGGCGATCTACCGGATCAACGTCGACAGCGGCGAGGTCACGCGCGAGGTCGATCCGCCGCAGGGCATGGCCGACGACATCGCGTTCGGTCCCGACGGATCGATGGCGTGGACCGCGTTCCTCGAGGGCGTGGTGTACGTGCGCAAGGACCGCGAGGTCGCCAAGGCGGTCGCCACCGGCCTGCCCGGCATCAACTCGCTGGCCTTCGCCTGCAACGTCGTGGTCACCGAGGAGCGGCGCGGCGAGCGCGTCGAGAAGGTCACCAAGCGCGTGTTCGACGGCCGTCTGTTCGCGACGCAGGTGTTCCTCGGCGACGCGCTCTACGAGATCGACGTCAAGGGCGAGAAGCCGCCGCGCAAGATCCTCGAGAATCTCGGCGGGCTCAACGGCTTCGAGTTCGGGCCGGACTGCGCGCTCTACGGGCCGTTGTGGTTCAAGGGCCAGGTCGTGCGCATCGACGTCGAGAAGGGCACCATCGAGAAGGTGGCCGACGGCTTCCGCACGCCGGCGGCCGTCAATTTCGACAGCAAGGGCCGGCTCTACGTGGTCGACACCGCGCTCGGTCAGCTCGTGCGCGTCGAGGTCGCCACCGGCGCCAAGACGCTGATCGCCACGCTCAAGCCCGGCCTCGACAACCTCGCCATCGACAGCCGCGACCGCGTGTTCGTCTCGAGCATGGTCGACAACGCCATCCACCTCGTCGACACCGAGACCAGCTCGTGGCGCACCATCGTCGAGGGCCGGCTCGCGATCCCCAGCGACCTCGCCGTGTCCAGCGAGGGCGGACGCGAGACGCTGCACCTCGCGGACATCTTCTCGTACCGCACGATCGACGGCGCCACCGGCGCGGTCGAGACGCCGCTGCGCATGCAGGGCGACGCGCTGGAGTATCCGTTCGGCGTCTCCGTCGGCGCCCGCCACGTGGTGATGACCAGCTGGTTCACCGGCAGCGTGCAGCGCGTCGACCGCAGGACCGGCAGGAGCGTCGGAATCCTGCACGAGTTCAAGGCGCCGATGGACGCGATCGAGACCGACAAGGGCGACCTGCTGGTGCTCGAGCTCGGCACCGGCAGCCTGCTGCGCGTGACCGGCCCGGAGGGCAAGGACCGCATGGTCGTGGCCAAGGATCTCACGGCGCCGTCCGCCATGGTCGCGGGCCCCAACGACATCGTCTACATCAGCGACACTGGCGCCGGCGCCATCGTGCAGATCGACGTCGCCAGCGGCGCGCGCCGGGTCGTGATCGACGGCCTGAAGGGCCCGGAGGGCATCGATCTCGGGCCGGACGGCCGGCTCTACGTGGCCGAGGTCGGCACGCGCTCGGTGCTGGCGATCGATCCCAAGGACGGCGCGAAGACCGTCGTCGCCGACGAGCTGGCCATCGGGCTCGCGGCGGCCAAGGGCACGCCGCCATCGTACGTGACCACCGGCGTCGCGGTCGGAAAGTCGGGCGCCGTCTACGTGTCGTCCGACATCCGCAACGCCATCTACAAGCTCATCCCGAAGCCCTAGGGCGCGGCGACGCGCGGAGACCGATCGTGGCCGGCATCCCCTTCATCAAGGATCTGGAGTTCACCTACGGCGCGCCGCGCGAGGTGACGCCGCTGGTGCGCCGCGTCGTGGCGAGGAACCCCAGCGCGTTCACATTCAAGGGCACGGGCACCTACATCATCGGCAGGGGCAACGTCGCCATCGTCGATCCCGGCCCCGACATGGCCGACCACGTCGACGCGGTGCTGAACGCCGTGCGCGGCGAGACCGTCACGCACATCCTCGTGACCCACACGCATGTCGACCATTCGCCGGCGACGCCGGCGCTGAAGGCCGCGACGGGCGCGCCGGTGTTCGCGTTCGGCGGCCATCCCAAGCCGCCGGAGGGCGTCGCCACCGAGCAGGGCGGCGACAAGGATTTCAAACCCGACGTGACCCTGCGCGACGGCGAGGTGGTGTCGGGCAAGGGTTGGACCGTCGAGGCGGTCCACACGCCGGGCCACATCTCCAACCATCTGTGCTTCGCGTTGCGCGAGGACAAGGCGCTGCTCAGCGGCGACCACGTGATGGGCTGGTCGACGGCGGTGATCTCGCCGCCCGACGGCAACATGCGCGACTACTTCACCTCGCTGCGCAAGCTGCTGCCGCGCGAGGAGACGCTGTACATCCCCACCCACGGCGCCGAGATCCGCGATCCACGGCCGTTCGTGCAGGCCTATATCGAGCACCGGCTGGGCCGCGAGGACCAGATCATGGCCTGCGTGCGCGACGGGCTGGACACCGTGCCGGCGATGGTCGCGCGCATGTACAAGGACGTGGCCCCGCACCTGCATCCGGCCGCCGGCCGCTCGGTGCTGGCGCATCTCGTGCAGTTCGTGGCCGACGGCCGCGTGCTGTCGGACGGCCCCGCCACGATCGCGTCGCGCTACCGGCTGCCGTAGCCAACCGCTTTCAGCGGAACACCGCGGCGAACGCGTCCATGAAGCCGCGTTCGAACGCGGCGTGGGAGTATCTGTCCCGGATCAGCGTCACGCCGCCGTCGGCGAGGCGCGCGCGCAGGGCCGCGTCGCCGACCAGGGCGACGAGCCGGTCGGCCATGTCCTCGACCGCGAAGCCGCACAGCAGGCCGGTCTCGCCGTCGATGGTGAAATCCTCCGGCCCGCCGCAGCGCGTCGACAGCACCGGCGTGCCGCAGGCCATCGCCTCGGTGCCGACGATGGACAGGCCCTCCTGGTGCGAGGCGATGACGTAGACGTCGAGCGAGCGGTACCAGTCCGGCATGTCGTCGACCGGCACCGGCGGCCCGATCACGAGGCGGTCGGCGATCGCGCCGGCGTCGTTGGCGGCGATGAAGTCTGCCCGCGCCATGTTGCCGCGCAGATGCAGCTCGATGTCGGGATGCGTCCGCGCGGCGCGCTCGAACGCCTTCACCAGCAACGCCATGTTCTTGCGCGGATCGGAGATGCGGCCGTTGAAACCGACGCGCAGCTTGCGGCCGGCCGGCGACGGCCGCCCGGCGGGCGTGAAACGCTCCGCGTCGACCGGGATCGGCAGCACGCCGCGCAGCCGCGCGCGCGGCGTCACCGCGGCCAGCGCGTCCTGGGTGTACTGGCTGATCGACAGCACCTCGCCATGCTCGAGGATGCGCCGCTCCTGCCGGGCGCAGATCCACGCGTTCAACGCGGCGTCGTAGACGCGGCGCCACGCCGGCCAGCGCGCCACGCGGTCGACCCGGTCCGGCGCGTAGGGCGAGGCCAGCCATTGCAGGGTCGGCAGCCCGAGCTTGACCGGCGCCCACGCGGTCAGCGGGTTGCCGGAGATCACGACGTGGCGGGCGTGCGACTCGACCAGCTCCCGCCACGGCGGCCACGGCTGGTGGTGGGCCCACTCCATCTCGGGCAGGCGCGTGCCGACGCGGACCCGGCGGAACTCCATGCCGTCGACCTCCTCGGTCGACGGTCCATGCATCAAGGTGCGCCAGATCGGCACCGAGAGATGCCGGGACTCCTCGTAGTAGGCGCGCCACGCCATGGTCGGGACATGGCCGTGCCGGCGCAGCAGCCCGGCGACCATCGGTCCCATCGACGTGACCCCGCCCAGGACGGGCGGCAAGGTCATGATCAGGACCGAATCGGACGCGGGCGGCGGCATGGCGGCTCCTTTTACCGGAATGCGGCCGCCGGTCACGCCCTCACCGGCGGATTGGTCGCACAAGCATGACGATTTCTCGACCCCCGGCGGTTTGAACCCGTCCGGCGGGTCGGCTAGAATTATATCGTTCGTATACAAACGACAATGCCGCCTTGCGTCCGGAGTCTCGATGTCCGTCCTCGCCCTGAAGCACGATCTGCGCTTCGAAGACCTGTACGACCGCGACGGGCTGACACGTCTGGACGCCGCCTTCATGCGCCATCTCGCGGCCGTCGATACCGCGCTGCACAATCGTCTGGCGGCCGGCCGCGCCGCGCCGGAGTCGCTGGCCGCCAAGGACGAGAGCCAGTTGCTGATCGACCTGGCGCCGGCGCTCGAGGATTTCATAGCCGAGCTGTTCGGGATCGCCGGCGAGGCCGCCACCTTGCGCGCCGCCCACGACCAGCTGATGCCGCTCTACGACTGCAAGCGGCTGTTCGTGCAGCGCCACGCCGCGCGCGCGGTGAAGCAGCCCGAGGCCGAGGCGCTCGACGCCGCCGCCGTCACCTCGGCGGCCGACGCCGTGGTCGGCGTGGCGATGGACGACGCCTCGATCGATCTGGAGGCGCGCGAGCTGGCCTTCGCCGCCGCCGTGCGCCGGACGCTCGGCGACGAGTACAAGGTCACGGCGCCGACGCCTGAGACAGACGCGCTGACACGCTACGCCGCCTGGGCGCTGTTCGCGGCCGCCGGCAAGGTCCGCCACCGCACCGGCGCGCTGTTCAAGCAGCCGCACAAGCTGGATTTCGCGCGGCTGGTGCCGGTCGAGACCGCGATGGTCGAGGGCGTCACGATGATGACGCTGCCGCGCGCGTTGCGCCGCGCCCGCGAGGGCTTCGCGCTGACCGACCAGGGCGGCGATCTCGCCTACGCGCTCGACCACTCGCAGTACTGCATCTGGTGCCACAACCAGGGCAAGGACAGCTGCTCGCGCGGCCTGAAGGACAAGAAGACCGGCGCCTTCGCGAAGAACCCGTTCGGCGTGACCCTGGCGGGCTGCCCGCTGGAGGAGAAGATCTCCGAGATGAACCTGGTCAAGGGCCGGGGCTTCTCGATCGGCGCGCTGGCGATCGTCGCGGTCGACAATCCGCTCTGCGCCGCCACCGGCCACCGCATCTGCAACGACTGCATGAAGGGCTGCATCTACCAGAAGCAGGAACCGGTCGACATCCCGCAGATCGAGACGCGCACGCTCAAGGACGTGCTGGCGCTGCCGTGGGGCTTCGAGATCTATTCGCTGCTGACGCGCTGGAACCCGATGGATCTACGCCGCCCGCTGCCGCGTCCCGCCAGCGGCCGCACCGCGCTGGTGGTCGGACTCGGTCCCGCCGGCTTCAACCTGTCGCACCATCTGCTCAACGACGGCCACGCCATCGTCGCCATCGACGGGCTGAAGATCGAGCCGCTGCCGCCGGCGCAGTGCGGCGTCGCGGCCGACGGCGCGCGCGCGGCGTTCAAGCCGGTGCGCGACGTCGAGAGCCTGCGTGACGACCTCGGCGAGCGCGTGCCGGCCGGCTTCGGCGGCGTCGCCGAGTACGGCATCACGGTGCGCTGGGACAAGAGCTTTCTCAAAGTGGTGCGCCTGCTGCTGGAGCGCCGCCGCGAGTTCGCGATGACCGGCGGCACCCGCTTCGGCGGCGCGCTCACGATCGAGAGCGCCTTCGCCATGGGCTTCGACCACGTGGCGCTGTGCATGGGCGCCGGCCGCCCGACCGTGATCGACATGCCCAACGGGCTGGCGCGCGGCGTGCGGCAGGCCTCCGATTTCCTGATGGCGCTGCAGCTCACCGGCGCGGCCAAGAAGGACTCGCTGGCCAATCTGCAGATCCGCCTGCCCGTGGTCGTGATCGGCGGCGGCCTGACGGCGATCGACACCGCCACCGAGTCGATGGCGTACTACCCGCTGCAGGTCGAGAAATTCCTGTCGCGCCACGAGGCGCTGGTGGCGGAGCGCGGCGAGGCGGCGGTGCGCGCCGGCTGGAGCGCGGAGGAGCGCGGGATCGCCGACGAGTTCATCGCCCACGCCCACGCGTTGCGGAACGAGCGCGCCGCGGCGGCCGGCGAGAAGCGCCTGCCCGACTTCGCCGGCCTGATCGACTCGTGGGGCGGCGTCACCATCGCCTACCGCCGCAAGCTGGTCGACGCGCCGTCCTACACCTTGAACCACGAGGAGGTTCACAAGGGGCTGGAGGAAGGCATCCGCTTCGCCGAGGGATTGTCGCCGGTCGCCGTCGAGATCGACGCGCACGGCCACGCCAGCGCGCTGAAGGTGAGGGGCGAGCGCGACGGCGCCGCCTTCGAGGCGACGCTGCCGGCGCGTTCCATCCTGGTAGCGGCCGGCACCCAGCCCAACACCGTGCTGGCGCGCGAGGATGCCGACCACGTCGTGCTCGACGGCAAATATTTCCGCGCCATCGACGACGACGGCGCGCCGGTCACGCCGGAGCGCGTCGCCAAGCCGGCCGAGGCCCGCGTGCTGATGTACCGCCACCCCGACGGGCGCGACGTGTCGTTCTGGGGCGACCTGCACCCCTCCTTCGCCGGCAACGTCGTCAAGGCGATGGGCGGCACCAAGCAGGGCTATCCCGTGGTGTCGCGCCGGCTGGCGGCGCGCGCGCCGGAGGCGGCGCCCGCGGCGCTGATCGCGCGGATCAACCGCGAGTTCCGCGCCACGGTGCACGCCATCAACCGGCTGACGCCGACCATCGTCGAGGTCGTGGTCAAGGCGCCGGCGGCGGCGCGCGCCTTCGAGCCGGGCCAGTTCTACCGCCTGCAGAATTTCGAGGCCGAGGCGAAGCGGATCGACGGCACCGTCATGGCGATGGAGGGCATCGCGCTGACCGGCGCCTGGGTCGACAAGGACGCAGGCCTGCTCTCGACCATCGTGCTGGAGATGGGCGGCTCGTCGGATCTCTGCGCCCATCTGCGGCCCGGCGAGCCGGTGATCCTGATGGGCCCGACCGGCGCCCCGACCGAGATCGAGGGCGGCGAGACGGTGGTGCTGGTCGGCGGCGGGCTGGGCAACGCCGTGCTGTTCTCGATCGGCGCCGCGTTCCGCGCCGCCGGCTCGAAGGTGCTGTACTTCGCCGGCTATAAGAGGATCGTCGACCGCTACAAGGTGGCCGAGATCGAGGCCGCCGCCGACGTCGTGGTGTGGTGCTGCGACGAGGCGCCGGGCTTCGCGCCGGGCCGGCCGGGCGACAAGGCGGTCGCCACCAACATCGTCGAGGCGATGCGCCGCTACGCCGCCGGCGAGCTGGGCGCGCAGCCGATCCCGTTCCGCGCGCTCGACCGCGTCGTCGCCATCGGCTCGGACGGCATGATGAACGCGGTGCGTCTGGCGCGGCACGGCGTGCTGAAGCCGTTCATCGACAAGCCCGGCCACGCCCCGCTGGGCAGCATCAACAGCCCGATGCAGTGCATGATGAAGGAGATCTGCGCCCAGTGCCTGCAGCGCCACGTCGATCCCGAGACGGGCAAGGAGACGGTGGTGTTCTCCTGCTTCAACCAGGACCAGCGGCTCGATCTCGTAGATTTCACCAATCTGCGCCAGCGCCTCGCTCAGAACGGCGCGCAGGAGCGGCTGGCGAAGGGCTGGATCGACCGCGCGCTGACCATGGCCGGCGCACGGCTGGCGGCGGAGTAGCCGCGGCCGTCAGCGCCGCGTGGTCGCGGCCTCCAGCATGCGGACGATGTCGGTCTGACCGCGCTTGCGGGCGTGTTCCAGCGGCGTGACGCCCTGACCGTCGGGCTTGCCGGGCGCCGCGCCGGCCTCCAGCAGCAGGCGCACGATCTCGGCGTGGCGCGGCCCGCCGTCGCCGAGGATGATGGCCTCCAGCAACGCGGTCCAACCCAGCTTGTTGACGTGGTCGACGTCGACCGCCGTGCCCAGCATCACGCGCACCGTCTCGACGTGGCCGTAATGCGCCGCCGGGATCAGCGCCGTGCCGCCGTAGCGGTTGACGCTTTTAAGATCGGCGCCGTTGGCCAGCGTCAGCCGCAGGATGGCGGTGAAGCCGCGGGCGCCGGCCAGCAGATAGGCGCTGTTCTCCTGGTCGTCCTTCGCGTTGACGTCGGCGCCGGCCGCGATCAACGCGCGCGCCGCCGCGACATGGCCGCCATAGGTCGCGGCCAGCAACGCCGTGCGGCCGGTCCCGTCGCGGGCGCGCACCGAGGCGCCGGCCTCCAGCAGACGCGCCACCACGGCTGCGTCGCCGCGCGCCGCCGCGTCGATCAGCGCCCGGTCGTCGCCGGTGGCCTGTTGCGCGGACGCCGCGTCGATCATCGCGAACGCCCCGACGAGCGCGGCGGCGAGGACCGACCGCGCGGCGAACCGCCGGTGGAGCGGCCGCGCGCCGGGAATCCCGTCGACCGCCACGCCGCGCCTAGCCGAACGCCTTCGGCGCCGCGAGGATCAGCAGATGGATCGCGGCGCTGAGCAACACGCCGAACGTCAGCACCATGCCGGCGAGCCGGCCGGGACTCTCGCCGGGATTGCCCGACAGGCCCTGCGCATGGGCCAGGCGGCCGACCACGAGGACGGCGCCGTAGATGTGCACGGCCACGCGCGGCGCGCCGCACAGCTCGACCAGCGCGATCAGGATCAGCGCCAGCGGCGCGTACTCCGCGAAATTGCCGAACACGCGGATGGCGCGCTGCAAGCCGGCGTCGCCGCCATCGCCGATGCCCACCTTGGAGCGTTGGCGGTGGCGGATGACGCTGACCGCCAGACCGACGCAGATGAAGGCCAGAAGCGCGCCGTAGAAGGCCGAGATGTGCGGCATGTGGTTTCGTTCTCCCTGTTTCCGCGATCCTGCGGCATCCCGCCGCCGCGGTCGAGAGGCGTCGGTTCAACTTCCCGCCAGCGGCCTCATCACCGCCCACAGGTCGTTCTTGCGCTCGAAGCCCACGCCCGGCGCGTCGGGCAGCGCGACGCGGCCGTCGACCACGGGGCGGTCGTCGGCGAAGCCGCCGAACGGCGCGAACACGCGGGGATAGGATTCGTTGCCGCCGCATTGCAGACCGACGGCGATGTTCAGCGCGAATTGGTGGCCGCCATGCGGCACGCAGCGGCGCGGCGACCAGCCGTTGGCCTTGAGCATGTCGAGCGTGCGCAGGTACTCGACCAGCCCGTAGCTCAGCGCCGGGTCGAACTGCAGGATGTCGCGGTCCGGCCGCAGCCCGCCGTGGCGGATCAGGTTGCGGGCGTCCTGCATCGAGAACAAATTCTCGCCGGTGGCCAGCGGCTGGGCGTACTGGGTCGCCAGCGCGGCGTGCGCGAGGTAGTCGAGCGGATCGAGCGGCTCCTCGTACCAGCGTAGGCCGAAGGGCGCGATCGCCGCGCCGCAAGCCAGCGCCTCGGGCAGATCGAAGCGGCCGTTGACGTCGACCGCCAGCCGCTCGCCGGCGCCGACGATCCTGAGCACCGCCTCGATGCGCTTGAGGTCGTCGGCCAAGGGCACGCCGCCGATCTTCATCTTCACGCAGGTGTAGCCGAGATCGAGATAGGCCTTCATCTCGTCCTGGAGCTGCGCCAGATCCTTGCCGGGATAGTAGTAGCCGCCGGCGGCGTAGACCCACGCCCTGTCGTCGTGCGCGCCGCCGTTGAAGCGGTCCGACAGCAGCTTCCACAGCGGCACGCGCTCGACCTTGGCGACGGCGTCCCACAGCGCCATGTCGAGCACGCCCACCGCCACCGAGCGCTCGCCGTGGCCGCCGGGCTTCTCGTTTTTCATCATCGCGTCCCAGCACTTCGCTGGGTCGATCAGGCCGCGGGCGTCCAACAGCGAGTCCGGCGCCGCCGCCCGCAGCCGCGGGATGAAGCGCTCCGCCAGCAGGCCGGGCTGGGCGTAGCGGCCGTTGGAGTTGAAGCCGAAGCCGACCACCGGCTTGCCATCGACCACGCGGTCGGTGACCACGGCCACGACGCTGGCGGTCATCTGGCTGAAATCGACGTAGGCGTTGGCGATGTTCGAGCTGATCGGCGCGACCGCGCTGTGGATGTCGACGATGCGCATGGAGGGTCTCCTAGACGGGGAGGAAACCGCGCAGAAGCCCGAAGGCGCCGGCGCAGAACAGGATGGCGAGCGCGACGCCGCGGTAGAGGCGTTCGCGGGTCGGGTCGAACAGGCGCGTGCCGACCGCCGAACCGGCCAGCATCAACGGCAGCAGCACGATGCCGCGCACGATGGCGTCGATTCCGGCCAGGCCGCTCCAGAACATGATGGCGATCAGCGGGAAATGCGTCGCCATGTAGTAGACGATGATGTTGGCGCGGTGCCGCGCCGGCGGATCGTTGCCGGCCAGCAGGTACATCAGCACCGGCGGCCCGCCGACGCTGGTGACCGACATCATCATGCCCGACAGCGCGCCGACGGCGGCGCCGGCCGCCACCGAGCGCTCGCCGCGCCAGCGCAGGCCGCTGGCCATCACGACGACGAACACCACGATGATCGCCGACACCGCCGTGACGATCGCGTTCTTGTCGACGTTGGACAGCAGCCAGACGCCCAGCGGCATGGCGAGGCAGGCGACCACGCTCATCGGACCGATGATCCGCCAGTCGCATTCGCGCCGCGCGGCCGGGAAGAGCTGGAGACTGACCGCCAGCTCGATCGCGACGACGGTGGCGATCATGCCGGTCGGACCGAAACCGATGGCGAAGATCGGCGCCATCAGCATGGCCGACCCGAAGCCGGCGAAGCCGCGCATCAACCCGGCGACGAGGACGACGGCGGCGGGGAACCAGAAGCCGGTGCCGGCGAACAGGCCGGCGACGTAGGCGAAGGCGGACTCGATCACGGAACTCTCGGCGGGTGGCGCCCGGCGCCGCCTCGACGGCGCGCGTCGGCGATGGACGCGACGATGTCGGGCAGGTCGCGGGCGAGGCGGAAGCCGGTGTAGCGGTTCGGCCCGCCGCCGGCGAAGGACAGGCGGCTGGCGGCGCGCAGCAGCTCCGGCGCGCTGTTCCAGCTGCCGCCCTTGGCGACGCGCCGGCCGCAATCGCCGTCGAGCCGCGCGGCGCCGTCGTCGGGCGCGCCGGCGTGCGTGGGATGCCAGCAATCGGCGACCCATTCGGCGGCGTTGCCGAGCATGTCGCGCAGCCCGAAGGCGTTGGGCTGGAAGCGGCCGACCGGCGCGGTGCCGGCGTGGCCGTCGGCGCAGACCGCGTCGCGCGAATCGGCGCGGCGCCGGCCCTGCCAATCGCGGTCGACGCCGTTGGCGTTGATGCAGGTCGCGGCCAGATCGTCGCCCCAGTAGCGCGGGCCGGTCGTGCCGGCGCGTGCCGCGTACTCCCACTCCGCCTCGCTCGGCAGGCGGTAGGGCTTGCCCGTGGCGCGCGCCAGCCACGCCGCGTACGCCGCCGCGTCGTCCCACGACACGCACAGCACGGGATGATCGGAGTCCTGGTCCAGGCCGGTGCGCTCCCATGAGAGGCCGCCGGGCCGCGTCCACGCGAACTCGGCGTTGAGATACTCGCAATCCAGCCGCGCGCGGCGGCCGGTGGCGCGCGCGAAGACGGCGTACTCGCCGCGCGTCACCTCGTGGCGCGCCATCGCGAAGCCCTTGCGGATGCGCACGTCGCGCGGCGGACCCTCGCGACCGACCATGGCGTCGCCGCCGAGCTCGCGGCGCTCCTCGTCGATTCCGGCGCCCATGCGGAACGTTCCCGGCCGCAGCGCCACCATCTCCGGGCAATCCGCGCAGTCGCGGAACGCGCGCGGCGGCGCGTCGCCCTCGGCGCGCGCCGTGGCGCAGGTGAGCGCCGCGAGCAGCGCCAGGAGAAGACCGCCTCGCATCACGGCGTCCCGCCGGCCGGCGCCAGCGCGAGATCGAGCGCCGCGCGGGCGTCGGGATCGCGCGCCTCGCCGCGCCACGCGACGCGGCCGCGGTTCAGGACGACGGCGCGGTTGGCGAGCGCCAGCGCGCGCACGGCGTTCTGCTCGGCCAGCAGCACGCCGACGCCCTCGCTGGCGATCCGGCAGAGCTGGACGAAGACCTCGTCGGCGACGCGCGGCGCCAGCCCCAGCGACGGCTCGTCGAGCAGCAGGATGCGCGGACCCGACGCCAGCGCGCGCGCGATCGACAGCATCTGCTGCTGGCCGCCGGACAGCCGCCAGGCCCGCTCCGACGCCTTCTCCTCGAGCGCCGGGAACATCCCGAACAGCGCGTCGACGCGCACCCGCCGCTCGTACGCCGTGTCGTCGACCGCGACCTCGATGTTCTCGCGCACGGTGAGACCGGCGAAGACGCGGCGACCCTCCGGCGCGTAGCCGAGGCCGGCGCGGGCGCGGCCCTCCGGCGGCAGCGCATCGATGGCGCGTCCGTCGAGCAGGATGTGGCCGCCGCGCGCCGGCACGAGGCCCATGACCGCGCGCAGCGTCGTCGACTTGCCGGCGCCGTTGGCGCCCAGCAGCGCCACGACCTCGCCCGGCGCGACCTCCAGCGAGAGGTCGTCCAGCGCGGTGGCGCCGCCATAGGCCACCGTCAGGCCCGAGACGACGAGGCCGGCGGCGGTCACGCCGCGGCCTCCGGCGCGGCGTCGCCGAAATAGGCCGCGCGCACGGCGGGATCGCGCCGCACCGCCGCGACCGGGCCGTCGGCGACGACGCGGCCGCGGTCGAGGCAGACCAGCCGCTCGACGCAGGCCGCGAGGAAGGCCACGTCGTGGTCGACGATCAGCAGCGCCACACCGGTGGCGTTGACCGCGCGCAGCCGCGCCGCGAGGTCGGCGCGCTCCGCCGGCGACAATCCGGCGCCGGGCTCGTCGAGGATCAGCAGCGCCGGCCGCGTCGCCAGCGCGCGCGCGATCTCGACCAGCCGGCGGCGGCCGGCCGGCAGCGCGCCGCAAGGGATGTCGACGCCGTCGCCGAAGCCGATCCGGACCAGCGCCGCGCGCGCGGCCGTCCGGGCGTCGGAATCGGCAGGCCGCGGCGTTCCGGCGGCGGCGGCGCTGGCGACCGCGTCGAGCGCCGACGCGTCCGCAGGCAGCTCGGCGTGCTGGAAAGTGCGCGCGACGCCAGCGCGCGCGATCGCGAACGGCGCACGGCCGTCGAGACGGATCGCGCCCAACTGGACGCCACCGGAATCGGGGACGACGAGACCGGTGACGACGTTGACCACCGTCGTCTTGCCCGAGCCGTTGGGCCCGATGAGACCGACCGCGGCGCGCGCCGGCACCGCGAACGACACGCCGTCGAGCGCGCGCACGCCGCCGAAATCCTTGACCACCGCCTCCAGACGCAGTGCCGCGCCGCCCGTCGGCGCCGCCCGCGACGGCACGATGGCGGACCGGGGCGTCGCGGACCGCATCGGCGCCCCGCGCAGCCGCGCGGCCACCGCGTCGAGCGCGCCGGCGAGGCCCTCCGGCATGGCGATGACGACGAGCAGCGCCAGCAGGCCGAAGGCGATGAGGTGGCGGTTCTCGAGGAAGCGGAACCACTCCGGCGCGTGCGTCAGCAGGATCGCGCCCAGCGCCGCGCCGGCGACCGAGCGGCGGCCGCCGATCACCGTGGCGATCAGGCAGGCGACCATCACCGGCATGTCGGCGACGTCGGGCGACACGACGCCGACGACGTGGGCGTGCAGCGCGCCGGCGAGACCGGCGAGGCCGGCGCCGGCGACGAAGGCGGTGAAGCGGAGCGCCGCCACGTCGACGCCGATCGACTGGGCCGCCAGCGGCAGTTCGCGCGCCAGATCGGAGACCGCGCCGCGCAGGCCGGCGAAGGCGCGCGTCACCGCGACGCCGGCCACCGCGAACAGACACCATACCAGCAGCAACGTCGGCCAGCCGCGCGCCACGCCGAGGCCGAACGGCGCCGCGGGCGGCACGCCGGCGATGCCGTTGGCGCCACCGGTGAGCGTCTCGAGATTGACCAGCGCGAGATGGACGAGCTGCGCCACCGCCAGCGTCGCCAGCGCGAAGTAGTGCGTCTCCAGCCGCAGCACGACGGCGCCGACCAGCGCCGCGACCGCCATCGCAGCCAGCGCCGCCAACGGCAGCGAGATCGCGGCCGCCCACGGCGCGTGCAGCGAGGCCAGCGCGGCGGCGTAGGCGCCGAGCCCGAACAACGCGCCCTGCGCCAACGACAGCGCGCCGGCGTGGCCGAACACGAGCTGGTAGCCCAGCACCAGCAGCGCCTGCACGCCGGCCAGCGTCGCCAGCCGCACCGCGTAGCCGTCGCCGGCCAGCGCCAGTCCGCCCGCCGCGGCGACGGCGGCGAGCAGCAGGGCCGGCGTCGCGCCGCGCCCGAGCGCGCCGGGGAGACCGCCCGCGGCGCTCACGCGCGCCGGCCGACGGCTTCGCCGAACAGCCCCCGCGGCCGCAGCAGCAGGATCGCCAGCACCACGACGTAGAGCGCCGCCTGGGCCCACACCGCCGACAGCGCGGCCGACACCAAGGTCTCGAACAACGCGATCAGCAGCGCCGCCAGCAGCGCGCCGGGCACGCTGCCCCAGCCGCCCAGCGCGGCCGCGATGTAGGCTTTGAGCATGTAGCCCGGCCCCTGCGTCGAGAGCACGAGGAACTGGTGGCCGAGCAGCGCGCCGGCCAGCCCGGCCAGCGCGCCCGCCAGCGCGAAGGCGCCGAGGATCAGCCGCGTCGCGCCGATGCCCAGCGCCCGCGCCATCTCGCGGTCCTGCGCCACCGCGCGCAGCCGGCGGCCGGTCTGCGTGCGCTCCAGAAGCAGCCAGACGCCGCCCAGCGCGACCGCCGCGACGGCCACCACCGCCAGCGGCTGGCGGCCGAGCGCGACGCCGGCGACGGTGAACGGCGCGCCGTCCCACACCGGCGGCGCGGTGCGCGGCTCGGGGCCGAAGAACGCCGTGGCGGATTGCTCGAACACGGCGGCGAGCGCAATGGTGGCGACGAACATCGAGGCCGGCGGCCGGTCGCGCAGCGGCCAGTAGCCGAGCGCCGCGATCAGCAGGCCGAGCGCGCCTGACGCGACCACGACCAGCGGCAGCAGCGCGATCCCCGGCATCCGCAGGCCGGCGGCGGCGCAGAGCGAGGCGATGACCACGGCCGCGACGCCGCCCAGCATGACCGCGTCGCCATGCGCGAAATTGACGGCGCCGGCGGCGTTGAGCGCCAGCACGAAGCCCAGCGCCACCAGCGCGTAGGCGGCGCCGAGCGCGAGCGCGTTGAGCAGGAGCTGCGCCGTCGGCATGTCCGCTTATACGGCGCGCCGCCGGGCAAGTCGAAGGGGCGGCGGCGCGGACGCCCGCGGCCGCGGATCAGGGGCGCTGGTCGCCGAACACGCCGCCCTGCTTGAGCGGACGGCCGCCCTCGTTGTGGAGCTCCCAGTAGTCGACGATGACGGCGCCCGAGGACAGGCGCTCGAGCATGGCGCGGACGGCGTCGTACTGGTTGCCGCGCAGATGCAGCCAGATGCGCAGCTCGCCCTCGGTCTGGTCGTCGCATTGCGGATACAGGACGGCGGGGAAATCGTCGAAGGTCAGCCACGCGACGCCGGTCTTGCCCTCGACGTTGGAGGCGCCGTGCACCACCAGCACCGAGATCTGCTTCACGACGATGCCGCCGTCGGCGCCAGGCAGTTCGAAATCGCCCGCCCAGGGGAACCAGCGGCGCGCGACGACGGAGCGCCGCGGCATCGGCTCGACGTCCGCCGCCGGCTCGGGCGCGGCGGGCCCGGACAGGTGGTCGAAATACGTCCGCAGCGCCGCCGTCTGCCATTTGGCGAGCGTCCTGCGCTTCATCGCTTTCGAGGGCATCGCGGATCCTCCGGCGCCGGACGGAGCGCGGCATCGACGCCGTCCCTCGCGCGCCGGCATGACACCACGAGCGGTCAGGACGCGTCCATGCGACCGATGCGACACCTCGAAACGACAAGAGCCGCCCCGAGGGGCGGCTCTCCGTGTCCTGGCCCGGAAGCCCGGGCCTAGTTCAGGACGATCTCGACGCGGCGGTTCTGCGGCTCGCGGACGCCGTCGGCGGTCTGCACCAGCGGCATCGACTCGCCACGGCCCACCACCGCGATCTGGTTCGCCGGGATGCCCTCGCGCACCAGCTGGTCCTTCACCGCGTTCGCACGACGCAGCGACAGCGCCATGTTGTAGGCGTCGCCACCCGACTTGTCGGCGTGGCCCGTCACGTCCAGGCGCGTCGACTTGCCGGCCTTGGCGTCCGCCGCCGCCTGCTTGATCGTCGTCGCGGCCGTCGGCGTGATCAGCGCCCGGTCGAAGTCGAAGAACACGATGTAGCTCTTCTTGCCGGCGGGCGGCGGCGGCTGCATCGGCGCCGCGCCCATCGGCGGCGCGCCCCAGTTGTAGGCCAGACGCACGAACGGGCCGTGGATCAACTGGCCGGAACGGCCCCGCGGGCTGCCAACGCCCACGTTCGGCGTCAGCCAGTCGTAGTAGACGCCGTCCATCCACTCGACCTTGTACCCGGCGGCGATGTGGAACAGCGGCGCGACCTCCCAGTCGAGGCCGGCCTTGGCGCCGATGTTCCAGAACATCCGGCTGCGGCTGTCGCTGGGGTTGCCGACGTTGTTCGATTCCCTGATCTTGCCGAATAGGAACGCCGTCTCGACGGCGCCGAACAGGCTGATCGATTCGGTCAGACGCAGCGAGCCGTCGACGCCGATCTTCGGACCGATGCCCCAGGCCTTGCCTTGGTAGCTCACGCCGGGGATGAAGTTGAAATCGTAGGTGAAACGCTGGTAGCGCACGCCGAGGTTCGGGCGGACGCCCCACCCGGGACCGGAGATCGTGTAGCCAACCGTACCGTCGATGTGCCAGGTCTTGGCGTCCGAGATCTGGTCGACGCCGCCGCCGTCCGTCTCGCCCTTGCCGCGACTCAAGTCGATGTAGCGACCGCCCAGACTGATGTCCCACGCGCCGTCGAAGCGGTAGCCGAACTCAGCGCCCGCGCCCCAGCCGTCGCCGGGATTGACGTTGGTGTTGGCCTGGTCGACGAACGCCGTGCCGCCGGAGCGCGCCGGCATCACGTACATGCCATCGATGTAGCCGAAGAAACCGGGGCCGGACTGGACCTGCGCCTGCGCGGCGGCGGAAACAAGGACGCCGAGCGCCACGCCCGACAACATCAGCTTCTTCATATCGATCTCCGTAGGAGCAATAATATCGGCCACCGCAATCGACGCGGAACTGCCGTGAAAGTACCGGAAGCGGCGCCCACATCCAACCGTATCCTCCCATTGAATCAATACTCACCGTCGTTTTCCAGATGTAGTTGCACAACGGCAACAGTGGGCGGACGGCGCGCCGGCCGATTGACTTGGCCGGGGTCGCCGACCACAACCCGGGCCATGGCGCCGCCACCCTTCGCCCCGTCCCTGCCTCTGATCGAATCGGCCGTCGGCATGCCCGACGCGCGCCCGATCCGGCGCTGGTTGGCGGTGGTCGCGGCCATGGTCTTCGCCATGGTGGTGATCGGCGCGCTCACCCGGTTGACCGAATCCGGACTCTCGATGGTCGATTGGCGGCCGGTGACGGGCTGGCTACCACCCCTGACGGATACCGCTTGGCAGGCCGAGCTCGCGAAATACGCCGCGTCGCCGCAGGGGCGGCTGGTCAACCACGGCATCACCGTGGAGCAGTTCAAGGGCATCTTCTGGCTGGAGTACTTCCACCGCCTATGGGGCCGGCTGATCGGGCTGGCCTACGGGCTGCCGTTGCTGTGGTTCATGTTGCGTCGCGGCATACCGCCCGGCCTGACGCCGCATCTCCTCGGTCTGCTGGCGCTGGGCGGCCTGCAAGGCCTGATGGGCTGGCTGATGGTCGCCAGCGGTTTGATCGACCGGCCGTCGGTGAGCCACTACCGGCTGGCCGCGCATCTGGCGCTGGCGGCCATCCTCTACGCTTGGCTGATGGCCTTGGTGTTCCGCTTGGCTCCGGCCCGGACCGCGCGACCGGCCGGACCGGGCGACGGTCGCGTGCTGCGTCTCACCTTCGCGGTCATCGGGTTGCTCGCCGCGACCATGGTCTGGGGCGCCTTCGTCGCCGGCCTGCGCGCCGGCCAGGTGCACACCACCTTCCCGACCATGTCCGGCTACTGGCTACCGCCGGGACTCATCGACACGCAGCCGGCGTGGCTGAGCTTCGTCGGGACGCAGACCGGCACGCAGTTCGTCCACCGCCTGCTGGCGGCCGCGACCTTGATCGCGTGTCTGGCGCTGTGGTGGCGCGCGCGCCGCGACGATGTCGGCGCCGGCGCGTGGCCGGCCGCCAACATGACCGGCGCGATGGTGGCGCTGCAGTTCGCGCTGGGCGTGGCGACCATCCTCAGCGGCGCGCAGATCGCGCTGGCGACGCTGCACCAGGCCGGCGCCTTCCTGTTGTTGACCGCGCTGACGCTGCTCGCCTGCCGTCTCGCACCGCCACGGCGGTAGCGCGGGAGCGCTCCCTCGCTTCGATGATGGCAGATGGTGTGCGACGATGTTACGCTCCGCACCGGGACAACGACGCGGCGAGGCCGCGAGGGGAGAACAAGCATGGCCCAGCCGCCGCAACCGCCGAACTGGGGCGCGCAACAGCAGCCGCCGCCGCATCCCGGCTATCCGCAACAGGGTGGCTATCCGCAGCAGGGCGGCTATCCGCCGCCACAGGGCTACCCGCAGCCGGGTCAGGGCTATCCGCCGCAGCAGGGCTATCCGCAACCGGGCCAGGGCTACCCGCCGCAGCAGGGCGGCTATCCGCCGCCGGGCTACCCCGGTGCGCCCGCCTATCCGCCGCCGGGCTACGGCGCCGCGACCGGCATGGCGCCGGCCGGCTTCTGGATCCGTTTCATCGCCGCCCTCGTCGACGGCATCATCATCGGAATCCCGATGATGATCCTGATGGCGATCCTGTTCGGCGGCTCGTTCGGCGCCATCATGAGCGCCAGCACGACCAACGACGAGGCCGCGATCGCCGCGGCGGCGGCCGGCGCCGCCGGCGCCTTCCTGATCTTCATCCCGATCGCGATCATCATCGGCTGGCTCTACGAGGCGCTGATGCTGAGCTCGGCCGCCGGCGCGACGCTCGGCAAGCGCATGGTCGGCGTGAAAGTGCTGAAGGGCGACGGCACGCGGCTGTCGTTCGGCCGCGCCACCGGCCGCCACTTCGCCAAGGCGATCGTGACGCCGATGATCCCGTTCGCGATCGGCTACATCATGGCCGGGTTCACCGAGCGCAAGCGCGCGCTGCACGACATGATCGGCGACACGATGGTCGTGAAGAGCTGACCGGCGGTCCGGAATCCGCCGCGAAGGGCGCCCGGCGACGGGCGCCCTTTCTCGTTCCCGGCGCCGCCGTTTGAACCGCACGGGAATCGATCCGATTTGCGCGCGCGTCCGGCCGACGCCGCGCCACCACGGAGTGCGAATCGATGTCGAACGTCCCCGCCACGGCGCCGGCGCCGTTCATCGCGGCGCGCTACGGCGGCTTCTGGCGCCGTCTCATCGCGCTGGTCGTCGACAACTTCATCGTCGCGATCCTGGTCGGGCTGGCGCTGGAGGCGTTCGGCCGCTCGCTGCTGGCACCCGGCCTGTCGCTCGACGATCCGGCGAAGCGCGCCGAGACGCTGGCCTATCTCGGACGCAACACGCCGATCGCGCTGCTGACGGTGTGGCTGTACGAGGCGTTGATGCTCAGCTTCGGGCCGCAGGCGACGGTCGGCAAATGGCTGGTCGGGCTGAAGGTGGTCGGTGTCGACGGCGCGCGGCTGAGCTTCGGCCGCGCCACGCTGCGGCTGCTGGTCAAGGCGGTCGGCCACGCGCTGCTCGGGATCGGCAGCGCGATCTCGGCGTTGATGCTACTGTTCTCGTACCGCAAACGCGCCATCCACGACCGCATCGCCGGCACGCTGGTGGTGCGGCGCTGAGCCCTTCCGATAGAGCGGCGCCACGCCGTAGCGACTCCAAGCCGTCATCCCGAGCGCAGCGAGGGATCTTGAGGATGCGGAAAGATCCCTCGCCGCGCTCGGGATGACAGGAGGCGTTCGTTCACCCGCGAAGGGCGCGCATCGCATCCCCCTCGAACGCGATGGCATGGCACGCTAGGATGGCGCATTCGGTCCAACGCGGCGCGGGAGCCTGCACATGCCATCGTGGATTCCTCCGTCCGGCGGTCCGCCGCCGCCTCCAGGGCCCGGTGCGCCCGCGCAGGGGCCGCAATGGGGCGCGCCGGCCCCGGGCCCGCAGGGGGCGCCGCAACCTCCCTATCCGCCGCAGCAACCCTACCAAGGCCAACCGCCCTACGGCGCGCCGCCGCCGGGGTATCCACCGCCGGGGTATCCACCGGGATACCCGCCGCCCGGGTATCCGCCGCAAGGCTATCCGCCGCAGCAACCCTACGGCGCGCCTCCGCCGCCGCCTCAGCCTGGCGTCGGCATGGACATCGTGGACTACAAGATCCACGGCCAGGAGATGCAGTACGTCGAGGTCGAGCTCGATCCCGGCGAGGCCGCGGTCGGCGAAGCCGGCAGCATGATGTACATGGACGCCGGCATCGCCATGGAGGCGGTGTTCGGCGACGGCCGGCGGGCCGACGCGCCGGGCGCCGGCGGCGGTTTCATGGGCAAGCTGATGGGCGCCGGCAAGCGGCTGCTGACCGGCGAGTCGCTGTTCACCACGGTCTACAGCAACCCGACGCCGCAGAAGCGCAAGGTGGCGTTCGCGGCGCCCTATCCCGGCGCCATCCTGCCGATGGACCTGCGCACGCTGGGCGGCACGCTGATCTGCCAGAAGGACGCGTTCCTGTGCGCCGCCCGCGGCGTGTCGCTGGGCATCTTCTTCCAGCGCAAGATCGGCGTCGGCTTCTTCGGCGGCGAGGGCTTCATCATGCAGAAGCTCGAGGGCGACGGGCTGGCCTTCGTGCACTGCAGCGGCACGGTGATGACGCGCGAGCTCCAGCCCGGCGAGACGCTGTTCGTCGACACCGGCTGCCTCGTGGCGATGACGCCGCAGACGCAGTTCGACATCCAGTACGTCGGCAACATCAAGACCGCGCTGTTCGGCGGCGAGGGCATCTTCTTCGCCCGGGTCACCGGTCCCGGCACGGTGTGGCTGCAGAGCCTGCCGTTCTCGCGCCTGGCGTCGCGCATTTTCGCGGCCGCGCCGCAGCGCGGTGGCGGCGGCAAGGAGGAAGGCAGCGTGCTCGGCGGCCTCGGCCGCGTGTTCGACGGCGACAACAGTTGACCGTCGCCGATCCATCGGGGGCCGGCCCGTGCCCGACGCGATGACCGCCGGCGTCGAGGCGCGGCCCCTGCTGCTCGGCCTGCTGGGCTCCCCGATCAAGCATTCGGCGGCGCCGGCGATGCACCGCGCCGCCGGCGACGCGACCGGCTTCCGCGTGCACTACCAGCTGATCGACGTGCCCGGCGCCGACGCGACGCGCCTGCGCGCCCTGCTCGACGCCGTGCGCGCCTTCGGCTTCGGCGGCATGAACGTGACGTTCCCCTACAAGGCCGCCGTGCTGCCGTTCCTCGACGCGCTGGCGCCGGGCATCGACGCGATGGGCGCGGTCAACACGATCGTCGCCAGCGACGGCCGTCTGACCGGGCACAACACCGACTCGACCGGCTTCGGCCGCGCCTTCGACGAGGTGGTCGGCGGCGCGCTCGACCGGCCCGTGGCGCTGATCGGCGCCGGCGGCGTCGGCCGCGCCGCCGCCTTCGCGCTGGCGGCGCGCGGCGTCGTCGAGCTGCGCGTGCTCGACAGCGACCGCGCCAGCGCCGAGGCGCTGGCGGTGTCGCTGGCCGGCCGCGCGCGGGTCGTGGTCGCCCGCGACGCCGCCGACGCGCTCGACGGCGCCGCCGGCCTGATCAACGGCACGCCGATCGGGATGCTGCCGAACCGCGACCTGCCGCTGCCGGCGGGCCTGCTGCGGCCCGGCCTCTGGGTCGCGGACGCGGTCTACAACCCGCTATGGACGCCGCTGCTGCTCGCCGCGCGCGACCGCGGCTGCCGGGTGATGACGGGACGCGAGCTGTGCGTGCACCAGGCGTGCGACGCCTTCGCGCTGTTCTCCGGCGCGACGCCGCCCTACGCCGCCGTCGCGGCGGCGTTCGACGCGGTGATCGCGGCGCGGGGCTGACGCGGAGACCGAACCGCCGAGGCCGCGGCGGACGCCCGCAGGGTCCGCGATAGCGGACGCCCGGACGCGCTGCAGGATCGGCACCGGTCGCGCGCCGACGACCATGCTCGCGGCGCATCCGCCGGACCGACGGCCGCGATCGACGAAGGGACGCGACATGACCGACACCCGCGCGCGGATCTGGATTCCCCTCGTCGCCGCCGCGCTGACATGTTGCGGGCTTTCGATAGCGCGCGCGGCGCCGGACGAGGAGCTGCTGGGCAAGGGGCTCGGCTATCCCGTCGGCACGCGCGCCACGTGGTTCGCCGACGAGAAGGTGCGGGTCGGCTCGTTCAGCCAGCTCGACAGCATCCTGCCGCACAACACGCTGGCGCGCGCAGAGGCGCCGCGGCCGCTGCCCGCCGCCGCCGAGACGCCGGCCTACGTCTACGCCGGCCGCACGATCGACGATTTCCTCGCGCGGCGGCGGATCACCGGGCTGATGGTGATCAAGGACGGCGTCGTCCAGATCGAGCGCTACCAGTACGACCGCACGCCGGCGCACCGGTTCCTGTCGAACTCGATGGCCAAGTCGATCACCTCGATCGCGGTCGGCATCGCGCTCCAGGAAGGACTGATCAAGTCGCTGGACGACAACGCCGCCGTCTACGTCCCCGAGCTGGCCGGCGCGCCCTACGGCGAGACGCCGATCCGGGCGCTCTTGCGCATGTCGTCGGGCGTCAAGTTCAGCGAGCGCTATGACGGCAACGACGACCTCATGAAATACGTGTTGCGCCAGCACCGCGAGGGGACATTCGCGGCGTTGCGCGGCTTCTCGACCCGCGACCTGCCGCCGGGGCAGCGCTTCCAGTACGCCTCGGTCGAGACCATCGCGCTCGGCCTCGTGGTGCGCGGCGCGACCGGGCGGACGCTGTCGGACTATGTCGCGGAGAAGCTGTGGCGGCCGATGGGCGCCGAGGCCGACGCCACGTGGACGGTCGACCCCGGTCGCGTCGAGTACGCCTGGGGCAATTTCAACGCCACGCTGCGCGACTGGGGACGGCTGGCGATCCTGCTGGCCGACGACGGCGCCCGCGACGACCGCCAGATCATCCCGCGCGACTACCTGCGGGAGGCGACTGATTTCACCCGGCATCCCGCCGCCTTCGCACCCCGGACCGCGACGCCCTACTTCGGGTACGGCTACCAGTTCTGGACGTACCCCACGAAGGTCCGGCGCTTCGCCCTGCTGGGCGTGTTCGGGCAGTCGATCTTCGTCGATCCGCAGCTACGGCTGGCGCTGGTGATCACGGCGGCGCAGCGCGAGGCGAACAGCTCGACCGACGGCTTCGGCGCCGAGCGCGACCAGCTCTGGCGCGCGCTGGTGCAGCACCACGGCGGGAGCTGGTGAGAGGACGCGCGAACGGGCCGGTCTCGCGTAGGCGGCTACGAGCGCGGCTTGTCGATGAACAGCATGAAGCGGGCGAGAGGGCGCTTGAATAGAAGCAGATAGGCGACGTGCGCGCCGACCAGGAGCACCAGCAGATTCGCGAACCACTCGTGCAGCTCGTCGAGAACCCCGCCACCCCGATCCGCATCGCGGCGGCGCCCGGAGCCGCTCGATCCACGTTCGCCTCCGCCGGCCTCGGGCGGCGCGGGCGCGTTGATCGTGGCCACGCCGATCGCCCGCCCGCGGTCCATCGCGATCCCGCTCGCGGTCACTCCGATCAGGCAGGCCGCGATGGCCGCGAGCAGCGTGCGGCTGATCGCCGGGTGGGTCATCGCGTTGCCGAGCTTGAGGCCGTCGAAGATCGGATAGAAGCGAGACAGTCCAAGGTGACGCAGCCCCGTCGCCGCCGCGACGAGCCGCAACACGATCGCGCCGGCCACCCCATAGCCAAGCCAAGCGTGTATCCGGCCGGTCTCGCCGGTGGCGTAGGCCAGAACGACGAGTATCGCGAGGACCGCGTGGTAGGCGCGAAGGAACTTCAAGATCGACGGCATGCGGCCTTCCTTCGGATCGACGCCCGGGGGGCGGGACGGAACGAGAGGCTGGCAGCAATGGGACTCCACCCCGCAAAGCCTCCAAGGGCAGGCGAATCGGCGCGCCCTTGCGCCGGGCCGGCGCGAGGCCGCTGACGCGCAGTGCGTCCGCGCGGCCGGGCCCGCCCCTGGATCTCGATGGCGCCGCGGCGCTATGGGCGCTTCCTGTACAGAGCGCAGGAATCCAGACGGGCGGGGTGGTTCTTCAGAGATCCGAGGGTGCGGACCCGGGCGCTGGCGCAGCGCGCGTTCAATGCGTGACGGGCCGCCGCGTCGAGCGTCGCGTGCCGCGCGCCGTCGGCGGAGTAGCCGCGGGCGCGCAAGCCCGTCTCGACGTCCCAGAAATCGATGCACCGGCCCGAATCGGCCAGTTCGTCCATCGTGGCGCGCATCGATGCGCTCCGTGCGCCGGTGATCGTCATGTCCATCCCCTCGGTGTCGGGCCCTCCCGATGGGCGGACTCTGTCACCGACCCGGCCCCGCGCGTGTGCAATGCGGCACACGCCCGTTGATTCGCCGCCGCCGGCGGAGGCCGGGGCCCGCTCAGGTGTCGAAGGTCGTGCCCTCCGACGTCGTCCTGGCGATGTCGCCGTCGAGCACGACGTGGCCGCTGTCGTCGAGCCCCTTCAGCGCCTTCTCGACCCGGTCGGCCGACAGGTGGGTCTTGTCGATGATGGATTTGCGCGGAACGCGCGCGCGCGGGCCGAAGCCGCGGATCGCGTCGAGGACCGCGAACTCGTCGTACGTCATTTCAAACCCCATCGCCGATGGACGCCTGCCGGCACCTTAGCACGACCGCGCGCGGCCGCGTCCGGCGCTGTCAGATCCCGGCGTGGCGTTCGATGACGTTGTCCTCGGGATCGCGGAAGAACATCGCGCGGTGCCGACACGACGCGATCTCGATCGGCGGCCTGACGATCGGCACGCCCTTGGCGACCAGTTCGGCGTGCCAAGCGTCGATGGCCGGCGGCGCCACCCGGAACGCGAGCTGCACCGAGGCGGCGTCCGGCACGGCGGCGCCGTCGTGCCAGGCGGCCCAAGGTCCGCGCGGGCGCAACGTGAGCAGGCTCGATCCGACGCGGAAGCTCACCCAGGTCGGCGTGTCCAGCTCGACCGCAAAGCCCATGACGTCGCGGTAGAAGGCGCGCGTCTCCTCGATGCGCGAGCACAGCGGGATCGTGTGGTCGAGATCGTTGATACCGACGGCGACCACCCAGTCCTCCGTCCGCCGGCACGGCGGCCCGATCCCAGGGCGGACGCCACCGCGAGGTCGACCGCTCCGGCGCGGGTCCGCGCACGCCGCGGTGCGCGACGGCGCGGAACGCGGTATCGATACCGCCTCGGCGGCTTCGCGCGACGGCGCGGCGGCGGCAACGGGAGGATCGGCGATGGCGCGTCCCATCGGATTGGCGGCGCTGACGGTGCTGGAGCTGCGACCGCCGGACCAGGTGGCGTGCGCGGCGGCGGCCGGCTTCAGCCATGTCGGCCTGCGCCTGATCCCGGCGACCCCCGACGACACGCTGCATCCGATGATCGGCGACACCGCGATGGCGCGCGAGGTCGCCCAACGGCTGGTCGACACCGGGGTGAAGGTCCTCGACATCGAGATCTTCCGGCTGCGCCCGCACACCCGCGTGCAGGACTACGCCGCCGCCTTCGACGCCGGCGCGCGGCTCGGCGCGAAGCACGCGCTGGTGGCCGGCAACGATCCGGACGAGGCGCGGCTGATCGACAATTTCGCCGCCATCTGCGAGCTGGCGGCGCGCTTCGAGCTGACCGCCGATCTCGAGCCGATGCCGTGGACCGACGCGCGCTCCGTGCCGCAGGCCGCGCGCATCGTCGCCGCCGCCGGCCGCGCCAATGGCGGCGTGCTGGTCGACGCCATCCACTGGGACCGCTCGGCGGGCACGCCCGACGACATCCGCGCCGTGCCA
This sequence comes from Rhodospirillales bacterium, assembly GCA_016699855.1. Taxonomy (NCBI): domain Bacteria; kingdom Pseudomonadati; phylum Pseudomonadota; class Alphaproteobacteria; order Rhodospirillales; species Rhodospirillales bacterium. The sequence continues at coordinate 2,244,093 of CP064988.1, forward strand.
CCCGGGCGCCTCCGCTACGCCCAGCTCTGCGACGCGCCGGCCGAGCGGCCGACCGACACCGACGAGATCCTGCGACAGGCCCGCGCCGAGCGACTGTTCCCCGGCGAGGGCGGGCTCGACCTGCGCGGTATGCTGCGGGCCCTGCCGCCGGACATCCCGCTCAGTCTGGAGATTCCCACGCTGGCGCTGGCGAAGACCGTCCCCGCCGTCGAGCGCGCCCGCCGCGCCCTGGCCGCGACGCGCGCGCTGCTGGCGGCGTTGGCGGAGGAGGAGCGGTAGGACACCACGGCCGTGATCCGGCCGCGCGGTGCTTCTCCCGTCATTCCGAGCGGAGGCGCGTAGCGCCGTGGTCGAAGAATCCTTCCGCGGTGCGCGGACCGACAAGATCCGTCGACTGCGCGCCTGCGGCGCTGCGCTCAGGATGACGTGGGGAGCGGTCGTGCGCGATGTCTACGTGCGCGTGGTGCGCGCCGCCACTGCCGGGCGCGACCGCGTCCGTCAGTCCAGATACCCGTCGAGGAAGTCGAACACGGTGGCCTTGAACAGCGCGTGGGCGATGATCGAGAAATGGTCGCAGCCCGGCACGACCACGGCCTTGGCGCCGGGGATGGCCGAGGCCAGGCCCTGCGGCGCGCCGGCCAGCGCGTCGCGGGCGCCGGCGATCACCAAGGTAGGCACGGCGAGCGCGCCCAGCGCGGCGCGGTCGATCTCCATGCGGGCGCCGCGCGAACAGGCGGCCAGCGCCAGCCGGTCCTCCTTCTGCTCGTCGGCGAAGTGCCGGAAGCTGCGCATCATCGGGTCCTCGATGGTGGCGGGATCGGCCGCCTCCATCGCCGCCGCCATGCGCCCGTCGGACGGTTGCGGCTCCAGCATCCTGCCGCCGACGCCGCCGAGCACGAGGTCGCGGAAGCGGCCGCCATGCGACAGCGCCGCCGTCAGCGACAGGTGCGAGCCCATCGAGAAGCCGATCAGCGCGGCGCGCTCGATCGCGAGATGGTCCATCAGCGCCACGATGTCGCCGGCCATGGCGCGGCGGTCGTAGAGCGCGGGATCGTGCGGCTTGGCGCTCTGGCCGTGGCCGCGGAAGTCGAGCGCGACGCAGCGCATGCCCTTGCGCTCGAACGCGTCGTACCAGCCCATGCGCTTCCAGTTCTCGTAGCGGTTCGACGAGAAGCCGTGCGCCAGCACGACGCTGCGGCGCGCGTCGCGCGGGCCGACGTCCTCGTAGGCGAGATCGAGACCGTCCGAGGTGAACGTGGCCATGGTCGCTCCTCCCGGCACGGCGCTCAGGCGCCGGTGCCGCCGTCGTGCATGTGGCAGGAGACCGCGCGTCCGTCGCCGAGGTCGCGCAGGACCGGCTCGACCTCGCGGCAGCGCGGCCCGGCGTGCGGGCAGCGCGTGTTGAAGCCGCAGCCCGGCGGCGGCCGCAGCGCGCTGGGCACCTCGCCGGAGATCACCGTCCGCGGGCGCGACGCCTCGAGCTCGGGATCGGGGATCGGGATCGCGGCCAGCAGCGCGCGTGTAGGGATGCCGCGGATCGCGGTACAGCGCGTCGCGGGTGGCGACCTCGACGATGCGGCCGAGATACATCACCGCGACGCGGTCCGAGATGTGTCGCACCACCGACAGGTCGTGGGCGATGAACACGTAGGTCAGGCCGAGCCGCGCCTGCAGATCCATGAACAGGTTCACGACCTGCGCCTGGATCGACACGTCGAGCGCCGAGACCGGCTCGTCGCAGATCACCAGCCGGGGGTTCATCGCCAGTGCGCGGGCGATGCCGATGCGCTGGCGCTGGCCGCCGGAGAACTCGTGCGGGTAGCGGTCGGACATGTCCGGCAGCAGGCCGACGATGTCGAGCAGCTCCGCGACGCGCTCGCGGTAGACCGCCCGGTCGCCGGCCAGCCCGTGCACCACCAGCGGTTCGCCGACGATGTCGCAGACGCGCATGCGCGGGTTCAGCGAGCCGTAGGGGTCCTGGTAGACCATCTGCATGCGGCGGCGGATCGGGCGCATGCGCGCCTCGTCGTGGTCCGTGATGTCCTCGCCTTCCAGCACGATGCGGCCGGCGGTCGGCTTGAGCATGCGCAGGATGGCGAGGCCGGTGGTCGACTTGCCGCAACCGCTCTCGCCGACCAGCCCCAGCGTCTCGCCGCGCTTGAGCGTGAACGAGACGCCGTCGACGGCCTTCACGGTCGCGACCTGCGTCTGGAAGACGACGCCCTTCATGACCGGGAAATGGACCTTGAGATCCTCGACGCGCAGAATCTCGTCGCCGGCGGGCGCGGCGGCGGTCGGCGGGGCGGCGGGCGCGGCGGTGTCAGGCATCGACGAAGCAGGCCTTGGAATGGCCGGGCCCGACCGCCTCGAGCTCCGGCTTCTCGGCCCGGCAGCGATCGGTGGCCAGGCCGCAGCGCGGCGCGAAGGCGCAACCCGGCGGCAGCGCGGCGAGGTTGGGCGGCTGGCCCTCGATCGGCACCAGCGGCCGGCTGGTGTCGCCGTCCAGCCGCGGCACCGAGGCCATCAGGCCGCGGGTGTAGGGATGGCGCGGCGACTTGTAGAGGATGCGCGCAGGCGCGGCCTCGACCACGCGGCCGCCGTACATGACGATGACGCGGTCGGCGTAGCGCGCGACGACGCCGAGGTCGTGGGTGATCAGGATCAGCGACGTCCCGCGGTCGACGGCCTGGCTCTTGAGCAGGTCGAGGATCTGCGCCTGCACCGTGACGTCCAGCGCGGTGGTCGGCTCGTCGGCGATGATCAGCCTCGGCTCGCACGCGAGCGCCATCGCGATCATGACGCGCTGCCGCATGCCGCCGGAGTACTGGTGCGGATAGGAGTTCAGGCGGCTGGCGGCGTCGGGAATCCGCACGCGGCCCAGCATCTCCTTGGCCTTCTCGAGCGCCGCCGCCCAGCTGACCTGGCGGTGGAGCTGGACCGGCTCCGCGACCTGCATGCCGACGGTCAGCGCCGGGTTCAGCGACGACATCGGTTCCTGGAAGATCATGGCGATGCGGTCGCCGCGGATGGCGCGGATCTCCGGCTCGGTGAGCTTGAGCAGGTCGACGCCGTCGAACAGCACCTCGCCGGATTCGATCCGGCCCGGCGGATCGGGGATCAGTCGCAGGATCGACAGCGCCGTCACGCTCTTGCCCGAGCCGGACTCGCCCACGATCGCCACCGTCTCGCCGACGCCGACGTCGAACGAGACGCGGTCGACCGCGGCGACCGATCCGCGCTCGGTGCGGAAGCGCGTGACGAGGTCGCGGACCTGGAGAAGCGGCGCTGTCATCGGGCGCGGCGCGCGGGGGGGGGGGGGGGGGGGGGGGGGGGGGGGGGGGGGGGGGGGGGGGTCCACCGGGGCGGGCATCAGAAGCCCATCTTCTTCTTCATCTCCTGGTCGACCCAGATGCGGGCGTAGACCGGACCGGGGCGCACCGCGCCGACGCGCAGCTCGCCGTTGTAATTTTTCACCCACGGCCACCACGCGGTGTAGACGTACGGCGTCGGCAGCCAGATGTACGGCGCCTTGTCGAGGATCTCGCGCGTCAGCTCGCGCAGCGTCTCCATCCGCTTCTCCTCGTCCGGCTCCCGGTAGGCCGCGTCCATGCGCTTGTCGTACTCGGGGTCGGACCAGCCCGACGGGTTCCAGGTCTGCTTTGTGACGAAGCTCTTGCGGATCGTCGTGGTCGGGTTGGTGTGGCCGTTGTTCATGAAGTAGGCCGGCGTCATCGTCCGCGTCGTCATCGCCGACAGGAACGCCGCGTACTCCATCGGCTGGATCTCGAGCTTGACGCCGACCTGCTCCAGGTACGCCGCGACCAGCGGCAGCAGGTCCATGTGGTCGGGGCTGCACGAGCAGACCTGGACCTTCGTGGTGAAGCCCTTCGGGAAGCCGGCCTCGGCCAGCAGCTTCTTCGCCTTGGCCGGATCGTAGGTGAACAGCTCCTTCACCGACGCCGGCATCTTCTCCAGCGGCTCGAAATAGCCGCCGTAGTCGGGATGCTGGGGATAGGCGAACAGCTCGGCGTTGCCGTTGTAGTAGGCCGAGACGATCTCCTTCTTGTTGACCGCCATGTTGAGCGCGCGGCGCACGCGGACGTCCTTGAACGGGCCGTCGACGTCGACGCGCATCGCCATGAACGTGCCGGACTGCGCCAGCCAGCGGTTCCATCTCAGCGCCGGCGCGCTCTTCTTGAGGCTCTCGACGTTCTGCCAGCGGATGGCTTCGAGGATGTCGAGCTTGCCGGTGCGCAGCGAGGCGATCGAGGTCGCCTCGTCCTTGATCGTGCGATAGACGACCTTGTCGAGGAACGGCAGCTTGTACTCCTTGCCGCCGATCCTCTCCTTGTCCCAGTACACCGGGTTCTTGGTGTAGGTGTTCGAGTTGCCGGACACGAAATCGGTCAGCATGAACGGGCCGGTGCCGTTGGCGTTCTTCCAGTTCGCCGGCGCCGGCGTCGGACACCTCCTTCGGGTAGATGCCGGAGTAGTAGCCCCAGCCGAAGCGGTAGTCCCACTCGGCGAAGTGGTGCTTGAAGGTGAAGACCACGGTGTGCGTGCCGGTCGCCTCGACCTTCTCGATGTGGTCGAAATAGCCCAGCAGCTTCTTCGGGCTGGTCGCAAGCCGCGTGTAGCTGTGCACGACGTCGTCGGCGACCAGTTCGCGGCTCTTCATGACGCCGGGCTTCTCGGGGAACATCACGCCTTTGCGCAGCTGGATCTCGACGCGCAGCGGGTCCTTCTTCCACGCCCAGGTCTCGGCCAGCTCGCCGCGGATGGCGTCCGACGGCAGGTGCGCGTCGAGGATGAACGCGTGCTTGCCGCCGGCCTTGACGCTCTTCGACAGGTCGCCGGCGAACAGCTGCTCGTACATCGCGCCGCTGTCGTGGTTGGATTTCCAGTTCCAGTCCGCCGGATCCCACGACAGCGCCGACAGCGTCACGTAGACGGTGCCGATCTCCAGCGTGCCGCCGTATTTCGGCGCCTCCGGCGCCTGCGCCGCGGCCCCGCCGGCCGAGGCGCCGATTCCCAGCGCCAAGGCGCCGGCCAGCAGCGCTCCCTTGGTCCGTCCGATAGCGATGCGCATGCGTCCCTCCCCTGCGATCCCGGACCGCGCGCTCACGCGGCGTGCCGCAGCACGGCGCCCGCGCGCGCGCCGGTGAACGCGCCGTCGAGCACGTTGACCGCGCCGTTGACGATGGTGGCCTTGTAGCCCGTGGCGCGCTGGACGAAGCGCGGCGCGCCGCCGGGGAAGTCGTTGACCAGCTCGGGCTGGAGTTCGGCGACCGTCGCCGCGTCGAACACGTTGACGTCGGCGCGCATGCCCGGCGCCAGCACGCCGCGGTCGCGCAGCCCCATGACTCGCGCCGGCATCGAGGTCATGCGCCTGACCGCCTGGCCCATCGAGAAGAAGCGCCGCTCGCGCACCCAGTACGACAGCATGAACGTCGCCCAGCCGGCGTCCATCACCTGCGAGACGTGCGCGCCGGCGTCGCCGAGGCTGGGGAAGCAGCGGTCGCTGCGGAACATGTGGGCCAGCGCGTCGATGTCGGGGTTGAACATCCGTAGCGTGAACAGCGCCCGGCCGCCGGTCTCGCGCGACAGCCGCAGGAACGTCTCGGCCCAGTGCTCGCCGCGCGCCCGCGCCATGGCGACGAGGTTCAGCTCCTCCGCGCCGGTGTAGTCGGGCGACGCGCCGGCGCCGAGGTAGAACACCTTCTCGACCGGCGTGCCGAGGTTCTGCTTGAAGCCGTTCTCGCGGACCTCCGCCATCAGCGCGGCGTGGATATCCGGGTCGCCCAGCGCGGCGACCTTGTCCGCCAGCGTCGGCATGCGCCGTAGACGCGACCACGTCGCGCCGCGCACGGGCAGCGAGGCCTGCAGGCCGTAGATCATGCCCGAACCGCGCACCTGCGTGATGGCGGTGATGTCGCGGCCCTCGCACAGCGTCTCGAGCGCGTCGCGCCGCCGGCCGGCCAGCGCGACGTCGCCGCCGCCGGCGCCGTAGCTGCACAGCACGCGGCCCTTGGCGGAATCCGCGATGTCGCCCAGCAGCGCGAGGTCGGCGCCGACCGCCTGGACCAGCGCGCCGCGCGGCGCCACCACCTTGGCGATCTCGATGATCTCCGCCGGATCGGCGAAGGTGCCGGGGATGGCGCGGCCGTCCGGCAGCTTGTGCTCGGCGAAGCGGTTGATCGAGAAGCCGGCCGCGCCGGCGTCGATCGAGCGGGCGACCACGTCGACCATGCGCCGCATGTCGTCCTCGGTCGCCGCCTCCTCGACGGCGCGGTCGCCCATGACGTAGAAGCGCACGGCGCTGTGGCCGACCAGGCCGGCGATGTTGATGCCCGGCCGGAGCGCCTCGACGGCGTCGAGATAGCCGCCGTAGTCCTCCCAGCTCCACGGCAGGCCCGACAGGATCGCCTGGCGCGGGATGTCCTCGACGGTCTCCATCATGCCGGCGAGCAGTTCCTTGTCGGCCGGCCGCACCGGCGCGAAGGTGACTCCGCAATTGCCCAGCAGCGCCGTGGTGACGCCGTGCCAGCTCACCGGCGTGCAGTCGGGGTCCCACCCGATCTGCGCGTCGAGATGGGTGTGGATGTCGATGAAGCCCGGCGTGACCGTCATACCCTCGGCGTCGATCTCGCGCCGGCCGCGGCCCTCGACCGCGCCGACGGCGGTGACGACGCCGCCCTCGATCCCGATGTCGCCGCGCACCGGCTCCGCGCCGGTGCCGTCGACGATCTCGCCGCCGCGGATCACGATATCGTACGCCATGGCCGTTCCCTCCAGAGCCGGTGGCCGGTCCCGCGACGCGCGGGCCGGCGTCAGAATCCCATCTTCTTCTTCATGTCCTGGTCGACCCAGATGCGGGCGTAGATCGGGCCGGGACGCACCGCGCCGACGCGCAGCTCGCCGCCGTAGTTCTTCACCCACGGCCACCACGCCGTGTAGACGTACGGGATCGGCATCCACACGTAGGGCGCCTGGTCGACGATCTCGCGCGTCAGCTCGCGCAGCAGCTTGATGCGGTCCGCCTCGTCCTTGCTGCGGAACACCTGGTCCATCTTGGCGTCGTACTTCGGATCGGAGAAGCCCGCCGGATTCCACAGCTCGCCGGTGATGAAGCTCTTGTGGATCGTGCGCGTCGGATTGACGTGGCCGGAGTTCATGAAATAGGCCGGCGCGTGGGTGCGCGAGCTCATGGCGCTGAGGAACGCGCCGTACTCCATGGGCTGGATCTCGAGCTTGACGCCGATCTGCTCGTAGTAGGCGGCGATCAGCGGCAGCAGGTCCATGTGGTCGGGGTTGCAGGCGCAGACCTGGACCTTGGTGGTGAAGCCCTTCGGGTACCCCGCCTCGGCCAGCAGCTTCTTCGCCTTGGCCGGATCGTAGGTGAACAGCTCCTTCACCGACGCCGGCATCTGGTCGAGCGTCTCGAAGTACGGACCGTAGTCGGGGTGCTGCGGATAGGCGAACAGCTCGGCCTCGCCGTTGTAGTAGGCCTTGACGACCTCCTGCTTGTTGACCGCCATGTTGAGCGCGCGGCGCACGCGGACGTCCTTGAACGGGCCGTCGACGTCCATGCGCATCGCCATGAACGTGCCGGACTGGTTGAGCCACTTGTTCCACTGCAGCTGCGGCGCGCTCTTCTTGAGGCTCTCGACGTTCTGCCAGCGGATCGCCTCGAGGATGTCGAGCTTGCCGGTGCGCAGCGCCGTGATCCACGTCGCCTCGTCCTTGATCGTCCGGTACACCACCTTGTCGACGAACGGCAGCTGGTACTCCTTGCCGCCGACCGTCTCCTTGCCCCAGTAGACCGGGTTCTTGGTGTAGGTGTTCGAGTTGCCCTGCACGAAGTCGGCGAGCTGGAACGGCCCGGTGCCGACGGCGTTCTTCCAGTTGGTGGCGCCGGCGTCGACCATCTCCTTGGCGTAGATCGGCGAGTAGTAGCCCCAGCCGAAGCGGTAGTCCCATTCGGCGTGGAAGTACTTCATGTGGAAGACGACGGTGTGGCTGTCGGGCGTCTCGACCTTCTCGACGTGGTCGAAATAGCCCTTCTGCTGCTTCGGGCTGCTGATCAGCCGCCTGAAGGTGTAGGCCACGTCCTCCGAGGTCAGCTCGCGGCTCTTCATGACGCCGGGTTTGGCCGGGAACATCACGCCCTTGCGCAGCTTGATCTCGACCCGCAGCGGATTCTCCTTCCACGACCAGCTCTCGGCCAGCTCGCCCTTGATGGCGTCCGACGCGAGGTAGCCGTCCGCCACGAACGGGTGCTTGCCGCCGTTGCGGCGCGCCTTCGACAGGTCGCCGACGAAGAGCTGCTCGAGGTAGTGGCCGGTGTCGTGGTTGAGCTTCCAGTTCCAGTCGTGCGGATCGAACGACAGGGCCGACAGCGTCACGTAGACCGTGCCGATCTCCAGCGTGCCGCCGTATTTCGGCGCCTCCTGCGCCTGCGCCGGCGCGGCCATCGCCGCCGTGACTCCAAGCGCGGCGCCCAGCGCGGCGTTCCTGAATGCGATCATCGTGTCCTCCCCTGCTCCGGCGCCGTCGTCGCGGCGCTCGTCGTCCCGTCCTTCGTCTAGCGGCTGCCGCGCATGCGCGGATCGAGCAGATCGCGCAGCGCGTCGCCGAACATCGCGATGGCGTAGACCACCACCGTCAGGCACAGGCCCGGCGCCATCGCCAGCCACGGCCCCTGGTACATGTAGGCGCGGCCCGACCCGGACAGCATGCCGCCCCAGGTCGGCGCCGGCGGCGGCACCCCGAAACCGAGGAACGACAGGCCGGACTCGGCCAGGATCACGGCGCCGACGCGGTTGGTGAACAGCACGATCACCGGCGCCATGACGTTGGGCAGCACGTGGCGCAGCAGGATGCGGAAGGTGCGCGCGCCGGTCGACTGCGCGGCGTGCACGTACATGTTCTCGCGCACCGAGACGACGGCGCCGCGCACGATGCGAGAGCCGGCGATGCCCAGCGCCAGACCCAGCACGACGATGATCTGCGGCATGCCCGGCCCGACCACCGAGACGACGACGATCAGGATGATCAGCTCGGGGAAGCTCATCCAGGCGTCGACGAAGCGCTGCGTGACCATGTCGAACTTGCCGCCAAGGTACCCCGTGAGGATGCCCAGCACGATCGAGATGACGGTGGCGAGGCCGGCGGCGCCGAAGCCGATGATGACCGAGAGCTGCGCCCCGTAGAGGCAGCGCGAGAGCATGTCGCGGCCGAGGTTGTCGGTGCCGAACGGGAAGGCGAGGCTTGGCGGCTTCAGCCGGTGCAGCATGTTGGGCTGGTTGAACCCGTACGGCGCCAGCACGTCGGCGAAGATCCCGCAGAACAGGAACAGCACGCACACGACGCCGCCGATCGCGCCCAGCGGCTTCTCCCGCACCAGGCGGACGACGAACGCCATGAAGGGGCCGCGGCGGCGCGCCGGCGCCGCGGCGTCGAGGCTGTCGGCGACCGCGGTCATCTGTAGCGCACCTTCGGATCGAGAAGTCCGTAGCTGAGGTCGACGACGAGGTTGATCACCATCACGGCGACGCCGACGATCAGGAACACGCCGGTGATGATCGGGTAGTCCCGCGCGCTGACCGCCTCCAGCAGCAGCAGCCCCATCCCCGGGATCACGAAGATCTGCTCCATGATGACGGCGCCGCCGATCAGGATCGGCGCCTGCAGGCCGATCAGCGTGACGACGGGGATCATGGCGTTGCGCAGGGCGTGGCGCATCACGACCAGCGGCTCGTTGAGGCCCTTGGCCCAGGCGGTGCGCACGTAGTCCTGCCGCAGCACCTCCAGCATCATCGTGCGCGTCAGGCGCATGGTCACCGCCGACAGCGAGCAGCCGAGGATGATCGACGGCACCAGCATCTGCGAGAGGTTGCGCAGCGGGTCGTCGGTGAACTTCGCGAACTTGATCTCCGGCGACCAGCCCCACCAGATCGACGGGAACACCATCACCAGGGTGCCCAGCCAGAAACTCGGGACCGCCAGCATGAGGATGGAGAACGACCGCGCCAGATAGTCGCCGCCGGTGTCCTGGCGCACCGCCGAGAACACGCCGATCGGGATCGCCACGGTCAGCGCGACCAGCAGCGACAGCAGGCCCAGCTCGAAGGTCACGGGCAGGCGCTGCAGGATCTGCTCGGTGACGGGCGTGTTCTGCCACAGCGACCGGCCCATGTCGCCGGAGAACAGGATGGCGCCGACCCAGCGGAAGTACTGCAGGTGCATGGGCTGATCGAGGCCCAGCGCGGCCTCGAGCGCGAGGCGGTCCTTCTTGCCGGCGGCGATGTCGTTCTGGCTCATCATCAGGTCGATGATGTCGCCGGGGATCAGGCGCACGGTCACGAACACGATGACGCTGGCGAAGAACAGCGTCGGAATCAACGCAAGCAGGCGGCGCGCGATATAGGCCTGCATCGCTTGGCGTCCCTCCGCTCGCGTGGCCGCGCCGCGCCGGCGCGTCCCGTGGCGGAACCCCGGCGGTGGCGTCGGTCGTCGACTGCGACGCGGGCCGAGCCCGGCGTCTCCCACCGCGACGCCTCTTGCCGGGCGTTCGCGCGCGAAGGCTACGCGTCGGCGCGGCCGGCCGTCAATCGCGCCGCCCGCGCCCGACGCGCCGGCGGCGCGCGCGTTCCGCAAGGCGGGCGCGGACGCCACGGCGGGACGCGAAAAGGGCGACGGCCCGGGTTTCCCTGGACCGTCGCCCCCGTCTCCGTGTCGCCGGCGCGGCCGGCGGCGGCGTCGCTACCGGGCGCGGCCGTTGTGGCGCGCCGTGTGGATCGCGCGGCTCTGATGGGCCTGCATGCCGCGGATGCGGCCGCGCTCCGCCGCCGTCACCTCGCCGTCGGCGCGGGCGCGGCGCTCGACCGTCGCGACGCGGGCCTGGCCACCTTCCAGCCGCCGGAACTCGGCCGGGGTCAGCGAGCCGTCGCGGGCGCCGGCGTAGATGCGCGCCTGCTGGTGGCGCTGATGCGCGTTGATGCCGGCGGGATGCGGCGTCCCGCCGCCCGCGACGCTGCCCTGGCCGTCGTGGCGCTGGCGGTAGATCGCGCCGCTCTGGTGACGCTGCATCGCCGTCAGACGGGCGCGCTCGGCGGCGGTCACCTCGCCGTCGTGCTTCGCCCTGGCCTCGGCGCCGGCGACCCGCGCCTGGCCGCGGTCGAGCCGGCGCTGCTCGGCCTCGGTCAGGGACCCGTCGAGCGTGCCGGCGTCGATGCGGCGCTCCTGGTTGACCTGGCGCTGGTCGATGCGCGGCGTACCGACGCCGCCCTCGGCGGGTTCGGCGGCCGCGGCGGCCGACAGGCCGGCGGCGAGCAGCGCGCCCAGCAAGGCGACGCGCGGAATGGCGATGTGACGGGTCATGGTGCGGGGTTCCTGTCCGGATCGGCGGGGTTTCCGCCCCGCCTTGATAAGCCTTACGGGCCAACGCGGCCCGGCATCCCCCGCGATTCGGCGGGGCGCGCGTCAAGGCGTCATGAAAATGTCGTCGACCGGCACGCGGTAGCCGCTGGCGAGGCGGTTCGTCTCGTTGGCCAGCCCGACGACCGCCATCAATTCACCGAACATCGCCTCGCTCATCCCCTTCCGGCGCGCCTGCGCCGTGTGCGAGGCGACGCAGTAGGCGCAATCGTTGGTCACGGACACCGCGAGGTAGACCATCTCCTTCACGAGCGGATCGAGCGCGCCCGGCCCCATCACGGACGTCATGTTCGACCACATCCGGCGCATCTGCCCGGGATGGCGCGCCATCGCCTTCCAGAAATTGTTGACCGCGCGCGGATCGATGCCGCGCGCCCGGGCGATCTCCTCGAACACCGCGCGCGCCTCCGGGGCCGCCGCGTCGTACTCGACCAGGACTCCATCCGTCATCACCGTGCCTCCATGATATCGCGGCGCCGGCGGGGGGATGCCGGCCGGCGCGTCGTGGAGAGCGAAGGTGCGTCGCTTCGGCGGCGCGGTCCACCCGCGTCCGCGCGCCGCTCAGGCGTAGCCGAGCATGCGCGAGATCAGGCGGCCGGGCGCCAACGCCCCCGCCCCGGCGCCGAGGATGGCTCCGGCGTACAGGCCCAGCACGTAGTAGCGGTGGCCGCGGATACGGCCGGCGCGCGCCGCGCGGATCGCCAGCACGACCATCGCCAGCACCAGCACCGACAATCCGTGGATGATGCCGAAGCGGCCGATCACCGGCACCAGCGTCGCCGCGATGAGGAACGAGCTCAGCGCCGCGACCACCATGAGCCCCATCCACACCCGGCCCAACGCGCGATGGACCGGCGTTCCCTTCGGCCGCGACAGGACCCACGCGCCCAGTCCGAAGGCGGCGACCGCCGCCACGAGATGGATCCGCGTCGCCGCGGAGGCGTCGAGAAAGGGCTGGATGTCCATCGCGGTTCTCCTGGCGTCCCCGGCGCCGCCCGGGGTTGCGGGTAGCGGCACCGGCAGCTAATGTTGTCACTGTCAACTTAGATGCCCGGAGTAATGTTGTCAATGCCAACATCCACCCGGCGCGGCGGAGCGCCCAGCCCGCCCGTCCCCGCCGCCGCCAAGCCGGCGGCCGCCTACCACCACGGCGATCTGCGGGCGGCGATTCTCGAGGCCGCCAAGGCGGCGCTCGACGCGCGCGGGCCGGCGGGTCTCAGCCTGCGCGAGATCGCCCGCCGGCTCGGCGTGTCGCACAACGCGCCGTCGCGCCACTTCGCCTCGCGCGAGGCGCTGCTCGCGGCGCTGGCGGCCGACGGTTTCCGCGAGCTGGCGCGGCGCACCCGCGCCGCCGCCGCGGCGGCCACGCCGGACGAGCGGCTGCGCGCCACCGGCGTGGCCTACATCGCGTTCGCGCTCGACCAGCCGGCGACCTTCCGCCTGATGTTCTCGGGCCTGCTCGGCAAGGACGCCACGCCCGACCTGCTCGCCGCCGCGATGGCCAGCCTCGGCGGGTTGCGGGCCGAGGCCGGCCGCGCCCACGGCGCGGAGCGCGCCGTCGAGGCCACGATCGGCGCCTGGGCCTGCGCCCACGGGCTGGCGACGCTGCTGCTGGACGGCCAGATCCCGGAGGCGATGGCGCGCGGCCGCACGCGGCTGGAGATCGCCGCCGACGTGCTCGGCGGCATGGCGCGGCGGGCCGGCGGCGCCGGTTGAAAGCGGCGGTTTCAGGGCGGCCGGCGCGGTGGTGGCGAAACAAAATGGGTGCGGCGGCGGGAGCGCCGTTGCTACGCTCGCGTTGACGGTCCGACCATGAACGCGCCCCCGCTCCACCGCCGCGCGGTGCTCGGAACCGCGCTCGCCGCCCTCGCCGGCGGCGGCGCGGCCAAGGCTGACGCGTCCCCGCCGTTCGTGCTGGTGCACGGCGCCTGGCATGGCGCGTGGTGCTGGCAGCGGCTGACGCCGCTGCTGGCGGCGCGCGGGCACTGGTCCTACGCGCCGACGCTCTCTGGCTGCGGCGAGCGCACCGCCGAGATCGGCCCGCACATCACGCTCGACACCCATATCGACGAGATCGTGCAGCTGCTCTACGCCCACGATCTGCGCGACGTCGTGCTGGTCGGACACAGCTACGCCGGCGCGGTGATCAGCGGCGTCGCCGACCGCGTGCCACAGCTGCTGCGCCGGCTGGTCTACCTCGACGCCGTGATCCCCGAGAACGGCGTCAGCCTGAGCGGCGCCAACCTCTACGAACTGGACGAACGCGCCGCCAGCACGGCGCAGCGCAAGGCCGGGATCCTGCCGGTGCCCGGGAGCACCTTCGGCATCGCCGACCGCGCGCTGCTGGCCTGGGTGCAGCGGAACCTGCGGCCGCATCCGCTGAACACGTTCGACCAGCCGCTGTTCCTCACCAACCCGGTCGGCAACGGCGTGCCCGGCGACTACATCGCCTGCACCCGGCCGGCGATGATGCCGCACGGCACCTACCGCGGCGTCGTGAGGGCGAATCCGGACTGGCGCTGGTTCGACCTGCCGACCAGCCACGACGCGATGGTGACGGCGCCGCAGGAGCTGGCGACCCTGCTGACGAAGGCCGCCGCGGCGCCGGCGGCCCGCCGCGAGGTGGCGCCGTTGGATCCGCCGGCGCCGGCCCGCGGCCCGTCCGAGATCGCGCCGCGCGGCGCCGCCGACAAAGGAAAAGGGCGGCCTTCCGGCCGCCCCTAGTGGTGTCGCGGATGCGCGGCGCGCCTTAGTACATGTGCTGGCCGCCGTTGATGCTGATCGTCGAGCCGGTGATGAAGCCGGCGTCGTCGGCGACCAGGAACACCACGCCGCGCGCGATCTCGTCGGCCTTGCCCAGCCGCCCGACCGGGATCTTGGCGACGATCTTCTCGAGCACCGCGGCCGGCACGGCCGAGACCATGTCGGTGTCGGTGTAGCCCGGCGCGATGGCGTTGACGGTGATGTTCTTGGAGGCGCCCTCCTGGGCCAGCGCCTTGGTGAAGCCGTGGATGCCCGACTTGGCGGCGGCGTAGTTCACCTGGCCGTACTGGCCGCCCTGGCCGTTGATCGAGCCGATGTTGACGATGCGCCCGAAGCCGCGCGCGTTCATGCCGTCCCACACCGCCTTGCAGACGTTGAAGCAGCTGCCGAGGTTGGTGTCGATCACCTGGTCCCACATGTCGCGCGACAGCCGCCGCATCGTGGAGTCTCGGGTGATGCCGGCGTTGTTGACAACGACCTCGATCGGACCGAGTTCCTTCTCGATCTGCGCCACCGCGGCGCTCACCGCGGCGAAATCGCCGACATCGAACTTGTAGACCGGGATCCCCGTCTCGGCCTTGAAGGTCTGCGCCGCCACGTCGTTGCCGGCGTAGTTCGCGGCCACGTTGTATCCCCGCAGCTTCAACATGCGCGAGATCGCCGCGCCGATGCCGCGGGTTCCGCCCGTCACGAGCGCCACACGTCCTGCCATTGTCCCCTCCCTGCGCGCGCCGGCGGCGTTCGACACCGCCGGACGCCGCCACCCTAGCCGATCCGGAGCCGCGCGTCGGCCCCTCGACGCGCCGCTTTTCGCACCGCCGGGGCCGAATGTCCGCGATCCATGTTGTCGCAAACGGCCGTTCACACGCCGCGGTCAATCGTCGTCCTCGGGGTCCGCGCAACGGTCGACGCAGGCAAAATCGGTCTCCCATCGTCCGCTCGCGGCGTCGAGGCGCGTGCATTCCACCCGGCAGCGCGCCAAGTCGGCGTGGCGGCGGCCGCGGCGCTCCTGCGTGCCGCGCCATAGCGGATCGGCGGCGGCGGCCGCCAGCCGGGCCTCGGCGCGGCCCTGCAGCGCCGCGCAGTGGGCGGTGTACGGCCCCCCGCGCCGCACGCAGTCACGCAGGTGCGACACGAGATTCTCCGCCGCGTAGTGGCAGGCGTCGGCGTCGCCATAGTCCCGCGTGGCGCGCGCCCTGGCGCATTCGCGATCGGCACCGGCTTCCATCAGGACGGCGCGGCAGTAGAGGCCGAGTTGGTCCTTACGCCGTTCAAGCGTCCGGATCTCGCGCTCCGACGGGCAGGCCTGGGCCGCGGCCGACAGCTCCGACACCATCACCGACAAAGCGACGATGGCGGAGAGGATCCAACGACTGAAGGCCATATCGCTCCCCGCGGCGCCTCCATCCGGTGTCGATGGTACCGGCCCCCGCGACCGCCGTCCACGCGCGGCCGGCGCCCTCACGTCGGATGGCGCGCACCGCCGACGATCGAGATGAAGGCGTCGAGCGCGCGCGATGGCGCGGCGTCGCGGCGACGGATGAACACGGTCGCCACGTCGGCGTCGGCAGCCGGCAGGGCGTGCAGCGTCAGGCCGCGCGCGCCGCCGGCGCCGGCGGTCCCCGCCGCCACCAGCGCGCGCGGCAGCAGCGTGACGCCGATGCCGGCCGCGACGCAGGCCAGCATCGCCTCGATGGTGCCGAACTCGAGCGTCCGCGTCGCGACGACGCCGCGGCGCGCCAGCACGTCCTCGAGCCGCTGCCGGTAGGAGCAGCCCGCGCGCAGCACCACGATGCGCGTCTCGCGTCCGGCGCGCAGCGCCTCGATCGACCGCAGGGCCGGGCCGCCGACGACGGCCAGCGTCTCGCGGAACACGACGCGCTCGACGAGGTCGGGATGGTCGACCGGCCCGCACACGAACGCGCCCTCGACGTCGCGGCGCAGCGTCGAGCCGACCAGCTCGGCGGTGGTGCCGGCGCGCAGCGCGAGGTCGACGTCCGGCCAGCGCGCCGTGAAGCGCGCCAGCGGCCGCGCCAGACGCAGCGCCGCCGTTGTCTCCAGCGTGCCCAGGGTCAGCGGCCCGGTCGGGGTGCCGTCGTCGCGCACGGCGCGGCGGGCGTCGACCAGCATGGTGCGCAGGCGCTCCGCGTAGGGCAGCAGGCGGCGGCCGGCGTCGGTCAGCGCCACGCCGCGGCGCGAGCGCGTGAACAGCGGCGTGCCCAGTTCGCCCTCCAGCGACCGCACACGGGCGGTCACGTTCGACTGAACCGTGTTCAGCTCGACGGCGGCGCGGCTCATGGCCCCGGCGCGGGCGACGGTCTCGAATATGCGCAGGTCGGCGGCGTCCATGGCGCGCTCCAAATATCACTGAAACAGATGCTTCAGATCACATAATATCGGTTATCAAGGGGGCCAGCACCGGCGTAGGCTCGCCGCCTTCGACCCTCACGGGAGGCACGGCCATGTGGCCCGACCGCCGCTTTCTCGACCTCGTCGGCATCGAGCACCCGATCGTCCAGGCGCCGATGGCCGGCTTCGGGCCGCCGGCGCTGGCCGCGGCCGTGTCGGAAGTGGGCGGGCTGGGCTCGCTGGCCTGCGCCACGCTGACGCTCGACCAGACGCGGGCCGGCGTCGGCGTGATCCGCCAGCGCACCGACCGGCCGATCAACGTCAATTTCTTCGTCCATACGCCGCCGGTGCCCGATCCCGCGCGCGAGGCGGCGTGGCGCGAATCGCTCGGCGCGTACTACGCCGAGTTCGGCATCGACCCCGCGACCATCCCAGAGGGACCCGGCCGCGCGCCGTTCGATGCCGCCGCGTGCGACCTTATGGTCGAGCTGCGGCCGCGCGTCGTGAGCTTCCATTTCGGGCTGCCGGAGCAGCGTCTGTTCGAGCGCGTCAAGGCGGCGGGCTGCGTGACCATGAGCTCGGCGACGACGGTCGAGGAGGCGCGCTGGCTCGAGGCCCGCGGCGTCGACGCCATCATCGCGCAGGGCGCCGAGGCCGGCGGCCACCGCGGCATGTTCCTCACCACCGACACGGCCGCCCAGCCCGGCACGATGGCGCTGGTGCCGCAGATCGTCGACGCGGTGAACGTCCCCGTGGTCGCGGCCGGCGGCATCGCCGATGCGCGCGGCGTGGTCGCGGCGCTGGCGCTGGGCGCCAGCGCGGCCCAGATCGGCACCGCCTATCTATTCTGCGACGAGGCCGGCACGTCGGCGGTGCATCGCGCCGCGCTCAAGTCCGGCGCCGCCGACGCGACGTCGCTGACCAACATCTTCACCGGCCGGCCGGCGCGCGGTCTGCTGAACCGCGTGATGCGCGAGCAGGGCCCGATCAGCCCGCACGCGCCGGCGTTCCCGCTCGCGACGTCGGCGATCCAGCCGCTGCGCGCCGCCGCCGAGGCCAAGGGATCCGGTGATTTCTCGCCGCTGTGGTCGGGGCAAGCCGCCGCGCTGGGTCGCGACGGGCCGGCCGCCGATCTCACGCGCGCGCTGGCCGACGGCGCCCGCGCCGGCATGCGCGCGTTGGCGGGACGCTGACACGGAAACGCCCGCCCCTCGCGGGGCGGGCGTCGTCGGTTCCGGGGATGGAGCGGCGGCGCGTCAGGCGCGCTCGACGCACATCGCGATGCCCATGCCGCCGCCGATGCAGAGCGTGGCGAGGCCCTTCTTGGCGTCGCGCTTCTTCATCTCGTGCAGCAGGGTGGTCAGCACCCGCGCGCCCGAGGCGCCGATCGGGTGGCCGAGCGCGATGGCGCCGCCGTTGACGTTGAGTTTGGCCGGATCAAGGCCCAGCTCCTTGCCGACCGCCAGCGCCTGCGCCGCGAACGCCTCGTTGGCCTCGACGAGGTCGAGATCCTTGACCGTCCAGCCGGCCTTCTTCAGCGCCGCCTGCGAGGCGGTCACCGGGCCGATGCCCATGATCGACGGGTCGACACCGGTGGTCGCCCACGACACGATCTTCGCCAGCGGCGTGACGCCGCGCTTCTTGGCCTCCTCGGCGCTCATCAGCACGATGGCGGCGGCGCCGTCGTTTATGCCCGAGGCGTTGCCGGCCGTCACGCTGCCGTCCTTCGAGAAGGCGGGACGCAGCTTCGAAAGGGACTCGGCCGTCGTGCCGTGGCGCGGGAACTCGTCGGTGTCGACCACGACATCGCCCTTGCGGGTCTTGACCGTGACCGGGACGATCTCGTCCTTGAAGCGTCCGCTCTTCTGCGCGGCCTCGGCCTTGTTCTGCGAACCGGCGGCGAAGGCGTCCTGCTCGGCGCGGGTGATCTGGTACTTCTGCGCCACGTTCTCGGCGGTGCTGCCCATGTGGTAGCCGTTGAAGGCGTCCCACAGGCCGTCCTTGATCATCGAATCGACGAACTTGAAGTCGCCCATCTTGGTGCCGTCGCGCATGTGCGCGACGTGCGGCGCCTGGCTCATGCTCTCCTGGCCGCCGACCACCATGATGCTGGCGTCGCCGTTCTTGATCGCCTGCCAGCCGAACGCCACCGCGCGCAGACCCGAGCCGCAGAGCTGGTTGATGCCGAGCGCGGTCTTGTCGACGGGGATGCCGGCGTTGACCGCCGCCTGGCGGGCGGGGTTCTGTCCCTGACCGGCCGACAGGATCTGGCCCATGATGACCTCGTCGACCTCCTCCGGCTTGACGCCGGCGCGGTCGAGCGCGCCCACGATGGCGACGCGGCCCAGTTCGTGCGCAGGGACCGCGCCGAAGGCGCCGTTGAACGAGCCGATCGGCGTGCGCGCCGCCGCGGCGATGACGATGTCGGTCATGATTCCCTCCTCCGGTGTCCACTTCCCGCGATGGCGCGGGGCGGCGCGGTCCCGCCGCGCGATGCGCGGCCGGCCGCTTCTGGAACGCGATGTAAACTAGGCCCGGCCGACACGACGCCACAACCTGCCGGGGTCGTCGAACTCGCATAGCTCATGCTGCGGCGCAACATGGCATGCGCGCGCAGGGATGAGCGACCGCCGCCCGCCCGGAGTCCGCCCGGCGGGACCGCGGCGTCGGCTATTTCGCCGACAGCACCATCACCATCTGCCGGCCTTCCATCTTCGGGAACTGCTCGATCTTGGACAGGTCGGCGGTGTCGTCGCGCACCCGCTCCAGCACCTTCATGCCGAGCTCCTGATGCGCCATCTCGCGGCCGCGGAAGCGCAGGGTCACCTTGACCTTGTCGCCCTCCTCGAGGAAGCGGCGCATCGAGCGCATCTTGACGTCGTAGTCGTGGTCGTCGGTGCCCGGCCGGAACTTGACCTCCTTGACCTCGATGACCTTCTGCTTCTTGCGCGCCTCGTTGGCCTTCTTCTGGGCCTCGTACTTGTACTTGCCGTAGTCGCCGATCTTGCACACGGGCGGTTCGGCGTTGGGCGAGATCTCGATCAGATCGAGGCCGGCCTCGATGGCCATCTCGATCGCCTCGCGGGTATCGAGCACCCCGACCATGTCGCCCGCCTCGTTGATGAGGCGCACGTTGAACGCCCGGATCTCCCGGTTCACGCGCGGACCCTCGCGGGCGGGCGCGGATTGCTGCATCGGCCTGGCTATGTCGCTCTCCTTCGAAACGGCCCCGACTCCCGTCGGCGGCTGAAATGCGGCCGGATCCGCGGACCCGGCCGGCTCGTCGACGCGGCTTCCTAAAGTGGAGGCCGCGCCTCTTCCTTCAATTTATGAACCGCGTCGGACAACGCAAGGGTTTCCTGCTTGTCCGACCCGAGACGGCGCACCACGACGGCGCGATTCTCGATGTCGCGCTTGCCGACCGCGATCAGCAAAGGGGTCTTGGCCAGCGAATGCTCGCGGACCTTGTAGTTGATCTTTTCGTTGCGCAGATCGGTCTCGACCCGCAGCCCAGCCGCGCGCAGCGCCGCCGCGACCTCCTCGGCATAGGAATCGGCGTCGCTGACGATGGTGCACACCACCGCTTGTGTCGGTGCCAGCCAGAGCGGGAAACGCCCGGCGTAATTCTCGATCAGGATGCCGATCATCCGCTCCATCGAGCCGAAGATCGCGCGATGCAGCATCACGGGGACGTGCCGTGCGCCGTCCTCGCCGATATAGGCGGCGCCCAGCCGCTCCGGCACGACGAAATCGACCTGCAGCGTGCCGCACTGCCAGTCGCCTCCGATGGCGTCACGCAGCACGAACTCCAGTTTGGGCCCGTAGAACGCGCCCTCGCCGGGGTTGAGGATCAGGTCGATGCCGGCCGCCTTGGAGGCCTCGCGCAGCGCCGACTCCGCCTGGTCCCAAACCGCGTCGCTGCCGGCGCGCACCGGCGGCCGGTCCGAGAACTTAACGAAGAAGTCGGGGAAGCCGAGGTCGCGGTAGATGCCGCGCAGCAGGTCGCAGAAGCGGATCGTCTCCGCCTCGATCTGCTGCTCGGTGCAGAAGATGTGGGCGTCGTCCTGGGTGAAGTTGCGCACGCGAAGGATGCCGTGCAGCGCGCCGGCCGGCTCGAACCGGTGGCACGAGCCGAACTCGGCGAGCCGCAGCGGCAGGTCGCGGTAGCTCTTGAGGCCCTGGTTGAAGATCTGCACGTGGCACGGGCAGTTCATCGGCTTCAGCGCGAACACGCGTGCCGACGGATCGGCGATGTAGTCGCGCAAACCGTCCTCGTTCTCCGAGATGTACATGTTCTCGCGGAACTTCTCCCAATGGCCGGAAGCCTCCCACAGCCGCCGGTCCACCAGCTGCGGAGTCTTGACCTCCACGTAGCCGCCGTCGTCGAGACGTCGGCGCAGGAAGGTCTCCAGCGTGCGCCAGAGTTGCCAGCCCTTGGGGTGCCAGAACACCATGCCGGCGGCCTCCTCCTGCTGATGGAAGAGTCCCATCTCGCGGCCGATCCTGCGGTGGTCGCGCTTCTCAGCCTCCTCGAGCTGGGTCAGATACGCCTTGAGCTCCTTGTCCGAGAAGAACGCCGTGCCGTAGATCCGCTGCAGCTGCGCGTTCTTCGCGTCGCCGCGCCAGTAGGCGCCGGACACGCGCATCAGCTTGAACGCCTTGCCGAGCTTCCCGGTCGAGGGCAGGTGCGGACCGCGGCACATGTCGAGCCAGTCGCCCTGGCGGTAGACCGTGATCTCCTCGTGCTCCGGCAGCGCGTCGGACCATTCGGCCTTGAAGCTCTCGCCATGGTCGACGAAGTGCCGCTTCAGGCGCGCGCGGTCCCACACCTCGCGCACGATCGGCAGGTCGCGGTCCACGATCTCGGCCATGCGGGCCTCGATGCGCGCGAAATCCTCGGGCCTGAACGGCTCGGCGCGGGCGAAGTCGTAGTAAAAGCCGGCCTCGGTGGCGGGGCCGAAGGTGATCTGCGTGCCGGGGAAAAGCTCCTGCACGGCCTGGGCGAGGATGTGCGCGGCGTCGTGGCGCAGCAGCTCCAGCGCCTCCGGGTCGCGGGCGGTCACAAGCGCGACCTTGGCGTCGCGCTCGATCGGCCGCGCGAGGTCGCGCAGTTCGCCGTCGACTTTCACCGCCAGGGCGGCCTTGGCCAGACCGGGGCCGATCGAGGCGGCCAGGTCGGCGCCCGAGACGGCGCGGTCGAAGGACCTGACGCTGCCGTCGGGCAGAACGAGATTGATCATCGGATTTCGCTCGGAATCTTGAAATGGTCGCGCGGCGCCGCCGCGGGGCTCGGGCGCGTGCCGCCAGCGCTCGGCGGACGCAGGCCGGGAGGCCGTTCCGGACAGGAACTGACGCCCGGCCGCCTCAAGTTCGGTCGGTGGACGTTCGCCGACCCGCCGAAGCGGTCGAAACGGAGGTCCGGTGCGCGATCATGGCGCATGAGGTACGTGCGGGTCGCCGCGCTGTCAAGCCGCCGCGTGCGCCGGCGCGCGATCGAGCACGTCGGCATAGAGCTCCAGGGTGCGGCGGCACATGGCCTCGGTGGTGAAATTCTCGCGCACGTGGCGCTGGGCGCGGTGCGACAGGACGGCCCGCCGTTCCGGTGACAGGCCGAGCGCGGTGTCGAGCGCGCGGGCCAGCGCCGCAGGGTCGTCGGACGCCGCCGCCCAGCCGGTCTCGTCGGGCACCATCCCCTCGACGGCGCCGCCATCGGCGTCGCACACCACGGGACGGCTCATCGCCTGGGCCTCGACGATGATCCGGCTGAACCCCTGCCCGCCACCGCCGGCGACCACGACGTCGGCCAGCATGTAGGCGGCCGGCATGTCCGCGCAGTACGGCGCCAGCCCGACGATGCCACCCAGTCCGGCCGTCTCGATGTCGCGCTTCAGCGTCGATTCGAACGACGACGGCGGATCGCCGGCGCCGACCAGCAGGCAATAGATGTCGGACCGCCCGAGCGCGCGCACGGCCTCGATCAGCCGCCGCTGGCCGCGATTCTCGGTCAACCGGCCGGGGAACAGCACGACGCGGCGGTCGTCGGGCAGGCGCCACTGCGAGGCCAGCTTGATGACGCGCTCGGCGCGCACCGTGGCCGGGTTGAAGCGGTCGAGATTGATGCCGGCGCGGATCGTCACCAGGCGTCCGTCGGGCGGCGCGTGCCGGGCGGCGATGTCGCGGGCGACGAAATCCGACACGGCGATGACGCGGTCCGCCTGCGCCTGCGCCGCCTCCATGCGCCGTCCGGCCCAGCTTTCGGCCCGGGTCGGCCGGTGCGCGGTGGCCACGAACTTCACGGCCGCGGCGCGCGTCAGATGGCGCGCCGTCCACGCCGCGGCGCGCGAGCGGGCGTGCACGATGTCGATGCCGTGCTCCGTCATCGCCTCGCGCAATCTGCGCGCGTTCGACCACGCCGCCACCAGACCGTCGCGGTCCGCCGGCACGCTCAGCAGCGGCACCTTGAGGCGGCGCAACTCGCCCAGCATCGCGCCGGCGGCGGGCGCGGCGATCACCGCGCGGCCGCCGGCAGCCACGACCGCGGCCGCGGTGTCGACCGCGGCGCGCGCGACGCCGCCGCCATCCAGCGCGGGGACGATCTGCAGGACGTTGGGCGCGCGGCTCGCGTCCGTCGCGGGCGGGATGCTACTTTCGCTCATCTCGACGCTGCGTGGACGCTCTCGACGCTGGAGGAACTTCCCGACATGGCGGCAGGAACGGAGGATATCCGGACCTTAACACGGCCCGATGGCGCGACAATCGCGTGCCGCGCGCGGCAGGGTCGCGGGCCCACCGTCGTGTTCTTCGGCGGCTTCCGCTCGGACATGACCGGCACCAAGGCGACGGCGCTCGACGCGTGGGCGGCGGCCGCCGGCCGCGCCTACGTGCGCT
Organism: Rhodospirillales bacterium; assembly: GCA_016699855.1. Classification (NCBI taxonomy): domain Bacteria; kingdom Pseudomonadati; phylum Pseudomonadota; class Alphaproteobacteria; order Rhodospirillales; species Rhodospirillales bacterium. The sequence continues at coordinate 2,267,532 of CP064988.1, forward strand.
TCGACTATTTCGCGCACGGCGCGTCGTCCGGCGATTTCCGCGACGGCACCATCGGCCGCTGGCTCGACGATTCGCTGACGGTCGTCGACACGCTGACCGCGGGCCCGCTCGTGCTGGTCGGCTCGAGCATGGGCGGCTGGCTGTCCTTGCTGACGGCCAAGGCGCGGCCCGACCGGGTCGCCGGCTGGATCGGCATCGCCGCCGCGCCCGACTTCACCGAGGATCTGATGCTGCAACGTCTGACGCCGGAGCAGCGCGCGACCCTGGAGCGCGACGGGATCCTGCGGCGTCCCAGCCGCTACGTCGACGAACCCGACCTGCTGACTTGGCGCCTGATCGAGGAGGGCCGGAACCATCTGGTTCTGCGCGCGCCGTTGCGCCTCGCGGGTCCGGCGCATCTATTCCACGGCATGCGCGATCCCGACGTGCCGTGGGAGCATTCGCGGCGGCTTTTCGAGCACATCGAGGCGCCGGACACCGCATTCACGCTCACGAGGGATGGCGACCACCGCCTGTCGACGCCGGCCGATATCGCCCGCCTGACCGATGCGGTGGCGCGCATGTGCGGCGCGTGAGGCGGCCTCAGTGTTCCGCCGTCTCGGCGGCGTGGATGGCGAGCAGCCCTTCGCGGTAGGTCGGATAGGCCAGCGCGACGCCCAGTTCGCGGCGCAGGCGGTCGTTCCGCACGCGGCGGCTCTCGGCATAGAAGGACCGCGCCATCGGCGAGAGCGAGGCCTCGATCTCGGTGTAGGGAACCAGGGGCGGCGGCTCGATGCCGAGCAGCGCGCACGCGAAGGCCACGACGTCCGCCTGCGGCGCGGGCTCGTCGTCGGCCACGTTGTAGATCCGGCCGTCCCCGCCGCGGTCGATCGCCGCCAGCACCGCCGTGCCGATATCGTCGACGTGGATACGCGAGAACATCTGGCCGGGCTTGTCGACGCGGCGCGCCGTGCCGGCACGGACCTGGTCGAGCGCGCTGCGGCCGGGGCCGTAGATGCCGGGCAGGCGGAAGATGTCCGGTGCGCGGCCGACGCGCCCGCCGAGCGCGGTCCATTGCGCCTCCGCCACGACGCGCCGCCGGGCGCGCTCGCTGGACGGCGCGACCGGCGCGTCCTCGTCGACCCAGCCGCCGCCACGGTCGCCATAGACGCCGGTGGTGCCGAGGTAGCCGAGCCAGCGCGGCGCCGCGCGCGCGACATCGTCGGCGAGGAGCGTCAGACCGGGATCGCCGGAATCGTCAGGCGGGATCGATCCCAGGACGTGCGTGGCGCCCGACAGCGCCGCGCGCGCGGCGTCGGCGCCGCCCTCGACCAGCGGCACGGCCTCGATGCCCTCCGCGCGCAGGGCCCGCGCCTTGTCCCCGCCGCGCACCGTGCCGGCGACCGCGAAGCCGCGCGCCCGCGCGCGCCGCGCCAGCCGGAGCGCGGAGTCGCCGAGGCCGAGGATGAACAGGCGGTCGCTGGTCACGGGCTCCCCTGGTCGGGTGGCGGGATGCGAGGCGCTTGCGTCGGGATGCGCGCCGGCCCAAGTGTATACGCCATGCGCCGCCTCGCCGCCGTCACCGCGTTCGTCTGCCTCGCGACCTCCGCCGCGGGCGCGGGCGCGCAATCGCCCTTCGCCGATCCCAACCGCCAGTACCAGTCGTGCATGGCCGTGGCGCGCAGCGAACCGCGCCGGGCGCTGGAGGTGGCGCAGTCGTGGCACGCGGCCGGCGGCGGCATCGGCGCGCGCCATTGCGCGGCGATCGCGATGTACGAGCTGGGCCAGTACATCGAGGCGGCGCAGCGTCTCGAGGGGCTGGGCCGCGAGATGACCGGCCAGAGCCTCGCGCTGCGCGCCGAGGTCTTCGCGCAGTCCGGCCAGGCCTACCAGGCGGCGCGCATCGCCGACCGCGCGCTGCAGATGCAGAACGCCGCCATCCTGCTCGACCCGAAGAACGCCGAGATCTGGGTCGACCGCAGCATCACCTACGCAGCCGTCGGCGCCTACCGCGACGCGGTCGCCGACCTGACACGGGCGCTGTCGCTGGCGCCCGCCCGCCCCGACATCCTCGTGGTGCGCGCCGCCGCCCACCGCAACCTCAATGACGCCGCCGCGGCGCGCAACGACGCCGAGGCCGCGCTCAAGCTCGAGCCCAACTACCCGGAAGGCCTGCTCGAACGCGGGCTGGCCCGCCGGATGCTGCGCGACAAGGCCGGCAGCGACGCCGATCTTCGCAAGGTGCTCTCGGTCGTGCCGGCCAACAGCGAGCTGGCGGAACGGGCCAACGCGGGACTGGCGGCGCCGCTGGGTCCACCGCCGGCCGCCGTGCCCGGAACGCCGCCGGCGCCGCGTAAACCCGGTGAGAAGCCGCGCTGAGCCGCGGCCGCGCTCACATGTCGCGGATGTCGCGGCCGTCGCGCACCATCGTCTCCATCAGCGCCGCCGCCTCGTCCGACACCGCGAGATCGAGGAACAGGGTGCGTTCGAGCGCCAGTCCGCGCGACAGCGGCGTCTCGTGCGCGAGCCGGATCAGGCGCTTGATATGGCCGGTGGCGCGTGGCGGCTTCCGGGCGCACTCCGCGGCGATCTCCATGGCGCGGTCGAAGGCGCTGCCGTCCACCGCCTCGTGCACCATGCCGATCGACGCCGCCTCGTCGGGCGTCACGACGCGGCCGCGCAGCGACATCTCCAGCGCCCGCGCCGGGCCGACCACGCGCGCCAGGCGCTGCGTGCCGCCGGCGCCGGCGAGGATGCCGATGTTGATCTCCGGCTGCCCCAGCGTGTAGGGCCCGCGCGCGGCGATCCGGATGTCGCACGCCAGGCAGAACTCGAACCCGCCGCCCATGGCGATGCCATCGATCGCCGCGATCGCGGCCTTGGGCATCGTCTCCAGACGCGCGAACACGCCGTCCAACGGCCGCTCCGGCGCCAGCCTCTCCTCGATGAACGTCCGGCCCTTGGCGCGCAGGTTCCGCGACAGCGCCGACAGCTCCGCGACGTCGTAGTGGCGGATGAACACCCCGGGGATGCGGCTGGTGAACACCACGGCGCGCACGGCGTCGTCGGCCGCGACCCCGGCCGTGACCGCGTCGAGCTCGGCGACGACGGCGGCGTCGAGGTAGCCCATCGGTGGATTGTCGAACGCGACCACCGCGACCGCGCCGACCCGTTCGACGTGCACCTTCGGCATGGCGCGGACTCCCGGCGGCGGATGGCGGCCGTCAGGCCGGTGCGGCGACGTCGTAGCGGCCGGACGGCCGGTAGCGGTCGAGATAGGACGGCAGGATCGCCTCGGCCGAATGCGGCGCCATGCCGAGCTCGGCGAAGCCCGGCCGGCCGGCGCCGACCACGCTGTCGCGCGTCAGCAGGTCGAGCTGGTCGCGGGTGATCGGCGGCACCGGCAGGAACTCGGCGAAGAACGCCGCGATCCGCGCCGGCCACACCGGCAGCGACACGATCCGCCGCGTCCGGCCGGTCATCCGCAGCGTCAGCTCGGCGAGCTCGCGGTAGGTGTAGACCCGCGGTCCGCCCAGCTCATAGACGCCGAACGCGGCGCGCGGATCGAGCAGCGCCCGCGCCGCCGCCTCGGCCACGTCGACGACGTAGACCGGCTGGAAGCGGGCGGTGCCGCCCGCGAACACCGGCATGAACGGCGCCATCTTGGCGGTCAGCGCCAGCTTGTTGAAGAACTTGTCCTCGGGTCCGAACACGACGCTGGGCCGCAGGATCGTCACTGCGGGAAACGCGCGGTTCATCTCGTGCTCGGCCATCGCCTTGGATTCGACGAAGGCGTTGCCGCTGCGCGGCGCCTGGGCGCCGAGGCCGGAGACGTGGATCAACCGCGACACGCCGGCCCGCGCGGCGGCCTCCGCGATGTGGCGGGCGCCTGCGGCGTGCACCGCGTCGTAGCGCTGGCGGCCGCGCTGGAAGGGGATGCCGGCGGCGTTGACGACGGCTTGGCTGCCGGCGACGGCGGCGGCGACCGAGGCCGGGTATCGCAGGTTGGCGAGCACCGCCATGACCTGGCCGACATCGCCCGCCATGTGCGTGAAATCGGCCAGCTCGGGATGGCGCACGGCGACGCGCACGCGCAGGCCGCGCGCCGCCAGCGCGCGCACCACGTGGCGGCCGACGAAGCCCGTGCCGCCGAACACCGTCACCTGCCTGATATCCATCGTTCGCCTCTCCACCCGGCGCGCCACCCCGCCGCCCGCGTATAGTACAACGCCGCGCCATCCGGAAAGGGCTCCGCGCGCCGCGGCCGGGGCGAGCGCGCGCTGTTGACATCGCGCGGCCGGGGCAGTACCAGTCCGCCGCCCGCAAGCGGACGGGACGTGCCCTGGTGGCGGAATTGGTAGACGCGCTAGATTCAGGTTCTAGTGCCGCGAGGCGTGGAAGTTCGAGTCTTCTCCAGGGCACCATCCGCCGCGCCGTCCCTCCGGGACGGCGTTTCCTTTTGGAGGACGCGTCCGCGCGTTGAGCCATGGCGAACCATCTGCATCGCGGCGATCTGCCCGGCGGGCTCGACCTCGGACCGGTCGTCGCCATCGACAGCGAGACGATGGGCCTCAATCCCCACCGCGACCGGCTGTGCGTGGTGCAACTCTCGGCCGGCGACGGCGACGCCCATCTCGTGCAGTTCGCCAAGGGGATCTACCACGCGCCCAACCTGAAGGCGCTGCTGACGGATCCGACCCGCCTGAAGCTGTTCCACTTCGCGCGCTTCGACATCGCGGTCATGCGCCACTACCTCGGCGTCGACACCAGGCCGGTGTATTGCACCAAGATCGCGGCCAAGCTGGTGCGGACGTTCACCGATAAATACGGCCTGAAGGACCTCTGCAAGGACCTCGCCGGGGTCGACCTGTCGAAGCAGCAGCAGAGTTCCGACTGGGGCGCCGACAAGCTGACCGACGAGCAGATCGCCTACGCCGCGTCCGACGTCCTGCATCTGCACAAGATCAAGGCCCGGCTCGACGAGATGCTGGAGCGGGAGGGCCGCCGCGACCTCGCCGAGGCCGCGTTCCGATTCCTGCCGGCCCGCGCCCAGCTCGACCTCGACGGCTGGCCCGATATCGACATATTCGCGCACTAGGTACAGGCGGGCGCTTCGACTTGGGGCGCCTCGAACCGTCCCCGGATCCATATTTTCCGTGACGAGGCGTCGCGCATTGGCGCGAAAATTGCTTTGGCGCCGCCGACGGGGCGCTGTTAAGGTGCACGGCTATGAACGCTTCGCCCCGCGTCGCACCATCCGGCCCGCCTTCGGCAGGCCCCAGGGGCGACCTCGACAGCGCCCGCCGGGTCCTCGCGACGGAGGCCTCGGCGCTGCGTGCGCTCGCCGACGGGCTGGGAGAGCCGTTCGCGCGCGCGCTCGACCTGCTGGGCGGCGCGCGCGGCCGGGTCATCGTGTCCGGCATGGGCAAGAACAGCCATATCGGCGGCAAGATCGCGGCCACTTTCGCCTCGACCGGCACGCCGGCCCATTTCGTCCATCCCGCCGAGGCCTCGCACGGCGATCTCGGCATGGTCGTCGCTGACGACGTCGTGCTGGCGATCTCCAATTCCGGCGAGACGCCGGAATTGTCGGACCTGATCCTGCACGTCAAACGCTTCGCGATTCCGTTGGTCGCGATCGTCGGCCGGAACGACTCGACGCTGGCGCGCGCGGCCGACGCGGTGTTGACGCTGCCTGACGTGCCGGAGGCCTGCCCGATGGGCCTCGCGCCGACCACGTCGACCACCGCGACCCTGGCGCTGGGCGACGCGCTGGCGGTGGCGCTGCTGGAACGCAAGGGATTCACAGCGTCCCATTTCCGCGTGTTCCATCCCGGCGGCCGGCTCGGCCAGCGCCTGGTCAAGGTCGGCGACATCATGCACCGCGCGCCGGCGCTGCCTGTGGTCGGCGAGGCCACGCCGATGGCCGAGGCGCTGATCGAGATGACGGCCAAAAGCTTCGGCTGCGTCGCCGTGGTCGACTCCGCCGGCCGCCTGACCGGGATCGTGACCGACGGCGACCTGCGGCGCCACATGGACCCCGGCCTGCTCGCCCGCGCCGCGCGCGAGATCATGACGCCAAGGCCGCGCACGATCGCCGCCGACGCGCTGGCGGCCGAGGCCGTGCGCGCGATGAACGCTACCGGCAAAGGCATCACCAGCCTGTTCGTGCTCGAGGAGGGCCGTCCGGTCGGCATCCTGCATCTGCACGACTGCCTGCGCGCGGGCGTCGCATGACCGGCGCGGTTCCTCCAGTCGACGGCGTCGCGGTCGCGCCGGGCATCCAGCGCTTCGTCGCCGATCCCGGCCGCGACCGCAGCCGGCTGGACCGCGTCATCGGTTTGAAGCGCGACGATTCCGATCCGTGGGTCGCGGCCTACGCCGACCATATCCGCGTGGCGCTGCCGCTGATCGCGCTGGCCGTCGTGCTGGCCGGATTGGTGTGGCCGATGTTCGGTGGATCGACCGGCATTCCGCTCGGCCGCATGCCGCAGGTGCAGGACCGGCAGGAGTACATGCGGATGACCAGTCCGCATTTCGCCGGCAACGACAAGGGCCGCAAACCCTACACCGTCACCGCCGACCACGCCGTGCAGCGGACCAAGCAGGAGAAGGTGTTCGATCTGGCGCGGCCCAAGGCCGACCTTCTCGATGGCAAGAACCGCTGGTTGGCGATCACCGCCGACACCGGCCGCTACGACGAAAAGCTGCATCTGCTGGACCTTGCCGGCGAGGTGACGCTGTTCCAGGACAACGGCCACACGCTCGTCACCGAGCGGGCGCGCGTCGACCTCGACGGGTCGGCGGCCTATGGCGACCGGCCGGTCACGGGACACGGCCCCAGCGGCGAGCTGGCCGGCGAAGGCTTCCACGCCAGCCAGCGCGGCGAGCGCGTCGTGCTGACCGGCAAGTCGCGCGTCGTCCTCGAGGCCAAGGACGATCCGCCGGCGTCGACCGCTCCCACCGCGCCGCCGTCGGGTGGCGGCTGACATGGCGCGCGCCGCGATCCTCCGCCCGGCGCTCGCGGCGTGCGTCTGGCTGGCGCTGGCCGCCGCCGCCCCGGCGCAGCAGCAGGCCGCCAAGCCGGAGGCGCGCGAGAAGCCCAGGGTCGAGATCTCGGCCGACGAGGGCATCGAGTGGGACAAGATCGCCCGCGTCTACGTCGCGCGCGGCAACGCCCGCGTGACCCGCGGCGAATACACGATCACCGCAGACAAGGTGACCGCGTACTACCGCGAGACCGGGGGCAAGAACGACGTGTTCCGGGTCGACGCCGAGGGCAACGTCAGGATCGCCAGCGTCGATTCGATCGCCACCGGCGACAAGGGCGTCTACGACAACGACAACAAGGTCGCGCGCCTGACCGGCCGCAACCTCGCGATCTCCAATCCGGACGGCCGGTTGACGGCGCGCGACAGCATCGAGCTGTGGGACGAGAAGCGCTACGCGGTCGCCCGCGGCGCCGTCGTGCTGACGCGCGACAACGAGGAGATGCGGGCCGACCAGATGGTGGCGTATTTCGAGCCCAAGGACGGCTCGGCGCCGGCGCCCGGCGCGGTCGCCTCCAAGGGCAAACAGCGCATCGCCAGGGTCGAGGCGCTGGGGCACGTCTACCTCGCCTCGTGCGAGGGGGTTCGCGCACGCCGACAAGGGACTGTACGACCCCAACACCGGCACGGCCGTGCTGACCGGCAACGTGCGCCTGACGCGCGGCCGCGAGCAGATGAACGGCGAGACCGCCGAGATGAACACGCGCACTGGTTTCACAAGGCTGACGGGCGGGCGGGTCACCGGCCTCCTCGAGCCCAACAAGGAGGCCGCCGAGCCCGATCCCAATCCGACCGGACGGCCCGGCGCCCGCCCTTGCGGCGAGCCGAAGCCGGCGGGCGCCGCGCCCGCCGCCGCGCAGCCGAAGCGCTGAACACGGGACCGGGGGCGCGACGACCACGATGTTCGGTGGATTGAAAGGGTGGCGCCCGAAAGCGCCGGCGCCGGGCGGCCAGCGGCCCGGCCCGCGTCTGGTGTCGACCGACAGCGGTCTGCAGGCGCACGCGCTGTGCAAGACCTACAACCGCCGCCCGGTCGTGCGCGACGTGTCGATCACCGTGCAGCGCGGCGAGGCGGTCGGCCTGCTCGGGCCCAACGGCGCCGGCAAGACGACGACGTTCTACATGATGTGCGGGCTGGTGCAGGCCGATTCCGGGTCCGTCACGCTCGACGGACGCGACATCACGGCGCTGCCGATGTTCCGCCGCGCCCGCCTCGGCGTCGGCTACCTGCCGCAGGAAGCCTCGGTGTTCCGCACCATGAGCGTCGCCGACAACCTGCGCGCCGTGCTCGAGCTGGTCGAGCCGGACCGGCGCGCGCTCGAGGACACGGTCGACGCGCTGCTCGAGGAGTTCAACATCGCCCATCTGCGCGACGCGCCCGCCATGGCGCTGTCGGGCGGCGAGCGCCGCCGCGTCGAGATCGCGCGCGCGCTGGCGTCGCGGCCGCATTTCATCCTGCTCGACGAGCCGCTGGCCGGCGTGGATCCGATCGCCGTCGAGGAGATCCGCGAGATGGTCAGCCACCTGCGCGACCGCGGCATCGGCGTGCTGATCACCGATCACAACGTGCGCGACACGCTGGAGATCGTCGACCGCGCCTACATCATGCACGCCGGCCAGGTGCTGGTGGAGGGCCGTCCCGCCGAGATCGTCGCCAACGAGGAAGTGCAGCGCGTCTACCTCGGCAAGCGCTTCACGCTCTAGCGCCGCCCGGGATCAGAGCGAGACCATGGCGATCGGCCCCCGCCTCGTCCTCGGCCAGCGCCAGTCGCTGGTGATGACGCCCCAGCTGCAGCAGGCGATCAAGCTGTTGCAGCTGTCGCAGCTCGAGCTCGCCGCCTACATCGCCAGCGAACTGGAGAGCAATCCCCTGCTCGCCGAGGCGCCGCGCGACGACGAGGCGCCGGTGGCGGAGCCGGTCGCCGCCGCGCCCGAGCCGGCCGCCGCGCCGGCCGATTCGGCCGCCGCCATCGCCGACGGCGCCACGGCGCTCGGCGAGGCCGACGACCGCTGGGAGGGCGAGTACCGCGACGCCGGCGGCGACGGCACCTCGACGCGCGGCGAGACGCGCCGCGACGACGGCGACGAGCGGCCGGACTCGGTCGCCCGCATCGCGGCCGGCGACATCTCCCTGCAACGCCACGTACTGGCGCAGATCGCGCTGGAGCTCACCGATCCCGCCGACCGGACGCTGGCGGTCCGCCTCGTCGACCTGCTCGACGAGACCGGCTACCTCGCCGAGGATCCCGCGCCGGTGGCGGCCGCGCTCGGAATGTCGGCCGAGCGGCTCGAGGCGGTCCTCGCCCGGCTGCGGCGGCTCGATCCGCCGGGCCTGTTCAGCCGCGGACTGGCGGAGTGCCTGGCGGCGCAGCTCGAGGAACGCGACCGGCTCGATCCGGCGATGCGCGCGCTGCTCGACAACCTCGACCTGCTGGCGCGGCGCGACCTCGCCGGCCTCTCGCGGCGCTGCGGCGTCGACGCCGAGGACGTGGCCGACATGCTCGCCGAGATCCGCACGCTCGACCCCAAGCCGGGACTGCGCTTCGGCGGCGAGCCGGCGCGGGCGGCGACTCCGGACGTGTTCCTGCGGCGCGTGCGCCACGCCGAGCTGGGCGAGGTGTGGATGGTCGAGCTCAACACCGACGCGCTGCCGCGCGTGCTGGCCGACCGCGGCTACTTCAAGGCGCTGGTGCGCGGCGCGCGCGACAAGTCGGAGAAGGAGTTCGTCGGCGAGCGCTGGCAGAACGCCAACTGGCTGGTGAAGGCGCTCGAGCAGCGCGCCACCACGATCCTCAAGGTGTCGCGCGAGATCGTGGCCCAGCAGGACGCGTTCTTCCGCCACGGCGTGACGGCGCTGCGGCCGCTGGTGCTGCGCGACATCGCCGCCGCCACCGGCCTGCACGAGAGCACCGTCAGCCGCGTCACCACCAACAAGTTCATGGCCACGCCGCGCGGCACCTTCGAGCTCAAGTATTTCTTCACCAGCGCGATCCCCGCCACCCGCGGCGCCGAATCGGTGTCGGCCGAGGCGGTGCGCGCGCGCATCCGCGGCCTGGTCGACGGCGAACGCGCCGACGCGCCGGTGTCGGACGACCGCCTCGTCGAGCTGCTGCGCGAGCAGGGTGTCGAGATCGCGCGCCGCACGGTCGCGAAATACCGCGAGGCGATGCGCATCCCCTCCTCCGTCCAGCGCCGCCGCGAGAAGACCTTCGCCGGCCACGGCTCGGCGGCGCAGGCGGCGGCGGGCTGACGGCGATGCGCGGCCGGACCCTATCGGTCGCGGTGGTCGGCGGCGGCATCGGCGGACTCGCGGCGGCGGCGTCCCTGCTGCGCGCCGGCATCGACGCGCGGGTCTACGAGCAGGCGGCGTCGCTGGGCGAGATCGGCGCCGGCATCCAGATCAGCCCCAACGCGTCGCGCATCCTGCACGGGCTCGGCCTCGCCGACGCCCTGGCGGTCGACGGCGTCCGGCCCGTGGCCGTGCACCAGCGGCGCTGGGACGACGGCCGCACCCTGCAGCGCGCGCCGCTGGGGCCCGAGGTCGAGGCCGCGTTCGGCTCGCCCTACTACCATTTCCACCGCGCCGATCTGATCGCGGCGATCGCCTCGGCGGTGCCGGTGGAGCGGGTCCGTCTCGGCCACCGCTTCGCGGAGATGACCGACCACGGCGACCGCGTCGAGGCGCGGTTCGAGAACGGCGCGCGGATCGAGGCCGACATCCTGGTCGGCGCCGACGGCATCCATTCGCGCGTGCGACAGGCGCTGTTCGGTCCCGACCGGCCGCGCTTCACCGGCTGCGTCGCGTGGCGCGGCCTGGTGCCGGCGGAGCGGCTACGGCATCTCGACCTCGAGGTGGTGTCCAACAACTGGATGGGGCCGGCCGGCCATGTCGTGCACTACTTCGTCGCCGGCGGCCGGCTGGTGAACTTCGTCGTCGTCAAGGAGCAGGACGGCTGGACCCGCGAATCGTGGGTCGAACCGGGCGAGGTGGCCGACGCGCTGGCGGCGCTCGAGGGCTGGCATCCGCGGGTGCGCGAGATGGTGGGCGCGGTCGACCAGACGTTCCGCTGGGCGTTGTTCGACCGCGATCCGCTGCCGCGCTGGACCGCCGGCCGCGCCACGTTGCTGGGCGATTCGTGCCACGCCATGCTGCCGTTCATGGCCCAGGGCGCGGCGCAGTCGATCGAGGACGGCGCCACGCTCGCGGCCTGCCTGCGCGGGGCGGCGGACGATGGCGATGTCGCCGGCGCGCTGGCGCGCTACGAGGCTCTGCGCAAGCCGCGCGCGACCCGGCTGCAGGAGATGTCGCGCGCCAACAAGATCCGTTTCCACCTCGCGGACGGGCCGGAACGGGAGAAGCGCGACGCCCAGATGGCGCAGGCCGGCGACCGCACCATCGCGGCGATGGCGTGGCTCTACGGGCACGACGCGGCGCGGCCGGAGGCGGCGGCCTGACGCCGTCAGGCCGGCGTCGCGCCGGGTTTGCCGCTCTCGACCGTGAACGACGCCAAGGTGCGCGCCGCCGTCGCCGGATCGCGCACGTCCTCGACCATGCGGAGATCGGCCGACAGCCGGTCGCGGCCGATCGACAGCTCGACATGGCCGCGGTGGCGCGCCGTCGCGAAGCGCACGTGCGGGTTCTCGGCGCGCAACGCCGCCTCGGCCAGCTCGCCACGGTAGGGGCCGGGCGAGCTGATCGAGGTGCCGACGAACTCCGTCGCCACCACGGCGCCGGCCCCCGACGCGCCGCCCCGCAGGTCGGCGACGATGTTGGTGTGGAGGTCGCCGGACAACACGACGGGATTGGCCAGCCGGCTGGACACGACGGCGTCGAGCAGACGGCCGCGCGCGGCGGGATAGCCGTCCCAGATGTCGGTGCGCCGCAGCTCCGCCGGACCGGGCATCAGATCGACCGGCGCCACGAGCGTCTGGTTGGCGATCAGGTTCCAGCGCGTCGAGGCGGCGCGGAAGCCGGCGTGCAGCCACTCCTCCTGGGCCCGCCCCAGCATCGTCAGTTCGGGCGACAGCCGCTCGACGCAGTCCGCGCCGACGTTGTTGCTGCCGGAGCGGCCCGGCCGCGGGCACGGTTGCGGGCTGCGGTACTGCCGGCCGTCGAGGAACGCGATCTCCAGCAGGTCGCCGAAGCGGACGCGGCGGTGGATCGCCGCGTCGGGGCCGCGCGGCCGCATCGACGGCCGTACCGGCATGTGCTCCCACCACGCGCGGTACGCGGCGGCGCGGATGGCGCGGAACCGCGCCGGGTCCATGCGCTCCTGCGAGACGTCGCCGGCGTAGTCGTTCTCGACCTCGTGGTCGTCCCACACCGGGAACCACGGGGCCGCCGCGTGCGCGGCGCGCAGATCGGCGTCCGATTTGTAGAGCGCGTAGCGCCGGCGGTACTCGTCGAGCGTCCGCGGCTTGCCGGCGCCGTGTTGGCGGACCTTCTCCCCGCGGATCGAGCTCTCGTAGATGTAGTCGCCTAGGAACAGAACGGCGTCGGGAGGCCGCCGACCGGGGGTGGTCCGGATGGCGTCGCGCCACGCGCCGTAGAACCCGGTCTCGTAGTGCTGGCAGGACGCGAACACGAGATCGAAGCGGTCGACCGCCTGGTCCGGCGCCGGCGCCGTGCGGGCGCGGCCGGCGGGGCCTCGGTGGTCCGGCGGCAGGGCGAAGCGGTACCAGTAGTCGCGGCCGGGCCTCAGACCGCGGACCTCGACGTGGACGGAATGCGCGTCCTGCGGCAGCGCGAGGATCTCGGCGCTGCGCACGACGCGGCGGAACTCCGGATCCTCGGCGATGTCGTAGACCAGACGGTAGGCGTCGCCGTGGAGCGGCGCGGTCGACGCCGGATCGGCCAGAACGCGGGTCCAGATGACGAAACCGTCGGGGGTCGATTCACCGGACGCCACGCCGAGCGCGAACGGATCGCGGTCGAACCCCGGACGCGCCAGCACGCGGCCGCCGGGCAGAGCCAGCGCCGCGGCGGCGCCGGCGAACAGGCGCCGCGACACCGCCGGCGCCGCCGGCGGAAGCGGGACGGACACGGCCGAGCGGCGCGCGGTCAGTGGTAGGGATCGGCGGCGTCGCGCAGGCCGTCGCCGAAGAACTGGAACGACAGGATCACGAGGATCACCGGCACCACCGGCAGCATCAGCCACCAGTTGACGGCGACGACGTTGATGTCGGCGGCGTCGTTGAGCAGGACGCCCCACGACACGATCGGCGGCCGCAGCCCCAGACCGAGGAACGACAGCGCGGTCTCGGCAAGGATCATCGACGGCACGCTGAGCGTCGCCGACGCGATCAGATGGCTCATGAAGCTGGGGATCAGGTGCCGGCCGATGATGCGCTGGGGCGAGGCGCCCATCAGATGCGCCGCCGTCGCGAAATCCTCCTCGCGCAGGCTGAGCAGCTTCGACCGGACGGCCCGGGCCAGCCCGGGCCAGTCGAGCAGCGCCAGGATCAGCGTGATGCCGAAATAGACCAGCAACGGCGACCACGTGACCGGCATCGCGGCCGACAGCGCCAGCCAGAGCGGCAGATGCGGGAAGCTCTTGATGATCTCGATGGTGCGCTGGATGACGTTGTCGATCCAGCCGCCGTAGTAGCCGGCGATGCCGCCCAGGACCAGGCCGAGCGCGAAGCTGAGCGTGATGCCGAACAGGCCGACCGTCAGCGACACGCGCGCCGCGTAGACGACGCGGCTGAACATGTCGCGCCCCAGCCGGTCGGTGCCGAACAGGAAGAACGTGCCTTCGCGCGCCGGGCACACCAGGTGGAAATCGGCGTCGAACATGCCCCAGAACTCGTAGGCCTCGCCGCGGCAGAGGAAGCGCAGCGGCTGCGGCTTCGTCGTGTCCGGCGTGTAGACGCGCTGCAGCGTGTCCGGATCGCGAGTCTGCGTGTAGCCGTAGACGAACGGTCCGACGAACTTGCCCTCGTGGAACAGGTGCACGCCCTGCGGCGGCGCGAAGATGTGCTTGATGTGCCGCGCCTGCTGGTCGTAGGGCGCGATCACCTCGCTGAACAGCGTCGAGACGTACATCGCCAGCAGGAAGAAGCCGCACACCACGGCCGGCTTGTGGCGGCGCAGGCGCCACCACATCAGCTTCCACTGGTTGGCCATGTAGAAGCGTTCCTGCTCCGCCGTCAGCCGCTCGGCGACGTACGGATCCCAGGGCTCGGCGCTGACGTAGTGCTCCGGCCGCGGCGGCGCGGCGGCGCCGGCGGGAGGTTCGGGCGGCGCGCGGAGCGGATCGCGGACGGGATTCACCGGCGCCTCACTTCTCGGCCGTGGTGCCGAAGCGGATGCGCGGATCGAGCGCCGCCAGCAGCAGATCGGAGATCAGCGTGCCGACCACCGTGAGCGCCGCCACGAACAGCAGGAATGTGGCGGCGAGATTGACGTCCTGGCTCTTCAGGGCCGCCAGCAGCATCGGGCCGGTGGTCGGCAGCGACAGCACGACGGAGACGATCACCGAGCCGGAGATCACCTCCGGCAGGATGTGGCCGATGTCGGCGACGAAGGGGTTGAGCGCGTGGCGCAGCGGATACTTCACCAGCAGCTTGAACGGCGGCAGACCCTTGGCCCGGCCGGTGGTGACGTACTGCTTCTGCAGCTCGTCGAGCAGGTTGGCGCGCAGGCGGCGGATCATGCCGGCGGTGCCGGCGGTGCCGATCACGACCACGGGGATCACGAGGTGCTCCATCACCGAGCGGAACTTGCCCCAGCTCCACGGCGCGTCGACGTACTGAGGATCCATCAGGCCGCCGACCGAGACGCCGAAATACACCTTGCCGACGTACAGCAGCACCAGCGCCAGCAGGAAGTTGGGCGTCGCCAGGCCGATGAAGCCGATGAACGACGCGATGTAGTCGCCGGGGCGGTACTGGTGGGTCGCGGCGTAGACCCCGATCACGAACGACACGACCCAGATGAAGATGATGGTGCAGGTCTCCATCACGATGGTCAGCGCCAGCCGCTCGCCGATGAGCTGCGAGACCGGGAGCTGGTCCTGGCAGCTCAGGCCGAAATCCCAGGTGAACACGCCCGAGATCCAGCGCAGGTACTGGATCCAGATCGGCTGGTCGAGGCCGTAGAGCCGGCGCAGCTCCTCGGCCTTGCGCGCGGCGTCGGGATCGCCGCGCGACATCAGCTCGTCGATGATCGTCGTGACGCAGTCGCCGGGCGGCAGGTTGATGATGAAGTAGACGATGACGCTGATGATCGCCAGCGTCGGGATCATGATCAGCACGCGCTTGGCGACGTAGCGCAGCATCAGCGCGTCTCCCCCTCGGGCCGCGGCAGGCGGACGCCGCGCGGCCGGTGGGCCGCCGGATCCAGCCGCTCGACCGGCGCCGGCTCGACGTCGTGGTAGGCGGCCGGGTCGACGCTCGTCCACTCCACGAGGAAGAACGCGGCCCCGACGCAGCCGTACAGCAGCAGCACGGCGCACACGAACCGGTAGTTCCAGTCGTCGCGGCGCGGCCGCGCCGGGATATCGGCGAGGCGGTGGACGGCGAAGCCGCGCGGCGACCGGCCCGACGCGGTCACTTGCCCGCTCCGAGCCAGAACGTCTCCGGCCGGTACACGCCGAAGAACGCGCCGGGATCCCAGTTGTGGATGCCCTTCTGCGGCAGGTTGCGCAGCCGCGCGTTGACGACGACCGGCTGCGGCACCGACGAAACGACGCCGATCGTGTAGACGAAGTCGGCGTGCAGCTTCAGCAGTTCGTGCCAGATCCGCTCCTGCTCGGCGCGGTCGTCGACGCATTCCCACCGCGCCGCGAGCTCGTTCATGCGCCGCACGGTCGCCAGGTCGATCGCCTCGCCCGACTTGCCGCGCGTCTCGCGGAACTGGCCCCAGGCCGAGCACCACAACGTGGTCTGCGTCAGGCAGGCGAACTCCGCCGGGCTCGAACTGGCGCGCGCCAGACCGTTCTCGAACCCGGTCCAGATCGTCATCTGCGTCTCGCCGGCGTACAGCCGCGTGCGCAGGTCCTGGCGGTCGCGGGCGCGGACATGCAGCTTGACCCCGATCTTCTTCCAGCCGTCGGCGACGAGTTGCAGCAGATCGGCCTCCTCGTTGCCCTCGCCCGCCGACTCCAGAAGAATGTGCAGCGGCCTTCCGTCCGGCAGCAGCCGCACGCCATAGGCGTCCCGCCCGCGCAGATTTCCCTTTTTGCCGTCCCCGAGCGGAAGCTCGACCTTGTCGAGCAGGCGGTTGGCCTCCTTGACGTCGAACTTGGTCCACTTCGACGCGTACTCCTCGCGGAACAGCGGCGACTGCGGGCGCACGGTGTTCTGCGACGGCGCGGCGAGGCCGATATACATGATCTCGTTGATCTCCTCGCGGTCGATCGCCATCGACAGCGCGCGCCGGAAGTTGGGCTCGCGGAACAGCGCGCGGTAGACTGGATCCTTGACCGTGAGGTTGGGATAGATCGCGAGGTGGTTGCCGGTGGCGGTGTCCCACAGCCGCACGTCGAACCCGAACTGCTTCGCGCCGCGGCGCAGGAAGGTGTAGTTGTCGAACCGCAGATAGCGCGCCTGAAGGTCGCTCTCGCCCGACCCGGCCTTGAGCGGCAGCACCGAGGCGCTGGCGATGTTCATCACCACCCGGTCGAGGTACGGGAGCTGGACGCCCTTGGCGTCGATCCGGTGGTAGTACGGGTTGCGCTCGAAGATCAGCCGCTGCGACGGCGGCCGCGTGACCAGCGCCCACGGCTGCAGCGTCGGCAGGTCCGGGTTCTCGTTGCGGTACATGTCGTCCGTGCGGTTGTGCAGGGACGCCCAGTTGCGCTGGCGCCGCTCCTTGATCTTCGCGGCGAGATCGGCCGGGTCGGCGTAGCGTTTGTGGAACTGCCGCAGATAGTGCGCCGGCCGGAAGATGAACAGCGGCGCGGGCCGCGCCATCGCCTGGAGGAAGCCCGGATTGGGCGCGGTCCACGTGTAGCGCACGGTCGTCTCGTCGACGATCTCGACCTTCGGCGGCTTGCCGTCGACCATCATCTCGATCGGCGGTCCGACCGGCGAGAGCTCGCGGTTGTTGGCGACGTCCTCCCAGTAGTAGCGGAAATCCTCGCTGGTGAACGGGGCGCCGTCGGACCAGCGGTGGCCCTTGCGCAGCCGGAGCGTGAAGACGCGGCCGTCGGCGATCTCGACAGACTCCAGGATGTCGGCGGCCAGGTCGAACTTGTGGTCGAACGCCACCAGCCTGGCGTTGCCGTAGACGACCATCATGCGGACGTCGCGCGCGGTGGCCATCAGCAGGTTGATCTCGCCTCCCGGCGCGCCGGGGCCGTCGGGTCCCGCGAACTCCGTCACGACGTAGGGCGTCGCGGGCAGGCGCTTGTCGACGGGCGGCAGCTGACCCTCCTTGACGCGCTCCGCGAGGAACGCCGACTCGACCGGCGCCGGCGCGGCCGCGTCCGGGCCGCGCAGCGACCGCACCGCGCCGGTCGGCGCGGCCGGCACGCACACCGGCGCGTCGGCCGCCGGCTTTTGCGCTTGGACGCTCGCGGCGCCGAGCGCCAGCGCCGCGAGCGCCGCGCGGAACGTCGTCCGGACGATGGCGGCGGTCATGCGGCCTTCTCCGCCGTGCGGCCGAGCAGGCCGGCGGCCGCGCGCACGAAATGCCCGCGGCCGAGGTCGAGCCATTCCAGCGGCTCGACCCCGGTGTCCGTGAACGGCGCCGGCCAGGCCTGGGGCATCGACGCCTTGCCCTCCATCAGCGCGTGCAGGTCGAGCTTCTTCGACGGATCGGGCTCCGGCACCGCCGACAGCAGCGCCTGCGTGTAGGGGTGCACGGGGTCGCTGAACAGCTCGCTCCCCGGCGCCAGTTCGACCAGCCGTCCGGCGCACATAACCGCGATCCGGTCGGCGATGTAGTCGACCACCGCGAGGTTGTGGCTGATGAACAGGTAGGTCAGGCCGAGTTTCTCCTGGAGGTCCTTCAGCAGATTCAGGATCTGCGCCTGGATCGAGACGTCGAGCGCCGACACCGGCTCGTCGCAGATCACCATGTCGGGCCGCAGCGCCAGCGCGCGCGCGATGCCCAGACGCTGGCGCTGGCCGCCCGAGAACGAGTGCGGATAGCGGTTGAGATGCCGGCGGTCGAGCCCGACCAGCTCCATCAGCTCGCCGACCATCTCGCGCCGGTGGGCGTCGTCGCCGACCTTGTGGATGATCAGCGGCTCGCCGATCAGGTCGAACACGGTCATGCGGGGGTTGAGCGAGCTGAACGGGTCCTGGAAGATGAACTGCAGCTTGCGGCGGAACGCGACCAGCTCCGGCCCCTCGAGCGCCAGCACGTCGATCTTGCGCCCCCAGTCGTCGAACGTGACGCCGCCGCCGGCGGCCACGGCGTCTGCCGAGATGGCGCGCATCAGGATCTTGCTGAGCGTCGTCTTGCCACAGCCGCTCTCGCCGACCAGGCCCAGGCACTCGCCGCGCTTGACGTCGAAGCTGACGTCGGCGACCGCCCGCACGGTGCGCGTGGTGCCGCCGCCGAACAGCGACTCGACGAAATTGTCCGCCTTGCGGATGGTGTAGGTCTTGTGCAGGTGACGCACGTCGAGGATCGGCGCCGCGGGGTCGAACCCGGCGGCGGGCTCGACCGCCTTCTTCTCGGCCAGCAGATGGCCGGTCGCCGCCTTGATCTCGCGGATCGGCACCAGCCGCTCGTCCTCCGCCATGCCGAAGCGCGGGACGGCGTGCAGCAGCGCCTTGAGGTAGGGATGCTCGGCGCGGCGGAAGATGTCGTCGATGCCGCCGCTCTCGACCACCTTGCCGCGGTACATGACCACGACCTCGTCGGCGACGTTGGCGACCACGCCGAGATCGTGCGTGATCATCAGCATCGCCATCCCCAGCTCCTTCTGGAGATCCTTCATCAGTTTGATGATCTGCGCCTGGATGGTCACGTCGAGCGCCGTGGTCGGCTCGTCGGCGATCAACAGCGCCGGGCGGCACACCAGCGACATCGCGATCATGGCGCGCTGGCGCAGGCCGCCCGACAGCTCGAACGGATAGGTCCGCAGCGCGCGCTTAGGGTCGGGGAAGCCGACCATGCGCAGCATCGCCTCGGTCATCTCCCAGGCCGCCTTCTTGTCGAGGCGGCCGTTGGACGCCTCCGCCGCCTCCTCGATCTGGCGGCCGATCGAATGCATGTTGGACAGGCGACCACCGTGAAGAGCCACCGCCTCGCCGATCTGGTCGCCGACCGTGTGCAGCGCCGATAGCGACGTCATCGGCTCCTGGAAGATGATCGAGATGCGCCCGCCGCGGATGCTGCGCATCTCCGGACCGCTGCGGTCGAGCTTCGCGATGTCGACAGGCGGCGCGTCGGGCCAGCGCGGATCGGTGAACAGGATCGAGCCGCCGGCGATGGTCGCCGCCCTCGGCAGGAGCCCCATGATGGCCTGGCTGCAAACCGACTTGCCGGAGCCGGACTCGCCGACCAGAGCCACCGTGGCGCCGGGACGCACGGTGAAATTCACGCCGTCGACGGCGTCGAGGGTGCCGTCGTGCACCTTGAACCGGATCTTGAGGTTCTCGACGCGCAGCAACTCGCTCATGCCGGCGCCTCCGCGTTCACGGTGGAAGGGGACGGCAGCGCGATGTCCAGCGCCGCGAAATTGGCGCGGGTCGCCGGGCTCAGTTCCAGACCGTTCGCGACGGCGGCCCTGGCGGCGAGCCGCGCGATGTCGTCGAAGCGCTCGAGCGTCGAATCCATCCGTAGAGCGCGGCCTTCGCCCGCCAGGGTCAGGTGCATCCACCCGCCCTTCCGGTCCTTGCGCGTGGCGTAGTAGGCGAGCTTCAGGACCTTCAGCGTCCGCCACGGGACGCTGCCGCCGAGCGTCCCCGCGGCGGTGATTCCGTCGTTGTCAGCCGTGATCTCGGTGGTTTGCCGGATGAAGGTGCGCGCGGCGAACGTCAGGAACAGGACGCCGAGCGCCGCGAGGCACAGCGTCACCGTGTTGCGCGTGACGAAGAGGGCGGGGACCAGGCACACGACCACCCCGACCGCGGCGCGCGCGTAGTCGGCGTAGATCGCCGACCGGTCGTATCGCACGGGGCCGATCATGCCGGCGCGCCGACGCCCCGCGCTGCCGCGCGGCCTGCCGGGTATCTGGACGATGGACGGGTCACGGACCGAATATCTCCCTCGGGGACACTATGCGGGCGCCGGCATGAGCGTGCAATCGATTCCATAGTTCGTCGAGAAAGCCCCAGACGTCGGGACCATGGCCGCGATGATGCGTCAGAACGCCCGTCGCCTCCAGCGCGACGGCGGGCGAGCCGGTCCCGGCCGCCCGGCGCGCCGCGAGATGGCCGGTCAATGCCGCGAGCGCGCGCGCCTCGCCGGCGAAGCCGCGCGTACCGCGCCAATCCACCGGATCCACGTGGGTGTTGACTTGCCGGAAGCCGCGGACCGGCTCGGCGCGCTTGCGCACGCCCGACGCCGACAGGGCCCGGAAGCCGATCTCCGGCAGCACGGGCACCATCGTCGGCGCGATACGGTTCCACGGTGGCACGAGGACCGGCAGGAAGCGGTCCCCGAACGCCTGCGACAACGCCAGCATCCCCGTTCCCAGCTCGCCGATGACAGGCATCGCCGGCCGGTGCGGACCCAGTTCGATCTTTTTCTCGCCCGCCGGCGCGTGGTTCTGGTGCGCGTAGCCGTGCTGCAGGACGACCACATCCCGACCAGCCGATGCCAGCCGCGCGGCCAGGGACGGGTCGAGCGACGCCGGAATCGCCGCGATCGCCACGCCGACATCGTGCCGCGCCGCCACCGCCAGCAGGTTCTCGAGCGCCGGCGTCGCCGCCTTGGCGTCGTCGTCGCGCCACCACACCGTCGCCACCCGGCCGTCGTCGCGCCACCGCGCCAGCTCCGCGTCGAGCGCCGCCCACGACGTCATCGCCGCGCCCCCAGCCAGCCGTCGACCAGCGCCAGCGTCTTGCGCACGCCGTCGGCGTCGATCTTGGGAAATGTGCGGATCGACGGGCCGTCCATCGCACGCTCGATGGCGGCCGCCAGCGTCTCCGGCGACAGCGTCGCCTCCGCCGCGACCTGGAACACGCCGCGTTCCGCCAGCAGCTCGGCGCGCAGCTCCTGCTCGGTCTCCAGACCGCCGGCGTAGGGCGCGATGACGGCGCGGTCGGCCACCGACAGCGTCTCGATCATGGTGTTGTAGCCGCCCTGCGAGATCGACAGGGCGCAGTTGCGCAGCATGGTCGTGAAGTCGGCGCGCGCGCGCTCGACGACCACGCCGGGGACGCCGGCCGCGAGCGCCTTGAGAGCGGCGAAGTCGCCTTCCGGCATCGCCGGGCCGCACAGGAAGCGCCAGGGACGGTCGCGCAGGCGCGTCGAGGTCCGCGCGCCGAGCGCCGCGCGCATCAGCGGCGCGCCGACCGCGCCGCCGCCGGCCGACACCAGCACCTCGCCGCGTCCGGGCTCGGCGGACGCGCCGGCCGCGGGCAGGCCGTCGATCACGTAGCCGGTGTGGAACGTGCGGTCCTCGATCTCGCGCCAGCGCGGGAAGGTGCGCGCGAACGGGATGAACGCCGGATCGCCATGCACCATCGTCCAGTCGAAGTGGCGGTCGAACAGATCGATCATCTCGTCGACGCGCTCCGGCTTGGGCGAGCGCACGAGGATGTCGCGGACCGACGACACCATCACCGGCCGCGACGGCAGCGCGCGCGCCGCCTCGACAAGCGGCACGAGTTCGAAGCGGAGCTGCCGGCGGCCGAACGGAAACAGCTCGGTGACGACCATGTCCGGCCGGTGCGCCCGCAGCGTGTCGAGCAGCAGGCCGACGCGGCGCGCCTTGAAGGCGTCGTCGACGAGGACGTCGCGTTCGTCGACCAGCACCTTGAAGCGCTTGTCGGTGGCGCGCACCGGCGGAAGCTGCACCATGCGCGCGCCGCCGAAATCGAGGCCCGGCACCGGCATGCCGCCCGATGTGAGGACGGTGTCGTACCCCGCCGCCGCGAAATGGCGGACCAGCGTGGCGGCACGGCGCAGATGGCCGATGCCCAGCAGATGCTGGCAGTGGAAGAGGATACGCGCGGTCACGGCGGCCACGCCGCGCCGTCGAGCGGGAGGTTGAGCCGGTCGATCTCCGGCGCGCCGCCGGCGCCGACGCGGAACAGATGGACGCGGGACCAGTCCAGCCGCGCGGGCTGCCGCCCGGTCATGTCCCATCCCGTCGCCATGGCCAGCACCACGCGGATCAACCCCTTGTGCGAGACGGCGATGGTGTCGCGGCCGTCGGCGGCGGTCCGCGCCAGCCACGGCCGCAGGCGCGCCATCGCCTGGCGCGGACTTTCGCCGCCGGGCGGCGTCATGTCGAGGCCGCGACCTTCGTTGCGCCGCATCGCATCGGCGGCGTCGGCGCGAAGCGCGTCGAGCGTGCGGCCTTCCCAGCCGCCGAAGCTCAGCTCGATCAAGGCCGGTTCGATCTCGCGAGACGGCGGCGCGCCGAGCAGCGCCGCCGTCTCGCGCGCCCTCGACAACGGGCTGACGCTCCATCGCCAATCCAACACCGCGCGCGGCAACGACCAGCCCGCGACGCGCGCGTGGCCTGCGGCCGACAGCGGGATGTCGCTCGTCCCTTGGAGCCGCTTGGCGGCGTTCCACGCCGTGGGTCCATGGCGCAGGAAGGCGACGCGCGCGGTCACGGCGACGCCGCCGGAAGCGCCGCCAACGCCGCCGCGAGCGCGCGCCCGGCGGCGTCGAGATCGTGCAGCCGCGCGATCCGCGCCGCCGCGCCGGCCGCGAGGCGGGCGCGCGCCGCCGGATCGTCGAGCAGCGCGGCCACCGCGCGCGCGAACGCCGGTGCGTCGCCGAGCGGCGCCAGAATCCCCGACTCGCCCGCGCCGACCACGGCGGGAACGCCACGTGTATGCCCCGCCACGACGGGAAGACCCGCCGCCTGCGCCTCGAGGAAACCGATGCCGTAGGCCTCGTTGACCGCCGGCCAGACATGGATGTCGGCGGCGGCGTAGAGCGCCGGCAGGGACTCTGCGGTCCGCACGCCCGCGAACGCGACGCGGCCGGACATCGCGGCGAAGGCGCGCTCGACCTCGGCGCGCGCCTCGCCGTCTCCGACGACCAGCAGCCGCCAGTCGCGGTCGCCGAGCGCCGACAGCGCCTCGGCCAGCACGCGGTAGGATTGGAGCTTGTCGGGCGGCCGCATCATCGCGACCGCGATCAGGACGGGCACGCCGGCGGGCCAGCCAAAGGCCGCGCGCAACGCCGCGCGATGGCGCTCGCGACCGGCCGCGGCGGCGCGAAACGGCGCGGCGTCGAGAAACGGCGGCAACGACACCATGCGATCAGGCGACGCCAGCAACGGCAGCAGGCACGGCGCGTCGTCGGGGTTCAATGTCAGCACCAGGTCGGCGGCGCGCACCGCGTCTGCCACGGCGCGATGGCCGAGATCCCACGGTCCACCGGCGCGCTTGGGCGCGTAGGACGCCTCGGCGACGATGTACGGGATCGCGAGCGCGCGGGCGACGGCCGGTCCGATCCAGTCCGGCCGCTTGTACCAGAGGTGGTAGGTGAACCACGCCGTCGGCCGCGCCGGATCGTCGGGCGCCAACGCGTGCCAGCGCGTGACGAGGTCCTCGGCGCGATGGCGCCCGGCGTCGCGCAGCGCCGGCAGCGCGTCCGGCGCGCCGACGCCCGGCCGGTGGTCGGCGTGGCGGTCGAGCGGGTCGACGCGGTGGCCAAGACGCTCCAGCAGCGCCGCCAGCGCCCGCGCCATCGCCCTGTCGCCCGACGGCACGGGGTGGTCGAGCGGCTTCAGCGGCGTGTGGAAGGCGAAGCGCATGGACACGTGGGCGGGCGGGGAACGCGGCGACGCGCCGCGGGCCGCTCACACGCCCGACAGCGCCTTGATCTCGGCGTCGGTCAGGCCGACGACCTTGGCGATATCGACGAGCTGGCCCCAAGTCGTCTCGTCCACCGGCACGCCCTTGGCGAGCTTCTCCTTGCGCCGCGCGCGCTCCGGCTCGCCGGGCGTGAGAACCTCGTCGACGCCGGGCTGCGGCTTGGCGGACTTCACCCAGGCGAGGAAGTCGCGCGTGTCCTCGCGCCAGATGCCGCCCCCGCCCAGCTTCGAGGGGTCGATGATCACCGACAGCATGTTGTTCACGATGTCGGTCGAGTTGGCCACGATCGTCTTGGGCGAGTGCGTGAGACCGCCGGTCAAAGCGCCGGAAAGGATGTCGCACATGACCGCGAGTCCGCCGCCCTTGTGCGCGCCGAACGGCAGGATGGCGCCGAACGGGCCGTTGCCCCACATCACGCCGGGATCGCTCGTCGCATTGCCCTCGTGGTCGATCAGCAGGCCCGGCTCCATCTCGCTGCGCTTGTTGTAGGCGACCCGCACCTTGCCCATCGCCACCTGGCTGGTGGCGAAGTCGAGCACGACGTGCTCGCCGTTCTCGCCCGGCACGACGCAGCAATAGGGGTTGGTCGAGAACCGCGGCTCGGCGGCGCCGAACGCCGCCACCAGCGATTTGTGTCCGTGCACGTTGACGTAGTGCATCGACACCATGCCGGCATCGGCGCAGCGCTCGCCCCAGGCGCCGATGCGGCCGATGTGGTGGCAGTTCTTCAAGGCCACGACGCAGACGCCGTGCGCGCGGGCGCGCTCGACGCCGAAATCCATCGCCTCGCGCGCCACGACCTGGCCGTAGCCCTTGCCGCCGTCGACCGTGATGAGCGCGCCGTTGTCGAGCACGATCCTGGCGTGCCAGTTGCGCACGCAGTTGCCGGAGCGGGCGTTCTCGACGTAGCGCGGCAGCATGCCGACGCCGTGGCTGTCGTGGCCGTAGAGGTTGGCCAGCACGAGGTTCTCGGCGACGATGCGCGCCTCCTCGGCCGAGCTGCCGTCCTTCTCGCAGATCGCCGCCGCGAACCGCGTCAGCCGGTCCGCGTTCACCAGCACTTCGCCCACTTTCGCCATTCCAGGTTCCCTCCGCGCGGCCCGCCGCTCCGTGTTTCAGCCCGGATACCAGCGCGGCTTGCGCTTGTCGATGAAGCTGTCCAGCCCCTCGGCGGCCTCGGGCGAGCGCCGCTTGGCGGCGTGCTGGCGCACCAGGCCGTCGTAGGCGACCTCGCCGACGTCGAGGCCGGCGTAGGCGCGCGCCACCGCCTTGGTCTGCGCGTTGCCCGCGCCGTCGTTCATCAGGAACATGTCGATGAACCTCGCCGCGGTGGCGTCGAGCTCCGCCAGCGGGCAGACCTCGTGCGCCAGGCCGATGCGCCGCGCCTCCTCGGCGCCGAACCGCTCGCAGGTCAGCGCGTAGCGGCGGACCTGGCGCACGCCGATGGCGGCGTTGAGCTGCGGCAGGATGATCCCCGCCATCAGGCCCCAGCGCGTCTCGGTGATGGCGAACACCGCGTCGTCGGCCGCGATCACCACGTCGCAGGAAGCGACGATGCCCGTGCCGCCGCCGAAGCAGCCGCCCTGCACCAGCGCGATGGTCGGCACCGGCGCGGCGTCGAGCCGGCGGATCGCCTCGGCCGTCGCCCGCGACACGCGGAGGTTCTCCTCGTCGGTGCCGCGCGAAACGCCCTTGATCCACGCCAGATCCGCGCCGGCCTGGAAGTGGCGGCCGTTGCCGCGCAGCACGACGACGCGCAGGCCGGGCCGCGCGCCGAGGTCGTCCATCGCGTCGAGCAGGCCCTGGATCATCTCGCCGTTGTAGGCGTTGTTGACGCGCGGGCGGTTGAGCGTGACCGTCGCCACGCCGCGCGCGTCCATCGACCACAACACGGGCTTTCCTGCGGCATCCTCAAGCATCGCGATCTCCCTCAAGGCAGGCGGTTGGCGACGACCATGAACCACGGCCGCTCGATCGTGCGCAACACGCGGCCCTCGTCGTCGATCGGCACGAGCGAGCGCGACACCGTGTCCTGCACGTTGCCGCCCACCGCCGACAGCGTGCGCTTCCGCCGGTCGACCGCGACGACGATGTCGCAATGCCCGAGATCGACCGTCTCGACGGCGGCGTCCCACGCCTGCCGCGCGCGCGGGCCGGCCGGCAGGAACACCGCCCGCAGGACGGCGTCGCTCTCGCGCCGCCGGCTGGCGCAGATCAGATCGCCCGGCTCGGGCGCGCGTTGTTCGACGGGGTGCGCCTCGAACAGCGGCCGGCCGACCCGCGCCGGCGCCGCCTCGTGGGCGCGGCCGCGGCGGAGGATGTCGCGCAGATAGGCGGAATGCAGCGCGTCGCCGCGGAAGTCGCGCGACGCCACGCCGGCCTCGCGCAACGCCGCCGAGACGAACACCGCCGACCAGGCGTTGTCGCAGACCGGCGGCGCCGACGGGTCGCGGCGTTCCGGCGGCGTCAGCTCGGAATGCGCGACGCCGCCCGGCAGCGGCGCCCAGTAGACGGCGCGGATGCGCCCGCAATGCCGCCGCTCCGGCGTCTCGGCGGTCCAGCGCGGCGGATCGGGCGGCCCGACGCGGCGCAGATCGACGACATGGCCGCGTCGGCCGTCGCCGAAGCGCTTCCACTCCGCGTCGAGCCACGCCAGCAGCGCCGCGCGCGCGCCCGGCTGGTAGCGGTCGCGCGCGTCGCCGCCATCCTCCCGCGGCGGCGCCACCGCCGCGCACGCGGCGAGCGTCGCGCCGACGAACGCCGCGCCGCACGCGCGCCGCGCAAGCGCGCGCACATCCCTCAAAGGCATCGCGCCCTCCGATGATCGCGGCCGAACCTAGCATGGCGCCGCGCGTTGCGGCGGTGCGGCGGCCGTCGCATCATGCCGCGCGCCGCCCGGATCCACCCGGCGCGCGGGGGGAGGACGGGTCGGGATGCGGTTGTCGCGCGCGGGGCTTCTGGCGTTCGTGTCGCAGGCCCTGCCGATCGCCGGCCTCGGCCTGCCGATCGTGGTCTACCTGCCGCCGTTCTACGCCGACGAGATGGGGCTGGGACTCGCGGCCGTCGGCTCGGTGTTCATGGTCACCCGCCTGTTCGACGTCGCCATCGATCCGGTGTTCGGCTTCGCCGCCGACCGCCTCGGCACGCGCGTGGGCCGCCGCAAACCGTGGATCGCCGCGTCGCTGCCGATCCTCGCGGTCAGCGTCTGGATGATCTTCGCGCCCGCGGGCGCGGTCGGCGCCGGCTATCTGCTGTTCTGGCTCGTCGTCATGTACGTCGGCTGGACCTTCGCCACGATCTCGATCATGGCGTGGAGCGCCGAGCTGGCGACCGACTACGACGCGCGCACGCGCGTGCAGGGCGCCTACCAGGCGGCGCTGATGGTGGGATTGATCGCGGTGCTGGTGATTCCGGCGGCCTACGAGATGCTCGGCCACGCGGCGTTGCGCGACAAGATGCGCGGCGTCGGCTGGTTCATCGTCATCTTGCTGCCGCTGACCTTCTGCGCGGCGCTGCGCTGGGTGCCCGAGCCGCGGGTGGTCGAGCGCGGCCATGTCGGCTGGCGCGACATGGCGCGGGCGCTGGTCGAGAGCCGCCCGTTGCGACGCCTGCTGGTCGCCGACCTGCTGGTGGGACTGTCCAGCGGCGTGTCGGGCTCGCTGATCGTGTTCGTGGCGCGCGACGCCTTCGCGCTCGGCGACCGGTCGGGCGTTCTGATGCTGGCGTATTTCGCCGTCGGCTGCGCGGCGATCCCGCTGTGGATCTGGATCAGCCGCCGGGCCGAGAAGCACGTGGCGCTGATCTGGGCGCAGTTGTACTCGGTCGTCCTGCTGCCGGTGTTTTTCCTCGCGCGGCCGGGCGACTTCGTCGTCGCGCTGGCGGTCATCGCGTCGTTCGGCGTGCCCTACGCCTCGCACCGCTTCCTGATGAAGGCGATGATGGCCGACATCACCGACGCCGACCAGCTGCGCACCGGCCGGATGCAGGCCGGCGTCTATTTCGGCCTTCTGGCGATGACCGAGAAGATCGGTCTGGCGCTGGCGGTCGGCGTCGCCTATCCGCTGCTGGCGTGGGTCGGCTACAAGACCGGCACCGCCAACGACAAGGCGGCGCTCGACGGCCTGCTGCTGCTGTTCGTGGCGCTGCCGGCCGTCCTGCACGTGCTGGCGGCGCTGTCGCTGTGGCGGTTCCCGCTGGGCCGCGACCAGCAGCGCGCGTTGCGCGAACGCCTCGATTCCGGCGCGGCCGCGGACTGACGCGGCGCGCGGCGCTCACATCTCCCACGGCGGCGGATCGAAGCGCCGCGACAGGAACTCGACGAACACCGACACCTTCGGCGACAGCAGCCGGCGGTGCGGATAGACCGCGTGGATCGGCACCGCGTCGTGCGGCGTGAACGGCGCCAGCACCTGCTTGAGGCGGCCGTCGCCGATCGCCCGCGCCACGGTGAAATGGGTGAGGCGCACCAGCCCGACGCCGGCCACGGCGAGCTCGTAGAGCATGTCGCCGTCGTCGGCCCGCACCTTGCCGTGGACCGCGTACTCGCGCGTCACGCCGTCGACGACGAAAGGCCACCGGTTGAGATGCGGCCGGTCGCGGAAACCGAGGCAGTCGTGGCGCACCAGCTCGTCGGGATGCGCCGGCTCGCCGCGCTTGGCGAGGTACGCCGGCGCCGCCGCGACCACGCGCCGGTCCTCGCCGATCTTGCGCGCCACGAAGCTGGAGTCCGCGAGGCGTCCGACCCGCAGCGCGACGTCGAAGCCCTCCTGCACGAGGTCGACCATGCGGTCGGTGAAGGACAGGTCGAGCTCGATGCCGGGATGGGTCTCGAGGAATTCCGGCACCAGCGGCAGCACCTGGTGCATGCCGAACGCCAGCGACGTCGTCACCTTGAGCAGGCCGCGCGCGGCCTGGCCCCGCCGGCCGATCGCCGCCTCGGCCGATTCGATGTCGCCGAGGATGCGCGCGGCGTCGCGGTAGAACGCCTCGCCCTCCTCCGTCAGCGCCAGCTTGCGGGTGGTGCGGTTGAACAGCCGCACGCCGAGCCGTTCCTCCAGCCGCGTCACCAGTTTGCTGACGGCAGACGGCGTCAGGCCGAGCTGCGGCGCGGCGGCGGAGAAGCCATTGGCTTCGACCACCTTCACGAAAGCTGAGAGATCGCCGGTCCGGTCCATGTCATTCGTGAACCAAATTCATGATGGAGTGTATTTTAATCCACCTTATGTGAATGACAATCACTAATTAGATTGCTGCCATGAAGCGGCGTCGCGTCGCTGTCAGCGAGGATCATCCGCCATGAACGCCGCCACCGACATCTCCCGCCTGTACAACGATGCGCGCCGCCACCGCGCGCAGGCCATGTCCGGCCTGTTCGCCCGGCTCTACCGCGCCGTCGCGCCAGATCGCTCCGAGATCCGCCGCTAGAGGCGCTGGCGCGGCCCCGCGGGCCGCGCCAGTCTGGATCGCGATGTCCGACGACGCCGTCTGGCGCCAGTACGCGCGCTACAACACGCTGGCCAACGTCCGCCTCTACGAGGCGGCGGCGGGCCTCGACGATGCCGCGCGCAAGCGCGACCTCGGCGCCTTCTTCGGCAGCCTGCACGGCACGTTGAACCACCTGCTTCTGGGCGACCGCATCTGGCTGGCGCGGTTCGAGGGCGGCGCCCATCCGTCGACCGGCCTCGACGCCGTCCTGCACGAGGATTTCGACGCGCTGCGCTGCGAACGCGTGGCGCTGGACGCGCGCATCGAGACTTTCTTCGACGCGCCGCCGCCGGGATTCCACGACCGGCCGTTCCGCTACGTCAACAACGAGGGCCGCGTCTTCGTCGATCCGCCATCGCTGATCGTGCCGCACTTCTTCAACCACCAGACCCACCACCGCGGCCAGGCGCACACCTTGCTGTCGATGCTCGGTCTCGGCCGCGACGCGCCGGTCCTCGACCTGCACCGCGTCATCAAGCCGGATCCCTGAGGTCCGATCCCCCAGGGCGGCGTCAGGGCGCCGGTTCGCGGCGCGGCCACGACAGCCCGTCGGGATCGAGCACGCCGCGCCGCACCAGCGAGGCCCACGCCTCCTCCGGCGTGTCGACGATCTCGAACAGCGCCAGGTCGCCGCCCGCGACCATGCCGGTGTCGACCAGCCATTTGAAATCCACGGCGCGACGCCAGAACTCGGCGCCGACCAGCACGACCGGCGCGCGCGGCCCTTTGCCGGTCTGCTGCAGCGTCAGGATCTCGAACAGCTCGTCGAAGGTCCCGAACCCGCCGGGGAACACCGCCAGCGCGCGGGCGCGCATGGCGAGGTGCATCTTGCGCATCGCGAAGTAGTGGAACTGGAAGGTCAGCGCCGGCGTCGAGTAGGCGTTCGGCTCCTGTTCCATCGGCAGGACGATGTTGAACCCAATCGACGGCGCGCCGGCCTCGCTGGCGCGCGGTTGGCAACCTCCATCACGCCCGGACCGCCGCCGGTCGCGACGACGTTGAAATGCTCGCCGTCGCGCGGCGCCAGCGCGCCGCCCTCGCGCGACACGATCCCGGCGAAGGCCCGCGCCGCCTCGTAGTGCGCGCCCGCCGCCTCCAGCCGCGTCACGGCGGCGCGCTCGTCGTCCGTGCGCGCCGCGTGGCGCGCCGCCGCCACCGCCTCGGGAGACGGCATGCGGGCGCTGCCGAACACGATCACCGTCGAGCGGATGCGCCAGTCGCGCAGCGCCAGCTCGGCCTTCTCGTACTCCAGCGCGAAGCGCACCCCGCGCAACTCGTCGCGGCGCAGGAACGCGCCGTCGTCGACCGGCAGGATGAAGCTCCGGGATGCCTTCTGCGCCTCGTTGTCCACCATGGTTTCCGCATTCCGTCTGAGGGGAGTCGATGGCGGCCATTGTACGCGGAAACGCCGCGCACCACCTGACTCCCGGGGCACGAGTCCGGCTATACTCCGCTCCGGACCGGAGGCTCGCATGCAACTCGACGACACACCCGAAAGCGAACACGTCGACGACCAGCGCGATGGCGGTGGCGGCGGTGGATTCGGCGGCGGCGGGCCGTTCGGCGGCGGCGGCGGCATGGGCGGCGGCGGCTTCGGCGGCGGCGGCGGTCTGCCGATCCCCGGCGGCGGCATCGGCGGTATCGGCATGATCGTGTTGGTGGTCGGCGCTTTGTTCTTCGGCGTCAATCCGCTGGCGCTGCTGGGCGGCGGCGGTGGCTTCGGCGGCGGCGGCGCGCCGACCCCGTCCTACCGCGAGCAGCCCGCGCCGCCGCAGATGCGCCAGCAGGGCCAGCCCCAGGGCCAGGCCCGCCCGCAGGGGCGCAACGACGAGATGACGGTGTTCGTGCGCCGCGTGCTCGGCAGCACCGAGGAGACGTGGAACGAGTATTTCCCCGCCCGCATGAACCGCCGCTACGAGCCGCCGACGCTGGTGCTGTTCAGCGGCTCGGTGCGCTCGGCCTGCGGCATGGCCGACGCGGCCGTGGGGCCGTTCTACTGCCCCGGCGACAAGCGCGTGTACATCGACCTGTCGTTCTACGACGAGCTGCGCACGCGCTTCCGCGCGCCCGGCGATTTCGCGCAGGCCTACGTCATCGCGCACGAGATCGGCCACCACATCCAGAACATGATGGGCATCCTCGACAAGGCGCAGGCGGCCAAGGCGCGCATGAGCAAGGCGCAGGCCAACGCGCTGCAGGTGCGGGTCGAGCTGCAGGCCGACTGCATCGCCGGCGTCTGGGCGTTCCACGCCAACCGCAAGCGCAAGATCCTGGAGCCCGGCGACGTCGAGGAGGGCATGGGCGCGGCCGCCGCGATCGGCGACGACCGCCTGCAGCGCCAGGCCCGCGGCTACGTGCAGCCCGAGAGCTTCACCCACGGAAGCTCGGCGCAGCGCCAGCGCTGGCTGATGCGCGGCCTGCAGAGCGGCGACCTGGGCCAGTGCGACACGTTCAGCGCCAAGGAACTGTAGCGCGCGGCGTCCCGTCGTTGATGAGCAAGGGCCCGGCCGACGCCGGGCCCTTCTTGATTCAAGACGCGGTGATCAGACGTAGCTGATCGCCACCGAACCGCATTTCTCGACGGAGCCGATCAGCGTGTCGCCGGCCACCACCGCCGCGACGCCCTCCGGCGTGCCCGTGTAGATCAGGTCGCCGGCGCCGAGGATGACGAGGCCGGAGAGGTAGGAGATCGTCTCGGCGACGTTCCAGATCAGCTCGTTGAGGTTGGCCTTCTGGCGCGTCTTGCCGTTGACGTCGAGCTGGATGGCGCCGGCGTCGGGGTGGCCGATCTCGCTGGCGCGGTGGATCCGGCCGATCGGCGCGCCCTGGTCGAAGCCCTTGCCCATGTCCCACGGCCGGCCCTTGTCGCGGGCCGCGTTCTGCAGATCGCGGCGTGTCATGTCGAGGCCGGCGGCGTAGCCCCAGGCATGCTCCAGCGCCTTGTCGACCGGCACGTTGACGCCGCCTTTGCCGATGGCGACGACCAGCTCCATCTCGTGGTGCAGGTTCTTGGTCGCCAGCGGATACGGCAGCTTGACGGGATTGGCCGGATCGGGCGCCACGACGATGGCGTCGGTCGGCTTGGCGAAGAAGAACGGCGGCTCGCGGTCGGGATCGCCACCCATTTCGCGCGCGTGGGCGGCGTAGTTGCGGCCGACGCAGTAGATGCGGCGGACCGGGAACAGGTCGGACGTGCCGACGACGGGCACGCCGACAGTGGGCGGCGGCGGGATCACATAGGCCATGCGGGGCTCCGGATGCAAAAGGCGCGCGCAGGCTTAGCGCGGACGGCGGGTGCGGAGCAAGGTCGCGCCGCCGCCGGTCACTTCGTCAGGTCGAGGCGGCGCTGGAGCGGCAGGCCGCCGAGCGTGCCCTCGATCCCGCGCAGCGCGCGCTGCCACTCGGCACGGGCCTCGGCGACGCGCCCCAGACCGTGGAGCACATCGCCCAGGGTCCTGCGGAGGTCCATGTTGTCCGCGCCGCCGAACCGCGCCAGCCCGGCCCGCAGCATCGCCTCGGCCTTGGCGCCGTCGCCGAGGCGGAAGTGGATCCACGCCAGCGCGGGCACCCAGAGATAGGCGTCGCGCCTCTTGCCCGCCTCCTCGACCGCGGCCCGCGCGACCTCCAGGGCGCCGCGCCCCGTCTCGGGATGCTCCGCCAGGGCCGCGGCGAGGTTGCGCAGATCGGCGGCGTCGAAGATCTTCAGCTCGATCATCCGCTGCAGCACGGCCACGGCGGCGGCCTCGTCCCGCGGGCCCCCGCGTCCCGCCGCCGCCATGGCGCCGGCCGGCCCCGCGGCGTGCTCGTAGCCGGCTTCGAACGCCCGGAAGTACCACTGCCGCGCCGCGGCGACATCGGTCAGCGCGCCGTCGCTGCCGTCGCCGCTCAGGTAGTGGTCGGCCAGCTCGTGCATCGCCACCGCGATCCCCTGTTCGGCGGCGCAGTGGTAGAGCAGACGCGCGCGGGCGCTGTCGGCCGACGCGCGCGCGCCGCCGGCGCCGGACATCCGCGCGAGCATCAGACACGCGACCGGCTCGCCGCGGGCGGCGGCCTGGCGGAACCACGGCAGCGGATCCTCGGTCGCGCGCGCGTCGCTGCGCCGGGCCTCCACCAGCGCCACACCCAGCCGCGACGCCGCTTCGACATCGCCGCGCTGCGCCGCGCGGCGCAGCAGTTTCATGCCGTCCTCGGGATTGAACTGGTACGGCGGGGCATACTCGTCGTTGGTCCGGATCGCGCCGACGACGTAGAGCGCGTCGACATCCTCGCCCGCGACCTTCGCGCGCGCGGCGCGGTAGGCCTGGCGCATGAGATCAACGACCTCGCCGTCGGCGATCCTCGTTCCGTCGAGGAACACCGCGAGCTCGAACTTGCCGCGTGGATAATCGTCGGTCGCGGCGCGCCGGAACCATCTCGCGGCCTCCTCGACGTCGCGCGGCACGCCCAGGCCGCGCTGATGGGCGCGCGCCAGGTCGAGCGCGGCGGCCGGCAGCCCCGCCTCGGCGGCCCGGCGCAGCAGCGCGACCGCCATCGGCAGATCGCGCGTCATGCCATCACCCTGCATCAGGGCCCGGCCGAACTTGTGGGCGCCGGCGGCGTCGCCGCGGGCGGCGGCGTAGCATGTTTCCAGCATCGGCCCGGCGCGCGACACGCGCATGACGCAGTCGAACACATCGAAGCCGGGCGGCGTCCGGGCGGCGGCCGCACCCGCCGCCAACGCGCCCAGCGCGAGCCCCACGACGCAGACGGTTGCAAGGACGCGCATGGAAACCTCCCGGCCGGACGTCGAGCGGCGACGACGATTGCCGGCCGGCGCGGAAAACGCAATACGGGGCCGCGGCGGCCCCGCGCGGCGTCAGCGCAGCCGCTTGTAGACGTCGCGCGCGAAGCGCCACAGCGCGGTGTCGCGCAGGCCGCCGGACACGGAGCCGCCGCCCGCGAAGTCCGCCAGCATGGCGTCCTCCCCCAACGACTCGGCCCAAGGCCGCAGCGTCTCGACGGCACCGCCGCGCTCGCCCGGCGACAGCATGCGCGAACACTCCGCCAGCCGCGACCGCAGCCGCGCGCGCTGCGCGGCGGCGATGCGCGCGGCGTCGGCGCCGGGCACGCGCGCGGCCACCTCGGGGATCACGCGCAGGGCGATGGCGACGTCGTCCTCCAGCACCTGCGGCAGGCGCCTCAGGCCGATCTCCGGCCGGTACTCGACGCGGTAGTCGGCCAGGAAGGCGGGGCGGTGCACGAACGGTCCCAGCGCCGCCAAGCGAAGCCACAGCGCCCAGTCGCCATAGAGATGCAGGCTCTCGTCGAAGCCGCCGACATGCGCCCAGGCCGCCTTGCGGAAGGCGTGCGCGGCGGGGTGCACTTTCGCGGCCGAGATCTGGACGTGCAGGTTCTCGGGCGGCGCGGCGTAGGGTTTGACCGACAGCACGCGTTCCTCGCGGATGACGCGGCCCTCGCCGTCGATGTGGCGGAAATCGCCGCTGACCAGCACCGCCTCGGAATGGTGCGCGATCGCCGTCGCGATCTCGGTCGAGAAGCCCGGCAGCGCCCGGTCGTCGGAGCCCATGAGCGACACCCATGTGCCGCGCGCCTGTGAGACCGCGAAATTGTAATTGCCCATCATGCCCATGCGGCGCGGCGGGTCGACGACGCGCACGCGTCCGGCGTAGCGCGCGATCAGCTCGCGCGACCCGTCGTCGCTGCCGTCGTCGCAGACGACGATCTCGGAGATGCGCGCCTTCTGCGCCAGCAGCGACTCGATGGTCTCGCCGACGTAGCGGACGTGGTTGTAGGACGGCACCACGAAGGAATGCAGGATCGGCGATTCGTCCCGCGCCGGATCGATCGAGAAATCGCCGGGCCGCCAGTCCGGTCGCGGTGGAGGCGGCGTCATGGCCGGGGCCGCACGACCGAGCGGACGCGCCGGTAGGCCTCGCGCAGCGCGCCGCGGGCGCGGCTGCCGCGCCAGCCGGTCGGCACCGCGCCGCCGTCGGCGAAGCGCTCGAGCAGGCGGCGCTCGCCGACCTGGCCGGCCCAGTCGCGCAGGATCTCGACCGCGAAGGCGCGCTCGTCCGGTTCCAGCATGCCGGCGGTCTCGCGCAGCACGGCGCGGAAGCGCTGGCGGCCGCCGGCGCGCAGCCGCGCGGCGTCGATCCCGGACATCGTCGCGGCGATCTCGGGGATCAGCGTCATCTGCACGTCGACGTCGTCGCGCAGGCTCTGCGGCAGCCTTCCCTTGGCGATGCCCGGCCGGTACGCCACGCGGTACTGCGCGATGATCTGGCGCACGTGGGCGAAATCGCCGAGCGCCGACAGCTTCAACCACAGGCCCCAGTCGCCATAGAGCCGCAGCCGGGTCTCGAAGCCGCCTGCCTTCTCCCACGCGTCGCGCCGGAAGGCGTGCGCGGCGACCTGCACCATGTTGGCCGGCACCAGCCGGTACAACGTCTCAGGCGGGCTGACGACGCGCTTGGCGGTCACCGTCCCGGCCGACAGCAGCACGCGGCCGTCCGCGTCGATCTGGTCGACGTCGCCGCTGACCACGACGGCGCCGGGATGGGCAGCCACGCCGGCGGCGATCACGCGCGTGAACCGCGGCAGCGCCAGATCGTCGGCGCCCATGATCGACACCCACTCGGTGCGCGCGTGCGAGACGCCCCAGTTCCAGTTGAACGCCATGCCGCGGTGCTCGGGCGGCTGGACGATCCGGATGCGGTCGCCGAAGCGGCGCAGCACGTCCATCGAATGGTCGACGCTGAAATCCTCGGACACGACGATCTCGGATCCGGCCATGTCCTGGGCGAGCAACGACTCGACCGTCAGGCCGACGTAGTCGGCCTGGTTGTGCGACGGAACGACGAATGTGTGGCTGAAGCCCATTTGCCGGTTCCATATGTCAAGAAACGGCCGCGAAAACAATCGCGTGGGCGGCTCCGCCGCCATCGTTGCGCCGCGGCGGAGGCAGGGCCGCGGCGCGGCGCGTTGACAGCGCCCGCACCGCCCCGTCCAATCCGCCGGATGGAGGAACGCCATGAAGTTCGGCATATTCTACGAGCACCAGCTGCCCCGGCCGTGGGCCGAGAAGAGCGAGTACCAGCTGCTGCAGGACTCGCTGACCCAGATCGAGCTGGCCGACCGGCTGGGCTACGACTACGCGTGGGAGGTCGAGCACCACTTCCTCGAGGAATATTCGCACTCCTCCGCGCCGGAGGTGTTCCTCGGCGCCGCCAGCCCCCGGCGCGCAACGTCATTCCCAAGCCCTACCAGAAGCCGCATCCGCCGCTGTGGGTGGCGTGCTCCAACATCCAGACCATCGGCAAGGCCGGCGAATGGGGCATGGGCGCGCTGGGCTTCACCTTCGTCTCGCCCGAGGCGGCCCGGGCGTGGGTGCACAAGTACTACAACAACCTGACGCGCAACCAACGGAAGCTGACCGACTACGTCGCCAACCCCAACATCGCGATGGTCTCCGGCTTCATGTGCGCCGAGACCGACGCGGAGGCGCTGGAGAAGGCGGCCGGGTGGACGTTCTTCATCTTCGCGCTCAGCTACTACGGCCGCAAAGGCGTCGACGCGCCGGGCACGAGCGACCTCTGGAAGGAGTACCAGAACTGGAAGGGCGGACCCGAAGAGCAGAAGGCGCTCGAGGCGGGCCTGATCGGCTCGCCGGAGACCATCCGTCGCAAGCTGCGCCAGTTCCAGGCCAGCCATGTCGACCAGGTGATCCTGCTCAACCAGGCGGGCAAGACAAGCCACAAGGACATCTGCGAGTCGCTGGAGCTGTTCGCCAGGGAGGTGATGCCGGAGTTCCACGCCGCCGAGCCGGCGCACCAGGAGTGGAAGCGCGGCGTGCTCGACGGCACCACGCTCCTCGAGGATCTCGACACGCAGCGCTACGACATCTTCTCGCACCAGAACGAGCACATCGTCCGGCTGACGCCGGAGCAGCTCAAGGCTAAGATGGCGGAGAAGGAAGGCGCCGCCGGCAAGGTCGCCGCCGGCGACGACTGAAGGCCCTTCCAGAACGTGCAAGGAGACCAGACATGAAGCGCACAGCCGTAGCCGCCGCGATCGCCCTCGCCGCCTTCGCGCCGGCGGCCCACGCCTCGAGCTATTTCGTCCATTGCGCCAACAACAAGATCGAGGTCGAATCGCGCAACCTCGAGCAGATGAAGATCGCGCGCGGTTCCGACACCTGCCAGCTCGGTTCCTTCAGCTACCTCTCCGACGCCCAGAGCTTCGCGCAGAAGAACTTCGGCGGCGCCGGCGCGAAATGCTCGTGCCGTTGAGGCGCGCGGCGGTCGTCGCCGTCGTCGCCGCCGCGGCCTGGGCGGCGCCGGCGTCGTCGCAGTCGACGACGCACTACTACGTCTACTGCGCCAACAACAAGATCGAGGTCGACACGCGCGACGGCCCGCAGATGCGCTCCGCCCGCGGCAGCGGCATCTGCCAGATGGGCCAGTTCAACTACCGCATGGACGCCGAGAGCTTCGCCAAGAAGAATTTCGGCGGCGTCGGCGGCAAGTGCGCCTGCCGTTGAGCCGCCGCGGCGCCGGCTATTCCTGCCAGGGGAAGCGCGGCGCGAACAGATCCTGGCTGTAGCGCGACAGGCGGTACGTCTCGGTCGCGTTGACCAGCGCCGCGCGCACGCCCGGCTCGAGCGCCGAGTGCCCGGCGTCGGGCACCACGACGTAGGTCGCCTCCGGCCAGGCCCGCACCAGCTCGTCGGCGGTCACCGGCGGGCAGACGATGTCGTAGCGTCCCTGCACGATGGTGCAGGGAAGATGGCGGACGCGGTCCAGCTCCTTCCACGGCCAGCCGTCGGGCAGGAAGGTGCGGTTCACGAAGTAGTGGGCCTCGATCCGCGCCAGCGCCAGCGCGAAGCCGCCGCCGTCGGCGTCCAGCCCGCCCTTGTGGCCGGGATAGAGGGTGGAGCACGCCGCCTCGTAGCGGCTCCAAGCCCGCGCCGCCGGACGATGCCGGCCGGGGTCGGGATCGGTCAGCCGGCGGTAGTAGCCGCCCAGCACGTCGCCGCGCTCGGCCGGCGGCAGATGCTCGACGAATTCGCGCCACGCCTCGGGAAACACCGTCCGCATGCCCTGCAGGAACCAGTGCACCTCGCTCTCGCGCCCGAGGAACACGCCGCGCAGGATGAAGCCGAGGCAACGGTCGGGATAGCGCAGCCCGTAGGCGAGCCCCAGGGTGGAGCCCCACGATCCGCCGAAGATCAGCCATTGGCGGATGCCGAGATGCTGGCGCAGCTTCTCGATGTCCTCGACCAGGTGGCGCGTGGTGTTGTCGACGACGTCGGCCAGCGGCACCGAACGGCCGGCGCCGCGCTGGTCGAAGATCACGACGCGATAGAATGTCGGGTCGAAGAAACGACGATGCACCGGCGCCGAACCCGCGCCGGGCCCGCCATGCAGGAACACGACGGGGATGCCGTCCGGGTTGCCGCTTTGTTCCCAGTAGAGGGTATGCCGATCATCGACCGCGAGCATGCCGCTGGCATAGGGGACGAGGTCGGGGAACAGCTCCGACCGTAACGGATTCTCCGACCTCGGCATGCGCTCCGCGACTTTCCGCAACCCGGCGTCGCGCTGGCGCTTCCGCGCGCGATCCGTAATCTGGATTGTATGCATCGACGGGCGAGCGTCAAATCCGCCGCGTGGGCCGCGCTCGCGACGCTGCTGTGCGCGCCGTGCGCGGCGGCGCGCGCGTGCGAACCCGGGGACGGATTCGTCAGGATCGCGGTCGCCGCGACCATCGACGGCGACACGATGCGGGAGAGGACGGCCAGGAATGGCGGCTGGCCGGCGTCGTCGCGCCGAAGCGCGGCGACGGCGCGCGTCCACCGCCACGTGCGGAAGGGACGCCGCCCGGTCCGTCCGCCGACGACGACCGGGGCGGGCGCCGCGCCACCGCGTCGCCCGCCGACGCCGCCCGCGCCGCGCTCGACGCCCTGGTCACGGGACGCCGGGTCTGGCTGCGTGCGACCGGCGATTCCGTCGATCGGCACGGGCGGCGCTTCGCGATCGCGCGGACCGAGGATTGCGCGCCGCTCGACGAGGCGCTGCTGGGCGCCGGGCACTTGCGGGTCTACCCCGTCGCCGCCGCCGCCGCCGAGATCCCGCGCCTGCTGCGGGCCGAGGCGGCGGCGCGCGCCGACGCGCGCGGGCTCTGGGGCGATCCACGCTACGCCCTGCGCCGGCCGGGGGAGCTGGCGCGCCAGCTCGACAGTTTCGTCGTGGTCGAAGGCCGCGTGAGCGGCGTCGACGGCGGGCGCGGACGCGCGCGGCTGGCGTTCGGCGACGATTTCAACGTGACGATCGAGGCGCGCGTCCGCAGAATGTTGACGGCGCGCGGAATCGATCCGGCGGCGCTGGCTGGCCGCGCCGTGCGGGTCCGCGGCTGGCTGCGGGCGCGCGACGGCGTGGCGGCGATCGACTTGACCACCGCCGATCAGTTGGAGATCGCCGAGCGATGACCGTCACGTCCGCCATCCGACGCTGGATTCCGTGCCTGCGCGCGATGGCCCTCGCATTCGTGTTCGCGGCCGCCGCCTGCACGCCCGGCGGGAACGCCGGCGGCCCGGCGGTCTCGGGCGCCGACGTCTCGACCGCCGCGTCGCGCCCGCCCGAGCTCCGCGACGTGGCCCTGCGCGGCTATGGCGGCCTCTACGTGGAAGGTCCGGCCCCGGCCTATCTCGAGGCGGTCGGCCGCCGGATCGCGGCCGCGAACGACCTCGGCGAGTGGCGCTTCACGATGGTCGATTCGCCGGCGCCCAACGCCTTCACCATCGGCACGCGCGAGGTGTTCGTGGCGCGCGGCCTGCTGGCGGTTCTCCAGGACGAGGCCGAGCTGGCGTCGGTCGTCGGCCACGAGATGGCCCATGTCGTGGCCGGCCACCGCGCCCAGCGCGCCGCCCAGCGCGCGCAGGCGCTGTCGTCGGTCGTGCAGGTGGCGCGCAACACGCGCGACCCGCAGCTCGCCAGCGCCATGGCGATGATGGAGCTGACGCGGCTGCAGGCCTATTCGCGCGAGCACGAGTTCGAGGCCGACCGCATCGCCATCCGCCTGATCGCCAAGGCCGGCTACGACCCCGACGCCGCCGCGTCGGCGCTGCGGCGGATCCTCGCCTACGAGGGCTTCGCCGCGCGCGAGGCCGGGCGGACGGCGGCCGACCCGGGCCGCGGCGCCCAGCTCGACTCGCACCCCCGCACGGTCGACCGCGTCGAGGCGGCGCGGCGCGAGATCGGCGGCGCCGCCGGCGGCAGGCGCGAGGCCGAGGCCTATCTCGCGGCGACCGACGGGCTGCTGTTCGGCGATTCGCCGCGCGAGGGGTTCGCGCGCGGCCGGCGGTTCGTGCATCCGCAGCTCGGCTTCGCGTTCGACGCGCCGGCCGGCTACCGCCTGCTCAACGGCCCGCGCGCGGTGCTGGCGGTCGGTCCGACCGGCTCCGGCATGGTGTTCACCTGCGTCGCGCGCGCGCCGGAAGGCGCGACGACGGACGCGATGCGACGCCTCTATCCGAACATCAACCTGGTCGACGCGCGCGAGCTGCGCGTCAACGGCATGGAGGCGGCCACCGCCGTCGCCGGGCGCGCCGCCGGCGCCGGGGATAGCGAGATGCGCGTCGTGGCGATCCGCTACGACGGCTCGATCTGCACCTTCCGGATGGTGTGGACCGGCTCCGGCGGGGCGGAGCTCTTGCAGGCGGCCCAGACCTTCCGGCGCCTGTCGGCGAGCGACGCCGCGATGGCGCGGCCGTTGCGCCTGCGCGTCGTCGACGTGGCGCCGGGAGAGTCGACGCGCTCGCTCGCGGCGCGGACGCCGTTCGACGACGGCGTGCGCCGCGAACGCTTCGAACTGATCAACGGCCTCGACGGCGGCGAGAACGTCGCCGCCGGCCGCCGCGTGCGCGTCGTCGTCGCGGAATGACCGCCGGCGCGCCGACGCCGCTGGTCGCGACGGTCGACGGGCCGGGCGCGACCACGGGGACGCTCGCGTTCGGCGGTTTCCGCTGGCGCTGCGCGTTCGGACGCGGCGGCGTGCGGGTCGACAAGCGCGAGGGCGATGGCGCCACGCCGGCCGGGCTGTGGCCGCTACGGCGCGTCTGGTACCGCGCCGACCGGGTGGCGACGCCGGAGACGTCGTTGCCGGTCCGCGCCATCGCCGAGGCGGATGGCTGGTGCGACGATCCCGCCTCGCCCGACTACAACCGCCCTGTCATCCTGCCGCACCCCGCCCGGCACGAGCGCCTCTGGCGTGACGACGGCCTCTACGACGTGCTGGTAGAGATCGGCCACAACGACGATCCGCCGCGCGCCGGCCTCGGCAGCGCGATCTTCATGCACGTCGCCCGCCCCGGATACGCCCCGACCGAGGGTTGCGTCGCGCTGCGGATCGAGGATCTCCGGGTGGCGTTGCGGAGCTGCGACGCCGGAATCGCGCTGCGGATCGAGACGCCGTGACCACCACGCCGACGCGGCCCGTTGTCCCGGCGTGGCCCCGTCCGGGCGGTGTCGCCCTCGATCCGGCGGCATGCGACCACGCCGCGGCCTGACGCCCGGCTGTCCCCGCCGGTTCCCCGCGACGCCGCGCCGCTTGGCAGACCGGCGGACCTCCCGCTAGAAAACCGGGAACGAGCAAGTCCGGCCGGCGGCGAACGCCCGGCCGCGAGGGAAGGAAGCCAGCGCCATGTCCGATCAGTTGCTGCCCGTGCCGCCGGAGTTCGCCGCCAACGCCATCGTCGACGAGGCGAAGTACCGCGAGATGTACGCCGCGTCGGTGGCGAACCCGGTCCGGTTCTGGGGCGAACACGGCAAGCGGATCGACTGGATCAAGCCATACACGCAGGTGAAGGACGTCGACTACACCGGCGACGTGCGCATCCGCTGGTACCACGACGGCGTCCTGAACGTGTCGGCCAACTGCGTCGACCGCCACCTGCCCAAGCGCGCCAACCAGGTGGCGATCATCTGGGAGGGCGACGATCCGTCCGAGCACAAGCTGATCACCTACAAGGAGATGCACGGGCACGTCTGCCGGCTGGCGAACGTCATGAAGGCGCGTGGCGTCAAGAAGGGCGACCGCGTCACCATCTACATGCCGATGATCCCGGAGGCGGCCTACGCGATGCTCGCCTGCGCCCGCGTCGGCGCGATCCATTCCGTGGTGTTCGGCGGCTTCTCGCCGGACTCGCTGGTCAACCGCATACAGGACTGCGACTCGAACTTCGTCATCACCGCCGACGAGGGCCTGCGCGGCGGCAAAAAGGTGCCCCTGAAGGCCAACGTCGACGCCGCGCTCGCCACCTGCCCCGGCGTCAAGACGGTGGTCGTCGTGAAGCGCACCGGCGGCGCCGTCACGATGAGCCCGGGTCGCGACGTCTGGTACCATGAGGAGTGCGCCAAGGTCTCGGCGGACTGCCCGCCGGAGCCGATGAACGCCGAGGATCCGCTGTTCATCCTCTACACCTCCGGCTCGACCGGCAAGCCCAAGGGCGTCGTGCACACCACCGGCGGCTATCTGGTCTACGCCTCGATGACGCACCAGTACGTCTTCGACTACCACGACGGCGACATCTACTGGTGCACGGCCGACGTCGGCTGGGTCACCGGCCACAGCTACATCGTCTACGGCCCGCTCGCCAACGGCGCCACGACGCTGATGTTCGAGGGCGTGCCGAACTATCCCGACTCCAGCCGCTTCTGGCAGGTCGTCGACAAGCACAAGGTCAACATCTTCTACACCGCGCCCACCGCGATCCGCGCGCTGATGCGCGAGGGCGAGGCGCCGGTGAAGAAGACCTCGCGCAAGTCGCTCCGCCTGCTCGGCTCGGTCGGCGAGCCGATCAATCCCGAGGCGTGGCTGTGGTACCACCGCGTCGTCGGCGACGGCCGCTGCCCGATCGTCGACACGTGGTGGCAGACCGAGACCGGCGGCATCCTGATCACGCCGCTGCCCGGCGCGACGCCGCTCAAGCCCGGCTCGGCGACGCTGCCATTCTTCGGCATCAAGCCGGCCGTGGTCGACGCCAACGGCGTCGCGCTGGACGGCGCCTGCGAGGGCAACCTGATCCTGACCGACAGCTGGCCGGGCCAGATGCGCACGGTCTACGGCGACCACAAGCGCTTCGTGGAGACGTATTTCTCGGCCTACAAAGGCAGCTACTTCACCGGTGACGGCTGCCGCCGCGACGAGGACGGCTACTACTGGATCACCGGCCGCGTCGACGACGTCATCAACGTCTCGGGCCACCGCATGGGCACGGCCGAGGTCGAGAGCGCGCTGGTGGCGCACCCAAGGTCGCCGAGGCCGCCGTCGTCGGCTACCCGCACGACATCAAGGGCCAGGGCATCTACGCCTACGTCACGCTGAAGCTCGGCGTCGAGCCGACCGAGGCCCTGCGCAAGGAGCTGGTGGCGCACGTGCGCAAGGAGATCGGCCCGATCGCCTCGCCCGACCTGATCCAATGGGCGCCCGGGCTGCCCAAGACGCGCTCCGGCAAGATCATGCGCCGCATCCTGCGCAAGATCGCCGAGGACGAGTTCGGCAGCCTCGGCGACACCTCGACCCTGGCCGATCCCGCCGTTGTCGACGACCTGATCAACAACCGAATGAACCGTCGGTAGCGCGCGGGACGCGCCGGTGACGGACGGCGCCGGCGTGGCGGACGGCGCGCCGCGCTGGCGGCGGATCGCCGACGCCGATCTGCCCGCGATCGACGCGATCTCGGACCTACTTCACCCCGGCCTTCCGGAAACCCGCGGGGGGCCGCCGAGAAGCGGCGGGCCCCCCGCCGGCCCGCCCCCCCTCCCTCCTGGGCGGCGCCGTCGTCGGCTATGGCATCGCCCATCCGTGGACGCTGCGCGACGTGCCGAAGCTCGACCATGTCCTCGGCGCCCTTCCGCCCACGCCGGACTGCGTGTTCATCCACGACGTCGCGATCCTGCCCGCCGCGCGCGGCCACCGCGCCTCGGCCGCGTTCGTCGAACGGATGCGCGACATCGCGCGCGGCCTCGACATCCGCGCGTTGGCGCTGGTGTCGGTCTACGATACGCGCCCGGTGTGGAGCCGGTACGGCTTTCGGGCGGTCGACGACGCGGCTCTGGCGCCGGCGCTCGCGCCCTATGGAGCCGACGCGCGCTACATGGTCGCCGATATCCGCTGACG
Organism: Rhodospirillales bacterium; assembly: GCA_016699855.1. Taxonomy (NCBI): domain Bacteria; kingdom Pseudomonadati; phylum Pseudomonadota; class Alphaproteobacteria; order Rhodospirillales; species Rhodospirillales bacterium. The sequence continues at coordinate 2,312,126 of CP064988.1, forward strand.
GAACGGATGCCTCAAAGCCGTAGCGCGAGGCGGATGAGCGCCGCGATCAGCGCCAGCGTCGCGACGCCGGCGACCCACAATCCGGCGAACCACGCGAGGCGGCGCGCCGTCGATGGCCGCGGAGCGGCGGGGGCCTCGTCGCGCATCGTCAGTGGTATCCGCCGTGCGCGTTCACCTTGCCGCGGAACACCCAGTAGGAATACGCGGTGTAGGCGAGGATCATCGGCACCAGCACCACCGTGCCGACCAGCAGGAACCACAGGCTGCTCTCCGGCGCCGCCGCCTGATGGATGGTGACGGCGTGCGGCACGATGTAGGGGTGGAAGCCGATCCCCAGCCCGACGAAGCACAGCACGAACAGGCTCTGCGCGGCGAGGAACGGCATCAGCTCGCGGCGCGCCTTGAGCCCCGCCAGCAGCGCGAAGCCGGCGGCCGCGACCAGCAACGGCACCGGCGCGGTGTAGAGGATCTGCGGCCACGCCAGCCAACGCGCCGTGTAGACGGGGTTCAGAAACGGCGTCCACAGGCTGACGACCGCGATCAGCGCCAGCGTCGCGGCGCCGCACAGCGTCGCCTGCCGGTAGGCCGCGCGCTGCACCGCGCCCTCCGCCTTCAGCACCAGCCAGGTGGCGCCGAGCAGCGCGTAGCCGACCACCAGCGCAGCGCCGGTCAGCAGGCTGAATCCCGTCGCCCAGTCCCACCATCCGCCGGCGTAGGCGCGACCGGCGACGGGGATTCCCTGCACCAGCGCGCCAAGCGCGACGCCCTGCGCGAACGCCGCTGGCGATCGAGCCGCCGGCGAAGGCCCAATCCCACAGGAACTGCCCGCGCCGCGTCTTCCAGCGGAACTCGAACGCCACGCCGCGGAAGATCAGCCCGAGCAGCATCACGGTGATCGGCGCGTAGAGCGCCGGCATGACCACGGCGAAGGCCAGCGGAAAGACGGCGAACAAGCCGCCGCCGCCCAGCACCAGCCAGGTCTCGTTGCCGTCCCACACCGGCGCGACGGAGTTCATCATCTCGTCGCGTTCGGCCTCGGAGCGCGCGAACGGAAACAGGATGCCGACCCCGAGGTCGAAGCCGTCGAGCACGACGTAGGCCAGCACCGCGAAAGCGATCAGGCCGGCCCACACCGTCGGAAGATCGAACGCCATCGTTCCCTCCCTCACCGCGCCGACGACGCCAGTTCCTGCGCCGGCGCCGGCGTGATCCCCGCCGCCTTGACCGGTTCGTCCGGCGGCAGGTCCGGCTCGCCGTGCCGCGGCGGCGCACCCATCAGGCGCAGGATGTAGAACGTGCCGGCGCCGAACAGCAGGAAGTACACGACGACGAACGCGACCAGCGAGGCGCCGACCGCGGCGGCGTCGACGGCCGACGCCGATTGCGCCGTCGTGAGCAAGCAGTAGACCGTGTAGGGCTGGCGTCCGACCTCGGTCGTGACCCAGCCCGCCAGCACGGCGGCGAAGCCGGACGGGCCCATCAGCACCGCGGCGCGATGGGTCCACGGCGCGTCGTACAGGCGGCCACGCCAGCGCAGCAGCACGCTCCACATGCCGATGGTGACCATGGCTACGCCGATCCCGACCATGATCCGGAAGCTCCAGAACACGATCGCCACCGGCGGCCGCTGATCGACCGGCCATTCCTTCAGACCGCGGACCGTGCCGTCGAGGCTGTGCGTCAGGATTAGGCTGCCGAGCCACGGGATCTCGACGGCGTAGTCGACGCGCTCCGTGCGCGCGTTCGGCAGGCCGAACAGGATCAGCGGCGCGCCGACGCGGGGCTCGAAATGACCCTCCATCGCCGCGACCTTGGCCGGCTGGTGCTCGAGCGTGTTCAAGCCGTGGAAATCGCCGGCGACGACCTGGATCGGCGCCACCACGGCCGCCATCCACATCGCCATCGAGAACATGACGCGCGCGCCGGGGTTGGCGCGGTCGCGCAGCAGGTGCCACGCGGCGACGCCACCGACCACGAACGCGGTCGTCAGGTACGCCGCCAGCACCATGTGGACGAGCCGGTACGGGAAGGATGGATTGAAGATCACCGCCCACCAGTCCACCGGCACGAACTGCCCGGCCTCGTTGATCGCGTAGCCCGCCGGCGTCTGCATCCAGCTGTTGACCGACAGGATCCAGAACGCCGACATGAAGGTGCCGAGTGCCACCATCGCGGTGGCGAGGAAATGCAGGCGCGGACCGACGCGTTCGCGGCCGAACAGCATGACGCCGAGGAAGCCGGCCTCGAGGAAGAACGCCGACAGCACCTCGTAGCCCATCAGCGGACCCAGCACCGGGCCGACCTTGTCGGCCCAGACGCTCCAGTTGGTGCCGATCTGGTAGCTCATGACGATGCCCGACACGACGCCCATGCCGAAGGCGACGGCGAATATCTTCTTCCAGTAGTTGAACAGGTCGAGGAACACCGGCCGGCCGGTCCACAGCGCCAGCCCGTTCAGGGTCGCGAGATAGCTGGCCAGCCCGATCGTGAAGGCCGGGAAGATGATGTGCGCGCTGATGGTGAAGGCGAACTGGATGCGCGCCAGGGTCACCGCATCGAAAGCGTCCACCGCCGATCTCCCGCGAATGCGACGCATCCGAGATTGGCCCGATTCCGCCGGCGCGCAAGCGGTTCGGTCGAAGATGCCGCGGGTCGCGGCGCCCCGCCTATCGCGACGAGAGGCGGGCGGCCAGCGCCCGGCCTAGCGGCCCGGCGCGCGACACGGATACGCCACCGAGGCCGAGCCACGCCGCCATGAGGTCCAGCTCGTCACGCAGCGGTCCCGCGACCTCGCCGGCCGCGACGCCGTCCTCGAGATGCGCCGCCCGCACGAGCAGCCGGGACGCCGCGCGGTCGGCCTTGAGATCGACGCGCGCCACCAGCCGGTCGCCGAGCAGGAACGGCAGCACGTAATAGCCGTACTGCCGCTTCGGCGCCGGCGTGTAGATCTCGATCCGATAGCGGAAGCCGAAGATCCGCTCCGTCCGGTCGCGCTCCCAGATCAGGGGGTCGAACGGCACCAGCAAGGCGCGCGCGTCGACCCGGCGCGGCCGGCGCGCCGCCGGATGGAGGTAGGCGGGATGGCTCCACCCCTCCACACACGCCGGCAGCAGCTCGCCCGCCTCGACCAGTTCGCGCAGCCGGGCGCGCGTGTCCGCGACCCCGAGACGGAAATAGTCGCGCAGGTCGGTCTCCGTCGCGACCCCGAGCGCGGCCGCCGACAGGCGCAGCAGCTGGCGCTGCGCGTCCTCGACCGACGGCGTCGGCATCGCCAGCACCGACGGCGGCAGCGCCCGCTCGGTGAGATCGTAGACGCGCTCGAAGGCGCCGCGCCGCGTCGCCGTCGTGATCTCGCCGGCGAAGAACAACCACTCCAGCGCCCGCTTGCCGTCGCTCCAGCCCCACCAGGCGCCACCACCGCGGCCGCCATCGGTCAGCTCGGACGCCGCCAGCGGGCCGCGGTCGGCGATCTGCGCGCGCACCGAGTCGATGAAGGCGCCGCGCTCGCGGCGGAACGCCGTGAGCTGCGCCTTGCCGTCGCTGCCGTCGGCCGCCGCCGCGCGCGCCATGCGCCAACGCATCAAAGGCTGCGTCGTGCCCGGCAACAGCGACGCCTCGTGGCCCCAGAACTCGAACAGCTTCCGCCGGTGCCCGTCATAGGCCATGCGGTCGAGCAGCGCCGGATCGTAGCGGCCCAGCCGCGAGAACAGCGGCAGGTAGTGGGCGCGGGTCAGCACGTTGACGGAGTCGATCTGCAGCAGGCCCAGCCGCTCGATCATCCGGCGCAGGTGGCCGGCACCGATCACGACGTCGGGTCGCGGCGCGGCAAATCCCTGCGCCGCCAAGGCGATTCGCCGCGCGGCGGCGGCCGACAGTCGTTCCGGCGCCCGCGATGTCATCACCGACACTGGCGTAGATGCAGTAATGATTTCTATTTTATCTTTATATTTCATATAACTAATATGCATTCTTAACTTGAATTAAGATGTTGTTCCACGTTACTCTTCCCGGGATGAAGACGCCGTCGATAGCCACCATCATCCGGGATCGCGCGGGGTGGCGAACGCCGCCTGCGCCGGCCGGGCACCGCGCCGTCGCTCCCGTGGCCGGCACCGGCTCGTCGGCGACGTTCCGGTTCGACCGCCTCGACGCCCTCCGCTTCCTCGCCGCGCTGTGGGTCGCGCTCGGCCATGGCGCCGCGCCGCAGGTTCCGGCGGCGTGGATCGGTGATTCGGTGGCGCTGCACATCGTCGTTGGACTCTACAAGAACCTGTTCAACGGCCAAGCGGCGGTCATCGTCTTCTTCCTGATCTCGGGCTTCTGCGTCCACTTTCCGCAGCGCGCCGGCGGCGCGTTCGACCCGGTCGCGCATCTGTTGCGCCGTTCGTTCCGGCTCGTGCCGCCGATGCTCGCGGCCATGTTCGCCGCCCGCGCGCTGGGCATCGCGCCGGCGGCGTTCGACGGGATCATCTGGACGCTGTACGCCGAGCTGGTCTTCTACGCGCTGTACCCCGTCCTGCTGGCCGTCGCGCGCCGCCATGGCTGGGGTCCCGTCGTCCTGGCGGCCTACGCGCTGGCCTTCGCGACCCTCGTCGCCGGCCAACCGACGCCGTTCTTCGACGGCATGGGCATGCCCGCCACATGGGCGCTCGGGCTGCCCTGCTGGCTGTTGGGCTGCCTCCTCGCCGACCGGCTCGATGCGCCGAACGCGGGCGTCGCCCCCGCGCGGTCGCGCGCGACGCTGTGGGCGCTGCGTCTCGCTGTCATCGGCGCCGCCGTCGTCTGCAGCGCGCTGCGGTTCAAGACCGCGATCGGCCATACGTGGACCCTGCCGGTGTACGCGCTTCTCGCCTACCTGTGGCTGTCGCGCGAACTCGTCGACGCGCGCGACGCGGGCGGCGACGGCGCCTTCTGGCGCCATTGCGCGCGCGCCGGCACATGGAGCTACTCGCTCTACCTCACGCATCTGTTGGTCCTGCTGCCCGGCCGCGCCCTCGACGCGCCGGCCGGCGTCGCGACCGTCGCGGCGATCCCGGCGATGCTCGTCGTCGCCTACGCGTTCCACCGGGCGGTCGAGCGGCCGTCCCACGAGGCGGCGCGGGCGCTTGCCGCGCTGTGGACCGGAAAACGCCGACCCGGCGCCGCGGCCGCGATCGGCGACTAGGCCCTCAGGTCGACCGCCGTCGCCACCGGCGACGCGGGGCTGTACCGCGCATCGGACGCCCCGACGATCGCCGACACCGGCCGTCCTGGCGCCATCCGGATGCCGCCGGCCGCCCCCGTGAAACCTTATTCAAGACCCGCGCCGGACCATATTGGACCCCACGTCTCATCCTGCGTGAGGCGTCAGGAGCCGTAGTGCCGCTGTTCACGTTCCAACCAGCAAGGAACGCCATGACCCGCAGATTGATCGCCGCCGCCGTCGTCACCGTGCTCGGATTGGGCGTCACCGCCCAGGCCATGGCACGCGACGGGCGTCCGCAAGGCCACCACGAGCAGCGCCGCGACCGCGACCACCAGCGCCACGGCGAGCGCGACCACCGCCACCACGGCGACCGCGACCACCAGCGCCATGGCGGCTGGGACCGCGGCCGGCACGAGGGCTGGCGCGACCGCAACCACGATGGCCGAGTCGACTGGCGCGACCAGCCCGGCCACAGCCGGCGCGACCAGCCCGGCGAGGCCCGGCGCGACCGCAACGGCGACGGCCGTGTCGACTGGCGGGACCGGCTCGGCGCGGCCCAGCGCGAGCAGCCCGCGTCGCGTCTTCAGGATTGGTGGCGCCGGTAGTCGCAGCCGCGTCCCGGCAGGGTTCGGGACGCGACAGAGGATCGTGGTGTAGCGTCCAACGGCCGCCGGGAGCGATCCCGGCGGCCGCGTCGCGTCCGGCGTCGGCGCGTGACGTCTTGTCCCCGAGCGGGCTTCTCTCGGAGATCATTATCTGGCAAATGTTTACCGCACATTTTTAATACCTTGGCCGGCATACGGAAGACCATGTGACCGCGGATGCCCGGCGTCCCCGCCTCCGCCACGTTTAGGCCGCTTTTTCGGACCCGCATGCGCCATGACCCCGTTCCGGAGGATATTCGGACGCCGACCCGTCCACCGCACCCGTGGCGCGCTCGTCCTCGCGCTGGCGGTGATCTTCGTCGCCGTGCCCGGGATCTGGCTGTGGACGTCGCGTCCCGCGCCGACACCGCCGCCGCCCGCGGTCGCGGCCGTGACGCCGACGCCGGCAGCACCGGCGGCCGCGTCGCCGCCGTCCACAGCGGGCACGTTGCCGTCTCCAACGCCGACATCGCCGACGCCGGCGGCGCCGGCGGCCGCGTCGCCGCCGTCCACAGCGGGCACGTTGCCGTCTCCAACGCCGCCATCGCCGACGCCGGCCGCCGCGGTGCCGCCGACGCCGGCGGCCGTCTCGAAGACGGAGATCCTGTGGGAGGACGAGGGCAAGCTTCTGGCCGGATCGCACCCGCTGTCATGGCGGCGTCTCACCAGGATCAAAGGCAACCGCTCCGGCCGGATCGAGATCGTCGACGAGGCCGGTGTCTGGAAGATCTCGGGTCGACAGGAGGGCGCCGCGGCCGAGACCGCCGGCGATTCGATCGCGATCGACGGCGTCGTGCTGTCGGTGACCGAGGGAACCGTTGTGATGCGCGGTGAGATCGTCTTCCGCCGCGCCAACGTCAACGGCGGGCAGGCGTGCAAAACCAGCGGCGACCTGCGTTTCTATCGCCGCCGGACGGATCCGTTCTGGCGGCTGGAAGGCGGCCAGAACCCGTGCAACGGCGAGCTCGAGGTCGTCGACATCCGGTTGCGGCCCGAGCAGGCGCCGACGCGGCCGGCGCGCAAACCGCAGGCGAAGCCACAGGCGCAATGAGCGCGCCACGCGGCCGGGCTTGCGCGCGGCGGCCGCGGCGCGGCACGGTGCGGAGACACCCGCACCGGAGACCAGCGCGATGACGTCAGCGCCCACGACACCACAGCTGAAGACCGCCGCCGATCTGCACGCCGACCAGGTGGCCTATTGGAGCGGCGATGGCGGCGCGACCTGGCTCAAGGGCGAAGCGCGTTACGAAGCCGCGCTGGCCCCGCTCGGCGCCCGCGCGCTGGCCGCCGCCGCCGTGGCCTCCGGCGAGAGGGTCCTCGATATCGGCTGCGGGCTCGGCGCGACGACGCGGGCGCTGGCGCGCGCGGCCGGCCCGTCGGGTTCGGCGCTCGGCGTCGATCTGTCGGCGCCGATGATGGCCGAGGCGGGGCGCCGCGCCGCGGCCGAAGGTCTCGCCAACGCGCGGTTCGAGGCCGGCGACGTCTCCAGGCGCGCGTTCGACGCCGGCGCCTTCGATCTCGTGTTCTCGCGCTTCGGCGTGATGTTCTTCGGCGACTCCACGGCGGCCTTCGCGCATATCCGCCACGCGCTGCGGCCGGGCGGACGCCTGACGTTCCTGTGCTGGCGCGCGTTCAAGGAGAACGGCTGGGCCTTCGTGCCGTTCGCCGCCGCCGGCGCGCTGCTGCCGCCGCTCCCGCGCCCCGGTCCCGACGAACCAGGCCCGTTCTCGTTCGCCGACCCGGCGCGGATCCGCCGCGTCCTCGACGGCGCCGGCTTCGCCGACATCGCGGTCGATGCGGTCGACGGCGCGGTCGATCTGTCGTCGGGGTCGCTCGACGACGCCGTCGCGCAAGCGCTGGAGATGGGCCCGGCGTCGCGCGCGCTGAAGGACGCGCCGGACGAGCTGCGGGCGCGCGCCACGGCCGCGATCCGCGCCGCGTTGGCGCCGCACGCGACGCCAGCGGGCGTGGCCCTGCCCGCGGCGTGCTGGCTGGTGACGGCGCGCAATCCGGGGTGACGACGCCGCCGGCGCGACGCGCCGTCGCGCGCCGTGCGAGGCCCTTGCGCCGGGGCGCGTTCTCTCCGCAGGATGCGCGCCTGACAAGATGGAGATTCCCGCCATGAAGCGCAGAACCGTCCTCGGCCTCGCGGCCGGCGCCGCCGGCTCGGCCGCCCTGCCCGCGTTCGCGCAGCAGGGCCCGATCAAGATCGGCGAGCTCAACAGCTACAAGGTCTTCCCCGCCTTCCTCGAGCCCTACAAGCGCGGCTGGGAGCTGGCGGTCGAGCAGGTCAACGCCGCCGGCGGCGTGCTCGGCCGCAAGATCGAGATCGTCTCGCGCGACGACGGCGGCACGCCGGCCGAGGCGGTGCGCGTCGCCGAGGAGCTTCTGAGCCGCGAGGGCGTCGCCTTCCTGATCGGCACCTTCCCGTCGAACGTCGGACTGGCGGTCGCCGATTTCGCCAAGCAGCGCAAGACGCTGTTCATCGCCGCCGAGCCGCTGACCGACAAGATCGTCTGGGACCAGGGCAACCGCTACACCTACCGCCTGCGCGCCTCGACCTACATGCAGACGGCGATGCTGATCCCCGACGCGGCCAAGCTGAAGAAGAAGCGCTGGGCGATCGTCTATCCGAACTACGAATACGGCCAGTCGGCGACGGCGGCGTTCAAGAAGCTGCTGTCGGCCAAGCAGCCCGGCGTCGAGTTCGTCATCGAGCAGGCCGCGCCGCTCGGCAAGATCGAGGCCGGCGCGGTGGCGCAGGCGCTGGCCGACGCCAAGCCCGACGCGATCTTCAGCTCTCTGTTCGGCGCGGACCTCGCGAAGTTCGTGCGCGAGGGAAGCTCGCGCGAGCTGTTCAAGGGCCGCGAGGTGTTCAACCTGCTGGCCGGCGAGCCCGAGTATCTCGATCCGCTGAAGGACGAGGCGCCGAAGGGCTGGTACGTCACCGGCTATCCGTGGAACGAGATCAAGACGCCGGAGCACAAGGCGTTCCTCGACGCCTATCAGGCGAAGTACAAGGACTACCCGCGGCTGGGTTCGATCGTGGGCTACGCCACGGTCCAGTCCGCCGTGGCCGCGATCCGCAAGGCCGGCGCGCTCGACCAGGAGAAGCTGGTCGACGGCATGAAGGGGCTGACCCACTCGACGCCGTTCGGCGACGTCACCTACCGCGCGCTCGACAACCAGTCGACCATGGGCGCGTACGTGGGCCGCATCGACGTCAAGGACGGCAAGGGCGTGATGGTCGACTGGCGCTACGTCGACGGCAAGGACGCCCTGCCGCCCGACGACGAGGTCCGCAAGCTGCGCCCGGCGGGGTGATGCCCGGTGTTCTTTCCCCTTTCCGCCTGATGGGCGGTGTCGAGGCGCCCCCTCACCTAGCCTCTCCCCCGATGGGGGAGAGGAATCTGATCGCGCCGTGCGCCTCCAACCTCTTCCTCCTTTCCGCCCACGGGCGAGCGGATTCGCACATCCTGCCGAGTCCGCCGTCCTCATGCTCCCTCCCCCCTTGTGGGGGAGGGCCGGGGTGGGGGGTGGTACCGCACCAAATCCGTTCCGTGACTCGCTTAGGTGACGCCGCTCGATCTCGATCATCGCGACCTGCAGCACCCCCCTCCCCACCCCTCCCCCACAAGGGGGGAGGGAGGTTTGAAAACCGCCTCGCATCAAGACGCGTGAATCCGCTAGGCCCCACCGTGGGAGAGGTCAGGTGAGGGGGGCGGCGGCGGCCGCGACTCCGCGGGGACGAGGACGAACGGCGGCGCGCCACACGCATGACGGCCGGACGTGACCTTCGCCTCGTTCATCGCGCAACTGCTCAACGGCTTCGCCGGCGCCTCGTCGCTGTTCATGGTGGCGGCCGGGCTGTCGCTGATCTTCGGCGTCACGCGCATCGTCAACTTCGCGCACGGCTCGCTCTACATGGTCGGGCTCTACGTCGCGTACTCGCTGCTCGAGGGCCTGACGACCAAGGTGTTCGCGTTCGGCGGCTTCGGACGCACGCCGCTGGGGTTCTGGGCGGCGGTCGCCGGCGCGGCGCTGGTCACCGGCGGCGTCGGCGCGCTGGTCGAGATGACGATCCTGCGCCGCATCTACCGCGCGCCGGAGTTGTTCCAGCTCCTCGCCACCTTCGCCGTCGTGCTCGTGGTCAAGGACGCCGCGCTCGGCATCTGGGGGGCGGAGGACCTCGTCGGACCGCGGGCGCCCGGTCTGAACGGCACCATCGACATCCTCGGCCGCCGCGTGCCGACCTACGATCTGGCGCTGATCGCGCTGGCGCCGCTGATCCTGCTGGGATTGTGGCTGGCGCTGACGCGCACGCGCTGGGGCGCGCTGGTGCGGGCCGCGACGCAGGACCGCGAGATGGTCGGCGCGCTCGGCGTCGACGAGCGCCGGCTGTTCACCGGCGTGTTCTTCATCGGCTCGGCGCTGGCGGGGCTCGGCGGCGCGCTTCAGCTGCCGCGCGAGCCGGCCAATCTCGGCCTCGATCTGGCGGTGATCGCCGACGCCTTCGTGGTCACCGTGGTCGGTGGGCTGGGCAGCGTGCCCGGCGCCTTCCTGGCCGCGATGCTGATCGGCGTGGTCAAGGCGTTCTGCATCGCCGCCGGCACGCAGACCTTCCTCGGCGTCGAGATCTCGTTCTCGAAGCTGACGCTGGTGGTCGAGTTCCTCGTGATGGCGGCGGTGCTGGTGGCGCGGCCCTACGGTCTGCTCGGCCGCGCGCCGGCCGCCGCGCGCGCCGTCGCCGAGGCCGCCGCGCAACCGGCGCCACCGGGCTGGAAAGCCTGGGCGCCGGCGCTGGCGGTGCTGGCGCTGGTGCCGCTGCTGGCCCCGGGCGACCGCTACCTGCTGGTGCTGCTGACCGACATCATCATCTTCGCGCTGTTCGCCGTCAGCCTGCACGTGATCATGGGACCGGCCGGCATGGTGTCGTTCGGCCACGCCGCGTATTTCGGCATCGGCGCCTACGCCGCCGCGCTGCTGCTCAAGCGCGCAGCCCTGCCGATGGAGATCGCGCTGCTGCTCGCGCCGCTGGCGTCGGGAGCGTTCGCGCTGCTGTTCGGCTGGTTCTGCGTGCGGCTGTCCGGCGTCTACCTCGCGATGCTGACCTTGGCGTTCGCGCAGATCGCGTGGTCGGTCATCTTCCAGTGGGACGCGTTCACCGGCGGCAGCAACGGGCTGACCGGCGTCTGGCCCTCGGGTTGGCTGTCCTCCAAGAGCGCCTACTACTGGCTGACCTTGGCGCTGTGCGCCGCCGGGATCGCGTTCCTGTGGCGGGCGCTGGTGTCGCCGTTCGGCTACGCGCTGCGCGCCGGACGCGACTCGCCGCTGCGCGCCGAGGCCATCGGCATCGACCTGCGGCGCCAGCAATGGTTCGCCTTCGCGCTGGTCGGCGCCTTCGCCGGCCTCGCCGGTGCGTTGTCGGCCTTCTCCAAGGGGAGCATCTCGCCGGAGGCCGCCGGCATCGCGCTGTCGACCGACGCGCTGGTCATGGTGCTGCTCGGCGGCGTCGAGACCGTGACCGGTCCGATCGCCGGCGCCGCGGTGTTCACCTGGCTGAAGGACGAGCTGGCGCGGCGCACCGAGTTCTGGCGCGCCATGCTCGGCTTCGTGATCCTGGCGCTGGTGCTCGCCTTCCCGCAGGGCGTCTCCGGCGGCGCGGCCCTGCTGTGGCGGCGCTGGCGCGAACGCGGAGCGGCGGCATGACGGCGGTGCGCTTCACTCCCAAATCGTTTCATACTCCCTCCCCCCTTGTGGGGGAGGGTCGGGGAGGGGGGTGCCGCACACGAAGTGCCTCGGCTGAACTCTTCCGTCCGTCCGTGCGTCTCAGACAGGGCACCCTGTGCGAAGGACCCCCTCCCGACCCCCCCCCAAGGGGGAGGGAAGAAAGCGCGGCGGTTATACGCCAGAGGGAGCGTCATGACCGCCACCCCCGTCCTCGACGTGCGTGGACTGTCGAAGGCGTTCGGCGGCGTGCGCGCGGTCGACGGCGTCGATTTCGCGGTGTCGGCCGGCGAGCTGCTGGCGCTGATCGGCCCCAACGGCGCGGGCAAATCGACCTGCTTCAACATGATCAACGGCCAGCTCCCGGCCGATTCCGGCAGCGCGCGCTTCCTCGGCCGCGACATCCTCGGGCTGCGGCCGCGCGACATCTGGCGGCTGGGCGTCGGTCGCACGTTCCAGATCACCGCCACCTTCGTGTCGATGACGGTGCGCGAGAACGTGCAGATGGCGCTGATCTCGCATCACGGCCGGACGCTGTCGCCGTTCGCGCGCGCCTCGGCGCTGCACGTCGCGGCGGCGGACGCGCTGCTCGAGCGCGTCGGCATGCGCGACCAGGGCGGCCGCGTCTGCGGCGTGCTGGCCTACGGCGACCTCAAGCGCGTCGAGCTGGCCGTCGCGCTGGCCAACGATCCCAAGCTGCTGCTGATGGACGAGCCGACCGCGGGCATGGCGCCGAAGGAGCGCGTCGAGCTGATGGCGCTGACGGCGCGGCTGGCCAAGGAGCGCGGAATCGCCGTGTTGTTCACCGAGCACGACATGGACGTCGTCTTCGCCCACGCCGACCGGGTCATCGTGCTCGACCACGGCCGGCTGATCGCCGAGGGCGCGCCGGCCGAGGTGCGCGCCGATCCCGGCGTGCGCGCCGTCTATCTCGGCACCGGCGCGACCTACGGGCACGGCGCGGTGGAGACGCCGGCATGCTGAGCGTCGCCGGCCTGCACGCCTACTACGGCCGCGCGCACATCCTCGCCGACATGGCGCTGGAGGCGCGCGCCGGCGAGGTGCTGGCGCTGCTGGGACGCAACGGCGCCGGCAAGTCGACGACGATGAAGGCGGTCATGGGCCTGGTGCCGCCGGCGCGCGGCGAGGTGCGGTTCGACGGCGCGCGCATCGACGGTCTGCAGCCGTTCCGCATCGCCCGGCTCGGGCTCGGCTTCGTGCCGGAGGACCGGCGCGTGTTCACCGACCTGTCGGTGATGGAGAACCTCGAGGTCGGCCGGCAGCCGCCGCGCGACGGCGCGCCATCGTGGACGCCGGACAAGCTGTTCGCGCTGTTCCCCAATCTCGGACGCATGCGCGACCGCCCCGGCGGACGCATGTCCGGCGGCGAGCAGCAGATGCTGACCATCGCGCGCACCTTGATGGGCAATCCGAAATGCGTGCTGCTCGACGAGCCGTCGGAGGGGCTGGCGCCGCTGATCGTCGAGCAGATGGCCGGCGCCATCCGGGCGCTGAAATCGGAGGGTCTGTGCGTGGTACTGTCGGAACAGAACCTGCATTTCTCGTCGCTGGTGGCCGACCGCGCCGTCATCGTCGAGAAGGGCCGCGCGCGGTTCGCCGGCACCATGGACGAGCTGCGCGCCGACCCGGCGGCGCGCGAACAGTACCTGAGCGTGTGAGGACGATGGGACGGCTCCGAACATCTCCCGCGGCGCGACGCGCCTCGAGCGCCGCCGTGCGCACACCGGCGATGGCGGCGCGTGGACGACGCGAAGCCCCCTCACCTGGCCTCTCCCGCGGTGGGGAAGAGGAACATGAGCGTGAGAGCGTGGATTCCGCCGCTCGCCTCCAGCCTCTTTCTCCTCTCCCTCATCGGGGGAGAGGTCGGGTGAGGAGGCGCCGGCCGCCGCTCCGCGCCTCCGCGGGAGACGGTGCTCCGCAGCGGCGGATCAGGGGCGTCTTCGACGCGTCCGCCGCGATGATGGACGCGCCATGACCGGCCCCACCTCCACCGTCGTCGGCATCGATGTCGGCGGCACCTTCACCGACCTGGTCGCCATGGATCCGGCGACGGGCAAGGTGTCGCTGGCCAAGGTGCCGACCACGACCGACAACCAGGCCTTCGGCTTCGTGGCCGCGCTCGACGCCGCGGGTCTCGACGTCGCGGCGCTGGCGTCGATCGTGCACGGCACCACGACGACGACCAACGCGTTGCTCGAGCGCAAGATCGCCCGCGTCGGCCTGATCACCACCCGGGGGTTCCGCGACGTGCTCGAGCTGGGGCGGCGCACCCGGCCCAACTCGTATGGATTGACCGGCTCGTTCGAGCCGTTGATCCCGCGCGAGTTGCGGCTGGAGGTGCCGGAGCGCATGGACGCCGAGGGCGGCGTGGTGACGCCGCTCGACGAGGACGCCGTGCGCGGCGCGGTCGCGACGCTCACGGACGCCGGCTGCGACGCGCTCGTCATCCACTTCCTGCACAGCTACATCAATCCGGCGCACGAGCGGCGCGCCGAGGAGATCGCGCGCGCGTCGTGGCCCAACGCCTACGTCACCGCCGGCCACCGCGTCGTCTCGGAGTACCGCGAGTACGAGCGCGGCACGACGGCCAGCGTCAACGCCGCCATCCAGCCGATCCTCGACCGCTACGTCGCACGCCTGCTCGGCGAGCTGTCCAGCCGCGGCTTCAGCCGCGAGCTGCTGGTGATGCAGGGCAATGGCGGCACGGTCGCGGCGCGCCTGGTCGCGGAGTCGGCGGTCAACACCGTGATGTCCGGGCCGGCGTCGGGCGTCATGGCCGCCGCCTACACCGGCCGCGCCTGCGGCCAGCCCAACCTGATCACCTACGACATGGGCGGCACGTCCACGGACGTCGGGCTTATCAAGGACGGCGTGCCGCAGGTGTCGAGCGAGCTCGACCTCGAGTACGGCATCCCGATCCACGTGCCGATGGTCGACGTGCACACCATCGGCGCCGGCGGCGGCTCGATCGCGCATGTCGATCCGTCGGGCATGCTGCGCGTCGGACCGCGCAGCGCCGGCGCCACGCCGGGGCCGATCTGCTACGGCCGCGGCGGCACGGCGCCGACCATCACCGACGCCAACCTGGCGCTGGGCCGGCTCGATCCGGCGCGGCTGCTGTCGGTCGCCGAGCCGGTGTCGCTCGACCACGTGCGCGCGCGCATCGAGGCCGAGGCCGGCCGGCCGCTCGGTCTCGGCTGGGCCGACGCGGCCGCCGCCATCCTGCGCATCGCCAACGACCGCATGGCCGGCGCCATCCGGCTGGTGTCGCTGGCGCGCGGCCACGATCCGCGCGACTTCGCGCTGTTCGCGTTCGGCGGCGCGGGTCCCCTTCACGCCGGCGCGCTGGCGCGCGAGCTCGGCATCCCCAAGGTGCTGATCCCGGCGCGGCCGGGCCTGACCAACGCGCTGGGCTGCGTCGTGGCCGATGTGCGCCACGATTTCGTGCGCACCGTGAACACGCCGCTGCCGGCGCTCGAGCCCGCGACCGTGCGCGCGATCCTGTCGGCGCAGATCGCCGAGGGCGAGGCGCTGCTGGGGCGCGAAGGCGTCGCGATCGAGGGCGTGACGCGGCTGCATTTCGCCGACATGCAGTTCCAGGGTCAGAGCCATATGCTGACCGTGCCGCTGCCGGAGATCGGCGTCGACGTCGAGGCGCTGCGCGCCGCCTTCGAGGCGGCCTACTGGACGCGCTTCGGGGTCGAGCTGCCCGAGATCCGCGCCGTGCTGGTGAACCTGCACACCGCCATCATCGGCCGCCGCCCGCGCGTCGACCTCGCGGCGCTGGCGGCCGGCGACAAGGCCGCCGATCTCGCGGGCGCGCTGGCCGGACGCCGCCCGGTGTGGTTCGCGCAAGGTGGATGGATCGACACGCCGGTCTATCTGCGCGACCGTCTGCCGGCCGATTCCCGCTTCGAAGGCCCGGCGATCGTGCAGCAGTTGGACTGCACCACCGTGGTCGAACCCGGCGACCGCGTCTCGGTCGACGCCATCGGCGATCTCGTGATGGAGGTGTCGTGATGCCCGATACGGCCGCCGTTCCCGTCCGCGTCGACGCCGGCGCGTTCGATCCCGTCACGCTCGCCGTGATCCAGAACGGCCTCAACCAGGTCTGCAACGAGATGGACCTCGCCTTCGTGCGCGCCGCCTTCTCGCCGGTGATCTCCGAGGGCATGGACCGCTCCGACGGCATCTACGACGCGGTCGACGGCTCGCTGATCGCGCAGGGCGAGCTGGGCCTGCCGGTGTTCGTCGGCACGATGCAGTTCTCCACGCAGGCGGTGATCGAGCGCGTGCGCACGCACTACGACGGCGCGGTCGAGCCCGGCGACGTGTTCATCGTCAACGATCCCTATCTCGGCGGCACGCATCTGATGGACGTGCGCTTCGTGAAGCCGTTTTTCTATCGAGGCGCGTTGTTCGCGTGGCTCGCGAACACCGGCCACTGGCCGGATATCGGCGGCATGGTGCCCGGCGGCTTCTCGGCCAGCGCGACGGAGGTGGAGCAGGAGGGCCTGCGCCTGCCGCCGATCAAGTTCTTCAAGAAGGGCGTGATGGACCGCGAGATCCTCGCGATCCTGATGAGCAACATGCGCATCGCCGACCAGCGCATCGGCGACATCAAGGCGCAGGCCGCCGCCCTCGACACCGGCGAACGCCGCCTGACGGAGCTGATCGACAGGTACGGCGCCGACACGGTGCGCGCCGCCATCGCCGAGCTGCGCGTGAGGGCCTCGCGCCAGATGCGCGCCCGCATCGCCACCATCCCCGACGGCGTCTACGAGGGACGCTCGACGGTCGATTCCGACGGCGTGGTCGACGAGCCGCTGACCATCCGCATGCGGATCGAGAAGCGCGGCGAGACGCTGAGATTCGACATGACCGGCTCGAGCCCGCCCTGCCGCGGGCCGATGAACAGCGTCATCGCCACGACCAAGTCGTCGATCTACCTGGCCATCAAGCACGTGTTCCCCGACGTGCCGATCAACGCCGGCACCTTCGAGCCGCTGGAGATCGTCGAGCCCGAGGGCACGTTCCTCTACGCGCGCTATCCGCGTCCGGTGTCGGGCTGCGCCGCCGAGGTCAGCCAGCGCATCGCCGAGGCGGTGTTCGCGGCGCTGACGCACGCCATCCCCGATCGGCTGTTCGCGGCGCCCGCCGGCACGTCGGGCAATCTCGGCATCGGCGGCTACGATCCCGCGCGCCAGCGGCCCTACGTGATGTACCTTTTCACCGGCGGCGGCTACGGCGGCTCGTTCGAGGGCGACGGGCTCAGCAACGGATGCTCCACCATCGGCATCTCCAAGATGCAGCCGGTCGAGGTGATGGAGCAGTACTACCCCATCCTGTTCGACGAGTTCGCGCTGGCCGAGGGCTCCGGCGGCGCCGGCAGGCACCGCGGCGGCATGGGCATCCGCTACGCCATCCGCATCCGCCGCGGCACGGCGCGGGTGTCGATGGTGATGGACCACGGCCGCGTCGGCCCGCAGGGCGCGCTGGGCGGCGGCGACGGCGGCGTCAACACGGTGCGCGTCGACCACGGCGGCGTCAGCTACGTGCCGCCGCATCTGTCGAAGGACCAGGACATCGAGGTCGGGCCGGGCGACGTCGTGCGCGTCAGCACGCCCGGCGGCGGCGGCTACGGCGACCCGCGCGAGCGGGACCCGGCGCTGATCGCGCGCGACCTGCGGCGGGGCTACTACACCCCGGCGCAGGCGGCGGCGCTGTTCGGCCCCGACGCGGCGCGGTAGTTCCGCCGTCCCCGCACCGACCTCCCGGGATACAGCAGGAGCCGCGCGGTGGCGTTCGCCGCGCGGTCATTTTCACGCCTCTCGCAAACTCGCCCGCCGGATTTGAAGGTCCCGTATTTCAAGCAACGGATCGATTTCGTGCGCACAGGGATCGCGCCGATTCGGGTTTTGTATATTGTATTTTGTATACAATATACAAAACGGCTGATTTAACGCCCGAATCCGGCCGGTCGACGCTGTTCCGTAAGGAAAATTCCGATCTCAGGGCGTGACGCGGCACCTTCGATTCGTCACGCTCAAGGGGGCCGCTTAACCTGCCGAACGATGAGGACACAACGTCAGCCCCGGCGCGCCGTTCGCGTCATCTTGCTCGGCGGCGGCTACGATGACGAGTACGAGCGCGAGCCGGCGCCGCTCGTGCGCGACCTGCGGCGGACGTACTACACCGAGGCGCGGATGGTGGCGCTGATCGGCGCCAGTACCCTCGCGCCAGAACCGACGGCTGAGGACCCTCAACGATGAACGACGTTCCGCCCGCCGACACCAAGCCTTCGAAGTTCTTCGGTGGATCGACGTTGCCGAATCCGGTGCACGTGCCCACGGATGTAAGAAAGTATCTCGCACAGGCGCACCATTGGAAGGTCGGCTTCTCGGCTTGCGAACTCGCGACCAGCTGGGTCGGCGCCGGCGACATTCCGACACCGGTACGGCAAGTGCTCGACAGCGCGCCGGAGTGGCAGGGCGCCGCATTCATCGAGGGCAATTTTGAGAAGCAGGTCGACCTGAGGACGCCCGGTCGTCCAAGCCAGACGGATCTCATGGTCACCATGCGCTTGGCTTCGGGAGCCGGAATCCTCGCAGTCGAAGGGAAGGTCGACGAGTCTTTCGGCCCCTTCGTGCGCGAATTGCCGGACACCACGGGCTACGGCGTTCGGACCGCCCATCTTCAACGCCTTCTTGGCGTCACGCCGACCGACGCTGGCGGACTGCGATATCAGCTCTTCCACCGGACCGCGTCGGCGCTGTTCGAGGCCGAGCGCTATGCGGCGAACCATGCGGTGATGCTGGTGCATTCGTTCAGCAAATCGGACTCGTCGTTGCCCGATTTCGTCACATTCGCGACCGCAATCGGAATGGTCGGCGCCGGAAAGGGCCGGCTGTCCGAACCCAGAATCTTCGCCGGAGCGCCGTCGGTGAGCTTGCGGATGGGGTGGGTCGCCCGATCGTCCGTCGGCGCGATCAGACGACATGAGCTGAGTCCGGAAGCCCGCAGTGGCATGGCGATAGCGACGGTGATCGGCGCGCCGCCGCACCCCGCTGTGGAACGCCGTCCTCGCCCACTGCCGCCATCCCGGACATCGCGAGGGATCCAGGAGCGTCGCCTGGATCCCTCGCTCCGCTCGGAATGACAGCGTTGGCGGCGGACTCCGCCGCCCTACGCCGCGCGCCTCAACCGCGCGAGGTTCTCGATCGTGGTGGCGCAGGCGACGGCGGCCTCGGCGCCCTTCACCGTGAAATGCTCGCGGAAGAAGGCGCGGTGCTCGTCGTGCTCGTGGAAGCGCTGCGGCGTCAGCACGGCCGAGATCATCGGCACCTCGGTCTCGATCTGCACGCGCATCAGCCCGTCGATCACCGCGTCGGCCACGAACTCGTGCCGGTAGATGCCGCCGTCGACCACGAAGCCCGACGACACGACCGCGGCGTAGCGGCCGGTCTTGGCCAGCATCTTGGCGTGCAGCGGGATCTCGAAGGCGCCGGGCACCTCGTAGAGGTCGATGGCGTCGGCGGCGTAGCCGCGTTCCGCCATGCCGGCGACGAACGAGTCGCGGCACCGGTCGACGATGTCCCGGTGCCAGCACGATTGCACGAACGCGATCCGCGGCCCGCCATCGGCGCCGCTTCCCTTGTCGTCGACTTGAGCGTTGTCCTGTATCCGCTGATTCATGGCCATCTCCATCGAGCCGTTGAATCAGGGCGCACGAGCCGACGAGACGACGCGATCCGCCCGCAAGCGGATCGACGCGCCGTCGTCCTCCCGTTCTCTTCCATCCGGACTGTGACCGTCGGCTCCGGTATTCGACCGGATCTGCTGACCCCGCCGACCGAGATCGACGGGCGCTCGCGGGCTCGCGCGCCGAGGCGCGCCTACCGCCGGTGGGGATTTCCGCCCCGCCCTGAGAACGCTTGCCGCGGAGGACATCCCCGCGACGTGGGAGTCGTAGCATCGGCATCGGCGGGACCTGCGGAATCTCTTGGCATGGCCGGCATGCGCGCGCGTAATCTGCGCGCCGACGGGATGATCGTATGTGATTGGAAAGCTAGGAGCGCGGCCGCGGCGGACGCCCCCTCACCTAGCCTCTCCCCCTCCGGGGGAGAGGAATATGAATGTCGGGACGCAGCGTCGACGCGCTCACGTTCCTCTCCCTCGATGGGGGAAGGGAGTATGAAAGTCGGGGAGCGACATGGAAGCCGCGTCCACGCGCTCATGTTCCTCTCCCTCGTCGGAGGAGAGGGGGAAGGAGGCCGCGGGCGCGCGGCAGGAGAGGCGTCCACGCGCTCATGTTCCTCTCCCCCGGAGGGGGAGAGGTTAGGTGAGGGGGAGTCGCGGTATCGACGGGACGGCCATCGTTCCGCGGGGAGGATCGACCATGCTTAGACGCACGCTTCTCGCGGCCGCGCCGGCGATCGTCGCCAGCCGCGCCGCCCCGGCGCAGACGCAGAAGCCGCTGCGCATGATCGTCGGCTTCGCGCCGGGTGGCGGCACCGACGCCGTCGTGCGCGTGGTCGGCCAGGAGATCACACGCGCCACGGGCCGTCAGGTGATCATCGAGAACCGGCCGGGCGCCGGCGGCAACATCGCCACGCGCGAGATCGTGCGCGCCGCGCCGGACGGCGACACGATCATGTTGAACTCGGCCGGCCCGCTGGCGATCAACCACCACGCGATGAAGGACGTGGGCTTCGACGCGCAGGCCGACATGACGCCGATCACCATGGCGGTGGAGTTCCCCAACGCCGTCGTCGTGCATCCCGGCGTCAAGGCCGGGACCTTGGCGGAGTACCTCGCGCTCGGCCGGCGGCCCGAGGGCATCACCTTCGGCAGCTCTGGCCAGGGCTCGGCCGGACACCTCGCGGGCGAGCTGCTGCGCGTGATGTCCGGCGTGAATCTGGTGCACGTCGCCTACCGGGGCGGCGGGCCGGCCATGAACGACCTCGTCGCCGGCCATGTGCCCTCGCTGTTCGCCAGCGCGCCGACCGCAACGGAGATGATCAAGTCCGGCCGCATCCGCGGGCTGGCCACCACCGGCGCCAAGCGCTCGCCCTTCCTGCCGGACGTGCCGACCGTGGCCGAACAGGGCTTCGCCGGCTACGACGCCGCCAACTGGTACGCCTTCGTCGGCCCGCGCGGCATGGATCCGGCCGTGGTCGCCCGTCTCGCCGCCACGCTGACGGCGGCGCTGACCGCCGGCGACGTGCGCGCGGCGCTGGAGCGGCAGGGCATGGAGGTCGCGACGACGACGCCGGCGGCGCTGGCCGCGCGCATCGCGCGCGAGAACGAGACCTGGGGCCGCGTCGTGCGCGCCGCCGGCATCCGCATCGAATAGCGCCGCCGCCCGCGCCAACACCACCACCAACGAACAGAGTTCCATATGCCCGACATCCGCGTCTCCAACGAGGGCGGCATCGTCCGTCTCGTCATCGACCACGTCGAGAAGCACAACGCCATGACGCTGGACATGTGGCGCCGGCTGGGCGACGCGCTGGAGGCGCTGACGCGCGACGACCGCGCCCGCGTGATCGTGGTGTCCGGCGCCGGCGACAAGGCGTTCTGCACCGGCAACGACATCTCGGAGTTCGGCCGCGTGCGCGACACGGCGGAGCGTATCGCCGTCTACAACGCCGCCACGCGGCGCGCCTGCGACCTGCTGAAGGACATCGAGAAGCCGACCATCGCCGCGATCCAGGGTTTCTGCATGGGCGGCGGGCTGGAGATCGCGTTGCTGTGCGACCTGCGCTACGCCAGCGCCGCCAGCCGCTTCGCGATCCCGGCGGCGAAGCTGGGGCTGCCCTACCGCTACGAGGATCTCGCCGCCGTGGCCGCCAGCGTCGGCGCCGCCCGCACACGGGAGATGCTCTACACCGGCCGCCAGTACGACGCGGCCGACGCGGCGCGGATCGGCCTCGTGCTCGACGTGGTCGCCGACCGCGCCGCGCTTGACCGGCATATCGACGACACGGCCGCGACCATCGCCGCCAACGCGCCGCTGACCCAGCGCGCCTGCAAGCTGATGCTCAAGCAGATCGCGCGGCGCGACGCGCCGCCGGACGTCGCCTACTGCCACCTTCTGGCCGACGAGGTCTACGCCAGCGCCGACTACGCCGAGGGCCGCCGGGCGCGCGACGAGAAGCGCAAGCCGGCGTTCACGGGACGCTGATCGGGATTCCGTGCCGTATTCTCCCTCTCCGCCGCGCAGCGGGGGAGAGGGCGGGGCCCATGCGAAGCATGGAACGCCGTATCGGTGAAGCCGATACGGCGGGGGTGAGGTGGTGTTCGTATCGGTAGCGATGTCGCTTGGGGAAGCGAAGTATGTCGATATCGAACCCCGGTGACTCCACGGCCGCCCACCTCACCCTTCCCGCGCTGCGCGCGGGCCCCTTCCCTCTCCCCCCGCAAGCGGGCGGAGAGGGAGAAAACACCGCGCCATCTGAAAGACGCACCCTCTCGGAACGCCCCCACCCGTGACAGCCGGCGCGGGATGTCGCAACATCGCGCCACCCCCCGACTCCCGCAGGAGGCCGCCATGGTGGCGCCCAGCAAATTCGCCCACGTCGTCTACAACACGCACCGCTACGAGGAGATGATCGACTGGTACCTCAAGGTGTTCGAGGCGCGGATCCAGCACCGCGACGACCGGCTGGCGTTCCTGACCTACGACGACGAGCACCACCGCTTCGCCTTCCTCAATCTCGGCCCGATGCCCCCGGGCGGGCTGCCGGCGCGGATCGGCAACGAGGTCGGCGTCAACCACCTCGCCTACACCTGGAACGGGCTCGGCGAGCTGGTGGGGACCTACAAGCGCCTGAAGGCGATGGGCGTGACGCCGTTCCGGCCGATCCGACACGGGCTGACGCTGTCGATGTACTACCGCGATCCCGACCACAACGGCCTGGAGTTCCAGATCGACCTGATGGACGCCGCGCTGGCCAACGACTTCATGGCCGGCGAGGCGTTCGCGGCCAATCCCGTGGGCGAGCCGTTCGATCCCGACGCGCTGGCGGCGCGCTACGAGTCCGGCCGGCCGGTCGACGATCTGATCTTCCGGTCGGACCAGCCGGAGAGCGCGGCGGCGACGCCGATCGCCGCCATGGACGCCACCACCAAGGCCCGGTTCGGCGCCAGCCCGAGCGGTCGCGCCTGAGATCGCGCGCCGGCGCGGCGGACATATGACGACGCCCGCGCTGGACGCCGCGGCGGGGCCGCTCGCCGGGCTGCGCGTGCTGGAGATCGGGCATTTCGTGGCGGCGCCGTTCTGCGCCCGGCTGCTGGCCGATCTCGGCGCCGACGTCATCAAGATCGAGCCGCCGGGCAAAGGCGATCCCGTGCGCGGCTGGGGCGGAAGCATCGACGACAAGTCGCTGTGGTGGTCGGTGCACGGGCGCAACAAGCGCTGCGTCACGCTCGATCTCAAGCACGCCCGCGCGCGCGACATCGTCCTCGGACTGGTCCGGCGATGCGACGCGGTGGTCGAGAATTTCCGGCCCGGACAACTGGCGCGGCTGGGCTTCTCCGACGACGCGCTGCGCGCGGTCAATCCCGGCCTGATGGTCGTCCACATCTCCGGCTTCGGGCAGGACGGCCCCTACCGCGACCGCGCCGCCTTCGGCGTGATCGGCGAGGCGATGGGCGGCATCCGCCATCTCACCGCCTATCCACCGGGCATGACCGATCTGCCGCCGGTGCGCACCGGGGTGTCGCTGGGCGACAGCGTGACGGCGATCTACGCGGCGTTCGGATTGATGGCGGCGCTGTGGCGGCGCGCGCGCGACGGCGGCGGCCCCGGCCGCTCGATCGACGCGGCGCTGACCGAGTCGGTGTTCAGCCTGCTGGAGGGCTGCCTGCCGGAGTACGGCGCGCTGGGCGTGGTGCGGCAGCCCACCGGTTCGACCTTGCCGACCAACGCGCCGTCCAACGCCTACCGCACCCGCGACGGCGCGTGGCTGCTGATCGCGGCCAACTCCGACCCGTTGTTCGCCAAGCTCGCGGCGCTGATGGACATGCCCGGCCTGGCCGGCCAGCCGCGGTTCCGCGACAACCCCGCGCGCTGCGCCAACGCCGCCGCGCTCGACGCGCTGATCGGCGGCTGGGTCGGCGGGCGCGACGCCGCCGATCTCGAGGCCGCGCTGGCCGCCGCCGACATCCCCGCCTCGCGCGTCTTCACCACCGCCGACTGCGCGGTCGATCCGCAGTTCCGCGCGCGCGGATTCGTGCGCGCGGTCGACGATCCCGCGTTCGGCCGCGCCATCCTGCATCCCGGGATCGTGCCGCGCTTCGACGGACCGGACGGCGGCGGCGCGATCCGCTGGCCCGGCCCGGCGGTTGGCGCGCACAACGAGGAGGTCTATCGTGGCCTGCTCGGTCTCGACGCGCCGGCGTTCGAGGCGTTGCGGCGGGAGAAGGCGATATGAGCGGCACCGATCGCGCCATCGAGATCGTCGAGGTGGCGCCGCGCGACGGCTTCCAGGCGGTCGGTCCGTTCATCGCCACCGCGCGCAAGGTGGCGCATATCGAGGCGCTGCTCGACGCCGGCATCCGCCGCATGGAGATCGGCTCGTTCGTGAGCCCGAAGGCGATCCCGCAGCTCGCCGACACGCGCGACGTGGTCGCCGCCGTCGGCGCGCGCGCGGGATGCCGGCTGTCGGTGCTGGTGCCCAATGAGAAGGGCGCGCGGCTGGCGGCCGACCGCGGCGTGCGCGAGATCGTCTGGGTGCTGTCGGCGTCCGAATCGCACAACCGCGAGAACGTGCGCCGCACCGTGGCGGAGTCGATCGAGGATTTCCGCCGCGCGGTCGACGCGCTGTCGGACCTGCCGCTGGCGTGGCGCTTCAACGTCGCCACCAGCTACGACTGCCCGTTCGAGGGCCGCACGCCGGCCGACGCCGTGTACGCGATCCTCGACCAGGTCGCGCGGCGCCTGCCGGCGGTCGAGATCGGCCTGTGCGATTCCACCGGCCGCGCCTTCCCCGACCAGGTCGGCGCGCTGTGCGCCGGCGCCATGGCGCGGTTCGGCGGGCCGGGCGTCGGCTGGGCGTTCCACGGCCACGACACCTACGGGCTGGGTGTCGCCAACGCGCTGGCGGCGTGGCAGGCGGGCGTGCGCGTGTTCGACTCCTCGGCCGCCGGACTGGGAGGTTGCCCGTTCGCGCCCGGCGCCACCGGCAACACCGCGACCGAGGATCTCGTCTTCGCGTTCGGCAACATGGGCGTGGCGACGGGCATCGATCTGGCCCGGCTGCTGCCGGCCTGCGACGACGTCGCCACGATCCCCGGCGCCGCCATCGGCGGCCACGTCCGCACCATCCCCCGCGCCCGCGTGCTGGCCGACAGGGTGGCGCGCTGACAGGCGACACGGCCTTCACCGCCATCCCGCGCGCCCGCGTGCTCGCCGACCGCGTCGCGCGATGACTCCTGAACCGCGCGAGCCGCGGCGCGCCGTCGTCCCGAGCGCAGCGCCATCCCGCGCACACCGTCATCCCACGCACACCGTCATCCCGCGCACACCGTCATCCCGAGCGTACTGTCATCCCGGGCGCGGCGAGGGATCCTTCGGCAGTTGAAAGATCCCTCGCCGCGCCCGGGATGACGGAGCGCGGAGCGTTCCTTCGTCGCCCCGAATCGCGCCGTGCCGACGCCCGACGGTCAGGGCTGGAACTTCGCCGGATCGACGCGGCGCAGGATCTCGGCGAGCGGACCCAGCCCGCCGGGCCAGCCGTCGCGCGCGAACGCGAAGTGGCCGCCGTCGCGGGTGCGGATCACGGCGGCGGTGCCCGGCTCGATCTCGAGATCCGCGCCAGCGGTGATCGGCGCGCGGCGCGTCGCGCGGCCATGGGGCAGCGAGCGGTCGAGCGCGGCGGCGAGATTGTCGGCGAAGCCGCCGGGGGTGACGATCGAGGCGGTGTGCAGGCAGACCGCGAAGGCGTGGTCGCGGCGCGCCTGGAACCAGTCGCCATAGCCGTGCAACGCGCTGTAGGGCGCGTCGAGCAGGATCAGTCCCACCGTCCGCTCGCGCACGACCGGCGCGCGCAGCAGATCGGCGCAGGGCCGCCAGCCGCCGCTATAGGCCGCGAGGATCAGCGGCGCGCGGCGCAGCGCCTCCAGCCCGGCGTTCCGCCCGCCCCGCGCGGCGGCCACCTTGACGGCGATCTCGTCGAGGAAGGCCGCGACATGCGCGGCGTCGTGGAACGCGGGGATGTCGTTGGCGGCGGCGTCGCGATGGCCTTGCGGCGCCACGAGCAGGCCGTTGAAGCCGCTGGCGTCGACCTGCTCGACCACGCGGTGGTCGTCGACGACGTGGAACGGCCCGGCGCCGTCGGCCTCCTTGGCGCGCGTGCGCGCCAGTGACGGCCGCGCATGGCCCTCGGCGGCGGCGCTCAACAGCGCGTTGAAGCCGTGCAGGAAGACGACGACGGCCGAAGGCTTCGCCGGATCGAACGCCGGCGGCGCGTGCAGCAGGACGCGGTCGTCTCCCGTCACGGTCGGCCGGCCGTCGTCGCCCGCCTCGAACGCGAACGCGCCGTGCGCGAAGCGCTCGATGCGCGGCCACGGCGCGCCGCGGACGAGCGGGCCCGTGAACACGGCCGGCGCGCGCGGCCGCGCCGGCGCCTTGCCGCGGTGCGCGCGCGGCCCGGCCCGCTTCGCGCCGGTTCTGGATCGCGCCGCCACCGCCGCCGCCTCAACCGCGCGCCGGACGCGGACGCGTCGCGGCGAGGATGGCGCGCACGGGCTCGCGCGGCGGGCCGTCGATCGGCATGCGGGCGTGCAGCTCGCTGGCGCCCAGCGGCACGAACGCCGCCGTGCCGGCGCCGATCGCGGCCGGCAGCGAGCGGCCGAAGGCGATCCGCCGCGCGCCGAGCCGCTCCATCAGGGCGGCGTTGCTGGCGGCCGTCGCCTCGGTGTAGAGGCTGACGAGGAAGCCGCGGTGGCGCGCGGCGGTGAACCAGGTGGTGAAACGGTCCTCGTCGTCGTAGAGCGCGTCGAGCAGCACCATGCCGACGAGGCGGCGGCCGACGCCGCCGCGCTCGGCGACCCACGCCGCCGGCTTGTAGCCGCCGCTGAACGCCACGACGACGACCTTGGCGGTGCGCATCGCGCCCTGCCAGCTGGCGCGCGCCGGGCCGGCCGGCGCCGCCGCGGCGGCCAGGCGGAGTCCCGCCTCGTCGATGAAGCGCGCGAAGGCGCCGGGACGCTGGAACTTGCCGGGCGTGGAGTCGGCGGCGTCGCGCGCGAACTGCGGCGCGAACAGCACGGCGTTGAGGCCGGAGGCGTCGATCTGGCGCGCCAGCTCGTACTCCGCCGCCGCCTTCTCGATCATCGTGCCGTGGCCGTGGAAGAACGCGACGATGGTCGCGGGACGCGACGGATCGAACGACGCGGGCGCGTGCAGGAACGCGCGCGGGTCGCGGTAGGCCTGGTCCTCCCACACGACCTCGCCGCCGCGCAGCGTGCGGCCCAGCCGGCGGCCGGGGCCCGCGACGTCGAAGAACGGCCGGCGCAGCTCCTCGTCGCGGCCGCGGTAGGGGAAGGGCGCGGAGTCGAGCGGGATGAAGCGCGTGACCGCGGCGGCCGCCGGACGCGCCGGGCTCCGGCGGGGCGGATCGGCCGCCGCGGCCGTCCCCGCCAGCGGCGCCGCCGCCAGGGCGCCGAGCAGACGCGCGACGCCGCGTCGACGCAGGGTCGGACGCGGCCCGCTCATCGTGCCGCGGCTACGCGGGCGCGGCGCCGCCGCGCAACGGCAGCAGCACGCGGTAGAAGGCGGGGATGGCGATCAGATAGGCGGCGCCGCCGACCGCGAGCACCGCCGGCAGGCCGAACGACGTGGCGACGATCGGCACCAGCGCGGCGCCGATCACCGAGAACGAGCCGTTGATGCCCCAGGCCCACAGGAACATGTGGTCCTTGCCGAGGCGTCCCAGCATCGTCATGCCGGTCGGCATCGGGAAGCCCATCAGGAAGGCCGGCGGGAAGATGATGGCGAGACAGGCGAGGATGCGCACGAAGTAGGGCAGCGTGCCGATCGCGTCGAGCAACGGATCGAGCAGGAAGCCGTAGCCGATCAGGATCGCGCCGATCGCCAGGAACACCTTGGGCATGAAGGTGCGGGCGCGGTCCATGAAGCGCTCGGAGTAGAAGCTGCCGAGGCCGGAGAACACCAGCATGCCGGTGATCAGCACCGAGGCCGACACCGTGGCGTTCGACAGCGCCAGCATGAAGTGGCTGATCATGCCGACCTCGACGATGATGTAGCCGAGGCCGAGGCACAGGAAGTAGACCATGGCGCCGAACTTGCCGGGGTAGCGGCTGAAGATCGTGCGCCAGCCGAACGCGACCGGGAACAGCACCAGCGCGACGGCGGCGACGGCGGCGATGCCGAGCGTCGCCCAGATCAGCAGGTAGCCCCACTCGTCCTGCACGACCTCGAGCCGCTCCGACACCCGCAGCAGGTCCTTCACCTTCACGTAGGCGGCGAAATAGGGCTGGTGGTTGGTCAGCTCGCGCGTGTCGAACACGTACTCGGCCGCGACCTTGTCCCAGCCGCCGTTGACGAGGTAGTGCCAGGCGATGCGGCTGATCGTGATCGCCGGCACCTTGGGCTTGTCGGGGTCGTCGGCGGTCGAGGGCGCGCCCGGGATCTCGAACTTCGACGTGAAGTCGCAGTAGCCCTTGGGCCCCGCCTTCGGCGTCGCCGGCGCGGCGGCCTTCGGCGCCGTCGGGTCCTTCGGGCCGGTCGGGTCGTCGCCCTGCTCGCCCTCGAAGAAGATGGCGTTGCAGTAGTCCTTCAGGGTCTCGGCCGTGTATTTCGGCTCGAACGGCATGCCGGGATGGTAGATGTCGTCGAACGACATCTCCTTGGTGTGCTTGCGCAGCGTCTCGATGTCGGCCGCGCCGAACCCGTCGCGCTTGTAGAGCACGGTCACGGTCGAGAGGTAGCTCGACGCCACGTAGAACCGGTCGGCGATCTTCGCGCCGTCGATGTCGCGCGCCGCGGCGGCCATCGTGGCGTAGAGCTTGAGCACCGATTTCGGCGGCTCCTCCTTGTTCCAGAGGGTGACCGCCAGCACGCCGCCGGGCTTGAGCGCGCGCATGTAGCCGCGCATCGCCTCGCGCGTGTAGCCGAACTTCTCGACGATCGAGAAGCCGCCGGGCGCCGACAGGCCGGCCGAATCGGCCAGCGCCAGGTCGATCACGTCGTAGCGGTTCTTGGTGTAGGCGAGGTAGAGCCGGCCGTCGTAGTCGATGACCTCGACGCGCTTGTCGTTGAGGATGTCGCCGGTGAACGCGCGCAGGCCGGCGTCGGTGCGGAACGCGTCGAGCACCATCGGATTGCCCTCTGCGACCGTCACCTTGCGCGACCCCGCGCGCAGCGCCACGGTGGTCGACAGCCCGCCGCCGAACTGGGTGACGAAGGTCTCGGGATCCTTCTTCAGCACGTAGGGGTAGTACATCGACAGGTAGCGGAAATACGCGGTCTGCCAGTCCGGCAGCTGCTTGATGATGCCGCTCGGGCCCTCGCTGTCGATGTACATGCCGAGATACGACTTCTCCGGCATCTCCTTCAGGTTGAAGGCGGCGTTGTCGCTGAGGCCGGGCGCGAAGTGGAGGTAGGAGCTGGCGTAGACCTCCATGTAGCCGAACGGCGTCGCGCGCTCGTAGACGCGCTGGTTGTCCGGGAACTTTCGCGCGTAGGACACGCCCTTGTAGTCGGACACCGCGAGCTTGGAGATGCCCAGCGCCGGCGGCAGCGCGTAGTGCGCGCCGATCGACAGCGCCGCCACGACCAGCGTCTCGACGATTCCGCGGCGGTCGAACACGGCGTGGAACCAGAGCACGGCGCCGGCCGCCCACAGCAGCAGCGGCGCCACGATCAGGTTCTCGGGCACGAACACGTACATCGCCAGCAGGAACATCAGGCCGCAGGCGCCGGAACCCGCGAGATCGGCGAAATAGACGCGGTTGAAGGTCTTCTGCGCCTTGAGGAACACGACGCCGAGGTAGAAGGCGCCGCACAGGAACGGCAGGAAGTAGAGGATGAAATTGGCGAACAACCGCCACTTCTGGGCCGGGTCCGAGATCAGGAAGATGGCGTTGAACGGCACCTGCTGGGCGACCAGGTTCGAGCCGACCATCATCGGCCCGAACAGCAGCAGCGCCGCCTTCACCGTGCCGCGCCAGTGCCGCTCGAACCAGCCCTTGCCGATGCACATGACGGCGCTGGTCAGGCCGAAGCCGAACATCGCGAGGCTGACGACCAGCGAGCCGAAATGCGCCCAGCTGCCGACCGAGAAGATCCGCATGACGCAGATCTGCAGGGCGATCACCGCGCCGGCGACCAGCGCCACCGAGAGGTAGAACGACAGCGACGGGTTGGCGTCGAAATCGACGTCCGGCAGCGCGCCGGCGGCGGTCCTGGTGGCCATGTGCGGAGGGGTCCGGTGTTGGTTCGTCGGCGGGTCTGACGCCCGCCTGGGGAGGGGATCGCGCGCGCGACCCGGCGAAACGACGAAGGCCCCCGCGACGGTCGCGCCGCGCGGGGGCCTCCGGTTCGGGCCGGGCCGAAGGCCTCAGCGGTTGTGGCTGCCCTTGATCTCGCCGTCGACCAGCTTGGTGAAGGGCACGAACGGCACGATCTTGCCGCCGTAGATGTCCTCGCGGGTGACGCTGATCGAGCCGTCGGCGGCCTGCGTCTTGACGATCTTCAGCACGCGCTGGGCGCCCGGCGGTCCGACCGGGATCACCATGATGCCGCCGGGCTTGAGCTGGTTGAGCAGCGGCGGCGGCACGTGGTCGATGCCGCAGGTGACGATGATCTTGTCGAACGGCCCGGCCTCGGCCCAGCCGTAGTAGCCGTCGGCCTGCTTGGTGTGGATGCCCTTGAACTCCTCGTAGCCCGCCACGATGGCCTTGTCGTAGAGGCCGCGGGTGCGGGTCGCGAGCGGGGCGATGATCTCGATCGTGTAGACCTTGTCGGTCAGCTGCGCGAGGAACGCCGCCTGCGTGCCCGATCCGGTGCCGATCTCCAGCACCTTCTCGCCGCGCTTGACGTCGATCACGTCGGTCATGCGGCTCTGCAGATGCGGGCCCGACATCGTCACGCCGTAGCCGATGTCGAGGAAGGCGTGCTCGTAGCCGCGGTTGGCGATCGCCGGCGACACCGAGGCGAACACCTCGCGCGGCGTCAGCAGGAACGCGCGCTTGGTCTTGTCGGACCACAGGTCCTTGTTGCGCACGACCTGGACGAAACGGTCCCAGCGCATGCCGAGCCACTTGTCGGACTCGCCGCGGTTGGCCTTCATCCACGCGATGTAGTTCTCGCGGCTGTCCATCGGCGGGGACTTGTCGACCCCGATCGGCTTGAACTGGGCGAGAGCCGGAAGAGCGCTGGCGGTGAGGAAGAGGGCCGTCACCCCGGCCAAAGCAGCGCGCCACATAGGCGAGCCTCCGTTTCAACGGGTTGTTGTAACCGTCCGGAATTTAACACAATTACTTGTGCCATATTCCCGAATCCGATTGGCGCCTCTTGTATGCCAGCCGTCCCCGCCGCGCCAGAGCCAACTGCGCCGCCGCGATGAATTTTTCGCGCGCAAACGCCGGGCAGGTCCGCGGTCGGCGCGATTGTGGCGGCGCGACGCCATCGATAGGGTCCGCCGCCGTCAACGACCGCCCTTCCGGAGCGCCCCCGCCATGATCCGTCAGCCTCGAATCCCCCGCCGCGCCGTGCTCGCCGCCGCCGCCCTCCCGGCCCTCGCGGCACCCTCGATCGGGCGCGCGCAAGCCGCTTGGAAGCCGACGCAGTCCGTGCGCATCGTCGTCCCTGCGGCGCCGGGCGGCGGCACCGACATCCTCGCGCGCCTCATCGGCGCCCATCTGCAGCAGGCGTGGGGCGTGTCCGTCGTCATCGACAACAAATCCGGCGCCGGCGGCGTGGTCGGCACGATGGAGGTGCTGCGCGCCAATCCCGACGGGCACACCATCCTCATGGGCAACATCGGCCCGCAGTCGATCGCCTACTCGCTGTACCGCAACCTGCCGTACAAGATCGAAGGGCTGGTTCCGGTCAGCAACGTGCTGGCGACGCCGAACGTGCTGGTGGTGCATCCCTCGGTGCCGGCCACGACGGTTCCCGAGTTCGTCGCTTGGCTGCGCAAGCAGGATGGCAAGGTCTCCTACGCCTCGTCCGGCACCGGCCAGTCGCCGCACCTCTCCGGCGCCTGGTTCCTCCAGCTCGTCGGCGCCAAGGCGACGCACGTGCCCTACCGGGGCGCCGCGCCGGCGCTGGCCGACCTCGTCGCCGGTCAGACGCAGTATTTCTTCGACAACCTGACCACGGCGATCGAGTTCGTGCGCGCCGGCAAGCTGCGCGCGCTGGGCATCACCTCCGCGCGCCGCAATCCGATGGTGCCCGAGCTGCAGCCGATCCGCGAGACGATGCCGGAACTGGCGCCGTTCGACGTCTCGGCCTGGTTCGGCATGTTCTACGCCGCCGGCGTGCCGAAGGCGGCCGTCGATTCGCTCAACGCCGAGATCAAGGTCTGGATCGAGCAGGACGCGACGAAGAAGCGCTTCGAGCAGATGGCCGGCTATCCGGCCTGGTCGCCGCCCGCCGAGTTCGCGGCCTTCGTCAACGCGCAGATCGCGCAGTGGAAGGGCGTGATCCAGAAGGAAGGCCTCCAGCTCGACGTGAACTGAGGCCGCGGCCCGCCGGCCACGCCGCGCCGGCGGACGGCTCAGTCGTACTTGCGCGCGTCGTCGATCACCTTGCCGTCGTTCGGCAGGCTGCCCGGCGCGACGAACGCCACGCCGCCGCGCACCTTGCACAAGCCCTGGACGCTGGCCTCGACAGCCTTGGCCAGCTCCGGCGAGCCGCCGCCGGCGGCCTCGGCCTTCAGGACCATGACGTCCTGCTTGTCGATCCACTCCACCACGAGGCGCACCTTCAGCAGCTCGGGGTGGCGCTTCTGGACGGCGACCACCTGCTCGGGGTCGACGAACATGCCCTTCACCTTGGTGCGCTGGTCGGCGCGGCCCATCCAGCCCTTGATGCGGGTGTTGGTGCGCCCGCACGGGCTGGTCCCCGCCAGCACCGCCGACAGGTCGCCGGTGCCGAAGCGGACCAGCGGATAGGCCTTGTTGAAGGTCGTGACGACGACCTCTCCGACCTCGCCGTCTGGCACGGGATCGCCGGTGCCCGGACGCACGATCTCGACGATCACGCCCTCGTCGATGATCATGCCCTCGAGCGCCTCGCTCTCGTAGGCGACGCTGCCGAGATCGGCGGTGCCGTAGCCCTGGAGCGCGAAGATGCCGCGGGCGTTGAACTCCTTGCGCAGCGCCGGCGGGAACGCCTCGGCGCCGACCACCGCCTTCTTGATCGACGACACGTCGCGGCCCAGCTCCGCGGCCTTCTCCAGCAGGATGCGCAGGAAGGAGGGCGTGCCGACGTAGGCGGTCGGACGGATCGCCTCGATGGCGTCGAGCTGCAGCTCGGTGTTGCCGACGCCGGCGGGGACCACGGCGCAGCCGATGGCGCGGATCGACGACTCCATCATCATGCCGGCGGGCGTCAGATGGTAGGAGTAGGTGTTGTGCACGATGTCGTCGGCGCGGAAGCCGGCGGCGTACATGCCGCGGGCGCCGCGGAAGAAGTCCTTCTCGTCGGTGTCGATCTCGAAGATCGGCCCCGGCGACATGAACACGTGCCGGATCTGCGACATCGGCACGCCCAGCAGCCCGCCCATCGGCGGCTTGGCCTTCTGCAGCGCGCCCAGCGTCGACTTGCGCAGCACCGGCAGCCGGGCCAGCGCGGCGCGGCTGGTGACGCCGGCCGGATCGACATCCTTGAGATGCTCCGCGAAGAACGGCGAGTTCGCCTTGGCGTGCGCGATCTGCGCCGGCAACGCCGCCATCTGCGCGCGCTCGCGCTCGGCCGGATCCCGGGTCTCGAGGGTGTCGTAGTGCTTCGACATGGCGCGCCTCCCCTGCGCGGACTTCTCCATCGCCGGCGCCACAATCCCAGCGATCCGGCCCCGCGGCAAGCCGTGGTCAGAAGCGCAGGACGCGGATCCACCGGGTGAGGTCGAGCAGGCTCACCAGCGCGGCGGCGACGTAGGTGAGCGCCGCCGCGCGCAGCACGCCGCGGGCGGCGGGGATGTCGGCCGGCGGCAGGTAGCCCTCGCCCTCCAGCACCGGCAGGGCGCGGCCGAAGCTGGCGTCGAACTCGACCGGAAGCGTCGCGAGGTGGACGACCACGCGGCACGCCAGGAGCGCGATCCCCAGCGCGATCTGGCCGATGAACAGCGCCGGCGCGCGCGTGGCGATGGCGACGACCGGCACCAGCACCATGACCACGGCGGCGACCTGCTCGACGCGGATCGCGAACCCCGCCAGACGCTGGCGCCAGTGGAACATCGGCATGCCGGCGGCGTGCTGCAGCGCGTGGCCGACCTCGTGCGCCGCGACGGCGACCGCCGTGACCGAGCGCCCGTCGAAATTGGCGGCGGACAGGCGCACGGCGCGGTCGCGCGAATCGTAGTGGTCGCCGTCGACGACGCGCTCGACCTTCACGTCCGCCAGGCCGGCGCGGTCGAGCAGGTGGCGCGCCAGCTCGCCGCCGGTGCCGGGGAAATCGGGCCGGTCGGCGGCGTTGGCGCGCATGACGCGCCGGACCCAGAGCTGCGGGCCGAACACGACCGCGAGCAGGACCGGGAGGAGGACGACGATCAGCACGCCGCATGCTGCCGCGCCGGCCGCCGGGCGGCAAGCCGCGGCGCGACGGGCGGGCCGCGGCGCTAGAGCCAGCGCTTGCGGCGGCGGTACTGCTTGACGTCCCGGAAGCTCTTGCGGCCGGCCGAGCCGAGGCCGAGGTAGAACTCCTTGACGTCCTCGTTCTCGCGCAGCGCCGCCGCGTCGCCGTCGAGCACGACGCGGCCGTTCTCGAGGATGTAGCCGTAGTGGGCGTAGCGAAGCGCCACGTTGGTGTTCTGCTCGGCCAGCAGGAAGCTGACGCGCTCCTTCTCGTTGAGCGCGCGCACGATCTCGAAGATCTCCTCGACCAGCTGCGGCGCGAGACCCATGGACGGCTCGTCGAGCAGGATGGTGCGCGGGCGGCTCATCAGCGCGCGGCCGATCGCGCACATCTGCTGCTCGCCGCCCGACGTGTAGCCGGCCTGGCTGGAGCGCCGCGTCTTGAGCCGCGGGAAGTAGTGGTAGACCTTCTCCAGGTCGTCGGCGATCTGCTTGCGCTTGCCGCCGTGGATGAAGGCCCCGGTCAGCAGGTTCTCCTCGATCGTGAGGTGGCCGAAGCAGTGCCGCCCCTCCATCACCTGGATCACGCCGCGCCGCACCAGCTCGTTCGAGGTCAGCTGGTCGACGCGTTCGCCGCGGTAGGTGACCGAGCCCTTGGTGACGTCGCCGCGCTCGGTGCGCAGCAGGCAGGAGATCGTCTTGAGCGTCGTCGACTTGCCGGCGCCGTTGGCGCCGAGCAGCGCCACCACGCCGCCCTCGGGCACCGACAGGGACACGCCCTTCAGCACGAGGATGACGTGGTTGTAGATGACCTCGACGTTGGCGACGGCGAGGATCGGCGGCGCGGCGGCGGGGGCCGCGGCGGTGGCGGTCGGGGCGGCGGACATGGTCGGTCGTTTCCGTGGTTGGCCGGTCGGCGCTTCGGCGGGGACCGCGCGGCGGCGCGGGCCCGGCGGAAACCCCCGCGCCCCGGAGGGCGCGGGAGGAACCGGTCGGCGTCAGCCGTCCTTGGAGCAGTCGCGCGGCGTGATCTTCTTCTCGGCCGCGTACTTGGCCGCCGTCTCCTTGACCATCGGCGCCAGGATCTGGTCGTCGCCCTGGTACCAGTCGGAGATCACCTTCCAGGCCTTGCCGTCCCACTGGTGCAGGCGCGAGGCGCGCGCGCCCTCGTGGTCGGCGCAGGTCACCTTGAGCGGCTGCAGCACGCCCTCGAAGCCCAGCGCCTTGATGCGCTCGGCCGTGAGGTTGAGGTTCTCGAGGCCCCAGCGGACCTGCTCGCCGGTCAGCGGCTTGTTGCCGAACTTGGCCTGCGCGGTGCGGATCGCCTCGACGCCGAGCATCGCGTTGATCAGGCCGCGGTTGTAGAGCACGTGGCCGATCTCCTCCGGCTTGGCCTGGCTCTGCCCCTTCGACACGACGAACTTCTCGATGTCGACGTGCACGGCGTACTTGCCGGAGCCGTGCTGCAGCATCAGCGCCTTGTAGCCCGCGCCCTTCTCGCCGGCCGGGATCACGTCGGGCTCGGCGCCCGACCACCACACGCCGATCATCTTGTCGCGCGGGTAGTTGACGTTGCCGGCCTCGGTCACGGAGGTCGAGTTCATCACGCCCCAGCCCCACAGGAGCACGTAGTCCGGCCGCTGCTGGCGGATCTGCAGCCACTGCGACTTCTGCTCGTTGCCGGGATGCGGCACGGGGATCGGCAGGAACTCGAAGCCGAGCCGCTTGCTCATCGCGTCGAGCAGGGCGATCGGCTCCTTGCCGTAGGGCGAGTCGTGGTAGACCAGCGCGATCTTCTTGCCCTTGAGCTTGTCGGCGCCGCCCATCTCCTTGGCGATGTGCTGCATGGCGACGTTGGCCGCCGTCCAGTAGGTGCCGAGCAGCGGGAAGTTCCACTGGAACACCGCGCCGTCGCGCGACTCCGACCGGCCGTAGCCCATCGTGATCAGCGGGATCTTGTCGCCCGGCGCCTTCTCGGTCAGCGCGAAGGTGATGCCGGTCGACAGCGGGCTGACGAACGACGCGCCGGTCGGGCCCTTGCCCTTGAGGCGCTCGTAGCACTCGACGCCGCGGTCGGTGGCGTAGCCGGTCTCGCACTCCTCGAACGTCAGCTTGACGCCGTTGATGCCGCCGTCGCGCTCGTTGATCATCCGCAGGTAGTCGCCCATGCCGTTGGCGAACGGGATGCCGTTCGGCGCGTAGGCGCCGGTGCGGTACACCAGCAGCGGCACGAACTGCTCGTTCTGCGCCGACGCCGGCGCGGCCAACGACGCCGCGCCCGCCACCATGGCTGCGGCGAGCATCCCCAACCTCATCGCTTTACCCATCTCGCTTCCTCCTTTTGCCGGACCGTCGGCGGGCGGCGCCCGCTGGTGTCCGGAAGATAGAGCGCCCGACCACGCACCGCCATCCCGGGCGACCGCGGCGGGCGCGCCGCGGCCCCGGACCGTCCGCGCTCAGTGCGGGAACGGCCACAGGCGCAGCTTCTCCTTGGCGATCGACCACAGCCGCGCGAGCCCGTGCGGCTCGACGATCAGGAAGAACACGATCAGCGCGCCGAACACCATGAACTCGATGTGCGACACGGTCGCGGTGCTGATCGTCCATCCGACCAGGGCGCCGAGCGGCGGCAGCGCCTGGTTGAGGAAGATCGGCAGCACGACCACGAACGCCGCGCCGAGGAAGCTGCCGAGGATCGACCCCAGCCCGCCGATGATGATCATGAACATCAGCTGGAACGAGCGGTCGATGTTGAAGGTCAGCGGCTCCCACGAGCCGAGGTGCACGAACGCCCAGAGCGCGCCGGCGACGCCGATCAGGAACGACGACACAGCGAAGGCGCTGAGCTTGGCGAACATCGGGCGGATGCCGATGATCTCGGCGGCGATGTCCATGTCGCGGATCGCCATCCACTGGCGGCCGATATGGCCGCGCACCAGGTTCTTGGCGGCCAGCGCCAGCGCCACGGTGAAGGTCAGCGCCACCAGGTACTTCGCGGTCGGCGACGACAGGTCGAGGCCGAACGCCTGGAGCGGCGGGGCGTTGACGGAGCCCGACGGCGTGTAGTTGGTGAACCACTTCACGCGCAGGAACGCCCAGTCGAAGAAGAACTGCGCCGCCAGCGTGGCGCAGGCCAGGTAGAAGCCCTTGATGCGCAGGCTGGGGATTCCGAACGCCACCCCGACGGCGGCGGCGGCGAAACCGCTGAGCAGCACGCAGACGAAGGGGTTGAGGAAATCCAGGCGGATCGCGAGGTTGTAGGCGGCGTAGGCGCCGATCGCCATGAAGGCGCCGGAGCCGAGCGACACCTGTCCGCAGTAGCCCATCAGCACGTTGAGGCCGATCGCCGCCAGCGCGAGGATGACGGTCGGGATCAGGATCGCCTTGTACATGTAGTCGGAGGCGAACGCCGGAACCAGCAGGTACGCGGCGGCGACCGCCGCCAGCACCACGGCCTTGTCCTGCAGGATCGGGAAGATCGCCTGGTCGTCGACGTAGGACGTCTTGTACTGGCCGGCTTCGCGGTAGATCACGGCGTTTCCCCCGGCCTCAGACGCGCTCGATGATCTTCTCGCCGAACAGGCCCTGCGGCCTGACCAGCAGGAAGGCGAGCGCCAGCACGTACGCGAACCAGATCTCGATGCCGCCGCCCATCGACGGACCGACGTACACCTCGGCCAGCTTCTCGCCGGCGCCGATGATCAGGCCGCCGATGATGGCGCCGGGCACCGAGGTCAGGCCGCCGAGGATCACCACCGGCAGCGCCTTGAGCGCCACCAGCGACAGCGAGAACTGCACGCCGAGCTTGCTGCCCCAGACCACGCCGGCCACCAGCGCCACCAGCCCGGCGACCAGCCAGACGATGAACCAGATCTGGTTCAGCGGGATGCCGACGGACTGGGCGGCGGCGTGGTCGTCGGCGACCGCGCGCAGCGCGCGTCCGACGCGGGTGCGCTGGAAGAACACCGCCAGCGCGGCCACCAGCAGGCCGGCGATCACGCCCGCCCAGACGTCGAGCTGGTTCACCAGCACGCCGCCGTCGAACACCGCCTCGAGGATGAACATGGGCTCCTTGGGCAGGCCGATGTGGAGCGGATAGACGTCGGAGCCGAACACCGTCTGCGCCAGCCCCTCGATGAAGAAGGTGACGCCGATCGTCGCCATGAACAGGATGATGCCCTCCTGGTTCACGAGCTTGCGCAGCACCAGGCGCTCGACCCCCCACGCGACCACCGCCATGACGGCGCCGGCGAAGGCGAACGCGGCGACCAGCGCCACGCCGAACGGCCAGCCCCACTTGCCCTGCATCACCTCCAGCGACCGGACCAGCGCCAGCGCCGCCGTCAGCACCATCGCGCCCTGCGCGAAGTTGAACACGCCCGACGCCTTGAAGATCAGCACGAAGCCGAGCGCGACCAGCGAGTAGAGGACGCCGGCGAGAAGACCGCCGGTGAGGACCTCGATGAAGAAACCCATCTCCGCGGCCCTCTCAGTGCGTCGTGCCGAGGTAGGCGGCGATCACTTCGGGATCCGCCTTCACCTCCGCGGGCGTGCCGTCGCCGATCTTGCGGCCGTAGTCGAGCACGACGACGCGGTCGGAGATGTCCATCACCACCCCCATGTCGTGCTCGATCAGGCAGATCGTGGTGCCGAACTCCTCGTTGACCTCGAGCACGAAGCGGCACATGTCCTGCTTCTCCTCGATGTTCATGCCGGCCATGGGCTCGTCGAGCAGCAGCAGCTCGGGCTCGGCGGCCAGCGCGCGGCCCAGCTCGACGCGCTTCTGCAGCCCGTAGGGCAGGCGGCCGACCGGCGTCTTGCGCACGTGCTGGATCTCGAGGAAGTCGATGACCCGCTCGACGTGCGCGCGGTGCTCGATCTCCTCGCGCCGGGCGGCGCCGAGATGCAGCGCCTGCGCGAACACGCCGGTCGACATCTTGAGGTTGCGGCCGGTCATGATGTTGTCGAGCGTCGACATGCCCTTGAACAAGGCGATGTTCTGGAACGTCCGCGCGATGCCCTGCGCCGCCGCCTCGTGCGGCTTCATCCGCTCGCGCGTCACGCCCTTGTAGGTGATGCGGCCCTCCTGCGGATGGTAGAAGCCGTTGATGCAGTTGAGCATCGAGGACTTGCCGGCGCCGTTGGGTCCGATGATGGCGCGGACCTCGCCGCGGCGGATGTCGAAGCTGATGCCGGTCAGCGCCTTGACGCCGCCGAACGACAGCGAGATGTCCTCGACCGACAGCAGGACCTCGGTGAAATCGCGCGCGCGCGTCATGGCGTTCAACCCGCCTTGCGCAGCGCCGGCGACGGCGCCACGTCGCGGATCGCCACGTCGCCCTCGACCATGCCCTTGCGGCCGTCCTCGAAGGTGACCTCGGTGCGGATATGGGCGCGGTCGCGGCCGTCGTACAGCGCCTCCATCAGCGCGCCGTAGCGCTCGGCGATGAAGCCGCGCCGGACCTTGCGGGTGCGCGTCAGCTCGCCGTCGTCGGCCTCCAGCAGCTTCGGCAGGATCAGGAAGCGCCGGATCTGGGCCCCGGCCATCTTCGGGTCGGCCGCCAGGTCGCGGTTGACCTGCCCGACCTCGCCCGCGACCAGGTCGAGCACCTCCGGCCGCGCCGCCAGCTCCTGGTAGGACGCGTAGGCGATGTCCTGGCGCTCGGCCCAGTTGCCGACCGCCACGAGGTCGATGTTGATGAAGGCCGTCACGAAGCCCCGGCCGTCGCCGAACGCCACAGCCTCGTTGATGTGCGGGTAGAACTTCAGCTTGTTCTCGATGTACTTCGGCGCGAACAGCGTGCCGTCCGTCAGCTTCCCGACGTCCTTGGCGCGGTCGATGATGCGCAGGTGCCCGGAATCGTCGACGTAGCCGGCGTCGCCCGAATGGACCCAGCCGTCGGCCGTCTTCGTCTCCGCCGTCGCCGCCGGGTTCTTGTAGTACTCGAGGAACACGCCGGGTCCGCGGAACAGGATCTCGCCGTTGTCGGCCACCTTGATCTCGACCTGCGGCGCCGGCTTGCCGACGGTCTCCAGCCGGACGTCGCCGTTGGGATGCATCGTCACGAACACGCTGGCCTCGGTCTGGCCGTAGAGCTGCTTCATGTTGATGCCGAGCGAGCGGTAGAAATTGAAGATGTCCGGCCCCACCGCCTCGCCGGCGGTGTAGGCGACGCGCACCCGCGACATCCCCAGCGTGTTGCGCAGCGGGCCGACCACCAGCCATCCGCCCAGCG
The DNA here is from genome assembly GCA_016699855.1 of Rhodospirillales bacterium. Lineage (NCBI taxonomy): Bacteria > Pseudomonadati > Pseudomonadota > Alphaproteobacteria > Rhodospirillales > Rhodospirillales bacterium. Next base: position 2,352,706 of record CP064988.1, read on the forward strand.
CGTGGAGCAGGCGGTCGCCCAGCGGCACGGGCCGGCCGTCCAGCAACGCGCCGCCGACCCGGCGCGCGACCTCCATGAAGTACGCGAACATCCGCCGCTTGAGGGCGCCGGCGTCCTCCATGCGGATCATCATGGAAGTCAGCATGCTCTCGAGCACGCGCGGCGGGGCGAAATAGTAGGTGGGTCCGATCTCGCGCAGGTCGGTCTGGACCGTCTCCGCCGATTCCGGGCAGTTCACCGTGAAGCCGACGACGTGGCCCTGGGCGTAGGAGAAGATGTGGTCGCCGACCCACGCCATCGGCAGGTAGCTCAGGATCTCGTCGGTGTCGCGCAGGCCGTCGAACTCGGCGGCGTTGGCGGCGCTGATCCGGAGGTTGTCGAAGCTCAGCACGACGCCCTTGGGACGGCCGGTCGTGCCCGAGGTGTAGAGCATCACGGCGGCGTCGCCGCCGGCCCCCTTGGCGATCTCGGCGTCGAGGAAACCCGGCTTGTCGCGCTCGAGCGCCCGGCCCTTGTCCTGGACGGCCGCGTAGGAGTGGAGGCCCTCGTAGTCGCGCAGGCCGCGCGGATCCTCGTAGATCAGGGTGGCGAGCGCCGGCACCGAGTCGCGGATCTCGAGCAGCTTGTCGATCTGCTCCTGGTTCTCGGCCAGCGCGAAGCGGGCGTCGGCGTTCTCCACGACGTAGGCCATCTCGGTCGCGACCGCGTCCTGGTATACGGGCACCGGGATGCCGCCGAGCATCTGGGCCGCGTCCATCGCCCAGTAGAGCCGCGGACGGTTGTCGCCGACGATGACCAGCTTGTCGCCGCGGCCGAACCCCAACGCCGCCAGACCGGCGGCGAACGCGCGCGTTTCCGCCAGCATCCGCGACCAGGTGTAGGTCTGCCAGATGCCGTATTCCTTTTCGCGATAGGCGGGCCGCCCGCCGCGATCACGCGCGTTGCGTGCCAGCAGCTTCGGAAAAGTGTCGGCGGTCTCCGGGCCCCCGTGAGCCATACGTCCTCCCAATGACGTCGTCGTCGCGTCGTTGGCGTCGCGGCCATCTTACGGGCCGTCGAACGCATCGCGCGTTTTTGTGCGTTGCAGCAATGCTTTAAGACGGCGTTTGGTAGCGGGTCGCCTCCGGGTGGTCAAGCGCGCGCCCTGCGACAAATCGTAGAGGCGGGCGCCGGGCCGCCGCCCGGATCCGCCGGCCCGCGAACATCGTTCGCGGCGACGCGTCGGATGGGGTAGCGTGCCGGCGGACTTTGGCCGGCTTCGCCGGGGCGGACGTCCACATGGGCCGTCGGGGAGACCGGACGAAAATTGGTGGAAGGCCCGATGAAGCGTCGCGTCGCGTTCACTCGACTCGCGGCCGCCATCGTGTGCGTCGATGGCGCGGGACGCGCGCGCGGCGCTCGCCCAGCGACCCGCGCGCATCGGCGCGATCCACTGGGAATCCGCCGACGCGACGTACCGCATGGTCGAACTGCGCGACGGATTGCTGCCGCTCGGCTACGTCGAGGGGCGCAACATCGAGATCCTGTGGCGCTGGGCGGGGACCAGCCGCGCGCGCGCCCGCCAGGCGGCCGAGGAGCTCGAGGCGGCGGGCGTGTCGCTGATCTACGCGCACTCGACGCCGACCGTGCACGCCGTCAAGGAGGCCGCGCACCGGACGCCCGTGGTGATCACGGCCGCGGACGTGCTGGCGACCGGCATCGTCGGCAACCTGACACGGCCCGGCGGCCTGATCACGGGGGTGACCACGATCGGCCCCGAGCTCGCCCCGAAGCGCCTGCAGATACTGAAGGACGTGCTGCCCCGGATCCGGCGGGTGGGCTTCCTCGCCTCCTCGGTGGACCCGAACGGCGAGACCTTCGTGCGCGAGACCCTGGCCGCCGGCGCGAGCGTCGGCGTGGCGGTCGTCCCCGTGCGCGTGCGCGGCGCCGAGGAATTCCCCGACGCGCTCGAACGCATGCGCGCGGCGGGCGCCGAGGCCGTCATCCTCCAGACGCTGTTCCTCGGCGTCGCGCGGCGCTTCATCGACGCCGCGATGGTCCACAAGATACCCTGCGTCGGCGACCAGCCCGGCTTCGTCGACGCCGGCGCGCTGCTCGCCTTCGGCGCCGACCGCGCCGCGCTCAACCTCCGGATCGGCGTGTACATCGACCGCATCCTCAAAGGCGCGGCGCACGGCGATCTGCCGATCGAGCAGCCGTCGAAGTTCCGCCTGGTCGTCAACATGAAGGCCGCCCGCGCGCTCGGACTGACCGTGCCGCCCTCTGTGCTGGAACTCGCCGACGAGGTGGTCGAATGAGGCGGCGCGGACTGCTCTCGGCGCTGGCCGGCGGGCTTCTCGCGACGCCGGCCGGCGCCCGGACGGGCGGACCGCGCCGCGTCGGCGTGCTGATGATGAACGAGACGCTGTTCGACGCGGCGCTGCTGCGCAAGGCGATGGCCGAGCGCGGCCTGGTCGAGGGTGTGGCGTTCATCGTCGACTTCCGGTCGGCGGACGGCGACACGAACCGCCTCGACGCGCTGGCGCGCGAGCTGGTCGCCGCCAAGGTCGACGCCATCGTCGCGTGGCAGACGCCGCCGGCGGTCGCCGCCCGGCGCGCGACGAGCGGCGTTCCGATCGTGATGTCGGCCGGCGACCCGGTCGGCAACGGTCTGGTGGCCAGTTTGGCGCGGCCCGGCGGCAACGTGACGGGCATCGACGCCTCGACGGCGGAGCTCGGCGGCAAGCGCCTGGAGCTGCTGCGCGAATTGCTGCCGGCGGCGCGGCGGATCGGCGTCATGACCAATCCGCCGGACCCGTTCGCGGTCCCTTTCGTACGCCAGATCGAGGCCGCGGCGCCGCGTATCGGACTCGCGGTCGAGGTCGTCGGCGTGGACGACGCCGGCGCGCTCGACGGGCTCGTCCGGTCGATGGTCGAACGGCGGATCGACGCCGCGATCGTGCAGCCCAGCCTGCCCGTGAAACGCATCGCCGAGCTGGCGCTGGCGCACCGCCTGCCGGCGATGTCGGACAACCGCGTCTTCGCGCACAGCGGCGGATTGCTCGCCTACGGCTCGAATCTCGCCGAGCGCTACCGCCTGGTCGCGACCTATCTCGACCGGATATTCAAGGGCGCCAACCCGGCCGACCTGCCGGTGATGCGCCCGACGCAGTTCGACCTGCTCGTCAACCTGCGGACCGCGAAGGCGCTGGGGATCGAGGTCCCGTCGGCGTTCCTGCAGCGCGCCGACGAGGTGATCGAATGAGGCGGCGGGCCGTCCTCGCCGGCGGTGGAGCGCTCGCCACGACCGGCGCGGCGCGGGCCCAGCGTCCCGCGCGCCCCTTCCGGATCGGCTATCTCGGCGCCGGCGGTCCCGGCGAGACGGCGTTCGCGTTGTTCGGCGCCGGACTGGGCCGGATCGGCTGGGTGGAGGGGCGCGACTACGTCCTGCGGACGCGCTTCGCGAACAGCGACACGTCGCGGCTGCCGGCGCTGCTCGATCCGCTGCTGGGCGAGGGGATCGACGTGCTCGTGGCCATCGGCGCGGCGACGCGGGTGGTGCCGGTCGCGGAACGCGCCGTGCCGGTCGTGTTCTCGTTCAGCGGCGATCCGGTCGTGGCCGGCTACGTGCGCAGCCTCGCGCGCCCCGGCGGCAACGCCACCGGCAACTCGCAGCTGATGTGGGAGCTCGTGGGCAAGCGGCTGGAGCTGCTGCGGGAGATCGCGCCGGACGCGCGCCGGACGCTGGTGGTGCAGAGCCCGGACCACCCCGGCGAGACCGAGGAGCGCAGCCGCACGCAAGGCGCCGGCGCGCAGCTCGGCCTGGAGCTGATGGTCCGGCCGGTGCGCGACCGCGCCGCGCTGGAGGCCGCGCTGGCCGAGGGCGAGGCGGCGCGCTGCGATTCGATGCTCTGCTTCAACGACTCGGTCACGCTGCCCAACCGGCACCTGATCGCCGACCAGGCGCGCCGCATGCGCGTGCCGAGCGTGTTCCCGCGGCGCGATTTCTGCGAGGTCGGCGGCCTCGCCAGCTTCGGTCCGAACTACCCGGCGCTGGTCGCCCGGCTCGCCGTGTTCGTGGAGCGCATCGCCGGTGGCGCGCGCGCCGGCGACATCCCGGTCGAGTGGCCGACGGTGATCGAGACGGTCGCCAACAAGCGGACCGCCGACGCGATCGGCCGCGCCCTGCCCGCCATCGTCCTCGCCCGCGCCGACGAGGTGATCGAATGAGGCGGCGGCTCATGCTCGGCGCGGCAGGCGCTCTCGCCGCGCCGCTCGCCGTGGCCGCGCAACGTCCGCGCGCGGCGGCGCGTCGCCATGGTCCATCCCGTTGCGCCCGTCGCGACGATGACGCCGGCGGGATCGCCGCGCTACAAGGCGCTGTTCGAGGAGCTCTCACGGCTCGGGTACGCGGAGGGTGGCGGACTCGTCGTCGACCGGTGGTCGGCGGAAGGCCGCGCCGAGCGGCTGCCGGCCATCGCGCACGAGGCCGTCGCTTTGCGGCCGGACGCGATCTTCACCACGACCGCGCCGGTCGGCCGCGCGCTGATGGCCGCGACCGGGTCGATTCCGATCGTGGCGATCTCCAACGACTTCGTGGGGAACGGCTTCACGACGAGCCTGTCGCGGCCGACGGCCAACGTCACCGGCGTGTCCATAGACGCCGGGGTCGAGATCGTCGGCAAGCGCGTCGAGCTGCTGCGCCAACTGGCGCCGGCGATCGTCAGGCTTGCGTATCTCGGCCGCGCGGCCTCGTGGGACGGCCCGGACGCGCGCTTCCTGCGCGACGTCTGCGCCCAGCTGGGCGTCGCGGTGTTCCCGGTGCTCGGCGGCGGAACCATCGATGAGGCGGCCTATCTCGCCGCCTTCGCCACCGCGGCCGCGGAGCGGGCCGATTCGCTCCTCGTCGCCGCGCAGGCCGAGAACACCGTGTACCAGCGCCTGATCGTCGCGTCGGCGGCGCGGACGCGGTTGCCGGCGATCCACGAATCGCGCGACTGGGTCGAGGTCGGCGGATTGATGTCCTACGGCATCGATCCCAGGAACACCTACCGCCAGGTCGGCGCCGCGCTGGCGCGGATCCTCTCCGGCGCGAGCCCGCGCGACATCCCGTTCAACCAGCCGACCAGGTTCGAGCTGGTCATCAACCAGCGCACGGCGCGCGCTCTCGGGTACGAGATCCCACCGCTGTTGACCGAGCGCGCCGACGAGGTGATCGAATGACCGCCGCCGCGACGCCGGACACGGCGGCCGCGCCGCCCGCGCCCGCGCCGACGCGGCGCGGCGGGCTGTTCGCCAAGTACTTCCTGTCGCTGATGGGCATCGTGACGGTGGTGCTCGCCATCAACGGCGGCTTCGACACGTGGTTCGCCTACGAGAACGCGCGCGACACGCTGGCGCGCATCCAGCGCGAGAAGGCCGAGTCCGCCGGCCAGCGGGTCAGCCAGTTCATCGGCGAGATCGAGCGCCAGATCGGCTGGACGACGGCGCCGCAATGGGCCGCCGGGCCGCTCGAGACGCGCCGCTTCGACTTCATCCGCCTGCTGCGCCAGGTGCCGGCGATCACCGAGCTGGCGCAGATCGACGGCACGGGACGCGAGCAGCTCAAGGTCTCGCGGCTGGCGATGGACGTGGTCGCCTCCGGCGCCGACTGGTCGACCGACGCGCGCTTCCTGCAGATCCAGGACCGCCGCGCCTGGTACAGCCCGGTCTACCTCCGCAAGGAGTCCGAGCCCTACATGTCGGTGTCGCTGGCGCGTGCCGGACGGCGGGCCGGCGCCACCGTCGCCGAGGTCAACCTCAAGCTGACGTGGGACGTCGTCAACGCCATCAAGATCGGCGACAAGGGCTACGCCTACGTCGTCGACCGCGGCGGCCGGCTGATCGCCCATCCCGACATCAGCCTGGTGCTGCGCAACACCGACATGACCCGCCTCGCGCACGTGCGCGCGACGTCGGAGCTGGCGCGCGATCCGCAGGAGACCGGCCCGCCGCCGGTGGTGACCGGCGTCAACCTCGACGGCGCGCGCGTCCTGTCGGCGGCGGCCGTCATCCCGGATCTCGGCTGGCTGGTGTTCGTCGAACTGCCGCTCAGCGAGGCGTACCGGCCGCTCTACCAGGCGCTGTGGCAGACCGGCGCGCTGCTGGCGGTCGGCCTGGTGATCGCCGCGCTCGCCGCCTGGGTGATGGCGCGGCGCATGATCGTGCCGATCCGCGCGCTGTCGACCGGCGCCGCCGAGCTCGGCGCCGGCGACCTCGGACACCGCATCGAGGTGCGCACCGGCGACGAGATCGAGGAGCTGGCCGGCACGTTCAACCGCATGGCCGAGCGGCTGGAGGAGAGCTACGCCGGTCTCGAGCAGAAGGTCGACGAGCGCACGCAGGAGCTGGCGCGGTCGGTCGACGAGCTGACCGCGTCGGGCGAGATCCTGCGCCTGATCGCCAGCACGCCCGACGATCTGCAGCCGATGTTCCAGTCGATCCTCCAGCACGGCACCCGGCTCTGCGAGGCGGCGTTCGGCGTGTTGTGGATGGTCGACGGCGAGATGGCGCGGCCCGTGGCGATGCGCGACGTCCCGCCGGCCTACGCCGACTTCCTGACGCGTGGTCTGAAGGACGGAACGCTGCGGCCGGGGCCGGAGACGCCGCTGGCCCGGGCGCGGGTCAGCCGGCGGCCGGCGCAGGTCGAGGACGCGCGCGCCGTCGTGGATCGCGCCAGCGGCCCGTCGCGGGGCATGGGCGTCGAACTGGGCGGCGTCCGCTCGCTGCTGTGCGTGCCGATGCTGCGGCAAGGCGAGGTGATGGGCGTCCTGTCGATCTACCGGCAGGAGGTCCGGCCGTTCACCGAGCAGCAGGTCGGCCTGCTCACCACGTTCGCCGACCAGGCGGTGATCGCGATGGAGAACGCGCGCCTGATCACCGAGCAGCGCGAGGCGCTGGAACGGCAGACGGCGACGGCGGACGTGCTGCGGGTCATCAACGCCTCGCCCGGCGACCTCGCGCCGGTGTTCGACGCGATACTGGAGAAGGCGCACAGCCTGTGTGGCGCGCCGTGCGGCAGCCTGCAGCTCTACGACGGGGAGCGGTTCCGGGCGGTCGCGGTCCGGGGCATGGCCGAGCCGTTCGCGGCGATGCTGAGGGAGGGATACCGGGCCAGCGCCGGCAACCTTCTGCTCTCCGGCGGCGGCCGCCCGGTCCAGGTCGCCGATATGGCGGAGTTCGTCGCCCGATCCCCGGCCGGCGACCCGATCCTGCGCGCGACGGTGGACCTCGGCGGAATCCGGACATTGCTCACCGTTCCGCTGCTGAAGGACGATGTGCTGCTCGGCCGCATCGTCGCCGCGCGCCAGGAGGCGCGGCCGTTCTCCGAGAAGCAGATCGCGCTGCTCGGCACGTTCGCCGACCAGGCGGTGATCGCGATCGAGAATTCCCGCCTGCTGGGCGAGCTCCGGTCGCGGACGGACGAGCTCAGCGAAGCGCTGGAGTACCAGACCGCGGCGACCGACGTGCTGAAGGTGATCAGCCGCTCGACCTTCGACCTCGACCCGGTGCTGCGCTCGCTGCTGGGGACCGCCGTGCGCGTCGCCGGCGCGGATATGGGCGGCGTCTTCCTGCCGTCCGGCGGCGTGTTCAAGCAGCACGTGGGGCTGCACCTCTATCCCGAGTACGAAGCGCGCGAGAAGGACCAGGAGATCGCGCCCGGCCGGGGCACGCTGGTCGGCAGGGTGGCGATGGACGGGGCGGTGGTGCACGTGCTCGACGCCTTGGCCGATCCGGAGTACGCGCCGAAGGACGACGCCGCGGTCGGCAACGTGCGCACGATGCTGGGCGTGCCGCTGATGCGCGAGGGGCAGGTCATCGGCGTGATGGCGCTGTCGCGCACGCGGGTCGAGGCGTTCACGTCCACCGACATCGAGCGGGTGCGCAGCTTCGCCGACCAGGCGGTGATCGCGGTCGAGAACTCGCGCCTGCTGGGCGAGCTGCGCGCGCGGACGGACGAGCTCAGCGAGGCGCTGGAGTACCAGACCGCGACCGCCGACGTGCTGAAGGTGATCAGCCGGTCGACCTTCGATCTGGAGCCCGTGCTGCATTCGCTGATCGTCACCGCCGTCCGCATCTGCGACGCCGACATGGGCAACGTCTTCCAGCCGGTCGACGGGGTCTTCCGGCAGATCGTCGGCTTCCACCAGCATCCCGAGGTCGCCGCGCGGGAGGCGCGCCAGGAGATAACGGCCGGACGCGGCACGCTCGTCGGCCGGGTGGCGCTGGAAGGCGAGACGGCGCATGTGCTCGACGCTCTGGCCGACCCGGACTACGAGCTCAAGGACGAAGCCGAAATCGGCAGCGTGCGCACGATGCTCGGTGTCCCGCTGACGCGGGAAGGCCAGTTGACCGGCGTCCTGTGCCTGGCGCGCACGCGCGTCGAGCCGTTCACGCCGGCGCAGATCGATCTCGTCCGCGCGTTCGCCGACCAGGCCGTCATCGCGATCGAGAACGTGCGCCTGCTGACGGAGATCCGCGACAAGAGCCTCCAGCTCGAGATCGCCAGCCGCCACAAGTCGCAGTTCCTCGCCAACATGAGCCACGAGCTGCGCACGCCGCTCAACGCCGTGCTGGGCTACGCCGAGCTGATCGTCGACGGCATCTACGGCGACGTGCCCGACAAGGCGCGCGAGGTGCTGGAGCGCATCCAGACCAACGGCCGCCACCTGCTGGCGCTGATCAACGACGTGCTCGACCTGTCGAAGATCGAGGCCGGGCAGCTGAACCTGACCCTGGAGCCCTACGCGGTCGGATCGGTGGTCGCCACCGTCGCCGCGGCCACCGGGTCGCTGGCGTCGGCCAAGGGGCTGGCGCTGCGCACCGAGGTCGCCGAGGGCCTGCCCAACGGCCGCGGCGACGAGCGCCGGATCGCGCAGGTGCTGCTGAACCTGGCGGGCAACGCCATCAAGTTCACCGACAGCGGCGAGGTCGCGATCCGCGCGGCGGCGCGCGACGGCATGTTCGAGATCAGCGTGTCCGACACCGGGCCCGGCATCGCGCCGGAGGACCAGCAGCGGATCTTCGAGGAGTTCCAGCAGGTGGACAACAGCAGCACCCGCAAGAAGGGCGGCACCGGGCTGGGTCTGGCCATCTCGCGCCGCATCGTGCAGATGCATGGCGGCCGCCTGGCGGTCGAGTCGGTCCCGGGACAGGGATCGACGTTCCGTGTCACACTCCCGATCAACGTCGAATCGCAGGTGGGGGCATGACCAAGCGCGTGCTCGTGATCGAGGACACCGAGGACAACCGGCGGATCGTGCGCGATCTGCTGACCAGCGTCGGCTACGAGCTGATCGAGGCCGTCGACGGCGGCGAGGGCGTCGAGGCGGCGATCCGCGAGGTGCCCGACCTGATCCTGATGGACATCCAGCTGCCGGTGTTCGACGGCTACGAGGCCACGCGCCGCATCAAGGCGAACGAGGGCACGCGCCACATCCCGATCATCGCCGTGACGTCCTACGCGCTGAGCGGCGACGACCAGAAGGCCAAGGACGCCGGCTGCGACGCCTATCTCGCCAAGCCGTACAGCCCGCGCCAGCTGCTGGCGATGATCCGGACCCATCTCGGGGAGTAGCCGGAAGGTGGACGCTCCCGCGCGCATTCTCGTGGTCGACGACATCGCGGAGAACCGCGACATCCTGCGCGCCCGGCTGGAGAGCCTGGGCTACGCGATCGAGGACGCGGTCGACGGGCTCGACGCGCTGGCGCGGATCGCCGCGTCCCCGCCGGATCTCGTGCTGCTCGACGTGATGATGCCGGGCATGGACGGTTTCGAGGTCTGCCGCCGTCTGCGCGCCGACGCCGCGCTGCCGTTCGTGCCGATCATCCTGGTGACGGCGCGGGCCGAGACCAAGGACCTCGTGACCGGCCTCGACGCCGGCGCCGACGACTATCTCTTCAAGCCGTTCGACCACGCCACGCTGGTGGCGCGCGTGCGCGCCATGCTGCGCATCAAGCGCCTGCACGACCAGGTGCAGAGCCAGGCGCGCGACCTCGCCGGCATGAACGCCGAGCTCGAGCGGCGCGTCGCGGAGCAGGTGCGCGAGATCGACCGCATCGGCGCGTTGAAGCGGTTCCTGGCGCCGCAGCTGGCCGAGGCGATCGTGGCGCGCGGCGACGAGTCGGTGCTCGAGAGCCACCGGCGCGACGTCTCGGTGCTGCTGTGCGACCTGCGGGGCTACACCGCTTTCGTCGAGACGGCGGAGCCCGAGGAGATCATGTCGGTCCTCGGCGAATACCACGGCGCGCTGGGGCCGCTGATCGAGAGCGCCGAGGGCACGCTGGACCGCTTCACCGGCGACGGCCTGATGGTGTTCTTCAACGACCCCCTGCCCTGTCCCGACCCGGCGGAGCGCGCGGTCGGTCTCGCCGTCGCGATGCGCGACGCCGTGGCGGAGCTCGCCAGGACGTGGCGGCGGCGCGGCCACCAGCTTGGATTCGGAATCGGCGTGGCGCAGGGTTTCGCCACGCTGGGGCGCATCGGCTTCCGAGACCGCTTCGACTACAGCGCCATCGGCACGACCCCGAACCTCGCGGCGCGGCTCTGCGCCGAGGCCAAGGACGGCCAGATCCTGATAAGTCCGCGCGTCGCGGTCGCGGTCGACGCGATCGCGGCGCTGGAGCCGCTCGGCGAGTTCAGCCTCAAGGGGCTGGCGCGTCCGATCGAGGTGCACAACGTGGTCGGGATGCGGACCTGACCGGCGCAAGAGGAGGAGTTCAGCCATGACGTCGCTGCGCGGCAATGCCGGCCCCCGCTACAAGCACGTCGCCGGCGAGACGGCGCCGTACGAGAGCATCGTCGTCGACAAGCTGACGCCGATCATCGGCGCCGAGATCTCCGGCGTCGACCTCGCCCGGCCGCTGGGCAACAAGACGGTCGACGAGCTGCACCGCGCGCTGGCCGAGAACTCGGTGATCTTCTTCCGCGACCAGGACATCACGCCGGAGCGGCACCTCGCCTTCGGCCGGCTGTGGGGCGACCTGCATATCCATCCCGCGGCCCCGCACGCGCCCGGAATTCCGGAGCTGATGATCATCCACGCCGACAAGGACTCGCCGCGCGCCAACGGCGAGGGCTGGCACAGCGACGTGTCGTGCGACGCCGAGCCGCCGATGGGCAGCATCCTGCTGATCCGGCACTGCCCGCCCAAGGGCGGCGACACGCTGTTCGCCAGCATGTACGCCGCCTACGAGGCGTTGAGCGACCGGCTGAAGGCCTATCTCGACGGCTTGCGCGCCGTGCACGACGGGGAGCACGTCTACCGCGGCACCTACGCCAACCTCGGCGTCGCCGACAAGCCGGTCTATCCGCGCGCCGAGCATCCGGTGGTGCGCACCCATCCCGTCACCGGCCGCAAGGCGCTCTACGTCAACCGCGGCTTCACCACGCGCATCCTCGGCGTGCCGCGCGACGAGAGCGACGCCATCCTGCGCTATCTCTACGAGCACATGGAGAGCCCGCTATGGCAGGTGCGGTTCCGCTGGCGCGAGAACTCCATCGCCTTCTGGGACAACCGCTGCGTACAGCACCGCGCGATGTGGGACTACTGGCCGCACACCCGCACCGGCAACCGCGTCACCGTCAAGGGCGACGTGCCGGTGTGAGCTACCGCCGGCGCGGACCCCACGGCCGCAGCAGCAGCGACGCGGCGACGATCGCGGCGTAGAGGAAGACCGCCGCCGCCAGCATCCAGAACAGCGTCGGCAGGTCGGCGCCGAACGCCGCGACGCAGAGATAGCCGCCGATTCCGGCGACGCACAGCCGCACGACGCTGGCGGCCAGCGGCATGCCCTGCCGGTTGGCGCCCTGCGAGGCGAAGCTCATGGCCATGCCGAAGCCGATGCAGCCGTAGAACGGCGCCACGCGCGTGAGGTAGTGCACGGCGGCCTCGATCACGACCGGCTCGCCGCTGAACATCCCGGCCCAGCCGTGCGGCACCAGCGCGACGACGAGGCCCAGCGCGCCGGTCAGCGCCGCCGCCATGCCGGCGCCGACCCAGGCGACCGAGCGCGCGCGGCGCCAGTCGCCGGCGCCGGCGGCCATGCCGACCAGCGTCGTCAGCGCCGTGCCGATGCCGAACGCCAGCGGCACCAGGGTGAACTCCAGCCGCGCGCCGACGCCGTAGCCGGCCAGCGCGGCGTCGCCGAACGGCCGGATCGCGAGGTTCACCAGCATCGTGGTGATGTTGAGGAACAGCGCCGACAGCGACGAGATCAGGCCGACCTTCAGGATCGGCGCGAGATGCGCCATCGACACGCCGCGACCGGCCAACGTCGGCGTGATCCCGGCGGCGCCGCGCCACAGGCGCCGCGCCATCAACGCCGCCGACAGCAGCATGGTCGCGATCATCGACACCGCGGCGCCGGCGATGCCCATGCCTTCCCAGCCGCCCAGACCCCAGCCGGCGGTGCCGAGCACGAGGAAGGCGGATAGCGGCACCTGCAGGATCGACGAGAACATCATGTGCTTGCCCGGCGTCGCGGCGTCGCCGGTGCCGCGCAGGATGGCGGCGAAGATGAACATCGCCCATGGCGCGATCGTGCCGGCGAACGCCACGGTGGCGTAGGTGACGGCGTAGCCCAGAGTCTCGCCGCGCGCGCCGAAGGCGCCGAGCAGCGTCTCGCCGAACACCGCCATCGCCAGCAGCCACAGCGCCGCGAAGCCGGCGCCGACGATCAGGGCGTGGCCGGCCAGGACCGAGGCGCGGACGCGGTCGCCGGCGCCCAGCGCGCGCGCCACCGAGGCCGCGACACCGCCGCCGATGCCGCCGGCGGCCATCATCGTCATCAGCATCAGGAACGGGAACACGAGCTGGAAGCCGGCCAGCGCAGCGGTGCCGAGCCGGCCGATCACGTACATCTCGGCGACACCGACGATGGTCTGCACGATCATCACCAGCGTGGTCGGGGCGGCGATGCGCAGGATCGTGCGCACCATCGGCGCGGTCAGCAGCGGATGCGGGGCGGACATGGACACGGACGCGGCTGACATGGACATGGCTGGCGGGGACCTCCGGGCGTCCCTATACCCGAAGGCCGCATCCGGTACCCCGTCGGATTCCTCATGGGGTCATGAACGGGCGCGCGACCGCTACGCCCCGGACATGCGCCGGATCGTCGCCGTGGTGCTGAAGCCGTCGGCCAGCGACGCCAGCACGACGCGGCCGCCCCAGCCCTCGACCTGGTCGGCGCCGACCACGGTGTCGCGCGTGTAGTCGGCGCCCTTCACCAGCACGTCGGGGCGTAGCGCGTCGATCGTCTTGAGCGGCGTGTCCTCGTCGAACACGGTCACGAGATCGACGTCGGCGAGCGACGCCAGCACGGTGGCGCGCGCGGACTCGCCGTTGACCGGCCGGCCCTCGCCCTTGAGGCGCCGCACCGAGGCGTCGCTGTTGAGCCCGACCACCAGCCGGTCGCAGGCGGCGCGCGCCTGGCGCATCAGCGACACGTGGCCGGGATGCAGCAGGTCGAAACAGCCGTTGGTGAAGCCGACGCGCAGGCCTGCGGCGCGCCAGCGCGCCGCCTCGGCGACCAGACGCGCGCGGTCGACGATCTTGGCGGCGTGGCCCGCGACGCGCGCGCCGGCCAGCGCCGCCGCCAGCTCGGCGAGCGTGCAGGTGGCGGTGCCGAGCTTGGCGACCACCACGCCGGCCGCGACGTTGGCCAGCGCCGCGGCGTCGGCCAGCGGCGCGCCGGCGGCGAGCGCCGCCACCAGGGTCGCGATCACCGTGTCGCCGGCGCCGGAGACGTCGAACACCTCGAGCGCGTGCGCCGGCAGATGCACGGCCGGCGCGCCGCCCTCAACCAAGGTCATGCCGCGGGCGCCGCGCGTCGCCAGCACCGCCGCCACTCCGGCGCGCGCGATCACCGCGCGGCAGGCCGCCTCGACCTCGGCATCCTCGCGTGTCGGCAGGCCGGTCGCCTCGGCCAGCTCGCGCGCGTTCGGCGTCAGCAGATCGGCGCCGGCGTAGAGCGTGAAATCGCGGCCCTTGGGATCGACGACGACGCGCTTGCCGGCGGCGCGGGCGGCGGCGATCGCGGCGACCGCGACGCCGTCGGCCAGCGCGCCCTTGCCGTAATCCGACAGCGCGACGACGTCGCACTCCGGCAGCGCCGAGGACAGGCGCGACAGCAGATCCTGCCGCGCCGACGGCGACAGGGGCGCGGCCGTCTCCTTGTCGGCGCGAAGCAATTGCTGCGATCCGCCGACGTAGCGCGTCTTGACGGTGCTGATCCGGGCCGGCTCGACCACGAGATGCGGTTCGATCGCCGCCTCGGCGCCCATCAGGCGGGCGATCTCGCGGCCCGCCGGATCGGCGCCGGCCACGGTCAGGAACGCCACCTTGGCGCCCAGCGCCGCGAGGTTGCGGGCGACGTTGCCGGCACCGCCGAGCATCGCGACCTCGCGGTCGATCCGCAGCACCGGGATCGGCGCCTCCGGCGACACGCGCTCGACCACGCCGTAGACGAAGCGGTCCAGCATGACGTCGCCGACCACCAGCGTGCGCGTCGCGCCCAGCGCCGGCAGGCGCGCGACCAGCGCGTCGGCGCCCGTCGTCGCGACGCCGCCCGCGGTCTTCACGACGCCGGCTCCAGCGGAAGGACGCCGAGGGCGATCTCTATCGCGCCGCACAGCGCGTGGCCAAGCAGGTGGTGCATCTCCTGGATGCGCGCGGTGGCGAAGGACGGCACCAGCAGCAGCGGGTCGGCGAGGCCCGCCATCTGGCCGCCGTCGCCGCCGCCGAATCCGGCGGCGATCAGCCCACGCTCGCGCGCCCTGGCGAGTCCCAGCAGGACGTTGCGGCTGCGGCCGGAGGTCGACAGGCCGATGGCGACGTCGCCGGCCCGGCCATGCGCCTCGATCTGGCGCTCGAACACGCGGTCGAAGCCGTAGTCGTTGCCGATCGCGGTCAGGGTCGGGCCGTCGGTGGTCAAGGCCAGCGCCGGCAGCGGGCCGCGCTCGCGCTTCAGGCGCACGACGAACTCCGTGGCGACGTGCTGGGCGTCGGCGGCGCTGCCGCCGTTGCCGAAGAACAGCAGCTTGCCGCCGGCCTCGATGGCGCGCGCGCCGATCTCGACCAGACGCGCGAAATCGCCGGCCAGACCGCGCCTGGTCTCCGCCGCGACGGCGAGATGCTCGTCGAACTGGGCCGCGAAGTAGCCGGGGAGGAAGTCGGTTCGCAATGCCATGCGGAATCGTGTCGCGCCTTCACCGGCCCGGCGGTGGACCGCGCCGCGTGCGCGCGATCATGAATCAATCCGCGCCGGGTGCCTAGGGCCATCCCCCCGACTCGTCTCACATACCGCGATATGGACGCGGAGCAAGTCGGTCGCCTATATTCGTTCGCCCGCTTGGCGTACGCGATCAGCCTCTTGAGTTGCCGCGCCGCGCGAACGTGTCACCTGAGCCGCGACGAACTAGAGGGAGCGCTTCGATGGCTCATTTGCTCAAGCCTGACATGCCGGCAGTGCTGGAACGTACCCACCTCACTGGGAGTTTTGATACGTTCCTATTGCCTGTCTATGAGGCGGGCTCCAATGCTATTCACGCGCTGTTGGACAAGCTCGGTGGCGACAAGATTTCCGACAGATGGAAAATTGCGGTTCCAGTTCACGTTTGGCGCAACATCTGAGGAATTCTCAGTAACTATTTCTGACAACGCGAACGGACTAGACACGGAGAATTTCCTCGCTTTCCGAACTCCATTCACGGGCCACAAGCTTAAGCGCGGCGGGAAGGGCTTCGGGCGCTTTGTTGCTTTCAAAGTATATGAGGAAGTATATTACTACTCCAAATCTCTCGGCGCGATGGACGAAGTTGAGGAGCGTTCATTCCGCTTCGACGTATATGCCGATGAAGAAATCATAGAAATGAAAGGTGGTGTCTCACCGGAGTCTACACCCGGTTGTGCCGTGACATTTCGAAGAGTGAAATCCATTTATCAGAGATACTGGGAAGCACTATCAGAGGAAAGAATCCTCGATCATCTATCAAGCAATTTTCTCACCTATCTAGTGGATGGCCGAATGCCACATACCATAGTGACGATTGGTGAGAAGGATATTGATCTACGTACGCATTTTATGCGCATATTTAAACTCGAGAAATCTCATAACTTCAACCTTGAGCTTCGCGAACAAACTTTCGATTTCAAGTGCGATATCTCTCGTGTCGAGAGGGGGAAGCCCTTCAATCGGCATGCATTAATGTTTTTTGCCGACAATCGACTCCTTGGCGCGGGGCGGAACATTGAGAACAAAATCGGGAGGCCCGCCTTTCAGCGATCAGATGGAACCGAGTACGTTATCATCGCGACCCTGTCGGGATCATTCTTTGATGCTCACGCAAATCAGGCTCGAACGGCTCTAGAGGCGAGCGAGGAAGAAGTATCCGAGATCGTTGAAAAGGCATGCCAGGCGATCTTGACGACCGAGAGGGAGCAGCATGATCGGATAAAATCCGCCCAGCGAGATGAACTGGTGCAGCTGCTCACACGTCATCCTTTGCTGCGGTATGGTCTATCCGGAACGACGGTTTCAGACTACGTCCGCTCAAAACCCAACAACTGGCGGCAGGAGAACTTTGTCTCAGACTTGTCAATACAACGACTTCGTGAGGAGCGACGGTGGACAACCTACGTACAGAGTACAATCGCAGACAAGGATCTCTTCCAGAAACGGAAGAATGAGCTATTGAAGCGTGTGTCAGATACTTATCGTGACGCTCTAGCTGAGTACATCGTACACCGAAAGGCCGTGATCGAGATTGCTGATAAGCTTCGTGGTACCAGTGTCGCAGGTACAATGAGCCTTGAGGACGCGTTTCATGAGCTAATATTCCCGCGCCACGAAGACTCTGCATCTACTAAGCAATTTTTCCAGAACAATCTGTTGCTGCTCGACGAGCGCTTGGCGTTTGCATCATATATATCGAGCGATCGAACACTCCATGGTGGCCGACGTCATCTAGGTGACAAGGTAGTTGATGTCGCATTCTACAATGAATGCTATGTCACCGGTGGGCAGGGAAGCAACAGCATTGTCGTCGTTGAGTTCAAGCGGCCCGGGCGCAACGATTACGCTTTCGGGCGCGAGGGAAGTGATCCAATTCGGCAGATTCACGATACGGTTGAACATATTCGAGAGCGTAAGTCTCTTCTAACAACCAGTGGAAAAACAATTGCAATTCCGGATGGTACTCCTATCTCGGCAATCATCGTTGCCGATATTGAACCGACTCTAAGGGCTTTAGCGAAGCGGTACGACTTTGATGAAACTTGGGATAAGCTCGGACTTGTGAAATACCACACCGAGTACGATGTATTTATTGAAATCGTTGGATTTGACAAACTGATCTCAGATGCAGAGAAGCGAAATGCCGCTTTCTTTGAAATACTCTTGAGCGACCTAGGAAATTAGTGCTGATGCAGTGGATCTTGAAGTCAATGATGGACACAAACTACCTCATCCCGGCTTGCGCCACGGCGTGAACGCCAGCACGCCGGCGGCGATCAAGGCGTAGGCCAGCATCGCCGCGGCGATGGCCCAGCACAGCGCGGCGTAACCGAGGTCGAGGCGCAGCGCGACGAAGGCGCCGAGCGCCGCCAGCGCGAGCCGCGCGGTGGCCGCCAGCACGGGCCCGAGGATGCGGCCCGACCCCTGGGTCGCGAAGTACAGGCAGACGCCGAAGCCGAAGCAACCGAAAGTCGGGCCGACCCGCTGGAGATACTCCGCTGTCGCGGCGCGGACGGCGGGGTCGGCGGTGTAGATGCCGCTCCACCACTCGGGTTTGATGGCGAAGACCAGCCCGATCACCCCGCTGATCGCGCCGGCGAACAACGCGCCGAACAGCGCGATGCGCCGGGCGCGCTGGATCTGGCCGGCGCCGACGTTCATGCCGACCATCGGCACCAGCGCCGCGCCGATACCGAACACGACGGGGATCTGGAGCATCTCCAGCCGCGCGCCGATGCCGTATCCCGCCAGCGCGACGGCGCCGAAGCCGGCGACCATCGCCGACATCAGGAGCACGGTGCCGGCGTTCTGCAGCGAGAAGAACACCGCCACGCCGCCGACCCGGAGGATGTCGCGGAACATCGCGCCCGACGGTACGACGCCGGCCAGCGACACCCGCACCCGCGCGCGTGGCGAGCGCAGATAGACCAGCGTCGCCAGCGTGCCGGCGGCGCTGGCGACCACGGTCGACCAGCCGATGCCGGCGATGCCCAGCGCCGGCACCGGTCCGGCGCCGAGCGTCAGCGTGAAGGCCAGCGCGACCTGCAGCGCCGCCGTCGCCAGCATGATCGCCGTCGGCACCGCCATGTCGCCGGTGCCGCGCACCACGCTGATCAACGTGGCCATCAACCAGATGCCGGCGACGCCGGCGAACAGGACGTTGGAGTAGTCGAGCGCCAGCGTCAGCACCGCGCCTCTCGCGCCCAGCGCGCCGTAGATCGAGGCGCCGAAACCGCACATCAGCGCCGTGAAGAACAGGCCGAAACCCGTCGCGATGGCCAGCGCGTGCAGCGCCAGGGCGCGCGCCCGCGCCGTGTCGCGGGCGCCGAGCGCGCGGGCCACGGCCGAGGACACGCCGCCGCCCATGGCGCCGTTGGCCATGGTCTGCATCAGGACGAGGAACGGGAACACGTAGGCGTTGGCCGCCAGCGCCTCGGCGCCCAGCGCGCCGACGAACGCCGTCTCGGCCACGGTGACGAGGCTGGCGACGATGACCGTCACCGCGTTGGGCGCGGCGAGCCGCAGAATGGTCGGCAGGATCGGCGCCGCGAGGATCATCCGCTCGCGGGCGCTGCGTTCCGGGGGCTGGGACACGGATTCCTCGGGCGTTGCGGCGACAGCACTACGCGGTTCCCCGCGCCGCCGCACATGAGAAATGCGACGGGAGGCACGAGCGGGATCGCGGCCCGCGGCGCGGGCGCCACGATTCGCGGCGGGACTGCTATCATGGCGCCGGCGACACGGGCGGAGGATGGGCATGGCGGCGATCTACGAATTCGGCGGCCTCGACGGCGCGACGATCCAGGTCGCCAGCGCCGCCCGGCTCGACGATTTCCGGGCGCGCTTCTTCGGCCTGTGGCCGCTGCGGCGGATCGAGGCGACCGACGACGACCGCGTCGACATCGCCATCGACGCCATCAGCGACGGCTTCCACATCCGCCACGGCGCGCTGGAAGGCGGCGCCGTCGAGGTGCCGGACGCCGCCGAGGCCGCGAACCAGCTGGTCGGGTTGCTGGCCGCGGAGCTGCTGTCGCGGCGCGGCGATCTGATCGGCACGCACGCCGGCGCCGCCGCCGGCCCCGGCGGCGTGATCCTTCTGGTGGGCGATTCGCTCAGCGGCAAGAGCACCCTGGCGCTGCAGCTCGCGCGGCGCGGCGCGCGCTTCTTCGGCGACGACCGCATCGCGCTGGCGCCCGGCGGCTTCGGCGGGGGCCGCGCGCCCGCCGCCATCGGCCTCGGCCTGACGCCGCGCATGCGCCTGCCCGTGCATCCCGGCGCCGGCGCCACGCTGGCCGCCTTCGTCGAGGGCAACGCCGTGGTCGAGCACATGGACTGGCAGGGCGAGCCGACCGTGGCCTACATCGACCTCGCGATCGACGCGTTCCCGGTGGCGGCGTTCGGCGACTCCGCGCCGGTCGCGGCCCTCGTGCTGCCGCGCCGGCGCGACGACGACGCGGACGTCCTGTTCCTCGACGACGCGACGCAGAACGAGGCGGCGCTGGCCCTGCTGCGCCAGTCGACCGCGCCGGGCATGGAGTCGCGCGCGCTGGTGGCGGCGGTGGCGCAGGTCGCCAGGGCCGTGCCGTGCCTGCGTCTGGAATACGGCAGCAGCGCCGCGGCGTGCGATCTGCTGTGCCAGCGCTTCGACATCTCGTGAGCGGCGCGGCGACGGCTTGACGCCGCGCGCGCCGCGCCCGAGAACGCCGCCATGCCCCGCTACCGGCGCGCGCCCGACATCGTCGCCACGACGCTCGACGACGGCACGTTCCTCGTCGATCCTGCGACGCAGGATATCTTCCATCTCGACGCGCTGGGCGGCGGCGTGTGGAACGCGCTGGCCGATCCGGAGTCGCGCGACGATCTGCTGGCGCTGCTGCGCGAGGCGTTCCCCGACATCGACCCCGCCGTCGTGGCGGCGGATCTCGACGCGCTGCTGGCCGATCTGTCGGCGCGCGGCCTGGTCGCGGTGGCGTGACGGCGGCGCGCGCCGAGCCTAGACGCGTCCCCGCGCCTCGGCGGGGACACCGTCGCCGGGACGCAGCAACCCGGCCAGCCGGCGCGCGTTGAGCCGCGCCACCGTCGACGGCGCGTGCACGAGGACCGCCTCGCGCCACAGCGCGGCGGCGCCGGAGACGTCGTCCGGAAACATCCCCAGCCATTCGCCGACGACCGACGCGAAGACAGCGCCCGCGTATCCGCGCGGCGGCGCACCGCGGCCGGCGGGGATCGCCGTGGACGGCAGTCCGAGCGCCACGAGCAGGGCCAGCGTCACGTCCAGCGCGCGCCGCAGGCGGGCGGCGCCGGCGCGCCGGTCGATCTCGTCCCAGTCCAGCGACGCGCCGCGCGCGACCAGAAGCCGCGCCGCGTCGACCATCTTCGAGATCGTCTGCCAGCCGAACCGGTCCTTGGCGGCGTTGGAGACGCAGATCAGCAGGACGTGCTCGTCCTTCGGCGCCCGGAACGGACCCGCCGGACCCGCGACCGCGCGCGCGCCGGCGAACACGTCCGCCGCCGGCAGTCCGAGCGTCAGCGGATAGGCGTCGGGCGCGACGTGCAGGTCGATGTTCACGACGCCGTCGGGCGAATGGAACGGCACGAAGCTGGCGTCGGACACGAAGCCCCAGCGGCGCGCGCCGACGGCGCCGAAGCGGTAGCCCAGCGGCGCGAACACGTCGATCGCCGCGCCCAGCGCGTCGCGCGGCACCAGCACGTCGAGGTCGCCGACGATGCGCGCCGAGGGGTCGGGATGGAGCAGATGGGCATTGGCGAATCCCTTGAGCGCCACCGCCGGCACGCCGGCGGCATCCAGCCGCGCCAACGCCGCCGCCTGCGCCGCCAGCGTGAGCTTCGACAGGAGCGCGGCCGGTCGGGCGGCGGCCGGATCGACCAGAGGCGTGCCGAAACGCGACGCCAGCGGCGCCAGAAGGCTGGCCGCCCAGCCGGGGGAGACGCGCCGCAGCAGCCGGTCGACCAGCGTCCGCGACACCGCGGCCAGGTCCTCCAACGACGCGTCGGGCGGGGCGGTGCCGGTCAGCGCCGTCGTCCACAGGATCCGGGCCGCCTGCCCGGCCACGCGATCGGTCACAAATCCACGCCTGGACGGGCCCGGATGGCGTGAATCCGCGCCTTTCCGCGCCTTTCGGCCGCGCGCCGGATGGGTATAGGCCGCTGTCGCATTCCCGATACGATATGTTAATGTGCTGTCTTAACAAGTCCTTAAGGGCGAGCCACGGACCCCGAAAACTCCCGGATGTCGTCGTTCCTGTTCTGGGCGCTGACCGGCCTCGTCTGCCTGTCGCCGCTCCCCCTCGGGTCCAACCGGCCCCTGCCGTGGAGCGTGCTGGCGCTCACGGTCGGAATCATGCTGGCGCTCTGGGGGATCGACCGCGTGCGCGCGGTCGCGGGTGGCGGTCGGATGCGACGCTCGCACCGCGAGCCCGCCGCGCCGGCGACGACCATCGACCGCGCCGCGCTCGGCCTGGCGGTCGGCTTCGCCGTCCTGTTCCTGTGGTACGTGGTCCAGAGCTCGACGGCGGCGCCGTCCGTCCTCCACCATCCCGCCTGGGCCGAGGCGGCGCAGGCGCTGGGGATCGCGTCGAGCGCGTCGCCCAGCCTCGATCCGACGGCCAGCCGCACGCTGGCGATGAAGATCTTCAGCTACGCCGGCGTGTTCTTCCTCTCATTGCAGCTTTGCCGCGACCGCCAGCGTGCGCGGTTCGCGCTGTGGGCCATCGGCCTGGCCGGATTCGGCTACGCGCTCTACGGCCTGGTCGCCAAGTTCGGCGGTTTCGCCACGATCCTGTGGTTCCCCAAGACGGCCTACGTCGAGAGCGTCACCTCGACCTTCATCAACCGCAACAGCTACGCGACCTACGCCGGGCTGGCGGTGATCGCCGTGCTGGCGCCGCTGCTGTCGGAGTTCCGCCGCATCATGCGCAGCTCCGGCGGCCTGATCCGTCTGCTGGTCGCGGTGTCGGAGGAGGCGACGCCGGCGATGTACGCCGGCATCGCCGCGGTCTGCGCCGGCCTGGTCGCCGTCATCCTGACCGGCTCGCGCGCCGGCCTGATGTCGCTGGCGCTGGGACTGGCGGTGTTCTGGACCGGCATGCTGCTGGCGCGGGACATCCGGCTGCGCACCTGGTTCGCCGGCTTCGCGATCGGCGCGGTGGCGCTGGCCGGCGCGCTGGCGTTGAGCGGCGAACATCTGCTCAAGCGCGTGATGGACGGCGGGCCGGAATCGCGCGGCGCGCTCTACGAGGTCGGCCGCGCCGCGATGGCCGAGCGGCCGCTGGCCGGCCACGGGCTGGGCACGTTCGGGCCGGCGTTCAACCGCGCCAATGACGGCACCGCGCGCTTCGAGACCTACGTCGATCTCGCCCACAACACCTACCTCGAGCTCGCGACCGAGGCCGGCATCCCCGCCTTCCTGCTGAGCCTCGCGCTGGTCGGCGCGGTGGTCGGCGCCGGCGCCACCGGCCTGTTCGCGCGCGGCCGCGGCAGCGCCGCGTCGATCGCCGCGGTGGCGGGCGCGGCCCTCGTCGGCGCCCACGCGATGGTGGATTTCAGCGTCCAGATGCCGGCCGTGGCGGTGACGTTCATGCTGATGCTCGGCGCGGCGGCGGCGCAGGCGTTGACGGCCGAGCGCGGCGTCGTGTCGATCCATCCGCTCGACGTCGCCGAGGCGCACGCGGAGAGCCGCACCGGCAGCCGCCGGCGGCGGCGTGTCCCGGCCGGCCGGCGCCACTCCGACCGTCCGCTCTCGGCCGACGACGCGGTCACGCCGTCGCCGCAGCTGGTGATCGACGCCGTGCAGGTGACGCCGACGACGGCGTCCGGCCGCGTCGACCTCGGCGCGCTGGGCGCGATGCGGGGCGCGCGCGGGCTGGCGCCGGCGCCGATGCGGCCGGTCCGCCCGTCCGAGGCGATATCGGAGCCGTCGCCACCGCGCGGCGTGTCGCCGGCCACGGATGGCCTGTCGTCGGACGAGCGCGCGGCGGCGATGCGCGCGGCGCTGGCGCCGCTGTTCGCCGGATCGCGCGACGGTCCGCGGTTGGACGAGGGAACGGCCGTGACGATCGAGGCGGAAGCCACGCCGGTCGACACGATGCCGTCGGCCGCCGCGCCGGACTCCGACGACGACGTCCACATCCTCGACCCCCGCGACGCGCTGGACGGCGACACGACGGCGGAGACCGTCGAGGCGCCCGCCGCCGTGGCTCCACCGACGCCCGTGATCACGCGCATCGAGACGCCGAAACCGTACGCGCCGCCCGCCGCGACACCCGCGCCGCCGACCACCCCGTCCACCGGCATGCCGGAGTCCAGCGACTACGCCGCCGCGCTGGCGCGTTGGCGCGCCCTGCGCTCGCGACCCGGCGGCGTCGACGCCGCGACCGCGACGCTGGGCGCCGCCGGCGGCCTCGGCGCCACGCGTGCGCCGTCCGCGTCCGGCGCGACCGAGGGCGTCATCACGTCGCTGCCCGGCCGGCCGCCGGCGCATGACGGGCCGCCGTCGCCGTCCGAGATGCCGCAGCCCAGCGTCGTGCCGTTCACGTCCGGGCTGACGCCGCCGCCCGAGCCGCAGGACGGCCTGTCCGCCGTGCTCGACGCCGGCGACGGCATGCAGCCACCGACGCCGACGGCTTGGCCCGGCGTGACGACGCTGCGCACCAGCCCGGCCGAGGACACGCGGATCGAACCCGACGACGTCAAGCCGCGCCGCAGCGCCGAGATCGTCGAGCTGCCGCGCGGCCCGCGCGCCTCGTAGCGCGACGCTCCGGCGGCGTTTCCCCTATACTCGGCAGGTGCCAAGGGGAGCCCGCCGATGAAGATCACCGCCGTCGACTCGATGCTGCTGTCGATCCCGTTCGAGGACCACGGCGGCGCGTGGGTGGCGAAGCGGTTCCAGACGCTGCTGGTACGCATCGACACCGACCAGGGCCTCAGCGGCTGGGGCGAGGTGTTCACCAAGAACGGCGAGGCGGCGCTGAAGGCGCTGTTCGACACGCACGTGGCGCCGTCTTTGATCGGGCGCGATCCATCGCACATCCGCGCCATCGCGCGCGACCTGCAGCGTCAGCACCACAATTTCGGCCGTGTGGGCGTGATGGCGTTCTGCGTCTCGGCGGTCGATCTGGCGCTGTGGGACATCCTCGGCCAGGCCGCCGGCCTGCCGTTGCACCGCCTGCTCGGCGGAAGCGCCGTCACGGACGTGCCGCTCTACGCCAGCCTGACACGCTACGGCGAGCCCGCGAAGGTCGCGCGGGCCTGCGAGCGCGCCGTCGCCGAGGGCTACCGCGCGATCAAGCTGCACGAGGTCACGGTCGAGGCCACGGCGGCGGCGCGCGCCGCGATCGGGCCCGACATCGCGCTCATGCTCGACACCAACTGCCCGTGGGATCTGGCCGAGGCGAAGCGGATCGCGAAGCGGCTGGAGGCCTACGACCTGACGTGGCTGGAGGAGCCGACCTGGCCGCCGGAAAGCTACGCGACGCTGGCCGCGCTGCGGCGGTCGACGTCGATCCCGATCGCCGCCGGCGAGAACGCGGGCAGCCTCGCCGACTACCGCATGATGTTCGAGGCCGGCGCCGTCGACATCGTGCAGCCGGACATCGCCAAGGCGCACGGCCACACCGAGGCGTTGAAGATCGCGGCGCTGGCCGAGGCGCACGACGTCCAGTTCATGCCGCACTGCTTCATGATCGGCGCCGGCTACGCCCACACGCTGCATCTCTGCGCCGCGCTGGGCGTGCCGATGCTGGAGCGCTACTTCATCGAGCTGGCGGCCGAGCCGATGGGCGACGTGGTCAAGCCCTCGGGCGGCCGCGTCGCGGCGCCGGCCGGCCCCGGCCTCGGCTGCGCGCCCGACCCGCTGGCCGTGAAGCTGTACCGGGTGGCGTGAGGCGGACACCAACGGCCGGCGTGCCGTCCGCGGCGGCGAAGCCCCTCATCCGGCGCTTCGCGCCACCTTCTCCCCGCTGACGGGGGAGAAGGGGAAATCAATCTCTTCCCTTCTCCCCCTGACGAGGGGGAGAAAGTGCCCGAGGGTACGCCGCGGCAGCCGCGGCGGGGATGAGGGGTCTTCGTCCCGCCAACCGGCATCCATCGACCCACGAAATCCTCTATCCTCGACGTGACCCAATCACATCCGGAGTCCGACACGATGGACCGCCCCCTCGAATTCGGCTGGTTCCTGCCGACCGCCGGCGACACCACCGCCTATGGCGAGCGCGACGCGCTGGTGCCGTCGTCGCCGGAGCTGTTCCAGAAGGTGGTCGACGCCGCCGAGGCCGCCGGCTTCGAGTACATGCTGATCCCCGTGCAGACGGCGTGCTGGGAGGCGTGGGTCACCGGCGCGATGATGGCGGGCCGCTCGAAGTCGATCCGCATGCTGGTGGCGGCGCGGCCCGGCTACATCAACCCCGTGCTGATGGCCAAGATGGTCTCGACCTTCGACCAGCTCAGCGGCGGGCGAATCTGCGTCAATCTGATCGCCGGGCAGAGCGAGAAGGAGAACCGCTCCGAGGGGATCCTGTACGACAAGGAGGAGCGCTACGCGATCATGGACGAGGAGGTCACGATCCTGAAGAAGCTGTGGACGACGAAGGGACCCGTCAGCCACAGCGGCAGGCACTACACGCTGACCGAGACGCAGATCCGGCCGGAGCCGTTCCAGAAGCCGCATCCCCGCTTCTATCTCGGCGGCGGCTCCAAGGACGCGTGGGAGATCTCCGCGAAGCACGCCGACGTGCACCTGTTCTGGGGCGACACCTACGCCCGCATCGCCGACAACATGGCGGAGATCCGCGCCATGGCGGCGCGCCACGGACGGGGCGAGGCGATCGGCTTCGGCATGCGGCTGCAGATCGTGTGCCGCGAGAGCGAGGCCGAGGCGTGGGACGCCGCCAACCGGCTGGTCAGCAGCGTCAGCGCCGAGCAGACGAAATTCGTGCGCGAGCATTTCGCCACGTCGGAGGCCAACCGCCGCGTCCAGGAGCTGGCCGCGACCATGGGCGACCTGATCGAGCCGCATCTGTGGACCGGCATCACCCGCACGCGGCCCGGCGCCGGCATCGCCGTGGTCGGGAACCCGCGGCAGTGCGCCGACACCCTGCAGAACTTCATCGACCTCGGCTGCCACTCCTTCTGCCTGTCGGGCTACCTGCACGACGAGGAGGCGGAGCGCTTCGGCCGCCTCGTGCGCCCGCTGCTGGTCGAGCGCAACGCGGGAAGGATGAAGGCGGCGTAGCTTGTCAATGCCTATTGAAGCCGCCGTTTAGGGACTCTACGAGCTCGAGATTGCGAGCGCGCTTGCCAAACTCCCGCTTGAGGTCGTCCCTAAGCTCGTCCATGCGCTGTGGGGTGCCGTCGCCGAACGGATCAATGATTCCTCTGTCACTCGCGCCATGAATCTCGAACGAAACGCCATCACGTCCGAGAATTTCGAATTTCATGGTCACATATTTGGAGACATATCTCCCCTTCGCAACGGACGGCCCACACTCCGGGCAGGCCATACCTCGACGCGTTGCAACTGCTTTGATTGCATCCGTGGCCTCGTTCAACTCGAGTGGCCAAACGCCGTCCGTCGCTCGAATCACATATCTATCTTGGTACTGCATTGGAATATAGCTCGCCATGACGGCCAAAGCCGACACGGCTATGATCGGCATCGCCGCAATTCGCCGGGGCACGAAAATGGGAATCTGGAATGCCTCGGGGCCGCGCGCCACCCGGGCGGCGAACGGCAGCACGGCGAACGCGATCAGGTCCGTGTAGTCGACCGTCCGCCCGATCGGATAGACGGTCGAGACCATCCGGATGAACGGTTCGGACGCGGGGCTCTTCCACCAGATGAACGCCGCGCAGATCGCCGCCGCGACGAGAAGCGTCCGACGCGGAAACGCCGCCATGGCGAACAACGCGACGAGGAGGATGCCCGCGAAATCCGACAGCTTGCCCGTCACCCACCCCGGATACGCGGCCTTGAGCACGTGGTCGTTGAGCAGAAGCGCGACCAGGCTCGCGACCAGCGGCCAGCTCGTCGCCACCAGACCGATTCGACGGACGATATCGCGATCCACTCCCTCGTCCTCCAGGCAACGTCGCCGACGCCTATGCGTGCTGGACGCTCAACGCTCCTTCGCCACTACCGGACCCAACGCCCGGCGCACGCCCTCGGGATCGCCCGCGATCACCTTGAGATAGGCCCGCGCGGGCTGGTCGGGTTCGGTCCGGCCCTGCTCCCAGTCGCGCAAGGTGCCGACGGGGATGTGGTAGCGGGCGGCGAACTCCTCCTGAGTGAGACCCAGCGCGCGGCGCAGAGTGCTGATACGCGGCACGCGGCGGGCCGTAGCGAACTCGTCCGCCGTCATCGGACGCGCGTCCGGATCGGCCGCCGCCGCCGCGGACACCTGCGTGGGCGTCATCGGGCGTGGCGGACGGATCGCAATCCGGCGCCCGCCGCCGCGAGAGACCTTCATGACCGCGCCGTCATCGCGGATTTGCAGGATAGTAGCCATTCCATCCGTGAGTTTAGTCGAGATCGAGCGTCGTCCCAAATCGCACTCCACGTCCGCCGAATCGCGTGACCGGAACGAAGCCCCTCATCCGGCCGCCGCTTCGCGGCGTCCACCTTCTCCCCTCCTGCGAGGGGAGAAGGGAAGTTCGGCGGTGCCTTCGCACTCTTCCTTCTCCCCTCGACGGAGGGGAGAAGGTGCCCCGAAGGGGCGGATGAGGGGCTTCGCCCGACCCACGCACCCACTCCGCAGGGCCTCCACTACGTCGACGGCGCCACCGCCCCGCGCGGCAGGTGCGCGATGGAGTTGGCGTAGTAGCGCAGCACGGCGGCGTCGGCGGTGTTGATGGTGTAGACGCCGTCGTCGTCGCGCAGCACGAGGCGGCGCAGCGTGAGCATGCGCAGACCGACATGGACGGCGTAGTCGCGGTCGCCCCTGGGCACGTAGAGCTTGGCGCCGCCCGCCACCAGCGCGTCCATCAGCGCGACGCAGCGCGCTTTCAGCTCCAGCTCGTCGAGCGGCCGCTCGGCCTCGAGCAGCGCCGTCGCCACCAGCGGCGTCGCCAGCACCGGCACCACCCGCGCGATCTCGGCCATCAGGTCGCCGGCCAGCGCGCCCACGGCCTCGAAGCGCTTCTCCTTCGACAGCGGCCGCAGGTCGCCGCCGAAGCGCTCGGCATTGTCGGACAGCCAGGCGCGGGCCGAGACCGGCAGGCCGAAATTCACGCAGGCGTAGCCGAAGCGGTACCAGCGGCCGGTCAGCATCTGCCGCAGATTGCGGCCGGCGAAGCGCAGGGTGGTGCGCATGGCCTGCCAGCCGCTGGCGCGCTCGGCCTCGGGATCGCCGGCGCGCAGCTGGGTGCGGTCCTCCAGCACGCGGTCGTAGTTGATGCCGACGGGCACGAACACGACGTCCCTTCCGCCCTTGGGGTCGAACGACTTCAGCGCGTAGTCCAGCAGGCCCAGCCGGGCCTCGCGCAGGCGTCCGTCCCGGGTCAGCCCGCCCTCAGGGTACATCGCCTGCGCGACGCCGGCCTCGGTCGCCATGTGGACGTAGCGCTCCAGCACGCGGCGGTAGACCGGGTCGTTGGAGTTGCGACGCACGAAGAACGCGCCCATCGACTTGATCAGCGACTGCAGCGGCTGGATGCGGGCCCATTCGCCGACGGCGTAGCTGAGCGCCGTGCGGTCGGCGGCGAGGAAGGCGACCAGCACGTAGTCCATGTTGCTGCGGTGATTGATGACAAACACCACCGTGGCGTCGCGGTCGACGGCGGCCAGCGCGGCGTCGTCGGCGAAGCCCAGCCGCACGCGGTAGAGCAGCCGCGCCAGCGCCCGGGCCAGCGTGTAGCCGACGCGGAAATAGACGTAGGCGTTGAACGCCGGGACGATCTCGTTGGCGTAGCGGCGCACGCGGGCCATCTCGGCCTCGCGCGGCACGTTCTCGGCCTGGGCGCGCTCGTTGGCGGCGGCGATGACCTGCGGATCGTAGATCAGGCGGTCGACCAGCACCTGCCGCTTGGTGAGCTGGAACGGTTTGATGCGGATGTCGAGCCGGTCGTTGACGCGGTCGATCAGGCGGTTGACGCGGCGGCGCAGGAACCAGCGGCCGGACGGGATCAGCAGCCGGTCGAGCAGCGACCACAGCGCGAACGCCGCGATCGGCAGGAACAGCCACAGCGGCACCGTGACCGGCTCGTCCATCCTCGGCCGCCCTCCCCCGGGGTCGTTTGTTGTCCGGAGTGTAGCAGCCGCGGCGGAAACGCGGGTAGGTTATGGTCCGGATCCGGGCGGTGACCCCTCATCCCCGCCGCGGCTGCCGCGGCGTACCTTCGAGCACCTTCTCCCCCGAAGACGGGGAGAAGGGGAAGAGATCTGAATTCCCTTCTCCCCCGTCTTCGGGGGAGAAGGTGGCGCGGAGCGCCGGATGAGGGGTCCGCGGGCACAGGAGTGACGTTCGATGGCCTACATCGCCGGGGTCGGCAACACGCGCTACGGCAAGGTCGAGGGCTCCTCGACCTTGAGCCTCGCCAGCGAGGCGGCGCATCTGGCGATGGCCGACGCCGGGCTGGGCGTGAAGGACATCGACGGCGTGCTGACCGGCTACAGCACGACGCTGCCGCACATCATGCTGGCCACGGTGATCGCCGAGCGCATGGGCATCCGGCCGGTCTACGCCCACGCCATGCAGGCCGGCGGCGCCACCGGCGTCGCCATGGTGATGCTGGCCAAGCTGCTGGTCGACAGCGGCCAGTGCCGCGCGGTGCTGGCGCTGGCCGGCGAGAACCGCGCGTCGGGCCAGAGCCGCGACCAGTCGATCCAGACGCTGGCGCAGGCCGGGCACAGCGATTTCGAGGTGCCCTACGGCGCCACCATCCCCGCCTATTACGGCCTGCTGGCGGCGCGCTACATGCACCAGTTCGGCGTGACCGGCGCCGATCTGGCGGAGCTCGCGGTGTTGATGCGGCGCCACGCCGGCACGCATCCCGACGCGCATCTGCGCACGCCGGTCACGCTGGACGACGTCATGGCGTCGAAGCCCATCGCCCTGCCGCTGCGGCTGCTGGATTGCTGCCCGGTGTCGGACGGCGGCGTGGCGGTGGTGGTGACACGCGAGCCGACCGGCGCGGCGCGGGTGCGCATCCGCGGCGCCGGCCAGGCGCATCTGCACCAGCACATCAGCTGCATGCGCGACTGGGCCGATTGCGGCGCGGCGCAGGCGGCGGGGCGCGCCTTCGCCGAGGCCGGGATGACGACGAAGGACGTCGACTACCTCGCGGTCTACGACTCCTTCACCATCACGCTGGCGATGCTGCTGGAGGAGACCGGCTTCGCGCCGCGCGGCGGCGCCGGCGCCATGGCGCGCGACGGACGTTTCGGCGTCGCGGGCGACCTGCCGCTGAACACCCATGGCGGGCTGCTGTCGTTCGGCCATTGCGGCGTCGGCGGCGGGCTGGCGCATCTGGTCGAGGCGCAGCGCCAGCTCGCGGGCAAGGCCGGCGCGCGGCAGGTCAAGAAGGCGACGACGGCCTTCATCCACGGCGACGGCGGCGTGATGTCGTCGCACGTGTCGATGCTGCTCGAGCGGATGTGAGGAGACGACGATGAGCGCGACCCCCACGACCTTCCCCGCCGGCGACGACATCGCGCGCGCGTGGTGGAACGGCGTCGCCGACGGGCGCATCGGCTACCAGGTGTGCGCCGACTGCGGCGCGGTCCAGTTCTATCCGCGCAGCCATTGCACGGCCTGCGGCTCGGCGCGCTGCGAGACGCGCGCGTCGAAGGGCGCCGGCGCGATCTTCTCGATCACCGTGGTGCACCGGCCGCCGTCGGAGGCGCTGCGGGCGCACGCGCCCTACGCCATCGCGCTGGTCGATCTCGACGAGGGCTTCCGCATGATGGCGCACGCCGATCCCGGCTGCGCCATCGGCGACCGCGTGACCGCGGCGTTCATCCCGTTCGGCGACCGCGTGGTGCCGCGCTTCGCGCGCGCGTGAGGCGATCCGCCCGGCGGCGTCACTCCGCCGCGACGGCCTCCTCGACGAACATCCGGCGGTCGAAATCGTCGGCCACCCGGCCGTCGTTCTCGATCATCGTCGCGGCGTCGAGGTCGGCGTATTCCATGACGTTCATGTCGCGGAACGCCTTCTGGACGCGGGGGCCCATCAGGCCGATGTCCTTGATCGTCGGCACGATGCGGCTGAACAGCCGGCCGCGGAACGAGTTCATGGTCTTGGAATTGAACGTGATCTCGTTGAGCTTGTCGATCGGCAGGCCGGCGCGCTCCCACACCTCGGCCTGGTTGAACCGGTCGCGCATGAAGTAGAGCGCCTCGACGACGAACTCCTCGCGCTCGTCGCGCTCGTGGTCGGAGAGCGCGGGATAGTAGTCGCGCAGCGCCAGCCGGCCGAACGACACGTGCCGCGCCTCGTCCTGCATGACGTAGGCGTTCACCGCCGACGCCAGCTTGCTGCGGGCCTTGTCGCGGATCGCCTGGAACGCGGCCAGCGCGAGGCCCTCGACCATGATCTGCATGCCGAGATAGGTGAAATCCCAGCGGCGCTCGGTCAGCGTCTGCTCGAGCAGCGCCTTCAGCGACGGCGTGATCGGATAGGCCAGGTTCAGCTTCTCGTGCAGCAGGCGCTTGTAGACCTCGACGTGGCGCGCCTCGTCCATCACCTGCGTCGCGGCGTAGAACTTGGCGTTCATGTCCGGCACCGTGGAGACGATCTTGGCGGTCGCGATCAGCGCGCCCTGCTCGCCGTGCATGAACTGGGAGATCGTGTGGGCCTGCAGGTTGCGCCGCAGCCACGCCTTCTCCTTCGCGGTCATGCGGCGCCAGTAGTCGGTGTCGAAGATCGAGAGGGACTCGTCGTCGAGCCCCATCGGATTGTCGTCGTCGAGATCGAGCTTCCAGTCGATGCGGACGTTGGCGTCCCACTGCTGCTTCTTGCCCTTGTCGTAGAGGTCGAGCAGCGCGGCCGAGCCGTCGTCGTACTCCCAGTTGAACAGCACCTCGGTCTTGCCGTCGAAGTGCCAGCCGGTCATGTCGACCGGCAGGGCGTAGATTCGTGCTGAGGTCATGGGGCGTTCCTTCCGTGGCAGGACCGGCGGAATATGACGGATGCGTCACTTTCGCCTGGAAGGAAACGGCAATGCCGGCGCGGGCTCTTTGATCCAGATCAAAATCCGTCGCGCGCGCGCGAAAAAGCGGCGGACTTCCGTCCGCCGCCTGTTCCGTTCCGCGCGTCCGGCGGAGGGCGACGCCGCTACTGGGCGGCGATCTGCTCCTGGACGAACCGCTTCTTGTCGAAATCGTCGGCGACCTTGAGGTCGTTCGCGAGGATCGCGGTGGCGTCGATCTTGGCGTACTCCATCACGTTCATGTCCTGCAGCGCCTTCTGCACCTTGGGACCGAACAGGCCGATGTCCTTGAGGATCGGCACGATGCGGGTGAACAGGCGCGAGCGGAACGCCTGCATGACGCCGGAGTTGAAGGCGTACTCCATCAGCTTGTCGACCGGCAGGCCCGAGCGCATCCACACCTCGGCCTGGTTGAACCGGTCGCGCATGAAGTACAGCGCCTCGACGGCGAACTCCTCGCGCTCGTTGCGCTCGGCGTCGCTGAGGTGCGGGTAGTACTCGC
This sequence comes from Rhodospirillales bacterium, assembly GCA_016699855.1. Lineage (NCBI taxonomy): Bacteria > Pseudomonadati > Pseudomonadota > Alphaproteobacteria > Rhodospirillales > Rhodospirillales bacterium. The sequence continues at coordinate 2,385,624 of CP064988.1, forward strand.
GCAGCGCCAGGCGCCCGAACGTGACGTGGCGCGCCTCGTCCTGCATGACGTAGGCGTTTACCGAGCCGGCGAGGTTGTTCTTGGCGGTGTCGCGGATGCGCTGGAACGCGGCCAGCGCGAGGCCCTCGATCAGCACCTGCATGCCGAGATAGGTGAAGTCCCAGCGCTTGTCGCTCAGCGTCTGCTCGAGCAGGTTCTTCAGCGACTCCGTGATCGGATACGCCATCTTGAACTTCTCGTGGATCAGCCGCTTGTAGCTCTCGACATGGCGCGCCTCGTCCATCACCTGCGTCGCGGCGTAGAACTTGGCGTTCATGTCCGGCACGGTGTTGACGATCTTGGCGGTCGCGATCAGCGCGCCCTGCTCGCCGTGCATGAACTGGCAGATCGAATGGCACTGGAGGTTCCAGCGCAGGTCGATCTTCTCCTTCTCCGTCATCTTGTCCCAGAAGGGCGAGCCGAAGATCGGGATCGTCTCGTCGGACATGCCCATCGGGTTGTCCTCGAACAGCTCCTGCGACCAGTCGAGGCGGGTCGAGGCGTCCCACTGCTGCTGCTTGCCCTTCTCGTAGAGGTTCAGCAGATCGGCGCTGCCGTCCTCGTACTCCCAGTTGAAGTGCATCTCGGTCTGGCCGTTGAACTTCCAGTCCGTGATCTCGACCGGCAGCGTGTAGATCCTCTTGGTCGACATAGTTCCCGCTCCCTTCGCCGGTCCCGCGCGCCGGCGCTCGATTTGGCGGCGTGGGCCGCGACACGGAACGGCACAAACTTGACGCACCGTTCACTTTGATGCCCGGACCTATAGCACGGGCCGTGCGTACTGTCAGGCGGAATCCCGGCGCCGCCCCCGGCGGGGGTCAATGGGCGTTCACGGCTGCAGGCGGTAGCCGCCCTTGTCGGTCAGCAGGATCTGCGCGTTGCCGGGATCCTTCTCGATCTTCTGCCGCAGCCGGTAGATGTGGGTCTCCAGCGTGTGCGTCGTGACGCCGGCGTTGTAGCCCCAGACCTCTCCCAGCAGCTGCTCGCGCGCCACCGAGCGCACGCCGGAGCGGTAGAGGTACTTGAGGATCGAGGTCTCCTTCTCGGTCAGGCGGACCTTCTTCTTGCCGCCCTTCTCCACCAGCATCTTGGAGGCCGGCTGGAACTCGTAGGGACCGATCTGGAGGACGGCGTCCTCGCTGCGCTCGTGCTGGCGCAGGTGGGCGCGCAGTCGGGCCAGCAGCACGTTGATCCGGAACGGCTTGGTGATGTAGTCGTTGGCGCCGGAATCGAGGCCGAGGATGGCGTCGGCGTCGGTGTCGGCCGCCGTCAGCATGATCACCGGCGCGCGCACGCCCTCGCGGCGCATCAGCTTGCAGATGTCGCGGCCGTCGGCGTCGGGCAGGCCGACATCCAGCAGCACGGCGTCGAACAGGTGCTTCTTGGCGGTCGACAAGCCCTCGGCGCCGGTGCCGGCCTGGACCGTCACGAACCCGTCGTAGAGCTCGAGCTGCTCCGCCAGCACGGCGCGCAGCGAGGCGTCGTCGTCGACGAGGAGGATCTTCTTGCCTTTGTTCATGTCGCTGTCCGGTGGCCGAGAGGCGAGGGAGGACGGGAACGGCGGCGGTACGCGCGGCGCGGCGCCGGCCGACGCCGGGCCGGGCAGGCCGAGGACGGAGACGAAACGGTCATCGGGCATGTGTATACCATCACGGGATCGGACCCCGCCATGATGCGCCGGCTATCGCCGCCATGCCCGTCACGTCGCCTCACGTCCGCGTCACACCCCCATCAGGCCGAGGAGCGCCGGGCGCAGCTTCCCGTCGGGGTCGAACAGCCGGTCCACGATCGAGAAATGCTCGTCGCCGGGGGTCTCGAAGACCGCGCGCGGCGCGGCGCCCGCCGCCGTCAGCGCGGCGGCGTAGTCGCGGGTCTGGCGCACGAGTTCGGGCAGCTCGGCGGCGCCGACCGCCAGCACCACCGGCGGCGCGTCGCGCCTGACGTGCCGGATCGGACTCAGCGCGGCCGCCTCGGCGGCGTCCATGCGGCAGGCGGCGTTGAGATAGCTCAGCCGGATCGGTTCGAGGTCGTAGATGCCCGACAGCGGCAGCGCCCCGGCCAGCGCCGGCCGGTCGAACCCCCGCGCCCGCCAGTCGGTGTGCGCCAGCGACGCCGCGATATGGCCGCCGGCCGAGTGGCCCGCCACCACCAGCCGCGACGGATCGAGGCCGATCTCCGCCGCGTGGCGGTGCAGCCAGACGACGGCGGCGCGCGTCTGCTCGATCAGCGTCGTCATCGTGACGTCCGGGCACAGATCGTAGGTCGCGGCGATGTACAGGGCGCCGCGCGCGGTGATCGCCGGCGCCGGGAACGAGTAGCCGTCCTTGTGGTTGCCCTGCCAGTAGCCACCGTGGAAATACAGCAGCGCCGGACGGCCGGCGGCGGGCGCGTCGCCGGGCGGCCGGAAGATGTCCAGCCGCTGCCGCGGCGCCGGCCCGTAGGCGATGTCGAGCGCGCATGGCGTCGAGGCGCGCGCCGCGGCGCTCGCCGCCAGCCAGCGGTCGACCCGGCTCTGGAAGCCGGGCACGTGGGCGCGGTTGTTGTAGGCGGCGTCGAGCGCGGCCTGGTCGAAGTCGCGGTAGACGGGTCCGGTCATGGTCGATGCGCTCGCGGCTCGGAACGGGGTCGGCCACCCTATCCGGCGCCGCGCCGGGGCTCCAGCGCCGCGGGCGGGCGGTCGTGCCGCCAGTCGGATCGACCCGGCCGGCGTCCGTGACTCGCCGCGCGCGGATCGCTAAAAGACCGGCCATGTCCCTCGCCCCTTCGGATATCGAGACCGTCCCGGCCGAACCGCCCGTGTCGCTGGTGCCGGTCGAGCGCGCGATGGCCGAGCTGCGCCGGGGCGGCGTGGTGCTGATCCACGACGCCGACGGCGCCGCCGGTCTGGTGGTCGCCGCCGAGTCGTGCGGCGACGCGGCGCTGGCGCGCCTGCGCGGGCTGGCCAGCGACGCGCCGGCGCTGGTCACCACGCGCCGCCGCGCCGAGGCCGTCGGCATCGAGATTCCGCCGCACATCGCCGGCGGCATGGGCGCCGCCAACAAGCCGGTGACGCTCGACCTTCCCGCGGGCGTGCCGGTCGCGGTGATCCTCGAGCCGACGGCCCCGGACCAGCGCGGGCACGTGGCGGCGCGCTACCTGTCGCGCCCGGTCGCGAGCCACGCGCCGGCGATCGCGGAGGCGGCGATCGAGCTGGCGAAGCTGGCGCGCCTGATGCCCGCGGTCGTCGTCGGCCCGCTGCCGCGCGACCGCCTGCGCGAATGGCGCGACTGGGCCGCGGCGCGCGACGCGCTCTACGTCGAGGCGCGCGACGTGCGCGGCTACGAGAAGGCGTCGGCCTTCGACCTGCGCCCGGTGGCCGACGCCCGGGTGCCGCTGGAGAACGCCGAGAACGCCCGCATCGTGGCGTGGCGGCCGCAGGACGGCGGCAAGGAGCACCTCGCCATCGTCGTGGGCGAGATCGACCCGACGCGGCCCGTGCTGATCCGCCTGCATTCGGAGTGCTTCACCGGCGACCTGCTGGGCAGTCTGCGCTGCGACTGCGGCGAGCAGCTGCGCGGCGCCATCGCCGAGATCGCGCGCGCCGGCTCCGGCGTGCTGCTGTACCTGGCCCAGGAGGGCCGCGGCATCGGCCTCGTCAACAAGCTGCGCGCCTACCGCCTGCAGGACAGCGGCTTCGACACGGTCGACGCCAACGAGCAGCTCGGCTTCGAGTCGGACGAGCGGATGTACTGGCCCGCCGCCGTCATGCTGCGGCAGATGGGCATCGCCCGGGTGCGCCTGATGACCAACAACCCGGAGAAGATCGACCAGCTCGGCGACTACGGCATCGAGGTCGTGGAGCGCGTGCCGCACGTCTTCCCGGCCAACGGCCACAACGAGAAATACCTGCGCACCAAGGCGGAGAAGAGCGGCCATCTGCTCTGAGCCGCGCCGCGCCGCGTCCGTCCCCTTCGAGGCCATCCCCGCGATGATCAGCTTCCTCACCGATCTCGAGGCGCACGCGCAGGCCGCCGCCCGCCGCGAGGCGGACTACCGGATGGAGGCGCGCGACCGGCTCGACGCGCTGGAGGCGCAGCGCGTCGCGGCCTACCGCCGCCTGAACCTGATGCGCGGCCTCTCGGCGGCGATGGGCGAGATCGAGGAGGCGGCGGCGGCCGTCGAGCGCGGCGTCGCCCACGTCTGCGGCGAGACCTCCTGGACGGACGCCGACGAGGGCGTGGCCGAGGTGCGCCAACGGCTGCTGCCCGTCGCCGAGGCGACGCTGGCTGCCGACCGGGCGCCGGCGGGAACGCCGCCGACCCAGGCGCCGACGCTGGCGTTGTCGGCGTTCGAGGCGTGGTACCGGGCCCGCTTCGGCGTCGAGTTCACGTCGCTGATGGCGCGCGACGCGCCGAGCTTCACGCCGGTCGTGGATTTCTGAGATGTCGGCGGCGTTCGACGCATGGCTGCGCGAGACCTTCGCCAGCACGCGCGGCTTCACGGCGCTGCTGGTGCTGGTGCGCGCCGACGCCCGCACGATCTGGCCGCTGGGTTCGTCCTACGCCAACGTCATCGGCAACGAGCTGGAGTGGGGCGATTTCCGGCGCATGCTCGACGCGTCGAAGCTCGACTGGAACGCGGTCGCGATCTTCGCGGCGACGGCCGAGGGCGGCGGGCCGTTGAGCGACGCGGAGGCGAAGAGCCGGCTGCGCGCGGCGCAGGAGCGCGTGATCGCCGACCACGCCGCCGTCAACGAGAGCGCGTTCTTCGACCGCAAGGGAAGGCCGCTGCGCCTCGACCCGGCGGATTGATCCGCCACCGCGCGCTCACGCCGCGCCGCAGCCCTCGAAGCACGTCTCCGCCATCAGCGCCAGGAACGGCTCGACGGCCGCGTCGGCGCCGATCAGCGCCGCGCGCGCGGCCGGCGGGTCGTCGGCCGCCAGCACCACGAACCAGCCCTTGCCGTACATGTCGAGATTGAGCCAGCGCGGGTTCTCCATCAGGTCCTCGTTGCTCTCGACGATGGTGCCGGCGAACGCCACCTTCGCCGGCGACACCAGCTTGCCGGACTCGATGACGGCGCAGGCCTGCCCGGCGTCGAGATGCCGGTCGGCGCGGCGCGGCGTGGCGGCCACGATCTCGCCGGCCATGCCGACCGCGACCATGGTGCCGCCGACGCGGTAGCGGCCGTCGCCGAGGTCGCGGTACCACAGCATGTTGGCGACGTCGTAGAGCAGGTCGTCGGGCAGCAGGCAGCCTTTCACCGTCGCCATCGCGGCCTCCTCAGTAGGTCAGCACGCGGGTGTCGTCGGCCATCGCGGCCTCGACCATGTAGGCGGCGCCGACGAGGCCCGCGCATTCCGGGATCAGCTCGTCGCGGTCGATGCCCAGCATGTCGAGGTTGGCGGCGCAGGCGAGGAAGCGCGCGCCGTGGCCGTGCGCCTCGCGGATGAAGTCGTGAACCGTGCGGCCGGAGCCGGCCTTCACCTCGATGCCGGCGGCGACGCCGCGGGCCATCAGCCTGCCGGCGGCGCCGGTGCAGATGACCTCGACCTTGTAGTCCATCGCCGCCGCCACGGCGGCCTGGTACAGCGGCGCGCCGAGCTCCGCCGGATTGCGCGGGTCGCTGTTGATCATGATGATGGTCAGCCGGTTCGCCATGGCGCGACAATCGCCGCTTCCGGACGGATCGACAAGGGACGCGGGCATGGACGCGATCAGGGTGGTCGATTGCGGCGTCGCGCCGCCGGCGCGCTGCGAGGCCCAGTACCATGGCCTCTCCGCGGTTTGGCGGCCGGGCGACCGGCCGATCGTCGCCCTGGCCCGCCCATCGGCGCCCTATCTCTGCGTCGGCGCCAGCCAGGATCCGGCCGTCGAGCTCGACCTGCCGCTCTGCCGCGCGCGCGGCTGGCCGGTGTTCCGCCGCGCGCTCGGTGGCGGCGCGATCTACCTCGACGGCGGTCAGCAGTTCTTCCATTTCATCCTGCCGCGCCGCGCCATGCCGCGCGATCCGCCCGCGCTGTACGCGCGCCTGATGTCGCCGGCGCTCGCGGCCTTCGGCGATTTCGGCGTCGCCGCGTCGTTCGCGCCGCCCGGCGATCTGCGTGCCGCCGGCCGCAAGATCGGCGGCGTCACCGCGGGGATCGTCGGCGAGGCGCTCGTGGTGGGCAGCAGCTTCATCGCGACGTTCGACACCGCGGCGATGGCCGACGCCATCGCGGCGCCGTCACCGGCGTTCCGCGCCGGGCTCAGGAAGGCGCTCGACGACAACATGACGACGCTCTCCCGGCTGCTCGATCCCGTGCCGGCGCTCGACGCGGTGAAAGTGGCGTTCCTGCGCCATCTGCAGACGGCTTACGACGCGGTCGTCGAGCCGTCGACGACGACGGCGCCGGAGGACGATGCGATCGCGGCGTACGAAGCCCGGCTGTCCGACGCCATGCCCGAGGTGGAACACGCCAGGCGGCTGACGCCGGGCGGCGTGCGCGTCACCGCCGGCCGGCATCTGACCGAGGCGGAGCATCGTTGCGCCGGCGGGCTGATCCGGGTGCGTCTGCTCGAGCACGACGGGCGAATCGAGGAGCTGACTCTCGGGGGCGACGCGGCCCGGGCCCCGGAGGACCGCCTGGCCGCGCTGGCGACGGCGCTGGTCGGATGCCGGCTCGACGACGGCGGGTTCGGGGCGGCGGTCGAGCGGGAGCTCGACCGCCTCGATGTGACCATCGACGGCGTCGACGGCCGCGACGTCGCCAGAGCGGTCGAGGCGGCCTACGCCGGGGCGCGCCGCCGACGCTTGGGCGGGGCCGGCGGCGGGCAGTAGATCGCGGCCAGCGTCTCGATCACCCGCGCGGCGTCGCGATCGGCGACGCGGTAGTAGATCGTCTGGCCGGCGCGCCGGGTGGCGACGATCCCGGCCGCGCGCAGCCGCGCGAGGTGCTGGGACACGGCCGACTGCCCGAGCCCGACGGCGTCGGCGAGCTCGCCTACGGAACGCTCGCCTTCCGCCAGCGCGCACAGGATCATCAGCCGCCGCTCGTTCGCGAGCTCCTTGAGCAGGCGCGTGGCCGTCGCCGCGCGCCCGGCGAAATCCTGGGGATCGATCCCGTCGAGCATGACGTTCCGTTCTTCCTGGGTGTGGACGACGGCGCTTTATTTTAGCTATAGCTAATATTAAAGTTCCTTGGTACGGATTCCAATATGACGCGTGGGATGCCGCCGCGGAAGCGTAGGCTCGAGGGCTCTCCCGGCGGGACGGTACATGGTAACGAGCGCCGGTCAACGGCGGCACCATCGGGGGAGAACGGAGCGATGCCCATTCGGAGGACGACAGGCGCCCGCGCGGCGGCATGGACGGTCGGTGCGGCGATGATGGCGGCGCTGGCGGCGCCCGTGGCGGTCGCGCAGGCGCCGGCGCCCGCGCCGCTGCACCTGGAAGGATCGTCGGCGCCACAGCCGTGGACACGCTATCCCGACTGGAACAAGGCGACCTGGGACAAGTACAACACGCTCGCCCGCCGCGACGTGACGCCGAGGCACGGCGCCGAGATCGAGGTCAAGGACGAGATCACGGGCGATCCGAAGAAGGGCCAGGAGCTGGCCTTCGCCCGCGCCCGCGGCGGCGGCTGCCTCGCTTGCCACGTGATGGGGCCGGCGACGCAGGAGACGCCGGGCAACGTCGGGCCGGATCTGTCGGAGATCGGCACGGCGGGCCGCACCGACCAGTGGCTGTTCAACTCGATCTACGATCCGCGCGTCTATAACGAGCGCAGCGTGATGCCGCCCTGGGGCGCGCACGGCTTCTACAGCGTCGAGGAGATCCGCGACATGGTCGCGTTCCTCAAGACGCTGAAGACGCCGGCCAAGTTCAAGACGCGGCTGGACGACCCGGCGCTGCGTCCCAAGCCCGTCGAGGACCGCGACGCCCTCGATCCATTCGTCAATCCGGCGGCGGAACGCATCGAGACCGGCGAGGCGCTGTTCCGCGCCGCCGCGCCCGGCGGCAAGAGCTGCGCGTCCTGCCACGCCGACGCCAAGGCGAAGTTCGCCGGCTGGGCGACGTCGATGCCGAAGTGGGAGCCCCGGCTCAAGAAGACGCTCGGCGTGGAGGAGTTCATCCACCGCCACGCCAAGGCGACGATGGAGGTCGAGTGGCGGATGCAGAGCGTCCCGAACACGGACATGACCGTGTATCTGCATTCGCTGTCCAACGGCCGCGAGATCAAGCTCGACCTGTCGACGCCGGAGGCCCGGTCGGCGCTGGCGCGCGGCAAGGCGCTGACCGAGACCAAGATCGGCCAGTTCAACCTCGCCTGCGTCGACTGCCACGAGGCCGACAAGGGCGGCCTGAAGTGGTTGCGCGGCCAGTGGCTGGGCGAGTTCCGCGGCCAGCTCGACCACTTCCCGACGTGGCGCACCAGCCGCGGCTCCGGCCAGATCTGGGACATCCGCAAGCGCTTCCAGTGGTGCAACATCCAGGTGCGCTCCAACGAGCTGCCGCCCGACGCGCCGGAATACGGCGACCTCGAGATGTTCCTGAAGAGTCTGAACCAGGGTTTGAAACTCACGGCGCCCAACATCCGCCACTGAGCGGGCGCGCGCCATCCATGGAGGGCCTATCGATGAACACCGCCACCAATCCGGGCCGCCGGCGCGTGATCGTCGGCGCGCTGGGCGCCGGCGCCGCGGCGACCCTCGCCGCGATCCTCCCCGTCGCCGCGGGGGCCACGCCGGAGAGCGCCAAGGCGCTGCTGCAGACCCTCGCCAAGGGCGACCCGAAGGAGGGCCGGATCGCGATCCGCGCGCCGGAGATCGCCGAGAACGGCAACGCCGTGCCCGTGACCGTCTCGGTCGAGAGCCCGATGACCGAGAAGGACCACGTCAAGGCGATCCACATCGTCGCCGACGGGAACCCCAACCCCGGCGTCGCCAGCTTCAATCTCACCCCGCTCGCCGGGAAGGCCGAGGTCCAGCTGCGCGTGCGGATGGCGACGACGCAGAAGGTCGTCGTCGTCGCGGAGATGTCCGACGGTTCGCTGTGGACGGCGGCCCGCGAGGTGAAGGTCACCATCGGCGGATGCGGCGGCTGAGACCGGCCGCGATCCCCGTCCACCCATCATCCGAGGAGCCGTTCCATGGCCGACGACATCAAGCCGCGCATCCGCGTGCCGCAGACCGCCAAGAAGGGCGAGGTCATCGAGGTCAAGACGCTGGTCACCCACCCGATGGAGTCGGGCCAGCGCAAGGACGCCGAGGGCAAGACCATCCCGCGGCGGATCATCAACGCGGTGGCCGTGACCTACAACGGCAAACCCGTGTTCTCGGCGAAGCTCGAGCCCGCGATCTCGGCCAACCCCTACCTGTCGTTCTTCGTGCGCATCGAGGAGGCCGGCACGCTGGCGTTCGAGTGGAAGGACGACAACGGCGACGTCTACAAGGCCGAACAGAAGGTCGCGGTCGGCTGAGGTTCCGATGACCGCGCTGTCGCGCCGCGACCTTCTGCAGCTCGGGCTGGCGACCGGCGCGATCGGCCTCGGCGCGACGCGGGCGCTGGCCCAGCAGCGGATCACGCAGGACGAGTTGCTGCGGTTCGACGCCACCGGCCAGGTCACCCTGCTCCACTTCACGGACATCCATGCCCAGCTTCGGCCGCTGCGCTTCCGCGAGCCGTCGGCCAATATCGGCGTCGGAGAGGCCGCCGGCCTGCCGCCGCATCTGACCGGCCGCGCGATGCTCGACGCGTTCGGCGTCAAGGGCGGCTCGCCCGAGGCGCATGCGCTGGCGTCCACCGACTTCCCCGCGCTGGCGAAGGCCTACGGCCGGGTCGGCGGGATCGACCGCATGGCGACGGCGGTGAAGGCCGTGCGCGCTGAGCGGCCGGGCCGCACGCTGCTGCTCGACGGCGGCGACACGTGGCAGGGCTCGTACACCTCGCTGGCGACGCGCGGCGAGGACATGGTCGAGGTCATGAACGCGCTCGGCGTCGAGGCGATGACGGCCCACTGGGAATTCACCCATGGCGCCGACCGCGTGAAGGCGCTGAAGGACAAGCTGAAGTTCCCGTTCCTCGCCGGCAACGTGAAGGACACCGGCTTCGGCGATCCCGTGTTCGACGCCGAGGCGGTGTTCGAGCGCGGCGGCCTGCGCATCGGCGTGATCGGCCAGGCGTTCCCCTACACGCCCGTCGCCAACCCGCGCTGGATGATCCCCGACTGGTCTTTCGGCATCGAGGAGGACCGCGTCCGGGAACGCGTCGAGGCGATGCGCGGCCGGGGCGTCGATCTCGTGGTCCTGCTCAGCCACAACGGCTTCGACGTCGACCGCAAGCTGGCGTCGCGCGTCAAGGGCATCGACGTGATCCTGACCGGCCACACCCACGACGCGATCCCGCGGCCGGTCGTGGTCGGCGACACGCTGCTGGTCGCCGCGGGCAGCCACGGCAAGTTCCTGGCCCGGCTCGACCTCGACGTGAAGGCGAAGCGGATCGCGGCGTGGCGTTTCAAGCTGATCCCGCTCTTCTCCGACGCGATCGCGCCCGACGCCGACATGGCGGCGCTGGTGAAACGCATCCGCGCGCCGCACGAGGCGGCGCTGTCGAAAGTGCTGGCGACGACGGAGTCGACGCTCTACCGGCGGGGCAATTTCGGCGGCACGATGGACGACCTCATCTGCCGGGCGCTGCTGAAGGAGCGCGACGCCGAGATCGCGTTGTCGCCGGGCTTCCGCTGGGGCGCCTCGCTGCTGCCCGGCGATCCGATCACCGCCGAGGACGTCCACAACCAGACCGCCATCACCTACCCCGCCGTCTACCGCAACGAGATGACCGGCGCGTTCCTCAAGGAGGTCCTCGAGGACGTTGCCGACAATCTGTTCAATCCCGACCCCTACTACCAGCAGGGCGGCGACATGGTGCGGGTCGGCGGCATGGCCTACGCGATCGACGTCGCGGCGCCGGCCGGAAGGCGCATCTCGGACATGACCTTGCTGTCGACCGGCGCGTCGATCGATCCCGGCAAGACGTACGTCGTCGCCGGCTGGGCGTCGGTCAACGAAGGCACGCAGGGGCCGCCGGTGTACGACCTCGTCGCCCGGCACCTCGAATCGGCCAAGACGGTGCGGCTCGACGACGTCAGGCCGGTGCGCGTGACCGGAGCCGATCCGCGCGGATTGACGGAATAGGCGACCGCGGGAGCGGCCGGACGGGAGGGATTGGAATGATCGACGATCCGGTGGAAGTCGCGCGCGCGGCCGCGTCGCGCCCGGTCCACGGCGCCGCGCCGGCCGGGCGCCGCGGCTTCCTGACGGCGGCCGGACTGGCGGCTGGCGGCGCCTTGCTGCGGCCGTCCGGAGCGCTCGCGGCGCCGGACGAGAACCTGCCGCCGAACGTGCCGGAGTGGACGAAGTCGCTCGGCGCCTCGGTGGTCGACGCCCCCTACGGCGCGCCGTCCAAGTACGAGAAGGGCGTCGTCCGCCGCCACGTCGAATGGCTGACCGCGACCGAGCACTCCTCCATCAACTTCACGCCGATCCACGAGCTCGATGGCATCATCACGCCCAGCGGCCTGTGCTTCGAGCGCCATCACGGCGGCGTGCCGGAGATCGATCCGGCGCAGCACCGGCTGATCGTCCACGGCATGGTCGACCGGCCGCTGATCTTCACGATGGACGACCTCGTGCGCTTCCCGTCGGTGTCGCGCGTGCTGTTCCTCGAATGCCCCGCCAACGGCGGCATGGAGTGGAAGGGCGCGCAGATGGACGGCTGCCAGTTCACCCACGGCATGATCCATTGCTGCGAGTGGACCGGCGTGCGCCTGTCGACACTGCTGGCAGAGGCCGGCGTCAAGCCCGAGGCGAAGTGGCTGCTGGCGGAGGGCGCCGACGCCGCCGCGATGACGCGCTCGATCCCGCTGGCGAAGGCGCTCGACGACTGCATCGTCTGCTACTCGCAGAACGGCGAGCGCATCCGCCCCGAGCAGGGCTACCCCGTGCGCCTGATGGTGCCGGGCTGGGAGGGCAACGTGAACGTGAAGTGGCTGCGCCGGATCAAACTGGGCGACCGGCCGTGGCACCACCGCGAGGAGACGTCGAAGTACACCGACCTGATGCCGGACGGCAAGGCGCGGCAGTTCACCTTCGTGCAGGAGGCGAACTCGGTGGTCACCTCGCCGTCGCCGGAGAAGCCGCTCCGCCACGGCAAGGGTTTCCACGAGATCCGCGGCCTGGCGTGGAGCGGCCGCGGCCGCGTCAAGCGGGTCGACGTGTCGGTCGACGGCGGCAACAACTGGCGGACCGCGGCGTTGCAGGAGCCGGTGCTGAGCCAGGCGCTGACGCGCTTCCGTCTGCCGTGGGACTGGGACGGCGCGCCGGCGCTGGTGCAGAGCCGCGCCATCGACGAGACCGGCTACGTGCAGCCCACCATCGAGCAGCTGCGCAAGGCGCGCGGCCTGAACTCGATCTACCACAAGAACGCGGTGCAGACTTGGCGGGTCAATCCGGACGGGAAGGTCAACAATGTCCAGATCCTCTGACCGCCGGCCGTGGATCGCGGCGCTGACCGGCGCGCTCGCCGTCGGCCTCGCGGTCGCCGCCATTCGGCCCGGCCGGGCGCAGGCGCCGGCCCGCTACGGCTTCGGCCAGCCGGCGACGGCGGCGCAGATCAAGGGCTGGGACATCGACATCCGCGGCGACGACGGGCTCGGCCTGCCGCCGGGCAAAGGCACGGTCAAGCAGGGCGAGACGCTCTATCTGGCGCAGTGCGCCAGCTGCCACGGCGAGTTCGGCGAGGGCAACGGACGCTGGCCGGAGCTGATGGGCGGCGGGGGCACGCTGACCTCGGACGATCCGCGCAAGACCATCGGCAGCTACTGGCCCTACGCGCCGGTGGTGTTCGACTACGTGCGGCGCACCATGCCGTTCAACGCGCCGCAATCGCTGAGCGACGACGAGGTCTACGCGATCACGGCGTATCTCCTGCACATCAACGACGTGCTGCCGGCCGACGCCGAGCTCGACGCCGCGAGGTTGAAGGCGGTCAAGCTGCCCAACCGTGACGGCTTCATCCAGGGCGATCCGCGGCCGGATGTCGTGACCATGGGCGAGCCGTGCATGTCCAATTGCCGGACGACCCCGCCGAAGGTCACCTCCGACCTGGCGCAGCGCCTCGGCGTCACCCCCGACCGCAAGCCCAAGGACTGACCGCGCGCGTAAGGTGCGCTAACCCTCGGATCAAGTTATTCTCGTTTGAAGCGGCGGGCGCGGACGGGTTCAACCGGGACGCGGAAGGCCGGCGCCGCGCGACGAAGGCGCGGCGCGGGAAACCGGCAGGGGAGGAAAGGCATGAGATTGTCGATGATCGCCGTGGTGGCGATGGCGGCGGCCATGACGGCCGGCGCGGCGCGGGCGCAGAGCCCCGGACCCACCGGACAGGCGATGGTCCAGAACTGCTACGTGTGCCACGGGCCGGGCGGGAAGACCGACGGCGCCATCGCGCCACTCGCCGGGCTGCCGCGCGACCACGTCGTGCGGACGCTGACGGAGTTCAAGACCGACCGGCGCCCCGGCACGATCATGAACCGCATCGCCAAGAGCTACAGCGACGAGCAGATCGCGCTGATCGCCGATTTCATCGCCACGTTGAAGTGAGGGAGCGCGCCATGACCATCACCCGTCGTTCCCTCCTCGGCGCCGCCTCGGCCGGCGCCGGACTCTCCCTGCTCGGCGCGCCGGCGATCGCGCAGGCCGGCGCCAAGGTCGTGGTCGTCGGCGGCGGCTTCGGCGGCGCCGCGGCGGCGCGCTACCTCAAGAAGGCCGACGCCGCGATCGACGTCACCCTGGTCGAACGGGACGACAAGTTCGTCACCTGCCCGTTCTCGAACTACGTGATCGCGGGCTTCCGCAAGATCGAGGACATCACCCACGGCTACGACGGCGTGCGCAAGGCGGGCGTCAAAGTCGTCAAGGGCGAGGCCACGGCCATCGACACGACGGCGCGCGTGGTCACGCTCGGCGACGGCGCGAAGCTACCGTACGACCGGCTGGTCGTGTCGCCCGGCGTCGATCTCGATTTCGCCGCCCTGCCCGGCTACACCGAGGCCGCCAGCGAGCGGATGCCGCACGCCTGGAAGGCCGGCGCCCAGACGCTGCTGCTGCGCCGCCAGCTCGAGGCGATGCCGGACGGCGGCACGTTCATCCTCAGCGCCCCGGCCAATCCGTTCCGCTGCCCGCCCGGCCCTTACGAGCGTGTCAGCGTCGTCGCCTGGTACCTCAAGAACAACAAGCCGAAATCGAAGATCCTCGTGCTCGACGCCAAGGACGAGTTCTCCAAGCAGGGCCTGTTCCAGGCGGCGTGGGAAAGCGAGTTCCCCGGCATGATCACGTGGATCGCCGGCAAGGATGGCGGCAAGGTCGAGAGCGTCGATCCCGCCGGGATGTCGGTGAAATCCGGCTTCGGCGCCGAGAAGGGCGCGGTCGTCAACGTGATCCCGCCGCAGCGCGCCGGCAGGATCGCGCAGATCGCGGGGCTCACCGACGAGAAGGGCTGGTGCCCGGTCGATCCCTCCACGTTCGCCTCGCGCAAGGCGGAGAACGTCCACGTCATCGGCGACGCCTGCATCGCCGGCGCGATGCCGAAATCCGGCTCGTCCGCCAACGCCCACGGCAAGGCCGCGGCCGCGGCGATCGCGGCGTCGCTGGCGCGCAAGCCGGCGCAGCCACCGGCGCTGTTCAACATCTGCTACAGCCTGGTGAAGCCGGACTACGGCATCTCCGTCACCAACGTCTACATGGCGACCGCCGACAAGGGGATCGTCGCCGTTCCGAACTCCGGTGGCGTCAGCGTGCGCGCGACGACGGCGTTGAACGAGCGCAAGCTCGAGGCCGACTACACCGTCGGCTGGTACAAGGCGATCACCGCCGACACCTGGGGCTGAACGGCGGCGATCCTCAGATCACAGCCGGCGGCAGGCCGGCGCGGCGGCGCGCCGCCTGAAGCGTGTTGTGCAGCAGGCAGGCCACCGTCATCGGGCCGACGCCGCCGGGCACCGGCGTGATGGCCCGCGCCACGGCGGCGGCGGGCTCGTAGTCGACGTCGCCGATCAACCGCGACTTGCCGTCCGGCAGCGCCACCCTGTTGATGCCGACATCGATCACCGTGGCGCCGGGCTTGATCCAGCCGCCCTGCACGACGCGCGGCCGGCCGATCGCGGCGACCAGGATGTCGGCGCGGCGGCATAGCTCGGGCAGGTCGCGGGTGCGCGAATGCGCCACCGTCACGGTGCAGTCCTCGCGCGTCAGCAGCTGCGCCATCGGCTTCCCGACCAGCGTCGAGCGGCCGATCATCACGGCGTCGGCGCCGGACAGCGAGCCCAGCGAATCCTTGAGCAGCATCAGGCAGCCCAGCGGCGTGCAGGCGACGGAGAAATCCAGCGGGTCGGCGCCGGTGGCCAGCACGAGACGGCCGGCGTTGGTGGCGCCGAGCCCGTCGACGTCCTTGGCGGGATCGACGGCCTCGATCACGCGGTGCGCGGAGATGTGCTTGGGCAGCGGCAGCTGCACGAGGATGCCGTGCACGGCCGGATCGGCGTTGAGCCGCGCGATCAACGCCAGCAACTCGGCCTCGGTGGTCGCCTCCGGCAGCTTGTGCTCGAAGCCCGCCATGCCGGCCTCGATGGTCTGCCGGCCCTTGTTGCGGACGTAGACCTCGCTGGCGGGGTCGTCGCCGACAAGCACGGCGGCGAGGCCCGGCGTCACGCCGGCCGAGGCCTTGAGCGCGGCGACCTCGCGCGCGACGCGGGCGCGCAGGCCGGCCGCGAAGCTCTTGCCGTCGATGATGCTGGCTGTCATGCGGGTCTCCGTCCGGCCTCGGGCGGCGGCGGTGTAGACCGATCCGCCGGCGGATGCCACCGCGACAAGATGGCGGCGAGCGCGGCGGGATCGCCCGCCACCATCACGACCTTGCGCCGCGCCGTGGCGCCGAGGACGATCTCGAAGGCGGACCGCGGCAGATCCCATTCGCGCGCAAGCAGCGCGACCACGGCGGCGTTGGCGGCGCCGTCCTCTGGCGCCGTTGTCACCGAGACCGCCAGCGCCACGCCGTCGACCTCCGGCGCGAGCCCGTCGATCGCGTTCCGCCGCGCGCGCGGCCGCACCTTCAGGCGGACGCGGACGCCGCCGGCGGCGGGCGCGAAGAACGTCAAAAGATCGAAGGCGGCTGGCCGAAACTGAGCGGAATGAGCAGCGAGCGCTGAATGAATAGAATCAACAAGATGAGGATCAGCGGCGACAGGTCAATCCCGCCGAGATTGGGCATGAAACGGCGGATCGGCCGCAGCAGAGGTACGGTTAGACGGTTGGTCGTATCCCACACCACGCGCACGAATTTATTGCGGTAGTTCAGGACGTTGAACGCCAGCAGCCAGCTCATGATCGCCTGCGCGATCAACACGACCATGATGAACTGGAGGAGGATATTGAGAACATAGGCGAGTGAGGAGATCACGGCGGGCGCCCCGCTTCGGTTGCGTGGTGGCGCAAGGCATAGACGAGGGTCGGCGTCGGAGCAAGGCGGCCGGCCACGGCGCCACGGAAAACGGCGCCGGAGACGATCCGGCGCCGTTCGTCGGTGGATTCCGGCGTCGTCAGCCGACGCGCGAGAGCGAGAACTCCAGCGCGCCGAAGCGGATCTTCTTGGATTGCGTGATCTCGCGGATGCCGTGGCTCGGCAGCAGCTGCGCGCCGTCGATCCAGGTGCCGCCCGGCGTGCCGAGATCCTCGAGACCGAGGCGGCCCGGCGCCAGATGCACGCGCGCGTGCGGGTTGCCGATCGACGCCTCCGGCACGACCAGCTCGCCGCCGCCGGCCGAGCCGGTGATGGTGTAGACCTGCTTGCCGTCGGCGGCGACGAGCGTGAACGGCACGCCGCCGGGCCCGGGCGTCGAGAACGACCAGCCCGGCGCGCTCGCCGGCGCCGCCTCTGGCGCGGGCTGCGGCGCGGCGGCCGGCGGTGGCGCCTCGGCTGGACCGGGAGGCATCTCGCCCGATGGCGTCGAGCGACCGGTGACGACCGTCGCCATCGGGTCGACCGGCGCGGCGGCTGGCGGCGGCGCGGCGGCCGGCGGATATCCGGGCGCGGGCTGTGGCGGATAGCCCGGCGTCGGTGCCGGCGGCTGGCCGCCCTGCGGCGGGTAGCCCGGCTGGGGTGGCTGACCTTGCTGCGGCGGATAACCCGGCTGGGGCGGTTGACCCTGCTGCGGCGGATAGCCCTGCGGCGGCGCCGGCGGCTGACCGGGCTGCGGCGTATAACCTTGCGGCGGCTGCTGAGGATAGCCCTGCGGCGGCGGTGGCGGATAGCCGCCGGGCGCCTGCGGCGGGTAACCCTGCGGCGGCTGCTGCGGGTATCCCTGCTGCGGCGGATAGCCTTGCGGCGGCGGCGCGTAGCCCTGCGGCGGTTGGCGATACGGCTGCGGCGGATATCCCGGCGGCGGCGCCGGATAGCCCGGCGGCGGCGCGCCGTAGCCGGGCTGGCCGTAGGGCGCCGGGGCCATGCCCGCGCCCGGCAGCTCGAACGGCACCTTGCCGCCCTCGCGCGGCCAGCGCACGAACGCGAGCGCGTAGAGCAGACCGAGCTGCAGCAGACCGACAAGGCCGCCGATGATCGGGATGAGGCCGAGGATGAAACCGCCGACGCCGATCGCCACCGCGTACCAGCCGGGATAACCGGCCTTCTCGAGGATCCGCCACCACATCCAGACGCCGAGCGCCGTGAACAGGAGGGTGAAGATGATGCTCGTGATCATCGACGGCCTCCCGACATCTGCGCGATCACGTCCTGCACGGTCGAGCGTCGTCCGGACTCGCCGGCCGGCCACTTCGCGAACGCCAGGATCGCCATCACGACCAGCGTCCCGAGGCCCGGGAACAGGTTGAGCAGCGACAGGAACGGCGAGAATCCGGCCCGTTTGAGGATGAACCAGAATGGCACGGTCAGGATCGCCGCGACGACCAGCCAGATGATGAGGAAGAACACCCCCATCGTCGCGAATACCGCTCCGAAATCGCCCCCGCCCATCGGCGCCTCCCGTATCCAGAAAACCGCGACGCTACACCGTCGCCACGAGTTCGATCTCGACCTTGGCGTCGCGCGGCAGCCGCGCCACCTGGATGGTGCTGCGCGCCGGCGCCGGGTCGGGGAAATACGTCGCGTAGACGCCGTTCATCGCCTGGAAGTCGTTCATGTCGGCGAGAAACACCGTCGTCTTGACGGCCTTGCCGAGGTCGCTGCCGGCCGCCGCCAGCACCGCGCGCAGATTTTTCAGCACCTGGTGCGTCTGCGCCTCGATGGTGTCGCCGGCGAACTGGCCGGTGGCGGGATCGATCGGAATCTGGCCGGCGCAGTACACCATGCCGCCGGCGGTGATCGCCTGCGAATATGGACCTAGCGCCGCCGGCGCCGCGTCGGAATGAACCTTCTGACGGACCATGCCGTTCTGCCCCCAATTTCCGCGCGAACGTCGCATGAGCGGCCGCTCCGAGGCAAGGAAAACGCGCGCCGCACGCGAATCTCCGCCGTGAATCGGCGTTTTCCGACGACGCGCGCCGACGCCGGCTCTTTCCTTGACTCAATCCCGGCCCGTCACCATTATCCGCGCCGTTTTCGGGCGGAGGGGCTGTAGCTCAGCTGGGAGAGCGCCTCGTTCGCAATGAGGAGGTCAGGGGTTCGATCCCCCTCAGCTCCACCATCCGCAAGGCCGGACGCCGAGGGAGCGCGCGCTCCTCGTCCGCCTGTCCGAGAACGGCCGGCGCGGCGCGCCGATGGCCCCGAAATTGCGTTTCGACCATGTCCGGCCTAACGTCGGCCGTCGTGGATTCATTCTCGGAGGCTTGAACATGGTTCAACGTCGCATAGCCACCATCGCCCTCGCGGCGTTTCTCACCGCCGGGCCCGCGCTGGCGCAGACCGCCCTGCCGCCGCTGCGCACCGGGGTCGACGGCACCTTCGCGCCGCACGCCATGCCCAAGCTGGGCGGCGGCATCGAGGGCTTCCAGATCGACCTGTTCACCGAGGTCGCCAAGCGCATGAAGCGCGAGATCACGATCGACGCCGTGAGCTTCTCGACCTTGATCCCCGGCATGGCGTCGGGCCGCTACGATTTCATCGCCGCGCCCACCACCGTGACCAAGGAGCGGGCCGAGAACATGCTGTTCACGGCCGGCTACCTGTGGACCGCCTTCCAGTTCGGCATCAAGAAAGGCTCGGCTCCGATCAAGGGCTGGGAGGATCTCAAGGGCAAGGCGGTGTCGGTCAACAAGGGCACGCCCTACGAGAAGCTGAGCAAGGAGATGGGCGAGAAGCACGGCTTCACCGTGCAGGTCTACGACACCCAGCCGGACGCCACCCAGGCCGTGCTGTCGGGCCGCGCCTACGCCACGCTCGGCGGCAACACCACGATCGTCTACGCCGCCAGCAAGAACCCGCAGTTCGTCGCCGACCTCGAGCTCAAGGAGACGCGCGCCCACTGGGCCGCGCCGGTGCCCAAGGGCAACGTCGAGCTGCGCAAGCAGCTCCAGGACGCGCTGGACTGCATGAAGAAGGACGGCACCATCGTGAAGCTCTCGACCAAGTGGTTCGGCCGCGAGCCGCCGGCCGACGGTCTGGAGCGCGTCATCACGCCGGGTTACGGCGTGCCGGGCATGCCCGGCTACGATCCGACGCCGCACGCGCTGAACTGCGGCTGACCCCGGCCGATGGCCGGCAAGCCGATCGTCGAGGCGCGCGGCGTCCACAAGCATTTCGGCGCCCTTCATGTCCTGAAGGGCGTCGACCTCGCGGTCGCCGAGCGCGAGCTGGTGTTCGTCATCGGACCGTCGGGCTCGGGCAAGTCGACGCTGCTGCGCTGCCTCAACCGGCTGGAGGAGCCGTCGTCGGGCGGCGTCGTGGTCGACGGCATCGACATGCTCGACCCGCGCACCGACATCAACCGCGCGCGCCAGCGCATCGGCATGGTGTTCCAGTCGTTCAACCTCTATCCGCACATGACGGCGCTGGGCAACGTCACGCTGGCGCTGCGGAAAGTCGCCGGAAAATCGCGCGCCGAGGCCGACGAGGCCGGCCGCGCGGCGCTGGAGCGCGTCGGGCTGGCCGACCGCGCCGACCACCGTCCCGCCGAGCTGTCCGGCGGCCAGCAGCAGCGCGTCGCCATCGCCCGCGCCATCGCGCTGGAGCCGCGGGTCATGCTGTTCGACGAGCCGACCAGCGCGCTCGATCCCGAGCTGGTGGGCTCGGTGCTCGCGGTCATGCGCTCGCTGCGCGAGAGCGGCATGACGATGATCGTGGTCAGCCACGAAATGGGCTTCGCGCGCGCCGCCGCCGACCGCGTGGTGTTCATGGACGACGGCCTGATCGTCGAGCAGGGACCGCCGGCGCGCATCTTCGAGAGTCCGACCGAGGAGCGCACGCGCGCCTTCATCGGCCAGATCCAGCGCCATTGAGGCGCCGCCGATGACCAACTGGGAGCGCTTCCTCGACACGTTCTTCAACGCCAAGGTCATGGCGAAGTACCTGCCGGACATCCTCTCCGGCGTCGTGGTCACGATCGAGCTGGCGGTGCTGATCATCGTCACCGGCCTGCTCGCGGGCCTGGCGCTGGCGCTGCTGCGCAGCCTCGCGATCCGGCCGCTGAACTGGCTGATCATCTTCACCGTCGACCTGTTCCGCTCGCTGCCGCCGCTGGTCATCATCGTGCTGCTGTATTTCGGCCTGCCGGCGTCGGACATCTCGCCGTCGGGATTCGTCTCGACCTGGCTGTCGCTGGCGCTGGTGCTGATGGCGTTCTCAGAGGAGATCTTCTGGGCCGGCATCACCTCGGTGCCGAAGGGACAGTGGGAGGCGGCGCGCTCGACCGGCCTGTCGTTCGGGCGGACGTTGATCGACGTGGTGCTGCCGCAGGCGCTGCGCATAACCATCCCGCCGCTGACCAACCGCACCATCGCGATCACCAAGGGCACGGCGCTGGGCACCGTGGTCGCGGTCACCGAGATCCTGGGCCAGGCCAGCTCGGCGATGTCGAACTCGTACAACCCCTCGCCGCTCATGATGGGCGCCGCCGCCTACATCGTGCTGTTCTTCCCGGTCGTGGTAGCGGGGCGCTGGATCGAGACCAAATTCGCGTGGAAGCGATGATCCAGAGCTTCTTCAACCCCGAGATCATCGCCGCCGCCTGGCCGATCGTGCTCTCCGGCCTGCTGAACACGGTGCTGCTGTCGCTGCTGGTGGTGCCGCTGGGTCTGGCCGGCGGGCTGATCCTCGCGCTGCTGGCGAGCGTGCGGCATCCCGCCGTGCGCTGGCCGCTGATGGCGTGGGTCGATTTCTTCCGCGCCTTCCCGCCGCTGGTGCTGCTGGTGCTGCTGTTCGCCGGCCTGCCCTTCGCCGGCCTCGAGCTGGGCGGCTTCGCCTGCGTGGCGATCGCCTTCTTCCTCAACACCGGCGCCTACTACGGCGAGATCCTGCGCGCAGGCATCGACTCCGTCCCGAACGGCCAGATCGAGGCGGCGCGCTCGACCGGGCTGGGCCGCCTCCAGACCATGGCCCATGTCGTGCTGCCACAGGCCGTGCGCAACGTGCTGCCGGACCTGCTGTCGAACACGCTGGAGGTGGTGAAGCTGACCTCGCTGGGCAGCGTCGTGGCGGTGCCCGAACTGCTCTACCAGGCGCGCCAGGCGCAGAGCCTGACCTACAACCCGACGCCGATCGTGGTGGCCGCGATCGTCTACTTCCTGCTGCTGTGGCCGCTGGTGCGCCTGCTGAGCCGGCTGGAGAACCGCGCGCTGGCGGGACGGCGCTGAGGCCGGCTTTACAAAGCCGTCCCGACCCACTAGACGTGCCGCGCCTTGACGACCGGGTTCCGGGCGGAGGGGGCCGTAGCTCAGCTGGGAGAGCGCCTCGTTCGCAATGAGGAGGTCAGGGGTTCGATCCCCCTCGGCTCCACCATCCGCCCATACGCAACCAACGGCGCCCTCTCGGGCGCCGTTGGTCGTTCCGGGGCAACGTTCACGCCGTCGGCGGCGCGCTCCAGCGCGGACCCGGCGGGTCGAGCGAACGCACGACGTGCACCATCAGCGCCATGCCGAGCACCGGCACGATCAAGTTCAGCAGCGGCACCGTGCCGCCGAGCGCGATCAGGATGCCGGTCAGCCAGACGCGGCCCGGCTTCTGGCGCCGCGCCGCGGTCACCTCGGCGACGGGCGCGCGGCGCAGCCCGACCTGCTCGAAATACTCCGACCCGATCAGCCGGCCGTTGACGGCGTAGAACAAAATTAGCCCGGTGGGCGGCACGAACAGCAGCAGCAGGTACACCGGCAGCAGCACCAGGTTGATGGCCACCAGCAGGCCGAAGAATTTCAGGCCGGAGACGATGCCGGTCCACACCGGGATGCCGTGCGCCTTGCCGAGATGCGGGTAGTGCCGCGCCTCGACCGCGTCGGCGACCTCCTCGAGGAACAGGCTGACGATCACGCCGAACGACGCGGGGAAGAGCAGGAACGGCAGAAGGAAGGCGGCCAACCCCGCCAGCCAGCGCACGCCCTGGTTCAGCCAGCGGTTGGCGCCGTCTCCGATCCAGCCGATCTGGAAGGTCGGAATCATGCCGACGAGGAAGCCGGCCGCGACCCAGATCAGGACCCCGATCACCAGCGCCAGCGCCAGCGATTTGAGGATCACCCAGCGCAGCCTCGGATCGCCGAGCTGGCTGAAGGATTTCTCGAGCGCGCCGAAAAGCGAGTACTCCATGGCGCGCAATATAGCGGCCGGGAGCGCCGCCCGCCAAGCCGCGGCGCCCCGGATCAGGCGGGTGGCGGCGTCCAGCGCGGCGCGGGCGGGTCCAGCGAACGCGCGACGTGGAGGACCAGCGCGACGCCGACGATCGGCATCACGAGGTTGAGCAACGGGATCGTGCAGCCGCACGCGATCGCGGCGCCGGCGAGCCACACCCGGCTGCCGCCAGCGTCCCGCCTCTCTCTCGCGCGCTCCGGACTCTCGCGCCGCGCGTCGATGCGACGCAACAGGACGTCGCCGATCAACCAGCCGTTCACCGCGTAGAAAAGGAGGACCGGCGCCGGTTGGAACGGGAGCAGGATCACGTACATCGGCGTCAGCAGCGTGTTCGCGACGCAGAAGAGGCCGAGGAGGCGAAGGCCGGAGACGACGTCCACGACGACCGGCGCGGCCGGTACGGCCGCGAGGTGCGGATAGTGCCGCGCTTCGCAGCGCCCGGCCACCCTGTCGACCACGAGCGCGTTGGTGAGGCAGAGGCAGACGGGAAACGCGGCGAGCGGCAGGGTGAAAGCGAGGCCGACGGCGACCGCGCGCACCATGACGTTGAGCCACCGGTTGAGGAACGCCGCGTATTCGCTGGACCACTCAAGCTCGATGACCGGCATCGACCTCACGAGCCAGAGCGCGCCGACGAACACCGCGACGTGGAAGGCGACGGCGATCGCGGCGCAAAGCGCGATCGACCCGCGAAGCCTGGGGTCGTCGAGCTGGCCGAACGACCGCCCGACCATCGTCGCGATGGAAAAATCCATCCTTGGAGTATAGCGGGCACGGGTCGCCACGCCACGCCGCGGGACGATCACCGCGCGGCCGTGCCGGTCGACAAGACGCCCGCGGACTATCGGGCGCGAAGGGTCGACGAACGTCCGGGGACGGCGTCAGCGGTCGAGCCGCGCGGCGCCGACCATCGGCCCGAAATCGGCCATCTGCACCAGCACGGCGACGCCGGACGCCGGCAGCCGCGCCGCCGGCACCGTCCAGGCGGCGGCCTCGCCACGCCACGCCGCCAGCCGCTCGATCGAGCGCACGACGTTGTGGTTCACCAGCGTGGCGCCGCCGTTCTCGCCGCGCGCCACCTGCGTGCTGTGGCGCGCGTCGAACGTCACCAGCCACACGTCGCAGCCCTCGACCCCGGGGGTCGCGGGCAGGGACACCGCGACGCCGTCGCCCGCGCGGGCCAGCGCCGGACGCGCGCGGCGTCCGTCGCGCTCGTCGGCCGCCCGGAGCAGAAGCTCCACCTTCGTGAGATCGCGGCCCGAATTGTGGGCCAGACCGCCGACCACCATCTCCGGCGTGTAGACGTAGCGCTGTTTGAGCGACTTGGCGTAGCCGCGCTGGCGCTCGGTGAAGGCGGCGCTGGCGAACGGATCCTTCCAGCCTATGTAGTCCCAGTAGTCGACGTGGAAGGACAGCGCCAGCACGCCCTGCCGCCGCGCCAGCTCGCCGAGATTGCGGTCGGCCGGCGGGCAGGAGGAGCAGCCCTGCGAGGTGAACAATTCGACCACCAACGGACCGTGCTCCGAAGCGGCCGTCGGTCCGCCGGCGAGGGCGGCTCCGGCCGCCGCGCCGAGGAGGACGCGACGGCGCCCAAGCGCGCCGGCCCCCGCGAGGGGTCCGCGAGCGGCACGAAAGCCACGCCACGACGAGGAAACCATAGGGCAAATTCTGCGCGCGCCCCGGTCCGCTTGCGAATCAATTCGCGGTGACGCCCGGCGCCGGGCGCGGCCCGGCGCCCGCTTCGGACTCGCCTTTTGCCGGCGAATCGCTATGTTATATTCTAACATAATGGCCCGCCGATGACCGACCACGATCACGCCCACCACGACCACGCGCCGCCCGCCCCGGCGGCGGCGGCCGATTTCGCCTCGGCGCTGATGTCGATGAGCGCGGCCCGCCGCATGGCGTGGGCGGCCGGCGCCGTCGCGGCGCTGTGGCTGGCGGTGTTCTGGGCGCTGTCGTTCCAGCCGGCCAAGCTGGCGGCCCTGGCCGCCCTGCCGGGAGCGGCATCGTGAGCGTCGCGCTGCGCCTGCGGGACGTGACGGTCAGCTACGACCGCCACCCCGCCGTCCACCACGTCAGCGCCGACATCGCCGAGGGCGCGTTGACCGCCGTGGTCGGTCCCAACGGCGCCGGCAAGTCCACCCTGCTCAAGGCCATGGTCGGGCTGGTGCGCGGCGTCAGCGGCAAGATCGAGTTCCCCGGCCGCGACCGCTCGCGCGTCGCCTATCTGCCGCAGCAGGCCGAGATCGACCGCGCCTTCCCGATCAGCGTGTTCGACATGGTGCTGCTGGGCGCCTGGACCGGCATCGGCGGGTTCGGCGCGGCGCGGCCCGCCGACCACGCCGGCGCGCTGCGCGCCATCGACGCGGTCGGTCTGCGCGGCTTCGAGCGGCGGCCGCTGGCGACGCTGTCGTCGGGCCAGTTCCAGCGCGCGTTGTTCGCGCGCATGCTGCTGCAGGACGCCGAGATCATCCTGCTCGACGAACCGTTCAACGCCATCGACTCGCGCACCACGGCGGATCTGCTGGCGCTGGTGCGGCGCTGGCGCGACGACAAGCGCACGGTCGTGTGCGTGCTGCACGATCTCGACCAGGTCCGCGCGCATTTCGGCGACACGCTGCTGCTGGCGCGCGAGCTGGTGGCGGCCGGTCCGACCGAGCGCACGTTGACGCCGGCCAACCTGCTGAAGGCCCGCGCCATGGCCGAATCGTGGGACGACCACGCCGAGTTCTGCGCCGCCGACCGCGCGGCGTGATCAAGTGACCGCCGCTTTGGACGTCATGGCGACGACGCGCACGTCGCGATCGGGCCGACGAGAAGCCCCTCATCCGCCCCTTCGGGCACCTTCTCCCCCGATGACGGGGGAGAAGGGGTTGTCTTTCCGTCTCCCCCTGACGAGGGGGAGAAGGTGCCCGAAGGGGCGGATGAGGGGCTTCCCGGCCGCTCCAATCCGCGCCCTCCGCGGTTAGGCGCCGCCCGTGGACAACCCCTACGACCTGCTGTTCGCGCCGTTCATAGACCACGGCTTCATGCGCCGCGCGCTGGTGGCGTGCCTGGCGCTGTCGGCCGGCAGCGCCACCGTGGGCGTGTTCCTGATCCTGCGGCGCATGAGCCTGATGGGCGACGCGCTGGCGCACGCGCTGCTGCCGGGCGCGGCGATCGGCTTCCTCGCCGGCGGCCTGTCGCTGCCGGCGATGAGCGCCGGCGGCTTCGTCGCGGGCATCGCGACCGCGCTGCTGTCCGGCATGGTGTCGCGCTACACCAACCTGCGCGAGGACGCGAGCTTCGCGGCCGCCTACCTGACGGCGCTGGCGCTGGGCGTGATGATCGTGTCGCTCAAGGGCTCGACCGTCGATCTGATGCACATACTCTTCGGCACCATCCTCGCGGTCGACGACCTGTCGCTGGTGCTCGTCGCCGGCACCGCGTCGCTCACGCTGCTGGGCATGGCCGCGATCTACCGGCCGCTGGTGGTGGAGTGCTTCAACCCCGGCTTCCTCGCCGCCGTCGGCGCGCGCGGCTCGATCTACCACTACGGCTTCCTCGGGCTGGCGGTGCTCAACATGGTGGCGGCGTTCCAGGCGCTCGGCACGCTGATGGCGCTGGGCCTGCTGCTGCTGCCGGCGGTGGCCGCCTCGTTCTGGGCCCGCGACGTCGCCTGGATGGCGCTGGTGGCGTTCCCGATGGCGGCGCTGTCGGGCGTCGCGGGGCTGCTGATCTCCTACCATTCCGGCCTGCCGTCGGGCCCGTCGATCGTGCTGGTCGCCAGCCTGTTCTACATCGCCTCGCTGCTGGTCGGCTCCAACGACAGCGTGCGGCAGAGGGCGCAGGGGCCGGCGCATCTGAGGGGGTAGCGCGCGCGGCCTTGGCGACGCCGCGACACTGGGGTCGGCGCGAACGATAGATTGACGACAACGCACGCCGGTCTACTTGGAGCAGTGGAGACTCGCAATAGTCGAGAAATTGCTACTCGCGTCCTGTGGGGGCAATCGCAACGGACACACCAATGTCGATTTTAAAGTCCACAGTACCCTTGTTGAGTGTGCACGTACCAGCAGAGAGGACAGGCGCTTCGACTGATGTGGAATCAGTCTGGCTCTGAACTTCCCAGTCACCATAGTAGCGCGTGTGACCGTCGCGCTCACGCATGACCAAAAGATTCCGCTCGAAACGCATCGTCAGTGCACAATCCTCGAAATGTGACCAGCCAGTCTCTCGTTGTGCGTGCGAAGCAGCGGCATCGTTGTGAAAGAAGATGTTTAGGTTGCCGTACGTCCAATGGATGGCGACGACGTTCTCAAGAGTCGGTCCATCAAAACCCCAATCCGAGAGCCGCTCCCGCGGGTAGTTGCGTCCATGCAACGTGACTAGGCGCATCGTTTGCTGCATTTCTACCTCCTAAGAGCTTCGCGAAAATTGGTCTTCAGAATTCGAACTTCGTCAGAAGCGCAGCATCGAATAGAGAGTGGCAATATATATGTCAATTAACACCAAAGATTGTGTCCCTCTCGTCGATGGGGCACCTGGCAGTTGATGATGACGCGTCCTCCGCGTAGCCTCTGCCGTGACGGCGCAGCAATATTGGATGTCGAGCTCATGTCATGACCAAGGCCGTTTTCACGGTGAAGGTCGACCCGACCTATGACGACTTGCCAGAGCGTTGGTACCACTTCCCTCGCCCCTACCTCCGTCAGGCAGAGGCGGCCGTTGGCGATCTGATCGTCTACTACGAGCCGCGCCGCCAGGATTCTGATCCGGCCGGCCGTGCCGGCCGACAGGCGTATTTCGCAACGGCGCGCGTGGAGGGAATTCGTTCCGACCCGCGGCGCGCCGACCATTTCTTCGCCGATATTGACCCACACAGCTACGTCGAGTTCGATCGGCCCGTACCGTTCCGCGACGGCCGGGAGTATTTCGAGCGCGGTCTGCGCAAGGTCGACGGATCGACCAATAAAGGCGCGTTCGGCCGCGCCGTGCGCAATATCGCGGCCGACGAGTACGAGGCGATCGTCTCGGCAGGATGTTCGCCGACGCTGGACTCGCTCCGGATCGAATCAGCCGTGCAGCCGGGCCTTGCTGAGGAGCCGATGTTCTTCGAGCGACCCATCGTCGAGCGAATCCAGAACAAGCGGTTCCGCGACGCCATCTTCGCCCGGCATATCCGCGATATCTACCGCGATACCTGCGCCATGACGGGCATCCGCATTGTCAACGGCGGCAACCGCGCGGAGATGGAAGCGGCGCACATCATCCCCGTCGAGGAGAACGGCCCGGACTCGGTGCGCAACGGCCTCGCGCTCTGCCGTACCGTCCACTGGCTGTTCGACCGGGGCTTCGTGTCCGTCGCGGACGACCACTCGATCCTTCTAGCGGAGAAGCAAGTCGACGACCGGCTCGCGACGCTATTTCGGTCCGAGGGCAGAATTCTCGTGCCAGACGATCCACGCGCGCAACCGCACCCGCAGTTTCTGCGATGGCACCGGGAGAACCGATTCAAGGGCGCCCCGCCCGCCTATTGAATTCGACGTCGGGCTCGTCAGGATCTGACGTCCCTTTCATTTAGCGCCCCGCCACGCGTCGCGGCCGGCGCGCCGCCGTCTGCGGCGCGCCGACGCCCTCCGCCAGCAGCGCGGTCGCGAGCTGGTTCAGGCTGACGCCCTCCGTCCGGGCGCGATCAACGAGCCGGCGGTGCAGCGACTTCGGTACACGTTGCACCCACTTGCCGCTATAGGCGACCTGCGACGCCGGCGGCGGCACGACGTCGCCGAACTCGCGCGCCGTCAGTACCCAGGACCGGATCGCGTCGCGGATCTCCGCCAGCGCCTCCTCGGCGGTCTCGCCGGTCGCCAAGCATCCCGCCAGCTCCGGCACGCGCGCGGCATAGCCGCCGCCATCCTCCACGGACAGGCGCTCCAAGGTCACGCTGTAGGCGTCGACGGGAACGTCGTCGTCCCCCATCCGCTTACGCATCCCCATCGTCGTCCTCCATCAGCGCCACGAACAGCCGGACATAGACCGGCTTGATCGGCTTGCGCGCCGGCACCGTCAGCCGCCGTCCATCGGAATGTCGGAACGTGACGTGGCTCGTTCCCGGCTGGCGGTGCGCGACGCCGGCCCGATCGGCGACCGCCTTCAAATCCTCGATGCGCCAGTCCCCTCTGGGATTGGCGCGCATCCGCTCGAGACGCTTGTCGGCCGACACCATGCGGTAATATAGTATCGCTAGCGGTATCAATCAATGTCGTCGGCGCGGACCGGTGGTCCACGCGCCGCCCGGCCGATCCGCGCACAGCCGAGACGCGTCCGGGAGACTGACACCCCCTCCCCGCCGTGCTAGCGAATCGGCATGGCTCCACCGTCCGCCGCCCCGACCCCGTCCGCCACCACGCCCGCCGGCGAGGACCGGCCGTTGCGCCATCTCTGGCTGGTCGACGGCTCGGGCTACATCTTCCGCGCCTTCCACGCGCTGCCGCCGATGACGCGGCCGGACGGCACCCCGATCAACGCGGTGTTCGGCTTCTGCAAGATGCTGACGCAGTTCATCGAGGACCCGGCCATCGACCACGTCGCGGTCATCCTCGACGCCGGCCGCCACACCTTCCGCAACGCGATCTACCCCGAGTACAAGGCGCACCGGCCGGAGCCGCCGGAGGAGCTGGTGCCGCAGTTCCCGCTGTTCCGCGAGGCCACCCGCGCGTTCGGGCTGCCGTGCATCGAGATGCCGGGCTACGAGGCCGACGACCTGATCGCGACCTACGCGCGCGAGGCCGTGGCGGCCGGCGCCGACGTCACCATCGTGTCGTCCGACAAGGACCTGATGCAGCTGGTCGGCGACCGGGTGGCGCTGTTCGATCCGATCAAGATGCGCCGCATGGGCCGCGACGAGGTGGTCGAGAAGTTCGGCGTTCCGCCCGACAAGGTGGTCGACGTGCAGGCGCTGGCCGGTGATTCGACCGACAACGTGCCGGGCGTGCGCGGCATCGGCGTCAAGACGGCGGCGCAGCTCATCCTCGAGTACGGCGATCTCGACACGCTGCTGGCGCGGGCCGGCGAGATCAGGCAGCCGAAGCGGCGCGAGGCGCTGACGACCAACGCCGACATGGCGCGGATGTCGCGCGAGCTGGTGCGCCTGAAGGACGACGTGCCGGTGGAGCGCTCCGCCGATTCGTTCGACAAGCGCGCGCCGGACCCGACGGTGCTCGTGCCGTGGCTCGAGGTCCAAGGCTTCCGTTCGCTGACCGCCAAGTACCGTGCGATGCTGCCGGCGGGCTGGACGCCGCCGGCCGATGGCGCGGCGCTCCCCGGCGGCGCCGACGCCGGGCCGGCCCCGTCGGAGGATCCCGCGACCGGCGCCGCGGTGCCGGAGGCGGCGGCCGCCTCGATCCAACCGCCGCCGGGCGCGCCGGACTGGCGGCTGCCGCGCACGGCGCCGTTCGGTCTGACCGACTACGAGCTGATCGACGACAGCGCGCGGCTCGACGATTTCATCGCCGCCGCGCGCGCGGCGGGCGTGGTGGCGTTCGACACCGAGACCGACGCGCTGGACTCGCTCAACGGCAACCTGGTCGGCCTGTCGCTGGCGCTGCCGGACGGACCGATCGCCGATATCGGCGCCGGCCGCCGGCGCGCCGGCTACCTGCCGCTGGCGCACCGCGCCGCGGCCGGCGCCGCGCAGGGCGCGCTGGATCTGCTGGGCGACGGCGGCGGCGCCGCGGACGGAGAGGGCAAGGGCGCGCTACTACCCGGCCAGATCGCGCTCGACATCGCGATCGCGCGGCTCAAACCTCTGCTGGAGGCCCCCTCGGTCCTCAAGGTCGGACAGAACGCCAAGTACGACCGCGCCGTGATGCTGCGCTACGGGATCGACCTGTCGCCGGTCGACGACACGATGCTGCTGTCCTTCGCGCTCGACGCCGGCAGGAACGGGCACGGCATGGACGAGCTGGCGCGGATCCACCTCGGCATCGAGACGATCAAGTTCGCCGACGTCGCCGGCAGCGGCGTGAAGCAGATCACCTTCGACCGGGTGCCGGTCGACAAGGCGCGCGACTACGCCGCCGAGGACGCCGACGTCACGATGCAGCTCTGGCTGATCCTCAAGCCGCGCGTGCTGGCCGAGCGCATGGCCACGCTCTACGAGGTCGAGGAGCGGGCGCTGATCCCCGTGCTGGTCGACATGGAGCGCGCCGGCGTCAAGGTCGACGCCGCCGAGCTGCGCCGGCTGAGCGCCGATTTCGAACGCCGCATGGCCGATCTCGAGATCGAGGCGCACAAGCTGGCGGGCAAGAGCTTCAACCTGAACTCGCCCAAGCAGCTCGGCGAGATCCTGTTCGACGAGCAGAAGCTGACCGGCGGCAAGCGCAACAAGAACGGCGCCTGGGGCACCGACGCCGGCGTGCTGGAGGACCTCGCGACAGCCGGTCACGCGCTGCCGAAGACGGTGCTCGAGCACCGCTCGCTGGCCAAGCTCAAGGGCACCTACACCGACGCGCTGGTGCAGCAGATCGACCGCCGGACCGGCCGCGTGCACACGTCGTACCACATGACCGGCGCGTCGACCGGCCGGCTCGCCTCGACCGACCCCAACCTGCAGAACATCCCCGTCCGCACCGAGGACGGCCGCAAGATCCGCAAGGCGTTCATCGCCGAGGACGGCAACGTCCTGCTGTCGGCCGACTACTCGCAGATCGAGCTGCGCCTGCTGGCGCACGTCGCCGACCTCGCCTCGCTCAAGGAGTCATTCGCGCGCGGCGAGGACATCCACGCGCGCACCGCCTCGGAGGTGTTCGGCACGCCGATCGAGGGCATGGACCCGTCGGTGCGCCGGCAGGCCAAGGCGATCAATTTCGGCATCATCTACGGCATCTCGGCGTTCGGTCTGGCCGCCCAGCTCGGCATCGGCCAGGGCGAGGCGCGCAAGTACATCGACGCCTATTTCGCGCGCTATCCCGGCATCCGCGCCTACATGGAGACCACGAAGGCGTTCTGCCGCGAGCACGGCTTCGTGGTGACGCCGTTCGGGCGGCGCATCCACCTCGCCGGCATCAACGACAAGAATCCGGCGCGGCGCGGCTTCCACGAGCGCGCCGCGATCAACGCGCCGCTGCAGGGCGGCGCCGCCGACGTCATCAAGCGCGCCATGACGCGCCTGCCGGAGAAGCTGGCCGGCGCCGGGCTGAGGACCCGCATGCTGCTGCAGGTGCACGACGAGCTGCTGTTCGAGGCGCCCGAGGACGAGGCCGACGCGGCGTCGGCGCTGATCAAGGGCGCGATGGAGACGGCCGCGACGCTGTCGGTGCCGCTGGTGGTCGAGGTCGGCCGCGGCGCGTCGTGGGCGCAGGCGCATTGAAGCCGGGGGAGCGCGCGCGATGACCTTCCCCCTCCGATCGACGGCCGCGTGCGCCGCCCTGCTGGCGGCGCTCTGGACCGGCGCGGCGCCGGCGCAGGAGAACGCGACGGCGCGCCCTCCGGTCGTGGCGCCCGGCCTCAACGCGGTGATCGAGAAGAGCGAGCCGGCCGGCTGGAGCTCGGTCAAGGACATCGACGCCCTGACCGACCCGAAGGCGCTCACCGCGGCGCAGGGCAAGTGGTGGCGCGACGAGGCGCGGCGCATGCAGGCCCTGCCGGCCGGCGGTGCCCTGAAGGCGGCGCGCTCGGGGCCGGTGCTGATGCTGGCGCTGCGCGGCGGCCGCGCGCTGAAGCTGTTCGACCAGGGCGTGCCCGGCGCGGGCCTGCACGAGGGCGACCGGTTCCACACGCTGGCGGGCGCGTCGCCGGCGGCCGGACACTACGTCGTGCAGGTGTCGATGAACGAGTTCGAGTTCCACTGGCTGGTGTCGCACGCCACCGGCGCGATGGCGTCGGTGCCGGCGAAGCCGGTGTTCACGCCCGACGCGGCGCGCGCCTTCGGCTTCCGCGACGAGCTGATGAACGGCCGCGAGCTCGGCGTGGTAGCGTTGACGCCGGAGGGTGGAACACCGGAAAAAGTGGAGTGGAAGCCGGGCGACGAGCCGGACGTCAAGTTCGAGCTGCGCTGGGCGCCGGACGGACAGGCGATCCTGGTGTCCGAGACCAGGGCGGGGAAGCGCGTCGACTACCGCCTCGCGCGGCGCGACGGCGCGTGGCGGCGGCAGTGAGCGACAGCGTGGGGAGCGACGGATGCTGAAGATCTACGGGCGCGCCAACTCGATCAACGTGCAGAAGGCGCTGTGGGCTGCCGACGAGTGCGGGCTGGCCTACGAGCGGATCGACGTCGGCGGCGCCTTCGGCGGCAACGACCAGCCGTGGTACCGCGCCATGAACCCCAACGGCGTCGTGCCGACGATCGACGACAACGGCTACACGCTGTGGGAGTCCAACTCGATCGTGCGCTATTTCTCCGCGACGCACGCCGCCGGCACGTTGTGGCCGGTCGACGCGAGGCGGCGCGGCGACGCCGAGCGCTGGATGGACTGGCAGCTCACCGTCGTGCAGGCCGGCATGACGACGCTGTTCTGGGGCCTGGTCCGCACGCCGCCTGAGAAGCGCGACCTCGCCGCGATCGAGAAGGCCCGCGTCGACACCGCGGCGCTGTGGTCGCGGCTCGACGCGCACCTCGCCGAACGCCCCTACGTCGCCGGCGACAGCTTCACCATGGGCGACATCCCGGCCGGCGCGATGTGCTACCGCTGGCTCAACCTGCCGTTCGAGCGCGGCGACCTGCCGCCGCACGTCCATCTGCGGGCGTGGTACGCGCGGCTGCTGGAGCGTCCCGCCTACGCCAGGCACGTCGCCATCCCGATGACCTGAGACCGGCGCGCGTGGCGTCCGCCGTCCCGTATTTCAGCCAGTGGGCGTCGGCCGACCGGGCCGCCGACATCCTGTCGGGCGCGTTGCGGCTGGCCGACGATCCGCGCTGGGCGGAGTCCGGCGCGGCGGACGCCGCCGACTACGCGCGATGGGCCGACCACGTCTGCGGCATGGCCTGCCTGAAGATGGCGCTGGCGGCGCGCGACGGGCGCGACGTTCCGTTGCTCGAGCTGACGCGCGGCTGCGCGGCCTACGGCGGCTACGTGCTCGAAGGCGACGACATCCGCGGCCTGATCTACGCGCCGTTCACCCGCTTCGTCCGAGAGCGCTTCGGGATCGAATCCGAGGTCGTCGTCGATGTCGGCGCCGCCGACCTGCCGGCGATGCTGAGGCGCGCCCGCTTCTTCATCGCCTCGGTGCATCCCGCGATCCGGCGTCCGGACGACACGCCGCCGCGCAAGGGCGGCCATCTCGTGCTGGTGACGGCGGCCTCGGCCGACGCCATCGTCTTCCACAACCCTTCCGGCCACGACCGCGCGGCGCAGATCGACGTCGCGCTGGCGCCGCCGGTCTTCGACCGCTTCTTCGCCGGCCGCGGCATCGCGATCCTGCCGTGAGCCGCGGCGTCGGCCCGTGATGGCGCGCGCGCGTCGAGCCGCGACGTGGCGACACGCCGCCATGGCCATGGCGCTCGCGGCGGCGGTCGTCCTGCCGTTCCTCGTCGCCGACTACATGGTGTTCCGCTTCACCCTGGCGGTGATCTGGTCGATCGCCGTGCTCGGCATGGTCGTCCTCGGCGGCGTCAGCGGGCAGCTCTCGATCGGCCACGCCGCGTTCTACGGGCTCGGCGCCTACACCGCGGCGCTGCTCGCCAACCGCACCGGGGTGTCGCTCTACTGGGCGCTGCCGCTGGCGGCGCTGCTGTGCTGGGCGGCGGGCTACGCCTTCGGCCGCGTGGCCGGCCGCCAGAGCCTGTGGAACCAGGCGCTGATCACCTACGCTCTGGTGATCGTGTTTCCGCAGACGTTGCGCTCGCGGCTGGTCGAGGGGCTGACCGGCGGCACGCAGGGCCTCTACCTCGACGCGCCGGCGGCACCCGCATGGATCGGCCTCGGCACCGACCGCTGGTGGTACCTGCTGAGCCTGGCGGTCCTCGTCTGCGGCATGTGGGCCGTGCGCAACCTGGTCGACAGCCGCTCCGGCCGCGCGCTGCGCGCCGTCCGCGACCACGACACGGCGGCGGCGGTGCAGGGCGTCGACGTCGACCACCACCGCGCCAACGCCTTCGGCCTGAGCGCCGCGTTCGTCGGCGTCGCCGGCTGCCTGGCGGCCATCCAGTTCGCCTACGTCGCGCCCAACACCTACTCGTTCTGGCTGTCGGTGCAGTTCCTGATGGGCATGGTCGTGGGCGGCATGCACTCGATCTACGGCGCCGTCATCGGCGGGCTGTTCCTGCAGTTCATGCCCGATCTCGCCGCCGTCGTCGGACGCGGCCAGTCGCACATCCTGCTGGCCGCGCTGCTGGTGGCGACGATCGTGCTGATGCCCGACGGGCTGGCGGGGCTGGCCGCGCGCGCGGCCGGCGCGCTCAGGCGGTGGCGCGCGCGCTGACGGCTACCGCCGCGGCGGACCGGCGAACGGATGCGTGCTCGACAGCCCGCCATCGACCGGAAAGGCCTGGCCGTTGACGTAGGACGCGTCGTCGCTGGCGAGGAACAGCGCCATGGCGGCGATCTCCGACGGCGCGCCGTAGCGGCGCAGCGGGTTTAGCTGGCCGATCTTGTCGACGCTGCCGCGCTCGCGCGCGCGGTCGAAGATCGGCCGCGTCATGCCGGTCTCGATCAGGCCGGGGCAGATCGCGTTGACGCGCACGCCCGTCCCCGCGAGCGACGTCGCCGCCGTCTGCACCAGGCTGACCACGCCGGCCTTGCTGGCGCTGTAGGGATGGCCGCCGGCGTTGGCGCGCAGCGCCGCGACCGATGCCGTGCAGACGATCGATCCCCCGCCCTGCGCCACCATGCGCGGCGCGGCGTGCTTGATGGCGAGGAACGGACCGACGAGGTTGACGCGCAGGATCTCCTGCCACTGCTCGACGGTCTGCTCGAACAGCGGCGTGGAGCCGCCGCTGACGCCGGCGTTGGCGTAGACCGCGTCCAGGCCGCCGAACTCGGCGACGGCGCGTTCGACCATCGCCCTGACGTCGGCCTCGGCGCCGCAATCGGCGGCCAGCGCGACGGCCCTGCCGCCGGCGGCGGCGATGCGCGCGGCGGTCTCGGCGACGGCGGCCTCGGTCCGGTCGACCGCCAGCACGGCGGCGCCCTCGGCCGCGAACAACTCGGCGCTGGCGCGGCCGATGCGTGCCCCCGCCGGCACGGGGGGCCGCCCCGCCGTAAGGCCCGGCCGTCGCCCCTCCGTCGATGCCGCGCGGCGCCGGGCCGCCTGGGCGGCAGGCGGCAGGCGACGCCCTGGCCCAGGCGCAGGCGCGCCGCGGCGGCGCAGCGCGCCTCGGCGTAGGGGCAGCGGGTGTGGAAGTGGCAGCCCGGCGGCGGCGCGGCCGGACTCGGCACGTCGCCCTGGACCACGCGCTTGGCGCGCTTGATCGCGGGATCGGGCACCGGCACCGCCGACAGCAGCGCCTCGGTGTAGGGATGCTTGGGCGAGGTGAACAACGTGCGCTTGTCGGCGATCTCGACGATGCGGCCGAGATACATCACCGCGACGCGGTGCGCGATGTGCTCGACCACCGCGAGGTTGTGCGACACGAACAGGAACGCGATGCCGGATTCGCGCTGCAGATCCATCATCAGGTTGATGACCTGCGCCTGGATCGAGACGTCGAGCGCGGAGACCGGCTCGTCGGCCACGATCAGCTTCGGCTCCAGCGCCAGCGCGCGGGCGATGCCGATGCGCTGGCGCTGGCCGCCCGAGAACTCGTGCGGGAGCGCCTTCATCTGCGCCGTGCGCAGCCCGACGCGCGCGAACAGCGCCGCGATGCGCTCCTCCAGCTCCTTGCCGCGCGCGATGCCGTGGACGAACAGCGGCTCGCCGACGATGTCGCCGGCCGACATGCGCGGATTGAGCGACGAGAACGGATCCTGGAACACGATCTGCATGCGCCGCCGCCACGGCCGCAGCGCGGCGCGGTCGAGATGCGTGACGTCGACGCCGTCGACCTTGATCGTGCCGGAGGTCGGCTCGATCAGCCGCAGCAGGGCGCCGCCGACCGTGGACTTGCCGCAGCCGCTCTCGCCGACCAGGCCCAGCGTCTCGCCGGGCGCGATCGCGAAGCTGACGCCGTCGACCGCGAAGACATGGCCGGCGGCGCGGCGCAGCAGGCCCTTGCGGATCGGGAAGTGCTTCTTGAGATCGACGACCTCGATGACGGGCGCGACCGTCGCGACGGACGGGACGGTCATGGCGCGGCCCCCCTCTCGCCGGCGTGCCAGCACGCCGCCCAGTGGCCGGGCTTGTGCTCCTCGTAGGGCGGATACGACACGCGGCAGCGGTCGTCGGCCAGCGTGCAGCGCGGCGCGAAGGCGCAGCCCGGCGGCAGATCGTTGAGCGCCGGCACGATGCCCGCGATCTCCTGGAGCCGCCGCGGCGGCGCGCCGGGCTCGGGCGCCACGTCCTCGCCGCGCATCAGCCCCAGCCGCGGGATCGAGCCCATCAGGCCGCGCGTGTAGGGGTGCAGCGGATCGGCGAACAGCTCGCCGACCACGGCCTCCTCGACCTTGCGGCCGGCGTACATGACGATGACGCGCCGCGCCGTCTCCGCGACGACGCCCAGGTCGTGGGTGATCAGCACGACGGCGGTGCCGAACTCGCGCTGCAGCTCGACGATCAGGTCGAGGATCTGGGCCTGGATGGTGACGTCCAGCGCCGTCGTCGGCTCGTCGGCGATCAGGACGTTGGGCTCGCAGGCCAGCGCCATGGCGATCATGACGCGCTGGCGCATGCCGCCCGAGAGCTGATGCGGATACTCCTTGGCGCGGCGCTCGGCGTCCGGGATCTTCACGATCTCGAGCATCTCGACCGCCTTGCGGCCTCGGCGCGCGACATGTCGCGGTGCAGGCGCAGCGCCTCGCCGACCTGGTTGCCGACGGTCATCACCGGGTTGAGCGAGGTCATCGGCTCCTGGAAGATCATCGAGATGCGGTCGCCGCGCAGGGCGCGCATCGCCGGCTCCTCGAGAGTCAGCAGGTCGACGCCGTCCATCTCCACCGATCCGGCGACGATGCGGCCCGGCGGCGTCGGCACCAGCCGCATCAGCGACAGCGCCGTGATGCTCTTGCCGCAGCCCGACTCGCCCACGATCGCCAGGGTCTCGCCGTGGTGGACCTGGAAGGAGACGTCGTCGACGGCCTTGACGACGCCGCGGCGGGTGAAGAACCAGGTCTTGAGGCCGCGGACGTCGAGCGCGACGCCTCCGGCGGTGGCGGGATCGACGGACATCAGCTGCGCTGCCTCGGATCGAGCATGTCGCGAAGCGCGTCGCCCAGCAGGTTGGTGCCGAACACGACCAGGCTGATGGCGACGCCAGGGAAGATCACCAGCCACGGCGCGGTGCGCACGTACTCGGCGGCGGATTCCGAAAGCATGCGGCCCCACGACGGATGCGGCTCGGGCACGCCGAGGCCGAGGAAGGACAGCGACGCCTCGGTGAGGATGGTGGAGCCGAGCTGCGCGGTCGCGAGCACGATCAGCGGCGCCAGGGTGTTGGGCAGGACGTGGCGCACGGCGATGCGCCACTCGCTCATGCCCACCGCACGCGCCGCCTCGACGAACGGCATCTCGCGCAGCGCCATGGTGTTGGAGCGGATGACGCGCGCCACCGTCGGCACCAGCGGGATGGCGATGGCGATGATGGTGTTGCGCAGCGACGGCCCGAGCGACGCCGCCATCACCAGCGCCATCACCAGCAGCGGCAGCGACTGCATGATGTCCGACACGCGCTGGACGATCAGGTCGAACCAGCCGCCGATGTAGCCGCTCGACAGGCCGAGCGCGACGCCGAAGAAGCAGCCCAGCGCCGTGGCGCCGACCCCGACCGCCAGCGAGATCCGCGCGCCGTGCAGGATGCGGCTGAGAAGGTCGCGGCCCATGAAGTCCGCGCCCAGCAGGTTGGTGCCGCCCGGCGGCGCCAGCGACGCCTTTGCGTTGGTCGACAGCGGATCGAGCGGCGCCACGACGTCGGCGAAGATCGCCGCGCCGAGGAACAGAGCGAAGATCACCGCGCCCGCCGCGCCCAGCGGATAGCGTCGGGTGAGGAAGCGGGCGTTGCCCCAGAAGCCGGAGGCGCCGGCGCCGGCGCGCGACAGCTCGGCAGCCTGGTCGCCGGCGGAGATTTCGGGCGTGTGCGACATGGTTGCGCTCCGTCCTCAGTCCGCGACCCGGATGCGGGGGTCGAGCAGGCCGTAGAGCAGGTCCACGATCAGGTTCACGACCACCACGACGCAGGCGATGAACATCACGAGGTTCTGCACCATCGGGTAGTCGCGCCAGCGGATGGCCTCGACCAGGAAGCGGGCCACGCCGGGGATGTTGAACACCGTCTCGGTGACGATCAGGCCGCCGATCAGGAAGCCGGCCTCGATGCCGATCACCGTGACGATCGGCAGCAGCGCGTTGCGCAGCGCGTGGTTGGCGTTGACCGCGCTCTCCGACACGCCCTTCGAACGGGCGGTGCGGATGTAGTCCTGGCGCAGCACCTCCAGCATCGAGGAGCGCGTCAGCCGCGCCAGCAGCGCCGAGCTGCGGAAACCGACCGCGGCGGCCGGCACCGACAGCAGCAGAATCTCTCCCCACAGCGTGTCGGGCGGCTTGGTGTAGATCGGCAGGTCGCCGAACCAGCGCACGAAGGCCATCAGGATCAGCAGGCCGAGCCAGAACGACGGCAGCGACAGCCCGCTCAGGCTGAGCACGCGGATGGCGTAGTCGAGGCCGGTGTTCTGGCGCACCGCGCTGATCGCGCCCAGCGGCACGCCGATCACCACCGAGAAGATCAGCGCCAGCAACGCCAGCTTGGCGGTGATCGGGATGCGCGGCGCGATCTCGTCGAGCGTCGGGCGCTCGGAGACGTAGGAGAAGCCGAGGTCGCCCCGGAACAGGCCGCCGATCCACTCCACGTACTGGACCGCGATCGGCCGGTCGAGCCCGAGATCGGCGACGATCTTCGCCTTCTCCGTCGCGTCGACCATGCCGGCCGAGTCGAACAGGATGTCGGCGATGTTGCCCGGCACGATCCGCAGCAGCACGAAGATGACCACCGACATCCCGAACAGCGTCAGGACCATCAGCAGCAGGCGTCGCACCAGATAGGCCCCCATAGGCGCCGTCCCCTCCCCGTGTCCGCGCCGCGCGCGCGGCGTCGTTTTTGTTTGCGCGGCGGTCCGGCCCGCGTCAGCGGTCGATCCAGACGTCCTCGAACCGCCAGTGATTGTAGATCGAGTTGACCGCCATGTTCACTCCCTTAACAGGCGCCTGCCAGCACGTCACGGCCTTGCCGTGCAGGATCACCGGCCGCGCCCCGTCCTCCTGGAGCGTCTTGTCGATCTGCGCGACCAGCGCCTTGCGCGCCGCGAGGTCGGTCATCGTCGACTGCTTCTCGAACAGCTTCTCGAGGTCCTTGTTGCAGTAGTTGGTGTAGTTGCGCTCCGAGCCGCAGCCGAACGTCTCGTAGAACACGACGTCCGGATCGTCGACGCCGACGCCCTGCACGTTCATGCCGACCGAGTAGTCCTTCTTGAGCATGCGCGCGTACCACACGCTGGTGTCGAGCGGCTCGAGCTCGGCCTCGATGTGGACGTGCTTCAGATGGTCGATCAGGATCACGGCGGCGTCGCGGTAGCTTGAGATGTTGCGCGTCGAGACCTTGATCTTGAGCGTCTTGTCCGGGCCGTAGCCGAGGCCGCGCATGATCTCGCGTCCCTGCTCGCGGTTCTTCGCCACGTCGGGATCGTAGCCGGGCACCGACCGGAGTAGCTCGGCCGGCATCCCCCACTGCCCGTGCGGCAGCGGCAGCATCGAGCCGCCGGCGGCGTCGTCGCCTTCGGCGAGGATCTGGCTGAACGAGGCGCGGTCGATGCTGAGCGCCATGGCGCGGCGCACCTTCGGGTCGTCGAACGGCGGCTTCTCGCGGTTGACCAGCAGGTTGCTCTGGGTGTTGGTCGGCGACAGCTCGCACACAGCCGACGGCACCTTGTCCTTGACGTCGCGCATCAGCGGCCGCGTCAGCTCGGCGGTGAACGTCATGTCGAAGCGGCCGGAGATGAAGGCCAGGACCGAGGTCGAGCGGTTGGCGATGATCGTGTACTCGATCGCGTCGAGGTAGGGCCGGCCCTTCTTCCAGTAGTCCGGATTGCGCGCGATCTTGATCGATTCGTTCTGCTTGAAGTCGACGAACTTGAACGGCCCCGTGCCGACGGGCTTGGTGCGCATCTGCGCGGCGGAGACGTGGCAGGGATAGACCGGCGACATGCCGCCGGCCAGCATCGCCAGCAGCGACGGCTGTGGCCGGTTCAGATGGAACGTGACCTCGCGCTCGCCGTTGGTCGTGATCTCCTTGAGATTGAAGTACCAGGGCTTGCGCGGGTTCTTGCGCAGCTTGTTCTCGCCCAGGCCCTGGACCATGTCCCATGTGCACTTGACGTCGGCGCTGGTGAACGGCTTGCCGTCGTGCCACTTCACGCCGTCGCGCAGCGTGAAGGTGAGCTTGGTGCCGGTGTCGTCCCACTTCCACGCGGTGGCGAGGTCGGGGACGATGCCGTCGAGCCGGTTCTGCTTCGTCGTCTGGTCGAACAGGACGAGGTTGTTGAACAGGCCCATGAACGGCATCACCGTCGAGATCGTCGCCTCCTCGTGGATCGAGGCGCTCGGCGGATTGTCGCGGTGCGAGACCCGCAGCGTGCCGCCCTGCTTCTGGGCCAAGGCCTGCGGGACGACGAGCGCGACGGCGACCAGCAGGGCCGACACGGCGCGCGACACGGCTGTCGCGTTCATGGCGTTCACTCCCAACGGGCGCGGCCGGCGCCGCGCGCTCTGGCGGCTTTGCGCCGCTTGGCCGACGCGGTGGAATCCGCGCCCGGCGTCGCGATCCTGTCAGGGAACCCGCGGGGGCGCAAACGCG
The DNA here is from genome assembly GCA_016699855.1 of Rhodospirillales bacterium. NCBI lineage: Bacteria > Pseudomonadati > Pseudomonadota > Alphaproteobacteria > Rhodospirillales > Rhodospirillales bacterium. The sequence continues at coordinate 2,427,377 of CP064988.1, forward strand.
GCGCCGCGCATGTCAGATTTGCGAATAGCCCGAGCCCATGGTGTCGACGCCGCGGCCGGCGGCCCGGTCGATCCAGCCGAACTCCTTGAGGATCTGCTGGCTGTAGGTGACGCGGCCGTTGACCTTGGCGGCCGGCTCGCTAGCCAGCAGCAGGGCGGCGCGCGCCATCATCTCCGGCGGCTCGCCTCGCGGATCGTCGATACCGTCGACCAGCTTGTGGTGGATCGTCCCCGGCGTCGGCACGACGCGCGACGGCGACACGCAGGTCACCGCGATGCCGCCATGCGCGGCGAGTTCCTGCGCCAGCCCCTGCGTGAGGCGCTCCAGCGCCGCCTTGCTGGCGCCGTACATCACGCCGCCGCGCACGGTCTTGTCGGCGTAGGGGCCGCGGCCCGGTCCGATCGCCGAGCCGGAGCCGATGTTGACGATGGCGCCGGCGCCGCGCGCGACCATGTCGGGGAGAACCGCCTTGGAGAGCATGAACGGTCCGTGGACGTTCACGGCGAACGCCTTCATCCAGCGGCTGGTCGGATAGTCGACCGTCGGGATGTAGTAGTTGAGCGGGGCGTTGTTCACGAGGACGTCGACCGGTCCGAACGCCGCGCGGGCGTGGTCGGCGAGCGCCACGCAGTCGCTCTCGGCGGACACGTCGGCCGCGAAGGCGGACGCGGCGCCGCCATCGGCCCGGATCGCCTCGACGGTGCTCGCCAGCGAGCCGGCGTAGACGTGGTCGCCTTCCTTGAGGGTGCGCGCGGCGCAGACGACGCGGGCGCCTTCGCGCGCGAAGAGCCGGGCGATGGCCTCGCCGATGCCGCGGCTGGCGCCGGTGACGATCGCCACCTTGCCGTCGAGTTCTACCCATTCCATCCTCCCGGCCGGCGTCGTTCGGGACGCCGGTTCCGGAAGGAGTATCGGTCAGGCCGTCGACCGGGGCGAGCGGTTCAGGCGGCGGTCCGGGTCGCCACGACCGGGCGGCGCGCGGACATCACGACCGGAAAAGGGAGCACCGTCGCGGTGGCCGGGGCGTGGCCCCTGGCGGCGCGGCGCGCGGTCTGCGTGCCCGCGATCTCGTGCAGCGAGAGGCCCGCGAGATGGCCGGCGCAGAGCAGGCCTGCCGGCGGCGCGTCGAGTTCCAGAGCGTCGTAGGTGAAGCGGCCCTTGAAGGTCTCCGGAACGCCGTCGCGGGCGCCGTAGACGTCGACCTTCTCGTTCGGTTCGACAACCATGAGGATCCCCGGCGCGTACCAGAGGCCGCCGCTGTGGGCCACGTGATTTTCCTCGACGAAGAACATCTTAACCATGGTGTTTCAACCTGTGGCTCAGCCATCTCGCAAAATGCGGATGCAAAAACTGAGCAATCACTCCTTCATGCGAGGAGTCGTAGAACGAGTGATTGCTCATTGTCAAGTTGATTTATCCACAGACGCCGATGCAATCACCATGCCGGTGGACTCAGAGACGCCGGAAGCGCCCTCTGCGTATGGTCGCGCAGACGCGCTTCCGCGTCGCCGCCGACCCGAAACCGAGAGTGCGTCCAGTGCCGTCAAATCGCGCTTTGTTGCCCACCGTCGCGCTGATGGCGTTGGTTCTCGCGCCATCCGCGCGGGCGCAGGGCTACGAGGAGGCGGTGCGGATCTGCGTCCGTGTAGCGGCGCCCGACGAACGGCTCGGCGCCGCCTGCACCGTCGTCATCGATTCCGGCCGCGCCGGTCCGATCGAGCGCGCCGCCGCGCTGAACAACCGGGCGGTCGGGCGCGAGGGCGGCGTCGCGGCGGCGATCCGCGACCTCGACGCGGCCATCGCGTTGGCGCCCACCATCGCCAAGCTGTTCCACAATCGCGGGGCGCAGCGTCTCGACGCGTCCGATCCAGCGGGCGCTTTGGCCGATTTCGACACCGCGGTCCGGCTCGATCCGCGCTACGCGGTGGCCTTCGCCAGCCGTGGCGAGGCCTATTTCGCGCTGAAGCGCCACCGCGAGGCGATCCGCGATTTCTCGGAGGCGATCCGGCTGGCGCCGGACTACGTCCATCCGCTCTACAATCCTTACGAATCGCGGGCGCGGGCCAAGGAGGCCGTCGGCGACACGCGCGGCGCCGCCGCCGACCGCGCGCTTTACATGCCGCTGTTCAACGAGACGAAAGCCGGCCCCGGACGCGACCGCAACACGACCGGTCCGCGCGCGTGGGAGCCGTTCATCGCCTATCCGAAGGATCTGCGGTAGCCGCCGCTTCCGCGCTCACCCCGGCACGCGGCCGCGCAGCAGGCGGCCCGGCAGCTCGCCGGTCGGCTGGTTGTCGCGCAGCACGATCCGGCCGTTGACGATGGTGGCGTCGATGCCGTCGGCGGTCTGGCGCAGGCGCTGCGCGCCGGCCGGCAGATCGTTGACCACCTCCGGCATGCGCGCGCCGATAGTCGCGGGATCGAACACGACGATGTCGGCGGCCATGCCCTCGCGCAGCAGCCCGCGGTCGTGGAAGCCCCACTGGGTCGCGGTGTCGTAGGTGATCAGCCGGACCGCCTCCTCCAGCGTGAAGGCCTGCTTCTCGCGCACCCAGTGGCTGAGCAGATGCGTCTGCAGCGAGTTGTCCATGATCTGCGAGACGTGCGCGCCGGCGTCGGAGAAGGTCACGACCGAGCGCGGATGCCTCATCATCTCCAGCGCCTGGTCCTGGTCCTCGTTGGCGATGGGCTGGATCAGGAACAGCTTGAGGTCGCGCTCCAGCGCGAGGTCGATCATCAGCTCGACCGGCGTGACGCCGCGCTCCTTCGCCAGATCGGCCATCGAGCGGTGCGGCCCGGCAACGCTGTCCATCAGGTAGATCCACTCCCACTCCGGCGGCCGCGCCTCGGTGCCGTAGACCTGCGGGCCCGTGTAGGGCCGGTTGGCGACCTCGATCAACCGGCGGCGCGTCTCCGGATCGCGCAGCGCCGCCTTCTGCTGGTCCAGCGGCAGCGCGCGCACGTCGCGCCACACGTCCCATTTGTCGAACGGCGTGTGGGTCTCGAACGACAGCAGCACGCTGAGCGCCCGGCTGTGGACCTGCACGAACAGCCGCCCGCCCTCGCGCGCCGCCTGGTCGACGATGTCGAAGCACGGCCGCCACGCGCCGGGCGCCTGCCGGGTCGAGAACATGCCGAAGGTGATCGGCCGGCCGGTGCCGATCGAGAGGTCCTTGAGCGCCGTGTAGTATTTCGCCGCCCGTTCCCGCATCGCGCCCGTGGGCTCGCCGGCGATCTCGAGGATGCCGGCGTTCTCCTCGCCCATGACGCCGACCAGCGTCGCCAGCTCCTCCCACGTCGCCAAGCGGCTGGCGACCGGCTTGTCGTCCGAGGTCTGGTGGTTGACGCTGCGCGTGGTCGAGAAGCCCATGGCGCCGGCCCGCAGCGCCTGCCGCATCTGGTGCGACATCGCCTTAAGGTCGTCGTCGGTGGCGGCGTCGGTGAAGGCGCGCTGGCCCATGACGTAGGTGCGCAGCGCCGAATGGCCCATGTAGCCGCTGTAGTTGATGCCCTTGGGCAGGGTGTCGAGCACGTCGAGGAACTCGGGGAAGGTCTCCCAACGCCACTTGATGCCCGCCAGCATGGCCTGCCGGCTGATGTCCTCGGCGCGCTCGAGGTTGCGGAACACCAGGTCGGCCTCGGCTTCGCGGCAGGGCGCCAGCGTGAACCCGCAATTGCCCATCACCACGGTGGTGACGCCGTGGTAGCAGGAGCTCGTGCCCAGAGGGTCCCAGAAGATCTGGGCGTCCATGTGGGTGTGGCCGTCGACGAAGCCCGGCGCCACGACCCGGCCCTCGGCGTCGATCACGCGGTCCGCCGGGCTGGAGATGCGGCCGATGGTGGCGATGCGGCCGTCCTTGACGCCGACATCGGCGCGGTAGCGCGGCAGTCCGGAGCCATCCACGACCATCCCGTTCTTGACCACGAGATCGTACGCCATCGCCGTTTCCTCCAACTGATTGCCGAGATGCTAGCGCGGCGGCTCGGGCCCGTCGACGCGGCCGCCTCGACTGCGCGGCCGCGAGCCGCGCGCGCGGCGAACGACGGCCCTGCGCGCGGGGCATGCCCCGGTGGGCGACTAGGCGTTGAGGCGGCGGCGCGATTCGCTGCTATGATCGGTCAACCAACCGCGAGGAACCGTCCGATGCAGTACAAGCGCATCTCCGCCGATTGCCACCTCGACATGCCCTGGATGCCGCCGGAGCTGTTCACGTCGGAGGCGCCGCGCGAGTTGAAGGACCGCATGCCCTTCGTCACCGACACGCCCGAGGGGCCGAAATGGGTGACCAAGAGCGGCGCCAGCTTCGGGTTCAAGAACGGCGTCGGCCCGGCCGGCCAGAAATTCGTGCCCGGCAAGCACCACCGCGTCGACGTCATGGCCGAGACCGGCCTCTACGCCGACGGCGCCAAGGACATCCGCCGGGTGTCCGATCCGCATCTGCGCATCAAGGACCTCGACCGCGACAACGTCGACGCCGAGGTGATCTACGGCATCCTCGGCGCCGCCAGCCGCCTCAACGACCCCGAGGCGGCGAACGCGATGATGGTCATCTACAACGACTGGCTGAAGTCGTTCTGCAGCCACTACCCCGACCGCCACATCGGTCTGGCCTGCCTGCCCTACGGCGACATCGACGCCGCCGTGAAGGAGATCCACCGCGCCGCCCGGCTCGGCCTGCGCGGGCTGGAGCTGTCGTGCTCGTGGGACATGGAGCCGATGTGGCATCCGATGTGGGATCCGCTGTGGGAGGCGGTCAACGAGGTCGACCTGCCGCTGCACTTCCACACCTTCCCGACGCTGCCGCCGAACACCATCGAGAAGCACGGCGGCCAGGTCGGCCGCCGCGTGTTCTTCACGGTGGTCTCCGGCTTCCAGATGAACCTCGTGAACATCCTGGCGGCGATGATGTCGGCCAACGTGTTCGAGCGCTTCCCCAATCTGCGCGTCGCCTTCGGCGAGAGCGGCTGCGGCTGGGTGCCCTACGCGCTCGACCGCATGGACTACGAGTGGGAGGACCGCTTCACCGACCTCGGCCTGAAGATGCGGCCCAGCGAGTACTGGCGCCGCCAGTGCAAGGCGACCTTCCAGTTCGACCGCGTCGGGCTGAAGATCATCGAGGACATGGGCGTCGAGAGCCTGATGTGGGGCTCGGACTACCCGCACGGCGACGGCGTGTGGCCGCAATCGGACAAGTACATCGCCGAGCAGTTCGCGCATCTGCCGGCGGCCGTCACCAAGCAGATCACCTGCGACAACGCCGCCAAGTTCTACCGTCTGGTGAACTAACGCGCCGCGGCCGGCGGCGGCCGGGCGGCGATGGCCAGGGAGCGATCCACCGGGGCCAGCCGCCTGTTTAGGCCTGCGCCTCCTCTCAGCCCTATACGCCAAGCGTAAACATCAACGTCACACAGTGCGTCAACCGAGATGACGGCATGCTCGCCAACCGCATTGCAGATGCTGTAGACCGAGTATTCAAAGCCAACTAGTCCGACAGCTCCAAACTGACAGAAGGCCAAGTCCTCGCCAACCAGGCGCCGGACGATCGGTGGAAAATGTCCTGGAGTGGATAGTCATTGAGAAACTCCAAGGGAGAGTTTCGCAACTCTTGCGCGATGTCGCCGCTTCCGGCAACCTCACTTTCGGAATCGGCGGGGAGTGAGCTGAATGGCTTCAGCACCTTTTTCCAATCCAGTACTATTTTCGGCTTACTTTGGTGTTAGTCCAATGGAGTTGAAGAATGCGGGTTTTCTTGATCCGTTTCTGAACGTTGACACGCAGCTTTTTGTCGACCCAATCCTTCTCGATAAATCTTCTATTGAGATAATCAGAACGGATGCTTACGAACGCCTGAAGAAGCATTTTGAGAATGTCGTTCGCCTATTGGCCATAAGCAGCCGTGAGGGCGACGCAGCATGGAAGGGAGCACAGAATCTCCTGAGCTTGAAGGAACCGCCTGCCAACGGATTAGGCTATGGTCGGAGCGACAGAGCCGGTACTTCACGACCGAGCGAGCTTAGGGACGCCATCCTTCGCACTGCCAAAGAAATCGTAGATCTCGGTGCCCGCGACCCTGAGATGATCTCATTGATGGGATTTTTCGAGGAACAGGTTGGCCCGGACACGATTAGCGATCTCACTTCGCGTATCATAGAACCGGAATTGGCAAAGCTGACGCATGACTTTTGTGTGCGGTTCGGTGTAACCGTGAAGAGATCCGACGCGGCTCCAGATGTTGCACTTCCGCATTACACGTGGCCGAACGGCAACGAGCGCGCAATCGTTTTTGTCCCGATCGACGTGGTCCGAGCGCTTCCCGTCGCTAACGACTGGTCGGAGATTGATGCCGCCACCAAAGCCAACGCAGCTATACGCGCTAGGGTCAACGACATGCTCTCCGGCATTGTTCGACCGACCATTGCAGACCGAAAAGCCGCCCTCCGGAGCGCAGCTCTTCAGTCCGCAGATGTTTTTCAAGTTTTTCTAGATGCGATCAAAGAGTACGCTAGCAACTACGACCCCAACCAAGACGTGCTTGGCTACTTCACGCTGCGCGACATCCTTCAAAGCGAGCAGGAGAAGTTCAAAGTTGACCTCGTTTACGACGTCAGCAAGGGTATCAGCGAGGTCAAGCGTGTCGTTGTAGACACCATGGACATGTTCAAGCATCACATCGAAAACGGTAATCTGTGGGAAATGCTTTGGGCTGACGGTAAGCCCAAAAAAGAACGAGCTGCTCAGCTCATGTACTTTGCAATCTCCGACTGCTTTTGCAAAGCAAACAACATAGACATATCGCCAGAAGCCAACATGGGTGGCGGGCCAATCGACTTCAAATATTCGAAAGGCTACAACGCTCGTGTGCTTGTCGAGATGAAAAGATCTTCAGGGACCGTTGTTCACGGATACGAAAAGCAGCTTGAAATTTACAAGGACGCTTCACGCACAAATCACGGCGTATTTGCTATCTTGGACTATGGTGATCTTGGTGACAAGTTAGAGAAAATTCAGAGGATTAGAAGCGCGCGAATTGCTCGTCGCGAACCCGCATCTGATATCGTTGTGATAGATGCTACGCAAAAGGTATCGGCGAGCAAGCGCCAGTGACTAGGTCTAAGCATTGTTGGTAAGTAGTTGTCTGCGACGTCAACCACCAGACATCGGACGATGCGCGCCGCCACCGCGCCGCGCGCCGTCGAGGCGCGTCCGGCCGCCGTCCAGCTCAAGGCCGCCGATCTCGCGGCGCTCCAGGCGTTCGACGCCGCCGTGCGGCTGGGCAGCTTCAAGGCCGCCGCCGCCGCGCTGCATCTGACCCCGTCGGCGGTCAGCCACCGCATCACCTCGCTCGAACGCACGCTGGGCAAGAGCCTGTTCGTGCGGGCGCACCGCGCCGTGCGTCCGACGGCGGCCGGAAAGACGCTGGCGGTCGCGACCGGCCGCGCCTTCGCCGATCTCGCGCGCGCGGTGGCGCCCGCCGACGGTCCGGGCGGGCGGCGGCGCCTGCGTCTGGCGGCGCTGCCGTTCTTCGCCTCGGACTGGTTGATCCCGCGCGTCGGCCGCTTCATGGCGGCGCATCCCGGGATCGAGCTGGTGATCGAGACATCGAGCCGGCACGCCGATCTCGAGATCGAGGCGTTCGACGCCGCCATCCGCGTCGGCGACGGCGGCTGGCCAGATCTCGTGGCGACGCGGCTGATGGAGCTGCGCGCGGTGCCCGTCGCGACGGCGGCGCTGCGGCGCCGGGCGAGGCTGCGGCGGCCCGCCGATCTCGCCGACGCCACGCTGATCCACGTCACGACGTTTCCGCTGGCGTGGCCGATCTGGTTGACGGGCGCCGGGGTGGCCGGCCTCACGGCGCGCAACGTCGTGTGGGTCGACAGTTTCGGCGCCGCCATGCAGCTCGCCGAGCAGGACGCGGGGGTGGCGCTCGGGCTGGAGCCGCTGTTCTCGGCGCGCGAGCGCGCCGGCAGCGGATTGAAGCGCCTGTTCGAGCGCAGCGAACCCACCGGCGGCTACTGGCTGGTCCACCGCCGCGCCGACACGGCCCACCCGGGATTGACGGCGTTCAAGCGCTGGCTGCTGGCGGAGACCACCGCCGATAGGTGAACACTTTTCACCCATAACCCGGCCGCTTTCATTTGCCGCGACGCGCGCGACCGCGTGATGATGGCGGCATGACCGACAAACCGACCGTCACCTACGAGATCCGCGGCGCCGTCGCCGTGGTCACGATCGACCGCCACGAGGCGCGCAACGCCGTCGGCCACGCCACGCGGGTCGAGCTGGCCGACGCCTTCCGCCGCTTCGACGCCGACGACGACGCCAGCGTCGCGGTGCTGACCGGCGCCGGGGGCACGTTCTGCGCCGGCTTCGACCTGAAGGCCACGGCGCAGGGCAAGCGCGGCCACCGCCGGCCCGACGGCGACGGCCCGATGGGCCCGACCCGGATGAAGCTCTCGAAACCCGTGATCGCGGCGATCGAAGGCCACGCCGTCGCTGGCGGGCTCGAGCTGGCCCTGTGGTGCGACCTGCGCGTGGCGGCGCGCGACGCGACCCTGGGCGTCTATTGCCGCCGCTTCGGCGTGCCGCTGCTCGATCTCGGCACCATCCGCCTGCCGCGGCTGATCGGCCATAGCCGGGCGATGGACCTGATCCTCACCGGCCGGGGCGTATCCGGCGTCGAAGCGGAGCGCATCGGGCTGGTGAACCGGCTGGTCGAGCCCGGCGAAGCGTTGGCCGCGGCGGTCGCTCTGGCGGAGGAGTTGGCGAAGCTGCCGCAGACGGCGATGCGCGGCGACCGGCTGTCGGCGATCGAGCAATGGGATCTCGGCTGGGAGGCCGCCACGCTCAACGAGTTCAGGCTCGGATTGAAGGCGGTCGAGTCCGGCGAGTCGGAGGCGGGCGCGCGGCGCTTCGCCTCGGGCGTGGGTCGGCACGGCGTGAAGGCGGATTGACGGGAGACGCGACATGGATGGCCTGATGGACGACCGCGCCGTGGCGCGCCGGGTGCTCGAGCACATCGATCGCGGCACCACCGATCTCGGCGCCGAGGTCTGGCGCGAGCCGGTCGACAATTACCGCTCGCCCGAGCGGCTGGCCGGCGAGATCGAGCGCGTCATGCGACGCTTCCCGACGCCGTTCTGTCCGTCGGCGTCGCTGCCGGAGGCGGGCTCGTACGTCGCCCGCGAGGCGGCCGGCACGCCGATCGTCGCGGTGCGCGGCGAGGACGGCGAGGTGCGCGCCTTCCGCAACGCCTGCCGCCACCGCGGCATGCAGGTGGCGACCGGGACGGGCTGCTCGCGCACGCTGGTCTGCCGCTACCACGGCTGGGTCTACCGGCTTGACGGCCGCTTGAGCCATCTGCCGGGCGAGGACGGCTTCCCCGGCTTCGACAAGGAGGCCCACGGGCTGGTGCCGGTGGGCGCCGTCGAGCGCGGCGGCGTCGTGTGGGTGACGCAGGACCCCGGGCCGGCCGGCGTCGCGCCCGCCGACGACGTGCCGGCGCTGCTGCCCGGCGGCTGGACGATCTTCAGCGTCGTCGAGCGCGAGATGGAGGCGAACTGGAAGCTGGTGATGGAGGGCTTCATAGAGGGCTACCACATCCGCGCCACGCACAAGGACACGTTCTACCCCTACGGCTTCGACAATCTGAACGTGATCGAGACGTTCGGCCGCAACAGCCGCGTCACCTACCCGTTCCGCCGCATCCGCAAGCTCGCCGATGTGCCGGACACGGAGCGCCGCGTCGACGGGCTGCTGACCTACGTCTACCAGCTCTTCCCCAACGCCATGGTCGCGGCGCTGTCGCGCCACGCCAAGCTGGTGGTGCTCGAGCCGGTGGGCGTGGCGCGCACGCGCATGGTGACGTGGACGCTGGGCGATCCGGCGGTGGCGGAGGAGGTGAAGCGCGACGCCGCCTTCGTCGACCAGACCGGCGGCGCCGAGGACCGCGAGGTGGTGCAGGCGATCCAGCGCGCGCTGGGCAGCGGCGCCAACGACGTCTTCACCTTCGGGAAGTTCGAGAGCGCGGTGGCGCATTTCCACCGCACGTTGGGCGAGGCGCTCGCCGCGGCGTAGCCGCGCCACGGGACCGCCGCATACCCGCTCCGCGGAGTGGCGGCACGGCTTTCTCGCGACGCCCGCCCGCCCTACTCTGCGCGCCTGCCGCCGCGCGCACGGGACACGCGCGCGGGGCGTGGAGGGGGACGCGGCATGGCCAAGGATCTATTCGACTTCACCGGCAAGACGGCGCTCATCACCGGCGGCAGCCGCGGCATGGGCCGGCAGATGGCGCTGGCCTTCGCCGAGCGCGGCGCCGACATCGTGATCGCCAGCCGCAAGATGGACGCCTGCGAGAAGGTCGCCGACGAGGTCCGCGCCAAGGGCCGCCGCGCCCTGCCCTACGCCTGCAACGTCATGCGCTGGGCCGAGCTCGACGCGCTGGTCGACGCCGCCTACGCCGCGTTCGGCAGGATCGACATCCTCGTCAACAACGCCGGCAGCTCGCCGATCGCGCCGTCCTCGGTGGAGACCAGCGAGCAGCTGTTCGACCGCGTAGTGTCGCTGAACTTCAAGGGGCCGTTCCGGCTGGCGTCGCTGGTCGGCAGCCGCATGAAGACGGCGGGCGGTGGCTGCATCATCAACGTCAGCAGCGTCGGCGCCCTGCGGCCGCGCCCCGAGATCATCCCCTACGCCGGCGCCAAGGCGGCGCTCAACGCCATGACCATCGGCATGGCGTTCGAGTACGGCCCGACGGTGCGCGTCAACACGATCTCGCCCGGCCGGTTCCTGACCGACATCGCCGACGCCTGGACGGAGGAGCACCGCATGAACAAATCCGCCGCGCTCAAGCGTAGCGGCAAACCGGAGGAGATCGTCACGGCGGCGCTCTACTTCGCCAGCGACGCCTCGTCCTTCACCACCGGCGCCAACCTGCAGGTCGACGGCGGCATCGCGTAGATCACGGCGCCCCGGGCGCGGCGAAGGACCTCGGCGCTTCCCTCAGTCGGGATAGCGCCACGGCTTGGCGGGCTGCGCGGCCTTCTCGTCGATGGTCCATTGCGGGATCGCGAGCCCCGGCGCGACATCGCTGAACACCATGCGCACGCGCGTGCCGATGCCGACCGAGCGCACCATCTCCGGCGGCGCCAGCTTTCCGTCCGGCGTCGCGAGGTTCCCGACGACGCGCAACGCCTCGTCGGCCGTCGGCTTGCCCTTCTGCGCGTCGAGGTCGACCAGCAGGATCAGATACGGCGTGTGCGCCTTGAAGGCCGGCTGGATGGCGTGGTGCACCTCGGAATAGGAATGCACCGCGCCCTTGCCCTCGACCCGAGTCCAGGTCGATTTCGGGCTGGCGCACCACGGGCACGCCGTGGTCGGCGGATAGCGCAGCAGGCCGCAGGAGTCGCAGCGCTGCAGGTGGAAGTCGTGCGCCGCGCAATGCTTGAAGTACTCGAGGTTCTCGACGTCGAGATCGTTGATCTCGAGCGGCATGCCGAGATAGGTCGCGTTGATCGCCATGATGCGTCCCTCCCTCAACCGCGCCGCATGACCATGGCCGAGCCCGTGCCCGGCATGGCCCAGCCGAGATTGGCCGACACCTCGACATCCTTCACCTGGCGGCAGCCGCCGGGCCTGTAGTCGTAGGTGTGCTGGCGCTTGCCGTCCGGCCCGACGGGACATGAATCGTCGACGTCGTGGCGCAGCTGGCGGACGTTCTCGATCACCATGTTGAGGCCGTGCGTGTAGCCCTCGCAGAGATGGCCGCCGCTGGTGTTGTTGGGACGCCTTCCGCCCAGCCGCATCGTGCCGTCGCTGACGTAGTGGCCGCCCTCGCCCTTCTTGCAGAACCCGTAGTCCTCGAGCTGCAGCATCGTGGTGAAGGTGAAGGCGTCGTACGAGCCGGTGATGTCCACGTCCTCGGGGCCGACGCCGGCGTTCGGCCACAGGATCTCCTTGCCGTAGTGGCCGGCCACCGTCGAGATCGGGCCGTGCTGGTAGTGCATGTCCATGCGCGGCTTGTTGCAGCGCCCGACCACGCCCCGGATCAGCGCCGGCGTGTGGCGGCAGTCCTTGGCGCGGTCGGCGCGGGTGACGATCAGCGCGGTGCCGTTGTCGGTCTCGACGCAGCAGTCCAGCAGGTGCAGCGGCTTGCAGATGTAACGGCTCTTGAGCACGTCCTCGACCGTGACGCGCTCCTTGTAGAACGCCTTCGGGTTGTTGCCGGCGTGCTCGCTGTGGATCGCCTTGACGGCGGCGACCTGAGCCGGCGTCGTGCCGTAGTCGTGCATGTGGCGCATGAACGTGAGGCTGAACATCTGCCCGGCGCTCTGCCAGCCGTAGGCGCGGCCGTGCAGCATGTCGCCGCTGACCGGCGCGGCGGCGCGCGCGCCGGTGCCGCCGATGCGGACCTGCGAGAAGCCGTTCATGGCGCGGAAGATCACCACCGTCTTGCACATGCCGGCCTCGATCACGCCCATCGCCATGCCGACCAGCGCCTCGGTCGATGAGCCGCCGCCGAACACGTCCATGTAGAAGTTCAGGCGGATGCCGAGGTCGCCGGCGATCATCGGCGAGAAGGTCGAGTCGCCGGACTGGTAGGACAGCATACCGTCGATGTCCGACGGCTTCAGGCCCGCGTCCTCGATCGCGTTGCGCACCGCCCAGCTGCCGAGCGCGCGCGTGGTCTTGCCGGAGCCGCGCGTGTAGGTCGTCTCGCCGACTCCGACGATGGCGTACTTGTCGCGCAGATGCTTCGGCGTGCTGGTGTCGACATCCGCGGGCAGCGGCATGGGCGGATCCTCCATCGTGGTTCCGGCCTCCCGGGTCTGGCGCCCGGCACGGCCTCGTCGAAGGTCGCCCGCCGCCCACGCCCACGCAATCGCGCGCCGCGCCCGTCAGACCGTCGCCGGACGCGTGGCTCGGCCGGCACCGGGGAGGCTGGCCGCCGCCGCGAACCGTGCTAGGCTTGACTGTCGCGCGCCCGTCCCGAAGGCGCGGCGCGTCCAGGGAGGTCGCCATGGTCATCGTGCAGATCAACTACCGCCGTCCCGACATGCCCAAGGCCGAGTGGGAGGCGCGCTACACCGACGATCTCGCCAGGCAGTTCCTCGCGGTCGCCGGCCTGCAATGGAAGATCTGGCTCGACGACGAGGACGAGCGGCGTTGCGGCGGCATCTACCTGTTCGCCGACCGCAAATCGGCCGAGGCCTACGCCGCCGGCCCGATCGTGGCGCGCATGAAGGCCAACACCGCGCTGTCGGACCTCACGGTCCGCGTCTTCGACGTGCGCGCGCATGAGCGAGATCACCCACGCGCCGGTGCCCAGCCTGCGGATGGCGGCCGAGTAGCCGGTCCGGTCGACGCGCGCCGCCGCCGGGCGGCGCGCTACTTCGCGGTCTCGACGAAGCTCGGCCGCGCCGAGACGCGGGCGAAATAGGCCGCCAGCGCCGGCGACGCCGCCAGCAGCTCCTTGCCCTCGGGAAAGTTCCCGGCGGCGGCGAGGATCGGCGCCAGGAAGCAATCCGCCAAGGTGAACGCCGCGCCGCCGAGATGGCCCGGCGCGACGGCGGCGTCGAGCACGCGGAACATCTTCGGCATGCGCTTGACCGCCTTGTCGATCTCGGTCCGCACGACGTTGCCGTCCTTGTCCTTGTTGAAGGCGTACTCGACCACGTAGCGGCGCATCAGCAACTGGTCGACCGAGGTGGCGACGAACGCCGTCCACTGGTTGACCGGCGCGGCCGCGCGCGGGTCGGCCGGGGTCAGGCGCGGACCGGGGAACGCGTCCTCGATGTATCGCGCGATGGCCAGCGACTCGAACAGCTCGAGCCCGTCGTGGCGCATCACCGGGATCTGGCCGATCGGATGGATCGCCTTGACAGCGTCGGAATGCGGCGGCTCGGGCGCGTACTCGTAGGGCACTCCCCTCTCGTGGCACAGCATGCGGATGGCGCGCACGAAGTTGGAGCGCGGGAAGCCGATGATCTGGAGCGGCATGTCGGACCTGGACCGGGAGCGGGGAATGGATGCGGCGGCGACCACCCTTACGGGCACGGCCGGCCGGACGCAACCACGGCGCTATTGCGGCCAGACCGTCCGCACCGGATCGCTTCCGTCCCAGCCACGCGCCGCGGCCGCGATGGCCGCGAACTGCCGCGCGCGCGTCGGCGTCAGCTCGGCGATCTCCATGACGGTGCCCGGCAGGATCCCGGTCTCGAAATAGGCGAACGGGCCGCGCGCGGTGGCGCCGGACTGGCCGATCCGATGGCCGGCCGCCAGCGCCGCCGCGACGACGCCGTCGTAGTCCTCCGGCCACGTGCTGACATGCTGCAAGCCCTCCTGCCCGTCGGCGAGGAAGTCGCGGTACATCGACGGCGCGTCGTTGCGCTGCTGGATCAGCTCGATCTGGACGTCGCCGGAATTCGCCAGCGCCACCGACATGGCGACGTCCGACGGCGCGCCCTTGTAGCGGAAGTCGACCACCGGCAGCCGCTCGACGTAGAACCACGGGCCGACGCCGAGGACATCCGTCCAGTGGCGCAACGCCGCGTCGATGTCGCGCACGACGTAGCCGAGCTGGCGGATGTCGCCGAAGAGACGGCTCATGGTTTCCTCCTGGTCGCGCGGCGCGTTCGCCGTCAGGCGAGGCGGTAGACCCGTTCGGGCTCGACCCGCCCCTTGACCTGCTCCTCGCCGATGAAGACGGGCTCGACGCCGATCGAGGCGGGATCCTGCAGCGCCGCGATGGTGTCGCCGCTGGCCAGCACGATGACCTCCTCGTCGTCGCGCATGTGGCTCTTGCCGAGCTGCTCGAAGCGGTTGGCGACGTTCACCGTGTCGCCGACGACGGTGTAGTTCATGCGCTCCGGCGCGCCGATGTTGCCGATGATCACCGGTCCGGAATGGAGGCCGACGCGCAGGCGGATCGGCGCCATGCCCCGCTCGCGGCGCTCGGCGTTGTCGATCCTCACGATGCGGGCGATCTCGATGGCGGCGCGGCAGGCGGCGTCGGCGTGGTCCGGCATGCGCTTGATGCCGCCCCACACCGCCATGACCGCGTCGCCGATGTACTTGTCGACCACGCCCTGCTCGCGTTCGATCGCGGCGCCGAGCAGCGCGAAATGCTGGTTCAACATGTCGGCGGTGCCGTGCTCGTCCATGCTCTCGGCCTGCGGCGTGAAGCCGACGATGTCCGTGAACATCACCGTCACGTCGCGGCGCTTGGAGACGAGGATGCCCTCGCCCTCCTCCATCAGGCGCCGCACCAGCCGGCGCGGCACGTAGGCGCCGAACCATTTCAGCGCCGAGCGCGCCTTCTCGAGCGTCTCGCCGGCCTCGGCGATCTCCTTCAGGCGCGACGGCGGCGCGTGCGGGCCCTCGAACTCGAACCGCTCGATCGCCTCGGCGGCGGCGCCCAGCCGGCGGATGTCGCGCGCCATGCGCACGCCCATGACCGCCGCCAGCAGCAGCGCGGCGGCCAGAACCGCGATGCCGGCCCAGACGCCCTGCATCAGGCGCTGCACCTCGCGCGTCGCGTCCTCGAGCGGGAAGTAGCGGCCGACCAGCCAGCGGTCCGGCCCGTAGCCGTCGAGCCCGCGGAACACGAACACCCAGCGCCTTCCCTGGACCTCGACGACGTGCCCGAGGCCGCCGAGCGCGCTGTCGAACGCCCGGTTGCGCACCGGCGTCGTCCAGATCGCCGCCATGACGGGGGTCCCCGACCTCGTCGATGCGCGGCAGCGGCCGCGCCTCGGTGCGGATGAACGTCCCGCCGGCCGTCAATCCACGATGGGCCAGAACCCGCTCGCGCGCGACGAGGATGAAATTGGCGTCGCCGCCGCCGCCCTCCGCGTCGGTGACCATGCGCGAGAAGTCGCCGACCGTGACCGTCGCCACCAGGCCGCCGAGGAAGGTGCCGTCCTCGCGCAGGATCGGCGTGCGCACGTTCACCACGGGCTGGCGCTGGACCGGGTTCCACAACAGCTCGCCCCAGTACGTCGCCGGCGCTTTGCGCAGGTCGTTGAAGCGCTCGACCGCGCCGGGGACGCCCGCCAGGGGCGCGCTGTCGCGCCGCAGCTTTCCGCTCGACGTGCCGCGCTGCAGCCTGTGCAGCGTGCCGTCGCCCCCCCCGAACCCCGCGCCCGAGATCTGCGGCATATGCTCGACCATGCTGGCGAGCGCGTCCATGATCTGGCCGGGGTCTCCGGTGTCGAGCCGGCCGCGGCCCGCCAGCGCGGCGACGAACTCAAGCTGCCGCGCCACCGGATCGAGGCGGCCGCGCACGAACTCGATCTCCGCCTCGACCATGCGCCGGTTGCGGTCCAGCAGAAGCGACTGCGTGGTGTCGGCGGCGCCGAGGACGGTGATCGTGAAGGCGCCGGCGGCGATCACGGCCACGGCGAGGAAGCCGACCGCCAGCGCCGTCACGATGCGCACGCGCACCCGCACGGCGCGCGCCAGCGGCGCCGGCACCGCCACCGGCGCGTCGGCGCCGGTCGAGGCCGGCGCGACCGTCAGCGATCCGGGCCGCGATCCATCCACCTGTCGGTCTCCTCCGGCCGCTCCGGCCGCCGCGTCCGCGCGCGCCGGCCATCCAAGGTCAGATATGGCGCGTCCACCGGCGCCCGTCGAGGCCGCGCCGGCCGGCGCCGCGTCAGGCGTGCGAGAACATCGGCTTGCCGGCGACCGGCATCTCGGCGCGCAGGATCGTGCCGGAACCAAACCGCGGACTGGCCCGCGACACCACGCAGTAGAGCGACCGCGGGTCGGCGACGCCGAAGGCGATGTTGGTGCAGAAGATGTCGTCGCCGGCGTCGACGACATGGGTCGGCCGGCCGACGGCGTCGAACCGCCATACCGACGTGCCGATGTGGCAGACGACCAGGCCGCCCTCGGCGTCGAGCGCCATGCCGTCCGGGCCGCCATGGCCGCCCGACATCTGGATGAACAATCCGACCTTGCTGACGTGGCCGTCGGCCATCAGCGGCAGGCGCCACACGCAGTTGCCGCGGGTGACCGCGACGTAGAGCGCGTTCTCGCGGTGGTTCATGACCAGCCCGTTGGGGCTCGGCACGGTGTCCACCAGCTTGTCGAGCCGGCCGTCGGCGGCGTGCCGGTAGACCCGTCCGGTCGGATCGTGCAGGCCGGTCTGGCCCTGGTCGGTGAAGTACAGATCGCCGTTGGCGGCGAAGAACAGGTCGTTGACGCCCTTGAAGCTCTCCGACCGCGCGGTCTCGATCAGCGGCGTCACCTCGCCGGTCGCCGGATCGAGCAGGACGATGCCGCGCTTGTAGTCGGTGATGAAGACGCGGCCGTCCTTGTGGATCTTCAGTCCGTTTGGCCAGCCGTCGTACTCCGTGACCAGCGTCCAGTCGCCGGCCGGCGAGACGCGGAACACGCGGCCGAACGGGATGTCGGTGACGTAGAGGTTGCCGGCACGGTCGAAGCTCGGACCCTCGAGGAAGCAGTCCAGCTCCATCCCGGCGGCGTTGACGTCGCCCCACGCCGTGCGGCGCGGCTTGCGGAAGCGCTCCGGCAGGCGCGTGAAGACGCTGGCGGCGACGGGCTGGGGCGGCGCGTACATCGGGATCTCCGGCGGGCGTTGACACGCGAGTCTCGCACGCGCCGCGCGTGGGCGCCAAGCGGTGCTGCCGCCGCCAGACAGTGGCGTGGTTGACGCGGGCCGCCGATCCGAGCCAGCGTCTCCCCATGCCTGCGGACCCGCCGCTGAACATCCACGCCACCTGCGTCGCGGTGACGACCGCCGACGGCTGGCGCGCGGCCCTGCTGCGCGGCCCCTCCGGCGCCGGGAAATCCGACGTCGCCTTGCGCATGATCGACGCCGGCGCGCGCCTCGTCTCCGACGACCGGGTCGATCTGCAGGCCGTCCACGGCATCCTGCGCGCCAGCCCTCCGGCCGCGCTGGCGGGCCTGGTCGAGGCCCGCGGCGCGGGCATTCTGCGGCTGCCGGTCGACG
This sequence comes from Rhodospirillales bacterium, assembly GCA_016699855.1. Classification (NCBI taxonomy): domain Bacteria; kingdom Pseudomonadati; phylum Pseudomonadota; class Alphaproteobacteria; order Rhodospirillales; species Rhodospirillales bacterium. The sequence continues at coordinate 2,445,352 of CP064988.1, forward strand.
CGGCGCTCGAGAGCGCCGCGGTCGCGCTGCTGGTCGATCTCGTGCCCGCCGACCGGGTCGAGCGGATGCCGGAGCCACACGTCGAGACGCTGCTGGGAATCGCCATTCCGGCGCTGCGGCTGGCGGCGTTCGAGGCCTCGACGCCGGCCAAGATTCGCCTTGCCCTGCGCGGCGCGCGGGTCTCATGATTTGACCGTGCCATCCGTGAGGACATCGTCGAAGGTCGCGCGACGCAAGCCAGCGCGCGCCTCGGCGCGCGCCGCGCCGTCGCCGCGGCGGCGCGTCGTGCTGATCACCGGCCTATCCGGGGCCGGCCGCGCCACGTCGCTGCGCGCGCTGGAGGACGCCGGCTACGTCGCGGTCGACAATCTCCCGCTGGCGATGGTCGACGCCCTGCTGCGGCCGGCCGGGGACAGCGACGACGACGGCGAACCCGACGACTATCCGCTGGCCATCGGCGTCGATGTGCGCACCCGCGGTTTCGACGTCCGACGCGTGGTCGCGCGTATCCGCGCGCTGCGAGCGCGCGCAGATCTCGATGCCCGCCTGCTGTTCCTCGATTGCGACAACGACGTGCTGCTGCGGCGCTACACCGAGACGCGCCGGCGGCATCCGCTCGCCGCCGACCGGCCGGTGCTGGATGGCATCGTCGACGAGCGCCGCGTGCTTCGCTCGCTGCGCGACCACGCTGATTCGACGATCGACACCTCGCAGCTCGGCCCGCACGAGCTCAAGTCGCTGCTGCTGGGACAGTTCGCCACCGCCGCCGCCGCCGCCATGCGCGTGGCCGTGACGTCGTTCTCGTACCGCCGTGGCTTGCCGCGCGAGGCAGATCTAGTGTTCGATGCGCGGTTTCTACGCAATCCCTATTGGTCGACCGCGCTGCGCGGGCTGGACGGCCGGAACGCGACAGTGCGCCGCTACGTCGTCGCCGACCGCGACTACAAGCGGTTTTTCGGCGGCATCCTGTCGCTGCTATCGGCGCTCTTGCCCCGCTTCGAGCGGGAGGGCAAGAGTTACCTGACCGTGGCGGTCGGCTGCACCGGCGGCCGGCACCGTTCGGTGGTGGTGGCGGAGCAGCTCGCCGACCGGCTGCGCCGGCTCGACCGGCCGGTGGCGCTGACGCATCGCGATATCGATACGACGCCCGGCGCGCCCGTCGCCGCCGCGCCAGATGAGAAGAAGACGAGGGAGCGTCGATGATCGGCATGGTGCTGGTGACCCACGGCAAGCTCGCGCGCGAGTTCCTCGCCGCGCTGGAGCACGTGGTGGGCAAGCAGTCGCAGACGGCGGCGGTGTGCATCGAGGCGGACGACGACATGGAGAAGCGCCGGGGCGAGATCCTCGAGCGCGTCGCGGAATGCGACTCCGGCAGCGGCGTCGTGGTGCTGACCGACATGTTCGGCGGCACCCCGTCGAACCTGGCGATCTCGATCATGGACCGCGCGGGGTCGAGGTGATCGCCGGCGTCAACCTGCCGATGCTCATCAAGCTGGCCGGGGTGCGCGTCGACCGGCAGCTTCCAGAGGCGGTCGCCGCCTGCCAGGACGCCGGCCGCAAGTACATCACCGTCGCGTCGCGTCTGCTGACGCGCGACGCCGGCTGACGGCGGACAGATGTCCGACGCCCCCGCCCGCGCGCTGAGGATCGCCAACAAGCGCGGCCTGCACGCCCGCGCCGCCGCCAAGTTCGTGCGCACGGCGGCGCAGTTCGACGCCGCGGTGCGCGTCGCGCACGGCGGACAGGAGGTGTCCGGCCTGTCGATCATGGGGCTGATGATGCTGGCCGCGGGCATCGGCAGCGAGATCGCGGTGTCGGCCTCCGGCCGGCAGGCCGCCGAGGTGGTCGAGGCGCTCGCCGCCCTGGTCGATGGCAAGTTCGGCGAGGACTGAACCGGCGCGCCGCGCCCGCGAGACTGGGAATCCGCCATGCCGTTGACGATCGCCACCTGGAACATCAACTCCGTGCGCCTGCGCATCGGCAACGTCGAGCGCCTGCTGCGCGAGGAGCGGCCGGACGTGCTGTGCCTGCAGGAGACGAAGTGCCCGGACGACCAGTTCCCGCACGCCGCCTTCGAGGCCGCCGGCTATCCGCACCGCGTCGTTCACGGCATGAAGGGCTACAACGGCGTCGCCATCGTCAGCCGCGTGCCCTTCAGCGCCAGCGCGATCCACCACCGTGTCGGCCGCGACGATTGCCGCCACGTGCGCGCCTGGCTCGACATCGGCGGCGATCCGGTGGCGCTCGACAACCTCTACATCCCTGCCGGCGGCGACGTCCCCGACCCCGACGCCAACGACAAGTTCGCCCACAAGCTCGATTTCTACCGCGAGATCGCCGACTGGTTCGTCGACGCCGCGCCCAAGAAGGGCGCGCGCAAGGGCAAGCGCGCCATCGCCGTGGGCGACCTCAACGTCGCGCCGCTGGAGCACGACGTGTGGAGCCACAAGCAGCTGCTCGACGTGGTGTCGCACACGCCGGTCGAGGTCGACCTGTTCGAGCGCATGATGAAGGGCCGCGACTGGGTCGACGTGCCCCGCGTGTTCACGCCCGCCAGCGAGAAGCTCTACACTTGGTGGAGCTACCGCAACCGCGACTGGCGGCTGTCCGACCGCGGCCGGCGGCTCGACCACGTGCTGGCGACGCCGGCGTTGCGGCCGGCGCTGTCCGGCTACCGCGTCGTCAAGGACGCGCGCGACTGGGAGAAGGCCAGCGACCACGTCCCGTTGCTGGCGACGTTCCAGCTCTGAGGACGCGGCCGTCGCGTCACCTGCACTCGCGCAGGACCTTGTCGGTGACGGTCCAGCGCATGTTGGTGCGGAAGTGGACACCCTCGATGACGCATTCCTGGCCGGTGTGCGTCACGATCTTGAGGTCGAACGTGTCCTTCTCCAGGCCGTTGAGCCTGAAGCTCGCGCCCGGTGCCACGATGTCGTCGCGGCTCGACCCCAGCTGATCGGGGCCCCAGCCCTTATCGCCGGCCCACGCCACGAAGAGGTGCTCGATCGTCACGCTCGACTCGTTGACGAGCTCGAGCGTACGCGCCAGCAGCGCGGCCGGGAACAGGACGGCGAGCATGGCGGCGGTGGCGAGGGGCTTTCTCATGGACGGCTCCGGAGCTGTGGTGGTCGATTCGCAGACGTCGCCGGCGGCGGTGCGCGCGCCCCAACGTCGACGCACCCCTCCAGACAAGCATCGACGCTAACGCATTTTTCGTGTCGTTGGAATCGCGGGTGGCGGGCCGGCCGCGCGGACGCTCCGGCGCTCGCGCGCGAGCACGGCGGCCGGATCGTGGCGCGGCAGCGGATCGCGCCGCCAGCGTCCGGCGGCGGCGTCGTGGGTGAAATACGAGAGCTGGTGCCGCACGAAGGCGTCGACCGCGGGATCGGCGCCGTGCAGCCGGTGGAACCGGGCGCAGTTGCGCACCCAAGATCCGAAATCGGCGTCGCCGCCGCGCAACGAGGTCTCGAACGGATCGCGCAACGCGCCGCCGTCGACATGCAGGGTCGGCGCGCGGGGCGCGGCCACCGGCCGCAGACCGTCGCGGAGGGCGCGGTAGGCGAACTCGACGTCCTCCAGGCCCCAGCCGGAGAACGCCGCGTCGAAGCGCGCCGCCGCGGCCGCCGCGCGTGGCAATGATAGATTGCAACTGAAGGCGTGCGCCCAGGGATGGGGCGAAGCCGCCAATCCTTCGCCGTCGGGGCCGATCTCCACGGCGCGGCTGTCCTGCGGATAGGCGCGGATCCGGTCCACCGAGGCCGGCGGCCGGTCGAACGCGTCGGCGCGGTGCCGCGGGCCGACAACGAGGGCGGGACCGGCGGCGTCGCGGTGCGCGCGCCGGTGGGCGTCGAGGAAATCCGGCGCCACCAGCTGGTCGTCATCGAGGAACAGCACCAGGTCGCCCTTGGCGGCGTCGATGCCCAGGTTGCGCGCCGCGCCGGCGCGGAACCCCTCGTCCGGCTGGAACAGGTAGCGCAGCCGCAGGCGGCGTCCGAACAGCGCCGCCACCTCGCGCGTGCCGTCGGTGGAGCCGTCGTCGCACACCAGCACCTCGAAGGACGACGGCGCCGGCTGCTCCTCGAGACAGCGCAGCAGCGCCGCCAGCCGCGCGGCGCGGTTGTAGGTCGGCACCACGACGGAGACGCGCGCGCGGCGCGCCGCGCGCCGGGACGGTGGCGGCATCGCGCTCAGCCGCCGGGCGCCGCCAGCAGCGCCCAGCGCTTCTCGAGCTCGCCGGCCAGCGTGCTGGCCTCGCGCCGGACGCTGTGGCTGATGCCGCAGACGCGGTTGCAGCCGCGCATCGCCGCGCGCACGTCGCCGGCGCCGTACCAGAAGCGGCGCAGGTCGCCGGGCGCCTCCAGCCGCTCGCCGCGGTAGACGCCGGAGAAGCACAGCCGCGCGAAGCCGTACTGGTCGACCATGATGTTGCGCTCGTAAGTGTCGCAGATGTGCTCCTCGGTGGCGGCGCCGGCGCGCCATCCGCGGTCGAGGTCGCGCGCCCGGGCCAGGGAGCGGAAGTACATGCCGACCTGCCCCAGCCACACGGGGTTGAGCCCGAGCCCGAAGCGCTCGTCGCAGCGCGCGATGACCGCGACGACGCCGTCGGGATCGACGCCGTGGCGGTCCCGGAAGAAGGCGTCGACCTCGCCGTCCTCGCCGAACGACGGCTGCAGGAAGTTGAGCTTCAGCTTGTCGGCGCCGAGATCGTTGAGGACGAAGTCGTAGAAAACCTCGAGATCGCGCCAGTTCTCGTCGAAGATCAGCCCCATGACGTAGATCCGCGTGGTCGATCCCGGGGCCTTGCGCCGCGCCTCCAGCAGCAGGCGCAGCGCGCGCACGGCCTTGTCGAACGCGCCTTTCACGCCGCGGGTGCGGTCGTGGACCTCGGGATCGTGGCTGTTGAGCGAGATCGAGATCTCGTGCGGCCCCTCGGCGATCATGCGCTCCGCCGTCGCGGCCGAGCGGATGCGCGTGCCGTTGACCACCGAGATGCCCTTCAGCCCCAGCCGCCGGCACTCGCGCGCCATGAAGAAGTACTCCTCGAGGTCGAGCATCGGCTCGCCGCCGCAGATCACCACCCCGCCGCGCGGGTTGAGCTGGGCGAACTCCTCGAAGATCTCGCGCTGGCGGGCGGCCGACAGGTAGTTGGCGCGGTCCTTGTCGTCGCGCCTCCAGAACGCGCAGTGGCCGCAGCGCAGGTTGCAGCGCTGGTTGGCCTGCACGAACAGGAAGCGCGGCGGACCGGCCCAGGCGCCGCAGCCGCCGGTCGCCGGCGCGGCGGCGACCGGCGTCGCGACCGCTGGCGCTTGGAGCGGCGCGGCGGCGGGCAGGCGCGGCCGTCGTGTAGCGCGGGGCGTGGCGGCGCGCGCCGTCATTGCCGCGCCATCTCGGCGTTGCCGACCGCCTCGCCGTCCAGCGCCTGGTCGTCGTCCATCACCACGTCGACGCGGCGCAGCAGGCCGGTGAACTCGAACGGCGCCGCGTAGTCGCCCACCGGGCTGCCGCGGTCGCGGCCGATGTCGAGGCCCGACCACGAGATGAAGCTGTGGAAGCCCCACGGGCTCTCGGCCGATCCGGCGGCCTGCCCGTCGATCAGCAGCGTGGCCACGCGCTTGCCCTGGACGATCCGCAAGCGCACCCCCAGCTTCCGGTCGCCCGGCGGGATGGGCCGGTCCGACACCGCCGTGACGTGGACCCCGCCGACGTTCATATCGTGCACCAGACGGCCTTCGCGCACGAACAGGCTGTAGCCGCAGGTGGCGTCGCCATGGGCGATCAGCACGCCTTCGGTGCCGGCCTCGACGCGCGCGTCGGCCTCGATCCGGTAGGCGCGGCTGCGCACGTCCGGCGCGACGTCGGTCGGGATGTGGCCCATGCCGGCGTGGAACGCGAAGCGCGTGCGCTTGCCGTGGTAGCGCGTGGCGTTCTCGGCGAAACGCGGCGCGAAGCGGTCGTCGAGCGGCAGCACCTGGCAGGCCTCGGCCTGCCGCCACCACTCCTCGACCAGCGCCGCCAGACGCGCCGGCTCCTTCGCCGCCAGGTCGTCGGTCTCGGCGAAATCGCGGTCGAGATGGAACAGCTCCCACTTGTCGTCCTCGAACGGCGTGCCCGGGGCGTGGAACGCCACCGCCTTCCAGCCGTCGCGCCACAGCCCGCGGTGGCCGAACATCTCGAAATACTGCGGCCGCTTGCGCGCCGGCGCGGCCGGGTCGGTCAGGCTCGCGGCGAAGCTCTCGCCCTCCAGCGGCATCTGCGGCACGCCCGCGATCTCGGCCGGCGGCGCTAAATCGAGCAGATCGAGGATCGTCGGCGTCAGGTCGGTGGCGTGGCGGAAGCCGTGGCGCAGCGCGCCGCGGTCGGCGATGGCGCGCGGCCACGACACCACCAGCGGATCGCGGATTCCGCCCCCATGGGTGTTCTGCTTGTAGCGCCGCAGCGGCGTGTTGGCGGCCATCGCCCAGCCGAGCGGGAAGTTGGAGTGCGTGTCGGGCCCGCCGATGTCGTCGATGCGGCGGATCTTCTCCTCCATCGGCTCGGGCTTGAGGTTGTACGGGCCCATCGCGTTGACCATGCCGAACGGCCCGCCCTCCTGGCTGGCGCCGTTGTCCGACAGCACGAGGATCAGCGTGTCGTCGCGCAATCCCGCCGATTCGAGGAAGCCGACGAGGCGCGCGATGTGGCGGTCGGCGTGGTCGAGCATGGCGGCGTAGGCCGCCTGCAGGCGCGTGAACAGGCGGCGCTCGTCGGCGCCGTGCTCGGCCCACGCCTGCACCCGGTCGTTGCGCGGCGGCAGCTTGGTGCCCGGGGGCACGATTCCCATCTCGATCTGCCGCGCCAGCCGGCGCTCGCGCTCGGCGTCCCAGCCGCCGGCGAACACGCCGTCGTAGTGGCGGATCAGGTCGGCCGGCGCCTGGTGCGGCGCGTGGCAGGCGCCGAAGCCCAGCCACAGCAGCCACGGCGCGTCCGGCTTGTCGGCCGTGTGGTCGGCGATGTAGCGGATGGACTGGTCGACCAGGTCGGCGGTCAGATGGTAGCCGTCGGCGAAGGTCCCCGGCGGATCGACCGGCGTGTTGTCGCGCACCAGCTCCGGCGCGTACTGGTCGGTCTCGGCGTCCATGAAGCCGTAGTAGCGGTCGAAGCCGCGGCCCAGCGGCCAGCCGTCGAACGGCCCGGCCGGGCCGGTCTCGGTCAGCGGCGTGACGTGCCACTTGCCGACCATGTAGTTGCGGTAGCCGTGCGGGCGCAGCATCTCGGCCAGCGTGCCGGCCTCGCGCGCGATCTTGCCGCGGTAGCCGGGGAAGCCGCTGTCGAAATTGGCGAGGCAGCCGACGCCGACCGAATGGTGGTTGCGTCCCGTCAGCAGCGCCGAGCGCGTCGTCGAGCACATCGCCGTGGTGTGGAAGCCGGTGTAGCGCAGCCCCTCCGCCGCCAGACGGTCGATGGTCGGCGTCGCGATCGGCGAGCCGTAGCAGCCGAAATCCGAGAAGCCGACGTCGTCGAACAACACCACGAGGATGTTCGGCGCGCGCCCCGGCCGCTTCGCCTCCTGCGGCCACCACGCGACCGAATCGCGGATGGTCCTGCCGATCTTGCCGCCGAACTTCGCGCCCGATGCCGACATTCCCAACTCCTCCGATCGCGCGCCGTCACGAGGCGCGGCTGAAATCCGGCGCCCGCTTCTCCATGAACGCGCGCACCGCCTCGGCCAGCTCGGGCGAACGCAGCCGTTCGGCGAACACCGCCGCCTCGGCCGCCATGCGCGCCACGACCGGCTCGTCGCCGCGGTTCATCAGCGCCTTGGTGGCGCGCACCGCGCCCGGCGCCCGCGCCGCGAGCGCGCGGGCGCGCGCCATCGCCTCGCCGCGCAGCGCGCCGTCGTCGAACACCGCGCCGACCAGCCCGGCGGCCTCCGCCTCGACCGCCGTCAACCGCGCGCCCAGCAGGAATAGTTCGGCGGCCTTCGGGCGCCCGATGGCGCGCGGCAGCAGCAGCGACGACGCCGCCTCCGGCACCAGCGCCAGGTTCACGAACGGCGCGGAGAACACCGCCGAGCGCGCCGCGTAGACCAGGTCGCAATGCAGCAGCATGGTCGTGCCGACGCCGACCGCGAGGCCGTTGACGGCGGCGACCAGCGGCTTGCGCGCGCCGGCGATCGCCTCGAGGAAGCGGAACACCGGCGCCTCGCGGTCGACCGGCGGCGAGGCCGCGAAATCGCCGAGGTCGTTGCCGGCCGTGAAGGCGTCGCCGGCGCCGGTGATCATCACGACGCGGACAGCGGGATCGTCCTCGGCCGCGCGCAGGGCCGCGTCGAGGCCGGCGTACATGGCGTGGGTGAGCGCATTCTTCTTCTCGGGACGATCCATCGTCAGGACCATCACGCCGGCGTCGATCGACACCGAGACGTTGGCTGGGGTTGTCATGGCGGCGCTCCGGCGGGCGGGGACGGGATCGAACCGCGGCCGGCCGGCCCGGTCAATCGCCGGCGGACCCGCCGGTCCGGCCTCCGGAACGGGCCACGCCGGGCCGGCCGGGACTTGATTCGCGGGTCGTCATGACCACATCAACCGTGCGGAGGCGCCTTCGGGGCCTTCGTTGGACCATTCGCTCGATGGAGGGAGGTCTTCGTGACTCGCGTCTCGCTGTTCAATTCGCCGTTCCTGCTCGGGTTCGACCAGTTCGAACGCTCGCTCGACCGCATGTCCAAAGCGGCGTCGGACGGTTATCCGCCCTACAATATCGAGCGGATCGGCGAGAACGGTCTGCGCATCACGCTCGCGGTCGCCGGCTTCGCGTCCGACGACCTCGCCGTCGAGGTGGTCGAGAACCAGCTCAACGTGCGCGGCAGGCAAAAGGACGAACCGGAACGCGTCTACCTCCACCGCGGCATCGCCGCGCGGCAGTTCCAGCGCGCCTTCATGCTGGCCGACGGCATAGAGATCGTCGGCGCGAAGCTCGACAACGGGCTTCTCGCAATCGATCTCGCGCGGCCGGCCGTCGAACCGAAGGTGAAGACCATCCGCATCGAGACCGGCGCCAGAGACAAGGCGCGCGGCAAGACGATCGACGTCGCGGGCTGACCCGCGGCGTCCAGCGGCAGGAGGTAGAAATGTTGGAACAGTCCCCCCTCAAGACGCTCACGTCGGCGGAGTTCGCGGCGTTCGGCGCCGACCAGATCGCGTATCTGCGTCCGATCACGCTGCCCGACGGCAAGCACGCCATCGGCGTGTTCGCGGCCGACGGACGGCCGCTGGCGGGCGCGACCTCGATCGAGATCGCGCAGACCATCGTGCGTCAGAACGACATGGAGCCGGCGCTCGTCCACTAGGAACGGGCGGAGGGAAACGAGCGTCAGGCCGCCTGTGGCGGCCTGACGGGATCGATCAGCAGCGCGTAGACCGCGTCGGCGCGGTCGGTGGCGCGGATCTTCTCGACCAGGGCGCGGTCGCGCAGCGCGCGCGACACCCGCGACAGCGCCTTGAGGTGGTCCGCGCCGGCCGAATCCGGCGCCAACAGCATGAACACCAGATCCACCGGACGCTGGTCGATGGCCTCGAAGTCGATCGGCGTGACCAGGCGCGCGAACACCCCGTGGAGGCGGTCGAGGCCCGCGAGCTTGCCGTGCGGGATGGCGATGCCGCCGCCCAGACCGGTCGATCCCAGCCGCTCGCGCTCGAGCAACACGTCGAAGATCGCCCTCTCGTTGCGGCCCGTGATCTCGGCGGCGCGCAGCGCCAGTTCGTGCAGCGCCTGCTTCTTCGTGCCGGCGCGCATATCGGCGATCACCGAGCGGGGGCCGAGGAGATCGTTGAGTTCCATGGGCGGGCGGTTTTCCGTCGTTGGTCGGGCGTGGGACGTCCGGGGCGGTTCGTCTTTCAGCCGTCGCGGCCGTTCTGCGGGTCGACCCAGCCGATGTTTCCGTCGGCGCGCCGGTAGACCATGTTGAACAGGCCGTTGCCGCGGTTGCGGAACATGAGGGCCGGCAGCTGTCCGAGGTCGAGACGGGTCACCGCCTCGCCGACCGTCAGCGTCTGCACCGACGTCGTCATCTCCGCGATCACCAGGGCGTCGTGGCCCGACTCGCCCTCGGCGGCGTCGTCGGCGGCCTCGATACGCTCGATCGCCAGCACCGCGGAGCGCGCCTCGATCTCCTCGCTCTGCCGGGCGGCGCTGGCGCGGTGGTCGCGCAGCCGGCGCTTGTGCCGGCGCAACCGCTTGGCGACGTTCTCGCAGGCCGCGTCGAACGCCAGATAGGGGTCGTTCGCCAGCGAATGGCCGTGCGCCAGGATATTGCGCCCGACATGGACGGCGATGTCCGAGCGGAACTGATGGGCGTCGCGCGAGAAGGTGACATCGCCCTCCAGCGCGTCGTCGAAGTACTTGCCGACGGCGGCTTGGAGCGCGTCCACGACGTGGCCGCGCAGCGCCTCGCCGACATCGATCTGTTTGCCGCTAACGGTGAGATTCATTGGTTCCACAAAGGCTTGGAGGCATCGCCCGTCGCGATCCCCGGGTCGCGGAAGCGGCGCACCATATGGACCCCCGCCCATACCCCGTCAAGGCGACGGAGCGATGGTCTTGTTCATGATCCGTGCCAGCCGCCGCGCCGCCGTCGCGTTGCGGAAACCGGCACCACGGTCGCCTCGTCCGAAGCAAACGCCGCGCCACGCCTTTGACGTAGGGAGCGGCGGCGCCGGCCGCAACACCCCCGGCCTGCTCAGGCGCGGAGAACGTCCAAAACGGCGCCGTCGCCGTCCAGCAATCCGCACAGCAACGGGCCGCCGAAGCCGCAGCCGGCGTCGAGCGTCAGCGTGTGCGGCCGCTCGACCACGCCGGGATGCCCCGCCGCCCGGCCGCGCACGACGCGACGGACCGGTCCGTAGGGTTGGAGGATCGTTTCGAACGGCGCCGGGCCACCCCACCAGAACGCGTCGCCCTGGCGCTCGAGCGTCCGCGTGGCGTCGAGCCCGTGGTTGACCAGCAGCACCTTGCGGTCCTCCGTCAGCGCCGCGCGGCGGATCGCCGCCATCGCGTCGGCGTGGCCCGGCCGGGCGCGGACCTCCTGGCGCAGGGTCGAGGTCCAGCGCGCGATCGCCATCGGCCCTTCCCGGCAGGCGCGCGCGCCCTCGTCGAGCGCGTCGGCGCCGCCGTATGTCTCAAGCGTCGCCGCGACGCCGCGATGCGCCATCCAGCGCAGGATGTCGCGCGGCGCCGGCGCGAACTGCAGCTCCGACAGCTTGCTCCACATCTCCTCCTGGGCGCCGCGCAGATAGGCGACGTCGCAGGCGCGCGCGCCGGGCAGCGCCAGGATCTGCCGGCGCAACGCCAGCGCCGCGTCGAGCGCCGCGCCGGAGTCGATGCCCGCCTCGCGCGCCTCGCCGCCGGGTGGTCCGCCAATCACGTCGCCGAGGAACACCAGCGCATCGCCCGCCGCGGCGCGCTCCCCGACCATGCGGCCGAGGGCGCGCAGACGCGCCGCGGCGCCGTGCACGGCGGCCACGGCCCAGATCCGCTTCGGTCGCCGCAACGGGACGAATAGGGGAGCGCCGGTCATCCGGCCGTCAGACTACACGAGACGCCCGTCGGGATTCATCCACCGCCGTCCGGCGGCCGATACCGCCGTCGGATCCCGGCACCGCCGTTCCGCGCCCCCGGCGGCATTCCGAGCGCGGCGAGGGATCCTTCCCGCATCGCACGCCGCCGAAGGATCCTTCGCGGCGCTCGGGATGACGAAGCGGGCCCAGCGTGGCCGGCCTACGCCGCCACCTGGCGCTGGTAGAAAAGCAGGTCGAGCTCCGGCGCGGTGCCGGTCAGGCCGGTGAGGATGGTGTGCGCCTGGCCGCGATGGTGGGTCTGGTGGTTGAACCAGTGCGCCAGCGCCGGCATCAGCGGCTGGACGTACTCGTCCGGCGTGCTGACGCGGCGGTAGCGGATGACGCCGGCCAGCCGCGTATCGTCGAGGCCCGCGACCCAGTCGACGATGCGGCGGTCCTCGTTCTCGCGGGCGGCGCGCAGCTGGTCGAGATTGTCGAACAGGATGGCGTCCAGCCGGTCCGGCGCCGGCCCTTCGCCCGTGAATCGCCGCATCCAGATCAGATCTGTCGCCAGCAGGTGGTTCAGCGTGCCGTGCATCGAGCCGAAGAAGACGCCGCGATCGGCGTGGTACTGCGTCTCGCTAAGAGTCGCCGCCGCCTCGTACAGGCGCCGGTTGGCCCAGGCGTTGTAGCCGGCGAACATCTCGACATGGGCTTTCATCGCGAGACTCCGGGCGACGGTGTGGCGGTGTGGCGGTGTGGCGGTGTGGCGGTGTGGCGGTGTGGCGGTGTGGCGGTGTGGCGGTGTGGCGGTGTGGCGGTGTAGCGGTGTAGCGGTGTAGCGGTGTAGCGACGTTAGCGTCGCGCCCGGCGCTCATGTCGTCAATATTGATTGAATTAATCAATATATTTACGCGGACGATCGGGTCGCGCCAACGAAAACGGGCGGCCTCGCGGCCGCCCGTCTCGGATCTCCCAGGAAACCCGGGCTCAGGCGGCCTGCTTCATCAGCGCGGCGTTGAGCACCAAGGTCAGCTTCTCGGTCGCCTGCTCCTTGTCGATGCGCTCGACGGCGGCGAACTCGCGCGCCAGCCGGTCCAGCGCCGCCTCGTAGATCTGGCGCTCGCTGTACGACTGGTCGGGCTGGCCGGCGTTGCGGTGCAGGTCGCGCACCACCTCGGCGATCGACACCGGGTCGCCGGAGTTGATCTTGGCCTCGTACTCCTGGGCGCGGCGGTTCCACATGGCGCGGCTGATGCGGCCGCGGCCCTTCAGCGTGGTGAGCGCGCTGTCCATGATCTTGCGCGAGCTGAGCTTGCGCAGGCCGGAGAACTTCGCCTTCGCCACCGGCACGCGCAGCGTCATGCGGTCCTGCTCGAACGACATCACGAACACGTCGATGGTGGTGCCGGCGATCTTCATCGCCTCGATGTCGACGACGCGGCCGACGCCGTGCGCCGGGTAGACGACGAAATCGCCCTTGTCGAACACGACATCGACGGCCTTGATCTCCGGCGCCTTGGCGACGACCACCGGCTTGGCGACCTCGACCGGCGCGACGGCCTTCACGGGCGCGGCGGCCTTGGCGGCGGCCGGCTTGGCGACGACGACGGGCGTGGCGACCGCCTTCACGAGGGTCGGCTTGGTGACGGGGGCGCGCGCCGCCGTCTTGTCGGACGCCTTGGCGGCGGCGACTTTGGCGGCGATGGCCTTCACGGCCTGCGTCTTGTCGGTTTTCATGAGGGTTTTCGCTTTCGGTCCGATGGCTTTGACGGCCTTGGCACGGACATCCCGCCGGGGCGGGGTGGCCGTACGGGCCGCCTTGGAAGTCGCGCCCTTGCCCGCGTCGGCCTTGCCCTTGACGGGCTTGCGAGCCGACGCCTTGACCGCCGCGCGCGCCTTCGCCGCGGTCACGCTCTTTTTCGTGGCCATCTTCCGTCCCTCTCAGCACACGGCGCCCGGCGTCGATCCGGCGGCGTCGCCACCGCCCTCCACCTTCCCGATCCTCGGTTCGACCAGCTCGATCGTGTACGGGCGCTTTCCGTCAGGGACAAACATCCCCCGCCGCCGGAGCGGTTATTTTTCGCGCCCGTTGCACTGAGTTGGCCGGCCGGTTGGACCGGGCTGGAGAAGGTCCCCACGGACCATCGTCAAGCCCTTACCTTTTACCACGAAACCGGGAGGGAGTCCCGACGAATGTTGCAAAAAAGCAACGTTCGAGACCGGCCATGCGCGAAAATCCATGCGCACGCCGCAATGGTCCGTCAAATTCGCGGCCCAAACACGCAATCAAAGGCCGATTTGTGCAGAAAAGAGGCGAAATACGGCGTCGGATTTCACCGATTCTGATTGTTAAGTAAGTTTATTTCAACACGCGACAACCGGCACGTCGACTACGCCGAATTGTCGCATCCTCGTGAGAAATCAGCGTTTGGCCGGGTTCGGATTGAACAGTTTGGCGAACTTGTCCGGCAGGCCTTTGAACTCGTCGGCGTCGGCCGGGGCCTCGCCCTTGCGGGTGATGTTCGGCCACAGCGCCGAATACTCGCGGTTCATCTCCAGCCAGCGGGTCTGGTCGCCGTCGGTGTCCGGGCGGATCGCCTCCGGCGGGCATTCCGGCTCGCACACGCCGCAATCGATGCACTCGTCCGGATTGATGACGAGCATGTTCTCGCCCTCGTAGAAGCAGTCGACCGGGCAGACGTCGACGCAATCCATGTACTTGCACTTGATGCAGGCTTCGGTGACGACGTAGGCCATCGATGGCTCCACAAACGCGCCGCGGCGCGGAAATGCTTGAAGGCCGGCGCTCTTACCGCGACGCGCCCACGCGCGCAACAGCCCGCGCCCCGGGCGGCGCCTCAGGCGGCGGTCGCGCCGTCCGACAGGTCCTCGTACAGGGCGCGCGCCTCCGGCGCCGGCCCGCGCCGGACGCCCAGCGCCAGCACTCGCACCACCCGCACCCGGGGCCCCAGCGCGAAGGTCACCACCATGCCCGGCGCGACCAGGGCGTGCGCCTTGTCGACCCGCCTGCCGTCGACGCGGAACGGCGCGCGCTCGACCGCCTTGGTCGCCAGAGCCCGGGATTTGAAGAAGCGGGCGTGCCACAACCACTTGTCGAGACGCAGCGTCGCGGGCCCGTCCATCGCCGGCGAAGGTCCGGCTGGCGCTACTTCTTGCGGCCGAGATTGAGCTCGAGCAGCTTGGCGAACGGCGAGTCGGCGGTGTTGTCGCCCTTCTTCTCGGTGCTCGCCACCAGCCGCGTCTCGGGCCCGCCCATGCGGTCGCGGTCGTTGCCGCGGCGCTCGCCGCGGAAATCGCCGCCGGGACCGCCGCGCCGGTCGCCGCGCGGCCCGCCGCCGCCGCCGAACTTGCGCTCGCCGCCCGGACCGCCGCCGCCGAATTTACGCTCGCCCGCCGCCGGAGGCCCGTCGCCACGCGGACCGTCGCCGCGCGGCGCGCCGCCGGCCGGCGGACCGCCGGGGGCGCCGTCGCGCCGCGGACCCTCGAACCGGCGGTTGCCGAATTTGTTG
Source organism: Rhodospirillales bacterium (assembly GCA_016699855.1). NCBI lineage: Bacteria > Pseudomonadati > Pseudomonadota > Alphaproteobacteria > Rhodospirillales > Rhodospirillales bacterium. Next base: position 2,460,416 of record CP064988.1, read on the forward strand.
GCGAACTTGCCGTCGCCGGTCGGACGCGCGCGGGCCTCGCCGCCGGACGCGGTCGCCAGATCGACGCCGGGCGTGGTGTCGCGCGACGGCCGGGGCGGACGATCGTCCGGGCCGCGCTCGCGGCGCCACGGCGGCCGGCGGTCGCCCTGGCGCTCGCCGTCGCGGCCGCCTTCGCGGCGTCCGCCGCCATCCTGCTGGCGCGCCTCGCGCTCGCGCACGAAGCGCGGCTTGACCGAGAACGTCACGAAACTGCCGGCCGGCGCGTCCTCCGGCGGCTGGTGCACGCGGTAGCCCAGGCCGCGCAGCACGCCGGCCATCTCGGCCTCGCCGCAGCCCACGAGCGATAGCATCTCGGGCGCGGCGCGGAAATGACCGGGCGGCAACGCCGGCGCGGGGGGCGCCGCGACGCGCTGCTGCTGCTGGCCTTGGCCTTGGCCCTTGCCTTTACCCTTGCCGCCGGCCGGTTGGTGCGGCGCCTCGACGGTGATCCAGCGCCGCTCCGCCAGCGAGAAGATCTCGGCCACCGGCACGGCGCCGGCCAGCTCGCGCGACGGCCGGTTCCACACCGGCACGTTCGGCGGCAGCGCGGGCTCGGCCGGAGCCGGCGCGGCCTCGGCGGCGGGCGTCGCGGTCTCGGCCGGAGCGGGCGCGGTCTCGGCCGGCGCAGCCTCGGCCGGAGCGGGCGCGGTCTCGGCGACGGGCGGCGCGGCTTCGGCGGGAGCCGGCGCGGACTCGGGCGCGACAGCGGCGGTGTCCGGCGCGTCCTGGGGATGGTCGTCGTTGGCGGATTTGGCGGCGGCGAGGTCCTCGCTGTCGGCCATGTCCATCGCCTCGCCCAGCGCGGCGGCGGCGATCATCCACTCGTTGACCTCGTCTGTCGTCTGCGACGGACCGGTCGGCGTCTTCGACGACCCGTCGGTCGACGTCACTGGCGCAGCGGCGGTCGGCTTGGCGGCCGCGCTCTCGCCCGACGCGGGCGCGGCGGCGGCAGGCGCCGACTCGGCGGCCTTGCGGTCCAGCGCCGCCTTGTGCGCCTCGCGCGAGTTGCGCACGGCGGTGCGCGCCATCCACGCCAGCCGCTCGACCATGTCGGCGCGGATGGCGCGGTCGCCCAGGGTCAGGTAGCCGACCGAGGCGAGGAAATCGCGGTCCATCTCGGGCGTCAGCGCCACCGAGGTGCGGCCCTCCGACGGCAGCGCCGGGATCGCGTCGCGGCCGCGCGCGATCGCCCACAGCAGCGCCCGCACCCGGATCGCGCCGGGCTTGAGCATGGTGGGGATGTAGACGGTGTAGACGCCGACCCGCACGCCGGCGCGCGCCAGCGCCTTGCGGTCCTCGTCGTTCATGGCCGCGATCTGGGCCTCGACCGGGGCGCGCTGCATCGCGCCCAGCGCCTCGCCGAGCTGGAACACCAGCCCGCGCGCCGGACCCGACAGCTCGGCGGCGCGCGCCTGCATCAGGTCGGGCAGCGATTTCTTGATGCTGGCCTCGAGCCAGTCCGCGCAGCGCTTGCGCACGATCTCGCGGCCGGGCCCGTCCAGCAGGTCGCTCGACAGCGGCTCGACCTTGGGCGACAGCGCGTCGGCGCCGGGCAGGAGCCGCGCGATCGCGCCGCCCTTCCAGGTGATGCGCAGCTGCGCGTCGAGTCCGATCTCGACGTCGCCGCAGGCGGCGAACCGCTCCAGCCGCGCCGGCATCTCCTGGCGCAGCGCCCGCATGGCGGCGGTCGCCGCGGTCTTCTGGTCGGCGCCCTCGCTGGACGCGGCCTCGGGCACGAAGCGGAATCCCTCCAGCCGCCCGAGAGTCTCCCCCTCGACCGAGATTTCGCCCGTCTCCGTGACGCCCGTCATCAAATCCTCCGGCTCCTTCAGTTTCCTTACCAGCAAAGCCGTGCGCCGGTCCACGAAGCGTTGCGTCAGCCGCTGGTGCAGCGCGTCCGACAATTTGTCCTCGATGGCGCGCGCCCGCTCCTGCCAATGGGCGGCGCGCTCCAGCCAGCCGGCGCGGTGCGACACGTATGTCCATGTCCGGGTATGGGCGATCCGCCCCATCAGCGTGTCGATGTCGCCGTCGTAGCGCTCCAGCCGCTTGACGTGGCTGTCGACCCAGTCCTCCGGCAGCTTCTCGTCCCCCGACGTGAGATGGCCGTAGAGCTGCGTCAAGAGCGTGGTGTGCTCCTCGCTCAGGGTCTTGCGGAAATCCGGCACCTGGCAGACGTCCCACAGCAGCCTTGTGCGCTGCACGCTCACCGCCGCGCGCGACACCTCCGGCCGCGTCGCCAGCGCCGCCAGCGCCAGCACGTCGTCGGCGTCGCGGGCGCGCTGCAGCCCGGCGCGGTCCGGCCCGACCGACAGCGAATCCATCAGCCGCTTGATCGAGCCGAAATCGAGATCGTGGTTGCGCCACTGCACGAAGCGCACCGGATCGAAGCGGTGGCCCTCGATCGCCTCGACCTGCTCCTGGTCGACCGGCGGGTACTCCGCCGGGGTCCCGTAGCTGCCGTCGCTCATGTGGCGGCCGGCGCGGCCGGCGATCTGCGCGAGCTCCTCGTTGCGCAACGGCCGCTGGCCCCGCCCGTCGAATTTGCGCAGCCCCGAGAACCACACCGCCGTCACGTCCATGTTCAGGCCCATGCCGATGGCGTCGGTGGCGACGAGGTAGTCGACCTCGCCGGCCTGGAACATCGCCACCTGGGCGTTGCGCGTGCGCGGGCTGAGCGCGCCCATCACCACGGCGCAGCCGCCGCGCTGGCGCCGCACCAGCTCGGCCAGCGCGTAGACCTCGCTGGCCGAGAAGCCGACGATCGCCGAGCGCGCCGGCAGCCGCGTCACCTTCTTGGCGCCGGCGAAGCTCAGCGTCGAGAACCGCGGCCGCGCCACCACGTCGATGCCGGGGAACATGCTGCGCAGCAGCGGCCGCATCGTGTCGGCGCCCAGCAGCATGGTCTCGTCCAGCCCACGGGCGCGCAGCAGCCGGTCGGTGAACAGATGTCCGCGCTCCGGATCGGCCGCCATCTGGATCTCGTCGACGGCGAGGAACCGCACGGGCCGCTCCAGCGGCATCGACTCGACGGTGCAGATCAGGAAATCGGGGTTGGGCGGCGAGATCTTCTCCTCGCCGGTGATCAGCGCCACCCGCCGCGCGCCGACCTGGCGCACCGCGCGGTCGTAGTTCTCGCGCGCCAGCAGGCGCAGCGGGAAGCCGATCATGCCCGAGCCGTGGCCGAGCATGCGCTCCATCGCGAGATGCGTCTTGCCGGTGTTGGTCGGACCGAGCACCGCCGTCAGGCGGCCGGGCGCGGCCGGGGAGGAGGTCATGGGGGAGGATCGCAGGTGCCGGGCAGGAAGGGCAAGAGCCGCGTGTCGACGATGACAATCAACCAAGGAGCGGCTTCGGGAGGCCAGCTCAAGCTAGCTCTCCCGCACTCGCAGCTTCTTGTCGCGCCGACTCAGCGCCGCCCAAGCGTTTCGCACTCACTTGTCGGCGGCGGCGCCATAGTGTGAGACCGCAGAGGCGATTCGATCGAGAAGGGGGGAGAACTTTGTAAAGTTAATTGACGCTTCATTTGGGCGTACTATGTACTTAGAGAAATATTCTTTTCCATACTGGGTGGCCTTATCATAGTCTTTTTTTGTGGTGAATGTTTTGCCATTAAGTTTTTTCTGAAGGACAGTGTCATCAAATAGTTCTTCAATGTATGATTTATATGTCGTTGCTTTTTCCGGCGTCTTCACCAAGTACAAGTTGTGGCATATCCTGTAGAATAAATCTGCTGATGAATGGTCAATTGTAACTTTATAATTTTGCTTTATTGTTTTAAAGATCGGCGGCGCGCCATCATCATTGTCGATCAATACGATCACAGGCTGCAAAAGAGGTGCGAAGTTGTAATCCTTCAAGTTTTTGGAATAGTAGGCTATCAGATTTGCAAGGTGTCCCGACCCTCCATTGAGACCTAAAATTCCATTTGATGTCCTAGAGTACTTAAAGAATCGAATTTTCATTTCTGGCTTCTGATCGCTACCACCAATGAAGGTGGAGTGATGTGCCTTAAGCTGCCGAATAGCCGCGTGTAGATAAACATTATCTGTTTTTCCTTCGCAAAGCACGAGCGGCTTGTCGAGATAGACAAAATGCTTGAAAAACAGGAACTTCTCATAGAGGCGCCGTGTCGCCGGAGGTCTACTCTTACCGCTCGCGTTCTCCACGGTGCTGCGGGGGGAGTCTCGCCCAAATTTAACGTAGTCTATGTGAGCAAGCATTCCTTCGAGCGGAGCGATGTTCTTCAGCATTTCCGGTCCGCTAGGCTCTGCACCTTTGGACGGGTCGCCGCTTTTCACAATTGGCTTATGATATTCGCCCTTTGCAAAGACGCTATGGCACATCGCGCGCACATTCTTATAGTAGCTCGCCTCTACATTTACATGCTTGTTTACAACCACTCCTGTTACCGATTGCCGTTTTGTGCGCGATTGTAGTCGCGTTTTTGCGTGATTGACCTTAAACCACGCATTTTCAATAGTCTTACTAAGAGTCGTCCCAGCAATCCACTTCTCCGGATTCTTCTCGTCTTGTACAGCCATGGCCGGCGGAAAATTCTTCTGATTGGTAGAGAATGTTATGTCGTCAGCATATCGCGAGTAGGAGCACTTTTGAGCTTTTGCTAGGCGTACTAGTCGAACATCCAGCAGATGCCCAATAAGATTCGAAATGACGGGCGAGCACGGGCTTCCTTGCGGAAGTTTATTCTCGAAACAGGCGATCTGTGCGACAACAGTGGCGACTTTTTCATTTAGAGAAAATGATTTGTCGGCAATAAAGAAGCCGCGAACACGCCCGAAGTTTATTGAGGGAAAAAATCCCTCTAAGTCAACGTTGAGAACGTATCTCCTGCCATTGTGACCACGTGCGTTGGTTACGATTGAATGATGCTTCCGAAACCCATGCGAGAGCGAGGGGCGCTTTTTGCCATTGCTTTCAATTTCGAGCGTACATTCGTAGAGCAGATCGGCGAGACTCTTTTGCAGAGCCTTCAATCTGGGCTCGGGGGCCTGGATTTCGCGTATTCCGCCTGATTTTTTGGGAATTTGAAACTTACTGTACTTCTTTTCCGCATCAAGCTTATACAATAAGTACGAAACTCGCGAAGGCTTGAACGATAGCAATATCGCAAGCTCTTTAAGTGACTTCGCGTCCTTGAGTTTCTGAAGAACGGACATTGAAATCGCCCAACCAATAGTGGGCTTGCAAGCACTCTTACGCGAAACCGCTAGGCTATCCGTTACGTGACGCTATGCGCGCTTCGAGCATCCTGGGGAGCAATCCCCTCTGACGTTCGATCTTATGTCGCGAGACACGACAACAAATCTGCTTGCAAGCCCCCTCTACGGTCGCACTAGCAATGTACTCAGTCAACCCTAAATGGATGACAATTGGTGTTTTCGCCTGACGCCTAGCGCGAAGTTTCGTGCCGCCTCTATCTCGTCTCGCTGAACGACACCACTAGAGCTGCGCCTACCAAATAGATGTGGCATTGCGAAACTGCTACCCCACCACCTTGATGTACGTGTCCTTCATCACGATCAGCCCGTGGCGGAAGGTGTAGAGGTCGCAGCCCAGCCATTCCTGCCGCTCGCCCGACGGCAGGGTTGCGGTGCGGTGCCACTCCGTCACGGCGCGGTCGCCGCAGACGAACTCCGAGGTGTGCCGCCACTGCACGTCGCTGACCGAGGCGAACAGCGGCTCGAAGTAGCTCCGGATCGCGGCGTGGCCCTTGTAGCTTTTGCCCCACACGTCCGGGCCGCGCGCGTTGCGGAATTCGCCGTCCGCGGCGAAGGCGCCGACGATGCCGTCGACGTCGTGCCGCGCGAACGCCGCCCCGATCTCGCGCAGCCGCTCCAGGGTGACGTGCGGAACCGTGCTGCCGTCCATGGCGGTGTCCTCCCGATGGGATCGTCGGCCGGGATCATAGACCCGCCGGGCGGCTGAGGTGAAGGTGGATGGGGGAGGCGGTTGGCGTCCACGATGGGTCATGCCACGGCCACGGCCTCCCTCCCGTCATCCCGAGCGGAGGCGCGCAGCGCCGTAGTCGAGGGATCTTGTCGCGGTCCAGCGGCGCGGAAAGATCCTGCGACGGCGCGCCTGCGGCGCTTGCCCGGGATGACGGTGGGGACGGTCGTGGTACCGGAGGCAGGCGCGGATCTGCGGGACGGTCAGGCCGTAGTCGCGGAACAGCTCCACCGGCGTGGCGCGCTGCCGCCACAGCTCGACCACCATGCGGACCGGAATCCGCGTGCCCCTGACGACGGGCGCGCCGCCCTGGACGGCCGGCGTCGCTGTGATGTGCGGCCGGAACCGCGGCGGGATGGACCGGACCGGGAAGGCTACGCCGCCACCAGCCGCTCGACCCGCCGCTCCAGCGTCTTGCCCAGCGCGTCGGTCGCGAGGTCGAGGTCGTAGGCCGCCTGGAGGTTCATCCAGAATTGCGGCGTCGTGCCCAGCGCGCGGCCCAGCCGCAGCGCGGTGTCGGCGGTGACGCCGCGGCGGCCGGCGCAGATCTCCCCGATCCGCGTCGCCGCCATCCCCGTGGCGCGCGCCAGCCGGTACTTGCTCAGCGCCAGCGGCCCGAGGAAATCGAGCGCCAGCACCTCGCCGGGGTGCGGCGGGGGAAGGCGTCGTCTGGTGGTGGTCGTCTTCACGAATGGCGTTCCGCGTGTCGTCTTGAGGGCGGTGGATTGTACAGCAAATCTGTCATCCCGAGCGAAGCGAGGGATCCAGGTCATCCACCGCGCCTAGGTCCCTCGCTTCGCTCGGGATGACAGCAGTGGTCGTGGCTGGCGGCGGTGCGCCCGCCGCTCGTCCGCGATCTCTCAACCGTCATCCCGAGCGGAGGCGCGTAGCGCCGTAGTCGAGGGATCTTGTCGCGGTCGAGCGTCGCGGAAAGATCCCTCGACGGCGCGCCTGCGGCGCTTGCTCGGGATGACGGTGGGGCGGTCGGTGCGTCGGTCATCGACGACGTCGACGACATGTCGATGGCGCCGACGCGGCGGATCGGGACGCGAATACGACGCACGACGCCGGATATCGCCACGGCGCCATCGCCCTCATCTTCCCGGCCGCACCCACCGGAGCCGCCGCCATGTCCCGACCCATCGCCCCGCTGATCGCCACCTCCGCCGGCGCGCACGCCGCCGACCAGCTGGCGCTGGCGGCGTTGCCGCTGACCGCCGTGCTCGCGGGCGAGGGCGGGCCCGGCATGGTCGGCGCGCTGGTGGCGGCGCAGAGCGCGGCGTGGCTGGTGGCGACCCTGCCGGCCGGCGTGATCGTCGACCGCCAGCCGGCGCGGCGCGTGATCGTGGCGGCGCAGGCGCTGGCGGCGCTGGCGCTGGGCGCGGCGGCGATCGCGGCGTTCGCCGGCGCGCTGCCGGCGCTCGGCGTCGCGGTGTTCGTCACCGGCATCGGCGTGGTCGCGCTGACGCTGGCCGCCAACGCCGCCGCCCCGAGGCTGGTCGCGGCCGGCGATCTGCCGCGGCTCAACGCGCGGCTCGAGCTGGCCCGCGCCGTGGTCACCCTGGCCGCGCCCGCGATCGCCGGCGCGCTCGCCGCGCACCTCTCCCCCGCCTGGGCCTACGTCCTCGCCCCCTCGCCGCCGCCCTGGCCGCCCTAGCCTGCGCCCTCGCCATCCGCGTGCCGACCTCTTCTCCCTCGCGCGGCGCATCGACGCCGCCGTCATCTTCCCCCTCTCCCCGCGAAGGCGGGGAGAGGGTCGGGGTGAGGGGCTTCGCACGCGACAGCGCGCCCGCCCGCGACAGCGCACCGAACGCCGGCGCAACTGGCTTCACGCACGAGGTCGCAGCGACCAAGCCCTCCCCCCTCCTCGCCATCCGCGAAGGCGCCGCGTTCGTGCTCGCGCAACCTCTCCTGCGCGGCATCGCGCTGTGCGCGCTGTTCTGGAACTTCGCGTTCTTCGGATTCATGGCGCTCTACGTGCCGCTGGCGCTGCGCCATCTCGCGCTCGATCCCGCGACCGCCGGCGTGGTGCAATCCGCCTACGGCGCCGGCCTGATCGCGGGCGCGCTGACGGCGGCGGCGGCGTTGCGCGCGGCGGCGCCGCGCTGGACGCTGCTGGGCGGACCCGGCCTGTCGGTGGTGGCCGCGGCGCTGCTGCTGGTGGCGCCGCCCGGCGACGCGGGCGCGCTGTGCGCCGGCGCGGCGTGGTTCCTGATCGGCTTCGGCCCGATGCTGTGGCTGGTGTGCCAGACCACGATCCGCCAGCTCGTGACGCCGCCCGACCTGCTGGGCCGCGTCAGCGCCACCATCCAGATGGCGATCTACGGCATCCGCCCGCTCGGCGCGGCGGCGGCCGGCGCGGTCGCCGCGCTGGCCGGCTACGAGGCCGCGCTGGCCCTGGTCGCCGCCAGCTTCGCCGCCTCCACCGCCGTCATCGCCCTCACCCCGCCGCTCTCCGGCCTCCGCGCCCTGCCGCCGCGGGTGGAGGCGGTGGCGGCTTAGGAGCGGCGAGATCACGGGGCACGACGCGCGATCACGCCCTCGTGTCATCCCGAGCGGAGCGAGGGATCCAGGGGCGGCACGTGGATCCCTCGCTCCGCTCGGGATGACAGATACCGGCGCATTCCCACATACTGCCCCATGGCCCGCACCAAGCAGACATCCTCCGACAGCGCGCCACGGCGAAACGCCGGACTGCGGCGGGTCACGCTATGGGTGCCGGACACGCGCTCGGCGTCGTTCGCCGCGGAGTGCCGGCGGCAGTCGCTTCTGCTCCACGACGATCCGGCCGAGACGGAGATCCTGCGCTGGATCGAATCGGTCGAGGATAACGAGGGCGACGCGCGGTCGCGCTGAACGAACCAACGCGCGATCACGCCCCACCTGTCATTCCGAGCGTAGCGAGGGATCTTTCATCGGGCGCGTCGATACCGCCGTGTCCACCGGCGCACGGCGCGCGATCACGCCTGCTGTCATCCCGAGCATCGCGAGGGATCCAGGCGAGAACCCTGGATCCCTCGCGATACTTGGGATGACAGAGGAGTCGGCGCGACCGCCCGTGCGACGCCATCTCCGGCATGCGGTGGATCAACGCGTCGCCCGTCTCCGGGTGTACGGTGCCCGGTCACCGACCCGGAGGATCCGATGCCACGTCTGCGCCTGCATCCCGAAACCCATCTCGTGGCGCGTATCGGCTGGCTGCGGGCGGCGATCCTCGGCGCCAACGACGGCATCGTCTCGACCGCCAGCCTGATCGTCGGCGTCGCCGCCGCGCACGCCTCGCGCGCCGACATCCTCCTGGTCGGCGTCGCGGGACTCGTGGCCGGCGCGATGTCGATGGCGGCGGGCGAGTACGTGTCGGTCAGCTCGCAATCCGACACCGAGCGCGCCGACCTCGCGCGCGAGTCGCTGGAGCTGGCGACCGAGGTCGAGCGCGAGCGCGAGGAGCTGGCCGGCATCTACGTCGGCCGCGGCGTGTCGCCCGATCTCGCGCGACAGGTCGCCGAGCAGCTCATGGCCAAGGACGCGCTGGGCGCGCACGCGCGCGACGAGCTGGGCATCTCCGAGATCACGACCGCGCGTCCGGTGCAGGCCGCGCTGACCTCGGCCGCGACCTTCGCGGTCGGCGCGGCGCTGCCGCTGCTGGCGGTCGTGGTGTCGCCGGCCGGCGTCCTCGCGCCGGTGGTGTCGGCGGCGTCGCTGGTATTCCTCGCGGCGCTGGGCGCGCTGGGCGCGCGGGCCGGCGGCGCGGGAGTCGCGCGCGCCACCGTCCGCGTCACCTTCTGGGGCGCGCTGGCGATGGCGCTGACCGCCGGCGTCGGCGCGGTGTTCGGCACGGCGGTGTGACGCGGCGCGACGGCGACGCGCGCGGCGCGACGGGCGGGCGCGCAGCGCGGTGGACGCGCGTGACGCGGCGGGCGCGCGTGGCGCGCCGAGGGCTTGTCGCGGAGTCGCGGCGCGGCGATGATGCGCGCCACCGCATCACGTGAAAGCCCGCATGGCCGCGCCCACCGCCTCCGCCGCGATCTACTACAAGGCCGAGGAATTCGATCCGACCAAACGCATGATGGGCCGCCAGGTCGCCAGCGAGGCGTTCCTGCGCGCCGTCGCCCGCTACGATCCGTCGAGCGAGCTGCACGTCTACGCCGCGCGGCCGGAGGAGACGCAGGTCTTCGCGCGCGTGATCGCGGCGATGAACGACAGCGGCGCGCCGGCGGCGCAGGCGCGGCAGGCGCGCTGGGTGCGCCACGGCGACATCGCCGGCCTCGCCAAAGCGGGCTGCCTCTACCGTCCCGATCCGGTGCTGCACGACGAGGCGTGGCTGCGCAGGTTCGGCGATCCGCGCGCCTACTCGCTGACCGGCGTCACGCACACAATCTCCTCGGCCGGCGCGCAGAAGGCGCTGGCGCAGTATCTCACCGCGCCCTACGAGGCGTGGGACGCGGTGATCTGCACGTCGGAGGCGGTGCGCCGCGCCGTCGCCCATCTGCTGGCCGAGAACGCGGACTATCTCGCGGAGCGCCTCGGCATGGCCGCGCCGCCGGCCGCGCGCCTGAGGCTGCCGGTGATTCCGCTGGGCGTGCACACCGACCAGTTCGACACCACGACCTCGGCGATGCGCGCCGCGCGCGAGCGCCGCCGCCACGCGCTCGGGATCGCGCCCGACGACGTGGTGGCGCTGTTCGTCGGAAGGCTGGCGTTCCACGCCAAGGCGAATCCCTATCCGATGTACGTCGCGCTCGAGGCGGCGGCGAAGCGCTGCGGCCGCAAGGTGCATCTCGTGCAGGCCGGCTGGTTCGGCACGCCGCACATCGAGAGCGCGTTCAAGGACGGCGCCGCCAAGCTGTGCCCGTCGGTCACGTGCCACTTCCTCGACGGCCGCGACGCTTCGGTGCGCGCCGAAGTATGGGCGATGGGCGATCTCTTCACCTCGCTGGTCGACAACGTCCAGGAGACCTTCGGTCTCGCGCCGGTCGAGGCGATGGCCGCCGGCCTGCCGGTCGTGGCCGCCGACTGGGACGGCTACCGCGAGACGGTGCGCGACGGCGTCGACGGATTCCTGATCGCCACGACGCAGACGCCGCCGGGCTTCGGCGAGGCGATGGCGCAGCGCCATCTCGCCGGCGTCGACAGCTACGACATGTACATCGCCGGCGCGGCGCTCAACGCCGCCGTCGACATCGGCGCGGCGGCCGACGCCTACGCGGCGCTGATCGACAACGCCGACCTCCGCCGGCGCATGACTCTCGCGGGACGCCGACGCGCGCACGACACGTTCGAGTGGCGGCGGATCTACGCGATGTACCGCGAGCTCTGGGGCGAGCTGGCCGCGATCCGCGCCGCCGCGCCTTCGCCCGCTTCGCGCGCGGCGGGACGCTCGGTCAATCCGCTGCACCCCGATCCCTTCCGCATGTTCGGCCACTACCCGACCTACACCTACGGCGCGCGCAGCCGCGTGCGCGCCGCCGACTCGCGCGACGCCGCCGCGTGGGCCGCGACCCTGGAGCATCCGCTGCTGCGCGCCGGCGAGACGGTCATGCCGCGGCAGGAGGAGATCGCCGCGGTGCGCGCGGCGCTGGCGCTGGCGGCCGACGGCATGAGCGTCGCCGAGCTGCTGGAGCGCGCCGCCGCGCCGGGCCGCCGCGACGCGCTGGTGCGCGGTCTCGCGTGGTTCCTGAAAGCCGGTCTGATCGCGATCGACGACCGCATCGCCGTGCCGGATCGGCCGCCGCCGCTGGAATAGCGTCAGCGGCCGCCGGCGATCTCGCGGCCGCGCGCGTCGAGCTTGGCGCCGCAGCCGCGCAGTCGTAGCCGCCGCGCAGCGCTCCGGCCGGCGTCCGCCGGCACGCGGAACATCGGCTGCGCTGCGCCGCAGCGCGCGCAGGCGACGGCTTCGGCGACCGGAAAGCCGAGCCGCCGCGCCAGCCAGATCAGGACCACGGGGATGACGGCGGCCACGATCGACGCGACGACGATCGGGAATATCCGGAAGCCGCCGCTCCAGATCGACAACGCGGCGGGCGTGAACGCGACGGCGAACAACAACGCGTACCAGAAGGCGTAGCGCTTGGCGGACATCGGCGGCCTCCCCGCGGGGTGGACGGCCGCATCCGCCATCCACGACAGGCGTTCACTCGAGCGATGGGCGCGTCGTGATCCAGCCTAGCACGAAGCGGCGCGGCCGCCGCGCGCGGGGATCGCGCGGCCCGGCGGCGTCAGCCGCCCGCGCCGGTCGCGATCTCGCGGCCGCGCGCGTCGAGTTTGGCGCCGCAGCCGCGGCAATCGTAGCCGCCGCGCAGCGCCTGGGCGGCGTCGGCCGGCTTGCGGAACATCGGCTGCTCGGCGCCGCAGCGCGCGCAGATCACCGCCTCGCCGACGGGGTAGCCCATCCGCCGCGCGCCCCAGATCAGCACGAAGGGCACGACGAAGGCCGTGACCAGGACGACGGCGAACACGGTGGCGTCGGCCCTGCCGCTCAGCAGCAACGGGGCCATGCCGGACATGAGCGTCAGAAGGAAGAGCAGCCCGTACGCGGCGGCGTATCGCTTGGTGAACATCGATGGCCTCCCCGAAGGGTGGATGGCCGCTCGCGCCATCCACGACTGGTGTGACTCCACAGCCGGACGCGTCGTGATCGCCGACGATACCACGGAACGCCCCGCTCCGCCGACGCCGCGGTTGCGGAACCGGACGCCGCGCACCAAGGTCGCGGCGCGGCGCCGCGTGTGTGGTCGGCGCCACACTGGGCGCGACCCACGGAGACTATGGTCGTGCGTGGCGCGTCGTCCAAGCGTCGGCAGGGGGAGCCAACATGGCCAAGGCGAAGACCAGGACCAAGTCCGCGAAATCCACCACCAAGGCGAAGCGGCCCGTGCCGCCGCCGCGCGTCATGCTGCTCAAGCGCGGCAAGCGGGTTCCGTTCGACCATCCCGCCTCGTGGCCCGCCGACATCGCGCTGGGCGCGACCGTCCAGATCGTCTCGTCCATGTCGCCGTTCGAGGTCGCCTACTACATGGTGGTCGACAAGGGACGCTGGTGGGACGTGGACCGGTGGCGGCCGCAGGACACGATCGCGATGGCGACCCGCGAGGATCTCCAGGACGAGAACATCGCGGCGTTCCGCCGGCGCGTCCTGCGGTCGCGCGGCTGGAACCTGTAGGCATCCCGCTACGGCCGCCCGTCCGGTGGACGGCGCGCGCGACACAGGGCCTAGCGAGCCGAGTCTTGCCGGTGCCAAGCCTGCAGAGAGCATTTCCTTGGGGGCCGCAGCAGCTTAATTTTCCGTTTTGCAGCGCTGCTCCAGGAGCGTAGTCGGAGAGCGAATCGCGCTGATCGGCTTGAAGGCCGGATCCTTGCAGCAAGGCAATTGAGCGGGAGGTGACCAGTGGAAATAGCGCTCGGCGATGTCGTCAACCATATCACGCGCGGGGCGGGGATTGTCGCGCTCTACGTCGGGGCGCTTTGGAAGGGTGACGACATGCTGTCAGAGGCTGGCCGCAAACACCTGTACGCCACCCTCGCCGATCGCGCAGTCTCCCCGTCGCCTCCCGTGGAACTGATGGCGCGCTACTTCGGCCCGACCGTACCGATCGGCCGTTTCGTGCTCAACAACGTCGTATTCTCAGCCGCCGCAGTGGGCGTTCTGGCGATTCTCTACGTGTCTAGCGTCGCCGGCTTCTGGACCACGCTGCGTACGGACCCGGACGCGCGGTCGCGTTTCCTGGCTCAGTTTCTAGGAAACGGCCTGTTGGTGGTCGTGGTCGTGAACCATGTCTGCTTCGCCGTCCATGGCTGGCTCTCGCGTTCTGTTGTCGCGGTGCGCGAGAACGCCGTTCTGGCGCTGACGGCCGACATCGCGCTGAGGGTCTCGGCGTTCTGCGCGGCGACCGCAGTGACCTATGTTCTCTTCGCGCGGTTCGGCGGCGCCTTCAAAGGCAACGAGACATTGGCTTTGAATGCGGTGGGGCCAACCCTTCTGGGCGCGGCGAACTTCGGCAACCTGACCAGCGTCTATCTCTACGCGACGGCCATCAGCGCCTTCCCGCTGTTCGTTTCCGCGACCGTCGCGTTGATGGGACGGGTACCGGCATTCTCGCTACTCGTCCGTCGAGTGTTCTTCTTCTTGCCGTTCGAGGGCCGGCCGGTCCGGGCCATGGCAGCAGTCTTGGGCGTATTCGTCGCGATCTTTGGCGCTCTCGTAACGGCCGTCGCCGCAAGGCTCTAACGACTTCGCGCGCTCTCATCCCCTACGTCGGCGGATACCGCTCGAACATCGGCAGCTCGTGGGCGCGCTCCATCCAGTGGATGCGGTCGGCGACCTGGATGTGCGCTTGCGCCGGCACGGCGTCGGGGTCGTCGTAGGTCGCGCTCTGGACGTCGACGATGCCCGGCAGCACCTCGGCGTTGGCGTAGAACACGCCGGTGCCGCAATCCCCGCAGAAATGCCGGCGCCCATGCGCCGAGGATTGGTAGACCTTCGGCGCGCCCTTCACGACCTTGAGCGCGGCCGCGGGATACATGGTCCAGCCGACCATCGGCGCGCCGGCGTGGCGCCGGCAGTCGACGCAGTGGCAGAGCGCGTGCGTCAGCGCCGCGCCCTCGACCTCGTAGCGGATCGCGCCGCAGTGGCAGCCGCCGGTGATCGCCATGTCGTCCTCCTCGCGCGACGGAAGCTGGGACTATCGCACGGCCGGCGCCGGCCGGCAGGCCCCCGCCGGCGCGCGGACGGGCGGGAGTTCCGCGCCGCCGGCGGACGGGCTATCCTGCGTCCGAGGCGGAATGGCGCGACCGCGAGGGGGAGTGGGCATGTCGAGCATCGGCGAGAAAGTGGTGGAGGAGCTGCGGATCCTGCTGCCGATCATGCTCTACTTCACGGTCGCCTTCGAGCTGATCGCGCTGACCGAGGCGTTGCTGCTGGGCGCCCGCGGAATCCACGTCTCCTCCTTCCTCAACGCCCTGCTGGGCGCGCTGGTGGTGTCGAAGGTCGTGGTCCTGGCCGACCATGTGCCGTTCGTCGAGCGCTTCCAGCGCCGGCCGCCGGT
This sequence comes from Rhodospirillales bacterium, assembly GCA_016699855.1. Taxonomy (NCBI): domain Bacteria; kingdom Pseudomonadati; phylum Pseudomonadota; class Alphaproteobacteria; order Rhodospirillales; species Rhodospirillales bacterium. The sequence goes on from CP064988.1 coordinate 2,475,466, forward strand.
GGTCAACGCGCTGTGGAAGACCGCGATCTATGTCGTCGGCTCGCTGATCGTGCGCTACGCCGAGCGGCTGCTGCACGCCTGGGGCGGAAGCGCGGGGCTGGCGGAGGCGCACCGCCGCGTGCTGGCCGAGGTGTCGTGGCCGCATTTCTGGACGGTGCAGCTGTGGGTGGTCCTCATCCTGCTCGGCTTCGCGTGCGTCCGCGAGATGTCGCGCGCGTTGGGGCGCGAGCGCGCCATCGCGCTGTTCTTCCACGAGCCGGCGGCACGGAGCGGAACCACGCCGCACGGACACGGATGAACCCGGCCGCCTTCGGCGCCATCCCCGCGGCCCGCACGGAACGGAGGACCCACGACATGCGCATCGAATCGTCGCCACGAATTCTGGCGCGGCTCGTCCTCGCCGCGTCGATCATCCTCGCCGCCTCATCGGCCCACGCGCAATGGCGCGCCAGCGACCGCGCGCAGGCCACCGCCGACTGCCTGCCGTCGTGCGAACGCTCGGCGGGACCGCAGGCGCGCCACCTCTGCCAGCCCTATTGCGAATGCAGCGTGCGGGAGACCGAGGCGCGCTATCCCGACTACAAGGCCATCGACGACGCCGCGCGGACGCAGGCGCCGGACACGATGGCGGCGCTCAAGGAGATCGGCGAGGGCTGCGCGCGGCGGGTGACGGGGCGGTAGACGCGGCTTCAGGGTCACGCCGGCGGAACGGTATTTCCGTCGCGAGGCGGCTCGGGATGCCCGCCATTTTACAAGCGGAACCGCGTTCGCTCTACTCGCTCGTCTCGTTCTCGATGATGACGGCCGCGCCGGATGTAGACGCTTTGTCGCCCGCCAGTCTCAAGAGGCCCGGGCCCACGTTCCAAGTCTGGCCGGCGTCGCTGACGACGGTCACGGATTTCTTATTGTGCCGCGTCAGCATGCCCACCACGACCGCGGCGTCCCGGGTCTCGAACGCCACGCGGTCGCCGATCTTGAACGCCGTCATCGCCACGTGCGCGCGTGCCTGGCTGAACAGCTTCAGCCGCTCGACGACCCGGTTGTTGAGGTCGATCAGTTCGGCCTCCGTCAGGCCGTCGATGCTGATCCTCATGCGGCATTCCCCATGCGAGTCGTCGCCCGGGCGCGGATGAGCGCGGCACGCGTCCGCGTGGCGCGGCGCGGGCGGCCAAGCCTGCCACTGCGCGACGACGGTGTCAGTCCCGATGCCGGCGTCGCGATCCCGACCCCGCGCCGAGGTCCTTCGCTGGCGCTCGGGGCGACGGTGGGGGCCGACTCCACGCCGATCCACCCCCGAATCCCCCATTTCCACCCCCGCCGCGACCGGAAATCCCTTGATTTTCCAGCCGTTTCGATTCTTTCTAGCGCCGCCGCGCGGGGCCCATCCGCCCCGCCCGGCCGCGGAAAGATTTCGGACCCCTTGCCGCCGCGTCATCACAGGCTAAGCGGGACGGCGCCCTGCCAGGCGACCCGGCTCGACCTCCCGGTCCAACGTGAAGCGAAGGAGCACGCGCCGTGGCGCTCAAGGACTATCTTTTCACCAGCGAATCGGTCTCCGAAGGCCATCCCGACAAGGTGTGCGACCAGATCTCGGACGCCATCCTCGACGCCTTCATCGCCCATGACGTGAAGCTGGGCATCGAGGACCAGAGCGCGGTCAACACCCGGCTGGGCTGCGAGACGCTGACGACGACCAACAAGATCGTCATCGCCGGCGAGGGCCGGGCCAGCGAGCCGTACATGCGGAAATACGGCCGCCACACCGTGGTCAACCGCGAGGCCATCGCCGAGATCGCGCGCAAGGTGGTCAAGAAGATCGGCTACGACCAGGACGGCTTCAGCTGGCACGGCGCCGACGTCGAGGTGCTGCTGCACGGCCAGTCGCCCGACATCGCCATGGGCGTCGACGCCAAGAAGAAGGGCGGCAATCTCGGCGAGCAGGAGGGCGCCGGCGACCAGGGCCTGATGTTCGGCTTCGCCTGCCGCGACAGCGAGGCCTACGAGAAGGGCTCGTTCATGCCGGCCCCGATCTACTTCTCGCACAAGATCCTGGAGACGCTGAGCAAGGCGCGGCGCTCGGGCGAGCTGCCCGACCTGCAGCCCGACGCCAAGAGCCAGGTGACGGTGCGCTACGTCGACGGCAAGGCGGTGGGCGCCGCCAAGGTGGTGGTCTCCACGCAGCACCGCGAGAACGACACCAAGGGCCGCAAGTACAATTCCGGCAAGATCCGCGAGATGATCGCGGGCCACGTGGCGAAGTCGCTGCCGGCCGGCTGGATGCCCAAGAAGGCGGCCGATTTCTTCGTCAATCCGACGGGCAATTTCGTGGTCGGCGGACCGGACGGCGACTGTGGCCTGACCGGGCGCAAGATCATCGTCGACACCTACGGCGGCTATGCGCCGCACGGCGGCGGCGCCTTCTCGGGCAAGGACCCGACCAAGGTCGACCGCTCGGCCGCCTACGCCGCGCGCTATCTGGCCAAGAACGTGGTCGCTGCCGGCCTCGCCGAGCGCTGCATGATCCAGGTCGCGTACGCCATCGGCGTCGCCGAGCCGATGTCGCTCTACGTCGACACCCAGGGCACCGGCGAGGTCGACGAGCGCAAGCTGGAGCGCGTGCTGTCGGAGGTGTTCCCGCTGCGGCCGACCAACATCCGCCGCGGCCTGCAGCTCAACAAGCCGATCTACGAGCGCACCGCCGCCTACGGCCATTTCGGCCGCAAGCCCGACAAGGACGGCGGCTTCTCGTGGGAGCGCACCGACCTGGTGCCCGAGCTGCGGCGGGCGTTCGGGGCGAAGTAGCCGTCGTCCATCCTGAGACGAGGAAGGGCGGACCCGACGGTCCGCCCTTTTTCGTCGCGGGCGATGTCGATCTCCCGGCGGCCGCGCCCGCTCATCTCACCGGAGGAATCCAGACCTCGTCGTGATGGTCGCGGACGGCGCATCATGGCGCCGGCGGCGGTATCGGGGCGTGACACGCCTCACACCGCCGGCGTCGCTTGCCGGCCCGGACTCCGGGTGTTAGGTCGATTCGATTCCCGCGCGGCGGCGGCAGGCCGGGCGGAAACCACGACAGGCGGGGCGGAATCGGGCCGATGGCCAAGGGCGTGGCGATCACGGACGGGGACGGCCCGGGGATGACGACCCCGTCGCCGGCGCGCCCGGCGCCGCGTCCGCTGGGCGAGGCGCTGCGGCTCGCCTGGTACGGCTCGCCGTTCTACGCCCTGGCGCTGCGCGCCAAGCCGCCGGGCGCGTTTATGGCGGTGGCGCCGGACCCGTGGCCGGGCGAGCCCAACCACGCCACTTCGCTGCTGGGCGGGCGGCTGGTGGCGGCCGGACGCTCCGACGATTTCAACACCCAGGCGTGGCACCGCGCCGCCTCCGACCCGGCGTGGCTGGCGGCCCTGCACCGCTTCGACTGGCTGCGCGACCTGCGCGATTTCGGCGGCGCCGACGGCGCCACCCTGGCGGCCGCCATGGTCGAGGACTGGATGGCCGCCAACCAACGCTGGTCGGCGGTGTCGTGGCGCGACGACGTGATCGCGGCGCGGCTGGCCAACTGGGTGCGGCACTACGATTTCCTCGCCTCGGGCACGACCGTGCCGGGCGCCTTCGCCGGACGGCTGGTGGCCAGCCTGGCGCGCCAGCGGCGCCATCTCGAACGGTTGCTGCGCGGCAAGCTGGCCGGCTCGCGGCTGCTGGCGGCACTGAAGGCCGCGATCATCGTCGACGCCGCCTTCCTGCGCGCCGGGCCGGCGCACGAGAAGGCGCTGGCGCGCGACCTCGAGCGGCTGGCGACGCAGCTGCCGCGCGTCGTGCTGCCCGACGGCGCGGTGGCCGACCGCAACCCGGCGGCGCAGGCCGCCGCGCTGCGGCACCTCATCGACATCCGCACCGTGCTGCTGTCGGCCGAGCGGCCGGCGCCGACAGCGCTGCAGGCGACCATCGACCGGGCCGCCCCGATGCTGCGCTTCTTCCGCCACGGCGACGGCGGGCTGGCGCTGTTCAACGGGGCCGACCGCGGCGATCCCGCCCTGCTCGACCTGATCCTCGCCCGCTCCGGCGACATCACGCCGGCGCCGCTGGCGGCGGTCCAGGGTGGCTTCCAGCGGCTCTCGGCCGGCCGGGCGCTGGCGCTGATGGATTGCGGCGCGCCGCCGGCGCCGGGCCTCGATCTCGGCGCCCACGCCGGCACGCTGTCGGTCGAGTTCTCGGTCGGCGCCCAGCGCGTGTTCGGCAATTGCGGCGCCTATGACGGGCTGGTGGCGGAGTGGCGCCAGGCCATGCGCAACACCGCGGCGCACGCCACCGCCATCATCGACGACACCAACACCTCGGAGGTCGTCGACGGCGGCGGCCTGCAATATCCCGCCGGCAACGTCGTGGCGGCGCGCACCGAGCAGGACGGCGCCACCTGGGTCGAGGCCAGCCACGAGGGCTACCGCACGCTCTACGGCGTCACCCACCGCCGCCGGCTGTGGCTGTCGGGCGACGGGCTCGACCTGCGCGGCGAGGACACGCTGGAGGGCGTCGACGGGCGGCCGATCAAGGCCACGGCGCAGGGCCGCAAATTCGCCATCCGCTTCCACCTGCACCACGAGGTCAAGGCGTCGCTGGCGCAGTCCGGCGCCAGCGCGCTGCTGCGCCTGCCGTCGGGCGAGGGTTGGCGGGTGCGCGCCTCGGGCGCCACGATCGGCGTCTCGGACACCGTGTGGCTGGGCGACGGCGAACGCATCCGCCGGGCGCAGCAGGTCTCGCTGGTCGGCGGGCTGGGCGCCGACGGCGCCAAGGTCAAATGGGCCTTCACCCGGGTCGAGGGCTAGGCGCGGACCGCATGCGCGACATCGTCCTGCTGCCCGGTTTCATGTGCGACGCGGATCTGTGGACGGACATGCTGCCCGACCTCGAGGCGATCGGCCGGCCCCACTATGGCAACGTCTACGACGACGACACGCTGGACGGTATGGCGCGGCGGGTGCTCGCCGAATCGCCGGACCGCTTCATCCTCGTCGGCTTCTCGATGGGCGGCTTCGTGGCGCGCGTGCTGGCGCTGATGGCGCCGGAGCGGGTCGAGGGCGTGGCGTTCATCTGCTCGTCGGCAAGGGGCAACTCGCCGGCCGAGGAGGCCGCCAAGCAGGCGCGCATCGCGCAAGCCCGCGGCGCGGCCGGCGCCGGGGTGGCGCGGCGGGCGCATTCGCAGGCGCTGCATCCCGACCGCGAGAACGATCCCGAATTGCTCGACCGTCTCCGCGGCATGTCGCGGCGGCTGGGCAAGGAGACGATGATCCGCCAGCTCTCGCTGACGCGCGCCGACGGCTACGCCGACCTCGAGCTGATCGCCTGCCCGGCGCTGGTGGTGGCGGCGCGGCAGGACCGGCTGCGCCGCTTCGAGGAGACGGAGCGCATGGCGAGGCACCTGCCCCGCGCGCGCTTCGCGGTGATCGAGGATTGCGGCCACATGGCGCCGCTGGAACGGCCGCGGGACCTGGCGGCGGTGATCAGGGAGTGGGTCGCGGAGTCGGTGTCGTAGCCGACGACGTCGTGTCGTCGCTACGCCTCCACTGTCATCCCGAGCGCGGCGAGGGATCCAGGGGCCGGCACTAGATCCCTCCCTGCGCTCGGGATGACAGTGGCGGTGTGTCGCCGGCCCTGCGTCCGATCGCAGTGGCGGGGCGGCCGGACGACCGGCCCCGCGCGACCACCCGTCGAAGCGTGCTAAAATCACGCGATGACCTCGTCCGCGCATTCCCTCACCCTCGCCGACATCCGCGCCGCGGCCGCCATCGTCGCGGGCCACGTCGCGCGCACGCCGACGTCGCGGTCGCGCACGCTGTCGAAGCTGTTCGGCTGCGACGTGCGGGTGAAGTTCGAGAACCTGCAGTTCACGGCCTCGTTCAAGGAGCGCGGCGCGCTGGTCAAGCTGACGCGGCTGCCCGACGACCAGCGCAAGCGCGGCGTGATCGCGATGTCGGCCGGCAACCACGCGCAGGGCGTCGCCTACCACGCCGGCAGGCTGGGCATCCCCGCGACCATCGTGATGCCGGAGTTCACGCCGCACGTGAAGGTCAAGCACACCCGCGCGCACGGCGCCAAGGTGATCCTCAAGGGCGCGACCCTGGCCGAGGCGGCCGAGGAGGCGCGGCGCATCGCGACGGCCGAGGACCGCGTCTTCGTGCATCCCTACGACGATCCCGACATCGTCGCCGGCCAGGGCACCCTGGCGCTGGAGATGCTGGAGGACGCGCCGGAGATCGACACGCTGGTGGTGCCGGTCGGCGGCGGCGGCATGATCGCGGGCTGCGCCGTGGCGGCGAAGGGGTTGAAACCCTCGATCCGCGTGGTCGGCGTCGAGACGGTGGGCTACCCGGCGCTGTACCAGCGCCTGCACGGCGATCCCGTGCGGGTCGGCGGCGAGACCATCGCCGAGGGCATCGCGGTGCGCGACACCGGCGAACTGCCGCTGGCGATCTGCCGCGCGCTGGTCGACGAGGTGCTGCTGGTCGACGAGGTCGAGATCGAGCGCGCCATCGCGATGTACCTCGAGATCGAGAAGACCGTGGCCGAGGGCGCCGGCGCGGCGGGACTCGCCGCGTTGATCGCGCATCCCGACAAGTTCGAGGGCCGCGTGGTCGGCCTCGTGCTGTGCGGCGGCAACATCGACACGCGGCTGCTGGCGTCGATACTCATGCGCGGACTTGTGCGCGACGGGCGTATCGTGCGGCTGCGGGTGAAGATCGACGACCGGCCCGGCGCGCTGGCCGCCGTGGCGACGCAGATCGGCCGCGCCGGCGGCAACATCCTGGAGGTCCAGCACCAGCGCCTGTTCGGTGGCATCGCCGCCAAGAGCGCCGAGCTCGACATCACCCTGGAGACCCGCGACCGCGCCCATGTGCGCGAGGTGATCGACGCGCTGGTGGCGCAGGGCCACAAGGTCAAGCTGGTCGAGGGCACGGCGGAGGAGTGAGTGGGCGCCGGGGCGCGGCGATCACGTATGCCTCCTCCCTTCTCCCCCGAAGACGGGGGAGAAGGGAGAACACGGCGAAGAGCAATGGACGCGTGTTCGTCCGCGCTCCGCGCTGGCGCGCCTCCGCGGCTCAGGCCATGCGACAGCCCCGCCGCGTCCCCGCTGCTCAGGCCATACGGCAGCCCCGCCGCGTCCCCGCTGCTCAGGCCATGCGACAGCCCCGCCGCGTCCCCGCTGCCGCGTCACCACAGGATCGGCTTGGCGACCATCAGCCAGTAGACGACGACCAGCGCGAGGAAGGCCGGCCAGCCCAGCGCGAACCAGCGGCGCATGACGTGGTGGTATTCCGGCGGCAGCGGCGCCGACGCGGCCGCCGCGGCGGCGGCGAGATCGCGGGCGCGGATCTGCAGGACCACGACCGGCGCCCAGCACGCGAAGGCCAGCGCGTAGAGCGCGTAGGTGGCGACCAGCCACGACGCCCACGGATCGTGGCCGGCGATCCACACCATCGCCAGCCCGCTGGCCGGCTGGAACACGCCGCTGGGCGTCGTGAACAACCAGTCCGCGCGCACCACGTTGGCGGCGACGCCGGCGATCACGCGCGCGTCGCCCTGCCGGTGCGCCATCCACATCTGGAACGCCGTGCCGATGCCGGTGCCGAACAGGATCGTGCTCGACAGGATGTGCGACCATTCCAGCAGCGTGTACGGATCGGAGATCATCCTGCGCTCTCCTCGGGCTCGCTCCCGCGTTGTGGGCAGGGCGATCGCATACGGCGTCGCGCCACCCCGCTCATCGCTCGCGCTCCAGCGCGGCCCAGACGGCGATGGCGGCGAGGATGGGCAGGTTCTTCAACAATGGCCCGAAGGGATGCAGCCACAAGCCCGGCAGCAGGACCGTGAGCGTGACGGTGTAGCCGACGACGATGGCGATCTGGATCAGCGCCACGACAGGCGGCCGCCAGCGGAACAGCACCAGCAGGCCGAGGACCACGTCGACGACGCAGAACGCCGACGCCAGCGCCGCGCCGGGCACGCCGTGGCGGGCCAGCGCGTCGGCCAGCTCGCGCCAGGATTCCGCCGGCGCGAACCAGCCGAGCACGCCCGACAGGATCCAGAGCAGCGCGAGGCTGGCGCGCAGGACGGGGCGCAGCAGATAGAGCCGCGCGTGCCACAAATCCTGCGTGCCGGCGGGCGCCGCCGCCAGCGCGTCGGCCATGGCGCGCGGCGCGAAGCCGATGGCGGTGGCGAAGGCGCCGTCGGGCTCTCGGCCGGCGTTGCCGGCGAGGAGCTGCTTCAACGACGCGCTGCCCATCGGCCCGCCGCCGAACAGATCGACGACGCGCGACACCGCGCGCATCAGCGGCAGCGGCACCGGCAGGAACGGCGCCGGCGGCAGGCCGAGCCAGCCGCGCAGCAGCGCGAGGATGCCGCGCAACGTGAGACGCTCCGGCCCGACCGGCTCCAGCGTGCGCCGCGCGAAGGCGTCGCGTTCCAGCACGCGCGCCACCGTCTCGACCAGGTCCTCGACGTGGATGGGCCGGAACGCGGCCGAGCCGTCGCCCGGCACGGGGACCGCGAGCGGCGCGGCCGCCAGCCCGCGCAGGGTCGTGGTGCCGCCGAAGCTGGTGGCGCCGTGGACGAGCGACGGCCGCAACACGGTCCAGTCCAGCGGCAGCGACCGCAGATGGTCGTCGGCGCGGCGCTTGCTCGTGGCGTAGGGCGTGTCGGCGTCGGCGCTGATGGCGCTGATCTGCACCACCTTGCGCACGCCGGCGGCGGCGCAGGCGTCGAACAGCGCGACCGGCGCGGCGGCGTGGATCGCGTCCATGTCCTGGCCGCGGCCGCCATGCAGCACGCCGGCGCAGTTCACGACGGCGTCGATGCCCGGCAGCCGCGGCGTCCACGCTTCCGGCGAGGTGTCGCGGTTGAGATCGACCGCGACCGCGGCGATGCCGGGCCAGCGCCGCCGCGCCGCGTCGGGATCGCGCACGGCGGCCACGACCTCGTGGCCGCGCGCCCGCAGGCCCGACGTCAGGTAGCCGCCGATGAAGCCGTTGGCGCCGGTCAGCAGGACGCGCATGCGGGTGGTGGCCTCATCCGGGATTCAGGCGCCGCCCAGGAGGGCGAAGAAACGCTTATGCCGCGGAGCTCTCTCCCTCTCCGCCCGCTTGCGGGGGAGAGGGAAAAGGACGCAGCGGCGCCCCACGCCGCCGTCACTCCGGCGTGATGCCGGCGAGCTTGGCGGTCTCGCCCCAGACCTTGAGCTCGTCCTTGACGCGCGCGGCGAACACGTCGGGCGTCTCGCCGCCGGGGACGCTGGCCAGCGCCGCGATCTTCGCCTTGGTCTCCGGCTCGGCCAGCACGGCGGCGACCTCGGCGTGGATCCGCGCCACCAGCGCCGGCGGCATGCCCTTGGGCCCGAACATCGCGAACCACGCCGGCCGCGCCAGGTCGGGCACGCCGACCTCGCCCATGGTCGGCACGTCGGGCAGCGCCTCGAGCCGCTTGTCGCTGGTCACCGCCAGCATGCGCAGCGTGCCGGCGCGGTGGTGCGACATGGCGGTCAGCGGGCTGGTGAAGCCGGCCGGGATGTGGCCGCCGGCCAGCTCCTGCAGCATCGGCGCGGCACCCTTGTAGGCGACGTTCTCGATCTTCAAGCCGCTCTTCACGCGGAACAGCTCGCCGGTCATGCGGGTGGTGTTCTCGGTGCTGCCCCACTGCACCTTGCCGGGCTCGGCGCGGGCGCGCTCGGCGAACTTGGCGTAGGAGTCCATGCCCGCCTTGGGCGAGCCCACCAGCGTCAGCGCGCCCAGCACCAGCGGCGTGATCGGCGTGAAGTCCTTCTCGGTGTCGTAGGGCAGCTGCTTGGTGGTGTAGGGGTTGATGACGTGGGCGCTGGTCATCACCAGCAGCGTGTAGCCGTCGGGCGCCGCCTTGGCGACGATGTCGCTGCCGAGGATACCGCTGGCGCCGCCCTTGTTGTCGACCACCACGCTCTGCTTCCAGCGCTCGGCCAGCCGCGGCGTCACCAGCCGGGCCGCGATGTCGGTGCCGCCGCCGGCGGGATAGGGCACGACCACGCGCACGGGTTTGTTCGGATAGTCGCCCTGCGCGCGGACGATGTGGGGCGCGGCCAGCGTACCGGCACCCGCCAGCCCCGCGATGGTCAACGCGCCCCGCCCCAGATCGCGGCGTCCCAGTCTCCGGATCGTCATGTCGTCCTCCCTGATTCGTTTCGTTGGGGAGAGCCTAGCCGAGTTCGAACTCCACGAAAACGCCAGGTCGGAATCCCTCTCAGCCGGGCAGCGGCGGAGAGGGACGGAATGCGGGCGATCGACCCCGCGGCCCGCACCGGTCATCCACAATCGGTCGCATCCCATCCGGCGCGGCGTTTGCTATAGAGCGCGCGCCACGCCACCCCCGCCGACCAGGGATTCCCGCCGATGTCCGCCCCCGCCCAGGCCTCGCCCTCGCCCACCCCCGACCGCGCCAGGATCGCCCGCGCGCTGATCTCCGTCTCGGACAAGGACGGGCTGATCGATTTCGGGAAGTTCCTCGCGTCGTCCGGCGTCGAGATCCTGTCGACCGGCGGTTCGGCCAAGGCGCTGCGCGACGCCGGGGTGAAGGTGGTGGAGGTGTCCGACCACACCGGCTTCCCCGAGATCATGGACGGGCGCGTCAAGACGCTGCAGCCCTCGATCCACGGCGGCATCCTGGCGCGGCGCACCGATCCCGGCCACGCCAAGGCGATGGCCGACCACAGCATCGCGCCGATCGACCTGGTCGTCGTGAACCTCTATCCGTTCGAGGCCACGGTGGCGCGCGGCGCCGATTTCGCGACCTGCGTCGAAAACATCGACATCGGGGGACCGGCGCTGATCCGCGCCGCCGCCAAGAACCACGACTTCACCGCCGTGGTGGTCGACCCCGCCGACTACGCCGCCGTGCGCGCCGAGATGGAGGCGAACGCGGGCGCCACCACCTTGGCGCTGCGCCGCAAGCTGGCGGCGACGGCCTACGCGCGCACCGCGTCCTACGATTCGGCGATCGCCAACTGGTTCGCCAAGCAGGAGGGCGAGAGCTTCCCCGAGCGGCTGACGATGGCGGCGACGCGGGTGCAGACGCTGCGCTACGGCGAGAACCCGCACCAGAAGGCGGCGTTCTACAGCGACGGAAGCGGCCGGCCCGGCGTCGCCACCGCGCGCGTGGTCCAGGGCAAGGAGCTCTCGTACAACAACATCGGCGACACCGAGGCGGCCTACGAGTGCGTGGCGGAGTTCAAGGAGCCGGCGGTCGTCGTCATCAAGCACGCCAATCCCTGCGGCGTCGCGGTCGCGAAGAACCAGTACGACGCGTATCTGAAGGCCTACGCCTGCGATCCGGTGTCGATCTTCGGCGGCATCGTGGCGGTGAACACGACGCTGGAGGCGCGCACCGCCGAGGATCTCGCCAAGCTGTTCCTCGAGGTGGTGATCGCGCCGGACGCGACGCCGGAGGCGCTGGAGATCCTCGCCAAGCGCAAGAACGTGCGGGTGCTGCTGGCCGGCACGCTACCCGATCCGACCACCACGGGGATGACGCTGAAGAGCGTGGCCGGCGGCTATCTGTTCCAGACGCGGGACAATGGCCACGTCGCCAAGGCGGACCTGAAGGTCGTCACCAAGCGCGCGCCGACGGCGAAGGAGCTGGACGATCTGCTGTTCGCGTTCACGGTGTGCAAGCACGTGAAGAGCAACGCCATCGTCTACGCCAAGGACGGCGCCACGGTCGGCGTCGGCGCCGGCCAGATGAACCGCCGCGACTCCTCGCGCATCGCCGCCATCCGCGCCGCCGAATCGGGCGAGGCCGCGGGTCTCAAGATCAGCCCCGCCGTCGGCAGCGTGGTGGCGTCGGACGCGTTCTTTCCCTTCGCCGACGGATTGCTCGCCGCCGCCGAGGCGGGCGCGACGGCGATCATCCAGCCGGGCGGCTCGATGCGCGACCAGGAGGTCATTGACGCCGCCGACGCGAAGGGCCTGGCGATGGTGTTCACGGGGATGCGGCACTTCAGGCATTGAGGGTGAGGGCGCGCCGCCCTACAAACCACCGATCATGCACAATTCAGCGGCGCCGATGTCCGGTGGAATTTGATTCTTGCTCCCGATGCTACACGCGCCCGGAAGTCACCACTCGGCCACCAGCATTCGATGCGAACATCAGCTAGCCAGTCTCTCTCCCATTGATGTTCGGGTCGTCGCTCCAATACAAGCAGGAGCTTTCTACGCCTCATTTTCGATCTGCTTCTCGATTCCACAAAGGCATACTCAAGCAATTGGCCGACACCTTCACGCACTGCGTATCGGGTCTCTCCGACATGGCAGGTCTTGAACTCGCAGAACGCGGCCACACCCGTGGATGCCTCGAAGAAGACTGCGTCTACGCCGCGTGCATTGACAAGCCCTTTGCGATTAGCCGCAATTTCGTCCGGGGATTGCTCCCTGCACAATTTCGCCGATATGCAAAACCCAATGAATCTCTTGTGGAGGTCGGAGTGGGTTGCCGAGATATCAAGACGTTGCGCCTTGATATATTTGACGTAAGCCTCGTCTGATGCATCTCCGGTTGGACCGCCTTTCGAGTTTGAAGTCTGCCGCCTTCCATTCGTAGTTCGGCGTTGGCGTGTTGACTTTGTTGTATGCTCGGTCTTGCCTCCTTTCCGCCCAGCGCACCTGTCCATCAACTCAAGTAATAGTGCGTAAGCGTACGTCACATTTTTGTATGATGGACTAAGGCCTCTTAGCTTAAGTACGCGGCTTCCCCATCTCTTGACGCTGATGTGATCGGGATTGTGCTTACGCCTTGCGTCGGAGAGTGCTTGAAGTTTCTGGTACGGAACCGCATGCGCCACGCGTTCCCCGTTTGGTCGCTTCTTCGAGCCAAAAGCTATGCTGCAACCATCCGATGAGATTCCAACGAGCTGAAGTGGATCGCGGACATGCTTGTGGCCGTACCGCTCGCGAAGCGTAGCTATTTTTTCCTGCGATGACTGTTTGAGAAAATGTTCTCTAAACAGCCGTTCGTTGATACGCATTGGAGTCCTCCTGTTTTTTCCAGATTGCTCTGGCAATCGTATCTTCTGCAACCAGCGGAGGTCGTTGTGCATTCTCGTCTTTCTTGTCAGCGGTAGCAGATAGGAACGAATATTCTAAGGTATCAGATGAATGGCATGGACTAGCCACATTCTCATGAGAGCTTACGCGACGACATCCGAAACAGGTGATCTTTCAACCGTATCGGCCGCACCACCGTTACCTCATCCCCCCACGTCACCAGATGCCACGCCATCTCTCGCAGCCCCCCGGCGCGGAAGCGGACGACGAGGCTGCCGTCGCGGCGGCGGGTCATCTTCTGCGTTGGATGGAATATCCACTGATTCGCCTCGTCGGCGACCTGGGGTGAGAAGCGCCATTCGACATCGACCGGCTTCTCGACGTAGGTCCCGAACGACTGGTTCGCGAACTTCTCCAGCGACCAGCCGCGCGGCTTCTTGAAGCCCGCGTCGAGCGTGGTCACCGCCTGGATATTGGCGAGCGCGAAGCGGCGGACGTCGTCCGCGCGCTCGTTCTCGCTGTGGGCGATCAGATACGCCCGCGTGCCGTGCTGGAAGCCATAGGGCCGCACGACCACGTCGCCGGTCTTGCCGGTCGCGCGATAGCGGTAGCGGAGCTTGACCTTGCGCGTGGCGAGGATGGCGTGGCGCAGGCCGGTCAGAATTTCCGGATCGACGGTCTCGCGCGGCCCGGGCCGGACGACCAAGCCCTCCGCCGCCGCGAGGCTCAACGCGTCGTTCTCCACGGTCGCGCGGCGCGCGCCGTGGGCGGCGGCCAGCTTGACCGCGAGGCCGCGGAGCGCGTCGGCATGGATCCGGGTCGACGATTGGTCGAGCTGGCGTGTCGCCACACGCAGAGCGGCCAGCTCGTCCACTGTCACGTCCAGCGCGAACGGCGTCCGGACGGCTAAGATGCGCCAGACCTTCGACCCGTCGCTGTCGCTCTCGCCGACAAGTTCGAGATCGTCGTAGCCGCGAAGCGCCGCGAGCAGCCGCTCGACCGACCGGCGTTTGACGCCGAGCCGTTCCTCCAGTTCGGGAATCGACAGTCCAACATGGCTGGACTGCAGCTCCCGAAAGAGCCTCAGAAGCCGACCGGCAGGGCCGTAGCGCGGATTGGGCATGGGTCGTTCCAAGGTTCGATGCTTGCGCGTCGGATACCGCGCCGTTCCGGCGCGGGCGACGGGAGGACCGCCAAGCTACGTCCTCTTTTGACGCATGCCCACCCTATGATCCGGGGAGACCTAGCGCATCAGGGAGACGAACGATCATGATCAGCTTCCTCGGAGAGCCCGTGACTAGCGCCGCGGTCGATGACGACCCGCCGGAGGTTCCGATCGGCGCGTTGCTATGGCCGCTGGGCTGGATGGCGCACCGCGCCTTGGATCTCGCGCGCGCCGACCCGTCGCTGGCGCCGCGGCTGCTTGAGCTGGATTGGCCGGAGCTCCACCTTCTGGCGTTCGCCATGTCGCGGGACTGGCATCGAGACAGGACGGCGCAGGTCGCCGCCAGCGTTGGCGCGCCGGTGCGCGACGTGCTCAAAGCGTTCGACCTCCCGGACCTACCGGACCTCGAACGGTTTCTACGGCATCTGCCGCGCGAAATCCTGCCGGAAGCGGACTACCGGCGGATGACGAGCCTGCTCGACGATCCGCGCTCCGCCGACATCGTCCGCGACGAGATCGACATCCAGCCTCAGTGGCTCCGCAACGTCATGGATTTGCCGTGGAAACTGCTGACCGTGCCGATCGTCGCCGCGGTCGACGACGAGCCGCGCGGCGCCGAACGCCTGCTGACGTGGACCGAGCGCGTGGCCAAACGGCGAGGCGATCCCGACACGCGCTTCGTGGTCGACCGCCTGCGTACCGCCCGCTCGGCGCGATCGTTGCGCGGGCGCATATCGCGACTGGCCGACGAGCAGGCGTCGTCAGAAGCGGCGCCATCGGCCATCGACATCGCGGAATTCGCGGAGACGATGCGCGGCAATCTCGACATCGGGAACGGCATGCCGCGCGCGGCGGAACGCCGCCATCGTGCGCTACAGAGGCTGCGTTGGGGCGGTGCCGCCGTCTAGTCGGCGATACGGCGACGGCCCGCCCACCGCTCCGCCGCCCGTCAGTCGAAGATGTCGAACAGGTCGAAGCGCTTCTTCTTGCGGTAACGGTCGTCGTCGTAACCGCGGCTGTCGTAGCCGCGACTATCATACCGGCGGCGGTCATCGTCGCGGCGGTCATCGTCGCGATCGTAGCGGCGCCGGTCGTCGTCATCGTCGCGGCGGGCGTAGCGGTCGTCGCGCGGCGGCGGGGGCGGCGGTTGCATCGCCGGCGGCGGCGGCGTGGCGGCGGTCGCCTCGGCGGCGGCCTCGTCGCGCGACATCGCCATCATCTTCTCGAGTTCGCCGCGGTCGAGCCACGCCGCGGCAGGTCGGGCACATGTCGAACTCGACGCCCGCGCGCTGGACGGTCTGCATCGCGGCGTTGTCGTTGGGGCACATCAGCAGGGGCATCAGCCATCTCCTCTCCGGGAGCGGCCCGCCCTCGTCCGTCGCGTCGTCGGACGAGCGGCCGGGCGCGCTCGTGGTGGTCCGACATCGCGATCCCGGTGGATCGCCAGAGGGGCCCGGTCCAAGCCGTCGATATGGTCCCGGCGGCGGCGCGCGCAAGAGGGCCGCGGCGCGCGCGATCAGCGCGGCAGCAGCCTGAACGACGCCATGAATCGCTGGCCTTCGGGCGCCTCCATCTCGTCCGGCGGGCATAGATAGATCGTGAAATAGGCGTCCTGGTCACGGATGGTCACCCAGAAAATCGCGACCTTCGAGGGCGGCGCCGTCACCGCGAGGATCTTCCGCAGCGCGCCCGGTTCCGCGCGCACGTCCCGTTCGAACAGGACCTTGCCATTGAACATCGACGCCGCGCCGTCGCGATGGCGTCGCATCAAGCTCTCGGGAGACTCCGGCGGCGCGCCGGGCGGCGGCGTCATATGGACGACCTTGTAGATATGGTTGTCGGTGAGCGTGGTCGCGGCGCGGTAGACCGCGTTGCCCCGCGGCGTCGGGATGTCGATCGTCTCGATCTCGGGCGGCCCCGGGAACTCGGCGCGGAAATGGCTGGTGCTCGAACGGTGCTCGACCCATTGCTGCGCGACCGCGGGAAACGTCGACAGGAGACAGACGAACGACGCGGCGACGAACACGCGTAACGAAGGCATGGCGGACTCCGGAGGCCATCCGAACGGGACGGGTATCGACGGGCGCCATACCCGTCATGAGGGTATCGCGGCGGCCGCCGACGGACAACCGCAGGCGACCGCATCCGCTTGCCCCCGCGCCGCCGCGCGCGTATGCCCGCCGCCGTCATGACCTCCGCCCCCGACAGCGACGCCGACGCGCCGCGCCGCCGCACGCTGTACGGCCGGCGCCAGGGCAAGAAGCTGCGCGCGCACCAGCAGGCGCTGCTGGTGGACGCGCTGCCGCGGCTGCGGCTGGACGTGCGCCACAGCCTCGACCCGGCCGAGCACGCGCCGCTCGACCTCGCCGCCGCCTTCGGGCGCGACATGCCCGGCGGCTACGCGCTGGAGGTCGGGTTCGGCTCGGGCGAGCATCTGGTGTGGCAGGCCGCGCGCAACCCGGAGATCGGCTTCATCGGCTGCGAGCCCTACGTCAACGGCGTCGCCAAGTGTCTCGCGCAGGTCGAGGCCGAAGGGCTGGGCAATATCCGGGTGTTCGACGACGACGCCCGCTTCGTGATGGCGGCGCTGCCGCCGGCCAGCCTGGTGGCCGCCTACGTGCTGTTCCCCGACCCGTGGCCGAAGGTCCGGCACCACAAGCGGCGGTTCGTCTGCCGGGAAAACCTCGACCGGCTGGCGACGCTGCTGGTTCCGGGAGCTGAGTTGCGTTGCGCAACCGACGATCCCAGCTACCTGCCGTGGATGGTCGAGCACGCCGTCGGGCATCCCGCCTTCGAATGGCTGGCCGAGGCGCCGGCGGATTGGCGCGGCCGGCCGGCGGACTGGCCGCCGACCCGCTACGAACGCAAGATGCTGGCGGGCCGGAAACCCGTGTTTTTGCGGCTCCGGCGGCGCTGACGACGCGTTCCGGGGGCCGGAATCCGCTGGACTCGCGGGCGGTCGACGCTTATACCGCCGGCAACATAGACTGGTCCCGTAAGCCGGACCTAAAAACAAAGAGCGGGCCAAAAGCCCGCTCTTGTCGTTTTCCGGATTTCGGCCCCGGAAACGGGCCCGGCGGGACGACGAACGACGCGGAGCGGACGGGTTTGAACGAAATCGAGCGGCGCGTGACGGAGATCGTGGGACCGGCCATCGAGGGTCTGGGATACGAGATCGTGCGCGTGCTGATGAGCCCGGGCCGCGACGGGCGCCTGCAGATCATGGCCGAGCGCCGCGACGGCGCCGGCATGACGGTCGAGGATTGCGAGCGCGTGTCGCGCACCGTCTCGGCCCTGCTCGACGTCGAGGATCCGATCGCCGAGGCCTACACGCTGGAGGTCAGCTCGCCGGGCATCGACCGGCCGCTGGTGCGGCCCAAGGACTGGGAGCGCTGGGCGGGCCACCTGGCCCGCGTCGAGCTGAGCGATCCGGTCGACGGGCGCAAGCGGTTCAAGGGCGTGGTGCTGGGTCTGGACGGCGACGCCGCCCGGCTGCGGATGGAGGACTCCTCGGAGGCCCGTCTGCCGCTGGCGCTGGTGGCGCGCGCCAAGCTGGTCCTGACCGACGCGCTGATCGCCGAGAGCGCGAAATCCGAGGCCGCGGCGGCCGCCGCCGCGGCCGCCCACTAGACCAAGTCCGCGCACGCGGTCCGATCCACAAGCCAGGAAGCACGGAGCGATCCCCCCATGGCGACCACAGCCGACATCCCGCGCCAGGAGATGCTGACGGCGGCCGACATCACGGCGCGCGACAAGGGCCTCGACCGCGAGCAGGTGCTCGAGGCGATGGAGCTGGCGCTGCAGAAGGCGGCGCGCGCCAAGTACGGCCTGGAGCACGACATCCGCGCCGAGATCGACCGCAAGTCGGGCGAGATCAAGCTGCTGCGCTTCATGCAGGTGGTCGACGCGGTCGAGAACGAGAGCACGCAGATCGGCATGGTCGAGGCGCAGCGGCGCAACCCCGACGCCCAGGTCGGCGACTTTCTCACCGACGAGCTGCCGCCGGTCGATTTCGGCCGCATCAGCACGCAGACCGCCAAGCAGGTGCTGACCCAGCGCATGCGCGAGGCCGAGCGCAAGCGGCAGCACGAGGAGTTCAAGGACCGGGTCGGCGAGGTCGTGTCGGGCACGGTCAAGCGGGTCGATTTCGGCAACGTCATCGTCGATCTCGGCGGCCGCGCCGAGGCCATCATCCGCCGCGACGAGTCGATCCCGCGCGAGGCGCTGCGGCCCAGCGACCGCGTGCGCGCCTACATCTACGACGTGCGCGAGGAGCCCCGCGGCCCGCAGATCTTCCTGTCGCGCACCCATCCGCAGTTCATGGCCCTGCTGTTCAAGCAGGAGGTGCCGGAGATCTACGACAACATCATCGAGATCAAGCGCGTGGCGCGCGATCCCGGCAGCCGCGCCAAGATCGCCGTCGTCAGCCACGACCCCAGCATCGACCCGATCGGCGCCTGCGTCGGCATGCGCGGCAGCCGCGTCCAGGCCGTGGTGCAGGAGCTGCAGGGCGAGAAGGTCGACATCATCCCGTGGTCGCCGGACACCGCGAACTTCGTGGTCAACGCGCTGGCGCCGGCCGAGGTCGCCAAGGTGCTGCTCGACGAGGAGAAGGGCTCCATCGAGGTCGTGGTGCCGGACGACCAGCTATCGCTGGCGATCGGCCGCAAGGGCCAGAACGTGCGCCTGGCCGCGATCCTGACCGGCTGGGACATCGACATCGTGCCGGAGAGCGAGGAGTCGGAGCGGCGCCAGAAGGAGACGCAGGAGCGCGTCGAGGCGTTCCGCGCGGCGCTGGACGTCGACGAGGTCATCGCCCATCTGCTGGTGGCGGAGGGCTTCGGCCGCATCGAGGAGGTCGCCTACGTCGCGGTCGACGAGCTGGCGGCGATCGAGGGCTTCGACGCCGACCTGGCCGGCGAGCTGCAGCGCCGCGCCGCGACCTTCGTCGAGACGCGCGACGCGGAGTTCGAGAAGAAGCGCCTGGAGCTGGGCGTGACCGACGAGGTCGCCGCGATCGAGGGCCTGACCCGCGGCATGCTGGTCCGGCTGGGCGACAAGGGCGTGAAGACGCTCGACGATCTGGGCGATCTGGCCGGCGACGAGCTGCGCGAGATCGTGGGCGAGGACGAGCTCGACGCCGACGCGGCCAACGCCGTGATCATGGCGGCGCGCGCGCACTGGTTCGGCGGCGACGCCGAGGCGCCGGCGGCGGAAGCCGCGGGCTGAGCGGACGGGGCGGACGACGACGATGGTGGCGGTGACGGCGATGGCGGAGCGGGAACGCGACGCGGCGATGGACGCGGGCGGCGACGCCGACGCGGACAGCGGCCCGCTGCGCACCTGCGTGGCCACCGGCGCCATCCTGCCGCCGGAACGGATGATCCGCTTCGTCGTTGGACCGGACGACGCCGTGGTGCCCGATCTGGCCGGCAAGCTGCCGGGCCGCGGCATGTGGGTGGTCGCCTCGGCGGCGGCGCTGGCGCAGGCGGTGGCCAGGCGGGCCTTCACGCGCGCGGCGCGCCGGACCGTGACGGTCGACGACGGGCTGGTCGAGCGGGTCGAGCGTCTGCTGCGCGACCGCGCGGTCGAGGCGCTGGCCTTGGCGCGGCGCTCGGGCGACGCGGTCTGCGGCTTCGCCAAGGTCGAGGAGAAGATCGCCGGCGGGCGTCTCGGGCTGGCGGTGTGCGCCGCCGACGCGCGCGACAGCGACGGCCGCGCCAAGCTGGGCCGCGGCGGCGCGCTGGTGCTGGATTTCGTCGACGCGGACACGCTCGGACGGGTGTTCGGCCGCGACGACGCGACGTATGTGGGCATCATGCGCGGCGCGATGGCGGCGCGCGTGAGACGGGAGATCGAACGCTGGGCGGCCTATCGCGCCGCGTCGGCGTCGTAAGTCCGGATCGAATGCTGGTGGCGTACCGAGGATCGGAGAACGGCGGAACATGACCGAGAGCACCGAGACCAAGCAGACCAAGCCGCTGACGCTGACGGGCGCCGGCCGGCTGGAGCTGAAGCCGAAGGTCGAGACGGGGCTGGTGCGCCAGAAGTTCTCGCACGGGCGGACCAACGTCGTGACCGTCGAGGTCAAGAAGAAGCGCGTCGTCGCCCCGGTGGCGCCGCCCGCCGCCGCGAAGCCCGCGGTCGCGGCCGCGCCTGCGCCTGCGCCTGCGACCGCGAAGCCGGCGGCGGCGCCCGCGCCCGCCGCGGTGGCGCCCGCGCCGACGCCCGCGCCCAAGCCCGCTCCTGTCGCCGCACCCGCGGCCGCGCCGGCTCCCGTCGCCGCGCCGGCGCCGGCGCCCGTCGCCGAAAAGCCCGCCGCCCCGGCGGCCGTGAGTCCGGCGGCCCCCGCTCCGGTGGCTCCGGCCCCGGCAACTCCGGCCCCGGCGGCTCCAGCCCAGGCGGCTCCGGCCCCGACGGCGCCGACCGCACCGGCGCCGAAGCCCGCCGCGGCGCCCGTCGCCACGGCGGCGCCGGTCGCGGCCCCCGCCGCGCCGGCGCCGGCGCGCCCGCCGCTCCGCACCTCGCCCGCTCCGGCGCAAGCGCCGGCCGCCCGCGCGCCCGCCGCCCCCCCGGGCGGTCTGCGCCCCGGTCTGCGTAGCGGCGCGCCCGCCGCGCCGGCGGCTCCCGCCCGTCCCGTGCCACCACCGCGCCCGGCCCCGACCGGCCGCGGCGTCGTGCTGCGCACGCTGACCGACGAGGAGAAGGAGGCGCGCGCCCGCGCCCTGGTCGGCGCCGCGAAGGACGAGGAGGTCCGGCGCGCCAAGGCGCTCGAGGACGCCCGCCGCCGCGCCGAGGACGACGCCAAGATGGCGAAGCAGCGCGAGGAGTCCGAGCGCCGCACCGCCGAGGAGGACGCGCGCAAGCGCGTCGAGGAGGAGGCCCGCCGCAAGGCTGAGGACCAGCTCCAGAAGCGCATCCGCGAGGCCCAGGCGCAGGCCGGCGTGTCGACGGCCGCCGCCCAGCGCGCCCAGGCCCTGCTCGAGGCCGACGACGACCGCGGCGCCCGTCCGGGTCCGATGGCGCGGCCGGCCGGCGGCGCCCCGCCGCGTCCGGGCGCGCCGCGTCCCGGCGGCATGGCCGGCGCCGGCGCCGGCGCCGCCCTGCGGCGGCCCATGCCGGCCGCCCCGGCGAAGAAGATGACCGGCCCCGGCCGGCGCGAGGAGCCCAAGCGGCGCGCCAAGACGATCGACGTCGGCGCGGCGATCTCGGGCGAGGACACGGTGCGCGGCCGCTCGCTGGCGGCGCTGCGGCGCGCCAACGAGAAGGACAAGCGCAAGGTCTGGGGCTCGGCGTCGGAGCCGGCCCAGAAGGTCTACCGCGAGGTCACGATCCCCGAGACGATCACGGTGCAGGAGCTCGCCAGCCGCATGAGCGAGCGCGGCGCCGACGTGATCCGCATCCTCATGAAGATGGGGCAGCTGGTCACCATCAACCAGGTGATCGACGCCGACACCGCCGAGCTGATCGTGGCCGAGATGGGCCACACCGCCAAGCGCGTGTCGGAGGCCGACGTCGAGACGTCGCTGGGCGGCGAGACCGACGCGCCGGAGACGCTCGCGCCCAGGCCGCCGGTGGTCACGATCATGGGCCACGTCGACCACGGCAAGACGTCGCTGCTGGACGCGCTGCGCGAGACCGACGTGGTCGCGCACGAGGCCGGCGGCATCACGCAGCACATCGGCGCCTACCAGGTGACGCTGGGCTCGGGCCAGAAGATCACCTTCCTCGACACGCCGGGCCACGAGGCGTTCACCGCCATGCGTGCGCGCGGCGCCAAGGTGACGGACATCGTCGTGCTGGTCGTCGCGGCGGACGATGGCGTCATGCCGCAGACCATCGAGGCCATCGCCCACGCCAAGGCGGCGAAGGTGCCGATGATCGTCGCCATCAACAAGTGCGACAAGCCGGCGGCCGACCCGGGCAAGGTGCGCCAGGCGCTGCTTCAGCACGAGGTGCAGGTCGAGGAGTTCGGCGGCGAGGTCCAGTCCGTCGAAGTCTCGGCGCTCAAGCGGACCAACCTCGACAAGCTCGAGGAGGCGATCCTGCTGCAGGCGGAGATCCTCGACCTCAAGTCCAACCCCGACCGCGCCGCCGACGGCACCGTGGTCGAGGCCAAGCTCGATCCCGGCCGCGGCTCGGTCGCGACCGTCCTGGTCCAGCGCGGCACGCTGCGACCGGGCGACGTGTTCGTCGCCGGCGCGGTGTGGGGACGCGTGCGCCGCCTGGTCGACGACCGCGGCGCCGCCATCGACAGCGCCGGCCCGGCCTTCCCGGTCGAGGTGCTCGGCCTCAACGGCACGCCCGAGGCCGGCGACGGGTTCCACGTCGTCGAAAGCGACGCCCGCGCCCGCGAGATCGCCGATTTCCGCGCCCGGCGCGACCGCCAGGCGCAGCTGGCGGCGACGGCCGGCGGCCGCGGCTCGCTCGAGGACATGCTCAAGGGCATCCGCGAGGGCACGGCCAAGGAGCTGCCGGTGGTCGTCAAGGCCGACGTGCAGGGCTCGGTCGAGGCGATCGCCGCCTCGCTGCAGAAGCTGTCGACCGACAAGGTCGCGGTGCGCGTGCTTTACTCCGGCGTCGGCGGCGTCAACGAGTCCGACGTCACGCTGGCGCGCGCGTCCAAGGCGCTGATCATCGGCTTCAACGTCCGCGCCAACCCGCAGGCGCGCGAGCTGTCGAAGCGCGACAAGGTCGAGATCCGCTACTACTCGATCATCTACAACGTCGTCGACGACGTGCGCGGCCTGATGACCGGCATGCTCGATCCGATCTACAAGGAGACGTTCCTCGGCAACGCCGAGATCCGCCAGGTGTTCAAGATCACCAAGACGGGCAACGTCGGCGGCTGCTACGTCACCGAGGGCACGGTCAAGCGCGGCGCCAAGGTCCGCCTGCTGCGCGACAACACCGTCATCCACGAGGGCACGCTCAAGACGCTCAAGCGCTTCAAGGACGAGGTGCGCGAGGTGAACTCCGGTTTCGAGTGCGGCATGGCGTTCGAGAACTACGAGGACATCCGCGAGGGCGACGTGATCGAATGCTTCGACGTCGAGGAGGTCCGGGCGACGCTGTAGCCCGTGTCCGCCCCGGCGCCGTCCGGGGCGGGTCCGGCCGGCGCCGTCCCGACAGGGTCAATGTCCCGCCATCGCTCATCGAGATCCTCCACCGAGATCGGCGGCAAGCCGCGCACGCCCAGGCAGCTGCGCGTCGGCGAGGAGCTGCGCCACGCGCTGGCGGCGGTGTTCGAGCGCGGCGACATGCGCGACCCCGATCTGCGCGGCGCCTCGATCACCGTGACCGAGGTCGACGTCAGCCCCGACCTGCGCAACGCCACCGCCTTCGTGATGCCGCTGGGCGGCGCCGACCGCGAGCGGCTGCTGGCCGCGATGCGCCGCGCGGCGCCCTATTTCCGCGCCCAGCTGGCGCGCGCGGTCGAGCTGCGGCACGCGCCCGACCTGCGCTTCGAGCTCGACAAGGGCTACGACCACGCGCAGCGCATCGACGCGCTGCTGCGCGCCACGGCGCCGCCGCGCGATTCCGGCGCCGCGCCGGAAGACGCCGATTCCTGACGGCGGCGGAACCGTCCGCCCGATGACCGCGCCCATCGTCCTCGCCTCGACCAGCGCGGGCCGCCGCGCCCTGCTGTCCGGCGCCGGCGTGGCGTTCGAGCCCGTGGCGCCGGAGGTCGACGAGGCCGCCGAGAAGCGCGCGATGGGCGCCGTGGACGCCGCGGCGCTGGCGGCGCGGCTGGCCGAGCTGAAGGCGCTCGACGTCTCGCGCCGCCGGCCCGGCGCCTGGGTCGTGGGCGGCGACCAGACGCTGGACCGCGACGGCCTGCTGTTCGACAAGCCCGAGACCATCGACCAGGCCCGCGCGCATCTGGTGGCGCTGCGCGGTCGCGCCCACGCCCTGCGCGCGGCGATCTGCGTGGCGCGCGACGGCGCCGTCGTGTGGCGCCACCTGTCGAGCGCGCGGCTGACGATGCGGGACTTCTCCGACTCGTTCCTCGACGCCTACGTCGCGGCGTGCGGCGGATCGCTAACGACGTCGGTCGGCGCCTACCGGCTCGAGGGGCCGGGCGCGCAGCTGTTCGAGAGCATCGACGGCGACTACTTCACGATCCTCGGCCTGCCCCTGCTGCCGTTGCTCGCGTTCCTGCGCGGCCAGGGCGCGCTCGAAAGCTGATCCATGGCGACGCCCGATTTCGCTCCCCTCCTCGCCGAGGCCGCCGGACGGCCGTTCGCCTTCATCGTCGGCTGGCCGGTGTCGCATTCGCGCTCGCCGGCGCTGCACGGATTCTGGCTGAAGGAGCGCGGCCTGCGCGGCCACTACGGGCGGCTGGCGGTCGAGCCGGGCGGCGCGGCGCTGCGGGCGACGTTCGACATGATCCGCCGCACGCCGGCGGCGCGTGGCTGCAATCTGACGATGCCGCACAAGATCGAGAGCCTGGACCTGCTCGACCATGTCGATCCGGCGGCGGCGCGCATCGGCGCGGTGAACACGGTGGTGAAGCGGGCCGACGGCACGCTGGAGGGCTCCAACACGGACGCGTTCGGCTTCATGGCGGCGCTGCGCGCCGGCGCGCCGGACTGGCGGCCGGAGGCGGGACCGGCGGTCGTGCTCGGCGCCGGCGGCGCCGCCCGCGCCGTGGTGGCGGCGCTGATCGAGGCCGGCGCGCCGGAGGTTCGCATCGTCAACCGCACGCGCCAGACGGCGATCGACCTGGCGGTGCCGTTCACGCCCGACGACGGCCGGACGATCGCGGTCGAGAGCTGGGATCGCCGCGACCAGGCGCTGGCGGGCGCGGCGCTGCTGGTCAACACCACGTCGCTGGGCACGACGGGGATGGCGCCGCTCGACATCGACCTCGCGGCGCTGCCGAAGGCGGCGCTGGTCGACGACATCGTCTACGTGCCGCTGGAGACCGGCCTGCTGCGCGCCGCCCGCGCCCGCGGCAACCCCGTCGTCGACGGGCTCGACATGCTGCTGCACCAGGGCCGGCCGGGCTTCGGCAAATGGTTCGGCGTCGAGATGCCCGGCGTGACGCCGGCCCTGCGTCGCGCCGTCGCCGGCGACCTCGGCGCCTGAGCCCCGCCGCGTTTCCACCGGTCCGGAAAACGCTCTAAGGTGGCGGCGGTTCGGGGGGAGCCGCGGCGCGAGGCATGGAAAAGAACCTGTTCCGGTACATCTGGCGGCATAGCCGGAGCGAGCAGCTCGTCATCCTCGGGCTGGTGGTGCTGGCGCAGGTGTTCTATTTCGCCTCGCTCAACATCCCCAAATCGATCGTCAACGACGGCATCGAGGGCAAGGCGTTCCGGAACGCCGCCCAGGTCCCGTTCCTGCGCATCGACCTGCCGGTGCCGTCGTTCATCGCCGAGAGCGGCTGGATCCGCGTGTTCGATGGCCTGACGCTGTCGCAGTGGCCGTACCTCGTCGCGATGAGCCTGCTGTTCCTGTTCATGGTCACCGTGAACGGGCTGTTCAAGAAGACCATCAACACCCAGAAGGGCCGCATGGGCGAGCGCATGCTGCGCCGCCTGCGCTACACGCTGTACGACCGCATCCTGCTGTTTCCCAACGCCCATTTCCGCAAGGTCAAGGCGGCCGAGCTCAGCAGCATGGTGAAGGACGAGGTCGAGCCGCTGGGCGGCTTCATCGGCGACGCCTACATCCAGCCGGCGTTCCTCGGCGGCCAGGCGCTGACCGCGCTGCTGTTCATCATCCTGCAGAGCTTCTGGCTCGGCCTGATCGTGATCTCGGTGCTGGCGGTGCAGGCCTTCATCATCCCGCGCTTGCGCAAGCGCATCCTGGCGCTGGGCAAGCGGCGCCAGATCACGGCGCGCCAGCTCGCCGGCCGCATCGCCGAGACGGTCGACGGTGTGCACGAGGTGCGCACCAACGCCACCTCGAACTACGAGCGCGCCGACATCGCGCAGCGGCTGGGCGAGATCTTCACGATCCGCTTCGAGCTCTACCAGCGCAAGTTCACCGCCAAGTTCCTCAACAACCTGCTCGCCCAGACGACGCCGTTCATGATCTACCTGATCGGCGGCTACTCGGTGCTGTTCGGCGACATGCAGGTCGGCGCCGTGGTCGGCGTGCTGCTGGCCTACAAGGACCTGCCCGGGCCGGTGAAGGAGCTGATCGACTGGGACCAGCAGCGCCAGGACATCCAGCAGAAATACGAGCAGGTGGTCGAGCAGTTCGAGCCCGAGGGCATGCTGCCGGCCGAGCTTCAGGCGATCCCCGACGGGCCGGTGGCGCCGCTGACCGGCGAGATCGAGCTGGCCGGCGTGTCGGTGGTCGAGGAGAGCGGCGCCAAGACGCTGGACGGCGTCACGCTGGCGTTTCCGGTCGGCGCCAAGGTGGCGCTGCTGGGCGCCGGCGGGTCCGGCAAGGAGACGGTCGCCCAGCTTCTCGCGCGGCTGTCGGCGCCGACCACCGGCGACGTGCGCGTCGGCGGCGCGTCGCTGCGGACGCTGCCGGAATCGACCACCGGCGCGCGCATCGGCTACGTCGGCCAGGACGTCTACCTGTTCCCGGTCAGCGTGCGCGACAACCTGCTCTACGGCCTCAAGCGGCGGCCGGCGCCGATCACCTACGCCGACGATCTGGCGGCGGCGCGCGCGGCCTTCGTCGCGGAGTCGCGCCGCGCCGGCAACCCGATCGACGATCCGCAGGCGGACTGGATCGACTACGACGCGGCGGGCGCCACCGGCCCGGCCGACATCGACGCGCGCGTGGCGGCAGCCTTGCGGGTGGTCGAGCTGGAGGAGGACGTCTACCAGTTCGGCCTGCGCGGCACGATCGACCCGGCGACGCGGCCGGCCGTGGTCGAGGCGATCCTCAAGGCGCGCGCCGAGCTGCACGCGCGGCTGGAGGCGCCGGGCTTCGCGGCGCTGGTCGAGCCGTTCGACCGCGACCGCTACAACCGCAACATGTCGGTGGCCGAGAACCTGCTGTTCGGCACGCCGGTGGGCAGGACCTTCGATCCCGACAACATCGGCGCCGATCCCTACATGCGCGAGGTGCTGCGCCGCGAGGGGCTGGAGGCGCCGCTGACGGCGATGGGCGTGAAGATCGCCGAGACCATGGTCGAGCTGTTCGCCGACCTGCCGCCGGGCAACCCGTTCTTCGAGCAGTTCAGCTTCATCGCGGCCGAGGATCTGCCGGTGTTCCGCACGCTGCTCAGCCGTCTGGCCGGCCGCGGCGTCGCCGACCTCGACGCCGCCGACCGCGCCCGCTTCGCCGCCCTGCCGTTCCGCTACATCGAGGCCCGCCACCGCCTCGGCCTGATCGACGACGCGATGGAGGAGCGCCTTCTGGCGGCGCGCCGCGCCTTCGCCGACACGCTGCCCGCCGACCTCGCCGGCGCCATCGAGCTCTACGACGAAGCCCGCTACAACGGCGCCGCCACGCTGCAGGACAACATCCTGTTCGGGCGCGTCGTCTACGGCCAGGCGCAGGGCCCGCAACGGGTCGGCAAGCTGATCGCCGAGGTGCTGGAGGGGCTGGGTCTGCGCGGCGCTGTCGTCGAGGTCGGTCTCGACTACAATGTCGGCGTCGCCGGCAAGCGGCTGTCGGTGGTCCAGCGGCAGAAGGCCGGGCTGGCGCGGGCGCTGGTCAAGCGGCCGGATCTGCTGGTGCTGAACGAGGCGACGGCGGTGTTCGACGGCGCCACGCAGCAGCGCGTGCTCGAGGCGGTCCTCGCGGCCAGCGCCGGCGGCGTGGTGTGCGCGCTGAGCCGGGCGGCGCTGGCCGACCGCTTCGACAACGCCGTGGTGATGGCCGGCGGCCGGATCGTGGCGCGCGGGACGGCGGCCGAGCTGGCGGACGACAAGGCCTACGCCGAGCTTCTCGGCGCGGGCTGAGCGGAGGAGGACGACGATGAGCATCAACGAGGAAGTCGAGCTGCTGAGGGCCGTCCCGCTGTTCGCCAAGGTCGAGCCCGCGAAGCTCAAGCTGCTGGCCTTCACCAGCGAGAGGCTGACCTTCGATCCCGGGCAGGAGCTGTGCCACCAGGGCGACATGGGCGACGCCATGTACGTGATCCTGGGCGGCTCGGCCGACGTGCTGATCGATTCGTCCGGCGGCCAGATCAAGGTCGCCGAGCTGAAGAAGAACGGTTTCGTCGGCGAGATCGCGATCCTGTGCGACGTGCCGCGCACCGCCACCGTGGTGGCGCACGACCGGCTGACGACGCTGAAGATCACCAAGGAGACGTTCTTCCGCATGGTGACCGAGTTCCCGACCATGGCGGTGGAGATGATGCGCGAGCTGGCGCACCGGCTGGAGGACACCAACCAGAAGCTGCGCGCGGTCTCGGCCAAGGCCGCCTAGGCGCCGCCCGCGTGAGCCGGCTCGACAGCTTCATCCGCCGCATGCGGGCGCAGCGCGACTGCCTGAACTGGATCGCGCCCAGGGTGCGCGACATCCCCGGCCCGGTCCTCGAGGTCGGCCTCGGCAACGGCCGCACCTACGACCATCTGCGCGAGATCCTGCCCGGCCGCGACATCCACGTGTTCGAGCGCGAGGTGCGGGCCCATCCCGACTGCGTGCCGGCGCCGGACCGGCTGTTCCTCGGCGACATCCGCGAATCGCTGCCGCGGGCGCGCGCGGCGCTGGGACCGACGGCGGCGCTGATCCACAGCGATCTCGGCACCGGCGACCGCGCCGCCAACGCCGCGCTCGGCGCGTGGCTGGGGCCGGCGCTGGATTCGCTGCTGGCGCCGGGCGGCTACGTGGTCGCCAACCAGCCGCTGACGGTGGCGCGCTGGACGCGCCTGCCGGAGCCCGAGGGCGTGCCGGCCGACCGCTACTTCATCTACCGCGCGGCGGCCTGACGGCGTCAGGCCTACCGCCGCACCATGCGGATCAGCAGCAGCAGGACCACGGCGCCGACCACCGAGCCGAGGAAGCCGGCCGTCTGGCCGACCTTGTAGAGGCCCAGCGCCTGGCCGCCGAACGTCGCGACCACCGAGCCGACGATGCCGATGGCGATGGTCGCGAAGAATCCGGACGGATCCCTGCCCGGCATGACGAACTTGGCGATCAGCCCGACCACGAAGCCGATCGCGACCATGCCGAGGATTCCCATGAGGTCCATGCCGCGCTCCCGATCCACGTGGATGTCGACCGCCACAATGCCCGGCGCCGCGCCGGACGCAAGAGCGACGGCGCGGCGCCCGCCCGCCCGCGGGCGGCGGCCGGCGGGGCGTGGTATCGTCGCGGACGCGCCGCGCCAAACGGAGACCTCGTCGTGCCCAACGCCGTCCTTCCCGTGTTCGATGTCGTGGGTTCCGCCTACCGCCGCGTGTTCGGCCACGGCCGCGACCTGATGGCGATCGGCCGCGTGCCGTTCTTCCTGCTGACCGCGGTCGGCGTGGTCGACGCGCTGGTCGGCAACGAGTCGTTCTCGAAGGCGCTCAACTTCGCCGTCAACATCATGATGATCATGGTGCTGCTGGCCTGGCACCGGGTGTTCCTGTTCGGCCTCGGCGACGCCGACGCCGCGCGTCCGCTGAACTGGACGTCGCGCGCGTGGAAGTTCCTGTGGAACTCGTTCGGCATCGCGTTCCTGGCGGTGCTCCTCGTCATCGCGCTCGCGATGATCGGACTGGCGATCGGCGGAACGCAGGGTCTGGTCGCGTTCGGCGCCGCCGGGCTGATGATCGTGGCGCCGGCCGTGGCCTCGCTCGGCCTGGTGTTCCCCGCCATCGCCGCCGACCACCCCGCCGGCTGGAAGACCATCTGGGCCTACGGCGAGGGCAACCGCTGGCGGCTGGTCGCGACCGGCGTGCTGACGGCGCTGCCGACCTTCGTCGTCAGCCTGCTCATCATCGCGGTGGTGGCCGGTCTGCTGTACGCCGGCGGCTCGCCGCGCGTGGTCGGCGTCGTGGCGGCGCCGGTGTTCGCCATCATCCAGCTCGTGGGCGGCGCGGTGCTCGCGGCGTCGTTGTCCTACAGCTACCGCGTGCTGAGCCGCCATCCCGACCCGCTCGACGGCGCGCTGCTGGGACCGCCGACATCGGTGTAGGCGCCGGCGCGCGGCGGCTCCGACCCCACGCGCGTATACGGTAACGCCACCGGCAACGACCTTGACAACCTTCGGCCCGTGAGGCTCTGTGCGCCGCATGTTCGGTGGCAGCTTGTTTGGTCCTTGGGCGCTGCGGCGCGCGCGTTCGACGTTGCGCCGCTTCATCGGTGCGTTCGTGACGATGGCTATGGTGGTTTCGCTGGCGGCGCATGCAACCCATGCTCATCAGACCGCTCCATCGCCCGTCGACCAGATCAATTTCGCCATGCCGGATGACGGGGCTCCTCCGACTTCCGACGGCAGCGGGACGGCGTCACCCGCCGATTGCTGCCAGTGCTGCGCGCCGAACATCATCCTCCCGGCGGTGATCGACGTCACACCGCGAGCGAGACCAGCGGCTCTGCCTTTCGCGGTGATAGCCAGCTACATCGCGACCCACCGAACCATCGAATCGCCACCTCCCCGAGCCTGATCCGCCGCCGTTCCGCCGGAATCCGCCCTTAGGCTGGTTCCCGACCATCGAATCGCGTCCCGGGTCCCCATCATGGCTGTCAGTTTCCGCGCGGCGGCGCTCGCCGCGGTCGCGAGTTCGCTGTGCTGCGCCGCCGCCGCGCAGGCGCCGAGGCCGCTCTCGCTGGCCGAGGCGCTGCAGAAGGCCTCGCACGCGCATCCCCGGCTGTTCATCGCCGACCGCGACATCGCCATCGCCGAGGCGCGGCGCCTGCAGGCCGGCGTCCGGCCCAATCCACAGCTCTCGCTCGAGATCGACAACGCGTTCGGATCGGGCGGCTACCGATGGCTGCGCGCGGCCGAGGCGACGCTGCAGCTCAGCCAGGTCTTCGAGCTCGGCGGCAAGCGCGACGCCCGCGTCGCGGTGGCCGCGGCGGAGCACGACGCCGCCCGCCACCAGCTCGCCGCCGCGCGGCTCGAGCTGCTGGCCGAGACCACGACGGCGTTCGTCGCGGTCGCCGGCGCGCAGCGCCGCGCGCTGGTGCTCGACCGGCAGCTCGCGGCGCTCGACCGGCTGACCCCGCTGCTGCGCCAGCGCGTCGAGGCCGGCGCGTCGTCGGAGGCCGACGCCGCGCGCGCCCAGGTCGCGATCGACCTGGCGCGCATTGACCGCGACCGCGCGCGCACGGCGGCGGCCGGCGCGCGGCGCGACCTCGCGTCCTTCATGGGGCTGGCGCAGCCCGATTTCACGGTGGTGGCCGGCGATCTCGACCGGCTCGCGCGCCCGCCGGGCTTCGCCGCCGTGCTCGCCGCCATCGACGGCAATCCGCAGCTCACGCGCTGGACGGCGATCCGCGCGCAGCGCGACGCCGAGATCCTCGCCGCCCGCCTGAAGCCGACGCCGGATCTCCAGCTCGGCGTCGGCCTGCGCCACTACCGCGATTCAGGATCGGTCGCGGCGCGGCTCGGCGTCTCGGTGCCGATCCCGGTCTGGGACCGCAACGCCGGCGGCGTCGCCGAGGCGCGCGAGACCGCCGCCAAGGCCGCGGGCGAGCGCGACCAAGCCCGCCTCGCGCTGACCGCGACGGCCGGCCGGGCCGTCGACGCGATGGCCGGCGCGCTCCAGGAGCTGGACACGCTGCGCCGCGCCGTGCTGCCGAACGCGCGCAAGGCGCTGGCCGCCGTCGAGGCGAGCTACGCCCAGGGCCGCCTGCCGCTGCTCGATCTACTGGAGTCGTACCGGACGCTCGCCGAGGCCGAGCTGCGCGAGGTCGAGGCGCTGGCCGCCTACCACACCGCCGTCGCCACGATCGAGGGGTTGACCGGCGGACTTTCCACGCCTTCCGGAAGGAGCGCGCCATGACCGGCCTGAAACGCCTCGCCGCCAGCGGCGGCGTGGCCCTGCTGCTGCTGGCGTTGACTGGCGGCGCCGGCGTACTGATGCTCCGCGCGTCGGGCTCGAGCGCACCGCCCGCCGCGCACGGCGGTCACGCGCATGGCGAGGGCCACAAGCACGACGAGGAGGGCGTGGTCACGCTGTCCGACGCCAAGGTCGCCGCGGCGGCGATCGAACTCGAGAAAGCGGGACCCGCGACGTTGCGCGAGAGCCTGCGTCTCAACGGCGTCATCCAGCCCAACCAGGAGGCGATGGCGCAGGTCACGCCGCGCTTCCCCGGCATCGTGCGGAGCGTGCGAAAGCGGCTGGGAGACATGGTCGCTGCCGGCGACGTGCTGGCGACGGTCGAGAGCAACCAGAGCCTCACCGTGTACGAGCTGAGGGCGCCGATCGCCGGCACGATCATCGAGCGCAACGCGGCGCTGGGCGAGTACGTGTCGGAGCAGAAACCGGCCTTCGTCGTCGCCGAGCTGTCGACGGTGTGGATCGACCTCTCGGTCTACCGCCGCGATTTCAGCCGGGTCCGGCTCGGCGACGCGGTCGTGATCGACGCCGACGACGGCGGGCCGCCCGTCGAGACCACGATCTCCTACGTCTCGCCGATCGGCGCCAGCGACACCCAGAGCGCGGTGGCGCGCGCCGTCGTGCCGGACGGCGGACGCCTGCGTCCCGGCCTGTTCGTCACCGCCCGGCTGCTGCTCGGCGCCAAGCCGGTGGCGCTCGCGGTCAAGCTGAGCGCCCTGCAGACGCTCGACGGCAAGACCGTCGTTTTCGTGCGCGACGGCGACAAGTTCGCGGCCCGCGAGGTCGAGCTGGGCGCCCGCGACGACCGCATGGTCGAGGTGCTGTTCGGGCTGCTGCCGGACGACGTCTACGCCGCGAAGAACAGCTTCGTGGTCAAGGCGGAGCTGGGCAAGGGGAGCGCCACCCATGAGCACTGAGCCGGCGTCCGGCGGCGGCTGGATCGACCGCATTCTCGCCGCCTCGATCCGCCACCGCTGGCTGGTGGCGGTCGCCGCGATCGGCGTCGCGATCCTCGGCGCGTGGAATTTCACGCGCCTGCCGATCGACGCCGTGCCCGACATCACCAACGTGCAGGTTCAGATCAACTCGAGCGCGCCGGGATACTCGCCGCTGGAGACCGAGCAACGCGTGACGTTCCCGATCGAGACGGCGATGGGCGGGCTGCCCAACCTGCACTACACGCGCTCGCTGTCGCGCTACGGGCTGAGCCAGGTGACGGTGGTCTTCAAGGACGGCACCGACATCTACTTCGCCCGCCAGCTCGTCAACGAGCGCATCCAGCAGGTGAAGGACCAGATCCCGTCGGGCATCACGACGGCGATGGGGCCGGTGTCGACCGGTCTAGGCGAGATCTACATGTACGCGGTCGAGGCGAAGCCCGGCGCGGTGAAGCCCGGCGGCGGCGCCTACACGCCGACCGATCTGCGCACCATCCAGGACTGGATCATCAAGCCGCAGCTGCGCACCGTGCCGGGGATCGTCGAGGTCAACACGATCGGCGGCTACCCGAAGCAGTTCCACGTCCTGCCCGACCCGGCGCGGCTGATGGCGTTCCGCCTGACGTTCCGCGACATCATGGCGGCGCTGGCGGCCAACAACGGCAACGTCGGCGCCGGCTACATCGAGCGCAACGGCGAGCAGTACCTGGTGCGCACGCCCGGCCAGGTCGCCAACCCCGAGGAGATCCTCGACATCGTGATCGGCTCGCATGGCGGCGTGCCGGTGCGCGTTCGCGACGTCGCCGAGGTGCGCGAGGGCCGCGAGCTGCGCTCCGGCGCGGCCAGTCTCGACGGCGAGGAGGCGGTGGTCGGCACCGCCATGCTGCTGATCGGCGAGAACAGCCGCACCGCCGCGCAGCGCGTCGCCGCCCGTCTGGCGGAGATCGGACGCTCGCTGCCCGACGGCGTCGTGGCGCGCGCGCTCTACGACCGCACCACGCTGGTCGAGGCGACAATCGCGACGGTGGAGCGCAACCTCGCCGAGGGCGCCCTGCTCGTGGTCGCGATCCTGTTCCTGCTGCTCGGCAACCTGCGCGCCGCCGTCGCCACGGCGCTGGTCATCCCGCTGGCCATGCTGTTCACCGTCACCGGCATGGTGGAGCACAAGGTCAGCGCCAACCTGATGAGCCTCGGCGCGATCGATTTCGGCATCATCATCGACGGCGCCGTCATCATCGTCGAGAACTGCCTGCGCCTGCTGGCCGTCGAGCAGGCGCGCCTCGGCCGGACGCTGGACCGCTCGGAGCGCTTCGCCACGATCCTCGCGGGATCGCGCGAGGTGATCGGCCCGTCGCTGTTCGGCACCTTCATCATCGCCGTCGTCTACCTGCCGGTGCTCACCCTCACCGGCGTCGAGGGGAAGATGTTCACGCCGATGGCGCTCACGGTGCTGATGGCGCTGGGCGGCGCGGCGGTCCTCTCGATGACCTTCGTGCCGGCCGCCGTCGCGCTGCTGGTCACCGGCCGCGTGGCCGAGCACGAGAACCTCTTCATGCGCGGCGCCCGGCGGATCTACGGCCCGGCGCTCGACTTCGCGATCCGGCACCGGCTGGCGGTGGCGGCCAGCGCGGCGGTGCTGGTCGCGTTCACCGGCCTGGCGGCGTCGCGCATGGGCGGCGAGTTCATCCCCTCGCTCGACGAGGGCGACATCGCGCTGCACGCCATGCGCGTGCCCGGCACCGGCGTCGACCAGGCGGTCGACATGCAGCGCGCCCTGGAGAAGGCGCTGCGCGAGTTCCCCGAGGTGAAGCTGGTGATGTCGAAGATCGGCACGGCCGAGGTCGCCACCGACCCGATGCCGCCGAACGTCGCCGACAATTTCGTGATCCTCAAGCCGCGCGCGCAATGGCCCGATCCGAAGCGCTCGAAGGCCGACCTGGTGGCGGCGATCGAGAAGCGGCTGGCCGAGGTGCCCGGCAACAACTACGAGTTCACCCAGCCGATCCAGATGCGCTTCAACGAGCTGATCTCCGGCGTGCGCGCCGACGTCGGGGTCAAGATCTTCGGCGACGACCTGGAGGCGCTGGCGGCCGCCGCGGCGCGCGTCGAGGCGGTGCTGCGGACGGTCCCCGGCGCCGCCGACGTCAAGACCGAGCAGGTCTCCGGCCTGCCGGTGCTGACCGTGCGGATCGACCGCGCGGCGCTGTCGCGTTACGGCGTCAACGTCGCCGACGTGCAGGAGATCGTCGAGATCGCGGTCGGCGGCAAGAGCGCCGGCGCGGTGTTCGAGGGCGACCGCAAATTCGACCTCGTCGTGCGCCTGCCGGAGCGGCTGCGGATCGATTTCGACGCCATCGGCGCGCTGCCGATCCCGCTGCCGGCGGCCGAGCCGTCCACCGTAGCCCGTCGCGGCGCTCCCGCGACGGCGGCCGGCCAGCCGCGCTACGTGCCGCTGTCGTCGGTGGCGCGCATCGAGATCGCGCCCGGCCCAAACCAGATAAGCCGCGAGGACGGCAAGCGCCGCATCGTCGTCAGCGCCAACGTGCGCGACCGCGATCTCGGCTCGTTCGTGGCCGAGGCGCAGCGCCGGATCGCCGCCGAGGTCAAGCTGCCGGCCGGCTACTGGATCGGCTGGGGCGGGCAGTTCGAGCAGCTCGTGTCGGCGGCCAAGCGCCTGACCATCGTCGTGCCGGTGGCGCTGTGCCTGATCTTCATCCTGCTGTTCATGAGCCTGGGGTCGCTGGCCGACGCCGCGCTGGTGTTCAGCGGCGTGCCGCTGGCGCTGACCGGCGGCGTCGCCGCCCTGCTGATGCGCGGCATCCCGCTGTCGATCAGCGCCGGAGTGGGCTTCATCGCGCTGTCGGGCGTGGCGGTGCTTAACGGCCTCGTCATCATCGCCTTCATCCAGAAGCTGCGGGCCGGCGGATCCCCGCTGCTCGACGCCATCCGCGAGGGCGCGCTGACGCGGCTGCGGCCGGTGCTGATGACGGCGCTGGTCGCCTCGCTCGGCTTCGTGCCCATGGCGGTGGCGACGGGCGCCGGCGCCGAGGTCCAGCGGCCGCTGGCCACCGTCGTGATCGGCGGCATCGTGTCCTCGACCATCCTCACCCTGCTCGTGCTGCCGGCGCTCTACGCGTTGTTCCGGCGCGAGGTCCAGCCGGCGCGCGCCACGACCTCGCCCGTCCCCGAAACCGTCTGATGGAGATCTGAGATGAGATACGCACTGGCGTTCCTGGCGTTCGCCGCCCTCGGCGCCGCCGCGGCCTACGCGCAGCATTCGCACTCGCATGCCACGAAGGGCCCCAACGGCGGGCGCATGCAGGACGTCGCCGGCGTGCACGCCGAGCTGCTGACGGCCGGCGGCTCGATCACCGTGAACATCTTCGACGAAGCCAACAAGCCGCTCGACGCCAAGGGCTACACCGCCTCGGCGCTGATCGTGGCAGGCGCCAACCGCGAGACGGTCACGCTGACGCCCGCCGGCGGCAACGCGCTCAAGGGCGAGGCCAAGGCGCCGATCCTCAACGGCGCCGCGATCACGCTGGTGCTGAAGACGGCGGCCGGCAAGTCCGGCCAGGTGAAGTTCTAGGCCTGCCGCGAAGGCTCGAAGGTCGCGAACCGCCGGGCGCGGAGGTACGGACTGCGCGCCCTCACCGCCGGCGGAACTTCGTTCCGCCGTTCCTCTCCCCCGATGGGGGCGAGGAGGAAGAGGCTTGAGAGCGACGGAAGAAGGCGCGCCTCCGCGCTCATGTTCCTCTCCCCCCATCGGGGGACGGGCCGCGTGAGGGGGCGCCACGACGCCGCGCGTCGCTGGCTCGACCCCGCTCGCGACGCTGAAAGCGATAGCCCTCCCTGTCATTCCGAGCGCAGCGAGGAATCTTCAGGCAGCGCCGGAAGAGGGAAGGATTCCTCGCTGCGCTCGGAATGACGGTTGGGAAGGTCGTGCCTCGGGGATCGCGTGGCGGGGGCGGATCGACCGACGACCCCGTCCGCGCGACCTCGCCGCCCGCCTCAGGCGACCTTCGTCGCGAGGTGGGGGAACATCGCCAGCCGGGCGGCGTCGTCCATCTCGGCCTTGAAGCTGTGCTTCTCCTTCAGCGCCAGCGCGCGCTGCGCCGCCGGACGGGCGTTGATCTCGTCGAGGTGGCGCTGGATGTTCGGCATGCCCTTCATCGCCTCGGGTCCGAGCACGAACGGCACCAGCCGCGACCAGCCCCACAGCGCCATGTCGACCACGGTGTAGGTGTCGCCCAGCATGTAGCGGCCCTTGCCCAGCCGCGCCTCGATGATGCCCCAGTGGCGCTTCGCCTCGAAGGTGTAGCGGTTGACGGCGTAGTCCTTGGGCTCGGGCGCGAAGTTGCGGAAATGCACGGCCTGGCCCGAGTAGGGGCCGATGCCGGAGGCCACGAACATCATCCAGCTCAGCAGCGCGCCGCGCTCGGCCGGCGACTTGCCCGGCAGGAACTTGCCGGTCTTCTCGGCGAGGTAGAGCAGGATGGCGTTGCTGTCGAACACCGTGGCGTCGCCGTCGACGATGGCCGGCACCTTGGCGTTGGGGTTGATGGCGAGGAACGCCGGCGCGTGCTGCTCGCCCTTGCGCGTGTCCACGGGCATCAGCGCGTAGGGCAGCTCCATCTCCTCGAGGCACAGCGCCACCTTGGTCGGGTTCGGCGCCAGATTGTAGTAGAACGTGATCATCGCGGTCCTCGCTGCGGATTCACCGGAAGCGGCGGATCGTAGAGGGTGCGCGGGGGCGGGGCAATCGGGCGCGGGCCCGCGCCGTCGCCCTGGTCAGCGCCCGGGGCCGCGGGCCGCGGCGGCCTCGAACTCGCCGACGAAGGCGACGACGATCATCGTCAGCAGCGCGAGCGGCAGGGCCAGCGCGGCCCCGTCGAACTGCGCGACGTTCCCGGCGATCACGACGGCGCCGAAGGCGTTGGCCAGGGTCTGCGGCAGCGCCGGCATCCGCAGGAGCCCGGCGATGAACGCGCGGCCCGCGCCGGCCGCGCGCGCCAGGGCGTCCGCGACCGGGCGCGCCGCCGCGCGGCAACGGCGGAGCGTCGGGGCCGCGACGACCGACACCGCCGCGGCTCCCGACGCCAGCGCATGGAGCAGCGCGAGGGCGACCACGCCGCCGACGATCTGGACCACGAACGCGCAGGTCGCGGCGACGTTGGACAGGCGGTCGCGCGCGCCCTTGGCGAAGCGCGGCGCGAGCGGCACCAACATGCCGGCGGCCGCGCCGATGGCCGCGCCGGTGAGGTCGCCGAGGCCGGCGCCGACCACCGTGGCGAGACCGGTCGTCAGGCCGAAGGCGAGCAGCGACCGGCGGATCGCCATCGTCCGTTGATCAGACATCTTCAATCCTCCATGGCTGGCGCCGCCACGCGGGCTATCGCGGACGCGGGCGCGCGAACGCCTCGCGGCCGGCGGCCTCGGCGGTGACGAGGAATTCCGCGAACATCTGCTCCATCATCGTCCTCACCGGCGCCGGCGCGCGGGCCGGCGTGCCGGCGTCGAACGGCGGCTCCGGCGCGTATTCGGCCAGCAGCTGGACGCCCTCGGCGTAGGCGCGGTCGCGCAGATCGCCGACCAGCGACAGGCCGAAGTCGAGCCCGGCCGTGACGCCGCCGCCTGTGATGCGGTTGCGGTCGCGCACGACCCGGCCGTCGGCGGGGATGGCGCCGAAGATCGGCAGCAACGATTTGGTGAGCCAGTGCGACGTGGCGCGGTAGCCGTCGAGCAGTCCGGCGGCGCCGAGCAGGAGCGAGCCGGTGCACACCGACGTCACGAACTTGGCGCGGCCGCCGCGGTCGGCGAGGAAGCGCAGCGTCGCCTCGTCGCGCATCGCCGCCAGCGTGCCGGTCGTGCCGCCGGGCGCGCACAGGATGTCGAGGTCGCGGGCGCAGGTCTCGAAGGTGGCGTCGGGCGTGAGGACCAGGCCGGTGTCGCTGCGCACCGGCGCCGCGTCGCGCGCGACGATCTGCACCGTCGCGCCCATCAGGTTGGTCAGCATGTAGTGCGGACCGACCATGTCGAGGGCGGTGAAGCCCGGATAGATCAGGAACGCGATCCGCTCGGTTCCTCGCCAATGCGGCGGCGTCGCGTGCATGTCGTGCGCCGGCGGCGGCGCGGCGGC
The DNA here is from genome assembly GCA_016699855.1 of Rhodospirillales bacterium. Classification (NCBI taxonomy): domain Bacteria; kingdom Pseudomonadati; phylum Pseudomonadota; class Alphaproteobacteria; order Rhodospirillales; species Rhodospirillales bacterium. Next base: position 2,514,672 of record CP064988.1, read on the forward strand.
CGGTGCCGGGGCCGGCGGCGCCGACGGCTGTCCCAGCGCCGGCCCCACGCCGCCGCCCGCGATCACCGCGGCGACCGCGGCCAGCCCGGCCGCGGCCTCCCGCCTCGTCGTGTCCTCCACGCTCCCCTCCATCAGTAGCGCGCCGCCAAGGTGGCGAACACGGTGAGTCCGTCCGCCGGCGCGACGCGGCCCGACAGGTACGGGTATGGAACGTAGTAGCGCTTGTCGAAGAGGTTCTTGCCGACGAGCGAGACGTTCCAGTTCTCGTACTGGTACGACACCTTGGCGTCGAACACCGCGTAGCCCGGCGTGCGCCACGGCCCGCCGAGCTCGACCGGCTGGCTCGACGCCGCGTAGAGCCCGCCGCCCAGCGCCAGGCCGGCGAAGCGGCCCTCGGTGAAGGTGTAGTTGACCCAGAGGCGCCCGGAGTCGCGCGGCACGCCGACCACGCGGGCCCCTTCGAGGGCCGGGTTCCCGTCGCGCGTCACCCGCGAGTTCACGTGGGCGTAGCTCGCCAGGACCGCCCAGTTCGGGTCCGGCTGCCAGACCAGGTCCGCCTCGAAGCCGCGCGAGCGCTGCTCGCCGGTCTGCACCTGCACGAAGCCGACAGTGGTCGGCACGTTGGTGCGCTTCAGGTCGAACACCGCCAGCGTCCCGGACAGTCCGAAACCGAAATGCAGCTTCACCCCCGCCTCGTACTGGGTCGACGATTCGGGCTTCGGCGCCGTCGGTCCGTTGAAGAACGGGACCGCCTTCAGCCCCTCGGTGTAGCTGGCGAACGCCGTGAACCCGGGCAGGATCTCGAACGCCGCCCCGATCTTGGGCAGAGGCTTCACCTCGCGGGTGTGGAACGACGCGCCGGTCGTCAGCTCGCTGGACTTGATGTCCACGCGGCCGACCCGCAGCGCGGCGAGGAGGTGGAGGCGCTCCCAGATCGACGACTGGATCTGGGCCGTCACCCCCGATTGCCGGTAGACGTTGTCGATGTTCGAGAAGGTGGTGAACGGCCCCGACGGCGGGCTGTTGTAGGGCGGGAACACGGGCGCGGTGAAATCGACGAAGCCGACCAGCTCGGCGTTGAGGATTCCCTTGTCGGAGACGTGGTTGTGGTCGACGCCGAGCAGGAAGCGGTTGCGCGTCGGTCCGGCGTCGAACTTCGCTACCACGTTGGTGTTGATCGAGAACTCGGTGTTGTCCTCCCCGAGGTAGCCGTTGAACAGCCCGAACGTCGACGGCGGGATGTCCGGCCGGTTGCCGAGGATCAGCTGCGACGGCTCGCGGAACCGCGACGTCGAGACGCGCGCCGTGGTGAACGTCGACCAGACGTCGTTGAAGGCGTGGTCGAACCGCGCCGTGACGCCGACGTTCTCGGAGATCGAGTCGGGCAGGCCCTTGTCGCCGGGGAACAGGTCGCGGCGGATCGAGAAGGCCGAGCGGTCCAGCGTGCCGACGGCCGGGAGGCCGGCGTAGTCCTTCTGGTCCCGGCGCGAGAACTGCCCCTGGATCGTGAGCGAGGTCCCCTCCTTGTTGGTGAACGTCAGCGTCGGATTGATCGCGACGCTCCGGCGGCGCACGACGTCGACCACCGACCCGGTGGACTCGTACTGGCCCGTGAAGCGCAACAGCACCGTGCCCTCGGCGTTGAGGGGCTGGTTGATGTCGACGTACGGGCTCCACAGCCCGTAGCCGCCGACGCGGAAGCCGAACTCGGCGAACCGCTTGTCCGTCGGCAGCTTCGAGACGACGTTGACGATGCCGCCCACCGGGCTCGCGCCGCCCTGGTAGAGGATGCTCGACGGGCCCTTGAGGACCTCGAGCCGCTCCACGTTCACCGTCAGGTCGCGGGCGCCGATGTCGTAGTAGTTGGGCAGCCCGTCGACGAAGCGCTCGGCGCGCTGGCCGCGGACGGTGGGCGTGAGCTGGCCGGCGAAGAGCGGGTCGAGCGGAAACACGCCCGACACGTTGCGCATCGCCTCGCTCTGCGTCACCGCGCCCTGGTCGTCGATCACCTTCCGCGGGATGACGATCACGGCCTGCGGCACGCGCTCGACCGGCGTCTCGGTCTTGGTGGCCGAGCGCGTGGTCAGCGCGCGGTAGCCGCGGACGGGCCCCGCCGTCGTCTCGTCGACGCCGGTCGGGGCGGTGACCTCGACGGGAGGGGTCGTGACGGCCGGGCCGCCGGGCTGCTGGGCGGCGGCGCCGAGGGCGGCCGCCTGGACGAGTCCGATGGCGAGGATCGACGCGGCGCGGGAGCTGAGAGGGGCGGCCATGGCTACCACCTCACCTTGAGGCCGGCGTAGACGGCGCGGCCGTCGCCGGGATTGAACAGGTTCGGCGTCGCGACCGGATCGTAGACGTCGACGATACTGGCGCTGGAGATGTAGTGCCGGTTGGCGAGGTTCCGGGCCTCGACGAAGGCCGTGAACCGGCCGCCGTCGTCGTAGCCGGCGCGGAGGCCGAACAGGACGTAGGACGCCGATTTGAACGTGTTGGCGTTGTCGACGTAGTAGGCCTGTGGCGCCCACTCGATGTTGGGGCCGACGAAGAAGCCGGAGGGGTGCTTGTACAGCAGCTCGGCCCGCAGGTAGTGGCGCGGCACGCCGGGGATCTGGTTGCCGCCGTAGGTCGGATCGTTCCGGAAGTGGAAATCGCTGAACGTGTAGGCGAGGTTCAGCCACAGGCGGTCGGGATTCGGACCCTGGACGAACAACGACTTGAGCACCGACGCGCCGCCGCCGATCTCCGCGCCCTGGTGGATGGTGCGCGGCGCGTTGCGGACGTCGCACATGCCCATCACGAAGGCCAGGCACTGCAGCTCGTTCGAGATCCACGAGCGGTAGAGCGCGACGTCCCAGGTGTAGTCGGCGCGGCTGCCGCGGGTGCCGATCTCGACGGTGGTGGCGCGCTGCGCCTTGACGGTGCCGAACCCGACGGTGGCGCCCTCGCCGAAGCTGGGCACCTCGGCGCTGCGCGACACGTTGAGGAACGCCTGCCACTCCTTGTCGACGTTCCACAGCAGGCCGCCCTTGGGCGAGAACGGCGCGTAGCTGCCGCGCGCTCGGGGCGCCGGCGCGAGGCCCTCGTAGCCGACCTCCTTGCGGATCGCGTAGAGCTGCTGCGCGCCGAGCACGAGCGCGATGTCGGGCAGGACGTACAGCGAGTTCTCGGCGTAGAAGGTGTAGTTCTCGGCGTCCTGGCGGCCGCGGTTGAGCAACGGGCCCTTCACCGCGCCGGGGAAGTTCAGGTAGGTCTTCACGTCGACGCGGCCGTTGTGGACGTTGGCCCCGGCGACGAAGCGGTTCTCCATGCCGCCGATCCGCCGCTCGTCGACGACGCGCGCGAAGGCGCCGTAGTCGTCGTAGCGCCAGTCCAGCCACACCGGGATCGGGTGCTGGAGATGGCGGTTGACGTAGAAGGCGCCGAACTCGACCGTGGTGCCGTCGAACCGCATCGTCGTCTTGTTCGCGACGCGGATCGAGTCGACGTTGCGCTGCCAGTCGAGCAGCGTGTTCGCCGGATTCGGCGCCCGCGGCTGGTGCAACGCCGAGCCCTTGTCGACCTCGCCGGGGATGCGCTGCCGGATGTAGTTGGCGTTGAGGTAGAAACGGGTCTCGATATCGTCGGTGATCCGGAAGCCGAGGTTGGCGTTGCCGCGCGCCGACTTGCCCTCGCTGTGCTTGCGGTAGCCGTCGCTCTCCTGCCACGTGCCCGCGACGAACAGGTCGACGGGGCCCGAGACGGCGCCGCTCGACGCCTGGAGCTGGTAGGTGCCGAAGCTTCCGAACGTGATCCCGCCCTGGGTCGGCGCGTCGCGTCCGCTGGGGGTCACGAAGTTGATGGCGCCGCCCAGCGCGTTGGCGCCGAAGCGCAGCGCGTTGGCGCCCTTGAACACCTCGACGTAGCGGTAGGCGCCGGGGGCGATCTCCTGGAAGTCGCCGTAGCCGTCGGCTGTGTTGATCGGGATGCCGTCCATGTAGAGCTGGACGCCGCGCAGGTGGAAGTTGCGCGACAGGCCCGAGCCGCGGATCGACAGCCGGCTGTCCTCGCCCCATTTCGGCTGCACGAAGACGCCGGGCACGTAGTCGAGGATGTCCTTCGGCGTGGTCGCCTTGCGGGTGCGCAGGACGCTGTCGGGGACGACCTCGACCGCGCCGGGCGTCTTGCGGATCTCCGTCGTCGCCTCGGTCGTGGTGGGGACGGTCAGACTCCGGTTGGGATCGACGGCGGGCGCCGAGACCTCGACCGGCGGGACCGGCACGGGCGCGCTCTGCTGCGCGCCGGCGGGGAGGATCGCCATGGCGGCGACGAACGGAACGGCCGCGCGGAACGCGCGCCGTTGAAATACGGCGGACATGAAGGGCCTCGTGCGTGGAACGGTCTGGAATCAGGACGGATTCAGACCGCGCGCGGAGGACCTCTGGGTTGTTGGGGGGCGCTCGCCGGCGACCGCGCCGGACGAGGGTCGCGCGTCGCGGGGACCGCCGGAGCGGCGGCCGGGTAGGACGGCGCGACGGTCGCGGCGGTGGCGGGCGCGGGAACGGCCGCCGCCACGGCGCAATGGCCGCCGGGGAGGCAGCAATCGTGCCGGCTCGCGTGTCCTGGCGCCGCGGGCCGCGGATCGCCGCGTTCATCGGTGCCGCCGGGAGCGACGCAGAGGACCCCCGAGGCGAGGCCGAGCGCGCCGTCGGCGACGGCCCGAGCGCTCGCCAACGGCGACAGCAACCCTTGGAGGATCAGGGCGCAGACGAGCGCGATCGCGACCAACGCGCGACGGACCCGTGCCGATTCCCTGGCTCCCCCCATGCGGCACCGTTACCGCGCGCGCGCCCCCGCGGTCAACCGCGGCGGTCGACCGCGGCGCCCGCGCGGCCCGCTCAGACGACGCCCTTGCGCACGTAGTCGCGGATGTACTCGTAGCGGCCGCTGCCGCCGGCGCTCTTCTCCGTCGCGCTCTCGCGGTCGATCCAGAACCAGTCCTCGACCAGCGACGCCTGCTGCTCGGGGTTCATGCCCTTCCACGAATCGCCGATGGTGTATTTGTACGCCGCCGACGTCGTGCCGCCCGACAGCGCGCCGCGGCACTGGCTGATCACCGAACTCCACACGTAGGTCAGCGCCAGCACCGAGTTCTTGCCCTGCCAGACATGCCCGGTCTCGTGCACCAGCAGCGCCTGGGCGTCCTTGTGCTGGTTGGCGCGGTCCGTCGCCGTGAGGTCGGCGTAGAAGGTCGGCCCGACGCTCATGATGTAGCCGAGGTTGGTGAAGCTCAGCAGCGTGCCGATGCCCGCGCCCGCGACCGCGGCGACGGCGGTGAGCAGCGGATTCTTCGTGACGGCGGCGAAGAACGCGGCCGGCGCCGCCGCGGTCAGCAGGCTGGTCGGGATCGTGAACGGCCGGCCGTCGGCGCCGGCGCCGTTGGTGATGAACACGCGCTGGCGCATCGGCAGCCTGGCCGAGGTGTAGACGCGCTCGACGATCGCCCATTCGGCCGACGTGAGCAGCCGCACGCTGGTCGGTGGCGTGGCGTTCGCCATGGATTGCCTCCCGGAATGCCGCGGAGCGCGAAGCCTAAATCCGGGCGCCGGCGCGGGCAACGACGGACGCGCGTCGGGTCACGACGCACCCCGGGGACCTGATCATTGCGCGTCCAGCGCACCGGCGGCATGCTGGCCGCATCGATGATGGAGGCATCGGCCGCATGAACGGTGACGCGACGCGGAGCACCGGACCCGCCGCCCCGCCGCGGCGGCCCATCCTCCTCGTCCTCATCTTCGCGCTCGCCGGTATCGGCTTCGCGGCGCTGGCATGGTCGCTCGCCGCCGACGCGATGCGTCTCGCCGCGAAGGGCGTGCGCGTCGAGGCGCAGGTCGTGTCGATCGACGAGCATGGCCGGCGCGGCGCGGCCAGCTACACGCCGACGTTCCAGTTCCGGACCACCGATGGCCGGGTGGTGCGGGAACGGTCGAGCGAATCGGTCTCTTCCAAGGCGGAGATCGCCGGCGGGCGTCGCGTGGCGGTCGTCTACGATCCGGACAGGACGTCGAACGTCCGGCTCGCCTCGTCGGTCGACGCCGGCCCGGGCGTGCTGCCGTGGATCTTCGGCGGGTTCGCGATCGCGGCCTTCGCGCTCGCCGGGGTCGCGCTGTTCAAGCGGCCGGCGGCGCCACGCTGAGACCCGCATCGCCGCGTATCCGGCCCCTGAAGCGCTTCATACCTTGCGGTCCGCACCGGGCATACAACGGTGGCCATCAGCACGGCGGTGGTCGCCGGAGCGGACCGAAAAGGGAGAACGTCATGAGGAAGTTCGCGCTCGCGCTTCTGCTCGCCGCCGGTATCGGCTCGGTCGGCGTCGCGGTGGCCGCCTCCTTCTCGCCGGCCGAGGCGGCCTGCCACAACTACCGCACCAGCCGCTTCCACACCGGCGTCTGCTGAGCCCGACGCCAAGCCCGGTGAAAGCCCCGCCGCCCCTCCGCGACGGGGCTTTCTCGTCCGGTCTTCGTCCTACCGTCCCGCCTCCCCCGTCATCGGGGGAGAAGGTGCCCGGAGGTACGCCGCGGCGACCGCGGCGGGGTTTAGGGGTCTTCGTCCTCGCGTACGATTGGCGTGCGCGATGCCGGCGATCACGCGGGGCCGCGGCAACGCGCGCCTCATCCGGCGTTCCGGGCCACCTTCTCCCCCGACGACGGGGAAGAAGGGAAGAGAGCAAAGCCGCCCCTCCGCGGCGTCGTTTCACCTGTCCGGACCGCGCGGTCCGACCTCCACGCGCTAGACGATGGCATGGCATCACCAGACGGCGGGTCCGTACGGGAAGGATGGTGTCGGCGTCCCGTGCGGACCGCGGCACCCGCCTGTAAGCGGGCTACCCGGTCCAAAACCCGATATCGCACGTCGATGAAAAAAGACCGCGCCGCGCGCGCGGATCGCGACGACGGCGCGGACGCGCTCAGCCGCTGTCGGGTGTCGCGTTGGGCGCCGGCACCGAGGCGGCGGGGCGCGGCAGACGCACCCTGAGGCGGCGGATGCGGCGCGGATCGACGTCGACGATCTCGAACTCGACGCCGGAGGGGTGCCGGACCACCTCGCCGCGCTGCGGGATGCGGCCGGCCAGCGAGAAGATCAGCCCGCCCAGCGTGTCGACCTCGCCGCGCTCCTCGTCGCTGAGCAACGCGCCGGCGACCTCCTCGAAGGCGCCGATCGGAGTGCGGCCGGTGGCGTCGAAGGCGCCGTCGGCGCGCGCCACCAGGCCGGCGGTCTGCTCGATGTCGTGCTCGTCCTCGATCTCGCCGACGATCTCCTCGACCAGGTCCTCGATGGTGACCAGCCCGTCGGTGCCGCCGAACTCGTCGACGACCAGCGCCATGTGGACGCGCTGGCGGCGCATGTCGAGCAGCATGTCCGACACCGGCATGGTCGGCGCCACGAAGCTGACGCGCCGCAGCACGTCGCGCAGATGGAAGCGCCGGCCGCTGCCCCAGTACGACAGCACGTCCTTGATGTGGACCATGCCGATGACGTCGTCGAGCGACTCGCGGTAGACCGGATAGCGCGAATGCGCCTCGCGCTGGATCAGCTTGACGGTGTCCTCGAGCGGGGTGTCGATCGCGACGCCGACGATGTCGACGCGCGGCACCATGACGTCGGACACGGTCTTGGCGCGCAAGGTGAGGATGTTGGCGAGCAGCGCCCGCTCCTCCTCGCCGATCACCGGCTCGCCGGCCGGCGCGTCGCGCAGCGACGGCGTCTCCTCGACGATCTCCTCGATCGCCTCGCGCAGCTCGACGCCGCGGTCGCGCCGCCGCAGCCGGCGGATCAGGCGGCGGAGCGGGCCTGCCTCGCCGCCGGGACTTCGGTCGGAGCCGGGATCGGACATGGCGCGATTATAGGGGATACCGGCGGCGGCGTCAGGCCGACCGCGGCGGCAGCTCCTCGTAGCGGCCGCGGTTGATCGCCTGCAGGGCGCGCGACACCACCTTGAAGCAGTGGTCGTTCAGGCGTTTGCGGTCGCCGTGCGCGTCGATCACCGTCGGGGGGTGGAAGACGACCACCGCGGCCACCTCGCCCAGCGCCACCATGCTCCAGAGGTGGGAGGCCAGCTCCATGTCGCCATACCAGGCGTAGTAGGGCCGGCACAGCCGGCCCAGCGGGATGCCGTCGAGCCGCGCGTAGGTGATGGTCACCGGCTGCACCCGGACGTGGTGCCCGTGCTCGGAGAGCTGGGCGGCCGCCAGGAAGGAGCTGCGGAACGGCAGCACGCGCGTGCCGTCCCCGCTGGTTCCCTCGGGGAACAGCACGAGGTTGTCGCCGCGCTCGAGCCGCTCCTGCATCTCGTCGCGGCCGGCGCCGGTGGCGCGCGGCCGGCGCTCGACGAACACCGAGCCCTGCAGCTTCGCGAGCCAGCCGAAGAACGGCCAGCGCGCGACCTCGGACTTGGCGACGAACGACATCGGCGCCACGGTCGAGAGCACCTCGATGTCGAGGTAGGAGACGTGGTTCGACACGAACAGCGTGGCGCCCTCGCGCGCCGGCACGCCGTGGATCTCGATGCGGATGCCGAGGATGCGGCACACGACGCGGTGGTAGACGACCGGCAGCCAGAGATAGACCGGCCGCAGCCGCAGCAGCACGGCGAGCGCCTGCACCGGCATCAGCGGCAGCGTCCAAAGCGCGTAGATCAGGAGGCGCAACGCGCCGCGGGCCGGCGAGCCGATGGTCACGCCGGCCGGTCCGCCCGCCGCGTCATCCCGCCTCGGTCTCGCGCGCGCCGCGCTCGTAGTGTCGGTGGTACTTCTCGGTGATCAGGTCGGTCTTCACGACGATGAAGACGTCGGTGGTGTCGAACTGCGCGTCGATCACCGCGCCGTCGCCGACGAAGCCGCCGAGCCGCAGGTAGCCCTTGATCAGCGGCGGCACCTCGCGCTCGGCCGCCTTGGCGTCGTAGGAGCCGACCGGCAGCACGTCCATCTCGACGTAGCGCTCCGGCAGCGCCCGCGCGCACAGCGCCGGCGGCGCCAGGTGGCGGTGCCGGAGGTACGACAGCGGCCGCGCGAGACGCGCCGGATCGGCGCCCGGCAGGCTGGCGCAGCCGAACATGACCTCGATCTCGTAGCGCGAGATGTAGGTGGCGATGCCGCGCCACAGCAGGTTCATCGCCGTCATCCCGCGGGCCGAGGCGTCGATGCAGGAACGGCCCAGCTCGAGTACCTCGCCCGGCCAGTCGAGCATCACGCCGATATCGTACTCGGCCGCCGAGTAGAACCGGCCGACGCGGGCGGCGACGGGACGGCGGATCAGGCGGTAGGTGCCGACGATCGACGCCAGCCCGCCGCGGCGGCGGTCGAGCACCAGAAGATGGTCGCACAGCGCGTCGTACTCGTCGGCGTCGCGCCGGCGCGCCGCCGCCTCGGGCGACGGCTTGGCGGTCATCTCCTCGTAGAACACGCGGTAGCGCAGCGCCTGGGCCGCGTCGACCTCGGCCTCGTCGCGCGCCAGACGCACCTCGAAATCGCCCGCGACGATCGGCGCGAGGGCGTCGGCGCCCGGCCGCGCCCCGGCGGAACGGTCGATGGCGGCGCTGTTCATGGGGCCCATTATCGGGCGTCGGGCAACGGCGGCAACTATTTGTTTTTCGGACCGGAGCGGTCGCCCGGCTCGATCGGCACGGCGTAGAGCTCGAGCCGGTGGTCGACCAGGCGGTAGCCCAGCTTGAGCGCGATGCGGCGCTGCAGCTCCTCGATCTCCGGATTCTCGAACTCGATCACGCGGCCCGACTGGATGTCGATCAGATGGTCGTGGTGGTGGTCGGTCGACTCCTCGTAGCGCGAGCGGCCGTCCCGGAAATCGTGGCGCTCGAGGATGTCGGCCTCCTCGAACAGGCGCACCGTCCGGTAGACCGTGGCGATCGAGATGCGCGGATCGACCTCCACGGCGCGGCGGTAGACCGCCTCGACATCGGGATGGTCGGTGGCCTCCGACAACACCCGCGCCACGACGCGGCGCTGACCCGTCATCTTGAGACCCTTCTCGAGGCATTTTTCCTCGAGGCGGGAGCGGTCCGTCACGGCGCGTCCTCCACGTCGGGCGAATCGTTGATCGTCGGCGTCCGGGCGCCGTCGAGCGCCGAGGTCGTCAGGCGGCGGCGCGGCGGCCGGCGGGCGCCGCATGCATCCGCTGGACCAAACTCGGCACGTCGCCGGCCGGGACGGAGCTCTTCGACACGCGGGCAGCCACGATCCGGGTCGTCGACGCGGGACGGTCGGAAGACGATGTGCCGGCGACGTTCATGTTGTCCTTCGAAGATCCGGCGCCGAAAGCGGCGTTAAAACGGGTATATTCCGCTCCGCGACCGCGATCAACACGGGGTTTCCGCCCGCTTGCGCAGGAAGAGTCAGCATTGACGCCCGATTCCGAGATCGACATCACCGCCGACGTCTGCCCGATGACGTTCGTGCGGGTGAAGCTGGCGCTGGAACGCCTGCCGGCGGGCGCGTTGCTGGGCGTGCGCCTGAACGCCGGCGAGCCGCTACGCAACGTGCCCCGCGCGGTGGCGGCGGAAGGCCACGTCGTGCTGCGCCAGGAGCCGGAGACCGCTGGCGGCGGCGTGCATCGATTGTTGATCCGCCGGGCCTGATCGCGGCGGTTCACGCGAGCGGCGCCCGCAGCACCAGCGCGTCGACGCGCGTCCCGCCGCCGCGGGCGTAGTAGCCCGTCCGTCGTCCGACCGTCGCGAAGCCGGCACTCCGGTAGAGCGCCAGCGCGGCGGCGTTGTCGGCGGCGACCTCGAGGAACGCCGCGGCGGCGCCGGCCCGCCGCCACGATTCCAGCGCCACCGTCACAAGTCGCCGCGCCAGGCCCGCGCGGCGCGACGCCGGCGCGACGCCGAGGGTGATGATCTCCGCCTCGTCGGCCGCCACGCGCCAGACGATGAAACCGGCGGGCGCGCCGTCGGCCGCGGCGGCGATGGATCCGCCACAGGCCCGCGCCGACAACAACGCCGCGAACTCGCCCGCCGACCAGGCGCGCTCCCACGGCTCGGCGAAGGCGGCGCGGTAGAGCGCCGCGAGAGCGCCGGCATCGTCGGCCACCGCCGGCCGTAGCGTGGTCACGCGCCGCCCGCGGCGCGCGGCGGCGACGGCGTCGCCTCGGCGGCGCGCAGATAGAGCGGCCGGGGCATCCCGTCGGCGGCGTTGCGCGCGCGCCACGAAGCGGGATCGTCGCGCGCCGCCAACGCCGCCAACACGACGACGTCGGGGATGACCGGCCCGTCGCCGACCCGCGCGTCGACGCCCGTCGCCGCGAGCCGGGCCGCGAGAGCGGGCGCGCCGTCGCCGAGAATCACCGCCGGCCGGCCGGCCAGCCGCGCCGCGACGGCGCGCGCGTCGCCGACGAACGGCGCGCCGGCGTCGCACGCCGTATCGGCCAGCGCGACATAGAAATCGTCTCGGCGCGTATCGATCGCGGCGACCAGCGTGGCGCGGTCGGCGGCCGCGCGCGCGCGGTCGGCTTGCGAGGCGGCGGCGAGCACCACGCTCGTGGTCGATATGGCGGCGACGGGGATGTCCAGCGCCAGCGCCAGGCCGCGCGCCGTCGCCAGCGCGATGCGCACGCCCGTGAAACTGCCGGGGCCGGACGTGACGGCGACCAGCGACAGGGCCGCGGGCGCGACGCCGGCGGCGGCCAGCGCCGCCTCGATCATCGGCGCCAGCACGGCGGCGTGGCCGCGCTCCAGCGCGCGCGATTCGGAGGCCAGCGTCTCGACGCCGCCGGACGCGCCGACGCGCGCCACCGCCACGGAACAGGCGGCGCAGGCGGCATCGAAGGCGAGGATGAGGGGCGCGGGCACGATCCGCGTTCCTTAGAGCTTTTCACGGCCCGTGGAAACGCGGCGGCGGGGGCGCCGTGGATGGCCGCTACCCGTTCGCGCGGATGAAGTCGCGCACGCGCGGCATGATCTGCTCGCGCCAGCGGCGGCCGTTGAAGATGCCGTAGTGGCCGACGCCCTTCTGCTCGTAGTGCACGCGCCTCCCGGCCGGGATGTTCGGCGTCAGCGCGTGCGCCGCCTTGGTCTGGCCGACGCCGGAGATGTCGTCGAGCTCGCCCTCGACGGTCATCAGCGCCGGCTTGCGGATCGCCGACGGATCGATCTGCCGGCCGCCGGACACCCAGAGGCCGCGCGGTAGATGGTGCTCCTTGAACACGACCTGGATCGTGTCGAGGTAGAACTCCGCCGTCAGGTCCATGACCGCCAGGTACTCGTCGTAGAAGTCGCGGTGGCTCTCCGCCGAATCGCCGTCGCCGCGCACGAGGTGGTCGAACTGGCGCATGTGGGCGTTGATGTGGCGGTCCAGATTCATCGAGATGAAGCTGGTGAGCTGCATGAAGCCGGGATAGACGCGGCGCATCGCGCCGGGAAAGCCGAACGGCACCGACGAGATGACGGTCTGGCGGAACCACATCATCGAATTGCGCATCGCCAGGTCGTTGGGGACGGTCGGGCTGAGACGGGTGTCGATCGGTCCGCCCATCAGCGTGATCGATTTCGCCTGCATCGGATCGTCGGCCGCCGCCATCAGCGAGGCCGCGCCCATCACCGGCACCGACGGCTGGCACACCGCGATGACGTGGACGTCCGGGCCGAGGTAGCGCAGGAAGTCCGCGACGTAGTCGACATAGGTGTTGAGGTCGAAATTGCCGTCGACCAGCGGCACGTCGCGCGCGTCGAGCCAATCGGTGATGTGCACGTCGTGCTCGGGCAGCAGCGCCTCGACCGTGCCGCGCAGCAGGGTGGCGTAGTGGCCGGACATCGGCGCCACCACGAGCACCTTCGGATCGTTCCGCGGCGGCAGGCCGCCGAGGTCGCGGCGGAAGCGCACGAGGTTGCAGAACGCCTTGCGGACGAGGATCTCCTCGTTGACCGCGACTTCGCGGCCGTCGACCTTGGTGGTCGGCAGATCGAACTCGGGCTTTCCGTAGTAGCGCGTCAGGCGCGACACGATCTCGGCGCTCGCCGCCATGGTCTTGCCGAACCATGTCGTCGACAGCGGGTTGGTCGGACTGCCGTAGATCTCACCGGCCAGGTCGGCGGCCCAACGGACGGGCTGCGAAAGCTGGCGGTTCGCGTGATAGAGCGAATAGAGCATTGAGCGGTCACCCCGAGCGCCATCCAAAGAAGCGACCATTGCCGAATTCTTGGGCGCCGACGTCTTGGATTCCGCCGTTAAGATAGGCGAACGATTCTAAATGTCACGCCCAATTGCGCAGCGCACAATTCCGCCTAAATCTATGTGTTTCAAATAGTTAGACGCCAACAACCGGTCTGCAGGCCGCGATGCGCGACCGCGATGCGACATTCCGATGACATCGACGGCCCTACATGTAGCGCTTTACAGCGGCGGCGATGTCCTCCGCCCGGCTCTGATGGCTGAAATGTTGGACGAACCGGCCGTTGCGGTCGAGCAGATAGAAGATCGAGGAATGGTCCATCAGGTAGGGCGCGCCGTCCTTGCCTTCGACCTTGCGGTAGTAGACCCGGAACGACTTCGCGACGGCCGCGATCTCGGCCGGCGTGCCGGTCAGGCCGATGAAGCGCGGCCCGAAATTGCCGACATAGTCCTTCAGGACCGCCGGGGTGTCGCGCTCCGGATCGACCGTCACGAGGACGACGTTGACCTTCTCGTCGGCCCCCTTGCCCAGCTGCTCCAGCGCCGTCTGCATCAGGAGCAGCGAGGTCGGGCAGACATCTGGACAGTAGGTGAATCCGAAATAGATCAGGGTCGGCTTGCCCTTGAAATCCGCCTCGGTGACGCGTTTGCCGTCGTGGTCGGTCAGGGTGAACGGACCGCCGATGGCGACCTTGGCGCCGTCCGAGCGCGTCACGTCGACCACGATCCAGGCCGTGAAGGCGACGATCAGGACGACCCACAGTCCGAGGATGATTTTGGCGCCGCGCGACATGGCGGCGAACATGGCGAAGCCGCCGCCGGCGGGCAAGGGCGTCGGCGCCGCACATTCGCGCGAGCGGCGAGCTACGCGCGGCGCCGTCCACGACGCACCCACGCGTCATACTCCCGCCGCCACGACACGACGCTGCTGGGAAACGTCCGCGTCGCGTCGTCGTCGACGGTGTAGATCTTGCCCCATGGGCGGAACATGAAACCGCCGTAGAGGACGATGAATCCCGTCAGGTCGGCGATCTGGATCGTCGCCTGCATGCCGCGTTGCGCGACGCCGGCGGCGCTCCAGTCGCCCGGGGTCGGCGGCACGCTGCCGAGGATCAGCATCTGCGCCGTGCTGGTTCGTTCCATCGACCGCCAGACGCTGGGCGACGCGTCACCCCGGAGATAGCCGACGATCGTGTCGCGCGCCCCGCCGGGATAGAAGTCGGGAACCGCCGTCTTAAGGTCATCGAACCACGCCATCGACGCCTCCATTGGGACCGGCGAACCACGCCCGACCGGAAACGGAGCGCGCCGCCGCCCGCGAAGGCTAGGGAGGGGTGTCTGGAAACGCGAGCGCAAATGGATGGGCCGCACGGCCGCCCCGGCGCGGAGGCGCGAGACGGCGGCGCGCCGACGCGGTATTCAGGCGGGCCCGCCCAATCCGCGCCCCGGAGCCGCCCGATGTTCTACGATCCCGCCAAACGCGACCATGGGTTCCAGGTCGATCCGCTGAAGGCGCTGATCGTGCCGCGGCCGATCGGCTGGATCTCGACCGTCGACGCCAAGGGCAACGTCAATCTGGCGCCGTACAGCTTCTACAACGGCGTCAGCGAGTTCCCGCCGATGGTCTATTTCTCGGTCACCGGCACCTACGGCGACACCCCGACCAAGCATTCGCGCATGAACGCCGAGGCGACCGGCGAGTTCGTGGTCAACATCGTGACCGAGAAGCTCAAGGACGAGATGAACGTCACGACGACGATGTTCCCCTACGGCGTCGACGAGCTCGCCAAGGCCGGACTGACGCCGGCGCCATGCCGCTTCGTGAAGCCGCCGCGCGTCGCCGAATCGCCGGTGGCGCTGGAATGCAAGTACTGGCGCACCATCGAGCTGCCGCCGGAGCCGGGCCACGAGAGCAAGCGCGCGTCGATGGCGCTGGGCACGGTCGTCGGCATCCACATCGACGACTCGATCGTCAAGGCCGGCCGCATCGACGTCGCCTCGTTCCGGCCGATCGCCCGGCTGGGCTACAGCGAATATTCGACCACGGACAACGTCTGGCGCCTGGCGCGGCCGGACGATTCGCGGCACCAGTAGGCGCGCGGCGATGGCGGACGCGGCCACCACCGCGCCGGCGCGGAAGGCGCCGCGCTTCGCGATCATCGGCGCGGGCATGTCCGGCATCCTGGCGGCGATCAAGCTGCGCGAGCGCGGACTGACGGACTTCACCATCCACGAGAAGGCCGACCGGCTGGGCGGCACCTGGCGCGACAACACCTACCCCGGCCTGAGCTGCGACGTGCCCTCGCACGTCTATGCCTACGCCTTCGCGCTCAATCCGGACTGGAGCCACCGCTTCTCGCCCGGCGCCGAGATCCAGGCGTATTTCGAGGCCATGGCGCGGCGCCACGACGTCGTCCGGCACATGCGGTTCGACAGCGAGATCGTCTCGGCCGAATGGCGCGAGGGCCGCTGGCACCTCGAGGCCAAGGACGGCCACCGCGACGTGGTCGATTTCGTGATCTGCGCGACGGGCGTGCTGCACCATCCCGTCCATCCCGACATCGACGGACTCGCCAATTTCGCCGGCCCGCGCTTCCACAGCGCGCGCTGGGACCATTCGGCGACGCTGAAAGGCAGGCGCGTCGGGATCATCGGCACCGGCTCGACGGCGACGCAGATCGTGCCGGCGATCGTCGACGAGGTATCCAAGCTGGTCCTGTTCCAGCGCACGCCGCAATGGATCATGCCGATGGCCAACCCGGCCTACAGCGACGGCGAGCGCGCGATGTTCCGCGAGCGGCCGGACCTGCTGCGGCAATCCTACGAGCACTGGGCGCGCCGCTTCGTCGACACCTTCGCCAACGCCGTGATCGGCGACCGCGAGGAGCTGGCGAAGATCGAGGACCTCTGCCGCGCCAACCTCGAGGAGAACGTCGCCGATCCCGATCTGCGCCGCCGGCTGACGCCGGACTACACGGCGGCGTGCAAGCGGCTGATCATGTCCGACGCGTTCTATCCGGCGATGTGCCGCCCGAACGCGTCGCTGGTGACGGAGCGGATCGCGCGCGTCGAGTCCGAGGGCGTGCGCACGGCCGACGGCGTCCTGCACGGGCTCGACGTGCTGGTGACGGCGACCGGCTACGACGGCCACGCCTTCCTTCGGCCGATGCGCGTGACCGGCGAGGGCGGCCGCACCATCGAGCGGGCGTGGGCGCGGGCCAACGAGGCCTACCGCTCGGTGGCGGTGCCCGGCTTCCCCAATTTCTTCATGCTGGTCGGACCGAACAGCCCGATCGGCAATTTCTCCGTGATCATGATCTCGGAGGCCCAGATCGACTACGCGCTGCAGCTCGTCGATCTGGTGCGCGACGGGAAGTGCCGCGCCGTGGCGCCGAAGGCCGAAGCGGCGGCGCGCTTCAACGCCGCTATCCGCGAGGCGATGAAGGGCACGGTGTGGGTCACCGGATGCCGCAGCTGGTACCTCGACAAGAACGGCAATCCGGCGCTGTGGCCGTGGAGCTTCGACCGCTTCCGCGAGGAAATGAGGGCGCCGGACCTCCGCGACTTCGACCTGGTGCCGTGAGGCCGCCGCTCAATAGTGGTAGCGGCATTGGACGATCTCGATCACCAGGTCGGGCCTTTGCCCGGTGGCGCGATAGACGAGTCGATGCTCGCCGGTGATCCGCCGCGACCACCAGCCCGCGAGCCTTCCCCCCCAGGGGCTCGGGCTTGCCGATTCCCGCGAACGGCGACCGTGCCGCGTCCTTGATCAGCTCGTTGATCCGCGCGGCGATCCTCGGATCCGTGGTCTGCCGGTGGAGATAGTCGGACCAGGCGTCGGCGCTCCATAGGAGCTTCATCCGCGCCGGGCGCGTTTCGACCGGGCCGGCTTCGCTCCCGGCAGCGGCCGCGCGACGAGAGCGCCGCGATCCGCGGCGGCGACGCTTTTCAGAAGGCGGCGCGCGTTAGCGGGGCTACGGAGCAGATGCGCCGTCTCCGACATGCCCTCGTACTCCTCCAGCGACAGCATGGCCACGGAGCCACCTGAGCTCCGCGTCACGATCAGCGGCGCGCGCTGGTTGCTGACCTGGTCCATCATCCGCGCGAGGTTCTGCCGCAGGCGGCTGTAGGTTACGACGGACAGGGGACGACCTTTCGACTTGTACTGTGAATTGTACAAGCGTCGCCGGCAAGGCGCGCGAGGTCACTCCGCCTTGAGCCAGAGCGGGTCCTTGAGCTTGCCGAGGAACGCGGCATGCGCGGCGAGCTCGGCGGCGGACGCGACGTGCGGGCGCGGCGCGCGCGTGGCGGCGGACGCTGCGCCGGCGCCCGCGGGGTCCGACGCGGCCGGCGCGCCGGCGAGGTCGAAGCCGCGCTGCCGTCCGCCGGTGAGCTCGATGTAGACCTCGGCGAGGAGCTCGGCGTCGAGCAGCGCGCCGTGGCGGGTGCGGTGCGCGTTGTCGATGCCCAGCCGCTCGCACAGCGCGTCGAGGCTGGCGCGCTGGCCGGGGAATTTGCGCCGCGCCAGCGTCACCGTGTCGACGACATCGTTGCGCAGCGGCGGCCGGCCCAGCCGGTCGAGCTCGGCGTTGATGAAGCCCATGTCGAACTGGGCGTTGTGGATCACGAAGCGCGCGTCGGCCACGAACTCGAGGAACGCCTCGACCTTGTCGGCGAACAGCGGCTGGCCGAACAGGAACTCCTCCGACAGCCCGTGCACCTGGAACGCCTCGACCGGCATGTCGCGTTCGGGGTTGAGGTAGGTGTGGAACGTGGCGCCGCTCGGCGCGCCGTTCAGCATCTCGACGCAGCCGATCTCGACCAGCCGGTGCCCGGCGCGGGGGTCGAGACCGGTGGTCTCGGTGTCGAAGACGATCTCGCGCATGCCCGCTCCTCAACGCTTGCCGGCGCGCGCCAGCGCGGCCGTCCAGCGGTCGCGCCACGGCCGCGGCGGCCACGAATTGGCGCGCCGCGTCGACAGCGCCCGCAGCGCCGCGTCGATGGCGCGCGCCGTCACGGCGACGCCGCCGTTGCTCGGGAGCACGACGTCGGCCAGGCGGCGCTTGCGGGTGTCGTGGACCTGGCGTTTCCAGATGTCGATGAACTTGGCCTCGGTCATGCCGGGCCGGGCCAGCACGCGGCGCTTCTGCAGGAAGAACGGCGCGCTGACGACCATGGTGGCGTCGACCCGGCGGTGGCCGTTGCCCTCGAACAGCAGCGGAATGTCCAGCACCACCAGCTTGGTGCCGCGCGCCACGTGCCGTTTGATGAAGGCGCGCTGGCGGGCGTTGACCAGGGGATGCACGATCGCCTCGAGCCGGCGCAGCGCGGCGGGGTCGGCGAAGACCTTGGCGCCGAGCGCGGCGCGGTCGAGCGCGCCGTTCTTCACCGAGCCGGGGAACGCCGCCTCGATCGCCGGCAGCGCGACGCCGCCGGGACCCTGCACCGCGTGCACGGCGGCGTCGGCGTCGTAGACGGGGATGCGGCGGCGGCGCAGCAGTTTGGTCGCCATCGACTTGCCCATCCCGATGGAGCCCGTCAGTCCGACGATCAGCATGCCTATTCGTCCTCGCCCAGCGCCGCCCGCAGCGCCCGGCGCACGGCCTTGGCGTCCTTCTTCGCGAGGCTGCCCAATCGCGCGGCCGGCACGGCGTTGTCCAGCGTGAACAGCTTGAGGCGCACGACCGAGGCGGCCGGCAGGCCGGCGCTGACCAGGTCGCCAAGAGGGATGTCGCCCGGCCAAGGGGTCGTGGCGGCGCTGGTGATCATGGCGAACACGGTATGGCCCTGGCTCTGGTTGAGGCCGCGGACGGTCAGCGCCAAGGCCGGCCGGCGGCCGGTGGGCGCGGAGATGGGATGCGGGATCGCCACCACGTCGAAGCGGTCACAGATCACGGTAGGCCTCCGCGTCGGCGCCGCCGCCCCATTCGGCGAGCTGGGCGTCGAGCGCCTCGACATCGCCCGACACCGGTCGGGTCTGGACCCGTCGCATGGTGGCGGCGTTGTCGCCCAGCTCGAACGCCACGATGTCACCCTCGGCCAAGCGCAGGGCGGCGCGCACCGCTTTCGGTATCGTGATCTGGCCTTTGGTGGTCAGCCGGCTGATCGTCCGCATTCCTTACTTGTAGCTCATAAAAGTAAGGAAGTCTTTCCAGAGTTATTCGGCTCGGTGGATGGAATACATTCGCGCATCATTCCTCGCTGCAATGCACCAATGTTGATGCTGCAATCCAAACAACCCATAGAACTAGGCCGATGGCTGTACGATCGTTAGGATCATCGTCTGCTCGGACCAATAATAGCGATGTGACCGGATTGAATTTCTTAGATTGGCTTGACCTTGTTGCACTCGCCCTGAATATCGGGAGAGAATACCTGAGAAGATGATCAACCAGCAGGAATCAGGTGAACAAGGTCATAGAGCCCCGCCTCGATATCACCGTGAAGAGCATCGCGGATGCGATGCGGCTCGCGCGGCGAGACCCAAGCCAACTGGGTCGAACAGTATTCTTCATCGGCGCCGGTTGTTCGGTGACCGCAGGCATCCCAGGTGCCGCTGAAATTGCCAAACGAATGTGCCGTGATATGGCACAGGTTTTTGGTGCAACTCCTGGTCAGTATGGAAGTTCGACCGAAGCGTATTCGTTTCTCGTTGGGCGAAGGAATTTGCCACCGATGCTCATCGGGTCGACTCTAGGAGACGCAATTCCGACGGATGCCAATATCGACTGGTACCGCGTCTATGACGAGATGTTCAGAACATACTATCAAGCGCCAGATGCGGTTCGGGAGCTATTCGGGTCCATAGTTGACGAAGCCAATGGAAGTATAAACTGGGCGCATCTTTGTTTAGGTGAGTGCGTGGCGCGGAAGTATGTCGGAACTGTTTTGACAACCAATTTTGATCAACTCGTCCTCTCCGGACTTGTCCGTGCCGGTGTTCTTCCGGTTGTCAGCGACGGCATAGAGTCACTCAATCGAATCTCGACGCTTCCAAAACATCCACAACTCGTGGAACTCCATGGCTCGCGCCACACCTACCTACTGAGAAATCATCCGGAGGACGTTGCTGCAGTCGCGAGCAATCAATCCGCAATCGCAGCAATACAAGGTCTGATGCGCGAGGCGCGCGTATTTGTGGCCATAGGCTATGGCGGGCGCGAGGACGGCGTCATGGACCTGCTAGTCAACGCGGCGGAAAGCTTGCGCGACAAGCCATTGTTCTGGGTTGCGCACTCTACAGACCCAGCCCAGCTCTCAGGGAAAACGAGAGCGCTTCTGTCGGCGACGCGGATTGGGGGCGCACTCCTCGGTCAAGATGCGGATGCATTCTTCTTGAAGTTGTGCGCTGAACTGGAAATCGGATCGCCATCCGCTATCCGAGATCCATTGGCGCTGAGCACACGCCTGCTAGGTGACATTAAGCGTGCCGGGCATAAGTTAGAGGACATCAATCATGAGATTGGTCGAGCAGAGAGGCGCCTTGAAGCTCTCTTGAGGTGCGCAGGCGACTTTGAAGCAACTGTGTCTGTTGAGAGTACTGCGGCGTCAATCCGCGAAGCGCGGTTAGCGGGCCTCTACGGTGACGCGTCGTCCTTGGCCGATCGTGCAGTCCCTTCGTTGGAGCAACTGCAATCGACCGACACAACCGTGCTTCGTGAGGTCGCTTTGAGTTGGCTCGGAAGTGGCAGCACTAGTACAAGCAGGTTGGCGCTAGAACGAAGCATCGCGGCAATGGCCGAATTGGCCCGACGTATCTCCAAGGGCGACAACGCTCTCGAATGGGCCGAGACCCAGAACGATCTCGGCGCGGCGCTCTTGGCACTCGGATCGCGCGAAAGCGGGACGGAACGCCTAGAGGAGGCCGCCACTGCCCACCGCGCCGCACTCGAGGTGTATACACGCGAGCGCTTGCCGTTGGAATGGGCGGCGACCCAAAACCACCTCGCCAATGTGCTTTCAACTCTGGGCGAGCGCGAGAGCGGAACGCGGCGCCTCGAGGAAGCCGTCGCCGCCTACCGAGCCGCACTAGAAGAACGCACGCGCGAACGAGTGCCGCTGGGCTGGGCGGCTACTCAAAACAACCTGGCAACCGCTTTGTCTCGACTCGGAGGGCGCGAAAGTGACACCGCCCGTTTGGAGGAGGCCGTCACCGCCTACCGCGCCGCGCTTGAAGAGTATACGCGCGAGCGCGTGCCACTGGAATGGGCGATGACCCAGAGCAACCTCGCCAATTCCCTTTCGAAGCTCGGAGAGCGCGAGGGTGGCACGGAGCGCCTAGAGGAGGCGATCGCCGCGTACCGCGCCGCGCTTGAGGAACGGACGCGCGAACGCGTGCCACTGAACTGGGCAACAACGCAGAACAACATCGCAAATGCCCTTTCCACCCTTGGTGAGCGCGAGAGCGGTACCGGGCGCCTCGAAGAGGCCGTCGCTGCCTACCGCGCCGCGCTTGAGGAGCGCACGCGCGAACGTGTGCCGCTAGAGTGGGCAGCGACCCAGAACAACCTTGCCAACGCCCTTTCGACCCTCGGAGAACGGGAAGGCAGTACTGAGCGCCTAGAGGAGGCCGTCGCTGCCTACCGTTCCGCACTTGAAGAGTATACCCGCGAGCGCGTGCCGCTGGACTGGGCAATGACAAAGAACAACCTCGCCAATACGCTGTCCACTCTTGGCGAGCGCGAGAGTGGCATGGGGCGTCTGAAGGAAGCCGTCGCCGCATACCGCGCTGCGCTTGAGGAGCGCACGCGCGAACGTGTGCCGCTGGACTGGGCAACGACCCAGAGCAACCTCGCCACTGCGCTTTCGAAGCTCGGAGAGCGCGAGGGTGGCACGGAGCGCTTCGAGGAGGCAGTCGCCGCCTACCGCAACGCGTTGAAGATACTCACCCGAAAACGTGCGCCGCTTCTCTGGGAAATTGCACAAACTGGGTATCGCAACGCATCCGCTGAGCTCGCGGCGCATCGTCGAAAACAGAAACCGCTCCGTGCTCTCGCACGTCGGTAGTTGGTGGAGTAGCGTGAACGAGCAGTCTAGAGGAGGCTTCTCAGTCCGCGCTACTCCCTCCAACTAGGGCACAAGAACGGTCTGGCCAGTCGTCTTTCTGCTCTCCAGATCACGGTGCGCCTGCGCGGCGTTCTTGAGGTCGTAGCGCTGGTCGATCCGGATCTTCACCTTCTTGCTCTTGACCATGGCGAACAACGCTTTGGCGCTGCTCTCCAGATCGGCGCGCGTCGACGTGTAGGCGCCGAGCGACGGCCGCGTCAGGAACAGCGAGGCGTTGCCGCCGAGCACGGCCGGGGAGACCGGCGGCACCGGGCCCGAAGCGTTGCCGAAGCTGACCATCAGGCCGCGCGGCGCCAGACAGGCCAGCGAGGTGTCCCACGTGTCCTTGCCGACGCCGTCATAGACCACCGGCACGCCCTTACCCTTGGTCAGTTTCATGATCGTATCGACCACGGTCTTCTTGTCGTAGCCAACGATGACGTGGGCGTAGCCGTTCTTCTTGGCCAACGCCGCCTTGTCGGCGGTCGAGACCGTGCCGACCGCCTTGACGCCCAGCGCCTTGGCCCATTGACCGAACAGCAGCCCCACACCGCCGGCGGCGGCGTGGAACAGCACCACGTCGCCCTTCTTGCACTTGAAGGTGCGGCGGATCAGGTACTCCGTGGTCATGCCCTTGAGCATCATCGCCGCCGCCTCGGCGTCGCTGATGCCGGCCGGCACCTTGACCAGGATCGCGGCGGGCAGCACGCGCTCCTCGGCGTAGGCGCCCGGCGGGCTGCCGCAATAGGCGACGCGGTCGCCTTTCTTCAGGCCCTTCACGCCCTTGCCCACCGACACGACGACGCCGGCGCCCTCGCGGCCGATGGCGTTCGGCAGCGGCGTCGGATACAGGCCGCTGCGGGTGTACACGTCGATATAGTTGAGGCCGATGGCGGTGTGGCGGATGCGCGCCTCGCCCGGACCGGGATCGCCCACCTCGACGTCCTCGAAGACCATTTTCTCGGGCCCGCCGGCCTCGTGGATGCGTACGGCTTTGACCATGAATCCCCCTCTCGCGACGTTCCCGCCGACGGACGCGGCGCTCCCCATCGCGCGCGCCAGACTAATGCGCCGCGCGGAACGCCGCCACAGGCAAGCGGCCATCGGCGCGGCCTTGCCGCCGTCCGGCGGGTCCGCTACGCCATCACCATGACCGCGACGGGATGGCGAACCACCGGACCGACGCCGCGCGCAGCGCGGCCGGCGGCGCGGCTGCACGTCGTCGGATTGGTCCTGCTGGCGTTCGCCCTTCAGGCGCTGGCGCCGGCGCTGCATGCCCGCATCCTGGCGGCGCACGCCACGTCTTCCGGCACGCCGCTCGCGTCGCTGGCGTTCTGCCTGCCGAGCCAATCGGGCGTCGGGGCCGCGACGCCGGACGACGCACCGCGATCGCCGCGCGCCATCGATTGCGTCTGCTGCGCCGGCGCCATGGCGAGCGCCGCCGAACCGCCCGCGGCGCCCTCCGTCGCCGCGCCGGCCGACGGCGTCGCGGCACGGACAGTCTCGTCCAAGGCCTTGCCGACGCGCGTCGCGCCCCGGCACCGCCCGCAACAATCGCGCGCGCCGCCATCCCTCGTCTGAGCCTCCGATCTCCGCCGCGCCGACACCGGCGCGGCACCGACGCTCCACGACGTTGAGGATTCCGACATGATCACCCGTAGGACTATGGCGGCCACCGCCGCCGCGCTCGCCTTCATCGCCTCGACCGCGACCGCGCACGACTTCAAGCTCGGCGATCTCAAGATCGACCATCCGTGGGCGCGTGAGACCGCCAGCATGGCGCGCGCCGGCGCCGCCTTCATGGTCATCGAGAACGCCGGCGGCGGCGCCGACCGTCTGGTCAAGGCGTCCTCGCCGGTCGCCGCGCGCACCGAGATCCACACCATGATCAAGGACGGCGACGTCATGCGCATGCGCGAGGTGCCGGCCATCGACCTGGCGCCGCGCGCCAAGGTCGAGCTCAAGCCCGGCGGCTTCCACGTCATGCTGATGGAACTGAAGGCGCCGCTGAAGGCCGGCGACAAGGTGCCGGTGACGCTGACCTTCGAGAAGGCCGGCGCGATCACCATCGAGGTGCTGGTCGAGAAGATGTCGGGCCCGCCGGCGGTGCACAAGCACTGAGGGCACGGCGCGACCCGCCACGCGTTATACTGGCGGTCGGACCACGGCCGGGAGGCGGCGATGCGGCGGCGCGGCGTGATTGCGGGAGCCATGGCGGGTGTCGCGGCGCCGGTCGTCGCGCGGGCGCAGACGCGCGACTTCCGCGGCGCGCGCGCCGCCTACCGCCTCGTAAAGCTGCCGGGCGAGCTCGAGCAACCCTGGGGCATGGCCTTCCTGCCCGACGGACGGCTGCTGATCACCGAGCGGCCGGGGCGACTGCGGGTGTTCGCGAACGGCCGGCTGGACCCAAAACCATTGGACGGCGTGCCCAAGGTCCACGCCACCGGCCAGGGCGGCCTGCTCGACGTGGCGCTGCATCCCGACTTCACGCGCAACCGGCTGATCTATCTGTCGCTGGCCGCGCCGGCGGCGGGCGGCGCCGTCACCCGCGTGGTACGCGCCCGGCTCGAGGACGGCCGCATCGCCGACGTCACCACGATCCTCGACGCGACGCCGCCGACCGGCGGCGGCCTGCATTTCGGGTCACGCCTGGCGTTCGACCGCGCCGGCCTGCTGTTCGTCACCACCGGCGAGCGATACCAGATGCACCGCGCGCAGCGGCTGGACGATCTCGGCGGCAAGGTGATCCGGCTGCGCGACGACGGCACGGTGCCGCCGGACAATCCCTTCGTCGGCCGCGCCGGCGCGCGTCCGGAGATCTTCTCCTACGGCCACCGCAATCCGCAGGGACTGGCGACGCATCCCGGCACCGGGCGGATGTGGTCGGTCGAGCATGGTCCGCGCGGCGGCGACGAGTTGAACCTGCTGAAGGCCGGCGCCAACTACGGCTGGCCGCTGGCGACCCACGGCATCGACTACGGCGGCGGCAAGATCAGCGACCACAAGACGCTGCCCGGCATGGAGGACCCCGTGAGGTTCTGGGTGCCGTCGATCTCGCCCTGCGGGCTGATGTTCTACACCGGCGACGCCTTCCCCGGCTGGAAGGGCTCGCTGTTCACCGGCGCGTTGTCGGCCTTCGCGCTGTTCCGGATCGAGCTCGACGGCGAGCGTTTCGCGCGCGAGGAGCGGCTGCTGCCGGACGCGCTGCGCGCCTATGTCCGCGACGTGCGGCAGGGGCCGGACGGGACGATCTACCTCTGCACCCACGCCGACGACGGCGGCCTCTACCGGCTGGAACCGGCCTGACGCCCGCAATGCCGCCATTCGCCGGCGCAAGCCGCGGCGCGCTAGGCGGGCGGGCCGCCGCCCGATAAGGTCGACGCCGGAAACGAACCAAGCGGCGAGGGCGGAACCATGGACGCGATCACCACCGAAGACACCACGCAGACCGGCGCCGACAGCCTGGTCCGCACCCTCGTGAAGGGCGGCGTCTCCGTCTCCTTCGCCAACCCCGGCACGTCGGAGATGCACTACGTCGCCGCGCTCGACCGGGTGCAGGGCATGCGCTGCGTGCTCGGCCTGTTCGAGGGCGTGTGCTCCGGCGCCGCCGACGGCTACTACCGCATGGCCGACAAACCGGCCGCCACGCTGCTGCATCTCGGTCCCGGCCTCGCCAACGCGGCGGCCAATCTCCACAACGCGAAGAAGGCCGGCTCCGGCATCGTCAACATCGTCGGCGAGCACGCGCTGCACCACATCAAGTACGACACGCCGCTGACCGCCGACATCGAGGGCATCGCGAAGCCGTTCTCGCACTGGATCAAGACCTCGACCAGCGCCGCCGAGGTCGGCCGCGACGGCGGTCTCGCGATCCAGGCGGCGCGGCGCGCGCCCGGCCAGATCGCGACCTTGATCCTGCCGGCCGACACGGCGTGGAGCACCGGCGGCGTGGTCGGCGACGTGCCGGCGGCCGCGCCGCGCGCCAAGGTCTCGGCCGAGGCGGTGACGGCGGCGGCCAAGGCGCTGAGCAACGGCGAACTGGGCATGCTGCTGCTGGGCGGCGTGGCGCTGCGCGAGCGCGGGCTGGAGCTGGCCGGGAAGATCGCCGCCAAGACCGGCTGCAAGGTGCAGGGCTCGGGCGCCACGGCGCGTCTGCAGCGCGGCGCCGGCCGCGTGCAGATCACGCGCCTGCACTTCGTCATCGAGATGGCGCAGGCCGCGTTGAAGGGCGTCAAACAGATGGTGCTGGTCGGCACCAAGCCGCCGGCGGCGTTCTTCGCCTATCCCGGCAAGCCCAGCATCCTGACGCCGGACGACTGCACGGTGACGACGCTGGCCAACGTCGAGGACGATTGCGAGGCCGCGCTCGAGGCGCTGGCCGCCGAGCTCGGCGCCATCGCGCTGAAGCCCGCCGGCGTCGCGGAGGCGAAGCGGCCGGACCGGCCGACCGGCAAGTTCACGCTCGACACGCTGGGCATGGCGCTGGGCTACACGATGCCGGAGGGCGCGATCGTGGTCGACGAGTCGGTGACCACCGGCCGCGGCTTCTTCCCGTTCAGCGCCGGCGCGCCGCACCACGACTGGCTCAACAACATGGGCGGCTCGATCGGCTTCGGCACGCCGGTGGCGATCGGCGCCGCCGTCGCCTGCCCCGACCGCAAGGTCATCTGCATGGTCGGCGACGGCAGCTCGATGTACACGATCCAGTCGCTGTGGACGATGGCGCGCGAGAAGCTCGACATCTGCGTCATGATCTTCTCGAACCGCTCCTACCAGATCCTCTACAGCCAGCTGTCGGGCGTCGGCGCGCCGAACCCCGGCCCGCGCGCCATCGACATGCTCACGTTGGACCGGCCGACGCTGGATTTCGTCAAGCTGGCCAACGGCATGGGGGTCGAGGGCGCGCAGGCCACCGACGTCGACCAGCTCGTCAAGCAGCTGCAATACGCCATGGGCCGCAAGGGTCCGTACCTGATCGACGTGATCATGTAGCGGTCGACTCGACCGGGTCCGGGGGCGGTGTTAGAAGTCCGCCGATCCCAGCGCGGAGCGCCCGGCCGACGGCGCGCGCCGCGCCACCCCGCCGATCCGACGAGACGATGACCGACACCGCCGACCGGGCGCGCAAGACGCTGTTCATCCGCACCTACGGGTGCCAGATGAACGTCTACGATTCGGAGCGCATGGCCGACGTCCTGCGGCCGCTGGGCTACGCGCCGGCGGCGGCGCCGGACGACGCCGACATGGTGATCGTCAACACCTGCCACATCCGCGAGAAGGCCTCGGAGAAGGTGTTCTCCGAGCTCGGCCGGCTGCGCGAGGCCAAGCTGGCGCGGCGCGAGGCCGGCGGCGACATGGTGATCGCGGTCGCCGGCTGCGTCGCCCAGGCCGAGGGCGCCGAGATCCTGCGCCGCCAGCCCGCCGTCGACATCGTGGTCGGACCGCAGGCCTACCACCGTCTGCCGGAGCTCGTCGCGCGCGCCGCCCGGGCGTCCGGCCGCAAGGCCGGATCGACCAAGGGCGCGGGCGTGCTCGACACGGAGTTCCCGGTCGAGCCGAAATTCGACCATCTGCCGGCACCCGCCACGGTCACGGCCGGGTCGGCCTTCCTGTCGATCCAGGAAGGCTGCGACAAGTTCTGCACGTTCTGCGTCGTGCCCTACACGCGCGGCGCGGAGTACTCGCGCCCCGCCGCCGCGATCCTCGCGGAGGCGCGCGGCCTGGCCGCCGCCGGCGCGGTCGAGATCACGCTGCTGGGCCAGAACGTCAACGCCTGGCACGGCGAGGGCACGGACGGCGCGGCGTAGACGCTGCCGCGGCTGCTGCGCGCGCTGGCGGAGATCGAGGGTCTGGCGCGGCTGCGCTACACCACCTCGCATCCGCGCGACATGGACGACGCGCTGATCGCCGCGCACGCGGAGATCCCGGCGCTGATGCCCTACCTGCATCTGCCGGTGCAGTCCGGCTCGGACCGCGTGCTCGAGGCGATGAACCGCCAGCATGGCCGCGACCTCTATCTACGGCTGGTCGACAAGCTGCGCGCGGCGCGGCCCGATCTGGCGCTGTCGACCGATCTGATCGTCGGCTTCCCCGGCGAGACCGATTCCGATTTCGACGACACGATGCTGTTGGTGGGCGAAGCCGGCTTCGCCTCGGCGTTCTCGTTCAAGTACAGCGCCCGTCCCGGTACGCCGGCGGCGGCGATGCCGGGACAGGTTCCCGAGGCCGTGAAGGACGCGCGCCTGCACGCGTTGCAGGCGCTGCTGGCCGAGCGGCAGCGCGCGTTCAACGAAGCGACGGTGGGCAAGGTGGTGCCGGTGCTGTTCCAGCAGGCCGGCCGCAAGCCAGGCCAGGTGCTCGGCAAATCGCCGTGGCTGCAATCGGTGCACGCCGACGGCCCGGCGCGGCTGATCGGCCGGATCGTCGAGACGCGGATCACCGCCGGACACGGCGTGAGCCTGTCCGGCGCGGTCGTCGCGGCGGACGGCGCCGCGATCCAGGGAGTGGCGGCGTGACCGACGCCGGCCGCGCCATCGACGTCCGTCGCCTGACCTTCGACGACAACGCGCTGCTGCCGGCGCTGTACGGCGAGCACGACCGCCATCTCGTGCGCATCGAGCAGCTGATGGGCGTGCGCCTGACCTCGCGCGGCAACCAGGTCGCGATCAGCGGCGGCGCCGAGGACACCGCTCTGGCGCGCGCCGCGCTGCAGGCGCTGTACGAGCGGCTCAAGCGCGGCCAGATCGTCGACCAGGCCGAGGTCGACGCCGCCGTGCGCTTCGCCCGGGTCGGCGCCGACGTCAACACCGTCGACGCCTCGTCCATCCGCACGCGCAAGCGCGCCATCCAGCCGCGCTCGCCGACCCAGCGCGAGTACGTCGAGGCGATCCGCGAGCGCGATCTGGTGTTCGGGCTCGGTCCCGCCGGCACCGGCAAGACCTATCTCGCCGTCGCCATGGCGGTGTCGATGCTGACCAGCGGCGCCGTCGAGCGGATCATCCTGTCGCGGCCGGCGGTCGAGGCCGGCGAGCGGCTGGGCTTCCTGCCGGGCGATCTCAAGGAGAAGGTCGACCCCTACCTGCGGCCGCTCTATGACGCGCTGCACGACATGATGCCGGCCGACCAGGTGGCCGGCCGCATCGCCGGCGGGGAGATCGAGATCGCACCGCTGGCGTTCATGCGCGGCCGCACGCTGGCGCACGCGTTCGTCATCCTCGACGAGGCGCAGAACACCACCGCGATGCAGATGAAGATGTTCCTGACGCGGCTGGGCGAGGGATCGCGCATGGTCGTGACCGGCGACCTCACGCAGATCGACCTGCCGAACGGCGTGACGTCCGGTCTGCGCGACGCGATCGAGACGTTGAACGGCGTCGACGGCGTGCGCTTCGTGCATTTCGGCGACCGCGACGTCGTGCGTCACGACCTCGTCGCCCGCATCGTGCGCGCCTACGACGCGCGCGACACCCGGCGCGATCCGTCGAAGCCGCGCGCGTGAGCGCCCCGCGGCGTCCGCGGGCTGCGCGCGTCGAGATCGTCGTCGACATCCGCGACCGCCGCTGGCTGGCGGCGTCGCGCACCGTCAGAGCGCTGTGCCGCCGCGCCGCCACGGCCGCGCTGGACGGCTCCGGCCGCAAGCCGCGCGGCGCCGTGGCGCTGACCATCGCGCTGACCAGCGACGCCGCGGTGCGCCGGCTGAACCGCGACTTCCGCGGCAAGGACAGGCCGACCAACGTGCTGTCCTTCCCCGCCGATTCGTTCGCGTCGGCGCCGGGCGCGCCGCGGCATCTCGGCGACATCGCGCTGGCGCTGGAGACGGTCCGTCGCGAGGCGCGCGCGCAGGACAAGCGGGTGGCCGACCATCTCGCGCATCTCGTGGTCCACGGGACGCTGCATCTGCTGGGCCACGACCACGAGGACGATTCCGGCGCCGCCGTCATGGAGCGCCGCGAGATCCGCGTCCTCGCCGGCCTGGGCATCGCCGACCCCTACGCCTGAGCGGGCGGCGGCGGCCTTCGATGCGTCATCGCTTCTCCCTCGTCTTCGGGGGGGGGGGGGAGAAGGGAAGATCGAGTCGCCGCGATGCGCTCCGGCTGGATCAGGACATCGCCAGCGGCTGCTTGCGCCTGGGCGGCGGGAAGGCGTCGTCGAGCTCGGCGCGGTCGGCTTCGGTCAGCTTCACGTCGAGGGCGCCGAGATTCTCGGCGACGCGGGCGCGGTTCGACGATTTCGGGATCACGACGACGCCCGGCAGGCCGAGCAGCCACGCCAACGCGACCTGCGCCGGCGTCGCGCCGTGGCGGTCGGCGACGGCCTTCAGCGCGCGGTGCCGTAGCAACGGGCCCTGGTCGAGCGGCGAGTAGGCCATCACCGGCACGCCGCGCTCGCGCATCCACGGCAGCAGGTCGAACTCCACGCCGCGGCGCGCGAGGTTGAACATCACCTGGTTGGCGCCGCAGCGGCCGCCGTCGGCCCGCCACCACGCCGCCATGTCGTCGCGGTCGAAATTGCTGACGCCCCAGTCCGCGATCTTGCCGTCGCGCTTGAGCCGCTCGAACGCCGCGATGGTGTCCTCGAACGGCGTGCCGCCGATCCAGTGCAGCAGGTAGAGGTCGAGGCGCTCGACCCGCAGCCGCTTCAGGCTGCGCTCGCACGCCGCGACCGCGCCGGCGCGCGTGGCGTTGTGGGGATAGACCTTGCTGACGAGGTAGACCTTGTCGCGCCGGCCGGCCAGCGCGTCGGCGACCGCCTCCTCGGCGCCGCCCTCGCCGTACATCTCGGCGGTGTCGAGCAGCGGATAGCCGAGATCGAGCGCATGGCGGATCGCGTCGGTCTCCTCGGCGCGGCGGCGGCGGTCCTCGCCCATGCGCCAGGTGCCGAGGCCGAAGGCCGGCATCCTCGCGCCGGAGGGCAGGGAGAGCTCGGGAATCACGGGCATGGCTGGTCGACCTCGCCGGGCGGCGCGCCGGTCAGATATGGAACTCGAGGGTGTGCGTGATCTGCGGTTTGACGCCGCGGGCGCGCGCGTCGCGCACGAGATCGTCGATGCTGACGGCGTCGAGGCGCCCCATCATCTCGTCGCGCAACGCCGTCCAGGTCGGCCACACGACGAGGTGCGCGAGCGGCGAGCCGACCGATTCGTCGCTCGGTTCCGTCTCGGCCTCGAGCTGGCGCACGACGCGCACGATGTCGCCGAGGCTGATGCGCCGGCGCTCGCGGCCCAGCGTGTAGCCGCCGCGCGGGCCGCGCTTGCCGGCGAGGATGCCGTCGCGCACGAGCCGCTGCAGCACCTGCTCGAGGTAGCGCTTGGGGATGTTCTGTCGGCGCGTGATGTCGCCGCTGCGCACCGGCTGGTCGCCGGCGTTGAAGGCGACGTCGAGCACCGCCTCGATCGCGAACATGGTCTTCTTGCTGAGCCGGGGCATGGCGCGCCTCAGCCCTTCACGCCGGTCGAGCCGAAGCCGCCGGCGCCGCGCGCCGTGTCGGACAGGCTGGCGGCCTCGCGCCATTCCGCGCGCTCGTGGCGCGCCACCACCATCTGCGCGATGCGCATGCCGCGGCTGATGGTGAACGGCTCGGCGCCGAGATTGACCAGGATGACGCCGACCTCGCCGCGGTAGTCGGCGTCGATGGTGCCCGGCGCGTTGGCGACGGTGACGCCGTTCTTCGCCGCGAGCCCCGAACGCGGCCGCACCTGCGCCTCGTAGCCGGCGGGCAGCGCGATCGCCAGGCCGGTCGGCACGATGGCGCGCGCCAGCGGCGCCAGCACGAGATCGTCGGCGACCGCCGCGAGCAGATCCATGCCCGCCGCCTGGCCGGTGGCGTAGGCCGGCAGCGGCAGATCGGCCGCGTGCGGCAGGCGCTTGACCTCGATCGCGACGGTGGACACGGCGTGGCACCCGGTTGGATGGCGGGACTGGGGGAGACGCGGCGCATCCTCGCATCCGGCGCGCCGGGCCGCAAATGCCGCGGGCGGCGCCGCTAGAGCGACGCCGCCAGCTCCTCGAGCTGGCCGATCACCGCGCCCCAGCCGTCGAAGAACCCCATCTCCTCGTGCCGTCGGCGGTCGGCATCGTCGCGGTGCAGGCAGCGCGCGGTGTAGCGCGTACCCGCGCCCTCGTCGGCCATCGTGAAGATTCCCGTCATCGCGAGCCAAGGTTGGGCGGGCCGCCAGCCGGCCACCAGCATCGACGTCCACACGATCCGCTCCATCGGCGCGATCTCGAGGAACAGGCCGGGATTGTCGCTCTCGCCGCCGTCGGGACCGCTCATGTGGGTGTGGAAGCCGCCGCCCGGGCGGAAGTCGAAGGCGCGCACCTCGGTCGTCCACGGCCGCGGGCACCACCAGCGCTTGAGCAGCTCCGGCTCGCTCCACGCCCGCCACACCTTGGCGCGCGGCGCCGCCACGAAGCGCGTGATCTCCAGATCCCCGGGGGCGTCAGCCATCGTCGAGCTCCATCACCACGGCGTCCATGCGGTCGAGGCGCGCCGCGACGACGGCCGTCGCGCGTCACCCTCCGATCAGGCGCCGGCGAGCCGCGCGGCGATCCGCTCCGCCAGCCGCGCCGCGACCTCCTCCTTGGTCATGGTCGGCCAATCCTCGACGCCCTTGGCCATGACGAGATGCACGGTGTTGCGGTCGCCGCCGAAGGTGCCGCTGGCGGGCGACACGTCGTTGGCGACGATCCAGTCGCAGCCTTTGCGCGCGCGCTTGGCGACGGCGTTGGCGGCGACGTTCTCGGTCTCGGCGGCGAAGCCGACGACGAGGCGCGGGCGGTCCGGTCCGGCGGCCGACAGCGTCGCCAGGATGTCCGGATTGGGCGTGAGCTCGAGCGCCGGCGGCGGCGCGCCGGGGCTCTTCTTGAGCTTGGCCGGCGCCGCGGCGCGCACCTTCCAGTCGGCGACGGCGGCGGCGCAGACCGCGACGTCGAGCGGCAGCGCCGCGCGGCAGGCGTCCATCATCTGGTCGGCAGAGTCGACGCGCACGACACGCGCGCCCGGCGGATCGGGCACGGTCACGGGCCCGGTGACGAGCGTGACGTCGGCGCCGAGCGCCGCCAGCGCGGCGGCGATGGCGTGGCCCTGCTTGCCGGAGGAATGGTTCGAGATGTAGCGCACCGGATCGATCGCCTCTCGCGTCGGCCCGCTGGTGACCAATGCGCGCTTGCCGATCAACGGCCGGTTCGAGAGCGGAATCGCCGGCGATTCGCGCGGGAACGTCCCCATCGCCTGCGGCGCCGGCAGCACGGGCCGCGATTCCGGCGCTTCCAGGCGCTGGCGGAAAATCGCCTCGATCGCCTCGACGATCTCCATCGGCTCGGACATGCGGCCGGGCCCGAACTCGTTGCACGCCATGGCGCCCTCGTTGGGGCCGACGAACAGCGCGCCGCGCGCGCGCAGCGTGGCGACGTTCGCCTGCGTGGCGGCGTGGGTCCACATGCGGACGTTCATCGCCGGCGCCGCCAGCACCGGCTTGTCGGTGGCCAGCAGCACGGTCGAGGCGAGATCGTCGGCCAGGCCGGCCGCCATCTTGGCCAGCAGATCGGCCGTGGCCGGAGCGACGACCAGCAGGTCGGCGTCGCGCGACAGCTGGATGTGGCCCATCTCGCTCTCGTCGGTGAGCGAGAACATGTCGGCGTAGACCTTGTCCTCGGTCAGCGCCTGCAGCGACAGCGGCGTCACGAATTTGGCGCCGGCCCCGGTCAGCACGCAGCGCACGGCGGCGCCGCGCTCGCGCAGGCGGCGGATCAGGTCATGGCATTTGAAGGCGGCGATGCCGCCGGCGACGATCAACAGGACGCGCTTGCCCGACAGCATCTTCCCCCCGATTCCGCCCGCCCGCACCGGGGCCTCGCGGAGCCGCCGGAATGATGGCGGATCGCGCCCCGGCGGCGCAAGCGCCGCGGGGATCAGCCCAGCCGGTTGCGATGGAAGGCGCCGGCCTTCATCACCACCAGGATATGGGCGCCCTGGTCCTGGAACAGCTCCAGCCGCGCCAGCGGATCGCCGTCGACCACGATCAGATCGGCGAAGGCGCCGGGTTCGACGACGCCCAGCTTCCCGTCCATCCGCAGGATGCGGGCGCCGACCAGCGTCGCCTGGCGCACGATCTCGATCGGCCGCAGCGCCTCGGCGCGGAGCAGGAATTCGCGGCTCTGCTCGATCTGCAGCGGCCCCAGCAGGTCGCTGCCGAAGCCGACCTTCACCCCGGCGCGCTTGCAGATCTCCAGCGAACGTAGCGCGCCGTCGAGCACGATGTCGTTCTTGGCCAGCATGTCGGCGGTCATGCCGAACTGGGCGGCGCGCTCCTTCATCGTGGAATAGGTGACGAGGTTGGCCACCATGAAGCCGCCCTTGGACGCGAGCAGCGCCGCCGACGCGTCGTCGATCAGATTGCCGTGCTCGATCGTGCGCACGCCGTTGGACACGGCCCGGGTGATCGCGTCGGGCGTGTAGGCGTGCGCCATGACGTAGCGTCCGAAATTGGCGGCCTCGTCGGTCGCCGCCGCGATCTCGGCCGGCGAGTACTGGAGCGAGTCGAGCGGATCGTAGGGCGAGGCGACGCCGCCCGAGCACATGATCTTCACCTGGTCGGCGCCCTGGCGCATCTGCTCGCGCACGGCGCCGCGCACCGCGTCGGCGCCGTCGGCGACGGCCATGCTGTAGACCAGCGCGTTGCAGCAGCCGCAGGGCGCGCCGCCGTCGGTGCGCCGGCGCGAATCGCTGTGGCCGCCGGTCGGGCCGATGGCGCGGCCGGAGATGAACAGACGCGGTCCCGGCAGCAGACCGGTGTCGACCGCCATCTTGATCCCCCAGTCGGCGCCGCCGGTGTCCCGCACGGTGGTGAAGCCGCGATCGATCATGCCGCGCATCAGGTCGGCGGCGCGCGCCGTCATCAGGGTCAGCGGAATCGCTTCCAGCGCGCGGATGTTCACTTCGCTGAGGAACACGTGGACGTGGCAGTCGATCAGGCCGGGCATCAGCGTGCGGCCGCCGCAATCGACGACGCGCGCGCCGGCGGCGCGGATCGGACGGTCGGAGACCTCCCGGATCATCCCGCCCTCGACCAGCACCTCGTGGCCGCCGCGCGCCTCGTCCCAGCGCGGATCGAGCAGCTCGAGGTTCCGGAACAGGATGGCGGACACGGACGGCCTCCGGGCGGTGGATCGCGGGCGGATCTCAGGCTATCGCGCGCCGGCGCGCGCGACCACCGCCGGGAACGCGGTCTGCCGCCGCCGCCGGCGATGGTCTAGTCTGGCGCGATGACGCGACGTCCCCGGAGAACCCCATGACCGCCGACGCCCTTCCCATCGCGGTGATCGGCGCCGGCGTCGTCGGCATGGCGACCGCGCGCGCCATCCAACGCTCCGGCCGGCCGGTGGTCGTGTTCGACGGCATCGATCCCGGCCGCAAGACGTCGTTCGGCAACGCCGGCTTCATCGCCATCGACCACGTGCTGCCGCTGGCGCGCCCGTCGGTGCTGAAGGGCGTGCCGCGGATGTTGTTCGACCGCGACGGCCCGCTGACCGTCCACCTGCCCCGCCTCCCGCGGCTGCTCCCGTGGATGGTGCGCTTCGCCAGGCCGCGGCGCGCGAGAGCGAGGTGCGCAAGGGCGTCGACGCGTTCGGCGCGCTGATGGCGGTGGCCAACGAGGCGTGGAAGAGCGAGATCCAGGCGTCGGGGCTCGGCGACCTGTTCCGCGGCAAGGGCGCGCTCTACGTCTACGAGACCGAGGCGGGCTTCGCCGGCGGCGCGCGCGAGCGCGAGCTGCAGACCGCCAAGGGCACCGTCATGGAGATCGTCGACGGCGACCGCGCGCGCGAGATCGCGCCCGGCCTGTCGCCGCACATCGTGAGGGGCGTCTACTACCCGCACGGCATGCACACGGTCAGCCCGTACCACGTCGTCACCGGCCTGGCCGACCGCTTCACGGCCGAGGGCGGGCGGATCGAGGAATCGCCCGTCACCGGCTTCGAAAGCGACGGCGACCGCGTCACGGCGGTGCGCACGCCGTCGGGCGCGACGGCGGTGGCCGGGGTCGCGATCTGCGCCGGCCGCGCCTCGGGCGATCTGACGCGCCATCTCGGCTTCCGCGCGCCGCTGGTCGCGGAGCGCGGCTACCACGTGATGCTGGAGCCGACCAACGTGCGCTTCGATCTGCCCGTGAGTCCGGCCGAGCGCGGCTTCTTCGTCACGCCCATGCGCGAGGGGCTACGCGTCGCCGGCACGGTCGAACTGGGCGCGCCGGACCGGCCGGAATCATGGCACCGCGCCGACCTGCTGGTGAAGCATCTCGAGGCGATCTTCCCCGGTATCGGCGGCGCCGAGACCAGCCGATGGATGGGCGAACGCCCGTCGCTGCCGGATTTCCGGCCGGCGATCGGCCCGGCGCCGCGCCACCGCAACGTCTGGTGCGGCTACGGCCATCAACATGTCGGACTGACGCTGGCGACGGCCACCGGCCGGCTGATCGTGCGGATGCTCGACGGCGAGGCGCTGCCGCCGGCGCTGGCGGGCTGCGATCCCGGCCGCTTCGGCTGAGGCGCGGCCCGGCGGACGAACCGGTTTCATCGCGACCGCGGCGGTCTATACTCCGCCCGATGGCCGCCGCCGAGGCGGCCCCGCAGGAGACCGCGATGGACGACCCCGCCGAGGAAGGCTTGGGATTCGCCGCCGACCACGACCGGCCGATCCCGTACATGCAACGGATCCGCGACTACTACGTGACGCTCGGCTACGGCAAGCCCTACCGCTGGGCCCACTACGCCGACGTCCCGTTCGAGCCGCTACGCAAGAAGCTGGCCGACAGCACGGTGGCGTTGATCACCACTGCCGCGCCGTACGATCCGGCCAAGGGCGACCAGGGGCCGGGCGCCGCCTACAACTCCGCCGCCAAGTTCTACAAGGTCTACTCGGGCGACACGGCGCAGGACCACGATCTGCGCATCTCGCACATCGGCTACGACCGGCTGCACACGACGGCGGCCGACAGCGGCACGTGGTTCCCGCTGCCGGCGATGCGCCGCGCCGCGGCGGCCGGGCGGATCGGCACGCTCGCCCGGCGCTTCCACGGCGCGCCGACCAACCGCAGCCACCGCACGACGATCGACGTCGACTGCGCGGAGCTGCTCAAGCGATGTCGCGAGGACGGGGTCGACGCGGCGGTCATCGTCGCGAATTGACCCGTCTGCCACCAGACCGTGAGTCTGGCCGCCCGCCACCTGGAACAGAACGGCATTCCGACCGTCGTGTTGGGATGCGCCAAGGATATCGTCGAGTACGTCGGCGTGCCGCGCTTCCTGTTCAGCGATTTTCCGCTGGGCAACGCGGCGGGCCGCCCGCACGATGTCGAATCGCAGGACCTGACGCTGGAGCTGGCGCTGCGCGTGCTGGAGACGGCGCCGGGCCCGCGCACGACCATGCAGTCGCCGCTGAAATGGCCCAAGGATCCGGCGTGGAAGCTCGATTTCTCCAACGTCGAGACCATGTCGGCGGAGGAGATCGCGCGCCGCCGCGCCGAGTTCGACCGCCAAAAGGAGATCGCCAAGGGCCTCCGCGTCGGCGCGCCGGCGCAATAGGATAGGACACGACCGACGGGTAGAGGAGTTCGGGGGACCGTAGCTTCGCGCTCACCGACAGTATGCTTGGATCGTTGGACACACGACCACCGAACTGGAAGGCAAATGAAATCTCGCTCCAACAAGTATTGCAATTACAATGACCTCAACAATGAGGCCGCCGTTGAAGGTCTGTTCGTTGAACGCCTCATACGCGATCTTGGATATGCAGATCATCAGATTAAGAGAAAAACGTCGATTGACGAACTTGTTACTGCGGCTGGCACGACCAAACGCGCCTACAAGCCCGACTACGTTCTATTTTTTGACGGCAAGCCAAGGATCGTAGTCGACGCAAAGTCTCCAACAACTGCAATCGATGATCACATTATGCAAGCCGCCTCGTATGCATTTATGTTGAATCAAAAATATCCCGGTGGGAATCCCGTCGTATTCTATGTGCTCACCAACGCCACACGGACAAAAGTATATCCTTGGGATCAACGCGAACCAATTTTAGATTTGTCGTTCGATGATTTCATAGATAATAACACGAAATTTGCACAGCTTAGAGAAGCTCTTTCAATTTCAGCTGTCGGCAGATCAAGCAGCGAGGATCCTCCGCCAGCTGCTCACGAATTCTTCCGCCGCTCAATTGACGAAGTGAATAGCGTGTTCGCATGGTGCCATCAGCACATCTACAAGAAGGGAAACATCTCCCAAGCGGCCGGATTCGAGGAGTTTGTCAAGGTAGTGTTTCTGAAGCTTCTGTCTGATCGCCGTGTCCGGGAGAAGTATCCATCCTTGATAGAAAAGGACAAATTCTCGATTCCGACATCCGACGTTCGTTTCTCAAGTGAGTGGATTCGTGAGCGATCTGAAGATCATCCCAATCCGCTCAGCGCGACGCAGTTTCGTGACCTTTTGAACACTATCGAGACCGAGATTCAAACCGGGAAACGAAAGAGAATCTTCCGGAAGGATGATGAAATCAATCTCAATCCGGAGATCATAAAGGGCGTCGTTGAGAAGTTAGAGCACATCTATCTTTTTGGAGTCGACGCAGATCTGAATGGCCGACTCTTCGAGACATTCCTGTCGGCGACGATGCGCGGCAAAGATCTTGGACAGTTCTTTACCCCCAGGAGTATCGTCAAGCTTGGAACAAAGCTGGCTGATATCCAAGTTTCTCGGGCTCGCACAGAGGTGGTGATCGACGGATGCTGTGGAACTGGCGGATTCTTAATCGATGCCCTAGCTGACATGTGGGCGAAAGTGGACGCCAACGGAACTTTATCTCAGGCGGACAAGCATGCGCTAAAACAAGAAATAGCAGTTCAGAAAATTTATGGGGTCGATATTGGTCGGGAACCAAATATGGCACGGTTGACGCGGATGAACATGTATCTTCACGGTGACGGTGGAAGCAGTATTTTCGAAGCAGATATACTCGATAAAGCGCTTGAAACACTGCCGAACGATTCTCCGGAAGTTCGGGCAGAGAAGTTGCAACTATCCAATAAGATCGCACAAGGTCCGTTTGTGGATGTTGTTCTCACTAACCCTCCTTTCGCAAAAGCGTACGGCCGCAGCACCGAGTCCGAACGGAGAATCTTGGACGCCTATGACATGGCGTCGGATTCCTCAAAGGGATCGCAGAAACCCCGGAATAGCCTTCGATCTGCGCTAATGTTCTTCGAGCGCTACTCCGAGATCCTGCGGGGGGGGGGGCGTCTCGTCACTGTTGTCGATGACGGAGTCCTGAGCGGAAGCGACTATGTATGGTTCAGAGATTTCATCCGAGCGCGCTTTTTAGTGAAGGGTATAGTTTCCCTGCCTGGAGATGCATTTCAGAGATCTCAAGCAAGAGTAAAGACATCAATTCTCATTCTTGAACGAAGGATACTGAACGCTCCCACTCAGCAGCAAGGTCCAGTTTTTGTTTACGCGTGCCGACACGTAGGCGTCGACGATCCTCAGCGTCGTCGCTCATTGCCGATCGATGCAGAGAATCGTCAGCTAGCCGCAGAGGAGATAAGGCGTGTCGCGGACTTGTTCTCGAGCTTCTCTGCGGGAAGGAGCGTACCACAGGAATTCGTGATTCCCGCCGAGAAGATTACGGATAGAATGGATGCGAAGTATTGCTGGAAGCGGCCTGGCCGCCGAGTATCGGAGTGGATCTCTGCTGGCATCCATACATCGCCTGTTTCTGAGATAGTCGAGCCAGTTCAGTTTGCCCCAGAGGATATAATCGAGACCTCCGAATCCGACGAGATTGTCAGATACCTAGTTGTCGAATACAGTGGTTTTGCGCGTGGTGGCGCTGAGATGGCAGCAAGCGCAACACAGTACCCGCAACTTTTCCGCGTTCACGCTGGCAATATTGTCGTGAGCCATATTAGTGCCCACTACGGCGCTGTAGCAGTCGTCCCGAATGAGCTCGATGGATGCGTCGTAACTAAAGAGGTGAGCGTTCTGCGTGCGCTCGGTGATTTAGATCCGCGTATAGCGTGGATTGTTTTGCGCTCTCCCGAAGTTCGAGCTGACATGTTGCTATCAGCATCTGGAGCCAATCGAACGCGCATCAACTGGCCAGAAATGAAGGACCTTCGCGTTCCGCTCCCGTCTCCGGCGCTTCGCACTAGTATTGTTTCTCAGCTGCTGGCAGCTGAAGAGCGAGAGAGAACCGCCGCGGCGGACCGACAAGCAGTAACCGAGCTGGTGTATCGAGAACTCACCTTGGAGTCCGCAGAGGCAAGCGAGATTCTAGACGCGTTCAAGCCGCCTAAGTAGAGCCGCGCGCGGCGCGGCGCAGTATGCCCGCGTTCCCGACAGACGCGCCATGCCGCGCCGGCGTGGCCGCCATCCCCCGCGCGGTTGACGGCGCCGGCACGCGGCCGGAACATCGCCGCGGAAAAAATGCGGGGGAGGAAGCGATGTCCGCTCTGCTGTGCGTCGGCACGGCCGGCATGTCGGTGTGGTTCAGCCGCGATCTCGGCGAGACGTGGACGCGGCCCTACATCGAGTCCGGCCTCTATCTCGAGGCCCGCGTCTGGGCGCTGTCGGCGCATCCCCAAAGGCCGGGCGAGGTGCTGGCCGGCACCGACAGCGGCGTCTACCGCTGGCGCGAGCGCGACAAGCGCTGGACCCATCTGCCCTCGCCGCTCGACGACCTCGACGTCTGGGCGCTGGTCCAGGCGCCGGACGATCCCGACCTGCTGATCGCCGGCACCCAGCCGGCCGGCTTCTACCGCTCGACCGACGGCGGCGCGACCTGGACCAAGGCGCTGTCGACGACGGCCGAGAGCTGCATCTTCGTCGGCAAGCCGCGGGTGACGCAGATCCTGTTCGATCCGGTCGACCGCGACACGCTCTGGGCCGGCGTCGAGATCGACGGCGTCCACCGCTCCACCGACCGCGGCAAGACCTGGACCAAGGTCGGCAAGGGGCTGACCTCGGACGACATCCATGGCGTGGCCGTGGTGCGCGACGGCGGCAAGCTGGTCTACGCCACCACCAACAAGGGGCTCCACGTCAGCGCCGACAACGGCGCCAACTGGGAGTTCCAGCCGCTCGACTCGCCCTGGCAGTACACGCGCACCGTCGTGCCGCGCGCCGACGACGACGCCACCGTGTTCCTGACCAACGGCAACGGACCGCCGGGCTCGACCGGCCGCCTGCTGCGCAGCCGCGACCACGGAAAGCACTGGGACGACGCGGGGCTGCCGGGCGAGCTGAACTCGACGCCGTGGACCATCGCCACCCATCCCTCCGATCCGAAGCTAATGTTCGTGTGCAGCAATCTCGGACAGATCTTCCGCTCGACCGACGGCGGCGAGTCATGGACGCGGCTGAAGCGCGAGTTCGGCGAGGTGCGCTCGACCGTGTGGCAGCCGCTGGCATGAACGACGTATCCATCCCTCCCGCGCCCGAGCTACGGGTCGCCGCCGACACCGTCGGCGTCGACCGCGCCCGTCTCGCCGACGCGATCGACTTCGCGCTGGCGCACGGCTCGCGCTGGCCGACCGCGCTGATCATGCCCGACGGGCGCTTCGCGCTGCCCTACGACGCCGGCGAGCGACCGCCGGACGACGCCGTGCTGGGGCCCGTCACGCCGCGCGGCGGGCCCGCCGGAGTGATCCTGAAGGGCGGCCGCGAGATCGCGTGCTGGGGCGATCCCGACCGGCCCGACATGACCTTCAGCATCGCCAAGAGCTATCTGGCGCTGCTCGCGGGACTTGCCATCGGTGACGGTCTGATCCGCTCGCTCGACGACCGCGCCGGCGACTACGCGCTGGACGACGGATTCACCGCGCCGCAGAACCGCGACATCACGTGGCGCCATCTGCTGCAGCAGACCAGCGAGTGGGAAGGCACGCTGTTCGACAAGGCCGACATGGTCGACCGCCACCGCAAGGTCGGCCTCACGGATCCCGACACGCCGAAGGGAAGCTTCCGCGCGCTGCGGCCTCCGGGCACGTTCTGGGAATACAACGACGTGCGCGTGAACCGCCTGTCGTTGTCGCTGATGCAGGTGTTCCGCGAACCGCTGCCGGCGGTGCTCAAGCGCCGGATCATGGATCCGATCGGCGCGTCGTCGAACTGGCGTTGGGACGGCTACCGCAACTCCACCGTGACCGTCGACGGCAGGCCGATGCTGTCGGTGCCCGGCGGCGGACACTGGGGCGGCGGCATCGTCATCGGCGCGCGCGACCACGCGCGGATCGGCCTGCTGGTGGCGCGCGACGGCACGCATGACGGCCGGCGCATCCTGCCGGACGGCTGGTGCGCGGAGCTGCGCAAGCCGTGCGCCATCGCGCCGTTCTACGGTCTGATGTGGTGGCTGAACACCAACCGCGGGCAGTTCAAGGCGGCGCCGGAGAGCAGCTTCTTCG
This sequence comes from Rhodospirillales bacterium, assembly GCA_016699855.1. Classification (NCBI taxonomy): domain Bacteria; kingdom Pseudomonadati; phylum Pseudomonadota; class Alphaproteobacteria; order Rhodospirillales; species Rhodospirillales bacterium. The sequence continues at coordinate 2,557,326 of CP064988.1, forward strand.
CGCTGGGCTGGGGCTCGCACATCCTCTGGATCGACCCGGAGCACGATCTCGTCGTCGTCACCCGCTGGATCGACAAGGCCTCGGCCGGTGGCTTCATCGAGCGCGTCGTCGCCAGCGTCGCGGCCTGAGCCGCGCGGCGGCCGCACCGGAGTCCCCATGCCCTTGTCCGCGTACCGCGTCGTCGAGATCGGCGATCTTCCGGCGGCGTCCTACGCCGCGCGCCTGTTCGCCGATTTCGGCGCCGAGGTGGTCCGCGTCGAACCGCCCGAGGGCGCCGCCACGCGGTCGTTCCCACCGATGATCGACACCGGCGGCGGGCGGCGCGCCAGCGGCTGGTTCGCGTGGCTGAACTACGGCAAGAAGAGCGTCGCGCTGGACGCGTCGTCGCCGGACGGCGTGGCCGGTCTACGCGCTCTGGTCGCCGGCGCCGACGTGTTCATCGACTCGCGCCCGCCGGCGGCGCGCGGCGACATCGCCGACGATCCCGCGCTGGTCCGCGTCGATCTCGACTGGTTCGGCGCTTCCGGCCCCTACAAGGATTTCCACGCCACCGATTCGGTGTGCCGCGCGCTGGCCGGCTTCGTGCAGCTGATCGGCCCCGTCGAGGGCCCGCCGCTGACCTTGCCGGACTACCAGTCGGCGGTGACCGGCGGCCTGTCGGCGTTCATCCCCGCGATGGCGGCGCTGCATCGGCGCGCCGCCGGCGGCGCCGGGGCGCGCATCGCCACCAGCGTGCACGAGGCCACCATCGCGCTGGCCGAGTACCAGGCGACGGAGGCGTGGGCTCTGGGCGCGGCGCAGAAGCGCTGGGGCTTCAACCGCTTCACGCCGACCTATCCGATGGGCGTGTACCGCTGCAAGGAAGGCTGGATCGGCATCACCATCGTGACGCCGGCGCAGTGGAAGGCGTTCTGCGAGCTGATGGGCATGGAGGATCTGGCGCGGCATCCCGATCTGGTGATGGGGCCGGAGCGGCTGGCGCGCGCCGACATGCTGGAGGCGCGGTTCGTGCCGCGCTTCCTCGACCGCACGGCGGCGGCGTGGTTCGCCAGCGCGCTCGAGCTGCGTCTGCCCTTCGCGATCGTGCCGGACATGGGCGAGATGCTGGAACTGCCGGTTTTCCGCGAGCGCGACGCCATCGTGCCGATCACGGTCGGCGGCCGCGTGGTCGAGGCGCCGGGATCGCCGCTCCACCTCACCGCGACGCCACCGCGCTTCGGCGGCGCCGTGCCGGAGATCGGCGCGCACACCGGCGCCATTGTGCCGCGCATGCGGGCCGCCCCCCTGTCGACGACGGCCGTGCCGGACGGCGCCGGCCCGCTGCATGGATTGCGGATCGTCGATCTGTCGATGGGCTGGGCCGGCCCGATCTGCACCCGCAACCTCGCCGACCTCGGCGCCGACGTGATCAAGGTCGAGGCCTGCGGCTATCCCGACTGGTGGCGCGGCGTCGACAACCGGCCGGCCGTGGTCGAGCAACGGCTCTACGAGAAGAGCGCGCGCTTCAACGTCATGAACCGCGGCAAGCGCGCGATCACGCTCGATCTCACGGTGCCGGAGGGCGCGCGCCTGCTGAAGGCGCTCGTGGCCGGCGCCGACGCGGTGATCGAGAACTATTCCAGCGAGGTCCTGCCGAAGATGGGCCTCGACTACGCGAGGCTGCGCGAGGTCAATCCCTCCGTCGTCATGGTGTCGATGGCGGCGTTCGGCGCGTCCGGCGCGTGGCGGGAGTGCCGCGCCTACGGCTCGACCTTGGAGCAGGGTTCGGGCCTGCCCAGCGTCGGCGGCCGCGACGGCGATCCGCCGATGATGAACCATCTCGCCTACGGCGACGCGGTCGGCGGGCTGAACGCGGCCTCGGCCATGCTGGTGGCGCTGATGCACCGCCGCCGGACTGGAATCGGCCAGCACATCGACCTGTCGCAGGTGCAGTGCATGCTGCCCTACACGGCGGCCTGGGCGATCGAGCGGTCCGCGAACGGCCGCCTGCCGCCGCGCCGCGGCAACCGCCACCCCGCCTTCGCGCCGCACGGCGTGTTCGCCTGCGCCGGCGACGACGAATGGGTGCTGGCGACGGCGGTCGACGACGCGATGTGGACGCGGCTCTGCGCCGTCATCGGCCGCACCGATCTCGCCGGCGATCCGGCGCTGCGCACCGCCGAGGGAAGGCGCGCGCAGGAGGATCGCATCGAGCGGGCCGTCGGCGAGTGGACGCGGACGCGCGCGCCCGACGAGGCGATGGACGCGTTGCAGCGCGGCGGCGTGGCGGCCGGCGCGGTGCGGACGCCGCTCGATCTGATCGACGATCCGCATCTGCGGGCGCGCGGCTTCTGGCAGTGGATCGACCGTGCCTATGTCGGCTCGCATCCTCAGCCGTCGGCGCCCTACCGCTTCGACGCCGGGCCCGTGCCCGTGCGCGCGCCGGCCGCGACCTTGGGGCAGCACAACGCCGAGATTCTCGGCGGCATCCTCGGCCTGTCGGCGGCGGAGCTCGAGCGGCTGGAGCGCGACGGCGTCATCGGCACGGCGGCGCTGCCGCCGGCCCAGCGCAAGGCGCGCGCGGCGGCGGTCTGAGCGGACGCCGCGTCCCTACTTCAGCGGAAAACCGAGGCGGTTGATGGTGCCGCGCAGCCGGTCGCGGCCGTTCAGCGCCTTGATCGGCCCGAGGCGGCCGAGCACGCGGCCGCTCCAGTCGCTGGCCGCCATCTCGTTGCGCCGCGAGAACGCGGTCAGCGTCGCGTCGTAGCCCGCGCGCATGGCGCGCTCGCCGTCGGTGGTGTAGCGGCCGCGGTGCAGGATCGCGGCCTGCGGCAGGCGCGGCTTGACCTCGCCCCTTGCCTTGGGATCGGCGTAGCCGACGCACAGCCCGAACACCGCGAACACGCCCGGCGGCAGGCCGAGCAGCTTGGCGACGCGCTCCGGATCGTTGCGCATGGCGCCGATATAGACGGTCGACAGTCCCAGCGACTCGGCCGCCGCGACCGCGTTCTGCGCCGCCAGCGTGGCGTCGACGGCGGCGACGAGGAACGTCTCGAAATAGTCGACGCCCTCCAACGTGGCGCCCTCCTGGCCGGCGATGCGGGCGGCGCGCGACAGGTCGGCGAGCCACACCAGATAGATCGGGCATTGCTCGATGTGCTTCTGGCCGCCGGCGATCTCGGCGAGGATCTTGCGGTCGGCCGGATCCTCGACCAGCACCGCCGACCACGCTTGGAGGTTGGCGCTGGTGGCGGCCGACTGCGCCGCCGCCATCATCGTCTCGACCGTTCCGGCCGGCGGCGCGTCGGGCAGATAGCCGCGCACGGAGCGGTGCGACAGCAGCGAGGCGATGGTTTCGTTCCACGGCCCCGCCGCCGGCAGGGCGTCGGCGCCGTAGCGCGCGGCGAGCGAGTCGGTCTTGGCCGGCGTGCGGTCGGCGATCGAGTCCATGCGGGCGTCTCCGGCGGAGGGGGCGTTCGGGGCGGCGCAGACTACGGGCGCGCCGCGGTCGTGTTCAAGAGGCCGTCAGACGGTCGATGGCGGCCGCCAGCTCGTCGACGGTCGCCACCTCGACGTCCGGCAGCTCGCTCCAGCCGCGCGGGTCCTGCATCGCGTGGCGGCCGCAGCGGAAACGGATCGTGCGCATGCCGAGGTGGCGCGCCGGCACGATGTCGGCGTCGACGCGGTCGCCGACCATCACGCAGTCTGCGGGCGCCACGCCCAGCCGCCCGCACACCGCGAGCAACAGCCGCGTGTCGGGCTTGCGCGCGCCCAGCGCCGTGGTGCCGAGATCGCAGTCGAACAAGCCGGACATGCCCAGCCGTTCGAGCTTGCCGGTCAACGGGCCGGGCTGGTCGGGGACGGCGCCTAGACGCAGCCCGGTGGCGCGCAGCGAGCCGAGCAGCGCCGCCATGCCGGGCCGCGGATCGGCGAAGGCGTATTTGGACATCGCCTCGGTGAACAACGCCCAGGCGCGGTGCGCCGCGAATCGATCGCCGTTGCAGAGCTGCCAGACGACGGATTCATGGAGATCCGGAGCGTAGATCTCGATCGCGTGGGCGCAGGCCGCGATGTAGTCGCCGGGGGTGAACTCGTAGCCGGCGTGGCGCGCGGCCTCCGGCAGCAGACGGTCGACCGCGTTCTCGTGGGATTCCTCGGTGTCCAGCGGCCCGCCGACGTCGAACAGGATCGCGGCGACGGGCATCGACGGGAAGGCGCTCCGGGCGCGCCCTACTCCGCCGCCTTGGCGACGGTCGCGGGCGTGAACGCCGCCTTCTTGGCGAACAGCGCGTCGATCTCGGCCGGCGCGTAGCCGAACTGCTTGAGAATCTCGGCGCCGTGCTCGCCGATATGCGGCGCGTGGTTGAGATGGGCCGGCAGGTCGCGGGTCGGCGGCAAGCCGGGGATGTTGGCGACGGGCAGCCGCTTGCCGGTGCCCGACGGCTCGATCCAGTCGACCGCGCCGACCGCCGCGACGTGCGGATGCTTGAGGTAGTCGGCGTAGTTGTTGACGCGCTCGCAGAACACCTCCTTGGGCTGGAGGATCGCGATCCACTCCTCGGTGGTCTTGGCCGGCATCGCCTCGTTGAGCGCCTTGGTGATGACGGCGCCGTTGCGGATGCGGCCCTCGTGCGTCTGCAGCCGGGGATCGGCGCTGATATCCGGCCGTCCCACGAGGTCGAACAGCGCCTTGAAATGGTGCGGACGCATGGCGCTGAGCACGATGTGGCCGTCGGCTGTCTTGAACGTGCCGGCCGGCATATAGAGGGCGGGCGGCGCGCCGTCGCTCCACACGTACTCCATCAGCTTGGCGCCCTGGTAGGCGGCGGCGGCGGCCATGAGCGAAAGATCCAGCCGGCAGCCCTCGCCGAAGCGGAACTGGCGCATGATCGCGGTGCTCAGCGCGTTGAAGACGTAGAGGCCGGTGGTGACGTCGACAGCGATCATGCCCTGGCGGTGCGGCCAGCCCTCGGCCGTGCGGTTCATCACCATCATGCCGCTGAAGGCCTGGATCAGGCCGTCGACGGTCGGACGCTTGGCGTTGGGGCCGCTCTGGCCGAAGCCCGACACCGAGCCGTAGATCACCTTCGGATTGACCGCCTTGACGGCGTCGTAGCCCAGCCCGAGGCGCTCGATCACGCCCGGCCGGAAGCTCTCCATCACGACGTTGGCGGTGGCCGCGATCTTGCGGACCACGGCCAGACCGTCCGGCGACTTCAGGTCGATGGCGATCGAGCGCTTGCCGCGGTTGAAGGCGATGGAGTGGGCGCAATGATCGCCGACCGTCTCACCGAGCCCGCGGCCCCAGTCACCCTCGGGCGGCTCGATCTTGATGACGTCGGCGCCGTGCTGCGCCAGCAGCATGGTCGAATGCGGGCCGGCGACGCCCTGCGTCAGGTCGAGGACCGTGACGCCCGAAAAAGCCTGGTTGCCGCTCATGTTCCGTCCGTCGTTGCCGCGGTGCGTTTCCCGGGCGGACGATTGGCGATCGGACGGCCGCGCGCAAGCGGAACGTGGCAGGCCACCGGCATGGCGGCCATGCCGGGCGCGGCGCGTGCGGGCGTTACTTGCGGGTGGCGACGACCCGCAGCGTGTCGACGCGGCAACGCGAGAAAATCGCCTCGGAGACGCCGGTCTCGGTGCGCTGCGACACGTAGAGCTGGCCGCTCAGCACCTTGACCGCGAGCGACGCGTTGGCCGAGCCGCCCGTCTTGTCGGTGCAGCTGATGTAGAGTTCCATCACCCCGCCGCCGCGGTCGTTACGGTTGACGACGGCGCAGGTGGCCTCCGGCGTCCGCACGTCGCTCGACGACAGACTCAGCAATCCCGCCCCACCTTTGGCGCAGCCCGTCGCTGTGTCGCGCGTCCACGCCCCGGCCCATTCCTGGGCGAAACCGGAGGGAGGAAGCAGCGCGACCGTGAGCAAAGCGACGGCGCCCGTACCAGCGGAGCGGAAATTCACGCGAATAATCCTCGCAAAATAATGAGGTGACAATAACACGCGTCTTTTCAATGAGCAAGCTGAGAGTTCTACACTTTGACATTAATATGACGCGCGCTTGGCGGATATGCGGCTTCGACGCCTTCGGATTAGTGGCGGAATCGCGCTTTCGCGGCCATTTTTTGACGCTCTGGAGGGCTAGGACGCCGGATGCGCCCTCTTCGCCTCCCCTTCCGTAGCCGCGATGGTGGTGTCATTCTTTGGTCGCCCCCCTCTGGTTGGACCCGGATGAAGAATTTGCTTCTCGTCATGGCGCAGGCCGGCGCCGCGTTGTTCGCCTTGGTCGGCGCGCTCTCCATCCTCAACTACGCCTTCGGATGGCGAATCGGATTCAAGGGGTCGGTGGTGCCGCCGGATCCGGCGATCGCCGCCGTCTTCTTCGTGATCGCCGCCGCGCTGGGTTTCATCGTCTATCGCGCCGGGCGATCGCGGCCCGGCTGACGGCGCGGCCCTAGACCCGGTCGAGCGCCGCGATCACCGCGTCGCCCATGCCCGACGTCGCCAGGCGCGGCGCGCCGGGCGCCGCGATGTCGGCGGTGCGCCCGCCGTCCGCCAGCACCCGGTCGACGGCCCGCTCCAGCCGGGCCGCCTCCTCCGGCATCTCCAGCGTCTCGCGCAGGCACATCGCGAAGCTCAGGACCGCCGCCAGCGGGTTCGCGAGGCCTTTGCCGGCGATGTCGGGGGCGCTGCCGTGGATCGGCTCGTAGAGCGCGCGGCGGCGGCCGTCGGCGCCGCGGGCCGACAGCGAGGCCGACGGCAGCATGCCCAGCGAGCCGGTGATCATGGCGCCGCAATCGCTCAGCAGGTCGCCGAACAGATTGTCGGTCACGATCACGTCGAACTGCTTCGGCCAGCGGATCAACTGCATGGCGCAGTTGTCGGCCAGCATGTGGCGCAGCTCGACGTCGGCGAACTCCGCGTCGTGGACGCGCTGCACCACGCGGCGCCACATCGCGCCGGCCTCCATGACGTTGCCCTTGTCGACGGAATGCACGAGTCCGCGACGCCGCCGCGCCAGCTCGAAGGCGAAGCGCGCCACGCGCTCGACCTCGCGCGAGGTGTAGACGTGCGTGTTCACGCCGCGCTCGGTGCCGTCGGGCAGGGTCTCGACGCCGCGCGGCTCGCCGAAATAGACGCCGCCGGTCAGCTCGCGCACGAACACCAGGTCGACGCCCTCGACCACCTCGCGCTTCAGCGTCGAGGCGTCGAGCAGCCCGGGGTTGGCTTTCACCGGCCGCAGATTGGCGAACACGTCCAGCGTCTTGCGCATGCGCAGCAGGCCGCCCTTGCGCCGCTCCTCGGCCGGCACCTTGGTCTGCTGGTCGAGCGTGTCCATGGCGCCGAACAGAACCGCGTCGGCGGCCTCGATCTCGGCCGCCGTCTCGTCCGGCAGCATCGAGCCGTAGTGCTCCCACGACGCCAGTCCGTAGTGTCGCTGGCGCAGCTCGATCGGCAGGCCGCGCTTGTCGCGAAACCACTCCGCGACCCGGCGCGTCTCGGCCATCACCTCCGGCCCGATCCCGTCGCCCGGAAGGATCAGCAGGCGGAAGCTGTTGGTCGCGCGGCCCATGGTCGAGATCCCTCCGGTTCGAAACGGCGCGGATGATGCACCGCGCCCCGGCCGCGGGCCAACCGGATTCCCGATCCTATGCGTCCGCGACCGCGATGGCGCCGACACCGAACTCCCTCTCCGCCGCGCCGCCGGGGAGAGGGCATTCACGCCGCCATCGTAGATGTGTGACTCCGTTAGCGCGCGGCCGGGACGGAGAAGGCGCCGCCAGCGATCACAGAGGCATCGTCTCTCCGACCTTGGGCGTCCAGACGTCCTCGTCGGCGTAGCCCGCCGACAGCGCGGCGGCGCGGAACCGCACCGGCGGCTCGAACGGCGGCTCGGCCGACAGCACGATGGCGCCGTAGTGCATGCCCAGCACGCGGCGCGCGCCGATCATGCGGCCGATCCGGACCGCCTCCTCGGGCGTGGCGTGGGCGGCGGCGAACAGGTCGCGCGGCTCGTACGCGCCGATGCCGAGCAGCGCCAGATCGATCGGCGCGTGGCGCCCGCCGATCTCCTCGAACACCGGCCCCAGCGCGCTGTCGCCGCCGAAGAACACGGAGCGCTCCGGCGTCTTCAGCACGGCGCCGCACCACAGCGACTGGTTGGCGTCGAACAAGCCGCGGCCGGAGAAATGCACGACCGGCTCGGCGATGACGCGCAGCGGCGCCTTGGAGCCGTCGCCGACGCGGACCTCATGCCGCCAATCGACCTCGACCACGTCGGTGAAGCCCATCTCGTGCATGGCGCGGCCCAGCCCCAGCGGCACGATCGCCTTGATCGAGGCGCGGTCGCGCAGCGCCAGCAGCGCCCGCGTGTCGAGGTGGTCGTAGTGGTTGTGCGACAGGACCAGCGCGTCGATCGGCGGCAGCTCGTCGGCGCGCAGCGCCGGCGGCGTGAAGCGCCGCGGCCCGAAGCCGTCGACCGGCGAGGCGTGGTCCGACAGGAACGGATCGGTCAGCACGGTCCGTCCGCCCAGGCGCAGCAGGAACGCGGCGTGGCCCAGCCAGGTGACGGAATCGCGATGGGCGTGGCGGTTGAGCCCGGCGCGGACCACGCTCCTGGACAGCACGAAGCCTTCGGGCGCGGGCGGGCGGCGGTCGACGTGGCGGGTGCGCCAGAGGTACCGCAGCACCAGACCGAAATGGCCGGGCTTGCGCGGGCTGCCCGGCGGATTGCGGAAGCCCTTGGCCGTGTGGTGGGCGGGACGATCGGGCGGCGGCCCGTCCGGCGGCGACATGACGCTGGATATGGGGTGCGCGGCGGCACGGCGCCAGCCACAATGCGGTCATCCCACGACATCGAGACGCCGGAGCCCCCCCCGAATGCCCACGCTGGAAGACGCCGTCGCGCTGGCGGCGCAGGCCCATCGCGGCCAGGTCGACAAGGCCGGACAGCCGTACATCCTGCATCCCCTGCGGGTGATGCTGCGGGTCGCGGGCGACGACGCCCGCATGGCGGCGGTGCTGCACGACGTGGTCGAGGACACCGAATGGACGCCCGCCAGGCTGCGCGCCGCCGGCTACCCCGAGGCCGTGGTGCGCGCCGTCGAGCACCTCACCCGCGGCGCCGGCGAGACCTATCCCGAGTTCATCGCGCGGGCCGCCACCGACGCGGTGGCGCGCGAGGTCAAGCTCGCCGACCTCGCCGACAACATGGACGTCCGCCGGCTGGGCGAGGTGACCGCCAAGGACGAGGAGCGTCTCGCCCGCTACCGCGCGGCCTGGCGGCAGCTCACCGACGCGCCGCTGCCGTGCACAAGGTAGCGCCGTGCGCTATTGCGTGCGCGGCAGCTTGGCGCGCAGGGCGTAGAGCAGGTCGAGCGCGTCGCGCGGCGTGAGCTCGTCGGGGTTGGCGGCGGCCAGCGTCTTCTCGATCTCCGACTCCGCCGCCGGCCCGTGGCCGCGGCCGGCCGGACGCGGCGGCGCGGCGGCGAATAGCGGCAGATCGTCGGCCAGCCGCGCGGCGGCGCCGGATTGTTCGCCGGTCTCCAGCGCCGACAGCACCTCCTCGGCGCGCGCCACCACGGCGGACGGCAGGCCCGCCAGCTTGGCGACGTGGATGCCGTAGGACCGGTCGGCGGCGCCGGCGGCGACCTCGTGCAGGAACACCACCTCGCCCTGCCATTCCTTGACGCGCATCGTGTAGGGCTTGAGCGCGGCGAGGCGGCCGGCGAGCGCGCCCAGCTCGTGGTAGTGCGTCGCGAACAGCGCGCGGCAGCCATTGACCTCGTGCAGGTGTTCCAGCGTCGCCCAGGCGATCGAGAGACCATCGAAGGTCGAGGTGCCGCGGCCGATCTCGTCGAGGATCACGAGGCTGCGCGACGTCGCCTGGTTGAGGATCGCCGCCGTCTCGACCATCTCGACCATGAAGGTCGATCGTCCGCGCGCCAGATCGTCGGCGGCGCCGACCCGGCTGAACAGCCGGTCGACCGCGCCGATGCGCGCGGAGTCGGCCGGCACGTAGGCGCCGCTCTGCGCCAGGATCGCGATCAGCGCGTTCTGGCGCAGGAAGGTCGATTTGCCGGCCATGTTGGGGCCGGTCAGCAGCCACACGCGGCGGTCGGCGCCGAGGTCGCAATCGTTGGCGACGAAGCCCGACGCGCCGGCCCGGCGCAGCGCCGCCTCGACCACGGGATGGCGGCCGCCCTTGATGTCGAGATCGACGTCGTCGACCACCACCGGCCGCGTCCAGCGCTCGGCCACGGCGAGCTCGGCCAGCGCCGCGGCGACGTCGAGCTCGGCCAGCGCGCGGGCGGCCTCGGCGATGCGCGCGGCCGCGTCGAGCGCCACCTTGGCGAGATCGTCGAACAGCTTCAGCTCGAGCCGCAGCGCGGCGTCGGCGGCGCGGCCGATGCGGCCCTCCAGCTCGCCCAGCTCGACGGTGGCGTAGCGCGTCGCGCCGGCCATCGCCTGCCGGTGGGTGAAGCCGTGCGCCGCCGGATCGAAACGCGCGAGGTTCGCCTGCGAGATCTCGATGTGGTAGCCGACCACGTTGTTGTGGCGGATCTTCAAGGTCGCGATGCCGGTGGCGGCGCGGTACTTCGCCTCCAGCCCGGCGATCGTCTTGCGGCTGTCGTCGCGCAGCCCGCGCAGCTCGTCGAGCTCCGCCAGATGGCCCGGCCGGATGAAGCCGCCGTCGCGCGTCAGAAGCGGCAGCTCGTCCGACAGCGCCGCCGCCAGACGCTCGACCACCGCCTCGTGGCCGGACATCGCCGCGATCAGCGCCGGCAGCCGCGACGGCGGCGCCAGTCGGGCGCGCCGCGCGCCAGCGCCGCGGCGATCGCGCCGGCCTGCGCCAGCCCGTCGCGCAGCCCCGCGAGATCGCGCGGGCCCCCGCGTCCGACCGACAGGCGTTGCAGCGCGCGTTCGAGGTCGGGCACGCGCCGCAGGCCGTCGCGCAGCGCCTCGCGCAACGCCGGCGCCTCGGCCGCGAAGCGCAGCAGGTCGAGCCGCGCGTCGATCGCGGCGGGATCGGTCAGCGGCGCCGCCAACCGTTCCGCCAGCAGCCGCGCGCCGGGACCGGTCAGCGTCCGGTCGATGGTCGCCAGCAGGCTGCCGTCGCGCCGCCCGTCGAGCGATCGTGTCAGCTCCAGATTGCGCCGCGTCGCGGGGTCGATCTCCATCACGCCGCGCGCGCTCTCGCGGCGTGGCGGCGACAGCGCCGGCAGGCGGCCGGCCTGGGTCAGCGCCACGTAGTCGACCAGCGCGCCGCAGGCCGCGATCTCCGCCCGGCCGAAGCTGCCGAAGCCATCCAGCGCGGCGACGCCGAAGGCGTCCTGCAGCCGCTTGCGGGCGTTGTCGCTGTCGAAGCGGGCCGAGGGCAGCGGCGTGAGCGCGGCCTTCCAGTCCGCCACCGCTTCGCCGATCCCGTCGCGCGCCAGCAGCCGGTCGGGCAGCAGGATCTCGCCCGGCTCCAGCCGCGCCAGCGCCGCCGCCAGGGCGCCAGGCTCGACCGGCTGCGCCGAGAAGGCGCCGGTCGACAGGTCGAGCCACGCCAGCCCCAGGGCGCCCTGCGCCTCCGACACCGCCACCAGATAGTTGTGGGTGCGCGCGTCGAGCAGCGAATCCTCGGTCAGCGTGCCGGGCGTGATCACCCGCACCACGTCGCGGTTGACCACGGCCTTGCCGCCGGCGCGCCTGCGGGCCTCGGCCGGATCCTCGGTCTGCTCGCAGATCGCGACCTTGAAGCCCTTGCGGATCAGGCGCGACAGGTACGCTTCGTGGCTATGCGCCGGCACGCCGCACATCGGGATGTCGGCGCCGGCGTGCTGGCCGCGCTTAGTGAGCGCGATGTCGAGCGCCGCCGACGCCTTGACCGCGTCGTCGAAGAACATCTCGAAGAAATCGCCCATCCGGTAGAACAGCAGATGGTCGGGATGCCGCCGCTTGATCGCCAGGTACTGCGTCATCATCGGCGTCGACGCGACGCCGTCGCCGGCCGGGCGGAGATCGTCGCGCGGCGCGCTGGCGTGGGCGGGAGGGGTCACGTCGGGCACCGCCGACATCTAGCACGGACGCCCAAGGGCGGCCGCCACGCGCGGTGGCGACCTATCCCCAAGCGACGGGCGAGCGGCGGTGGCGCCGCCCCGTCAGGGCTTCTTCGCCGCGTAGGCGCCGCCGCTGGAGGCGGCGCGGACCTCGGCGGCGGTGCGCGCCTTGCGCAGGGCGGCCAGACGCAACGCCTCGTCGTCGAGCATGGCGCGGGCGTTCTTGAGCACCGCCGGCGCGTGCTGGACGGGGAATTTGACGGCGCCGTTCTCGTCCATGTGGATCAGCTCGCCCGGCGCCACGTCCATGCCGCCGACCGAGACCGGCACGTTGACGGCCTGCACCGCCATCTCGCCATGGCCCGCCGTGACACCGCCGAGCAGCATCTGGAAGTCCAGCCGGCGGATGGCGTCGACGTCGCGCGACGGGCCGTTCGACAGCATGCCGACGCAGCCCACCGCCTGCATCGAGGTCACCATGATCTCGCCCGCGAGACCCGCCTTGGCCATCAGCTCGGGCGGCCATTTCTGCTGGATCACGAGGATCGTCGGCTTGCGCATGGCGTCGAGCGCGTCGATCACGTCCATGAACGTCAGCCGGCCCTGGTAGTTGGGATCCGGCAGGCCGTAGACGCAGGTCACGGCGTAGCCGATGCGCGGTCCCATCTCGGGATAGACGCAGCGGATCGAGGTGTCGGTGTACCAGTTCTCGGTCCACGGGTTGTAGAGCCCGAGGCAGAGCGGGTTCTTCGGATAGGTCGCGACCACGTTGGTGATGGTCGGGGTGTCGATCTTGCGGAGTTCCGCGAAAAGCGTGTCGTCGGTCATCGGCGTTCCGTCTCCCGCGCGCCCCTCGCGCGCCCGGCCCGACCCTAGCCGGTGGCGCGGCGGCGGGCCAGCGCGGCTCGCGACGGCGAGGTGTTGTTCCGGCGCGGGTGTTCCCCCGCGCGGCGCGCTCGGCTAGAACCGGTGCGCGGGCCGGCGGGGCGCAATCCGCCGGCCGAGGGAGAGACACCATGGCGGGCACGCGCGGCGGCGACGATTCGAAACTCAGCGAGATGAGCGATCTGGACGCCGACTCGCTGCGGATGCACGCCTCGGGACGGCCGGGCAAGCTCGAGATCGTCCCCAGCAAGCCGCTGGTCACCCAGCGCGACCTGTCGCTGGCCTATTCGCCCGGCGTCGCCGCGCCCTGCCTCGAGATCCAGCGCGACCCGTCGACCGCCTACGACTACACCTCGAAGGGCAACATCGTCGCCATCATCTCCAATGGCACGGCCGTGCTCGGCCTCGGCGACCTCGGGGCGCTGGCCAGCAAGCCGGTGATGGAGGGCAAGGCGGTCCTGTTCAAACGCTTCGCCGACGTCGACGGCATCGACCTCGAGGTCGACACCAAGGACGCCGACGCCTTCATCAACTGCGTCAAGCTGCTGGGCCCGAGCTTCGGCGGCATCAACCTCGAGGATATCAAGGCGCCGGAGTGCTTCATCATCGAGCAGCGCCTGCGCGAGCTGATGGACATCCCGGTCTTCCACGACGACCAGCACGGCACCGCCATCGTCTCGGCCGCCGGCCTGATCAACGCGCTGCACCTGACCGGCCGCGACCTCAAGGACGTGAAGATGGTGGTCAACGGCGCCGGCGCCGCCTCGATCGCCTGCATCGAGCTGGTCAAGGCGATGGGGCTGCCGCACGAGAACGCCATCCTGTGCGACACCAAGGGCGTCATCTACCAGGGCCGCCTCGAGGGCATGAACCAGTGGAAGTCGGCCCACGCGGTGCGCACCAAGGCGCGCACGCTGGAGGAGGCGATGAAGGGCGCCGACGTTTTCTTCGGCCTCTCGGCCAAGGGCGCCGTCACCGCCGACATGGTGCGCTCGATGGCGGCCAAGCCGATCATCTTCGCGATGGCCAACCCCGATCCCGAGATCACGCCGGAGGAGGTCAAGGCCACGCGCGGCGACGCCATCATCGCCACCGGCCGCAGCGACTACGCCAACCAGATCAACAACGTGCTGGGCTTCCCCTACATCTTCCGCGGCGCGCTCGACGTGCGCGCGCACCATCAACGAGCAGATGAAGATCGCCGCCGCCGAGGCGCTGGCCAAGCTGGCGCGCGAGGACGTGCCCGACGAGGTCGACCGCGCGTACTCCGGCCGCCGGCTGCGCTACGGGCCGGAGTACATCGTGCCGGTTCCGTTCGACCCGCGGCTGATCGTCGAGGTGTCGTCGGCGGTGGCCCAGGCGGCGATGGATTCCGGCGTCGCGCAGCGCCCGATCATCGACATGGCGGAGTACCACCGCCAGCTCTCGGGCCGGCTCGATCCGACCACCGGCTGGCTGCAGAGCCTGTTCGACGAGGTCATCGCCCATCCGCGGCGGATCGTGTTCGCCGAGGGCGAGGAGGAGCGCACCATCCGCGCCGCCATCGCGTTCCGCGACGCCGGCTACGGCACGCCGATCCTGATCGGCCGCGACGAGCTGGTGCAGGAGACGATGGCGTCGCTCGGCGTCACCGACACCTCGGGCCTCGAGATCCACAACGCCCGGCGCTCGACCAAGAACCAGCAGTACACCGACATGGTCTACGAGCGCCTGCAGCGGCAGGGCTTCCTGCGCCGCGACGTCCAGCGCATGGTCAACCAGGGCCGCAACGTGTTCGGCGCCTGCATGGTCGCGGCCGGCGACGCCGACGGCATGGTGACGGGCATCACGCGCCGCTTCCCGGAGTGCTACGCCGACGTCACCTGCGTGGTCGACGCCGAGCCGGACAAGGTGCCGATCGGCTACTCGATCGTGGTGTCGCGCGGCGGCACGGTGTTCCTCGCCGACACCTCGGTCAACGAGACCCCGACCTCGGCGCAGCTCGCGACGATCGCGCGCCAGATGGCGGCCAACGCCCGCAAGATGGGCCACGAGCCGCGCGTGGCGTTCCTGTCGTTCTCCAATTTCGGGTCGCGCGAGATCGACCGCACGGCGCGCATCCGCGAGGCCATCCACATCCTCGAGGGCCAGGCCGTCGATTTCGAGTTCGAGGGCGAGATGCAGGCCGACGTGGCGCTCGACTACGGGCTGATGAAGGGCACCTATCCGTTCAGCCGCCTGACCGGGCCGGCCAACATCCTGATCATGCCCGGCCTGCACTCGGCCCACATCTCCTCGCGCCTGATGCAGCGGCTGGGCGGCGTCACCGTGATCGGGCCGGTGATCGACGGGCTGCGCAAGCCGGTGCAGATCGTGCAGATGAGCGCCACGTCGAGCGATCTCGTCAGCCACGCGGCGCTGGCCGCGTACCATTCGCTGGGGCGCTGACGCGGGCCGGCGCCGGAAACCGGGAGCGGCGACACGCCGGCGTCGTGATCGCCCGGCATGGTGGGGTCCATGGCCGAACCGTCCTCGCTGCCGCTGCGCCGCCACCTCGTCGCCAACGCGATCGCGATCGCGCCGGCGATGGGCGCGCTCGTGGTCCTGGTCTGGACCGGCGCGCTGGCGCCGCGCCCGGCCATCATCGCCGGCGCGGCCATCGCCTTCGTCACCGCCGTCGTCGTGCGCCGCTACCTCCAGTCGTTCGTGCGTTTCGCGCGCTTCGTGGACGCGCTGGCCCGCGGCGACGCGCCGGATACACCGCGCTTCACGTTGTCGCCGGCGGCCGACGAGCTGGCGCGCGGCGTCGTCAGCCTCGACGCGATGTGGACCCGCCAGCGCGGCGCCATGGAATCGCTGTCGGCCTCGGCCCAGGCGATCATCGACGGCCTGCCCGATCCGCTGATCGGGGTCGACGGCCAGCGCCGCGTGGTGCGCGTCAACCGCGCCGCCGCCGACGTGCTGGGGCCGGTCGCGATCGACCGCGATCTGGCGGCGACCCTGCGCCAGCCGGCGCTGCTGGCGGCGGTCGACGCCGCGCGGACGGGATTGCCGGTCGACGGCGCGGTCGAGTTCGAGCTGCCGGGCCCGCCGGAGCGGTCGGTCGCCGCCCATGTCGCCCGGTTGGCGCGGCCGACGGCCGACGGCTCGCTGGTGCTCGTCGTGCTGCACGACATCACGGCGCTGCGCCGCGCCGAGCGCATGCGCGCGGATTTCGTCGCCAACGCCAGCCACGAGCTGCGCACACCGCTGGCCAGCCTGACGGGATTCATCGAGACGCTGCAGGGGCCGGCGCGCGGCGACGCCGACGCCCACGAGCGCTTCCTCGCCATCATGGCCGAGCAGGCAGGGCGCATGCGGCGGCTGGTCGAGGATCTGCTGTCGCTGTCGCGCATCGAGCAGCGCGAGCACCAGCCGCCGACCGGCCGGGTCGAGATCGGCCCGCTGCTGCGCGGGCTGGCGACGGCGCTGGAGATGCGCGCGACGGGCCGAGGTGTGGCCTTGGCGGTCGAGGTGGCCGACGATCTGCCCGCCGTCCCCGGAGACCGCGACGAATTGGCGATGGCGATCCAGAACTTGATCGACAACGCGGTCAAGTACGCCCGCGCCGGTACGACGGTGCGGATCGAGGCGCGACCGGCGGCCGGCGGTACACTGGCCGTGTCGGTGCGCGACGAAGGCGAGGGCATCGCGCCGGAGCACCTGTCGCGGTTGACGGAGCGGTTCTACCGGGTCGACTCGGCGCGGTCGCGCGAGATGGGCGGCACCGGTCTCGGCCTGGCGATCGTCAAACACATCGTCAGCAGGCACCGCGGCGCCTTGACGGTGGCGAGCGAGCCGGGTGAGGGCTCGGTTTTTACCATCACGCTGCCGATGACGCCATCCACCGGGCGCGCCGCGATCGTAACCTAATCGTAACTTTTCCGTCATAGACGAGTCTCGGCTGGAACCTACGAGTCGCGCCGCCGGCGGTCCCGAGGCCGCCGTCCGATCCCGAGCGGATCGCGATTTCCCTGGAGGTGACCATGTTGCTGACAAGACTCGTTTCCATCGCCGCGCTGGCGACGGCGGGGTCGGGCGCGGCGTTCGCGCAGACCACCATCAAGATCGACGGGTCGAGCACCGTCTTCCCGATCACCGAGGCAGTCGCCGAGGAGTTCCAGAAGAGCCAGAAAGGCAAGGTCCGGGTGACCGTCGGCATCTCCGGCACCGGCGGCGGCTTCAAGAAGTTCTGCCGCGGCGAGATCGACATCGCCGACGCCTCGCGCCCGATCCTGAAGTCCGAGATGGACGATTGCGGCAAGGCGGGGATCACCTACGTCGAGGTGCCGGTCGCGTTCGACGCGCTGACCGTCGCGGTCAACCCGAAGAACACCTGGGCGACCACGATCACCATGGCCGAGCTCAAGAAGATGTGGGAGCCGGCGGCCAAGGGCGTCGTGATGAAGTGGAAGGACGTCCGGGCGGACTGGCCGGACACGCCGCTGACGCTGTTCGGCGCCGGCGCCGACTCGGGCACGTTCGACTACTTCACCGAGGCGGTCACCGGCAAGGCGAAGTCGAGCCGGTCGGACTTCACCGCGTCCGAGGACGACAACGTCCTCGTGCAGGGCATCGAGAACGACCGCAACGCGCTGGGCTTCATCCCCTACGCCTACTACCAGCCGCACGCGACCAAGATGAAGGCGCTGGCGATCGACGAGGGCAAGGGCAAGGGCGGCGTGCTGCCGTCCGAGAAGACCGTGGTCGACGGCACCTACAGCCCGATGTCGCGCCCGCTGTTCCTCTACATCAACGTCAAGGCGCTCGGCCGCCCCGAGATGAAGGCGTTCCTCGATTTCTACCTGAAGTCGCAGAAGCTGATCACCGAGGTCAAGTACGTGCCGCTGCCCGAGCAGGCCTACGTCATCGCCCGCGAGCGCGTCGCCAAGGCGACGGCCGGAACCGCGTTCGGCGGCCATCCCGAAGTGGGTCTGCCGATCCTCGATCTGCTGAAGCGCGAACCCAAGAGCTGAACCGCGAGGGCGGCGGGGCGGGCACGCTCCGCCGCCACCCCCGTCCAGGACACGAGCGGCAAGAGGGCCCGATGACCGATGCCACGATGGCCACCGCGACGCGGCTCAACTCGCCGGCGGCGGCGGCGCGCAGACGGCGCCAGCGCGCGCGCGAGCGCGTGATCGAGGGCCTCCTGCTCGCCTGCGCCGCGGTCTCGGTCGTGACGACCGTGGCGATCGTCGGGGTCCTGCTGTTCGAATCGGTCCTGTTCTTCTCGCACGTCTCGATCGTCGAGTTCCTCACCAGCCGGACTTGGACGCCGCTGTTCGCCGACGCGCAGTACGGGATCCTGCCGCTGGTGCTGGGGACGCTGCTGTCGTCCACCGTCGCGCTGGTGGTCGCGCTGCCGCTGGGCCTCGTGATCGCGATCTACCTCAGCGAGTTCGCCGACGAGCGCGTGCGCGAGACGCTGAAGCCGTTCCTCGAGCTGCTGTCCGGCATCCCCACCGTGGTCTACGGCTACTTCGCGCTGCTGTTCATCACGCCGCTGCTGCAGAAGACGATCCTGCCGAACCTGCCGGGCTTCAACGTGCTGGGCGCCGGCATCGTGATGGGCATCATGATCATCCCCTACATCAGCTCGCTGAGCGAGGACGCGATGCGCGCGGTCCCCAACAGCCTGCGCGAGGGGTCGCTGGCGATGGGCGCGACGCGGCTGCAGACCTCGCTCAAGGTGGTCGTGCCGGCGGCCTTCTCCGGCCTCGCCGCCGCCGGCGTGCTGGCGATCTCGCGCGCCGTCGGCGAGACGATGATCGTCGCCATCGCCGCCGGCCAGCAGCCCAACTTCACCTTCGATCCGACCCAGCCCGCGGCGACCATCACCGCCTACATAGCCCAGGTGGCGCTCGGCGACCTCGCCCACGGATCGGTGGCCTACCAGTCGATCTTCGCCGCCGGCCTGACGCTGATGGCGATGACGCTGGTCTTCAACCTCGCGGGCTACGCGCTGCGCCGCAGGTTCCGGGAGGCGTACTGACCATGGCCGCCATCGAGCTCCAGGGCGCCGCCGCGCCCGATTCCGGAACCCTCTCGTCGTCCGCCCGCATCCGCGGCGCGCGGCGCGCCGAGGCGATCTTCGTCGGCCTGGGGATCATCGTCACGTCGATCGGCGTCGTCACCCTGCTGGCGCTGCTCGGCGGCCTCGCCTACGACGGATGGACCCGCCTGACCCCCGACTTCTTCACCAGCTTCCCGTCGCGCCGCGCAGGGCAGGCCGGGATCCTGTCGGCCTGGGTCGGCTCGCTGGTCGTGGTGCTGGTGTGCGCCGCCGTCGCCGTGCCGATCGGGGTCGCGGCCGGCGTCTATCTCGAGGAGTACGCGCCGCGCAACTGGCTGACCGACGTCATCGAGATCAACGTCAACAACCTCGCCGGCGTGCCGTCGATCGTCTACGGGCTGCTGGCGCTGGGCCTGTTCGTCTACGGCCTCGGACTCGGCCAGAGCGTCGCCACCGCGGGGCTGACGCTGGCGCTGCTCATCCTGCCGATCATCATCGTGGCCACGCGCGAGTCGGTGCGCGCCGTGCCGCAGGCGATCCGCGAGGCGGCCTACGGGATCGGCGCCACCAAGTGGCAGGTGACGTCGCACCACGTGCTGCCCTACGCCTCGCCCGGCGTCACCACCGGCGTGATCATCGGGCTGTCGCGCGCGATCGGCGAGACGGCGCCGCTGGTCATGATCGGCGCGCTGTCGTTCATCGCCTTCCTGCCGACGCCGCCGCTGGGGAGCGAGTTCCCGTTCGTGTCGTTCCAGTGGCTGCTCGATCCGTTCACGGTGCTGCCGATCCAGATGTTCAACTGGGTGTCGCGCCCCGACCCGGCCTTCCAGGCCAACGCGGCCGCCACCGGCCTCGTCCTTCTCGTGATGACGCTGCTGATGAACGGCTTCGCCATCTGGTTCCGCATCCGCATGCGGCGCGCGATCAAGTGGTAGACGCGCCGTCCGACCGCCATCGAGGACCGTCAATGACCGTCATGAATCTCGTCACGCCCGCCGACAAGCTGCCGCCGCCGAAGATGGAGGGCAGCAAGGTCAAGGTGTTCTACGGCGCCAAGCAGGCCCTGTTCGACGTCGACATCGCGGTGCGCGACCGGCACGTGACGGCGCTGATCGGGCCGTCGGGCTGCGGCAAGTCGACCTTCCTGCGCTGCCTCAACCGCATGAACGACGTGGTCAGCGGCGCCCGCGTCGAGGGCTCGATCACGCTCGATGGCCGCGACGTCTACGACCGTTCCGTCGACGTGGTGCAGCTGCGCGCCCGCGTCGGCATGGTGTTCCAGAAGCCGAACCCGTTCCCCAAGTCGATCTACGAGAACGTCGCCTACGGGCCGCGCATCCACGGCCTGGCCGCCAACAAGACGGAGCTCGACGAGATCGTCGAGAACAGCCTCAAGAAGGCCGGTCTGTGGAAGGAGGTCGCCGACCGCCTCGCCCAGTCGGGCACCGGCCTGTCGGGCGGCCAGCAGCAGCGCCTGTGCATCGCGCGCGCGATCGCCGTCAGCCCCGAGGTGATCCTGATGGACGAGCCGTGCTCGGCGCTCGATCCGATCGCCACCGCGATCATCGAGGAGCTGATCGACGAGCTGCGGCAGAACTTCACCATCGTGATCGTCACCCACTCCATGCAGCAGGCCGCGCGGGTGTCGCAGTTCACCGCCTTCTTCCACCTCGGCAACCTGGTCGAGTACGGCGAGACCCCGCAGATCTTCACCAACCCGAAGGCGGAGCGGACGCAGGCCTACATCACCGGCCGGTTCGGCTGAGCCCGCGCGCGACGCCCCCAACAGAAAAAACGGAGCAGCCCATGCCCGCCGACCATCTGGTCAAGAAGTTCGACGATGAGCTCGGCAAGCTCGACGCCGCCATCAGCGAGATGGGCGGCCTGGCCGAGGCCCAGCTCAGCCGCGCGCTTCAGGCCGTGCGCGACCGCGACACGGCGCTGGCCGAGGACGTCATCCGCGGCGACGCCCGCATCGACGACATCGAGCGCTCGGTGCAGGACCAGGTGATGCGCATGCTGGCGCTGCGCCAGCCCATGGCGGTCGACCTGCGCACCATCCTCTCGGCCATCAAGATCGCCGGCGCCATCGAGCGCATCGCGGACTACGCCAAGAACACCGCCAAGCGCTCGATCGTGCTGTCGCAGACCGCCGCGCCGGCGCGCGCCGTCACCGGCATCGACCGCATCGGCCGGCTGGTGCAGGGGCTGCTCAAGGACGTGCTGGACGCCTTCGCGCGCGGCGACGTCGAGAAGGCCAAGTCGGTGTGGCTGCGCGACGAGGAGATCGACGACGCCTACAACGGGCTGTTCCGCGAGCTGCTGACCTACATGATGGAGGACGCGCGCACCATCACCGCCGGCACCCACCTCATGTTCATGGCCAAGAACATCGAGCGCATCGGCGACCACGTCACCAACGTGGCCGAACTGGTGGCGTTCCGCGTCACCGGCGGGACCTTCGACGAGAGCCGGCCCAAGGGCGCGGCGAGCATCTACACGCCATGAGCATGACCGGTCCCGCAGCCACGCACGCCTCGCGGCCGCACGTCCTCGTCGTCGAGGACGAGGCGCCGCTGGTCGAGCTGCTGCGCTACAACCTCGACCGCGCCGGCTACCGGGTGTCGACCGCCGCCGACGGCGAGGCGGCGATGCGGGCGCTGGGCGAGGACATGCCCGACCTGGTGCTGCTGGACTGGATGCTGCCGCTGATGTCGGGCCTCGAGGTCTGCCGGCAGCTCAGGCGCCAGCCGACGACCTCGAACATCCCGATCATCATGCTGACGGCCCGCGGCGAGGAGCAGGACCGCGTGCGCGGGCTCGACGCCGGCGCCGACGACTACGTCACCAAGCCGTTCTCGCCGACCGAGCTGGTGGCGCGCGTGCGCGCCGTCCTGCGCCGCATCCGGCCGGCGCTGGCCGAGCAGGTGCTGGGCTACGCCGACCTGTCGATGGACCTGGTCCAGCACCGCGTCACGCGCGCCGGCCAGGCGATCCACCTCGGTCCGACCGAGTTCCGGCTGCTGCGCCATTTCATGGAGCACCCCGGCCGCGTGTTCAGCCGCGAGCAGCTGCTGGACGGCGTCTGGGGCCGCGACGTCTACATCGAGGCGCGCACGGTCGACGTGCACATCCGCCGGCTGCGCGTGGCCATCAACCTCGACGGCATGCCCGACCTCATCCGCACCGTGCGGGCGACCGGCTACGCGCTCGACACCCAGCCGCATTGACGCCCTCAGGCGTCCGCGGTCCCCGTCTTCCACACCACGTCACCCCGCCGACACGACGGCGTCACGGCCCGGCAACCGGCGCCGGCGATGGTGGTCGTGGACGGCCAGAGGGGCTTGTCTTCGACGCGGCACCGGTCGTTCCCCGACGCCGGCGCCGCCGCACTCGGACCCTTCCTACCCCACGAGGAAGGGTTCTTTTTTGACCGTCCGGCGTCACAAATACGCAACCTTTCTTTCACACGACCGTAACTTGAATCCTGCTACCGCTGCGTCCGTGGTCGTCGAGGGGGAGAAGATTTCGTGGCTGCGAAGAAACCGACCGGCGCCGCGCTGCTCGCGGCGCTCGATGCCGCCATCGCCGACGCCGAGAAGGCCTCGGCCCGCGAGGCGCTGAAGCTGGCGACCAAGCTGGCGCGCAGAGGCGCCAAGAAGCGCCGTGGCGCCGTCGACACCGCGGCGTACGTGGCGCGGCAGGCGACGCTGGAGGCGCTGCGGGCGGCCCGGCTGGAAATCGAAGGCGCCAACGTGCCGGCCGCGTGAGCGGTCTCAATCCAGTTTGAAGCCACGGGCGCGCACGAACGCGCCGAAATCGGCGCGCTCCGGATTGGCGTATTGCCGCGCCTTGTCGGCCGACCAGCCATAGGGCTCGACGCGGCCGAACCGCGCCTCGTCGCGCTGGCGGCGGTAGGGTTGCGCGGCGGCGCGGCGGGCATCGTACGCCGCCACCTTCTCGCGCACGCCCGTCTCGTCGAACCCGTCATGGTGCACGCGCACGTCGAGCGGCAGGCGCATCGCGACCTCGGCGGCGCGCGCCGGCCATCCGACCGCGAGTCCGGCGACCGGAAAGACGTGCGCCGGCAGGCCGCAGATGTCCGACACGGTGGCGGCGTGGTTGCGGATCTGGCTGATCGGGCAGCAGCCCAGGCCGACCGCCTCGGCCGCCGCGACGAACGTCCCCAGCACGATGCCGGCGTCGACCGCGGCGTTGAAGAACGGATCGAGATGGTCGTTGGGGAACGGCGTGCCGTGCCACGACGCGATCTGGCGCTGGCGCCGGTTGTTGCCGAGAAAGACCAGGGAACGCCGGCGCGGCCGCCAGCCACGGATGGTCGGGAATGGTCGCGAACAGAGCGGCGCGCTTGGCCGGATCGTCCAGAACCAGAATGTCGCCCTGCTGCAGGTCGCTCTTGGTCGGCGACGCCAGCGCCGCGGCGCAAAGCGTGCGCAGCAGCGCCGGGTCGACCGGCCGCGGCTCGAACGCCCGGCGCACGCCCCGCGCCAGCATGCGCTGGAGCGTGCCGGCGCCCTCGGCCGGGATGTCGGCCGCCACGCGCTCGCCGAAGCGCCGTTCGATCAGGTCCGGGATATCGGTCATGCGTGCATTCCTTCCGACGCGCTGGCGTCATGTCGCTGGTGTAGACTGCCACGAAATCTCCGGAGGGAGCATCCGCGATGACCGATTCCCTGCGCCACGACGACCCGGTCGACGACATCGGCCGCAACCCGACGACGGGCCCACGATTCGGCGACATCGTCGCCCGCCGCCTGTCGCGGCGCGGCGCCCTGGGCGCGATCGCGGCCGCCGCGGTGGCGCCGGTCACGCTGCGTCCATCGCTCGCCAAGGCGGTCTCGTCGCTCGGTTTCGCGGAACTGTCGGCCAAGCCGTCGCCGACCCACGCCGTCGCCAAGGGCTACCGCGCCGACATCCTCATCCGCTGGGGAGATCCGGTCGAGGCCGGCGCACCGGCCTTCGATCCGCGCGCGCTCACGGCGGCGGGACAGTCGAAGCAGTGGGGCTACAACAACGATTTCCTCGCCTTCATGCCGCTGCCGCCGGGCTCGACCGCGTCCGACCACGGGCTGCTGGTCGCCAACCACGAGTACACGAACACCGCCTTCATGTGGTCGGGCATCAAGAGCGACACGGTGATGGCGGCGATGACGCGGGAGCGCGTCGAGGTCGAGCTGGCGGCGCACGGCCTGTCGGTCGTCGAGGTCAAGCGCGCCGATGGACGCTGGTCGGTGGTCGCCGGCGGCCGCCACAACCGGCGCCTGCCGATGACGGCGCCGTTCCGCGTCGCCGGGCCGGCGGCGGGCCATCCCCGGCTGCGCACGTCGGCCGATCCCGCCGGAACGCGCGTTCTGGGAACGCTCAACAACTGCGCCGGCGGCAAGACCCCTTGGGGCACGACGCTGCACGGCGAAGAGAATTTCCACGCCTATTTCTCCGGAGCGGCGCCGGCGGATTCGGAAGCGGCGGCGCGCAAGCGCTACGGCGTCGGCACCAGCGCGCGCGGCTACCGCTGGTGGGGAGCGCGCGTCGACCGGTTCGATCTCGCCAAGGAGCCGAACGAACCCAACCGGTTCGGCTGGGTGGTCGAGCTCGATCCCTACGATCCGGCCTCGACGCCGGTGATACGCACCGCGCTGGGCCGCTGCAAGCACGAGGGCGCCACGACGGTCGTGAACCGCGACGGCCGCGTCGTCGTCTACAGCGGCGACGACGAGCGCAACGAGTACATCTACAAATTCGTCACGGCGGGAAGGTTCGATCCCGCGGACCGCGCCGCCAACATGGACCTGCTCGACGCCGGCACGCTGCACGCCGCGCGCTTCGACGCCGACGGCACGATGCGGTGGCTGCGGCTCGTCCACGGCGAGGGCCCGCTGACGGCGGCCAACGGCTTCGCGTCGCAGGCCGACGTTCTGATCGAGGCGCGCCGCGCCGCCGATCTGCTAGGCGCCACGCGGATGGACCGGCCGGAGGACGTCGAGACGAATCCGACGACGGGGATCGTCTACGCCGCGCTGACCAACAACGCCGAGCGCAAGGACGACCAGAAGGATCCGGCGAACCCGCGGGCCGACAACGTCGGCGGCCACATCGTGGCGATGATCCCGCCCGGCGCGCCGGGCAAGGACGTCGACCACGCCGCAGACACGTTCCGCTGGGAGATCCCGATCCTCGCCGGCGACCCGTCGAAGCCCGGCACGGGCGCGCGCTACCACGCCGACACCACGGCGGACGGCTGGTTCGCCTGTCCCGACAACGTCGCCTTCGACCCCAAGGGGCGGCTCTGGATCTCCACCGACACCGGCAGCAACTGGGTGAAGTTCGGCATCCCCGACGGGTTGTGGGCCTGCGATGTCGCCGGCGACGCCGCCTACCTGACGAAGCGTTTCTTCGCCTGCCCGCTCGGCGCGGAGATGTGCGGACCCGAGTTCACTCCGGACGGACGGACGCTGTTCCTCGCCGTGCAGCATCCCGGCACCGACGGGCTGCCCGGCTCCAGCTTCGATACCCCCGCGACGCGCTGGCCCGACTTCAAGGACGACACGCCGCCCCGCCCCAGCGTGGTGGTCGTCACGCGCGAGGACGGCGGCGAGATCGGAACTTGAGGGCGCGTCCGGCCGGATCCACGCATCTCGCGACGACATATTCTCCGCCGCGCAGCGGGGGAGAGGGCATTCGGCTGCCATCGAGCGGCGCGTCGCGCCGACGTCTACACCAGACCGGCGACGGGGACAGACGGCCGCCGGTCCGCGCGGGCCGCGACCATGCGGCGGGCGTCGGCGGCGCGGCCGTCCTTGAGGTAGGCAGCCAGCAGCGTGTTCTCGACCACGTCGCGCTGCGCGCGGCTGCCGCCGATGCGCACGGTCTCGGCCAGCGCCGGCTCGAGGAGCGCGATCGCAGCCGTCCAGTCGCCGCGGCCGTAGGCGGCGAGGCCCGCCGCCAGGCCGGCCACCACCGGGCTCGCGGGCGAACGTCCGGCGGCCGCGCGCTGCTCCAGTTCGGAGACGACGCGCCCGACGCCTTCGTGGTCGTCGGCGCCGACGCTGGCCAGGGCGCGGTGCACGTCGACGAAGGCGACGCCGGCCTTGGGAAACGCCTTGTGCGCGTGCTCGCGCACCTCGGTCCATAGCGCGGCGCGGCGCGGCTGGCCGGCGAGCTCGGCGCGCCACAGGAAGGCCGGCGCGTCGGTGGCGACGTTCAGCGCCGGTCCCCAGGCGCCGCCGGGATGCACCTGCGCCTCGTAGACCGACCACGCGCGCGCCGCGTCGCCGAGGATCAGCGCGAACAGCGCGACATGCCACGAGATGTGGCAGTGCATCAGCCCCTCGCGCGGATAGGCCTCGAGCCACGGGCCGAGATAGTCGAGCGCGGCGCGGTCCTCGCCCATCTCGTAGAGCACGTGCGCCTTGATGTGCGCGCCGTGGGCGTTGCGCGGATTGGCCGCCATGCTGCGCTCGATCAGCGCCAGCGCCTCGTCGAGCCGCCCCGCCTCCTCCAGCGCGAAGGCGAGGACGGACTGGAACCACCAGTCGTCGGCGAGGTGCGGGCGCAGCGCCTCGAGGAAGGCGACTTGCTCGGGCTCGCGGTCGAGCCGGCCGCTGAAACCGATGAGGCCGAACACGCCCGTCGCCGGCGCCGCCACCATCGCGTCGCGCGGATGCTCGGCGAGATGGGCGCGCGTCGCCGCCAGCGCCTCGACCGGCCTGCCCTCGATCGACAGGCACAGCGCGTCGACATGGGCGCGCTCGCGCGGCGTGGCGTTGGCGGCGAGTTCGCGGGCCTTCGCGGCCGCCGCCCGGGCGCCCGCGACGTCGGCCAGCAGGAAGCGGGCGCGGGCCAGCGCCGCGTGCGCGACGGCGAAGTCCGGATCGGCCTCGACCGCGCGGGTCAGCTCGGCGACGTCGCCGTGCTCGGCCGACAGCACCCGGTCGCAACCGGCGACATAGGCGTCGCGCGCGACCCCGGAAGATGTCGTGAGCGGCAGTCCGTAACGATCGGCGAGCATGCGTTTCGATCCCGTTCGCGAGGGCGGCGCTGGACGGCCGCGATGGTCGAGCATCGATTCAAGGGCGTCAAGTTCGCGCGATCCGTGGCGCCATTCTCCCTCTCTGCGAACTGGCGGAGACGGAGAAACGCGCGGCGCCCTCCCGAAACGGAACCGGCCCGCGCGATGCGCGGGCCGGTGGTCGTCGTCGGATGGTTGGCGGCGCCTACTTGTCGGCGTCGCGCTGCTGCTTCTTGAGGGCGGCGCCGAGGATGTCGCCGAGGCTGGCGCCCGAGTCGGACGAACCGTAGTCGGCCATCGCCTGCTTCTCCTCGTCGGCCTCGCGCGCCTTGACCGACAGCACGACGCGGCGCGAGGCGCGGTCGATGTTGGTGACCTTGGCGTCGATCTTGTCGCCGACCGCGTAGCGGTCGGGCCGCTGCTCGGAGCGGTCGCGGCTGAGCTCGGTCTTGCGGATGAAGCCCGGGATGCCGTCGGCAACCGTGACGTCGAGGCCGGTCTCCTGGACGCCGGCCACGACCGCCGTGACGATCTCGCCCTTCTTCAGGTTGCCGACCTTCTCGAACGGATCGTTCAGCAGCTGCTTGATGCCGAGCGAGATGCGCTCCTTCTCGGTGTCGACGTCGAGCACCTTCACCTTGACCACGTCGCCCTTCTTGTGGTCGCGGATCGCCTCCTCGCCGGTCTTGTCCCACGACAGGTCGCTGAGGTGGACCATGCCGTCGATGTCGCCGGGCAGGCCGACGAACAGGCCGAACTCGGTGATGTTGCGGACCTCGCCCTCGATCTCCGTGCCGGCGGGGTACTTGTCGCCGAACGTGTCCCACGGATTGTCGAGGCACTGCTTGAGGCCCAGCGAGATGCGGCGCTTGGTCATGTCGACGTCGAGCACCATCACCTCGACCTCCTGGGAGGTCGACACGATCTTGCCCGGATGGACGTTCTTCTTGGTCCAGCTCATCTCCGAGACGTGGACCAGTCCCTCGACGCCCGGCTCCAGCTCGACGAACGCGCCGTAGTCGGTGATGTTGGTGACGCGGCCCTTGACCCGCAGGTTGGCGGGGTACTTGGCGCCGGCGCCGTCCCACGGATCGCTCATCAGCTGCTTCATGCCGAGCGAGATGCGCTGCGTCTCCGGGTTGAAGCGGACGACCTGCACCTTGACCTGCTGGCCGATGCTGAGCGCCTCGGACGGATGGTTGATGCGCTTCCACGCGATGTCGGTGACGTGCAGCAGGCCGTCGACGCCGCCGAGGTCCACGAACGCGCCGTAGTCGGTGATGTTCTTGACCACGCCGTCGAGCACCTGGCCCTCGCTGAGCTGGCCCATCAGGCGGGTGCGGTCCTCGGCGCGGCTCTCCTCGAGCACGGCGCGGCGCGACACCACGATGTTGCCGCGGCGGCGGTCCATCTTGAGGATCTGGAACGGCTGCGGCGTGCCCATCAGCGGGGTGATGTCGCGCACCGGGCGGATGTCGACCTGGCTGCCCGGCAGGAACGCCACGGCGCCGTTGAGGTCGACCGTGAAGCCGCCCTTGACGCGGCCGAAGATGGTGCCGTCGACGCGGCGGTTGTCGGCGAACGACTTCTCGAGGACGGTCCACGACTCCTCGCGGCGCGCCTTGTCGCGCGACAGCATCGCCTCGCCTTCGCGGTTCTCCATCCGCTCGACGTAGACCTCGACGAAGTCGCCGATCTTGATCTCGCCGGACTGCCCGCCGTGCGCGAACTCCTTCAGCGGGATACGCCCCTCGGACTTGAGGCCGACGTCGACGACGGCGAAGTCGCCGACCACGTTGACGACGCAGCCGCGCACGACGGCGCCTTCGAAGCCCTGGGACTTGCCCAGCGAGTCGTCGAGCAGGGCCGCGAAATCGGCGGTCGACGGATCGCTCTCGCGCAGCGCGGAACGCTTTGCCATGAATCGTCTCTCCTCGCATCGATCCCGGGCGTGGGTGCTCCGCCCGTCGGCCAGCCGGTTCATCCGGCGGATCCAGTGCCTGGTGACGCCGCGGTCGCGCGCACGACCTCGTCCGCGCGGCCCAGCCGTCGGTACCCCTTCCGCGCGCGCCGCCGACGGCTTCAGGCCCGGCGCGCGTGGATCCTCGACTCGATGAACGCGACCGCCCGCGCGAACGCCGCGTCGGCGTCGAGGGCGCTCGTATCCAGGGTGAAGGCGTCGTCGGCCGGTTTGAGCGGGGCGCTGTCGCGCTCGCTGTCCCGCCGGTCCCGCGACGCCATCTCGTCGAGAATGGCGCGCTTTATAGGGGCCGCCCCGCGCTGTTGCAACTCAAGGAATCGCCTGTGCGCGCGCGCCTCAAGGCCGGCGGTGACGAAGATTTTCGCATCCGCGCGCGGACAGATGACCGTGCCGATGTCGCGGCCGTCGAGCACCGCGCCGGCCTTGCCGTCCGGCGGCCGGGCCGCGAAGGCGCGCTGCCAGTCCAGCAGGGCCGCCCGCACCTCGGGGATCGCGGCCACCACGGAGGCCGCCGCGCCGGTGGCCTCGCTGCGCAGCTCCGGATCTTCCAGATCAGCCGGTTGTATGGAGCGCGCCGCCGCCACCGCGGATGTGGGGTCGGACGGCTCCGCGCCGGTCCGCAACACCCGCATGCCGACCGCCCGGTACAAGCCGCCCGTATCCAGATGCGCGAGCCCGTAATGCGCCGCCAGCCGCCGCGCCAGCGTGCCTTTGCCGGCCGCCGCGGGGCCGTCGATGGCGATGATCATGGGGCGCCTTCCTGACGCCCCCTGCCGGCGGTTGTCAATCCGCCGCGGCAGCCATGCGGACGGGCGCGACCGGCGTCGAGCGGCGCTGGGAGCGGGAGAGGAGGTAGGCGGGGACCAGCGCCACCAGGGTGGTGCCCGCGACCAGCAAGAACGTGTCCTGGAACGCCATGGTCTGGCTCTGCGCTTGCAGCATGGCGCCGAGGTGCTCCAAGGCGACGCCATGGCGCACGTTGGCCGACAATCCCGCCGCCAGCAGCAGCGATTCGACCTTGGCGATCAGCAGGTCGCTGGTGTGGTTGGAGAAGCTCTGGGTGGCGGTCAGCGCCTCGGCGTGGAACCGGGCGCGGTTCTCGAGGAACGCCACGAACAGGATCGTGCCGAAGGCGCCGCCGAGCTGGCGCACGAAGTTCACCGCGCCCGCCCCCTGCCGCAGCCGCTCCGGCGGCAGCGCCTTGAGCGAGGAGGCGTTGAGGCTGGGGTTGATGAAGCCCAGCCCCAGCCGCGACACCAGGGTCACGACGGCCAGGGTCCAGAACGTGGTGTCGACGTCTGCGCCGGCCAGCGCCACGAAGCCGGCCGCGAAGGTCAGCAGCCCGCCCATGATCATCAGCGCCGGCGGCGTCGCGTCCGACAGCCGGCCCGCGACCGGAAAGATCACCGCCAGCATCAGGCCGGCCGGCATCATCATCAGCCCCGACACCAGCGGCGTGAACCCCTGCGTGGTCTGCACGAACACCGGCACCAGGTAGGTCGAGCCCAGCATGCAGGCGCCGAAGATGAAGGCCACGATGGCGGCCGACGCGAACTGCCGGTCGGCGAACATGCGCACGTCGAGCAGCGGCTTCTCGACCCGCAGATCCCAGGCGATGAACGCCACCGTGGCGGCGGCGCCGACCGCCAGCCGCAGCACGATGGCGCCGGAATCCCAGCCCTCGCGCTGGCCGTTGGCGAAGCCCGTCATCAGGCCGAGCAGGCCGACGCACATCAGGATGAACCCGGTCCAGTCGAACCGCGGCAGCGACCGCGGCCACGGCTGCGTCGGCATGAACAGCGCGCCGAGGATCGCGGCCGCGAGGCAGAACGGCAGGGCGATGAAGAACACGTAGCGCCAGTTGAAGAACTCGATCATCAGCCCGCCCAGCGTCGGGCCGATCGCCGGCGCGAACACCACGCCCAGCCCGAACACGCCCATCGCCATGCCGCGGCGGTCGGCCGGGAACACCGCGAAGATGATCGCCATCACCAGCGGCTGCGCCACGCCCGAGGAGAAACCCTGCAGCACGCGGGCCAGGATCAGCACGTCCTCGTTGGGCGCCGTGCCGCCGGTCACCGCGCCGCACGAGAACACCGCCAGCGCCGTGATGAAGGTGCGCCGCTCGCCCAGCACGCCGACCACCCAGGCGTTGAGCACCATGCCCACGGTCATGCTCGAGGTGTAGGCCGACGACATCCACTGCGCGGTGTCCTGGCCGATGCCGAAGGCGCCCATCACGTCGGGCACCGCGACGTTGACCGTCGTCATGCTCAGCACCATCGCGAGGACGCCGACCATGCCGGCGATCGTCACCCACCACCGGTACGCCGCCCCGTACCGCGCCGCCAGCGCCTCGGCGTTATCGTACGGCACGGGCGCGTCCGGTGGCCACGCTCGCGCTCTCCTTCCGGGAGCGACGGCGCGCGCGCCGCGCTCCATCCGTCATCCCGAGCGCGGCGAGGGATCTTTCAACGGCCGAAAGATCCCTCGCCGCGCTCGGGATGACGACGCGGTCGGCATGCGTCCGTCCGGAACGCTTGGCGATCGTATCTGGCCGCGCGAAGCGTCGTTCTCCTTCATCCTCCCTCCCCCCTTGTGGGAGAGGGTTGGGGTGGGGGGTCCGACGCCGACCACGAGCGGAATCGTCCACCGCCACGCACCTCAGGCGGTCACCACAAATCGCGGGCGCGGTGCGGTGGCCCCCTCCCCGACCCTCCCCCACAAGGGGGGAGGGAGCGTGAGGAGAGCGCCGGGAACTTCGCGCAAGTGGGCCGTGCCGGGAACGCGAGGCCCGGAGGTCCGATGATCGCGCGGTCGCCGCCGCCGCCGCGCTACCGCAGGTCAATGGCCACCTCGACCATCATGCCGGGAGCGAGCGGGCGGGGCATGGTGGTGAACTCGATCTTCACCGGCACGCGCTGCGTGATCTTGGTGAAATTGCCCGACGGGTTGGGCGTCGGCAGCAGCGCGAAGCGCGCCGTCGTGGCGCTGCCGACGCGCGCGACCTTGCCGCGGAAGCGGTCGTTGGGGAACGCGTCGACGGTGACGTCGACGATCTGCCCGAGCTTCAGGTCGCGCAGATGCGTCTCCTTGATGTTGGCCTCGACCCACACGGCGGCGGGGTTGTGCAGGGATCAGCAGCCGCTGGCCCGAGCCGACATACTCGCCGGGGATCACGAAGGTGCGGTCGATGATGGCCGGCACCGGCGCGCGCAGGGTGCGGTCCTCGACGTCGACCAGCTGCTGGCGGAGCTGGGCGCCGAGATCGGCCTCGACGTGCTCGAGCCGCGCCAGCTGGCCGTCGAGCACCGCCAGCCGGTCGCGCTCGCCATGCGCCTCGGCCAGCGCGCCCTCGGCCTGGGCGCGCTCGGCGTCCATGCGCCGTTTGGTGTTCTCCAGCCGCGTGACGGCGGCCTGCGCGGTCTCGAGCTGCTTCTCGGTGACGACCTTTCGCTCGTAGAGCAGGCGCGTGCGGTCGAGCTCCTGGCGGGCCAGCAGGATGTCGGAATCGAGCGCGTCGCGGGCGGCGCCGGTGACCTCGACGGCCGAGCCGCGGGTGCGCGACTTGGCGTCGATCTGGTTCTCGACCATCCGGCGCTCGGCCTGCAGGCGGACGCGGTCGGCCTGCACGCCCAGCAGCTGCGCCCGCAGCGCCTCGGCCCGCAGCTTGGCGACGCGGTCGTCGATGCGGGCGATGATCTGGCCGGCCGCCACCGTCTCGCCCTCGCGCACCGCCAGATCCATCACCCAGCCCTCGGCCCGGCTCGACATGGTGATCATGTCGGCGGTCACCCGGGCGTCGGATTCGTAGACATGGGTGGCGCGCAGATACACCTCGCGGGCGCCGAACACGGCGACGACCGCGAGCACCGTCACGATGATCAGGAGCCGCACGCGCTGGGCCGCGAACGCTGGCCTCGTCATTCCATCCCTCGTTGGCGCGGCGGGCCGAAATTTCCCGCACCGCGCCGCGGGATTGTCAGCCCGCTCCCCGCCTTGTCCAAGCCCCTCCGGCACAGGTCAGCCACGCGGCAGATGGTGACATTCGCGGACGGCCTGGAAATTGTCCCCCTCGGCATGCGCGGGACCGGTTTGAGATCCCGTCGCCACGGCATCGGATCGCTCCCGCCGACGCGCGCGCGGGCCGGTCCGGGCGTTTGTATATTGTATTTTGTATACAATATACAATTTGACCAGAAAGTAAGTAGGGCTTTGGGCTCAGGCCTGCAAAACGGCGGATTTTCCGGCGTCGGCGGCGCGAATTTGCCGTTTTGCAGGCCTGACCCCGAAGCTTCCCGACTCCGTGCTGTTACTCGGGAAACGGTGGGTTGGTCTAGCGCCGGCCGCTAGAAGCCACCGTTTCGCGGGCCTGACCGCGAACGCTTCCACCGTCATCCCGAGCGCAGCGAGGGATCTTTCAGCCGCCGAAAGATCCCTCGCTGCGCTCGGGATGACGGGTTCGGTTTGGGGTCAGGCCTGCAAAACGGCATATTCGGCGCGGGTGGCGGTCGGCAAATTTGCCGTTCTGCAGGCCTGACCCCGAAGCCCTGACCCCGAAGCCCCGGGCGACAAGCATGTTCGACCGCGGCGCCGCGCCCCTCGTCCGGCGCTGCGCGCCACCTTCTCCCCCGCAAACGGGGGAGAAGGGCTCTGGCGTCAGGCCTGACCCCGAAGCCCGGCGCGGCGCCTATTCGAGCAGGACCGGGTCGACGACGCGCAGGCGGTCGCCGGGGCGGCCCTCCAGGACTTTGACGCAGCGGCAGCGCTCGCGCACCGCGAGGTCGGCCGGGCCGAGGCGGGCGCGTACCGCGTCCTCGCAGGCGCGGAAGATGTCGCCGACGGCGGCGCTGGAATCGCCGTGGGTCCAGCCGATATGCGCCGGGCACGACGCCGCCGCCGGCGCCACGACCGTGAACCAGCGGCCGCGCCAGTTCGACACGCGCTCCCACGCCGGCAGCGCCGACGCGAGCTTGCCGCGCACGGCCGTCAGCTCGCCGAGCGGCACGACGCGCTTGTCCGGCAGCTCGAGCAGGATCTGGTCGGTCGATTGCGCGCGGGCGTCGGCGATGGACACCGCGCCCGTCGCCGCCAGCGCGACCGCGGCCACCGCCACGCGCCACCACGTCCTTCCGCCCCGCTTCGCCGACGCCACCCGCATGCCCGCTCCCCGCTTCACCCACGCCGCGACTGTCCCACGGGGGATGGCGCCGCGCATCATCACTGAACTCGGATCGCGGCCGACCGGGTCGTTTCTCCGTCATCCCGAGCGCAGCGAGGGATCTTTCGGCGATGGAAAGATCCCTCGCTGCGCTCGGGATGACAGTTTCATCGTCATGGCGATCATCATCCGGGCGCGGACCACGCCCAAGGCGTGTTTGTGCGGATCGGCCGCGGGACGTACAAGCGATGGTCCCATGGAAGGAACACCCCGCCGATGAAACGACTCCTCGCGATCGCGACCGCGTCCCTGCTCGCCGCGACGGCGCAGGCGGCCGACCCGAACGGGCGGTTCCATATCGTCGGCGCCGGCACGGTGACCTGCCAGCGTTTCCTGACGGCCGACGACCAGGAGAAGCGCTACGTCGAGACGTGGTGGGCCGGCTACATCACGGCGATCAACCGCACCACGCCGGAGACCTACAACATGACCGCCGGCGCCTCGGCCGATCAGGTCAACGCCATGCTGCGCGAGCATTGCGCCGCCAATCCCGAGGCGTTGCTGGCGGTGGCGGTGCACGCCGTGGCCGGCAAGCTCTATCCCAACCGCGCGCGCCAGGCGCCGAACTGATTCGGCTTGGGGTCAGGCCTGCAAAACGGCATTTTTCGGAGCGGGCGGTTCGGAAAATTTGCCGCTTTGCAGGCCTGACCCCGGAGTGACGGCATGGTCGATCCCGCGCCGGTTCCGACGCTGTATCTGATCTGCGGCAAGATCGCCGCCGGCAAGTCGACGCTGGCGGCGGCGCTGGCGCGGCGGCCCCGCACGCTCGCGCTGGCCGAGGACGACTGGCTGCCGCGGCTCTATCCCGGCGAGATCCAGACGCTGGCCGACTACGGAAGGTGCAGCGCGCGGCTGCGCTCGGTGCTGGGGCCGCACATCGTCGCGCTGCTGCGGTCCGGCCTGTCGGTCGTGCTCGACTTCCCGGCCAACACCGTGACCAGCCGGGCGTGGATGCGCGGCCTCGTCGCGGAGTCCGGCGCCGCGCACGAGCTGCATCTGCTGGACGTGCCGGACGACGTCTGCCGCGCGCGGCTGCATCAGCGCAACGCCGCCGGGACGCATCCCTACGTCGTCAGCGACGCGGAGTTTGCGGAGTTCACGTCGCACTTCGTGGCGCCGACGGCGGAGGAAGGGTTCAACGTCGTGGTGCATCCCCACCAGCGATAGGCCGCGACCGCCGGCGGCCGCCCGCGTTCCTCACCGGAAGGCCCCTTCGGGGTCAGGCCCCTTCGGGGTCAGGCCTGCAAAACGGCATTTTTCGGCGCGGCCGGTTTGGAGAATTTGCCGTTTTGCAGGCCTGACCCCGCTAGAAGCGCGCCGAAGGGATGCGAAAGCGGTCTCGCCATGACGGCCTCCTGCGTGGGCGTCCGACGAAGCCTGCGGAACCAGTCCAGCCCGCCGGACGGATGGTGAAGACGAAGGGTGGCGGGGCGGGCGCCCCGCGACCGACGAATTAGGTGGGGAACGCGCCGCTTCAAGGGTCGGGCGGCGAGATTTCCCGGCGGCCGGTCGCGGGATCCGGACGCCGGACGGCAGGGGCACTTTCGGAAGAGGTCGCCGACCCGACACCCCACCCCTTGATGCGCGCGGGACCGCTCCTATCTCGATTTGCGCCGGCGCGCGTCGCGCACGCCGCGCACCCCATCGGACGAGAGCGGACCCCGGCGACGGCCGGGGCGCGCCAGACACGAGGAGGAGCGTCATGCAGCGCTACGGTGACGGCCGCGGCGGCGAAGCCCGGATCATCTCGCCCGCTTCGCGCTATTCAACTCCCCAGGCGGTGGTCCACGATCCCGCCCTCTCCCTTCCGCAGAAGCGGTCCATCCTCAGCATGTGGGCGTCCGACGCCTGCGCGGTGGACTCCGATCCCACGTTGCGGCTGGCGCCGGGCGCCGCGCGGCCGGTCAAGGTCAGCGACATCTTCATCGCGCTCGCGGCGCTCGACGACCCGACGCCGCCCCGTCGCGGCGGCGCCGCGCTGCGCCCCGCCGCCACCCGGTCCGCGCCGCCGCCGTGGTGGGCGCCGCGTCCGGCGCTGCGCGCGGCCGGGGCCTGACGCCATGGACATCCCGATGCTGGTGCTGGCGCCGGTCGCGATCTTCCTGATCGCGCTGGCGCTGGCCGCCGACGCGCCGCGACGGGTGGCCGACGGTCTCGCGCGGGTGCGGTCCCGGCGCATGGCGTCGGCGCGCGGGCGGTAGCGGTCGATTCACCCTTTGGGGTCGGGCCTGCGAAAAGGCATTTTTCGGCGCGGGCGCCTCCGGAATTTTGCCGTTTTGCAGGCCTGACCCCGTCACATCGACCCATAGGTTCGCACCCATGCTTCGACGTTGGCTCTCTGTGCAAGCTCTTTAAAAGAATAGGTTACGCGGGAGAAATAGGCAGCCGACATGCCGTTCAAAGATATATCACGAATATCTTCTGGGCTAATTCGAAAGCGGCTCATTACTTTCTCCCGCCGAGGCAGTGCAATTCGCTAGTCACTTGCCAATGAGCTGTTTTAGCTCATTAAATATGTCGAAGGATTCTGATGCTTTAAGGCGTCGGAGATCACGTTGTAGCAATACGAGAGCATCATTATTTATCGCACGTGTATTGCCTTTGTTTGATATCACTCGATCCCAGAGAACAAAATGACCTGGTGTTGTGATTCCCGCTGCCGCGAGAAGAGTATTAATAATACATGATTGAGCAGTATTGCGTTTTTCGTTGAGGTCCACATAGACTGCAATGACATTGACCCCTTTCATTGTCGTGCCAAAGGAATAGCAGATTTCATTGGATTGTAGCTGGTGAATACGCCAACCAAACGATGAAAGAGCATTCTGCAGGGCGTTACTATGGATGGTAACTCGTGAAGTATCGAATGGCCGAGCCCAAACAATGGTTATTTGTACTTTCGTTGTCTCGCCGATTGGCGGCCTCTCAAAGGGGATGCCTTTGCTGTCAAATGGTGCGAGCACCGCGTTTATAAGCGGGAGCAGTTCCGCAGTTAGCGTCGAACCTTCGGCCTCGGCTTTATCAAGACCCTCCGGCGATGGATCGCGGAGGAGCGGCGCGGCGCCAACGCGAACAAGCGAACTCCAATTTTCAAGAGGCAAAGGCGCGGCAGCAACAGCGAACTTCCATGAGTGAGAAGTTGCTTCCTGCGCACGCGCATGCGAACCAACATTGTAAATATGAAATGATAGTAGTAGGGAAGCGCTCAAACAAAGTAGGCGCCTATTGGGGACTGTGCATCGACGTAGCATTGAAGTCTCCGGTTCTCGCATCATCGCGGGAGGGCAATTTGTATCGTACAGATTCTAAGCGCCGACGCTCGGTGAGCGACGATAATGACCGTCCGCCCCCTCACGATCTCCGCCATGTTGTCCTGCACGATCGCCTCCGTCTCGGCGTCGAGAGCGCTGGTCGCCTCGTCGAAGATCAGGATGCGCGGGTCCATCAGCAGCGCCCGCGCGATGGCGATGCGCTGCCGCTGTCCGCCGGAGAGGTTCATCCCCCGCTCCTCGATCTGCGTGTCGTAGCCCTCCGGCATCTGGAGGATGAAGTCGTGCGCGCCGGCCATGGTCGCGGCCTTGACGATCCGGTCCATCGACACCGTGCGGTCCGCCAACGCGATGTTGTCGCGGACCGAGCGGTTGAACAGCACCGGCTCCTGCGGCACCACGCCGACCTGACGCCGCAACCACGCCGGGTCGATCAACGCGCGGTCGAGACCGGCGCGCGGCGACTCGGCGGTGGGCGAACGGAACACAGGCGGCCTCCCCGGCCGTGGATCGGCGAACGCTATCGGCGGTTCGTCGGGCCGACAAGCGCGGCGGCCAAATTTGCCGTTTTGCAGGCCTGACCCCGGAGGGCTCTTCCGTCATCCCGAGCGTAGCGAGGGATCTTGGGGCGGCGGAAGGATCCCTCGCTGCGCTCGGGATGACGGTATCGGTGTCTGTGGCTTTCAGCTTCGAAGGGCGATGACTACACGACGACCACCTCACCCTTCCGCGCTACGCGCGGGCCTTCCCCTCTCCCCGCAAGCGGCGGAGAGGGAGAAACTCACCCCTCCGCGATGTTCGCGCCGAGCGCGTTCATCATCGCGGTGAAGCCGGGGAAGCTGGTGTCGATGGGGCGGGCGTCGTCGACGGCGACGGCCGCCCTGCTCGCCATGCCCAGCACCAGGAACGCCATGGCGATGCGGTGGTCGAGATGCGTCGCCACCAGTCCGCCGCCGGCCGGCGCGCCGCCGGCGCCGTGCACGTGCAGGAAATCGGCGCCGATGTCGTGGCGCACGCCGTTCGCCGCCAGCCCGGCCGCGACGCTGGCCAGCCGGTCGCTCTCCTTGGCGCGCAGCTCCGCCACGCCGAGCATGCGCGTGGTGCCCTCGGCCACGGCGGCGGCGACGGCGAGGATGGGATATTCGTCGATCATGCTGGGCGCGCGGTGCGGCGGCACGTCGACGCCTTTCAGGCGGCCGCCGCGCACGCGTATGTCGGCGACCCGCTCGCCGCCCATCACCCGCGGGTTCTCCTCCACTAGATCGGCGCCCATCTCGCGCAACGTGGCGTAGAGCCCGGCGCGGGTCGGGTTGAGGCCGACGTTCTCCACGGTCACGTCGCTGCCCGGCAGGATCGCCGCGGCGACCACGGCGAAGGCGGCCGAGGACGGATCGCCGGGCACGACGATGTGGCGGCCGCCGGTCAGCTCGGGCTGGCCGACGATGGTGACGGCGCGGGCGCCGTCGTCGAGGACGCGCACGCGGACGGTGGCGCCGAAGCCCTCCAGCATGCGCTCGGTGTGGTCGCGGGTCAGCTCGGGCTCGACCACGGTGGTCTCGCCCGGCGTGTTGAGCCCCGCCAGCAGGATGGCGCTCTTCACCTGGGCCGAGGCCACCGGCAGGCGGTACTCGATCGGCAGCGTGATCTCCGGCCCGGTGACGGCCATCGGCAGGCGGCCGCCGGCGCGGGCGGTGAAGCGCGCGCCCATGCGGGAGAGCGGCTCGATGACGCGCAGCATCGGGCGGCCGCGCAGCGAGGCATC
The DNA here is from genome assembly GCA_016699855.1 of Rhodospirillales bacterium. Lineage (NCBI taxonomy): Bacteria > Pseudomonadati > Pseudomonadota > Alphaproteobacteria > Rhodospirillales > Rhodospirillales bacterium. The sequence goes on from CP064988.1 coordinate 2,596,525, forward strand.
GCCGGTCATGAAGCTGGTGAAGGCGTGGCTGGCCAGCAGGCCCGAGAGCAGGCGGGCGGAGGTGCCGGAATTGCCCATGTCGAGCACGTCGGCCGGCTCGCGGAAGCCGCCGACGCCGGTGCCCCGCGCGCGCCAGGCGCCGGGGCCGGTCGGCTCGACCTGCGCGCCGAGCTGGCGCAGGGCGGCGGCGGTCGACAGCACGTCCTCGCCCTCCAGCAGGCCCTCGATGGTGGTCTCGCCGACGGCGATGGCGCCGAACATCAGGGCCCGGTGCGAGATCGACTTGTCGCCCGGCGCCCGCGCGCGCCCCTCCAGCCGCGCCACCGGTCGCGACACGAGTTTCAACGGGGCGGCGGCATGCGGCATGGGACGGCTCGACGGGCGGGAGCGGATGGCGTGGGGCCATCGTCTAGCACGCCGGAAGGCGGCGGGGCGACGGGGTCAAAAGCGGTCCGCGACGTGTCTTCCCCTTCTCCCCGTCATCGGGGGAGAAGGTGGCGCGGAGCGCCGGATGAGGGGCGCGCTGGTCCGATCGGACGCGACCGCCGCGAAGAGAACGAAGACCCCTCATCCGCCCTTCGGGCACCTTCTCCCCCGATGACGGGGGAGAAGGGAGGATATCGAGGGGCGCGCCTCGAGCGCCGACCCGCTTTGACAAGCGGCCGCGGGCGTGGCACACGCCCGCCTCTCCGCGCGGGACGGCCGGCTGGGCCGGTCGTCGCCGCGCGCCCGGACTCCGGCCAGCGAGGATCAGAGATGGTGAAGGCCGCGTGGGGAACCAAGCGCACGTGCCAAGGCTGCGGCGCGCGGTTCTACGACCTGAACAACAACCCGATCGCGTGCCCGAAATGCGGCCACGCGCACGACCCCGAGGATTTCGTGAAGGCCCGGCGCTCGCGCGTCTCGGCCGCGGCGGCGGCCGCCAAGGCGGCGGCGGCGGCGCCGAAGAAGAAAGCCACGGTCGACGGCGTGCCGATCGGCGAGGCCGGCGACCTGCCCGAGGTCGAGGGCGACGGCGACGAGGCGGCGATCGAGACCACGGACGACCTCGAGGACGACGACGACATCGAGGTCGAGGTCGAGATCGAGGACAAGGTCGACAAGGACGACGAGACCTGAGGACGGAGCGACGCGGCGGCCGCTAAGGCGCGGTCGCGCGGGCATTTTCGTCCTTGTCAGGCGGCGGACGCGTCCATATGTTCCGCCGCGTCCGACGCGCCCCATCGCGCCGGGCACGATTTTCGGGGCCATAGCTCAGCTGGGAGAGCGCTACAATGGCATTGTAGAGGTCAGGGGTTCGATCCCCCTTGGCTCCACCAACAAAAACAAGGGCCCGACGGGAAACCGCCGGGCCCTTCGTTTGTCGCCGCCGTCGCGATCAGACGACCAGCCACGCCACCAGCAGCACCGCGCCGCAGACGACCGAGGAGATCGCCACGACGTCGGCGAATCCGGGATCCGAGGGATCGCGCATCGCGTTGCTCCGGCATTCCCGGGGATGGGACGCGGCGCCCGCCGGCCGGTCGATTCCGGCGGCGGGCGCCTGGCGGTCCGTCGGCGGGTCGGGTGGAGGCCGTTCCCGCGCCGGATCGCCGTCGATGCAACGCCGCGACGCGCCGGACGTTGCGCGGCGCGAGCGCGCCGAGCGCGCCGCTAGAGCAGATTCCCGTTAATCGCAGCCGTAGCCTGCATGGGCGAAGAAGTTTTGACAGTCCTGCGGCTTGAAGCTCCGTAGAGCGTCCGCGGTGGCGGCCTCGAGGGTGTCGATGGTCCTGGCCGCGAGCTTGCGGACGTGCGCCTTGAGCTTGGCGAAGGCGTTCTCGATGGGGTCGGGATCCGGGGAGTAGGGCGGCAGGTAGAGCGGCGTCGCGCCGCTGGCCTCGATGGCCTGCCTGACGCCGGAGACCTTGTGGGCGGCGAGGTTGTCCATCACGACGATGTCGCCCGGGCGCAGGGCCGGGGCCAGCATCCGCTCGCACCATGTCCGGAAGGCGTCGCCGTCCATCGGCCCGTCGAGGACCATCGGGGCGAGGAAGCCGGCCAGCGTCAGCCCGCCGACGAAGGTCACGGTCTTCCAGTGTCCGTGGGGGATGGCGGCGCGGCAGCGCCGGCCTCTGGGCGCCCAGCCGCGCAGGCGCGCCATCTTGGTCGACAGCCCGCTCTCGTCGATGAACACCAGCTTCGCGGCGGCGAGGCCGGGCTGGCCTTCCAGCCACGCCCGCCGGGCCTCCTTCACGTCCGGACGCTCCCGCTCGCTGGCGTGCGCGGTCTTTTTTTATACGTCTGGCCGCGGCGGTCGAGGAACTTCCAGACCGCCGTCCGCACCACCCTCAACCCGCGCTCCGCCGCGAGCCGCTCGACCATCTCGTCGAGCGTCGTGTCGGGCTTCTCCTCCAGCGACCCCAGGATGAAGTCCGCGTGCGCGTCCAGCACCGAACCCTTCGGCTTGCCCTGCCTGGCCGGCCGCACGTCGCCCTGCGCGCGCTTCAGCCGGCCCCACGCGCCCGCCGTCGCCTTCCCGATCGAGAACCGGACCGCCGCCTCACCCGTCGACAGCCCGGCCTCCAACGCGGCGACCACCCGTTCCCGCAGATCCTGACTGTACGCCTTGCCCATCGACCCCTCCGACATCCGTCGAGGAATCGAATCATCTCCACCTCGCCTTGGGAATCCCCCGCGACTCGCGTTTCAGGGAATTCGCTCTAGCGCGCGAAGACGATGGTGACGCTGCGATCCTTGACCGACGCGTCGAGGCGGCCGAAATCGAGACCGCCGGCGGCCTCGCCCTTGGGGTCGATCAGCAGGTTCTTCGCCGGGATGCCCCGGCGCGTGAGCTCGGCGGCGACGGCCTGGGCGCGCGCCTTGGACAGGCGCTCGTTGGCCGCCGGATCGCCGATCTTGTCGGCCCGGCCGAGCAGGCAGATCTGCGCCACCTGGCGGTCCTTGGCCTTCTGCGCCGCCTCGGCGACCACCGCCGCGGCGTCGGGCCGCAGCTTGGCGCTGCCGAGATCGAACAGCACGTTGAACGGGCCGGCCATCTGCGCGCCACCGGTGTTGCGCTGGCACGGGCCGTAGCTCTGCGCGAAGGCCGGCGCGGCGGCGAGGATCGCGGCCGCCGTCAGGGCGGCGGCGAGATATGGCTTCGGCATGGACGTGGTCCTCTTCATCGGAGTGCGCCACGCCGACAACGCGGGTGGCGACGGAACGTTGCGCGCGCCGGGCCCGCCGGCCGGCGCCTCAGATGCCGAGGCGGGCGAGATTGATGGAGTCGGGGCCGTTGATGGTGGCGTCCATCGGGCTCCACGGCGTCGTCTTGACCTCGAAATCCTGCGCCAGCCCCGCGTCCTTGACCGTCTTGGCGTGGGCGTGGCGGATGACCACGACCTCCTTGTCGGCGGCGATCGCCTTGGCGTCCTTGGAGCCGAAATCGGGGTTGGGGACCGGGAAGCCGAGATCGTAGTTCCAGTTGTAGGTGTCGAACGCCGTCGAGGTCCACGACACGAACTCGATCCGGTAGACGCCCGCGCCCGCCGGGCCGGCGCCGGGCCGGGCCGACACCACGACGTCGGACTTGATGCCGAATTTGTGGAACGAGGTGAAGACGTCGAGGTAGCGCTTCTCCTGCTCGGTGATCGTCTTGGTCTCGCTGTAGCGCTTCATGATCTCGGCGAACTTCATCTGCGTGATCGTGCCCACCGGCGGGCCCTCGTACATCATCGGATAGTTGCCGGCGGCGTCCTGCGGCGGCGTCTTGTCGAACGGCGGCGACCGCTTGAGACGCGGACCGATGCCGCCCCATCTGCCCGTCTTGTGGATCTGCTTCCTGGTGAGGAACACCGTCCGCACCTCGTTCGCGAGGTAGGCCTTGACCTCCGGCAGGTCGCTGATGACCGACGCGTCGGCGGTCAGCGGCGCTCCCTTGCCGTCGAGCCAGTGCAGCAGGAACCGCGACGAGGCCGAGTTGCCGGCGCCGACGACGCTCTCGATGAACACGCCGAGGCGGCGGTAGAACGCCGCGATCTCGGCCGCCGGCTTGCCTTGGAGCGGGTCGCCCCAGTAGGCGACCACGGCGTCCCACGGACCCGCCATCGCAACCCTCCATCGCGGCGCTGCCGGACGCGCCGGGCACCGGGCGAGCCTAGGCCGGATGGCGGCCGCGCGCGAGTCCGGCGCGCGGCTCCCTGACGCGGAGGCGCGCGGCGCGCCGACGTGGATGGAATGTGCTTTAGTGCGCCGCATCGGCCGCGCCCGGGCGCGGCGCCACGTGGAACGAAGGAGAACGACCATGGCCGACATCGGTAAGCTATCGGGACTGCAGCTGCGGTCGTTGATCCGCAAGAGCGGCGAGCTCGAGCTGTCGCTGGCGCGGGTCGACATCCCCGAGCCGGGGCCCGAGCAGGTCGTGGTCCGGGTCGAGGCGACGCCGATCAATCCGTCGGATCTCGGCCTGCTGCTGGGGCCGGCCGACATGTCGACGGCGACGTCGAGCGGCAAGGGCGCCGACATCAAGGTCGTGGCCAAGGTGCCGGCGGCGGCTCTGGCCGGGCTGGCGACGCGGCTCGACGAATCGATGCCGGTGGGCAACGAGGGCGCCGGCACGGTGGTCAAGGCGGGATCGTCCGACGCCGCGCAGGCGTTGAAGGGCAAAACGGTGTCGATGGTCGGCGGCGCGATGTACGCGCAGTACCGGCTGCTGAAGGCGTCGGACTGCCAACCGCTGCCGGCCGGCACGACGGCGGCCGAGGGCGCCTCGTGGTTCGTCAATCCGCTGACCGCGCTGGGCATGACCGAGACGATGAAGCGCGAGGGCCACAAGGCGCTGGTGCACACCGCGGCGGCGTCGAACCTGGGGCAGATGCTGAACAAGATCTGCCTCGAGGACGGCATCGGCCTGGTCAACGTCGTGCGCAGCGCCGCGCAGGCGAGGATCCTGCGCGACATCGGCGCGAAGCACGTCGTCGATTCGACCTCGGCGACGTTCATGGACGACCTGACGCAGGCGCTGGTCGAGACCGGCGCCACGATCGCGTTCGACGCCATCGGCGGCGGCCGGCTCGCCAACCAGATCCTCACCTGCATGGAGGCGGCGATCAACAAGACCGCCACCACCTACAACCGCTACGGCTCGAGCGTGCACAAGCAGGTCTACATCTACGGCGGCCTCAACACCGCGCCGATCGAGCTGACGCGGGCCTACGGCATGGCGTGGGGAGTCGGCGGCTGGCTGCTGACGCCGTTCCTGCAGAAGATCGGCCGGCCGGACCAGGCGCGGCTGCGCGAGCGCGTCGTGGCCAACCTGAAGACGACCTTCGCCAGCCGCTACACGCGCGTCGTCTCGCTTCCCGAGGTGCTGGATCCCGCGAACATCGCCATCTACAACAAGCGCGCCACCGGCGAGAAGTTCCTGATCGATCCCGGCAAGGCGTGACGCGGGCCGGCGTCAGGGCTTGAGCCCGCGGGCGAGCTGTTTCAAGCCCAGCGCGATCAAGCCCATCTGGCGCGCGCCGGTCTGCATCTCGGCCGCCTCGAAATTCACCGCCGCCGTCTCCAGTAGAAGCGCGCTCATGGCCGATCCCTCCCTCGCCGGAGATGTGGACTAACGGATGGCGCCGGCGGCGCGCAGCGCGCGGCGGCGGCGCAGCAGCGTGATGATCGCGATCAGCAGCGCCGCCGCGATGCCGGCGAAGGCGATGCCCATCGACAGCGCGATGGTCGCGAACAGCGCGCCGAGGAAGCCGCTGCCGACCGCCAGCACGGTCCTGGGCTCGCGCCGCCCGTCGTCGTAGCCGGCGGTGAGCTCGTACGCGCCGGGCTGGTCGACGTCGAAAGCCAGCACCGAACGGCCCGACCGGCCGCCGAAATTGTAGGTCGAGCTGCCGCTCGGCGAGCGCACGACGAGGCTCTTGCCGGTCGCGACCGAGCGCACCGCGACGCGCATGCCCGAGATGCCGGTCGATTCGTAGACCCGGCCGTCGACCTGGCTCGTGCGCTCGTGGAAGATCGTGTAGGTGCCGGGCGTCTTGAGCTCGAGCGTGGCGCCGCCGGGCACGACGATCTGCGTCAACCCGGCGGTCATGCCGCCGGTGCGCGCGATCGCGATCCAGACGGCGCCCGCGATCGACGCGACGAATATCGCCGCCGCCACGAAGTACCAGATACGACCGGGCATCGCGCAACTCCGTCACCGCGGTCGACCGCGGCGTCGCGCGCCCGGAGCGGAAGCGAGAACGACGCGCGGACCCGGACGCGGTGTCGCGGCGATGCTGCGGGTCGATGGCGGCGATGGCAAGCGATGGATGGCGGATCGGGCGCCGCCGCGCCGGACGGATCGGAGGCCGGCGGTCCCCACGCCGCCGGCCTCGTCACCATCGAACCGATCCGTCCCCCGTGGCGCGTTCAGCGCCGCGCGTGGCGGTCCGGCGCGACGATCGGTGGCAAGCCCTCCACCGTCGTCCTTGCGCGGACCGCGTCGCGGCGGCGCGTGCGCGCCCGGCGGACGGATCGGGCTTGCGTCAGACCAGCCGCGGCGCGACCAGCAGCAAGAGCGTCACCAGCAGCGGCAGTCCGGCGGCGACCGACCAGCCGGCCGACAGACCTTGATGCGTGGCGGTCCGCGCGACGGCGCGGGCGGGAGTCTTGGTGCTCGAGATACGGTCGACTGGCATATCGAAATTCCTCCATCCGGCGCCCGTGGCGCCGGACCGATCAACTACCGACGATAAACGGGAGAACGGCGCCGATCACGAAGCACGAGACGGCCAGAAGGGCCGCCGTCATCAGAAGCAGCGCGGCCGAGGCCCCGCCGTCGGCCCGCTGGCCGTGTGGAAGCGCTTTCATGGCCGGCGTTCCGCGTCGTGGTTCAGATGTGGGTGACGAGGAGGATGCAGCAGGTCAGCGCCGCCGCGGCGGCCGCCGATTCCCAGTGTCCTTCGACGTACTCGCGAAACCGCTCGGAAAACGGCGGTACCCAGTGTCCTTCGACGAATTCACGGAATCTCTCGGACATCATCGTCTCACCTTCCTGATATTTTTGGTGCGACGTCGTCCGACCGACTGAGGTGCCCTCCGATTCCAGCGCGGCTTTCTCCACCCATGGAAGCCACCTACAGGCGGCGGTCCACGTTCGAGCCTCGTCCGGCGACCCTGTTTTCCGTCCCCACGGCAAACCTGGTCGATGTCGGCGGTAACCATCTGGGAAGGCGGTGTGCTCACCGCCGAGGGCCAACTACGCGACCCACCCCTTCACCCGGCAAAATCGATGTCGTCCCACACCTTCGATCAAGTCTTGAGGACCGCAAACCGGTCCCATACACATTGCTTGCTTATGCCCCGTCACGACCCTGTTATGAGCCGCGTTCCGCCTCACGGCGGACCTCGCTTTATTGCGGCAAATTCGACCTTGGGGCAACCTGATTCCCCAAGCTGTTGATTTATAACAATTTATGGCATCGGTATACTATCGTTAAAGCAGCGTAAATAACCTTCGCTTGATGAAAAAACACTAATTATATCAATTAGTTAATTACCAGTTCTGCCGGCCAACTCAATTTTGCCGTCTACGGAGATCTAGCGCCCGGGAAGTGATGAATTTCGACCGATCATCGGAAAATTCGCGGTCGCGGCAGCCCTGAACGAAAAGACGGGAGATCCTCGCGGATCTCCCGTCCCCCCCCTCCCACGGGTCACGTCTCGCGTGTCCGCGCGCGGGATTTCCGTGCGTCCAGTCCAGCGCCGGCGGCGTCCGCCGTGCGTGTCCGTCGAGCTCAGGTCAGCGTCACGCCCGGCGTCAGAAGCGACGCGACGCACAACACGCCCAGCGTCGACGCCAGGACCAGAACGGTCGCGTGCAGCGCCATGCTCGTGATCCGGCGCCAGTCCAGCCCGCCCTCGAGATCGATGCCGAAAACCATGGCTGCCTCCTTGGCTGCGCGCCGTCCTGACGGGATGGCGCGGAATTCAGTCGTGCCGGCGTCGGATGACGCGCGGATCGCGTGGCGCGGATGAGGACCGTGACCGTCGTCGAACCCCTCGCAGTCGCATCTCGCCCGCCGTCGCGGGGCGCCGCCATCGATCGCCGTCGGAGAGAGAGACGAGACGAGCGGGTATCTGCCTGGCGGTAGTCACGCTCCCTGTCCCGTGTCGACAGCCGGCCCTTGGGGAGAGCCGGAACGGGCGAGAGTGCTCCAGTGAGGGATTTACGGCGCGACGCGTCGCGCCGAGGCGATCACTATCGATGTCCTTCCATGCTTTTGGTTTCAAAACATCCGGACCAGAAAATCGTCGGCCCGGTACGCTGAAAACGCCGAAAACACCCGAGACCATCGCTCCATCGCGGAGATGGAGGCATCGCGCCGGAAATTTCGGCCGACGCACCTTCCTATCAATTCGTTAGTAGAATGTCAAACAAATCTACTAACAGACTGTGATTATTGTGTATTAGTCTCGCCGTATTGCTGCGGCCATCAGCGCCCTCAGCCGATGTACCCGGCGAAGACGAAGCCGCCGAGACCTCCGCGCGCGGCGTCATCCCAGGTGAACAGCTCCTGCTGCCGGTCGAGGATCGAGGCGTCGCTGTTCCACATCGTGATATCGACCACGGTCCTGGGATCGAACACGATGGTGGCGCCGCCGACCGTGATCGTGACGCTGGTGGCGCTGGTGTAGGTGATGCTGACCTCGCCGCCGGCGCCGGCGCCGGTGTGCGCGCCGAGCAGATATCCGAGCGACAGACCCGTGGTGCCGCCAGTCTCGTTGACGCCGGATCCCGCGACCATGCCGCTGGAATCGTAGGTGCCCCACAGCACGATGTGGTTCACGCGGTCGGCCGCCGAGGCCCAGCTCTCGACCAGCGTCGTGTAGGCGTCGGAACTGCTGATGTAGTACCAGTCCTCGCCGGCGCCGCCGTTGAGGATATCCGGCGTGCCAGACGTGCCGCCGCTGCCGCCGTAGAGGTAGTCGTTGCCGGAGCCGGCGACGATCGTGTCGACGCCCGCGCCGCCCCAGATCGCGTCGTTGCCGCCGCCGGCGTCGATCGAGTCGTTGCCGGCGAATACCGAGATCACATCGTCGCCGATGCCGCCGAACACGCTGTCGATCCCGCTGCCGGCGACCAGGCTGTCGTAGGTGACGAAGTAGTCGTTGCCGCCGCCGAGATCGACGGTGACGGTGCCGTAGGTACCGGACAGGAACAGATCGTCGTTGCCGTCGGTGCCCGCGCCCGCGCCGTCGCCGTAGATGACGGCGTTGCCCGAGGTCATGTGGAAGCGCATGACGTCGTCGCCGGCGCCGCCATAGGCGAGGTCGATGTTGCCGTAGTCGCGCAGCGCGTCGTTGCCGTCGCCGCCGTAGAGGCGGTCGCGGCCGCCGTCGTCGGTGGCGTCGGCGTCGCCGCCGAACAACGTGTCGTTCCCGCCGGCGGCGTAGAGCGTGTCGGTGCCGTCGCCGCCGTACATCGTGTCGGCGCCGTCGCCGCTGCCGGCGACGCTGACGCCGTTCAGGTCGCCGTAGAGGACGTCGTTGCCGAGGCCGCCGAACAGCCGGTCGTCGGCGCCGCCGGAATTGCCGCCGCTCGACAGCTCGCCGCCGACGACCAGGTCGTTGCCCGAGCCCGACGCGATCACGTCGTTGCCGTCGCCGCCGACGATCGTGATGTTGGTCGCCAGCGAGGTGTAGGCGGACGTTCCCGTGACGTCGACCATCGAGACGACGTCGGCGCCGGCGCCGGCGAGAATCACCTCGATCTGGTTGACGCGCGCCGTCGCCGAGGTCTGCGCCACACCGCCGATGTAGAGATCGTCGGTGTTCATGACGATCAGGTCGGCGCCCGAGGTGGCGACGAGCGTGTCGCCCGTAGGCGACGCCACCGTGCCGCTGGTCAGGTCGCCCTCGAACCGGTCGTAGGACCAGTTGCGTCCGGCGGTGCTGTCGGTGGTGATCGTGAACGCCGCGCTCGAGCCGTCGCCCAGCCGCACCGTCGACGCGGTGCCGGCGGCGATGGTGCGGTCGGCGTCGAAGCCGAGGATGTCGGCGCCGTCGCCGCCGATCAGCGTGTCGTTGCCGGTGCCGCCGTAGAGGGAGTCCGCGCCCGCCTCGCCGTTGAGCGTGTCGTTGTCGGCACCGCCGAACAGCGTGTCGGCCACGCCGGATGCGTTGTTGTTGAAGTGATCGCCCCACAGCGTGTCGTCGCCGGCGTCGCCGTACATCGTGTCGGCGCCGGTCGTGCCCAGCACGGTGGTGTAGTCGATATCGCCGCCGAGGATGTCGTTGCCGACGCCGCCGTACACGAGGTCGGCGCTCGCGCCGCCATAGAGGGTGTCGTTGCCCACCTCGCCGTAGACCGTGTCGACCCAGCCGGCGGTGGTGTTGACGCCGCCGAACAGGAAGTCGTCGCCGTCGCCGCCGAACACCGTGTCCTGGCCGTCCGAGGCCGCCGCAGTGTCGCGCTCCGTCCCACCGTAGATGATGTCGTCGTCGCTGCCCGACAGCAACGTGTCGACACCGGCGTCGCCGAACAGGATATCGTCGCCGCTGGAGCCGCCGTGCGAGATGAGGTCGTTGCCGTCGCCGCCGTACGCCGTGTCGTTGCCGTCGCCATCGATGATGGTGTCGTTGCCTGTCCCGCCGTAGATCGTGTCGTTGCCGCCGCCCGCGTTAAGCGTGTCGCGGCCGCCGCCGCCATAGGCGGTCTCGTTGCCGGAACCACCAGTCCAGCTCTCGTTGCCTCCGCCACCGAAGAAATTGGCCATCACGGCGCTCCCGAAATCCGCGGGTCGCCGCCACGGCGCCAATCGCCCCGGCGGCGGGCCCGGCGGCGCGGACAGGTCCGCGCGTTCGAGCCCCTGAAAAATATCTCCCGGGCCAAAACGCCCGCCCGGCAGGTCGAAATAGATGGCGCCGCCCCCGGCGCCCGGAGCGGACGCGACAGGAGTGTCGCCACATGGAACTGCTATATTAGCTGAGAGTCTATGTCAACAAAATGTTGCATATATATGTAAACTAATGGTTTTTTCTATTTGATCCGCAATCTAGCGGCGTAGAACCCGTCCAGCCCTCCGCGTTCGGGCCAATGGCAGGGGAGCGTCCGGAGATCGCCCGCAGCGGTGATGGCTGTTTCCAGCCCCGGCAGTTCCTCGGGCCGGACGGGAATCCGGGTGACCGGCAGGCGCGCCAGCGCCGCCTCGATCCGCGCCGGACCTTCCTCCGGCTGCAGCGAACACACCGCGTAGACCAGTGTTCCGCCGGCCGGCAGCATCCCCACGGCGGCGGCCAGAAGGCGGTCCTGCGCCAGCGACAGCCGCGCCACGTCCTCGCGGTCCTTCAACCACGCGATGTCGGGATGGCGCCGCAAGGTGCCGGTGGCGGTGCAGGGCGCGTCGAGCAGGATGGCGTCGGGCGCCGCCGTCGGGCGCCACCTGGTCGCGTCGGCGGCGATCAGCTCGGCCGTCAGTCCGACGCGCTTGAGATTCTCCCCGACCCGCGTCAGGCGGCGTGGCGAGAGATCGACGGCGGTGACGCGGGCGCCGGCGGCACAGAGCTGCATCGTCTTGCCACCGGGCGCGGCGCAGAGGTCCAGCACCGACCGGCCGGCGACGTCGCCGAGCAGGCGCACCGGCAACGCCGCCGCCGCGTCCTGGACCCACCACGCGCCGTCGGCGAAACCCGGCAGATCCTCGATCCGGCCGCCGGCGGCGCGCCGCAACGTGCCGGTCGGCAGGAGCTCGGCCTCGAGCAGCGTCGCCCAGGTCTCGGCGCCGCCTTTGACGCTCAGATCGAGCGGCGCTTCGTGCAGATGCGCCGCGGCGATGGCGCGGGTGGTGGCCTCGCCATAGGCGGCGACCCACGATTCCCACAACCATGATGGCGTGTTGAGCCGCGCGGGATCGGCGCCGTCCGCGCCGTCGGGCGAGGCGCCGTCGCGGTCGCGCGCGACGCGCCGCAGCACGGCGTTGACCAGCCCCTTGAGGTGGCGCTGCCCGATCGACTCGACCAGCCGCACCGACGTGTCGACCGACGCGTGCGCGGGCGTGGCGAGGAACAACAGCTGGGCGACGCCCAGCCGCAGCGTGTCGAGCGTGGCCGCGGCCTTGGGCGGCAACGGCGTCTCGAGCCGCGACGCCAGCGTCGCGTCGATCTCGCCGAGACGGCGCAGGGTCGTGGCCAGCAGCAGGCGCACGAAGGCGCGGTCGCGCGGATCGAGCGCGGCGAAGCCGGCGTCGCGCGCCAGCGTGTCGTCCAAAGGCTGCTCGCGGCGCAGCACCGCGTCGAGCACGGACAACGCCACCCGGCGCCCGATGATCGGATCGGCGGCGGGTGGGGATGACGCTGATGGCGGCGGCGACGTCGGCATGTCGCGACGACAATACCCCGGGCGTCGCGCGAGGGCGACGGCCGCCATCCGGGCGGGCGCCGTGTTACGGCGTCAGAGCGTCTCCACCATCGCGCCCACGACGCCCAACGTCATGGCGACGCAAACGGCGAGCGCGAAAGCCGCGGCTACATACACGCCGATCTCCTCGCCTCGATTGAATTACCACTATAGCGCGTATTCCCATTGCGCGCAAGAATATCCTGGCAATCATCTGTAATAGAACGATTTGTTAGTCGATTCCGCATCCCTCGCGAAGACCGGGCAGGCGGGCGGCGCGACGGACGGGGGAACGCGGTATGGTCCGCGCGCCGCGCGCCAGGGGATGCGCGGCGACGCCCGAGCCGAGGACCGCCATGCCCGCCCGCCGCCGCTTCTTCCGCGATCTCGCGACGCTCGCGACGCCGTATTTCCGTTCCGAGGACCGCTGGCCGGCCTTGGCGCTGGGCGTGCTGGTGATCGGGCTGACGCTGGGAACCGTCGGCGCCGAGGTGCTGTTCAACGCCTGGTACGGCAAATTCTACAATTCGCTCGAGGCCAAGAACGAGGACGATTTCTGGTCGTCGATGTGGATGTTCGCGTGGCTGGCGCCCGTCTATGTCGGCGCTTTCCTCGCGCAGTACACGGTCAGCCAGACGCTGCAGCTGCGCTGGCGGCGCTGGATGACGGCGGCGTATCTCGAGCGCTGGCTGGCGGGCCGCGCCTACTACCATGTCGAGCTGACGCGCGGCGCCGACAACCCCGACCAGCGCATCGCCGAGGACGTCCGCAAATTCGTCGACTACACCGTCGAGCAGACGCTGGGCGTGCTGGGCGCCGTCGTCACCTTCATCTCCTTCGTGGCGCTGCTGTGGAATCTCGGCGGGCCGATCACGCTGGCGCTGGCCGGCGGCAGCGCGACGGTGCCCGGCTACATGGTCTGGGTCGCCATCGTCTACGCCGTGGTCGGCACCGCGCTGGCGCACCTGGTCGGCCGGCCGCTGATCGCGCTCAACTACCAGAAGGAGAAGCTGGAGGCCGATTTCCGCTTCGACCTCGTGCGCGTGCGCGAGAACGCCGAGGCTATCGCGCTCTACCGCGGCGAGCGCCACGAGCGGCCGGCGCTGGTCGCGCGCTTCGGCCGCGTCATCGACACCCTCTGGCGCATCATCGTGGCGCGGCTGCGCCTCAACACCTACTCGCTGACCTACACCCAGATCGCCATCATCTTCCCCTACATCGTCGCCGGTCCGCGGTTCTTCGCCGGCGCCATCACGCTGGGCGTGCTGATGCAGATCACGCAGGCCTTCGGACAGGTGCAGAGATCGCTGTCGTACTTCGTCGACAACTACCGCGAGATCGCGGAGTGGCGCGCGGTGATGGAGCGGCTGAGCGGCTTCGAGGACGCCATCGCCGCCGCCGCCGCCACGCCGGCGGGTCCGACCGTGCGCGAACACGACGGGCCGGATATCGCGGTCGAAGGCCTGACGCTGTCGTTGCCGGACGGCGGCGCGGCGCTGATCGAGGAGTCCGCGCTCGCGCTGCGGCCGGCGGAACGCGCGCTGGTGATGGGTCCGTCCGGCGGCGGCAAGAGCACGCTGCTGCGCGCGCTGGCCGGCATCTGGCCGTTCGGCCGCGGAACGGTGCGCGTGCCCAAGGGCGCGCGGGCGTTGTTCCTGCCGCAGAAGACCTATCTGCCGATCGCCTCGCTGCGCGAGGCCGTGCGCTATCCCGATCCCGCCACGCCGGCCGACGACGCCGCGATCCGCGACGCGCTGGCGGCGGTGCGCCTCGGCCATCTCGCCGGCAGGCTCGACGAGGTCGCGCACTGGGCCCGGGTGTTGTCGCCGGGCGAGCAGCAACGCCTGGCGGTGGCGCGCGCGCTGCTCTACCGGCCGGACTGGCTGTTCCTCGACGAGGCGACCGCGTCGGTCGACGAGGAGACGGAGCGGGCGCTCTACGACACGCTGCGCGAGCGCCTGCCCGACGCGGCCATCGTCTCGGTCGGCCACCGCTCGACGCTCAAGGCGTGGCACGACCGGCTGATCACGCTCGGCCCCGGCGCCGACGGCCGCGGCCGCCTGGTCGAGACGCCGGCATGATTGCCGGTAGCGCCTCTCCTCCCTTCTCCCCCGTCTTCGGAGGAGAAGGTGCCCGAAGGTACGCCGCGGCAGCCGCGGCGGGGATGAGGGGTCTTCGTCTTCAGCAATGCCGTGTTCGTGCGCGATGACGGCGATCCCGTGTGACCGCCGCGCAGCGCCTCTCATCCGGCGTTACGCGCCACCTTCTCCCCGCGAAGACGGGGGAGAAGGGAAGATATGCCGTGGCCGTCTGGTCGAGGCGACCGCCGCCCCGCTCAACCCCACGGACCGCGCGGACGCGGCGGCGGAGTGGCGCCCCACGGGCTAGCCGCCGCGGCGGACGGATACCGGCCGCGGCCCACCGGCGGCATGGCGGCGGCCATCGCGTGCAGCCGCGCGATGCGCTCGGCCATCGCGGGATGGGTCGAGAACAGGCTGGCGAGGCCCTCGCCCGACAGCGGATTGACGATGAACATGTGCGCCGTCGCCGGATTGCGCTCGGCCGGATAGTTCGGCACGCCGCCGCGGGCGATCGTCTCGAGCTTGCCCAGCGCCGAGGCCAGCCACAGCGGGTTGCCGCAGATCTCGGCGCCGCCGCGGTCGGCCTCGTACTCGCGCGAGCGGCTGATCGCCATCTGCACGAGGCTGGCGGCGATCGGCGCCAGGATCATCATCGCCATGCCGACGATCGGGTTCGGCCGGTCCTCGCCGTTGCGGTGGCCGCCGAACATCGACGAGAACGCGAAGATGCTGCCCAGCGCGCCGATCGCGCCGGAGATGGTCGCCGCCACGGTCATGGTCAGCGTGTCCCGGTTCTTCACGTGCGCCAGTTCGTGCGCCATGACGCCCGCGACCTCCTCGCGGCTCAGTCCGTTCAGCAGGCCGGTGGTCGCGGCGACGGCGCCATGGGCCGGCGAACGGCCGGTGGCGAAGGCGTTGGGCTGGTCGCTGTCGATGATGTAGACGCGCGGCATCGGCATGTCGGCGCGCGCCGCCAGGTCGCGCACGAGGTTGTAGTAGCCCGGCGCGTCGTCCGGTCCGACCTCGCGCGCGCCGTACATGCGCAGCACGATCGAATCGCTGAACCAGTACGACACGAAATTGCCGACCAGCGCGAAGCCGAGCGCCATCAGCATGCCGCCCTGGCCGCCCAGCGCGTAGCCGACGACGAGGAACAGCGCGGTGAGCGCGGCGAGCAGGAGACCGGTGCGCAGATGGTTCATCGAAATCCTCCAGACGCGGGGAAGATGGTCCTTCGCGGCGGCGGATCAAGGCTTGGCGGCGGGCGCCGGCGGGGCCATATCCATCCAATGAGCGACGAGACCTCCGGCGCCAAGCCGTCCGCCCCCGATCCGGAACCGGCCGCCGGCCGCCTCAAGACGCACGTCGTCGCGCCGAAGCCGGCGCCGGCGGCGGCGAAGCCCGCGGCGCCGGCCGCGCCCGCCGCCAAGGTCGAGGAGATCGGCGGCCCGCCCGGCCCCGAGCCGACCCGCTACGGCGACTGGCAATACGGCGGCAAGGTCACCGACTTCTAGAGCGTCCTGATCGACTGGAATAAACCCGTCCTCCCGAGCGCGGCGAGGGATCTTTCCACCGCTGAACAATCCCTCGCCGCGCTCGGGATGACGGCGGAGCGTGCCCGACGGCGCGCATCGAGCGAATCGGGCTGTGCTCCCGACGCCCGCCGCGCCTTCGCCACCGTTCAGACACGCGAATGCCGCCTGCCGAACCGGGGATGGCCCGGACGCGCCGCGCGTACGCATAGGACCGGAGAGGTGCCATGCGTCGTGTCGTGTTCGTGCTGTCGCTGGTCGCGCTCGCGGCCGGTGGAATCGTCACCGCCGGTGCCGATAGCGGACGGTCGCCGCTCAGCGGCCCGATCCCGGGCTTCGTCGAGCGCGTGGTCGACGGCGACACGCTGCGCGTGCGCGCCCGCATCTGGCTGCGCCAGGAGCTGGTGACCGACGTGCGGCTGCGCGGCGTCGACACGCCGGAGCTGCACGGCCGTTGCCCGGAGGAACGACAGCGCGCCCGCGACGCGCGCGATTTCGTGGTCGAGCGCGTCGGGGGCCGCGAGGTGTGGCTGCGCGATCTGTCGGAGGACAAGTACGGCGGCCGCATCGTGGCGCGGCTGTCGACGCGCGACGGCGCCGATCTCGGCGCCGCCTTGCTGGAGCGCGGCCTCGCGCACGTCTACGGCGGCGGCCGCAGGGACGGCTGGTGTCCGAAGTGACGCGGCGGATACAGGTCCTGAGACGGCGGATGATCCGCTGCGCTACCGCTGCCCGTCCCACAGCTTGATCTCGGCGGGCGTGAGGCCGCCGACGCGGGCGTGGGGGCGGCCGCCAATGGCCAGCGCCACGATGTAGACGATCTCGTCGGGACGCGGCCCGTCGGGCACACGGAACTCGATGGCGTCGAAATGGCTGCGCACATAGGCGGCGTTGGCGTGGTGCAGCGGGATGTCGATGGTGGCGCCGGCGGCGGCGACCTTCACCGTGGAGGGCACGATCGCCTTGGCGCCGCCCATCGCCTCGCGGATGCCGTAGCCCGAGGGCTGGTGCCACAGCGCGGCGTGCTCGAGCTCGCCGGCTGTCCCGACGATGGCACCCTTGCCGTAGGACTCGATCTCGGCGCCGCGGGCGCCCAGCGCCGCGATCAGGCGGCGCGTGATGTCGACGGCCAGCGGCTCCAGCGCCTTCATCATCGGCTGGATGTCGGGCTCGTAGGCGCCGGCGTAGGGGTTGCGGATCACCGCGCCGATGGCGCCCTTGCGCACCGGCTCGTCGAGCGGCGCGCCGCCGTCGTGCCACGTCTCCTCGACGGCGGTGACGATCTTGCGGATTTCGACGTCGGCCATGCTGGCGTTCCTCCCCCCGGAGAACAGGCGCGCGATCCTACGACATTTCCCCCGCCGCGTAGCGCGTGAACGCGTCCGCCGCGCGGCGGCCGGCGACCATGTCGGCGAAGGCCTCGCCGAGGCAGGCGGCGAATTTGAAGCCGTGGCCGGAGCAGTTCGACATCGCCCACGCGGCGCGGCCCAGCGGCAGCGAGCGGAACGTCTCATGCCCGTCGCGGATGTCGACGGTGTAGTAGCAGACCTTGCCCTCGGCGATGCGGTAGCGGTCGAGATCGCGCAGCCGGCCCCGCGCCTGCTCGACCACCTCCAGCGTCTCCTCGGCTGACGCGACGCGCGGATCGGCGGCGGGATCGCCGACTCGGCTGAACAGGTGGTCGCCGATCTTCAGCCGGGTGCGGGTGCCATCGGGCCGCGCCACCGGCGGCACGAGGTAGAAGCCGCTATCGGCGCCGACCGACAGCAGCGAAGGATGCTCGGCCCAGCCGCGCGCGAGATCGTCGGGCAGATCGATGTAGGCCACGACCTGGCGCGACGGCTCGACCAGTTTCCCCATCGACGGCGCGATCGCGCCCACCCAAGCGCCGGCCGCCACCAGCACCAGATCGGCCGCGAGGCGTTCGCCGCCCGCCAGCGTCGCCGCGGCGGCGTCCAGGTCGATGTCGACGACGCGCGTGTCGGCGCGCAAGGTCGCGCCGCGCTCGGCCAGCCAGCGCGCCAGCGCCACGACGATGCGGTCGGCCAGCAGAACGCCGCCCTCCGGCGACAGGAACGCCGTCTCGATGCCGGCGGGATCGATCATGGGATAGCGCTCGCCGAGCTGGCGGGCGCTGAACACCTCGACCGGATAGCCCTCGGCGCGCAGCAGCGCGAGCGACTCCGCCTGCCGGTCGTCGCCCCGCGCGCTCAGCGACAGCGAGCCGGTGTCGACGCACAGCTTGACGCCGAGATCGTCCCAGCAGCGGTTCCACGCCGCGTAGGCGTGCGTGATCATCCGCATGTAGCCGGTCTCGGTGCCGTAGGGCCGGCGGATCAGGCGGTGCGAATCGACCGACGTGCCCTGCGGATTCGGAATCGGCCCCTGCTCGACGACCGTGACGCGGTGCCCGTCGCGCAGCAGCGCCCGCGCGGCCGACAGGCCGATGATTCCGGCGCCGATGATGAGGACGTGCATCGTGCCCGCGCCTCCGCCGTCAGTTCCAGCCGGTCGCGAGCCAGCGCGCCCAGTCGTCGCGGCCGTTGGCGGCGGCCTGGCGAGCGGCGGCGTGCCAGTCGTAGTCCAGCTCGACATGCTCGACGCGCCAGCCGTGGCGGCGCTTCTCGATCACGGCGTAGCGGGCGTGCGGCGAGCCGATTTCGACGGCGTGCGGATTCGGTTCGACGTCGGTGTAGGCCTGCAATCCGACGCTGCCGGGATTCACCACGAGCCGCCCGTCCGCCAATCGCAGGCTGCGCGGCACATGGGTGTGGCCGCACAGAATCACCTCGGCGCGGCAGTCGCCGGCGCGCTGGGTGACGGTGTCCAGTGTCGCGCGCCGCGTGGTCGCCCCGTCGACGTCCTCCATGAAGTAGACCAGGTCGCTGCCAGGCGTGCCGTGGCACATGAACACCGCGTCCGACGGCCTCAGCGTCTCCGGCAGCGCGCGCAGCCAGCCGCGCTCGCGGTCGCCCAGCGCGCCACGCGTGAACGCGTCGGTCCTGCCGAGCCTCGCCGCGGGATCGTCGAGCACGTGCCGCTCGTGGTTGCCGCGGATGGTCGGCAGGTCGAGCGGGATCAGGATGCCGGCGGTGCCGACGGGATCGAGCGGCCCCGACAGGATGTCGCCGAGATTGACGGTCGCATCGACGCCGCGTCTGAGGATGTCGTCGAGCACGGCCTCCAGCGCGAGGCGGTTGCCGTGGATGTCGGAGATCGCCGCGATCCTCACGGGCGCTCGACCGCCAGCTCCGCCGCGGCGAGATCCTCGAGCGCGCAGCCGACCGATTTGAACAGCGTGATCCCGCTCCCGTCACGGGGCTCGCGGCCGCGGTGGCGGCCATGGGCGAGGTCGAACAGGTCGGCCAGCACGTCGTCCTCGTCGATCTCGCCGGCTTGCAACGGCTGCACGATGTCGCCGGCCTCCTTCAAGGCGCCGGCCTTGGTGTCGACGAACACCATCGCGGCCCGCACCGCGGCGTCGTCGCTCTCGCGCATCGCGGGCGTGTAGGCGCCGACCAGATCGACATGCGCGCCGGGCCTAAGCCAGGCGCCCTCGACCAGCGGCGTCTTCGAGAGCGTCGCGCACGAGACGATGTCGGCGCCGCGCACGCCGGCCTCTCGGTCGGCGGCGGCGCGGACGGTCACGGCGCGGCCCAGCGCCTTGGGCAACGACTCCGACAGCTCGCGCGCCAGAGATTCGGCGTGCGCCGCCGTGCGGCCCCAGATCGCGACGTCGCGGATCGACGGCCGCACCTTGCAGTGGACGCGCGCAAGATGGGGCGCCAGCGCGCCGGTGCCGATCACCAGCAGCGAGGCGGCGTCCGTCCGGGCCAGATAGCCGGCCGCCAGACCTGACGCGCACGCGGTGCGGCGCTTGGTCAGCATGGTGCCGTCGAGCAGCGCCAGCGACGCGCCGGTGGCGCCGTCGAGCAGCAGGTACTGGCCGTAGATCGCGGGCAGCGATTTCAGACCGTTGTCGGGGAACACCGTCACGATCTTCACGCCGATGCGGCCAGTGGCGCCGCCGCGATCCTTGGGCGGCGTCGCCCACGCGGGCATCAGCAGCAGCATGGCGTCGGCCGAGCCGGGACCGGTCGCCGCGGGGATGGGGTGATGGTGGCGCACCGGCATCTCGACGCCGGCGCGGAAGGTGTCGCGCAGGCGGTCGATCAGGGCGAGATCGTCGAGCGCGGCGTCGACCTCGTTGGCGTCCAGGATGCGCATCAGCGGACGACCTTGGCGGCGTCGGCCGCGTCGGGATCGACCAGGGCGGCCTGGCGCTCCAGCGCGCGGATCTCGGTGGTCGACGCGGCGGCCTTGCCCGCCGCCTTGGCGGTCTCGGCGTCGCGCTGCGCGAGTTCGGATTTGAGACGGGCGACCTCGCGGCCCAGCCGGTCGGCCTCCTCGCCGCGTTCGCGCCCGATCCGACGGTGCTTGCGGCCGGTGAACCAACCCATGCTCAGGCCGACCAGCACGCCGATCAGCAGCATCAGGACGATGACCAGGAACAGCGGCATCACCCAGATGTCGGGTAACGGCCAGAAGCGTAGCTCGACCAGCTCGCGGTTGCTGACGGCGAACACCGCGCCCATCAGCATGAACGCCGCGAGCAGGATGCGGGAGAGGGTTTTCATGACGCCAGCCTAGCCGGCCGGCGCGCCGCCGCAAAGGCTGGGGGCGGGACGTGTCGTCGCGAGATTGTCGGCGGCGAGGTCGCCGCGCCCGCGGTTCAGCGCAGTTTGGTCGCGTCGACGAAGATGCCCTGCGTCGCGAGCTGCGCCGCGAATTCCTTGTTGATGCGGTCGCGGAGATCCTTGCCGGTCTTGAAATACGGCACTTTCTTTTCCGAAACAGACACTTGCTCGCCCGTGCGCGGATTGCGGCCGGTGCGCGAATCGCGCTGCTTCACCGAGAACGCGCCGAAGCCCCGCAACTCGACCCGGTCGCCGCGCGCCAAAGCGCTGGCGATCTCGTCGAAGATCGTCGCCACGATGCGCTCGACGTCCCGCTGGTACAGGTGCGGATTGAGCGCCGCGAGCTTGGCGATCAGTTCCGATTTCGTCATGGCGAAGGAAAACCCCGCGGTCGGTCGGACGGACGATGGTCCGACGAAGGAACAATAACTTGCTGCATTATGCCGAAAACCACGCGAGGCGTCAATCCTATGTCATTGGAATATCGGTGTTTTTTGGCGGGCTGGAATCGCTCCGCCCGGCCGGCCGGAGACGGCGCCCCCTCTAGGCGCGTACCAGCGCCCGGTGCGCGGTGAAGCAGAGGACCCCGCCCAGCCCCATGAACGCGGCCATCGGCAGGATGGTGCCATCAAGAAGATGGCCGACCGCGACGCCGAAAACGGCGCCCAACCCGAACTGGGTCAATCCGAGCAGGGATGAGGCGGTTCCAGCCATGTGCGGGAAGCGTTGCATCGCGCTGGCGGTGGAATTGGGCGCCACGACGCTCATCGAACCGACCAGCGCCATGCACAAGGGAATGAAGGGCCACGGCCCGAGCATACCGGTCCGGGTCTCGACCACGCCGGCGACGATCAGCGCCGAACCGGCGATCAACGGCACCCAGACGACGCGGCGCAGGACCGGGCCGGCGCCGAACCGGCGCGCCATGCGGCTGTTGAGAGTGGCGCCGGAGATCATCGTGACGATGTTCAGGCCGAACAGCAGGCCGTACTCGCGCGGCGTGAAGCCGTAGCGGTCGATGAACACGAAGGACGAGCCGGAGATGTAGGAGAACATCGCCGCGAACAGGAAGCCGCCGGTCAGCCCGTAGCCGACGAAATCGCGCGTGGTCGCCAGAGCGACGTAGCGCCGTGCCAGCGGACCCGGCGTAAGCTTCTGAATATGCTCGGGCTTCAAGGTCTCGCGGGTGCCCAGACCACCGGCCAGCAGGCAGGTGATCCCGAAACCGGTGAGCAACCAGAAGATGGCGCGCCAGCCGAAGCGCTCCAGCAACTCGCTGCCGACGAGCGGCGCCAGCATCGGCGCCAGACCGACGCAAGCCATCATGATCGACATGACCTGCGCGGCGCGGTCGCGCTCGGCCAGATCGCGCACCATCGCGCGGGCCATCACCGAACCGGCGCAGGCGCCCAGTCCCTGGAGGAAGCGCAGCGCCACGAGGTAGCCGGAATCGGCGGCCAGCGCGCAAAGCGCGCTAGCGACGGTGTAGAGCGCCACCCCGCCCAGCAGGACCGGCTTACGGCCGAAGCGGTCGCCCAACGGCCCGTAGACGATCTGCCCGAAGCCGAAGGCGATCACGAAGGCGGTCAGCGTGAGCTGGATATCCGCCGGGGTGCCGCGGAAATCGCGCGCCAAGGTCGGCAGCGCCGGCAGATACATGTCGATCGACATCGGCCCGAACGCCGAGAGCAGCGCCAGCAGCGCGATCATGCCCGGCGTCATCGGGTCGCGGCGCGGCGTGGCGGCGGGAAGGGGAGCGGGCGGCATGGATCCGTCGGTACGACCGGGCGGGAGATCGGCGCCGCCGCGCGCGCCCGTGTAGCAGGCCGCATCGCCCGGCCCAACCCCGCCACGTCGAGCCGGCGATGGGTCCACCATGTCGCCGCACGGTGTCCACCAAGTCTCCGAACGTTCCGGGACGGGATGATCCGCGGGCGCATCGACGACGCCGCGCCGTGACCCTGGGCATTTGGGGTCAGGCCTGCAAAACGGCATTTTTCCCGACGCGCGCGACCAAATTTGCCGTTTTGCAGGCCTGACCCCACCGCGCACGCCTCCATCGCATGCCCGCGCTGTTACCCATCCGCCCGGACTTTTCCGTGAACCATCACCCCGATCCAGACACCTTCTCCCCCGAAGACGGGGGAGAAGGGAGGGTGAGGCGGCGCCGTGACCCCGCGGCGACCGCCCGCTAGAGTGCGCGCGCCATGACCGACTCCGCCCGCCACACCGCATGACCACCGACGCGCCCGCGCGCCTGGAACTGGTGCTGGTCGGTGGCGGCCATTCGCATGTCGAGGTGCTGCGCCAGGCGGCGATGACGCGGCCCGCGCATGTCCGGATCACCGTGATCGCGCGCGACCTCGAGACGCCGTACTCCGGCATGCTGCCGGGTCTGATCGCGGGCCACTACACGGCGGAGGAATGCCACATCGACCTGCGGCCGCTCTGCGTCGCGGCCGGCGCCCGGCTGTACCATGCCGAGGCGGTCGGGCTCGATCCGATGGGCCAGCGGGTGCTGTGCGCCGGCCGGCCGCCGGTGGCGTACGAGCGGCTGTCGCTGGATATCGGCTCGCGGCCGGACATGCGCGCCATCCCCGGCGCCGACCGCTTCGCGCTGCCGGTGAAGCCGGTCGACGTGTTCCGCGCGCGCTGGGCGGCGCTGGAGGGGCGGCTGCGCGCCCACGACGGCGCGCCGCTGGACATCGTCGTGGTCGGCGGCGGCGCCGGCGGCGTCGAACTCTGCCTCTCCTTGCAGGTGCGCCTGAAGAACGCCGGCTTTGGCGGCCGCGCGCGCTTCGCGCTGGTCTCGAAATCAGGCACGCCGCTCCCGACGCACCCGCCCGCCGTCCAGCGCGCCTTCGCGCGCACGCTGGCGGAACGCGGCGTCGCGGCGCGCTTCGGGCTCGGCGTGACCGAGGTGCGGGCCGACGCGGTGGTGTTGTCGGACGGCGCGACGCTGCCCTGCGATCTCGCGGTCTGGACGACGCACGCCGGCGCCCCGGGCTGGCTTGGCGCCGCCGGCCTGGCCGTGGACGGGTCCGGCTTCATGCGCGTCGACGCGTCCCTGCGCTCGATCTCGCACGCCGACATCTTCGGCGCCGGCGACATCGTCGCGTTCGAGCCCAGGCCGCTGGCCAAGGCCGGCGTGTTCGCGGTGCGCGAGGGGCCGGTGCTGGCGCGCAATCTGCTGGCGCGGCCCGACGCGCCGCTCGAACGCTACGCGCCGCAGCGGCATTTCCTGACCTTGATCTCGACCGGCGACAAGCACGCCATCGGCGCGCGCGGGCCGTGGTTGTGGTTCCGCGGCGACTGGGTGTGGCGCTGGAAGGACCGCATCGACCGGCGTTTCATGCGGATGTACCAGACGCTGCGTCCCGGCATGGCGGCGATGGGCGGCGGCGCGGCGATGGCCGCGCCGGGCGACGCCGCCCTGGTCGCGATGCGCTGCGCCGGTTGCGGCGCCAAGATCGGCGGCGACGTGCTGCGCCGCGCGCTGGACGGCGTCGACATCCCGAAGCGCGACGACATCCTGCTGGGCGTGCGCGACGCCGAGGATTCCAGCGCCATCGCCGTGCCGCCGGGCAAGGCGCTGGTGCAGAGCGTCGATTTCTTCCGCGCGCTGATCGACGATCCCTGGCTGTTCGGCCGCATCGCGGCGCTGCACTGCCTGTCCGATCTCCACGCCACCGGCGCCGCGGCGCACAGCGCGCTGATGACGGCCGTGCTGCCGCACGCGCCGGAGGCGCTGCAGGAGGCCGATCTCGGCGCGTTGCTGCGCGGCGTGACCGAGGAGCTGGCGCGCGACGGCGCCATCCTGATCGGCGGCCACACCGGCGAGGGTCCCGAGCTGGCGCTGGGTCTCACGGTCAACGGGCTGGCGGCGCCAGATCAACTCCTACGCAAAGGCGCGTTGAGGGTGGGCGACGCGCTGATCCTGACCAAACCGCTGGGCACCGGCGCGCTGTTCGCGGCCGACATGCGCGGCGAGGCGCGCGGACCGTGGATCGCGGCGGCCATCGAATCGATGCTGCGGTCGAACGCCGGCCCCGGCGCGCTGGCGCGCGGCCATGGCGTGGCGGCGTCCACCGACGTCACCGGCTTCGGGCTCGGCGGCCATCTGCTGGAGATGCTGCGCGCGTCCGGCCACGACGCGGCGCTGTCGCTGGGCGCGCTGCCGGCGCTGCCCGGCGCGCTGGACTGCCTGGCGCGTGGGTTCGCCAGCACCTTGGCGCCCAGCAACGCCCGGGCGGCGCGCGCCGCGACGCTGGACGGGCCGCGCGCCGACGATCCGCGCATCGGCCTGCTCCACGATCCGCAGACGTCGGGCGGCCTGCTGATCGGCGTCGGCGAGGACAAGGCCGGGACGCTGCTGGCGGCGCTGCGCATCGGCGGCGCGCCCGACGCGGCGCGGATCGGCGTCGTGGTCGCGCGCGCCGGCGACGCGGCGCGCTTCGCGATCCGCGATTGACAAGGCGCGGTGGGCAAACCGCGCGAACCCCCCTATACCGGCGGCATGAAACTTCTGGGCATCGTCGGCTGGAGCGGCAGCGGCAAGACCACGCTGATCGAACGCCTGATCCCGGCGCTGCGCGCCGCCGGAATCAGCGTGTCGACGATCAAGCGCTCGCACCACGGCTTCGACGTCGACAGCGAGGGCAAGGATTCGTGGCGCCACCGCCAGTCCGGCGCCCACGAGGTGATGGTCGCCTCCGACCTGCGCTGGGCGCTGATGCGCGAGAACCGCGACGGCGGCGCCATCGCGCTCGAGGATCTGGTGGCGCGGATGGAACCGGTCGACCTGATCCTGGTCGAGGGCTTCTCGACCCGGCCGCACGACAAGATCGAGGTGTGGCGCGCGGCCCACGGCCGCAAGCTGCGCGCCGCCGACGATCCCGGCCTGCTGGTGGTCGCGGCGCCCCGCGCCGACTGGCTGGCCGACGCCGCCGGCGGCTTCCTCGACCTCGACGACCCGCACGCCGTGGCGCGGTTCATCGTCGCGTGGCTGAAAACGTAGGCTGCCACTCGCGTCGGTCGCCCCGCGCTACCGCCCCATCATGCTGCGCGCGATGATGGTCTTCATCACCTCGATCGAGCCGCCGGCGATGCGGGCGTAGCGGGCGTCGACATAGGCGCGCGCGATCGGGAACTCGGCCATGTAGCCGTAGCCGCCGAAGAACTGCAGGCACTCGTCGACCACCTTGGCCTGCAGCTCCGTGGTCAGCATCTTGGCCATGGCGGCGTCGACCGAGTCGAACTTGCGCTCCAGATGCAGCTCGACGCAGCGGTCGACGAACACCCGCTGCGCGGTGATCTGCGCCTGCAGCTCGGCCAGCTTGAACTGCGTGTTCTGGAACGCGCCGATCGGCTTGCCGAAGGCCTTTCGCTCCTGCACGTACTCGAGCGTCCAGCGCATCGCCGCCTCGGACGCGACCACGGCGCGGATCGCCTGGGTCAGGCGCTCCTGCGCCAGCTCGTTCATCAGCAGCGTGAAGCCCTGGCCCTCGTCGCCCAGCAGGTTGGCCACCGGCACGCGCACGTCGTCGAAGAACAGCTCCGAGGTGTCCTGCGAGTGCATGCCCAGCTTCTTGAGCTTGCGGCCGCGGCGGAAGCCCGGCCGGTCGGTCTCGACCACGATCAGGCTGGTGCCCTTGGCGCCCAGCGCCGGATCGGTCTTGCAGGCGACGATCACCAGGTCGGCGGTCTGGCCGTTGGAGATGAACACCTTCTGGCCGCTGATCACGTAGCTGTCGCCGTCGCGCCGCGCCGTGGTGCGGATCGCCTGCAGATCCGAGCCGGCCGACGGCTCGGTCATGGCGATGGCGCCGATCGCGTCGCCGCTGGCCATGCGCGTCAGCCACGATTTCTTCTGCTGCTCCGATCCGTATTTCAGGATGTAGGGCGCGACGATGTCGGAGTGCAGGCCGAAGAACACGCCGGTCGCGCCGACCCGGCCGATCTCCTCCATGACGATGGTGCAATGGCGGAAATCGCCGCCCGGTCCGCCGTACTCCTCCGGCACCTCGCACAGCAGCATCCCCGCCGCGCCCGCCTTGCGCCAGACCTCGCGCGGCACCATCGCCTCGCTCTCCCAGCGCGCGTAGTGGGGCGCGATCTCCTCGTCGACGAAGCGGCGCACGGAATCGCGGAACATCTCGTGCTCTGGCGTGAACAGCGTGCGCGGGATCATCGGGGTCTCCGGAGCGGAATCTGGAACGACGTCTAGACTGTCATTCCGAGCGCAGCGAGGAATCTTTCGCCGGCGCCAAGATCCCTCGCTGCGCTCGGGATGACATGACTACGCCGCCGTCGTGCCATCACAGCGGCGGGAGATAGCGCAGGCGGCGCAGTTCGTCGAACCAATCCGCCAGCATGTCCTCGGTGTCGACGGCGTCGTGGAAGCCGGCGAGCAGCGCTTTGACGGTGCTGACGATGATCGGCGGACCCGGCCGCTCGCGGCCGTGGGCGAACTGGAAATCGGCGTAGATGAAGGAGTCGCCCACGAAATCGCGCAGCGTGGTCGGCCGCAGCCCGTGCGCCCTCGTGATCGCCGCCCATTCCGCCTCGCGGCCGGGCATGTCCTCGGCCAGCCGCAGCGGCCGCGCCTCGCCTTCGGCCATGCCGAACGCCGCCGCGATCGCCGGCCAGAGGTTGCGCCAGACGTAGACGTCGCCGTTGGCGATGTTGAACGTCTCGCCGGCCGCCGCCGGGCTGCCGCCGGCCCAGTCGATGGCGCGCGCCAGCAGCTTGGCGCAGGTCGCGGAGGCGACGTAGGGCGCGCCGCCGGGCCAATGCAGCGGCTCGCCGCGCGCCTTCAGCAGCGTCGCGTAGGCGCCGAGCGCCGAGAGCATGTTCATCGGACTGCCGGGGCCGTGGCCGAACACGACCTGTGGCCGCAGGACGGTGAAGGTCCAGTCCTTGCCGCGCTGGGCGGCGCGCAGCCAATCCTCCTGCAGCCAGTAGAAGTTGTCGTGGCCGTGGCGCGGCCAGCGTTCGCGCGCCGGCACCTTGAACGGCTTGAGATGCACGCCGTAGGCCTTGGTGCCCTGCAGCAGCGTGACGTGGCGCAAGCCTTTCGCGACCGTCTCCAGCGGCGCCATGACGTTGCGCAGCATCGCCAGATTGGTCTCCATCTGGTCGCGCTCGTGCCAGCCCTGGATCAGGCCGGGCTTCTCGAACAACGCGGCGTAGACCACGTGCGTGACGTCCGCGGCCGACTCCATCGCCGCCGCGCACGCTCCGGCGTCGGCGAGGTCGAGCGCGATATGGCGGTGCGGACCCTCGAGGTCCGGCGCGCGCCGCGACACCGCGATGGCGCGCGCGCCGGGCGCGGCGTTCTGGAGCGCGAGGACGGCGCGGCCGACGATGCCGGAGGCGCCGACGACGAGGACGGTCTTGGTCATGGACGGCCGCGTTGGCGTGGAGCGGCGGGGACGCTAGCATGCGCGCGGCGCCGTGGCGCGCCGGCACGGTGGAGGCGGGCATGCGTGGTGGTCATCGGCGGTGGATCGCGGTCGTCGGCGCGCTCGCGGCGGCGGCGCCGGCGGCGGGCAGCGCGCAGGGCGACGGCGAGGGCATCTCGTCGACCGCGATCTCGCGTTGCGCCGGCAAGGTCGGCATCGAGACACGCGAGAAGGACCAGGCGTTCGGCGCCATCGCGCTCGACGGCATGCCGTGGGTGCTGATCGAGCGCACCGAGGAGATGGTCGGCTCCCAGGCCATCGCGACGACGGTGAGCGGCACCGGCGTGTTCCGCCGGCGCGAGGGAACGACGGTGGCGTTCCGCTTCGTCTGCATGATCGCGCCGACAGGGGCGGCCGTGTCGTTCCACAGCGCCATGATCGACGTCACCCGCGGCGAGACGCTGCCGCCGTCGACGATGGTGCGAGGCGCCGCCGCGCTGGGGAAGCCCGGCCCGGTGCCGCGCGGCGCCGAGCTGCGGGTCCAGCTGCTCGACACCGCCGCGCGCAACGGCCCGGAGATCCTGGCCGAGCAGGTCGTGCGCTCGGGCTGGCAGGCGCCGATTCCGTTCGGACTGCGCGTTCCCGGCGCGACCAAGTTCGACGGCCGCACGCTGGTCGTGACCGCGCGCGTCGTCCTCGCGGGCAAGACGCTGGCGGCGTTGAAGGCGCCGCGGCCGGTGACCGCCGACGAGCTGAAACGGCCGCTGGAGCTGACGCTCGAGTGAGGCGGCGCCGTCAGCGGCCGCCGCAGGCCGGGTTCGGGAAGGCGTTCAGCTCCTTCGCGTAGGCCTGCCAGACGAAGCCCTCGCGCTTGAAGGTGAAGGCCGAGATCACGCCGCTCTGGTGC
The DNA here is from genome assembly GCA_016699855.1 of Rhodospirillales bacterium. NCBI lineage: Bacteria > Pseudomonadati > Pseudomonadota > Alphaproteobacteria > Rhodospirillales > Rhodospirillales bacterium. The sequence continues at coordinate 2,625,509 of CP064988.1, forward strand.
AGCGTGAACGTCGATTCGACCCACTCGCCGACGCCCTTCGACGTCATCTTGAGCGTCCAGCTCGGAGTCTTGAGCAACGGGGAATCGAGCTTCGGCGGCGGCGCGACGACGACGGCGCCACGCGGCGGTGGCGGCGGCGGTTTGGCCGGCACGGCGGCCGCCGGCACGAGCTCGAAGGTCGCGTCGATCGGCGTGTGGAAGCGGCCGATCTCGACGGTCGTCACCTTCCACGACGGCGCCGGCGCGCCTGGCGGCAACGGTTGCAGCGCGGCGAGCTGGTCGATGAGCGCGGCGCGCAGCGCGACCGGCGGCAGGGCGCCGGCCGGCACCGGCACCTTGCGTGCGATCTTGTCGGACTTCATGTCGAGCGTGCCCGGCGCGGTGGCGCCGCCGAACAGGATCGTGCCGCGGGTCTGCTCGCTGGCCGAGACGGCGCGGTAGCTCGCCTCGTAGGCCATGCTGAGGCCGTCGAGCGCCTCCGAGAACTTGATCCGCTCGTTGTAGATGTCGGAGCGGTCCGACATCGCCGCCTTGGGGTCGCGCTTGCCGCCCTTGGTGGTCCGGTCGATCGAATAGTACAGCGCCGCGCCGTAGCCCCAGCCCTCGCAGGTCTTGGTCAGGGTGGCGGAGACCTGCGCCTCGAAACCGAGATCGGCCGGTGGCTTCTCGACCGAGACAAGGTAGCCGATGGCGTGGCCCTGGATGTCCGCCGCCGACGCGGGGGCGGCGGCCGGCAGGGCGGCGACCAAGGCGAGGTACGCGTATTTCACATAACCAGACATGCTGTGAATATACAGCAACTTCCGCCGTCAGTCTATTGTCAGGATTGGATAAATTTCGAAGCCGGCCAAGCGCCTCGAGTCAGGCGAACGCCTCCTCCCAGCTGCCGCGGGTCGAGGCCTTGGAGTACTCGGTGGAGCGGTTCTCGAAGAAATTGGTGTGCTCGACGCCGTTGAGGATCGCGTCGATCCACGGCAGCGGGTTCTTCTCGAGCCGGTAGATCGGCTTGAGGTCGAGCTGGGTCAGGCGGCGGTCGGCGATGTAGCGGATGTACTTCTTAACGTCCTCGGCGGTCATGCCCTCGATCCCGCCCATCTCGAAGGCGAGGTCGATGAAGGCGTCCTCGTGGTCGACGATGGTCGAGCAGGCGATGTAGAGCTCGCGCCGCAGCTCCTCGGTCCAGATCTCGGGGTTCTCGGCCACGAAGGTGCGGAACAGCCGCACGATCGAGTTGCAGTGCAGGGTCTCGTCGCGCACCGACCACGAGACGATCTGGCCCATGCCCTTCATCTTGTTGAAGCGCGGGAAGTTCAGCAGCATCGCGAAGCTGGCGAACAGCTGCAGGCCCTCGGTGAAGGCGCCGAACACGGCCAGGGTCTTGGCGATGTCGGCCTTCGAATCGACGTTGAAGCCCTGCATGTAGTCGTACTTGTCCTTCATCTCCTTGTAGCGGAGGAAGGCGGAGTACTCGGACTCGGGGATGCCGATGGTGTCGAGCAGGTGGCTGTAGGCGGCGATGTGCACGGTCTCCATGGCGGAGAACGCGGCCAGCATCATCTGCACCTCGGTCGGTTTGAACACCCGCGCGTAGTGCCGCATGTAGCAGTTGTTCACCTCGACGTCGGCCTGGGTGAAGAAGCGGAAGATCTGCGTCAGCAGATGGCGCTCGGACTCGCTGAGCTTGTTGCGCCAGTCCTTGACGTCGTCGGCCAGCGGCACCTCCTCGGGCAGCCAGTGGATGCGCTGCTGCGTCAGCCACGCGTCGTAGGCCCAGGGATAGTGGAACGGCTTGTAGATCGGCTTGGCGTCGAGCAGGGACATGGGGCGGCTTCGCGGTCGGTCGGATGCGGGGACGCCCGCGACGGGCGCGGGCCGGAGAAGAAGCGGCCGGTCCGCCGCCGCCATCGGGCGCGCGGGACGGACCGGCCGGTACTCTGGACGACGCCCGTCCGCCGGGCGTCAGACTACTGGCACGCGAGGCACTCTTCGTAGTTGTTGGCCTCTCCCCCGCCCATGGCGGCGAGAGGCAGGTCGGCGGGGGCGCCGGGGTGGGTCGCCGTGAGCGTGTCGAGGATCGGCCCGGCGGTGTCGCCGGCCGCCGACTCGGCGCGCTGGATGCTGAGGGAGCGGCAGTAGTAGAGGCTCTTCACGCCGCGCTTCCACGCCATCATGTGGATCTGGTGCAGGTCGCGCTTGTGCACGTCGGCCGGCAGGAAGACGTTGAGCGACTGCGACTGGCAGATCGACGGCGTGCGGTCGGCGGCGTGCTCGATCAGCCAGCGCTGGTCGAGCTCGAACGCGGTCTTGAACACCGCCTTCTCGTCGTCGTCGAGGAAGTCGAGGCCGCGCACCGAGCCGCGGTCGAGCGTGATCGCCGTCCACGTGTCCTCGTCGTCGCGCCCCTTCGCGGCCAGCACCTTCTGGAGATGCGGGTTGCGCACGCTGAACGAGCCGCTGAGCGTCTTGTGCGTGAAGACGTTGGCGGCGATCGGCTCGATGCCGGGCGAGGTGCCGCCGCAGATGATCGAGATCGACGCCGTCGGCGCGATCGCCAGCTTGTTGGAGAACCGCTCCTTGATGCCGAAATCGGCCGCGTCGGGGCAGGCGCCGCGCTCGTCGGCGAGCTTAACGGAGGCGGCGTCGCAGCCCGACTTGATGTGCTTGAACATCTTCTTGTTCCAGACCTTCGCCATCACCGATTCGAGCGGGATGCCGTTGGCCTGGAGGAAGGAGTGGAAGCCCATGACGCCGAGCCCGACGCTGCGCTCGCGCATCGCGGCGTAGGCGGCGCGCTCGAAATCGGCGCCGCAGTTGTCGATGAAGCCCTGCAGCACGTTGTCGAGGAAGCGCATCACGTCCTCGATGAAGGTCGGATGCTCGTGCCACTCGAAATACGTCTCGAGGTTCAGCGACGACAGGCAGCACACGGCCGTGCGCTCGCGGCCGAAGCGGTCGATGCCGGTCGGCAGCGTGATCTCGCTGCACAGGTTCGAGGTCTTGACCGTCAGGCCCTGGAGCTTCTGGTGCTCGGGCAGGGCGCGGTTCACGTGGTCGATGAAGACGATGTAGGGCTCGCCGGTCTCGACGCGCGCCGTCAGGATGCGGATCCACAGCGCCCGCGCCGAGACCTTGCGCAGCGGCGCGCCGTCCTTGGGCGAGGTCAGCGCCCATTCCTCGTCGGCCTCGACCGCGCGCATGAAGGCGTCGGGAATGAGGATGCCGTGGTGCAGGTTCAGCGCCTTGCGGTTGGGATCGCCGCCGGTCGGGCGGCGGATCTCGATGAACTCCTCGATCTCGGGGTGGCTGATCGGCAGGTAGACCGCCGCCGAGCCGCGCCGCAGCGAGCCCCTGCGAGATCGCCAGCGTCAGCGAATCCATCACGCGGATGAAGGGGATGGCGCCCGAGGTCTTGCCGTTCAGCCCGACCTTCTCGCCGATCGAGCGCAAATTGCCCCAATAGGAGCCGATGCCGCCGCCGCGCGCCGCCAGCCAGACGTTCTCGTTCCACAGCTTGAGGATGCCCTCGAGCGAATCGTTGGCCTCGTTGAGGAAGCAGGAGATCGGCAGGCCGCGGGTCGTGCCGCCGTTCGACAGCACCGGCGTCGCCGGCATGAACCAGAGGTTGGAGATGTAGTCGTAGAGCCGCTGGGCGTGCGCGTCGTCGTCGGCGTAGGCCAGCGCCACGCGGGCGAATAGATCCTGGTAGGTCTCGCCGGGTAGCAGATAGCGGTCGGACAGTGTCGCCTTGCCGAAGGCCGTGAGCTTGTCGTCGCGACCGGGATCGGTCACAACCCGTCCACCGCTCTGAAGCTGAACTACATCAAACACTTGGCGCCCCCGTCTCACCTGTTATCCACCCCTGTGGAAAGGATGGCTTGTTGATACTCACTAGATGTTGGTGAGGTCCGTCACTTAGCTACTATATGTCGATCATATGACGTTCAAAGATCGAGTCACGGCCAAACTTATTCATTGGCCATGAATCTCAAGTAATCAGAGGCAATCATCTGAAAACAAAGGGATTTTGATTCCTCTTTATTGACCATACGCCTCAGTCGGAATTGATATTGCGGTGCGGTCGAAAAGAGAACAAAACGCGCATCTGCCTGATTTCCGCCGAGTCGGACCAGATTGTCAAGCGTTCGGCGCGGCGACACGCGACGGTGATCGAGAAACGCCGTCCGTAGCGGTACAATTCGCACTCAACACAACATATGGTCGGTCGTGGACCATGTTGTGCCGCACTCGACAGTGTCGCCACCAGTGAAAACGGGCGCGTTCTCCAGCCGGCCGGCGTATGTCGGCCGCCCGGCCGTCGATCAAGGTCCCCCGATCCCGTCGCATGCCCGGATTTCACCATGGGCGCTCACTTGCCAAACCATGGTGGCGGGGCGGACGATGCGCTAGCATTCCACAGCGGAGACCGGCGGCGGAAGCCGCCGACCAAGACGTCGCGAGCAGGGAGGACGCCATGACTCAGCGCGCATCCGACGGATCCGCGGACGCGCTCGACGCGGTCGTCGCCGCCGCGCGCGCGCGGGGCGGCGAGGACGCCGCGCGCTTCGCGCGGGCGCTGCACGAGGGGCTGGCGCCCGAGGACGTCGCCGCCGTCGCGCCGGAGACCCGCGCGGCGCAAAGCCTCGCGCTGTTCGGCTTCCTCGCGGCGCGCGACGCCGGCGCCGTCAAGTTGCGCGTCTACGACCCCGTGGCCGGGACGCACGGGTACGCCGCGCGCGGCAGCGTCGTGGAGATCGTCAACGACGACATGCCGTTCCTGGTCGACTCGGTCCGCATCGAGCTGGCGCGGCGCGACCTCGCGGTCGGCCTGATGGCGCATCCGGTGGTGCCGGTGGCCCGCGACGCCGCCGGCGCTTTGACGGGCTTCGGCGCCGGCGTCGCGGGCGCGCGGCGTGAATCGGTGATGCGGCTGGAGATCGACCGCGCCGGCGACGCCGGCGCGCGCGACGACCTCGCCGCCGCGCTGGCGCGCGCGCTCGACGAGGCCCGGCTGGCGGTGACCGACTGGAAGGCGATGCGCCAGGCGGCGCTCGACGCGGCGCGCGACCTGCCGGCGGACGATCCGGAATCGGCCGAGGCCGCGGCGTTCCTGCGCTGGCTGGAGGCCGACCACTACACCTTCCTCGGCTGCCGCCGCTTCACCTACCATCCCGGCGCCACCGGCGAGATCGCCTACGAAGTCGTGCCCGGCTCCGGCCTCGGCATCCTGCGCGGCGACGACGAGCGGCTGTTCGATCCGCATCCCGCCGGCCGCGCCGCGCTGGCGGCGTTCGCGAAGGGACCGGCGCCGCTGCTGGTGGTCAAGAGCGACCGGCCCTCGCGCGTGCACCGCGCCGGCGCGATGGACGTGGTCGCGGTCAAGCTGCGCGACGCCGACGGCAAGGCGACCGGCGAGTGGCGCTTCGCCGGCCTCTTCACGTCGACCGTCTACCACAGCTCGCCGCGCGACATCCCGCTGCTGCGCCACAAGGTCGCGCGCACGCTGGCGCGCGCCGGCTTCGAGCCCGCCAGCCACGACGGCAAGGCGCTGCTCAACATCCTCGACGCCTACCCGCGCGACGAGCTGTTCCAGTCCAACGACGACGACCTGTTCGAGACCGCCACGGGCGTGCTGCGGCTGCAGGAGCGCCAGCGCGTGGCGCTGTTCGCCCGGCCGGACGCCGCGCGGCGTTTCGTGTCGTGCCTCGTCTACGCGCCGCGCGACAGCTACGACAGCGATCTGCGCCGGCGGTTCGCGGCGATTCTCGGGCGCGCGTACGGCGGCGCCGTCGAGTCGTACTCGGTCAGCGTCGGCGACACCTCGGCGCTGGCGCGCGTGCTGTTCGTGCTGCGCCCGGCCGATCCGATGGCGGCGCTGCCGGACGCCGAGGCGGTCGAGGCCGAGCTGGCCGAGGCGGCGCGCACCTGGGGCGACCGGCTGAAGGACGCGCTGGTGGCGCGCCATGGCGAGGAGATCGGTCTGGCGCGCGCGCGCGCCGCCACCGACGCGTTCCCGGCCGCGTACCGCGAGGCGTTCGACGGCGCCACGGCGGCGCGCGATCTGGAGCTGGCGATCGCGGTGCGCGGGGGCACGCCCCTGGGCATCGACCTGTACCGCCGTCCGGACCAGGCGCCGCACCAGGTCGCCGTGAAGGTGGCGCGCGCCGACCAGCCGATCCCGCTCTCCGACGTGCTGCCGACGCTGGAGAACATGGGCCTCCGCACCCTGACCGAGACGCCGCACCGCCTGTCGCTGCCCGACGGCGCCGTGTGGCTGCACGAATTCTCGCTCGAATCATCGGACGGCCGCGCGATCGACGTCGGCGCCGAGGGTGGCGACTTCGCCGGCGCGCTGACCGGCGTCTGGCTGGGCACGTTCGAGAATGACGGCTTCAACCGGCTGGTGCTGGCGGCGGGGCTCGACACGCGCGACGTGGTCGTGCTGCGCGCCTACGCCAAGTATCTGCGGCAGGCCGGCATCCCGTTCAGCCAGGAGTACATGGAGCGGGCGCTGGCCACGCATCCCGGCATCGCCGCCGACCTCGCCGCGCTGTTTCGCGCGCGGCTCGATCCGGCGCTGGGCGCGCCCGATTCGGAGGCCCGGGTCGAGGCCGCCGCGCGCGCGCGCGACGCCGTGCTGGCCGCGCTCGACGGGGTCGCGAGCCTGGACGAGGACCGCATCCTGAGGCGCTTCCTCAACGCCATCGAGTGCACGCTGCGCACCAACCTGTGGCAGGCCGGCGCCGACGGCGCGCCAAAGCCCTATGTCTCGTTCAAGATCGACAGCCGCCGGATCGACGACCTGCCGGCGCCGCGGCCGCTGGTCGAGATCTTCGTCTACAGCTCGCGGGTCGAGGCCATCCATCTGCGCGGCGGGCGCGTCGCGCGCGGCGGCATCCGCTGGTCCGACCGGCGCGAGGATTTCCGCACCGAGATCCTCGGCCTGATGAAGGCGCAGATGGTGAAGAACGCCGTGATCGTGCCGGTCGGCTCGAAGGGCGGCTTCTTCGTCAAGCGACCGCCGCTCGGCGGCACGCGCGAGCAGGCCCAGGCCGAGGGGATCGAGTGCTACAAGACACTGATCCGCGGCATGCTCGACATCACCGACAACCTGTCGCCCGAGGGCGGCGTGGTGCCGCCGTGGAGCGTGCTGCGCCATGACGGCGACGATCCCTACCTCGTGGTCGCCGCCGACAAGGGCACCGCGACGTTCTCGGACATCGCCAACGGCGTGTCGGCCGAGTACGGCTTCTGGCTCGGCGACGCCTTCGCCTCTGGCGGCTCGGCCGGATACGACCACAAGCGCATGGCGATCACCGCGAGGGGCGCGTGGGAGAGCGTCAAGCGCCACTTCCGCGAGACCGGACACGACGTCCAGACGACGCCGTTCACGGCGGTCGGCGTCGGCGACATGTCGGGCGACGTGTTCGGCAACGGGCTGCTGCGCTCCGACCGGACGCGGCTGCTGGCCGCGTTCGACCACCGCCACATCTTCGTCGACCCGGCGCCCGATCCGGCCACGAGCTTCCAGGAGCGGACGCGGCTGTTCATGCTGCCGCGCTCGTCGTGGGCGGACTACGACCGCGCCCTGCTGTCGCCGGGCGGCTTCATCGTCGAGCGCTCGGCCAAGTCGGTCGAGGTGCCGGCGGCGGCGCGCGCCATGCTCGGCGTGGCCGAGGAGCGCGTGACGCCCGTCGAGCTGATGCGCGCGATCATCAAGGCGCCGGTCGACCTGCTGTTCTTCGGCGGCATCGGAAACTACGTTAAGGCCTCGACCGAGGCGCACGCCGACGCCGGCGACAAGGCCAATGACGCGCTGCGGATCGACGGCCGCGAGATCCGCGCCCGCGTGGTCGGCGAGGGCGCCAATCTCGGCTGCACGCAGCGCGGCCGCATCGAGGCGGCGCAGGCCGGCGTGCGTATCAACACCGACGCGATGGACAACTCCGCCGGCGTCGACACCTCGGACCACGAGGTCAACATCAAGATCGCCCTGGGCGACGCCGTGCGCCGCGGCCAGATCTCGGTGCAGGAGCGCGACCTGCTGCTGGCCTCGATGACCGACGAGGTCGGCCATCTGGTGCTGCGCGACAACTACCAGCAGACCCAGGCGATCACGCTGGCGGCCGCGCAGGCGATGCCGGCGCACGAACGCCACGCGCGCATGATGCGGGCGCTGGACCGCGCCGGCCGGCTCGACCGCGCCGTCGAGTTCCTGCCCGACAACGACGCGATGAAGCGGCGCGCCGCCGCCGGGCAGCCACTGACGCGGCCGGAGCTGTGCGTGCTGCTGGCCTACGGCAAGATCGCGGTCAACGAGGAGATCCTGGCGTCGGACCTGCCCGACGACCCGCTGCTCGAGGGCGAGCTGTCGCGCTACTTCCCCGGCGCGATGCGCGAGGCGTTCGGCGATTCCATCCGCCGCCACCGGCTGAAGCGCGAGATCGTGTCGCTGCAGATCACCAACTCGCTGGTCAACCGAGTCGGCAGCACCTTCGTGCACGACATCCGCGAGCGCACCGGCGCCACCACCGCCGACATCGCGCGCTGCTTCGCGATCGTGCGCGACAGCTTCCTGCTGCGCGAGGTGTGGACCGACATCGAGGCGCTCGACGGCGCGCTGGTCGCCGACGCGCAGACCGCGATGCTGATCGCCACGCAGCGCCTGGTCGAGCGGGCCACGCTGTGGGCGCTGCGCGGTCTGCCGCGGCCGGTCGACATGACGAAGGCGGTCGACGCGCTGCGTCCTTCGGTGGCGATCCTCGCCGAGGGGCTCGAGGATCTGCTGCCGCAGGGCGAGCGTGCCGCGATCATGCAGCGCGCCGAGACGTTCCGCCTGGCCGGCGCGCCCGAGCCGCTGGCCCGGCGCGTGGCCGCGCTCGACACGCTGGGCGCGGCCGGCGATGTCGCGGCGCTGGCGGCGGTCGCGCGGGTCGGCGTGCCCGACGCCGCGCGGCTCTATTTCGAGCTGGGCGCGCGGCTCGGCTTCGACTGGCTGCGCGCGGCCGCCGAGCGCCTGCCGCGCGAGACGCCGTGGCAGATGATGGCGTCCAACGCGCTGGTCGACGACCTCGCGGGCGTGCAGCGCTCGCTGGCGGCGTCGGCGCTGTCGGGCGCGCCGGTCGACGCGCAGACCGTCGAAGTCGGCGGTCTGATCGAGCGGTGGATGACGCCCAGGCTCGAGGCGCTGGAGCGCGCCGAGCGCCTGATGGTCGACCTCAAGACGCAGCCGCAGGTCGACCTCGCGATGCTCACCGTCGCGGTCACAGAACTGCGCGGCCTGGCGACCGCCTGACCGCCGGTGGCGCGTCGAGGCGCGGCCGCCACAACGGGTTGGGCGGCGCCGTCGAAAGACTCGCGCGCGTGCACATAGGCGCGTGCGCTCGATTCAATAAACACCGGAATTTTATGGGTTTCGGCGCTCACGGCGGCGTGACGCAAATGTCACGGTTTCGCCCCAATTGGGCCTAGCGAAGGCCACCGCCGGCTCCTACCTATACCTGCGTATCTCCCCCGAACGTGGTTCCCCCAAACCACGTTCCGCCTCGCAAGAGGCTTTTGGCCGCCGTTCCAATTCTCCCCCCGGAACGGCGGCCATTTTCTTTTGTGGAGATCGATCGCGCCGCGCGTCGCGTTCTTCGCAATCGCGATCAACCGCGAACGTGTAGCGTCGCCGGCGTGAACAAGCCCGCCACCCGCCTCTCCTACGCCGACCGCATCGCGCGCGTCGTCGACCACATCGCGGCGAATCTCGACGCGACGCTGACGACCGAGCGCCTCGCGGCGGTCGCGCATTTCAGCCCCTACCATTTCCATCGCATCTATCTCGGCGTCACCGGCGAGACGGCCGGCGACACGATCCGCCGCTACCGCCTCAACCGCGCCGCGACGGCGCTGACGCATGGCGACCGCGCCATACCGGCCATCGCGCGCGAGGCCGGCTACGGCGGCGCGGCGGCGTTCACGCGCGCCTTCGCCGCGGTCTATGGCGCGACGCCCGGCGCCTACCGCCGCGCGCATCGCGGGCGCGACCATCGAACGGCGAACCAGCAGCAGGAGTCCGCGATGAGCCACCCCACCGAGATCGTCACGCTGCCCGCGCGGCGGCTGTTCATGGCGACGCACATCGGCCACTACCACGAGATGGCGGCGGCGTTCGACCGCACGGCGGCGTGGCTGGGCAGCCGCGGCCTGCTGGCCGACGACCGCGCGGCCATCGCGATCTACCGCGACCTCGATCCCAGCGTCGTGCCGTCGGCCAGGCGCCGCACCGACGTCGGGTTCTCGGTGGCGCCCGGCGTCGCCGCCACGGACGGATTCAAGATCGTCGATCTTCCCGGCGGCCGGCACGCGGTGATGCACCACAAGGGCCCCTACGCCGAGCTGGAAGCCGCGTGCTCATGGCTGTTCGGCGTTTGGCTACCGGCGAGCGGCGAGGAGACCGCCGACCGGCCGTTCTTCGACCACTACCTGAACGACTGCAAAGCGCTGCCGCCGGCGGAGTGGCGCACCGACGTGTGCGTGCCGCTGGCCGACCGCTGACGCCGCGGCGCTCCGCGCCGTCTTCGCGACGCGCGCGGACGTGATATGAAAGGCCCGCTCCGGGGCCGGCGATCGGTCGCGGACTTCCGCCATCCGGACCGTCACGCCCCGCATGCCCCGCCTCGTCGCCATCGACCTCGCCTGCCGCCGCGGCGGACGGCTGGTGTTCGCGGGCCTGGGCCTCGACGTCGGCGCCGGTGGCGCGCTGCTGCTGACCGGACGCAACGGCTGCGGCAAGTCCACGCTGCTGCGCGTGTTGGCGCTGCTGACGCCGGCGCTGCGCGGCACGTTCGCGTGGGACGGCGTGCCGGCCGCCGACGACGCCGACGCGTGGCGCGGCCGGATCGCCTGGCTGGGCCACGCCGAGGCGGTCAAGGGCGACCTCAGCGTACGCGAGAACCTGGTCTCGGCGGAGACCTTGAGACGTGGGCGCGCGCCGGCAGCGGCGGAGATCGCGCGGGCGGCGGAGCGGTTCGATCTCGGCCCGCTGCTCGACCGGCCCGGCCGCCATCTCTCGGCCGGCCAGCGCCGGCGCGCGGCGCTCGCCCGCGTGGTCCTGTCGGACGCGCCGCTCTGGCTGCTCGACGAGCCGGCCAGCGGCCTCGACGCCGCGTCGCGCGTCGCCCTGCACGAGGCCTTGGCGGCGCACCGCGGCGGTGGCGGCATCGCGGTCGTCTCGTCGCACGGCGAACTCGATCCGCCGGACGCGACGGTCATCGACGTCGGCGCCTTCGCACCGTCGGCCGCGGCCGACGACGCGCGCTGGACCGGGGACGCCGCGTGAGCCGCTTCACCACGCTGCTGGCGCGCGACATCCGGCTGATCTGGCGGCGGCCGGGCGACGTGGCCGTCGTGCTGGCGTTCTTCGTCCTGGCGGCGGCGCTGTTCCCGCTCGGCGTCGGCCCCGAGCCGAACGCGTTGCGGCGGATCGCGCCGGGCGTGCTCTGGGTGTCGGCGCTGTTCGCCGCGATGCTGTCGCTCGACCGCCTGTTCGCCGACGACCAGGCCGACGGCACCCTCGACCATCTGATCCTGTGCGGCCTGCCGCTGGAGCTGGCGGCGCTCGCGAAATGCCTGGCCCATTGGCTGACGTCGGGCCTGCCGCTGGCGATCCTGTCGCCGGCGCTCGGCCTGCTGTTCGGCCTCGACCACCAGGCGGTCGCGGTGCTCGCGGGAACGCTGCTGCTGGGGACGCCCAGCCTGTCGCTGCTGGGCGGACTCGGGGCGGCGCTGACGCTCGGCGCCCGCCGTGGCGGGGCGCTTCTGGCGCTGCTGGTGTTGCCGCTGGCGGTGCCGATCCTCATCTTCGGGGTGGGCGCGGTGGAGTCGCTGGTAACCGGCGACGGAATCGTAACCCACTTCGCGTTGCTGGGCGCCTTCCTCGCCGGCGGCGTCGCGACGCTGCCCTGGGCGATGGCGGCGGCGCTGCGGCAGGCTGCGGAGTAGACACGCGCGCGGAAACCGGGTTTTAGGAGCGCCGGGAGAGGCCCGATGCCGTCGATCCACGTTCTCGCCAATCCAGCGCGGTTCCAGCGCTTCAGCGCCCGCGTCCAGCCGTGGCTCGCGGCGGCGACGGCGGCGCTGTGGCTGGCGGGGCTCTATCTCGCGCTGGTCGGATCGCCGGCGGACTACCAGCAGGGCGAGACGGTCCGCATCATGTTCGTGCACGTGCCGGCGGCGTGGCTGGCGATGGGCGGCTACGCCTTCCTCGCCGCGATGGGCGCCTCGCTGCTGGTCTGGCGCCATCCGCTGTCGGCGTTGCTGGCGCGCGCGACGGCGCCGGTCGGCGCCGCCTGCGCCCTGATCTGCCTGGTGAGCGGCTCGTTCTGGGGCCGACCGATGTGGGGCACGTGGTGGGTGTGGGACGCGCGGCTGACGTCGATGTTGCTGTTGTTCTTCCTCTATCTCGGCCACATGGCGCTGGCGCGCGCGTTCGAGGATTCCGAGCGCGGCGACAAGGCGTCGGCGGTGCTGGCGCTGGTCGGCCTGGTCAACCTGCCGGTGATCAAGTTCTCGGTCGACTGGTGGAACACGCTGCACCAGCCGGCCTCGGTGCTGAAGCTCGACGGACCCGCGATCCATCCGACGATCCTGACGCCGCTGCTGGTGATGGCCGCCGCCTATCTCGCGTTGTTCGCGCTGCTGACGCTGATCCGCACCGACGTCGAGCTGGCGCGCCGGCGGCTCGAGACCGCCGCGATGGCCGGCGCATGAGCGGTTTCCTCGCCATGGGCGGCTACGGCGCCTATGTCTGGCCATCCTACGCGGTCGCGGCGCTGGCGCTGGGCGGCCTGCTGGCGGTGTCGCTGGCGCAGCGCGCCGCGGCGCGGCGCGAGCTGGCCGCGCGCGGCCTCGACCGGCGCAAGCGCGGCGGGGGCGACGCATGACGCCGAAGCGCAAACGCCTGTGGCTGGTGCTGGGGTCGGTCGGCGCTTTGGGCGTGGCGGTCGGGCTGGTGCTGTCGGCGCTCGACGACAACCTCGTCTTCTTCAACTCGCCGACCCAGATCGCCGAGAAACGCCCGCCGCCGGACAAGCGGCTGCGGGTCGGCGGGCTGGTCGCGCCGGGCAGCGTCGAGAAGCAAGGCACGGTCGCGACGTTCGAGATCACCGACACGCGCACGGTCCTGAAGGTGACCTACACCGGCGTGCTGCCCGATCTGTTCCGCGAGGGCCAGGGCGCCGTGATCGAGGGCTCGGTGCGCGCCTACGGCGTGTTCGTCGCCCGCGAGGTCCTGGCCAAGCACGACGAGAACTACATGCCGCCGGAGGTCGCCAAGGCGTTGAAGGACGCCGGCCACTGGAAGGACGGCGCCAAGCCGGAGGCTCCGCGCAAATGAGCCGGCCATGACCCCCGAGATCGGCCACTACGCGCTGACGCTGGCGCTGTGCGTCGCCGCCGCGCAGGGAATCCTGCCGCTGGCCGGCGCCCGGCGCGGCGATCCCGGCATGATGGAGGTCGGCCGCTCGGCCGCGCTGGCGCAGTTCGCGTTCGTGGCGATCGCGTTCGCGGCGCTGATGCATGCCTACGTCGTGAGCGATTTCTCGATCGCCAACGTCGTGCGCAACAGCCACACGTCCAAGCCGCTGCTCTACAAGATCAGCGGCACGTGGGGGAACCACGAGGGCTCGATGCTGCTGTGGGCGCTGATCCTGGCGGCGTTCGGCGCCAGCGTCGCGGCGTTCGGCGGCAACCTGCCGCGCACGCTGCGGGCGCGCGTGCTGGCGATCCAGGGGCTGATCGGCGTCGGCTTCCTCGCCTTCATCCTGTTCACGTCCAATCCGTTCGACCGGCTCGATCCGGCGCCGCTCAACGGCGACGACCTCAACCCGCTGCTGCAGGATCCCGGCCTCGCCTTCCATCCGCCGCTGCTCTACCTCGGCTATGTCGGCTTCTCGATCACCTTCAGCTTCGCGATCGCCGCCCTGCTCGAGGGCCGGGTCGACGCGGCGTGGGCGCGCTGGGTGCGGCCGTGGACGCTGGCCTCGTGGTGCTTCCTGACGCTGGGCATCGCGCTGGGCTCGTGGTGGGCCTACTACGAGCTGGGCTGGGGCGGCTTCTGGTTCTGGGACCCGGTAGAGAACGCCTCGCTGATGCCGTGGCTGCTCGGCACGGCGCTGCTGCACTCGGCGATCGTCACCGAGAAGCGCGACGCGTTGAAGAGCTGGACGGTGCTGCTGGCGATCCTCGCCTTCTCGCTGTCGCTGCTGGGCACCTTCCTGGTGCGGTCGGGCGTGCTGACCTCGGTGCACGCCTTCGCGCAGGACCCGGCGCGCGGCATGTTCATCCTGATGTTCCTGGTGCTCGTCACCGGCGGCGGGCTGGCGCTCTACGCGTGGCGCGCGCCGTCGCTGGCGCCGGGCGGGCTGTTCGCGCCGGTCAGCCGCGAGGGCGGGTTGATCTTCAACAACCTGCTGCTGGCGACGCTGACGCTGACGGTGTTCCTCGGCACGCTCTATCCGCTGGCGCTCGACGCGCTGGGCGGCGCCAAGGTCTCGGTCGGTCCGCCGTTCTACGCCGCGACCTTCCTGCCGTTGTCGCTGCCGCTGCTGGCCGCCGTGGCGGTCGGCCCGTTCCTCGCGTGGAAGCGCGGCGATCTGGCGGCGGCGCTGCGGCAACTGCGCGCGGTCGGCGCGCTGGCGCTGCTGGCCGGCGTGGCGACGGCGTTCGTCGCGCACCGCTCGACCACGCTGGCGGCCTGCGGCGTGGCGGTCGCGGTATGGCTGATCCTCGGCGCGGCGCGCGAGCTGGCCGTGCGGATCAAACTGTTCGCCGCGCCGCCCGGCCAGTCCTGGGCGCGCTTCACCGGCCTGCCGCGGGCGGCGATCGGCATGTCCATCGCGCACGCCTCGCTCGGCGCCATGGTGCTGGGCATCGTCGGCGTGTCGGTGTGGCAGACCGAGACCATCGTCTCGGTGCGGGCCGGCGACGTCGTCAAGCACGCCGGCTACGAGGTGACGTTCGAGGGCGCCACCGGGTTCGACGGCCCCAACTACGCCGGCGAGCGCGGCCGCCTCGTCTACCGCCGGGGCGGCGCGATGGTCGCGACCCTGGAGCCGGAGCGGCGCCTCTACACGGTGCAACGCCGCGCCACGACCGAGGCGGCGATCCGCAGCGGGCCGCTGGGCGACATCTACGCGACGCTGGGCGAATCCGACGGCAAGGGCGCGTGGACCATCCGCCTCTACGACAACCCGCTGGCGCCGTGGATCTGGATCGGCGCGGCGCTGTGCGCGCTGGGCGGCTTCGTCTCGCTGACCGACCGGCGCCTGCGGGTCGGCGCGCCCACGCGCTCCCGCCACGCCGCCGCCGCGCAACCGGCCGAATAGCGCATGTCCGGACGCTGGCTCTTCGCCCTGCCGCTGGCGATGCTCGTCATCATGGCCGGCTTCTTCGGCTACGCGCTGACGCAGAACCGCAATCCCGCCGACATCGGCACGGCGCTGGTCGGCAAGCCGGCGCCGGTGGTCGATCTGGCGCCGTTGCGCGACGGCGCCCCGCGGCTGAGCTCGGCGGATTGGAAGGGCCACGTCACTGTCGTGAGTTTCTTCGCGTCGTGGTGCGCGCCCTGCCAGATCGAGCATCCCCTGCTGCTCCGCCTGGCGCGCGACGGCGTGCGCGTGCACGGAATCAACTACCGCAACAAGCCGGACGAGGCGAAGGCGTGGCTGGCCAAGCTCGGCGACCCCTACGAGCGGATCGGCGTCGACGCCGACGGGCGCGGCGGGGTCGAGTTCGGCATCAGCGGCATTCCCGAGACTTTGGTGATCGACAAGTCCGGCGTGATCCGCCTGCACCTGCGCCGGCCGCTGACGCCGGCCGACGTCACCGACGCGATCCTGCCGCTGCTGAAGGAGCTGGCGAAGTGACGACGCGTCGACTTCTCGCGGCGCTGGCGCTGGGCGGCGCGATGCTGGCCGCCGGCGCGTCGGCGCTCGATCCGTCGGAGATGCTGGCCGACCGCGCGCTCGAGGCGCGCGCGCGCGCGATCTCGGCGCAGGTCCGCTGCCTCGTCTGCCAGAACCAGTCGATCGACGATTCCAGCGCCGAGATCGCGCGCGACATGCGCCAGGCGATCCGCGAGCGCCTGACCAAGGGCGACGCCGACGACCAGGTCCTGACCTATCTGCGGTCGCGCTACGGCGACTACGTGCTGTTGAAACCGCCGTTCGACGGCCGCACGTGGCTGATGTGGCTGGGCGGGCCGCTGGCGCTGGCGTTGGCCGGCGGCTTGCTGTGGCATCGCGGCCGCCGGGGAGTTGGCGCGACCCCCGCCGCGCCGGCCGCGCTCTCCGCCGAGGAGCGCCAGCGGGTCGAGGCGCTGCTCAAGGACGGCGGCGGCGCGCCATGATGCTGCCCTTCGCGCTGGCGTTGATGACGGCCGCCGCGATCGCGGCGCTGCTGATGCCGCTGCTGCGCCGCCG
Organism: Rhodospirillales bacterium; assembly: GCA_016699855.1. Lineage (NCBI taxonomy): Bacteria > Pseudomonadati > Pseudomonadota > Alphaproteobacteria > Rhodospirillales > Rhodospirillales bacterium. Next base: position 2,641,972 of record CP064988.1, read on the forward strand.
GTTCGACGCGTCGCGCCGCGTCGACCACGACGTGGCGATCTACCGCGACCAGCTCGCCGAGGTCGAACGTGACCGCGCCAGCGGGACTCTCGACGAGGCGCGGGCCGACGCCGCCAAGGCCGAGATCGAACGCCGTCTGCTGGCCGCGGCCGACGCCGACGCGCGCGAGGCGCCGATCGAGGTGGCGCCGCGCCGCTTCCTGCCGACGGCGGTCGCGATCCTCGTGCCTCTCGTCGCGCTGGGCGTCTATTTCCAGATCGGCCACCCCGAACTGCCCGGCCAGCCCTTCGCCGAGCGCAGGATCCCCGCCACCCCGGCCGGACCCGGCGCCGAGCCGGCGATCATGAAGACCGTGCGCGATCTGCGCGAACGGGTGACACGCGACCCCAAGGACGCCGACGCATGGCTGGCGCTGGGCCGCCTGCAATTGCAGGTCGGGCGTTCGGCCGACGCCGCCGAATCGTTCCGCCAGGGCCGCGCCGCGGCGCCGGCCCGCGCGGACATCGTGTCGGCGCTGGGCGAGGCGCTGGTGTTCGAGGCCGACGGGGTGGTGACGCCGGCGGCCAAGGAAACGTTCACCGCCGCGCTCGGGATCGATCCAAAGACGGCCGGCGCCCGCTACTATCTCGGCCTCGGCGAGGCGCAGGCCGGCGATTCGCGGGCGGCGCTCACGCGCTGGCTGGCGCTGGAGGCCGAGTCGCCCGACGACGCGCCGTGGCTGGCGACGCTGCTGCGCGAGATCGACCGGGTCGCGAAGCAATCCGGCATCGATCCGAAATCGATCCGGCCGGACCGCAAGACGCGGACCCCGCGCGATCCCGGCATGCCGCAGCCCGGCGAGGACGACGTCAAGCGGATGGAGAAGCTCTCGCCGCAGGAGCGCGACGCGACGATCCGCGGCATGGTCGACGGCCTCGCCGAACGTTTGAAAAGCACGCCCGACGACGTCGAGGGCTGGCGCCGGCTGGCCCGCGCGCGGGCGGTGCTGGGCGAGCATGCGCAGGCCGCCGAGGCCTACGCCCGCGCCGACAAGTTGAAGCCCGACGATCCCGCGACCTTGTCCGCGTGGGTCGAGTCGCGGTTGCGGCTCGACCAGTCCGGGCAAGCTGACGCCCGGAGACGATCGCGCTGCTGCGCCGCCTCGAAGCCGCCTCACCGGACAGCGGCCTGGCCTGTTCTTCCTCGCCCAGGTCGCGGAAGAGGCGGGCGACAAGCCCGGCGCCATCGCGCGCCTGCGCCGGCTTCAGGCTATGATGCCCGAAGGAACGCCGACGCGCGGCGCCATCGACAAGAGGCTGCGCGCGCTCGAAGGCAAATGAACGGGGCGGGACGCATGTCCGACACGACCACCCTCGACGCGCCGTCGACGACGCCGGCCAAGGCGCCGGTCCGGACCTTGGAGCGCAGCCTGCGCCGCGCGGTGAAGGGCGAGGTGATGTTCGACGCCGCCTCGCGCGGCCGCTACGCCACCGACGCCTCGATCTACCAGATCGATCCGATCGGCGTGGTCGTGCCGCGCGACGAGGACGATCTACGCGCCGTGGTCGACGTGGCGCGCGATCTGCGGATCCCGCTGCTGCCGCGCGGCGCCGGCACCTCGCAGTGCGGGCAGACCGTCGGCGAGGCGCTGGTGGTCGATTGCACGAAGCATCTGCGCGAGGTGACGGCGTTCGACAAGGAGCGCGCCACGGTCACGGTGCAGCCCGGCCTCGTGCTCGACCACCTCAACGCGTTCCTAAAGCCGCACGGCCTCTGGTATCCGGTCGACGTCTCGACCTCGGCGCAGTGCACGCTGGGCGGCATGGCGGGCAACAACTCCTGCGGCAGCCGCTCGATCCGCTACGGCAACATGGTGCACAACGTCGCCGCCATCGACGCGATCCTGGCCGACGGCTCGGAGGCGCGTTTCGGTCCGCTGGGCGATGTCGAGGCCGATCCCGTGGTCCAGCGCATCGCCGACGCCGCCCGCGCGCTGGCGACGCGCGAGCGCGACGAGATCGAACGGATGTTCCCGAAGGTGCTGCGCCGGGTCGCCGGCTACAACCTCGACATCTTCCATCCGCAGAGCGAGCGGCCCTACACGACCGACAACTCCGTCAATCTCGCGCATCTGCTGGTCGGCAGCGAGGGCACCCTGGCGGTCACCCGGCGGCTGACGCTGAACCTGAGCCCGCTGCCCCGGCACAAGACGCTGGGCGTGGTGAACTTCCCGAGCTTCCGCAAAGCGATGGAGGCGGCGCAGCACATCGTCACGCTGCGGCCGGTCGCGGTCGAACTGGTCGACCGCACGATGATCGAGCTGGCGCGCGCCAATCCCGCCTTCCGGCCGGTGATCGAGGACGCGCTGGTCGGATCGCCCGACGCGATCCTGCTGGTCGAGTTCGCGGGCGAGGAGCGCGAGCCGCAGCTGCGCGATCTCAAGCGGCTGGTCGAACTGATGGCCGACCTCGGCCTGCCCGGCGGCGTGGTGGAGATGACCGACGCCGCGCGCCAGAGCGCGCTGTGGGAGGTGCGCAAGGCCGGTCTCAACATCATGATGTCGATGAAGGGCGACGGAAAGCCGGTCTCCTTCATCGAGGATTGCGCCGTCCCGCTGGAGCACCTCGCCGACTACACCTCGCGCCTGACCGACGTCTTCACGAAGCACGGCACGCGCGGCACGTGGTACGCGCACGCCTCGGTCGGCACCTTGCACGTGCGCCCGATCCTCGACATGCGGCGCGACGGCGCCGCCAAGATGCGCGCCATCGCCGAGGAGGCCTCGGCGATGGTGCGCGAGTACAAGGGCGCGTATTCCGGCGAGCACGGCGACGGGCTGGTGCGCAGCGAATGGGTGGGCTGGCAGTTCGGTCCGCGGCTGACGGCGGCGTTCGGCGGGATCAAGGATCTGTTCGATCCGCACGGCATCCTCAACCCCGGCAAGATCGTGCGGCCGTCCAGGATGGACGACCGCGCGCTGTTCCGCTTCAAGCCCGACTACAAGCCGGCGGAGATCCGCACCGCGTTGGACTGGTCGGCGTGGGACGTCCAGAACGATCCGCGCACCGAGGAATTGACCGCGCCCGGCAGCGGCGGCGATCCGGCCGGCGGCTTCGCCAAGGCCGTCGACATGTGCAACAATAACGGCACCTGCCGGAAGTTCGACGCCGGCACGATGTGCCCGAGCTTCCGCGTCACCCGGGACGAGAAGCACCTCACGCGGGGACGCGCCAACACGCTGCGGCTGGCGCTGTCGGGACAGCTCGGACCGGAGGCGCTCACCTCCGAGGCGATGCGCGAGACGATGGATTTGTGCGTCTCGTGCAAGGGCTGCAAGCGCGACTGCCCGACCGGCGTCGACATGGCGCGGATGAAGGTCGAGTTCCAGCACCACTACAAGGCACGCCACGGCCATACGCTGCGCGACCGGCTGGTGGCGCATCTGCCGCGCTACGCCCATTGGGGCGCGCGCCTGCCGTGGCTGTTCAATCTGCGCGACACGCTGCCTGGCGCGGCGGCCCTGTCTGAGAGGATCGCGGGCTTCTCGGCCAAGCGGTCGTTGCCGCGGTGGCGCGGCGACACGTTCCTCGGCGGCCTGAGTTTCGCGCGCGGCGCCGACGGCAAGGTGGCGCCGCAATGCGAGGGCGACGCCGGTGAGGTGGTGCTGTTCGCCGACACGTTCAACAACGCTTTCGAGGCCGAGACCGCCGATGACGCGCTCGCGGTGCTGAAGGCCGCTGGCTACACCGTGCATATCGCGCTGCCGGTCGAAGGCGACCGCCGGCCGTTGTGCTGCGGCCGCACCTATCTCGCGACCGGCATGGTCGACCAGGCCAAGGCCGAGGCGCGGCGCATGATCGACGCGGTGCTGCCGTTCGTCGAGCGCGGCGTGAAGGTGGTGGGGCTGGAGCCGTCCTGCCTGCTGTCGCTGCGCGACGAACACACCGCGATGGGCTTCGGCGACGCCGCGGAGCGCATCGCCGGGTCCAGCTTCCTGTTCGAGGAGTTCCTGGCGCGCGAGCGCAAGGCCGGCCGCGCCGCGCTGGCGCTCAAGCCGATCGCGCCGAAGACCGCGCTGCTGCACGGCCACTGCCACCAGAAGGCGTTCGGCGCGATGCCGGCGACGCAGGAGGTGCTGGGCTGGATCCCGGAGCTGACGGTCAAGACGATCGAGTCGAGCTGCTGCGGCATGGCCGGCAGCTTCGGTTACGAGGCGGCGCACCACGAGACGTCGATGGCGATGGCCGAGCTCTCGCTGCTGCCGGCCGTGCGCGCGGCCGGGGCCGACGCGTTGATCGTCGCCGACGGCACGTCGTGCCGCCACCAGATCCAAGACGGCGCCGGCCGGGACGCCGTCCACGTGGCGCGCGTGCTGGCGATGGCGCTGGCGTAGGCGCGGCGCGCACGACGCGCTTCACTTCTGGCGGTGCAGCCGCACCTGCCAGCGGTCCATGCCGTTCGGGCCCTGCGCCTCGCCGCGGCAGACCGCGACGTCGTCGGCGCCGCGCGTGCAGTCCAGCCGGTCCTGCGACCAGGCGGCGCCGTCCGAGCAGGTCGTGTCGCCGTCCTTGATGCGCAAGGTGCCGCCCTCGAACCGGGCGGTCGCCGGCGTGCGGCAGGTGCGCGCGCCGCGGCGGAAGGTCAGCGTGCCGCGGCCCTTGTCGTCGAAGCAGTAGGTCGAGACACCGGACTCCGTCTGCTCCGGCCGGTGCTTGAACGGATCGGTGCGCCAGCAGCCCTTGAGGAACGAATAGTCGTCGGTCGGCTTGGTCGGCATGCGCATGCGGTCGTCCGGCGGCTTCGGCGGCGCCGGCTGTTTCGCGGCCACCTGCGGTTCCGGCGGTTTCGGCGGCTTCGGGGGTTCCGGCGGTTTGCATAGGGCCAGGCGCGTGGCGGCGTCCTCGCGCAACGACGCGAGCGTCGCGCGCAGGCGCGGCTCCTGCGCCTGCGCCGCCGCGATGGCGGCCTCGAGCGCGGCGCTCGGATCGGGCGCTGCCGGTAGCGGTGGCGGCGGTGGCGCCGGCAGGGCCGCGATCTCCAATCCCGGCGGCACCGGCAGAACGTGCCGCAGCGCCCACGAGGCGCCGAGCAGCAGGGCGATGGTCAGCAATCCCAGCGGCAACCATAGCGCCCAAGCGAACGGCGCGGCGCGCGCCGCCGCCGCCGGACCCGCGAACGCTGGAGCCGCAGGAGCGGCCGCGAACGACCCCGGCAGTCCGGCGGGCGACGTCGGCTCCGCCGGCGGTCCACCGATCCGCGTCGCCGGCAGGAAGGCGCCGGGCAGCACGGCGCCGGCGCCGCCGGCCTCGTAACCCCAACACGCCACGACCGGCTGGTCGCCGACGCGGAACAGATATTCGTCGGCCGGCGGCGTGGCCGCCAGACGCAGCGACGCGCCGGCGAGGCGGCCATCGTCTGTCGGGCCGTCCTCGAGCTCACCACCGACACGCGCGATGTCGGCCAGCAGCGCGTCGACATCGCGGCGCAGCGCGGCGGCCTCGTCCGGCGGCAGATCGGCCATCCGCCGCACGGGACCGACGGCGTCGCTGTACCAGTCGATGCGGCCGGCGCCGGCGTGCGGCTGAGGTTCGGTCAGGAGGGTGGCGTGGCGCCCGCCCAGACGCCGGCGCACCACCGCGCGGATCTGCGCCTGCGACTGGTGCAGCGGCGCGCCGCGCACGCCCAGCGGCCGCGCGCCGGCGGAGGTCGTGCAGACGAGGGTGGGGCCGGTCATGTCGCCGCGGTTGGATCGCCGGCGCAGCGAACCACCGGCGCGCGACCGGTGTCAACCGAACGCCGGCCCGGCCGCGACCGCGGGCGATGAAAGCCGGCGGCCGGCGCTACTGGTTCATCGACGAGAAGAAGTCCTGGTTGTTCTTGCTGGTGCGCAGCTTGTCGAGCAGGAACTCGATGGCGTCGACCGGGCCCATCGGGCTGAGGATGCGGCGCAGCACCCACATCTTCGACAGCGTCGCGCGGTCGACCAGCAGCTCCTCCTTGCGGGTGCCGGAGCGCGTGATGTCGATCGCCGGGAAGGTGCGTTTGTCGGCCACCTTGCGGTCGAGGATGATCTCGGAGTTGCCGGTGCCCTTGAACTCCTCGAAGATCACCTCGTCCATGCGGCTGCCGGTGTCGATCAGCGCCGTGGCGACGATGGTCAGCGAACCGCCCTCCTCGATGTTGCGGGCCGCGCCGAAGAAGCGCTTCGGCCGCTGCAGGGCGTTGGCGTCGACGCCGCCCGACAGCACCTTGCCGCTGGTCGGCACGATGGTGTTGTAGGCACGGGCGAGGCGCGTGATCGAGTCGAGCAGGATGACGACGTCCTTCTTGTGCTCGACCAGCCGTTTGGCCTTCTCGATCACCATCTCGGCGACCGCGACGTGGCGCGTGGCGGGCTCGTCGAAGGTCGAGGACACGACCTCGCCCTTGACCGAGCGGGCCATGTCGGTGACCTCCTCCGGCCGCTCGTCGATCAGCAGCACGATCAGCACGCATTCCGGATTGTTGTCGGTGATCGCGTGGGCGATGTTCTGCAGCAGCACCGTCTTGCCGGTGCGCGGCGGCGCCACGATCAGGGCGCGCTGGCCCTTGCCGATCGGCGCGATCAGGTCGATCACGCGGGTGCTGATGTCCTGCTGCTGCATGGTCGGCGCGGCGGCGGCCTTCTTGGCGGCGGCGGCGGCGGTCAGGGTGCCGGCGCGGCGCGTGGCGGCGGCGGACGCGGTGAGCGACGTGCCCGAGCCGGCGGTCGGCGCGCTGCTGACGCGGCCGGCGGTCGAGACCTTGGCGGCGCCGGCCTCCTCGAGGACCTTGTCGGCCGGGGTGTAGCCGATCGTCTCCTTCTCGAGGTTCAGCTTCTCGTCGGGATAGAGCGGCGTCAGGTTGTCGAAATTGACGCGGTGGCGGACCTTCTCGGGATCCTCGCCGTTGACGCCGTTGATCTTGCTGAGCGCGAAGTAGCGCTCGCCGTCCTTCGGGGCGCGGATCTCGCCGTCGACGGTGTCGCCGGTGCGCAGGCCGAGGCGCCGGATCTGGGCCGGGCCGAGGTAGATGTCGTCGGGACCCGGCAGGTAGTTGGACTCGATCGAGCGCAGGAAGCCGAACCCGTCGGGCAGCACCTCCAGGGTGCCGAGGCCGAAGATCGCCTGGTCGGCGTCGGCCATCCGCTTGAGGATGGCGTACATCAGCTCCTGCTTGCGCAGGTTCGGCGCGTTCTCGATCTGGAACTCCTCGCCCATGGCGAGCAGTTCGGCCGGAGTCTTTTTCTTCAGTTCGCTGAGATGCATGTGTGATTTCGCGGAATCGACGTCGGGCGGCCCGGAACGGGCAAATCGGCACGCGTTGCTGACCGGCGGGGCCGGTGGTCGCGACGAACGTCTGGTTTATCGCCGCGGCGCCGACCGTCTGGGAAACGGCCTGAAAGTCGATATGGCGCAACGGCTGGCGGAGGGACCCGGTGACGCGCCGCGCGCGGCGGCGGCTCCGGTATCGGCTGGCTAGATAGCGCCGGCCGGTGGAAAAGTCAAAGGCGCCGGCCGCGGATCAGACCACCGCCGTCGCCTCGATCTCGACCATCAGGCCCGAGACGGCGAGCTGGGAGACGCCGATCAGGGCCGAGGCGCAGCGCGATTTCTTGAACCAGCGCGCGATCTCGGCGGCGATGGCGCCGCCGTCGCGCATATCGGTGCAGTAGATCGTCAGGCGGGTGACGTCGTCCATCCGGGCGCCGGCGCCTTTCAGCGCCTTGGCGATCTTGCCCATCGTGATCCGGGTCTGCGCCGCGGCGTCCTTGCCGCGCGGTCTGCCCTTGGCGTCGAGCGAGGTGGTGCCGGCGACGAACACGAACGGCCCCGCGCGCACGGCGCGGACGTACCAGCCGGCGATCTCGGTGCCGTCGGGGAATTCGGTGCGGGTGGTGGCCATGTCGTGTCCTCCGTCTAGGCGCCGCCGAGGTGGCGGAAGATCGCGGTATGGTCGGCGGCGGGACCCTGCGTCTCGACGGCGGCGGTCCACATCTCGACCATCGCCTTCAAGGTCGGCGCGTCGACGCCGACCTGGCCGGCGAGATCGCCGGCGGTGCGCAGGTCCTTGGCCATCAGCGCCATCGCGAATCCGCCGGCGAAGTTGCGCGGGATCACGAACGGCTTGGCCTTGACCTGGGTGCTGTTGCTCATGCCGCTGGAGCTGTTGAACACGTCGGCCATGACGTTGGGATCGAGACCGAACTTCTCACCGACCATCAGCGCCTCGCACATCGTCACGAGGCTGCTGGCCGAGAGGTAGTTGTTGAGCGCCTTCAGCGCGTGGCCGGAGCCGACGGCACCGGTGTGGAACACGGTCTTGCCCATGGCCAGCAGCAGCGGCTTGGCGCGCTCGACGTCGCCCCCGTCGCCGCCGGCGATGATCGCCAGCGAGCCGTCGATGGCGCGCCGCACGCCGCCGGAGACCGGCGCGTCGATCATCGCCAGGCCGCGGGCCGCCAGCGCCTTGCCCAGCTCCGCCGTGCCCATCGGCGCGCTCGACGACATGTCGACCAGCAGCGCCCCGGCGCCCATGCCGTCGGCGATCGGATCGGGCCCGTCGAGCGCGGCGCGGCGCACGATCTTGCCGTCCGGCAGCATGGTGACGATGGCGTCGGCGCCTTGCGCCGCGGCCTTGGGCGAGGCGGTCGCCAGCGCGCCGGGATGGGCGCCGACGAATTCCGACATCGCCTGCTGCGACAGATCGTAGACGCGCAGCCTGAAGCCGGCGGCGGCGAGGCGCGACGCCATCGGCTTGCCCATCATGCCCAGCCCGATGAAGGCGATGGTGGCGGGCGGTTCGAGCGATCTGGTCATAGGTCGGTATCCCTGTGCGGCGCGTCAGCCGCCGCGCTTGAGCTCTATGGTGCAGGGCCGCGTGGCGCCCTGCTGCGTGCCGCCGGTCGACCAGGTCTGCGTGCCGGCGAGCGTCACCGTGCCGCCGACGATGGCGCCGCTGTAGCTCATGACGCCGCGAGACGCCTGGCCGTCGGCGCGACCCGTCAGCGAGATGGCGCCAGCCGGCGTCACGGTGCCGGAGCCGCGCTCCATCAGCCCGGTCGGCGCGTTGGTCTTCACGTCGAGGACCTCGCGCTCGTACGTCGCGATCCCGCCCGTCACGGTCATACGGAACGGTGTGCGCAGCTGGCGCGCGGTGACGCCGGGCATGGTGGCGCAGCCGATCGTGCCGGCGTAGACGCCGTCGAGGCCTTGGGCGGAGGCTTCACGCGGCGGCACGAACGACAGTCCGGCGGCCGAGAGGACGGCGATGCGGACGATCCCGGTAAGGTTCATGGCGGCCCTCCCACGTCGAACACATACAACGGCAGCTCGCGGCCGGGAATGGAGTCGGACGGCGCCATGCGCTGGAACCGCGCGCCCATGCGCTCGTAGAACGGCGCGGCGTTCGGGTCGGCGAGAACCGTCATGACACGGCGTCCGCCGCGACCGGCCTCCGCGGCGACGAAGCGCAGCAACGCCGCGCCGACGCCGGCGCCCATCGCCCCGGGATCGACGAACAGCTTGTCGAGATCGGCCGTCGCCGTGTCGACCACCGCCAGCTCGGCGACGCCCAGCGGCGCGTCGCCGCCATCGACGGCGACCCAGACCACGCCCGCCTCGATATCCGCCGCCGACACGGCGAGCGCACGCGCCGACATTTCCATGAAGGCGGCGTCGTAGCCCCAATGGCCCTTGGCGCGGACGCAGAGCGCGGTCAGCGCCGCCGCCTCGTCGGCGCGCGCCGGACGGATCGTGAAGGGCGTCCGCGCCATGGCGTCAGACGCCGCGCTCCTTGAAGACCTCCTTCGCGGTCTTGAAGGCGTCGAGCGAGGCCGGGATGCCGCAATAGATCGCGACCTGGAGGAAGATCTCCTTCATCTCGTCCTTGGTGACGCCGTTGGTCAGCGCGCCGTTGATGTGCAGGCGCAGCTCGGGGCCGCGGTTCAGCGCCGCCAGCATCGCGAGGTTCAGCATCGAGCGCTGCTTCTTGCTGATGCCCGGCCGGCTCCACGCGTAGCCCCAGCAATACTCCGTGGTGATCTCCTGGAACGCCATCATGAACTCGTCGGCGTTGGCCAGCGAGTTGTCGACGTAGGCCTTGCCCAGCACCTGGCGGCGGATCGCCAGCCCCTTGTTGAACATCCGCGGGTTGCTCGGATTCGGCTTCACTTTCTTCGCCGCCTTCGCCTTGGCCTTCGCGCGCGCCATCGCTTCCTCCCTCGATCAATTTCCGTCGTCGCGGCCGCGCATGAGGCGACGGCCGACGAGCAGCAGCAGAATATCGTAGACCGCCTTCAATCCGCCGCCTACCACCGCGAACCAGCCGAACGGCGACGCCGCCAACAGCCACCCCGCCACGATCGGCGCGCCGGCCGAGGCAAGCGCGCGCGGCACCGCGGTGACGCTGGTCGCCGCGGCGCGCTCCTCCGGCGGCACCAGCGACATGATCAACGCCGCGCGCGGCGCGACGTCCATCGACGACAGGCTGGCGCGCACGAACAGCAGCGCCAGCGCGATCCCGAGCGTCGGCGCGAACGGCGCCAGGGCGAGACAGAGATTGGCCGGCAGGTGCGTGAACACCATCGTGTTCACCAGCCCCAGCCGGCGCGCGACCCACGGCGCGGCGAGATGCGACAAGCCGCCGAGCACGTTCATGGTGAACAACGCCTGCGTCGCGGCCTCGACCGACATGCCGAAGCGGTCGAACAGCCACAACGCCATCAGCGACTGGAGCACGAAGCCGCCGCCGAACGCGTCGACGCAGAACAGACCGGACAGGATCAGGATCGGCTTGCGCGTCGCCGGCGACAATCCACCGGACGGCGGCGCGGCGGTTTCCGGCGCGGCCGCCGGCAGCGGAAGGCGCGCGTAGATCGCCGCCAGAACAAGACCGACCACGACGTAGCCCATGAAGCCCCAGCGCGCGTCGATGCCACGCATCGCCGGCCACCCGGCCGCCAGCGTGCCGAGCGCGCCGGCCATCGCCGCCACGAGGCTATAGCGGGCGTAGACCGAGGTCCGCTTGTCCGCCGGCACGAGATCTGCCAGCCGCGCCTGTTCCAGCGGCAGGAACAAGCTCACGTCGCCGGTCGACGGATTGAGCGTGCCGATCACGGCGATGACGAGCATCGCCCACAGCGCGTCGATGGCGAAGAACGCCAATCCGGTCGCGACCATCAAGGCGCAGCCCGCCAGCAGCACGGCGCGCAGCGGGAGGCGCCGCGCCCACAGCCCGACCGACAGGGTCACCGCCGCGGAACCCAGCAGGGTCGCCGTCGCGACGGCGCCGACCGCCACCGCGTCGTAGCCCAGCGCCAGCAGATGGATCGGCAGCAGCACGCTCACCAGTCCGTCCGCGAACGCGCGCAGCGCGCGGGCCGTGATGATCGCGGCGATCGAGGCGCGGGGCGACATCCGCGATCCTGCGCGCCGCTCGCCGACGCCGTCAGCGCCGGCGCGTCAAACGCTGGACGACGTCGTCGAGCTGGTCGAAGTCACGGATGAACAGCGTCAGCGTCGTGGCCTCGCGCGGCCCGGTCTGCCGGATGTCGGCCTTGAGGCCGAGCGCCTCCTCCAAGGATTTCTCGAGAGCGCGCGTATCGGCGGATTTCTGGCCGGAGGGCACTTCGCCCGCGGCCGGCTTTGGCGTAACGCCGGACGGGCGGGCGCCCTCGCCCCAGGACGGCGGCATACCCCGGCCATCCCAGCCGGCTTTCCTGTCGGTCTTGGCGGCGGCCGCGAGCGCCTCGGCACGGCGCGCCGTCAGCTTCTTCGCGATCACGATTCCGGCGAGGAACGCCGGATCGGGCGTGCCGATCAGGGCGCGGGCGTGGCCCATCTCCAGATCGCCGCGCTCGATCTGCGTCTGCACGGGATCCGGCAGGTCGAGGAGCCGCAGCGTGTTGGCGACGTGGCTGCGGCTCTTGCCGATGACCTCCGCCAGCTTCTCCTGCGTGTGGTGGAACTCGTCCATCAGGCGGCGGTAGGCGCGCGCCTCCTCGATCGGCGACAGATCGGCGCGCTGGAGGTTCTCGATCAGCGCGATCTCGAGCGTCTCGCGGTCGTCCAGCGCCCGGACGACCACCGGCACGTCGTGCAGCGGCGCCAGCTGCGCCGCCCGCCAGCGCCGTTCGCCGGCCACGATCTCGTACCGGTTCGGCGTGTCGGCGACCGGCCGGACGAGGATCGGCTGCACCAGCCCGTGGGCGCGGATGCTCTCGGCGAGCTGGCCGATGCGCTCGGAATCAAACGCCGTGCGGGGCTGGTATTTGCCCGGTCGCAGCCAGTCGATCGGCAATTGGGTCGGCCCCGATGGCGAGCCAGCGCTTTGGTCAGATAGACTCTCGACCTTTACGGGTATGACCTCGGGCGTGGGTGCCGCGACCGGATCATCGCCGAGCAACGCCGCGAGGCCGCGCCGAGACCGCGCGTCTTGTGCAGATCCTTGGTCATCGCCGCCGCTCCATTCGGGTCCGGCCACACCGCTCCCGCGCGGGCCTCAATCGCACGGCGCTCACGCCGCCACCGGGCGCGGTGGCACGTTGTTACGCCGCCGCAGCAACATTTCGCTCGCCAGCATGATGTAGGCCTGCGAGCCGGCGCAGGCGTGGTCGTAGAGCAGAACCGGCAGCCCGTGCGACGGCGCCTCCGACACGCGGACGTTGCGCGGGATCGTGGTGCCGAAGACGACGTCGCCGAAATGCCCGCGCACGTCTCGGTCGACCTGCTGCGCCAGCGTGTTGCGCCGATCCATCATCGTCAGAATGATACCAGCGTTATACAAGCGTGGGTTGAGCGACTTGCGGACCCGCTCGATTGTGCGCGTCAGATGCCCCAGACCTTCGAGAGCGAAAAACTCGCATTGCAGCGGGACCAGTATCGCGTCGGCCGCCGCCAATGCGTTGACCGTGAGCAGCCCCAGCGACGGCGGGCAGTCGATCAGGATGACGTCCCAGCGCGCCTCCTGCCCCGCCAGGGCATCGCGCAGGCGGAACTCGCGGCGCTCCAGATCGATCAGCTCCAGCTCGGCGCCGGCCAGGTTCACGTTCGCCGGCAGCACGTCGAGGTTGGGGATCGGCGAGGTCGCGACGCAGCGGTCGAGCGGCGCGAGGCCGCACAACAGCTCGTAGCTTCCCGTGCCGCGATCGGCGCCGGCCACACCGACGCCGGTCGATGCGTTGCCCTGGGGATCGAGATCGACCAGCAGAACCCTCTGGCCGACCGCCGCCAGCGCCGTGGCGAGGTTGATCGCGGTCGTGGTCTTGCCCACCCCGCCCTTCTGGTTGGCGATCGCGTAGATGCGCGGGGGCGCCACGACGGAGACGGGGGCGTCGGACATGGCGACGGCGGGCTTTCACTGTTGCCGGCGCCTTCGCGGCGCCGTGTCGAGCGCCTAGGCGCGACGTTGCAGATGTCGAATTCTGAGGATGGCGGCGGCGGGCTCCGTCACGCTGCCCACCCGGTCGACGTCCATCATCCAGTTCCCCGCCACGGCGGTCAATTCTTCGTCCAGACGGGCGCCCTTGTGGAAAAGGCAAATCGTGTGGAGATCCGTCGCGGGGAACGCCCATTCGAGAAGTTTAGGGAGCGGCGCCAGCGCACGCGCTGTGACAAGGTCGACGGTCCCGGGCCTGATCGCCTCGATCCGCTCCGACCGGACGATGATGCCGGGCGCCGCGACGCGCGCGACTTCGGCGAGGAACGTCGCTTTGCGGGTATCGGATTCCACCAAGGTCGTCCGGATGTCTGGACGGGCGATCGACACCGGCACGCCGGGGAACCCGGCGCCGGAGCCGAGGTCCAGAGACGTGCTCACGTTGGCGGGGATCAAAGGCACGATTTGGAGACTATCGAGCACGTGCCGCGTCCAGAGCGTCGACAGGGTACTTGGCGCGACGAGATTGATCGCCCGCTGCCATTTGATGAGGAGCGCTACGTAGCGCTCAAGGGCGGACCACTGATCCGCGCTCAGCTGTACGCCAAGGCGTTCGAGCCGGGCCGCGCATTCCCTCCGATCCTCGGCCGCCCCAGCGGTAAGTTTGATCTCGGGCGGCACCATGACTCCAGCCGGTTCTGTCGTGGTGTTCCACGTGGAACAACGTCTTGGCGCGATCCCTAGCGGAATTGTTCCACGTGGAACAGTGACGATCACATCTCCCATGTTCCACGTGGAACACCACGGCCGAAGGGCGTGCGCGCCTAGGCGGCCCGCCGACGCCGTACAAACTTCAGCAACGCGACCAGCGCCGCCGGCGTGACGCCGGCGATCCGGGCCGCTTGGCCGAGTGTGGCCGGCTTCTGAGCATCGAGCTTCTGGCGGATCTCGGAGGAAAGCGATCCGATGGCGCCATAGTCGAGATCGGCCGGAAGCGTCAGCGCCTCGTCTCGACGATAGGCGTCGACGTCGATCTGCTGGCGCTCGAGATATCCCGCGTACTTGGCGTCGATTTCCAACTGCTCGGCGATCTTCGGCGCGACACCGCCGAGTTCCGGCCAGATCGCCGCCAACGAGGCGAAGGTCTGGCCCGGATAGGCGAGCACATCGAGCGCCGAACGAATCACGCCGTCTTGGTTGATGCTGATGCCGCGCTTCGCCAGCGCCGACGGGCTGAGAGAGAGCGAGCCCGCGAGGTCACGCGCCGCCGCAAGCGCAACAGACTTGGCCGTGAAGGCGGCCTCCCGGCGTGACGCGACGCACCCCACGTCGATCCCCCGGGCGGTCAGCCGTTGATCCGCGTTGTCCGCCCGCAGCCGCAAGCGATACTCCGCCCGGGACGTGAACATCCGATAGGGCTCCGGCGCGCCCTGGGTCACGAGATCGTCGATCATCACACCGATATAGGCGTCCGCCCGATCAAGGATGAAACCGTCCGCCGGCCCCTCGTCGCGAACTCGCACGGACGCGCCGCCCGCCAACCGCGCCGCGTTCACGCCGGCCATCAACCCTTGGGCGGCCGCCTCCTCGTAACCGGTCGTCCCGTTGATCTGGCCGGCCAGGAACAGCCCACCGATCCGGCGCGTCTCCAAGGTCGGCCACAACTCGCGCGGGTCGACATAGTCGTACTCGATCGCGTAGCCCGGCCGTAGGATGACGGCCCGCTCAAGGCCGGGGATCGTCCGCAGCAGCGCAGCCTGGACCTCGCGCGGCAGCGACGTCGAAATCCCGTTCGGATAGACCGTGATGTCGTCGAGGCCCTCCGGCTCGAGAAAGATCTGGTGCCGCTCACGCTGGCCAAACCGGACGACCTTGTCCTCGATCGACGGGCAGTACCGTGGGCCGGTCGATTCGATCTGGCCGGAGTACATCGGCGCACGGTGCAGATTCGCGCGGATGATCTCATGGGTAGCGACTGTCGTTTCGGTAAGGAAACAAGAAATCTGCGGAACCGTGACTTCGCGGGTCAGGTAGGAGAACGGTTCTGGCGGCGTGTCGCCCTTCTGCTCCACAAGCGCGGACCAGTCGATGGTGCGTCCGTCGAGCCGAGGCGGCGTACCGGTCTTCAGCCGCCCGAGCCGGAACCCGAATCGCGCCAGCGTCGCGGCCAGGCCGTGCGCCGCGGGCTCGATGGCATTTTCGTCACCACCCGCCGCGGCCGAGGTCGGCAGATCCGCCGGCCCGCCGGCGTCGCGCTGGCCGCGCGCCCGGCCTGCCGGAATCTTCACCTCGCCGATATGGATCAGGCCGCGCAGGAAGGTTCCCGTCGTCACGACCACGGCCGCCGCCGCGATGCGCGCGCCGGCGGCGGTGACCACGGCCGTCACCCTACCGGTTGCATCAACGACTATATCCTCTACCGATGCGGCGTGGATATCGAGCCCAGGCTGCTCCGTCAGGATCGCTTGGACGGCGCGCCGATACAGCGCCCGGTCGGCTTGGGCGCGCGGCCCGCGCACCGCCGGACCCCGGCTCGCGTTCAAGGTCCGGAACTGGATGCCGGCGCGATCGATCGCGCGCGCCATGACGCCGTCCAGCGCGTCGATCTCGCGCACGAGATGGCCCTTGCCCAGCCCCCCGATCGCGGGATTGCAGGACATCTCGCCGATCGTCGCCACGTCGTTGGTCAACAACGCCACCCGCGCGCCCATGCGCGCGGCGGCGGCGGCGGCCTCGGTGCCCGCGTGCCCGCCGCCGATCACGATCACGTCGTATCGAGGCAGAAGATCAGGCGTCGTCATGCCGCGCACATGCGCGACACATGGACTGGAGTCAAGCAGCCAGCGCCGGAGCGGCTACTTGCCGATGCAGAAGTCCCGGAAGATCACGTCGAGCAAATCCTCAACGCCGACGCGGCCAGTGATACGGCCGATCTCGCGCGCCGCGAGCCGTACATCCTCGGCGACCAATTCCCCTTCGTCACGGGCGCCGGCCGCGGCGCGCACAAGGGCGCGGTCCAGCGCCGCGACGCAGCGGGTCAACGCCTCGCGATGGCGGGCGCGGGTCAATGGCGGCGCCTCGGCGATGTCGCCAGCCGGCGCGCCGACATCGCCCATCAGCTGGCCAACGGATTCGCCGAGGCGGTCCAGCAGCGCCGCCATCCCCTCGCCGGTGAGCGCCGACACGCCGACCCATCCCGGCCGGCCGCCGTCGCGCGGTCCGATCAATGTCGCCCCGTCCGAAAGCAGGTCGATCTTGTTGACGACGACGAGATCGACGCCCGGCGTCCATCCGCCAGCAGCGTCGCGCAGATCGTCGGCGACCTGGCGCCAGCCCGCACCAGGGCCGGCGGAATCCGTGGCCTCCACGACCAGCAACCGAATATCCGCCTCGCCGGCGCGGGCGCGGGCGCGACGCACGCCCTCGAGCTCGACGGGATCGGCGGAGTCACGCAGGCCGGCGGTGTCGGCGAGGATGACGGGGTAGCCGTCGAGATCGAGATGCGTTTCGACCACGTCGCGCGTCGTGCCGGCGACCGCCGACACGATCGCCGCGTCGCGCCGCGCGATCGCGTTCAACAACGACGATTTGCCGGCGTTGGGCGGGCCGATGATCGCGATCGACACGCCGTCCCGCAGCCGCTCGCCGCGCCGGTCGCCGAGATGCGCGGCGATCGCCGCGCGCACGCGCCCGAGCTCCGGCCGCACGGCCGCCGCCACACCGGCCGGCAGATCCTCGTCGGGGAAATCGATATCGGCCTCGAGATGCGCCAGCGCCCGCAGCAGATGCGTGCGCCAGCCCTCGTAGAGCTCCCCCAGCGCGCCCTCGACCTGTCGCAGCGCAAGCCGCCGCTGCGCGGCCGTGTCCGCCGCCACGAGATCGGCGACGCCCTCCGCCGATGTCAGGTCGAGCTTGCCGCGCTCGAAGGCGCGGCGCGTGAACTCGCCCGGTTCGGCGAGCCGGCAGAACGGCAGCGCGGCGATGGCGTCGAGCACGCCGGCGATCGTCGCGCGGCCACCATGGATGTGGAACTCGACGACGTCCTCGCCGGTGTACGACCTGGGCGCGGCGAACCACACCGCCAGCCCGTGGTCGACCACCTCGCCGGTCGCGGGATCGTAGAACGACCGGCGGACCGGCAGCCGCGGTTGGGGGATCGACGGATCGCGCACGGAATGGCCGCGCGCCCAGGCGCCGCGTTCCGTCAGGAACACGAACGCGTCGGTCGCGCGCGGCCCGGAGACGCGGATCACGGCGATCCCGGCGCCGGCGCGCCGCGTCGGCGCCGCCGAAGCCAGCGCGTAGATCGTCTCGATGCGGCCGCCGTCGTCCATGCGGCGGCGACCTTACGCGAGGCCGCGGCCGGACGCACGCGTGCCGGAACGCAAAGGGCCGGGGAACAAGTCCCCGGCCCTTCCGTCGCGAGGTGCGCGCCGGCGCTACGTCCCGGCGCGTCCGCGGTCGTCGATGGTCACTTCTTCGCGGGAGCGCCAGCCGGCGTGGCGGGCGCCGCGGCCGGCGTCGCCGGCTTCGCCGCGACCTGGCGGGCGATGATCTTGTCCTTGATCTTCTCGTACACCGCCTCGGGGATGATCTTGCGGTCGGCGAGCTCGTTCTTCGCCTTGTACGGACGGCCCTTGATGATGGCGTCGCTGCGGGCGTCCGCGATGCCCTCCAACGTCATCAGCTGCTCCTTGGTCGCCGTGTTGATGTCCATCAATTCGGCGGCCGGCTTGGCCTCGGCGCCGGGCTTCGCGGCCGGCGCGGGCGCCGCGGCGGGCGGCTTGGCGGCGGGCGCCGGCTGCGTCGACTGCGCGAAGGCGAACGACGGCAGGGCGGAGAGCGCGCCGATCACGGCGGCGGCGATCAGACGCGAACGCATGGTCATTTCGAAGTCTCCCTAAAGACATGCCCCTCTTGGAGGCGGGCGGACTCAACGACTCAACTGCGGCGGCGACATGACCACCCCGTGTCGACGCCGCGATGTTACGCGCCGTCGGCTCAGGTCGACGCCGGCGGCGCCACGATACACGCCTTGATTCTGTCGAACACCTGCTTCTTCAGGACCTTGCGCTTGAGGATGTCCTCGGGCGCCGCGTAGGGCCGCGCCTTGATGATGGCGTTGGCGCGTTGCGGGCCGATCTGCGGCAGCTTGCGCAGCTCGTCCAGCGTGGCCGTGTTGACGTTGACCTTGGCGTCCGGGCAGGCCGTCGCCTTCGGCGCGGGCTTTCCCGGCGTCGGCTTCGGCGCCGTGCCGGCCTTGGGAATCGGCATCGTCGGCGCGGGCGGCTCCGTGGCGGGCGCGGCGGGCGGCGCGGCGGTCCCGGCGGATGGCGCCGACGGCGGGACGGTGGCCGCGGGCGGGGTCGCGGCGGGCGGAGTCGAGGCCGGTGGCGGCGCGGCGGGCGGTGTCGCGACGGTCCCCGGCGGAGGCGGCAGCGGCTGCGACGTCACCTGCGACGACACCGGAAGGACCAGCCCGACGCACGCGACAAGGAACAGGGCCGGTACGAGACGACGGAACATCGACGGAGACCTCCTCAAGGAAAACCCGGCGGGCGCGGACCCGGGCGGCGACGCCACGGCCGGAGCCGCGCGCCGGCAGGATACCCG
Source organism: Rhodospirillales bacterium (assembly GCA_016699855.1). NCBI lineage: Bacteria > Pseudomonadati > Pseudomonadota > Alphaproteobacteria > Rhodospirillales > Rhodospirillales bacterium. The sequence goes on from CP064988.1 coordinate 2,660,959, forward strand.
CGCGTCGACCCGCCGGACAGACGCGCCGCGATCATGGCGAATCGGCGGCGCCGGCAGCCTGTCGCGCGCGACGACGACCGGGTATGATCGCGCAGGAGACCGCATCATGGCCGCAGGCCTCTACGACCACATCGTCCGGCCACGCTTGATCGTGGACCGGCGCGCGCTGTCGACGACGCTCGCGGCCGCTGTCGACGACGCCGAGAGCGTCGATTCGGCGCGCGGGCCCGTGTTGACCGCGTTCAAGGACGCTCTGGCGCGCGGCCGGCAGGAGATCCGGCGCCGCTTCGAGGGCGAGGGGGCCGACGCGACGCCCGCCGCCCGCCGCGTCGGCGCGACCGACGGCGCCAACGATGGACCGGCCGTGCTGGCGGCGACGTCGTACCTGATGGACCAGCTGGTCCGCACGCTGTTCGACTTCGCGAACGAGCATGTCTATCCCGCCGCCAATCCCAGCATGGCCGAGCAGATCGCGATGGTCGCGACCGGCGGCTACGGCCGGGCGGAGCTGGCGCCGCAATCCGACATCGATCTGCTGTTCCTGCTGCCCTACAAGCAGACGCCCAGGGGCGAGCAGATCGTCGAGTACATGCTGTACTTCCTGTGGGATCTCGGTCTCAAGGTCGGACACGCCACGCGCTCGGTCGAGGAGTGCCTGCGCCAGGCCGACAAGGACCAGACGATCCGCACGGCGCTGCTGGAGATGCGCTACCTGTGGGGCGAGCGCGACCTGTACGACCGCCTGAAGCGCGAGTTCACGCAGAAATTCCTGACGACCGACGGCCGCGACTTCCTCGAGGCCAAGCTGGCGGAGCGCGACGCGCGCCACCAGCGCATGGGCGATTCGCGCTACGTCGTCGAACCCAACGTCAAGGACGGCAAGGGCGGCCTGCGCGACCTGCACACGCTGTTCTGGATCGCCAAGTATCTCTACCGCGTCGACAGCGTCGCCGGCCTGGTCGAGAAGGAGGTCCTGACGCGGGGCGAGGCGCGGCAGTTCCAGCGGGCCGAGCGGCTGTTCGTCACGGTGCGCTGCCATATCCACTTCCTCACCGGGCGGCCGGACGACCGGCTGTCGTTCGACCTCCAGCGCGAGATCGCGACGCGCCTCGGCTACCAGGACCGGCCGGGCTCGCGCGGCGTCGAGCGCTTCATGAAACACTACTATCTGCACGCGAAGACGGTCGGCGACCTGACGCGGATCTTCGTCGCCGCGCTGGAGGCGGGTCGCCGCCGCAAGCCGCGGCTGCGGCTGTTGTGGGAGTCGCTGCGCCCGCGCCAGCTCGAGGGGTTCAAGCTCGACGGCGAGCGTCTCGCGGTCGGCGGCGCCGACGACTTCATCCGGGATCCGGTGCGGTTCCTGAGCCTGTTCCGGGTCGCGCAGGAGAACGACGTCGACATCCATCCCGCGACGCTGCGGCTGGTGACCCAGAACATCAAGCTGGTCGACGCGCGGCTGCGTGAGAACCCCGACGCCAACCGCCTGTTCCTCGAGCTGCTGACGTCGCGCAAGGACCCCGAGACGTCGCTCCGGCGCCTCAACGAGGCCGGCGTGTTCGGCCGTTTCGTGCCTGATTTCGGCCGCGTCGTGGCGCAGACGCAGCACGACATGTACCACACGTACACTGTCGACGAGCACACCATCCGGGCGATCGGGATCCTCTCGCGCATCGAGGCCGGCGCGCTCAAGGAGGACCACCCCGTCGCCTCGGACGTCGTGCACAAGGTGCTGTCGCGCGAGGTCCTCTATCTCGCCGTGCTGCTGCACGACATCGCCAAGGGCCGCAACGGCGACCACTCGGTCCTGGGCGCCGAGATCGCGAACCAGCTCTGTCCCCGCCTCGGCCTCGACGCGGCGTCGACCGAGACCGTGGCGTGGCTGGTGCGCCACCACCTGGCGATGTCCGCGACGGCGTTCCAGCGCGACCTGCAGGACGGCAAGACCATCTCCGACTTCGCCAAGCTGGTGCAGTCCCCGGAGCGCCTCCGCCTGCTGCTGGTCCTGACGGTCTGCGACATCCGCGCCGTCGGCCCCTCGGTGTGGAACGGCTGGAAGGCGGCGCTGCTGCGCCAGCTCTACTTCGCGACCGAGGAGGTTCTCTCGGGCGGCACGCTCCAGGGCGGCCGCGCCGAGCGGGTGAAGGCCGTCCAGGTCGAGATGGCCAGACGCCTCGCCGGCTGGACGCAGGCCGACATGGACGCGCACCTTGCGCTCGGCAACCCGGCCTACTGGCTCTCGTTCGACCCCGGCACGCTGGCGCGCCACGCCGAGCTGGTGCGCAAGGCCGGCGGCGATTCGCCGCTGCGCATCGAGCACCGCGTCGATCCCGAGCGCGCCGCCACGGAGTTGATCGTCTACACCCTCGACACCCACGGGCTGTTCGCCCGGCTGGCCGGCGCGATGGCGGTCTCCGGCGCCACCATCGTCGACGCCAAGATCTTCACGCTGAGCAACGGGATGGCGCTGGACACGTTCTGGATCCAGGACCTCGACGGAAAGCCGTTCGACCGCGCCGACCGCCTGGCGCGTCTGCGCGGCCGCATCGAGCTGGCCCTCACCAACCGCCTCGACGTCGCCGGCGAGCTCGCCAAGGCGCGGCCAAACTACCCGACCCGCGACCGCGTCTTCACCGTCGAGCCGCGCGTCCTCGTCGACAACAACGCCTCGCGCGCCCACACCGTCATCGAGGTCAACGGCCGCGACCGGCCGGGTTTCCTCCACGTGGTCACGCGCGCGCTGGCCGGGCAACACCTCCAGATCGCTTCCGCCCATGTGACGACCTACGGCGAACGCGCGGTCGACGTGTTCTACGTCAAGGACCTGTTCGGCTTGAAAGTCGTCAATCCGCAGAAGCTCACGGACATCGAGACCGGCGTGACGGCCGCGATCCGGGCATTCGAACGCGGCGATCCCGCCAGTCCGTCGAGCGCCGCGCGGGCGGCCTGAGCGCCGCCATATGGCGGCGCGACATTCCAAGGGCGACTAAATCTAGAGTATCCATTGGAAATTATTGTTTAATAACACTCTGTTACGTGTTATATTTCAATCTAAATATTGACATTCATTCCACTCACCTGGTGGTGCGGCGATGACGTTCGCACGTAGCGAATTCGGTTCCTTCATCCACGGCAACGCGATGTTCATCGCCGTCGGAGCCATTCTGTTCTGCATCGCCCTCGTCTTCCTGCACGCCCGCGGCGGCAGCGCGGTGAGGATGGTGATGATGGTGCTGCTCATGATCGTCGCCCCGACCGCCGTCATTGGCGTCGGCGGCTGGTTGTGGTTCGGTGACGACCATTCCTCGGCGCGGGCCGCCGAGTCCGCGCCGATGAGCCAATGGGGAGATTCGGACAAGGGCGCGAAGCTCGTCGCGCGCGCCGACGCGCATCTCCGCAAGGGCGAGATCGAACCGGCGCGGCAGGCGCTCCTCCAGGCGCTCGAGACCTTCCACCGCGCGCGCAACACGCTCGGCGAGGGAAAGGCGTATGTCGAACTCGGCGACCTCGCCCGCCGCGGCGGCGACACGGCGCGGACGGCGGAGATGTACAAGGCCGCGGTCGACCTGTTCCGCCGCGACGAGAACCGCCCCGGCCTCGCCAGCGCCCTGCGCGCGCGCGGCGAGCTCGAGCGGCTGACCGGCCGCTTCGACGAGGCGCGCAAGAGCTACGAGGAGTCGCGCGACCTCTATCGGCGGATCGACGACCGCCTGGGCGAGGCGGACACGCTCCTTAGCCTCGGCGAGCTGGCGCGCAATCGGGGCGACCGCAATGGCGCAGTCGACGCCTACACCGCAGCCACGGCGTTGTACCGAGCCGACCGATTCCGGGTCGGCGAGGCACGCGCAATGATCGGCTTCGGCGACCTCCACCTCGACGATGGCGACGTCAAGACGGCGACGGCGTTCTACGAGGAGGCCGTGGTCGCGTTCCGCGGCGGCGGCAAGGGCGGCAGCGAAGGGCAGGCCCTCGTGGCGATGGCCGACGCCGCGCTGGCCGCGAAGCGCCTTCCCGAAGCGCGGCGCGACTACGAGACCGCCAGGGCGCTATTCAAACGCGGCGGATACCTGTCTGGCGAGGCACAGGCGTTGATCGGCCTAGGTCTGGCCGAGCGCACCGGCGGCACCCCGGCACGGGCGACCGAGTTCCTGAACGCAGCCCTGGCCACGGCACGGCGCGCCGGCGACGCCGCCGCCGAGGCGGTGGCCGCGGATGCGCTACGCGATCCGGCGTTCGCGCTGCGCAGCCGGCATCGGACGCGCTTCTTCAGCCAGCGCTGACGCGCGGATCGCCCGGCCCTCCTACCGGTCGGGCGACATATCGATCGTCGCGGCGCATGAAGCGCCGCCGGTCTGGCATGTCATCCGGACGACGCGCAGGGAGACGATGTCGGCGCAGCCGGCGCCAAGCGGCCGGGATTCGTCCCCATGCACGACCAGCCGCGCCGAGGCGCCCGGCGCGATCGGGCGTTCGACTCCGTGCAGATAGCGCGACTTGAACTCGAGTTCCCGCGTCTCGCCCGACTTGAGGACGAAGGCGACGTCGACCTGCATGTAGTCGACCGGCGCCACCGTGCCGTTGCGCGCGACGAAAGACGGCACGCAGGACCCGAACACCGTCGCGTCCGAGTCGCGCCGCACCTCGATCCGGTCGGCCGCGCCGGCGGTCCCCAGCCATGAGAACCCCGCCAGGAACGCACCGACGGCACCGAACATCGCTCGACAACCCATGTCCGCCTCCTTCGACTGGTCAGGTCGTCTCCATCCGCACCGGGCCGGTCGCCTCGCGCCGCCGGTCGATCATCTGGAGGATCGCCGCGGCCGTCTCCTCGATCGAGCGCCGCGTGACATCGATGCTGGCCCAGTTGTGCCGCGCATAGAGCTGCCGGGCCGCGCGCATCTCGCCTTGGACCACCTCCAGATCGGTGTAGGCCGTGTCTGCGTCCTCCCGCAGCAATTGGAGACGATTGCGGCGGATCTGCACCAGGCGCTCGGCGTCCGTGACCAGTCCGACGACCAGCGGACGGCGGGCCGTCTCCAGCTCCCGCGGCACCGGCACGTCCGGAACCAACGGCACGTTCGCGGCCTTGATACCCCGGTTCGCGAGATACACGCAGGTCGGCGTCTTCGATGTCCGCGACGGTCCCACCAGAACGACATCGGCCTCGTCGAGATCGTGCGTCGATTGTCCGTCGTCATGCGCCAGGGTGTAGTGCATGGCGTCGATGCGGCCGAAATAGCCGTCGTCCATCGCGTGCTGCCGCCCCGGCCACATCGCGGTCTTGCTGTGGAAGTGGACCCCCAGCGTGCTGATCGCCTGGTCGAGGATACCGATGCATGGAAGCTGCAGACGCCGGCAATGCTCGCGCAGGCAGTCCCGCAATTCCGGATCGACCAAGGTGTACAGCACGGGCCCGCGGTTGAGCTCGATGGCGCCCGCGACCTTGTCCATCTGCACCGTCGTGCGGACGAGCGACCACACGTGTTCCGTGGCGAACACGCCTTCGAACTGGGCCAGGCACGCCCGCGCCACGCCGGCGACCGTCTCCCCGGTGGAATCCGACACCAGATGCAGGTGGAAATTGCGACCGCGCGAGACCATGGAACCACCGCCTTCCGGGGTGACTCTACTCCACTGCGGCGCCGGGAAAAGCCGTATCGATCCGGGTCCCCGAGCGCTCCCCCATCCCCCGCCGGCGCCGGATCGACGACAGACGTGTGGACGGCGCGTGAAATCGCGCATGACCCTCCCTTCGGCACCAAACCGCCCACCTCGACGTATACGGGCCCGATGAACCGCGCTGCGCACATCCTTCCACGTGACTCACGCTACCCCGGGACCCGGAATCACCCGTGATTCCTCATTGAATCCGCACATGACGCCGATCCTTCCCGATTCAATCCCCGTTAATCCGCCGGGCGGTCACGATCCCCCGGCATGACGGGAAAAAACCCGCGAAGATTTGATCCCCGACGTCCACACGCCCTACTGCTTCTTCGACTCCATAAGATTCATGAATCAGTTAAAGAAGGGTGGAGCCAAAAAGGGAATGTGTCCGTGGATCGATTGTTGACGCGGGTCCTGCGCGGCGAGCGAACGCCGGGCCCGCCAGTATGGTTGATGCGCCAGGCTGGACGGTACCTGCCTGAGTACCGGGCGAGCCGCGCGCGCGCCGGTTCGTTCCTCGATCTTTGCTACTCGCTGGATTTCGCCACCGAGGTGACGCTCCAACCGATCCGCCGTTTCGGATTCGACGCCTCGATCATCTTCTCGGACATCCTCGTCGGGCCGCAGGCGATGGGCCGCAAGCTCTGGTTCGAGGAAGGCGAGGGACCGAAGCTCGACCCGATGGAAGGTCCGGCCGACGTCGCGCGGTTGTCCTCGGCGGGTCTTGAGGACCGTCTGCAACCCGTCTACGAGGCGATCCGCCGCACCCGCGCGGCGTTGCCGGAGTCGACCGATCTGATCGGATTCTGCGGCGCGCCTTTCACGCTCGCCTGCTACATGATCGAGGGTGGTGGCAGCCGGGACTGGTTCAAGGTCAAGCAATGGGCCTATGGCCATCCCGAAAGCTTCCGGCGGCTGATCGAGGCGTTGGTGGACGCCTGCGCCGCGCATCTCGCCCGTCAGGTCGAGGCGGGCTGCGACGTGGTGCAGATATTCGATAGCTGGGCGGGCGTCCTGCCGGAGGAGCAGCTCTTCCACTGGTCGGTGCAGCCGACCCAGGCGATCGCGCGCAAGCTGCGGGAGCGCCATCCTGGAACGCCGGTGATCGTGTTTCCGCGCGGCGTCGGGCCCGCCGCGATGATGTACCGGCGGCTGCCGGAATTCGCCGCGATCTCCATCGACACCGGCATCGGCGCGCACTGGGCGGCGCAGGAGCTGCAACCGCACCTCTGCGTCCAGGGGAATCTCGATCCCGCGATGCTGGTGGTCGGCGGCGAGGCGATGGCGCACGAGACGAAGCGCATCCTCGGCAAATTGTCGGGCGGGCGGCACGTCTTCAATCTCGGTCATGGCGTCGTGCCGCAAACGCCGCCCGACAACGTCGCGCGGCTTGTCGATATCGTGCGGGACTGGTCGAGCCGATGAGCCGCGTCGCGGTGGTCCTGTTCAATCTCGGCGGACCGGATTCGCCGGAGGCGGTCGAGCCGTTCCTGCGCAACCTCTTCGCCGATCCCGCGATCCTGCGCGTGCCGGCGTTCATCCGGGGTCCGCTCGGCCGCTTCATCGCCCGGCGGCGCGGACCGACGGCGCGCGCGATCTATGCCCAGATCGGCGGTCGCTCGCCGATCCTGCCGCAGACCGAGGCGCAGGCGCGGGCGCTGGAGGCGGTGTTGACGACGCGGCGCGGAGACACCGATTTCCGCGTGTTCGTCGCGATGCGCTACTGGCGGCCGTTCGCGCGCGATGTGATCGTCGATGTGAAGGCGTTCGCGCCGGACCGCGTCGTGCTGCTGCCGCTGTATCCGCAGATGTCGACCACGACGACGGAATCCTCGGTCCGGGAATGGCGGGACGTGGCGCGCGCGGTGGGGCTCTCCGCGTCGACATCGACGGTGTGCTGCTATCCCGCGCAGCGTGGATTCGTCGAGGCCGCCGCGGCGTTGATCCGTCGCGATCTCGACGCGGTCGGCCAGCGGCCGGTACGTCTGCTGTTCTCCGCGCACGGCCTGCCCGAGAAGGTGATCCGCGCCGGCGATCCCTACCAGGCGCAGGTCGAACGCAGCGCGCGGGCCATCGTCGAGCGCCTGTCGATCGACGGCCTCGACCATGCGGTCTGCTACCAGAGCCGGGTCGGCCCGCTGAAATGGATCGGTCCCTCCACCGATTCGGAGATCGCGCGCGCCGGCCGCGACGGGCGCGCCGTCGTGCTGTTTCCGGTGGCGTTCGTGTCGGAGCATTCCGAGACGCTGGTCGAACTCGATATCGAATACCGGCACTTGGCGGAGCGCGCCGGCGTGCCGGCCTACAGGCGCGTGCCGACGGTCGGCGTCGAAGCCGCGTTCATCGACGGCTTGGCGACCCTCGCGTTGACGGCCGCCGGGTCGTCGCGCGCGGTGGTGAACGACGATGGCGACGCGAGCTGCCCGGCGGCGTGCGAGGCCTGCCTATGGCGGTCGCCGATGTTCGCCGCGGCCGCGGGCTGACGGAGGCGCGCGTGGTCTTCCTCGTCGTCAAGGGGCTCCATATCGTCGCCGTCATCTCGTGGATGGCGGGGCTCCTCTATTTGCCGCGCCTGTTCGTCTACCATTGCGACGCGGCACCGGGATCGACCCAGTCGGAGACGTTCAAGGTGATGGAGCGACGCCTGCTGCGGGCCATCATGAACCCCGCGATGTTCGCGGTATGGGGTCTCGGCCTCTACATGGCTTAAGACGCCGGCCACTGGCTGGCGGGCTGGTTCATCGCGAAGATGGTCCTCGTCGTCGCGCTGACGGTCGTGCACCACCTCTACGCCGCGTGGCGCAAGGATTTCGAGCGCGACGCGAACGTCCGGCCGGCGCGGTTCTTCCGGATATGGAACGAGGCGCCGACGCTGCTGATGATCGGGATCGTCTTTCTCGTGGTCCTGAAGCCGTTCTAGCGCCGCCGCGTCCTATGAGACGTCCGGCGGCCCTGGATGGCGCGAGACGTGGCCGGGGATCAACGAGCCGTCGGCCGCGAAATCCGTCGTGAGGTTCATCGTCAGCGGTTTCACCGCCTCGATATTCGCCAGCAGCGCCGTGTAGTCCTCGACCACCTTCGCCCGGCGCGCGTCGCCCTCGGCGCCCGGCGTGGCGACGCCGTAGGCGACGAAGGGTGGCAGCACGTCGAAGCCGACGAAACGCAGCGTGCCCCACAGCAGCGGCCACAGCATCATGTTCATGTCGCCGTTGCGGCTGCCGTCGACGAAGCTGCTCCGGGGCGCGCCGGTGGTCATGGCGATCATCGCCTTCTTGCCGGCGAAGGCGCCCTTCTCGTACCAGCGCGCGCCGCCATAGGCGTAGCGGTAGGCGAACACCCGGTCGATCCAGCCCTTCAGTACGGCGGGCACCGAGAACCAGTAGATCGGGAACTGCCAGACCATCAGGTCGCAGGCGTCGAGTTTGTCCATCTCGGCCTTGACCTGCGGAGCGAAGGTGCCCGAGCGGAAGGCGTGGCTCTGCTCCCTTCGGCGCGTCGAAACGCGCCGGCTCGGCCGCCTCGAGGAAGTCGTGCCTGTCGAGCGTGGCGGCGAATCCTGCGCGGTAGAGGTCGGAGACGACGACGGTATGCCCGGCCGCCTCCAACGCGCGCACGGCGGCGTCGCGCATGGTGGCGTTGAAGCTGCCGGCCGGCTCGGGATGGGCGTAGACGATCAGGATGTTCATTCGGGCTCCGGGGTCGCGGACATCGTGGTGGCGCGATTGTGCCCTGCGCGGCGCGCCGCTTCCACGCCGCCGTCCGCGCCGCTAGGATCGCGCCCGACCGGGAAGCAGGAGACCGTCGGGCATGAGCACCGCCACCGCCGCCGATTGGCGCGACCAGATATTCGAGACGCTGGAGGCGCACGAGATCAAGCAGGTCTACTACGTGCCCGACGCCGGGCACTCCAAGCTGATCGAGAAGTGCCAGACCTCCAACGCCATGCGCGCCATCGTCATGACGACCGAGGAGGAGGCGATGGGCGGCGCGCTCGGCGCCTGGCTCGGCGGCGAGAAGAGCGTGGCGTTGATGCAGTCCTCCGGCGTGGGCAACTGCATCAACATGCTCGGGCTGAGCAAGACGCTGCGCTATCCCATGCTGATGATCGTCACGATGCGCGGCGACTACGGCGAGTTCAATCCGTGGCAGTACTCGATGGGCCAGGCGACGCCCAAGGTGCTGGAGGCCGTGGGCTGCATCGTGATGTCGGTCGACAGGGCCGAGGACGTCGCCGCCACCGTCAACGCCGCCGCCAACATGGCCTTCGAGGGCCAGCAGGCGGTGGCCGTCCTGCTGCGCCAGAAGCTGATCGGCGCCAAGAGCTTCGGGAAGAAATGACGATGGCCGACGCGACGATCCACCGCCGCCCGCTCGTGGCCGCGCTGATGAAGGACGCGACCGCCGACCTGCTGGTGATCGGCGGCCTGGGCCAATGCGCCTGGGACATCACGGCGGCGGGCGACCGCGCCACCAACCTGCCGCTGTGGGGCGGCATGGGCGGCACCGTCATGATGGGGCTGGGCCTCGCCCTGGCGCAGCCCAAGAAGCGCGTGCTGGTGATCACCGGCGACGGCGACATGCTGATGGGACTGGGTTCTCTGGCCACCGTGGCGACGCAGCAGCCGCCCAACCTCGCCATCGTCGTGCTCGACAACGGCAAGTTCGGCGAGACCGGCAACCAGGCGACCCATACCGCGTCGCCGACGCTGGGCGCGCTGGACCGGGGCGCCGGCACGGACCTCACGGCGATCGCGCGGGGCTGCGGCATCGCCGATTGCGCGACCGTGACCGATGAAGGCGCGATCCCGCAGCTCGTGAAGGACGCGCGCACCAAGCCCGGCCCGGTCTACCGCACCGTCAAGATCATGGTCGAGACGCTGCCGTTGATCATGCCGGCCAAGGACGGCGCCTACCTCAAGGACCGTTTCCGTCTGGCCGTGGTCGGCGCCACCGGCTGACGGACGGGAGGAGACCGCGATGGCCGCCGGCAAGCCGCATCGACGCGAGGTCGCGGCCGCCCTGCTCAAGGACGCGACCGACGACCTGCTGGTCGTCGCGGGTCTCGGCGGTTCGGCCGGAGATGTGACCGCGGTCGAGGACCGGGCGCTCAACCTGCCACTGCTCGGCGGCATGGGCGGCGCCGTGATGACCGGCCTCGGGCTGGCATTGGCGCAGCCGCGCAAGCGCGTGCTGGTCGTCACCGGCGACGGCGATCTGCTGATGGGCCTCGGATCGCTGGCGACGGTGGCGGCGCAACGCCCCGCCAACCTCGCCATCGTCGTCATGGACAACGAGAAATTCGCCGAGACCGGCAACCAGGCGACGCACACCGCGCCGCCGCATCTGGGTCCGACCGAGCGTGGCGCCGGCGCGGACCTCACCGCCATCGCCCTGGGCGCGGGCATCGCCGACAGCGCGACGATCGACGATCCCGGTCAGATCGCCCAGCTCGTGCGTGACGCGCTCGCCAAGGCGGGCCCGGTGTTCCGCAACGTCAAGGTGCTGGCGGAGCCGCTGCCGCTGGTCCTGCCGCCGATGGAAGGCTCGGTCCTGAAGGACCGCTTCCGACGGGCGCTGCTCGGGCGCCCGTAGACGGGTTCAACCGCCGTCGGCGTCGACCGCGGCGTTGGCCGGCTCGGCGGGCGCGGCGGCGGGGCCGCCCTTGGCGACCACCACCATCGCCGCGCGCAGCAGCCGATCGTTCAGCGTGTAGCCGTCCATGAACACCTGCGCGACGCTGTTGTTGGGCAGCGTCGCGTCGGGGATCTCGCTGACGGCCTGGTGCAGATGGGGATCGAACGCCGCGCCCTGCGCCTCGATGCGCTTCACGCCGTGGCGCGCCAGGATGTTGCCGAGCTCGCGTCCGGTCGCCTCGACGCCGGCGACGACGCCCTTCAGCTTGTCGTCGAGACCCGCGCCGCCCGGCGGCAGCGCCGCCAGCGCGCGCGATAGGTTGTCGGCGACCGAGAGCAGGTCGCGGGCGAATTTCTCGACCGCGAATTTGTGCGCCGCCTCGACGTCGAGCGCGGCGCGTCGGCGGGCGTTCTGCGTCTCCGCCGCGGCGCGGATCCAGTTGTCCTTGGCCTCGGCCAGCTCGGTCTCGAGCGCCGCGATCCTGGCGTCGGCCGCCTCCTTGATCACGCGCGCGGGGTCGAGCGGACGGGGCGCCTCGGGGATGTCGAGCCCCGGATCGGCGCCGGTCGCGCGCGTGGGCTCGTCGGTGAACGGATTCTGGACGGATTCGGCGGACATGATCTGACTCGGCGCGGCCCTGGGCCGGAACGGGGCGCGGCGAGCCCTGGGGCCCCGCCGCTGGACGTCCCGGACTTAGGGTGCCGACCGCGCCCGGTCAAGGCGGCGCGGCGTCGCCCCGCTCCGTCGGCTCAGCCGATCAGGCGGCCGACGACCTTCGACGTGTAGTCGACCAGCGGCACGATGCGCGCGTAGTTGATGCGCGTCGGACCGATCACGCCGATGGCGCCGACGATGCGCTCGCGCGCGTCGCGGAACGGCGCCACGATCACCGAGCAGCCGGCGTGGCCGAACAGCGGGTTCTCGGCGCCGATGAAGATCTTCACGCCCTCGGCGCTGGCCGACAGATCGAGCAGGCGGGCGAACGACTCGCCGCGCTCCAGCGCGTCGAACAGCCGCTTGATGTTGTCGAGGTCCTCGAGCGCGGTGACGTCCTCGAGCAGGCGGGCCTGGCCGCGAACGATCAGCGCCGAGCCCGGCTCGCCCGCCCAGGTCGCCAGCCCGGCTTCGACCACGCGCCGCGTCAGCGCGTCGAGCGCGGCGCGCTGCTGGCCGAGCTCCTCCTCGATGGCGCGGCGTGCCTCCTCGAAGCCGCGTCCGACCAGGCGCCGCGACAGGTAGTTCGAGGCCTCGATCAGCGCCGAGGGCGGCAGGCCGAGCGGGATGTCGATGACGCGGTTCTCGACCGTGCCGTTCTCGGCGACGGTGACGACCAGCGCCCGGCCGGGGCCGAGATTGACGAACTCGATGTGCTTCAGCGTCGAGTCGACCCGCGGCGCGATGACGACGCCGGCGCAGCGCGACAGGCCGGACAGCAGGCTCGACGCCTCGCTCAGCGCGTCCTGGACCGACCGGCCGACGGCGGCGCAGCGGCCGTCGATGTTCTCCCGTTCCTCCTGCGAGATGTTGCCGACCTCGAGCAGCCCGTCCACGAACAGGCGCAGCCCGGCGTCGGTCGGCACGCGGCCGGCGGAGGTGTGCGGCGCGTAGAGCAGGCCCGAATCCTGGAGGTCGGCCATCACGTTGCGGATCGTCGCCGGCGAGAGATGCTCGGCCAGGCGGCGGGTCAACGCCCGCGACCCCACCGGTTCGCCGGTCTCGACGTAGGATTCGACGATGCGCCGGAACACCTCGCGGGCGCGGTCGTTGAGCTCGGCGATCGACGCGACGCCGCCGGCCGCCGGTCGCGGCGCGGCGACGGATTCGCGAAGCGTCGTGGCGCCAGGCGCGAAACGGGGTATCGAACGGTTCATGGCGGCGCGGGTGGCTGGTCTCCGTGAACGCGGCGTTCCCGGTGAATCTAGGTTCGCGCACCCCCGAGGTCAACGCGCGGCGCGAAATGAGCCGGCCGGCCCCCCACCACCGGACGCGGGGCTTGCGCGACCGGGCCGGCGCGTGGCACGCCCTCGACCGGCTCCGCCGCGTCGGCGGGGCCGATCCGGGGAACGACCATGTCCATCCGCCCGTCCGGCCGCGCGCCCGACCAGCTCCGTTTGATCGAGCTCACGCCGGGCTTCTCCCGCCACGCCGAGGGCTCGTGCCTGACCAAGTTCGGCGACACGCACGTGCTGTGCACCGCCAGCGTCGAGGAGCGCGTGCCGCCGTGGATGCGCGGCAAGGGCCGCGGCTGGGTCACCGCCGAGTACGGCATGCTGCCGCGCTCGACCCACACCCGCTCCGACCGCGAGGCGGCCCGCGGCAAGCAATCCGGCCGCACCCAGGAGATCCAGCGGCTGATCGGCCGGGCGCTGCGCGCCGTGGTCGATCTCGACGCGCTCGGCGAGGTGCAGATCACCATCGACTGCGACGTCATCCAGGCCGATGGCGGCACCCGCACGGCGGGCGTCACCGGCGCCTGGGTGGCGCTGCGGCAGGCGATCGACGGGCTGCGCAGCAAGGGCAAGCTCGCCAAGGATCCGATCACCGGCCAGGTCGCGGCGGTGTCGTGCGGGATCCACCAGGGCGTGCCGGTCCTCGATCTCGACTACCCCGAGGATTCGGCGGCGCAGGCCGACGCGAATTTCGTGCTCACCGGCGCCGGCGGCCTGGTCGAGATCCAGGGCACGGCCGAGAAGGATCCGTTCAGCGAGGCCGAGTTCCTCGCGCTGCTGGCGCTCGCGAAGAAGGGCGTCGGCGATCTGTGCGCCGCCCAGCGCGCCGCGCTCGGGCTGTCCTGATCGGGCGGCGCCTTCCGCGTCGCGCGACGTCGGCCGGATGACCGCCGTGCCCCGCCGCTTCACCGGTCCGACCCTCGTCGTCGCGACCCACAACGCCGGGAAGGCGGGCGAGATCGGCGTCATGCTGCGGCCGTTCGGCGTCCGCGTGGTGTCGGCCGGCGAGCTCGGCCTGCCCGCGCCCGCCGAGACGGCGACGACGTTCATCGGCAACGCCGAGCTCAAAGCGCGCGCCGCCGCGACCGCCAGCGGGCTGCCGGCGCTGGCCGACGACTCGGGGCTTTCCGTGCACGCGCTCGACGGCCAGCCGGGCCTGTACACCGCCGATTGGGAGGGACCGACGCGCGACGCGATGGTCGGCATGACCCGCATCCAGGACGCGCTGGCGGCCCGTGGCGTGCCCGGCACGGCCGACGCGCGGCGCGCGACGTTCAACTGCGCGCTGGCGCTGGCGTGGCCCGACGGGCACTGCGAGAGCGTCCTGGGCCGCATGGAGGGCGCCATCGTCTGGCCGCCGCGTGGGACCCTCGGACACGGCTACGATCCGACCTTCCAGCCCGACGGCCACGCGCTGACCTGCGGCGAGATGGACCCCGCGGTGAAGAACGCGATCAGCCACCGCGCCGACGCGTTCCGCCAGCTCGTCGCGGCGTGCTTCGCGACGGACCCGCCGTGAGCGAACCGGGGCCCCGGCGCGGCGACGAACGGTTGTTCGGCGTCTACGTCCACTGGCCCTTCTGCCTGTCGAAGTGCCCCTACTGCGACTTCAACAGCCACGTGCGCGAGGGCGTCGACCAGCGGCGCTGGCGCGACGCGCTGCGCGCCGAGCTCCGCCACTACGCCGCGTCGACCGCGGGCCGCGAGGTGACCAGCGTGTTCTTCGGCGGCGGCACGCCGTCGTTGATGCCGCCGGACACGGTCGCCGCCGTGATCGCGGAGATCCGCGCGCTGTGGCCGGTGTCGGCCGGGGCCGAGATCACGCTCGAGGCCAATCCGACCTCCGTCGAGGCCGCGCGCTTCGCCGCGCTGGGCGACGCCGGCGTCAACCGCGTGTCGCTGGGCGTGCAGGCGCTGGACGACGCGGCGCTGCGCTTCCTCGGCCGCGGCCACTCCGCCGCCGAGGCGCGCCGCGCCATCGACGTCGCGCGGCGCCATTTCGGGCGGTACTCGTTCGATCTGATCTACGGGCGGCCGGACCACACGGTGCCCGTGTGGCTGGGTGAACTGGACGCGGCGCTGGAACTGGCGGGCGACCACCTGTCGGTCTACCAACTGACGATCGAGCGCGGCACCCGCTTCTGGCAGGACCACGCCCGGGGCGCTTTCGCGATGCCCGACGACGACACCCAGGCGGCTTTGTACGAGGCGACCACCGAACGTCTCGCCGCCGCCGGCCTTCCCGCCTACGAGATCTCGAACCACGCCCGCGACGGCGGCGCGTGCCGGCACAACCTGACGTACTGGCGCTACGAGGACTACGTCGGCGTCGGACCCGGCGCGCACGGGCGGTTGACGACCCCCTCGGATGGCGCCGTCGCGAAGCGCGCGACGCGCCAGACCAGCGGGCCGGAGGCCTGGCTGGAACGCGTCGAGGCGCAAGGGCACGCGACCGACGAGGATTCGGCGATCTCCGGTCCCGGGCTCGTGGTCGAGGCGTTGATGATGGGTCTGCGTCTAGCCGAGGGCGTCGACCGGCTCCGCTTCCGGCGCGTGACCGGGCGCGATCCGGTCGAGGCGTGCGGCGCCGATGGCCTGCGGTCGATGGTCGAGGGCGGCTTCGTGGCGGTCGACGCGGCGTCGTTGCGCGCCACGCCGGCCGGGCTGCAGCGGCTCAACGCGGTCTTGACGCGGCTTCTGCCGGATTGATCCGGTCTCCGCGCGGCGCGCAAAAAAAGAGAGCGGGCCGAAGCCCGCTCTCCTGTTCCACTCCGGATGGACCGGATTAGAAGGTCAGAGCCGTACCGAACACGATGGCCCAGCTGTCGGCCTTCTCGGACTTCGACTGGCCGGAGCCCATGTACATCAGCGCGCCGCCGGTCAGCTTGATGCCCGGCGAGAGGGCGTAGTTGGCGCCCAGCTCGAAGTAGTCGAGCTTGTCCTTGCCCGCGGCGTTCTGCGCGCCGGCCACGCCGTTGCCGTCCTTGTTACGACCGCCCCACCAGCCGGCCGAGAGCTGCCACGGACCCGTCTCGTACATCAGCGAGGCCGTGTACCAGTTGGTCGCGTTGCTGCCGCGGAGGCCCTGGTTGTCGCGGCCGAGACCGCCGCCCAGCGTGAAGCCGGAGAAGCCGATCTGCGCGCCCGCCGCCCAGGTCTTGTAGCGGCCGAAGATCGACGGAGCCGCGGCACCGCCGGTGCCCGCCGCGCCGCGGTCGAAACCGGCCGTGGCGTACGCGCCGTACAGCGCCACCGACACGTCGCCGAACTTGTTCAGGTAGTTCGCCGAGACGTCGATGCCGTTGTGCCAGAGGTTCTGGTTACGCGGGCAGTTCGGGTGGTTGGCACCGCCCGCGCGCGAGTTGCAGCTCACGATCGCGCCGACGCCGAACGACGGGGTGTAGCCGAGGCCGAACTGGAAGCCCGCGAAGCGCGGGGTGTAGTAGTTCAGCTTGTTGGCGTCGCCCGAGAAGCCGGCGTTCTGCGCCGCGCCGGTGCCGAGGATGTTGCCACCGCGGCCGGCGTTGTTCGCCGCCGCGAAGCCGGCGCCGAAGTGGTTGAAGTTGTGGTCGTTGAAACCCCAACCCAGCAGCGCCGACGGCGACGAGTACTGCATGTTGTACGACACCGAGTCGTTGCCGCCGAACTCGATGCGGCCCCAGTCGCCGAACGCGAAGATGTACTCGTGGTCCAGCTGATCGGCGGTGCCGGTCGGGTTCGCGGCGCTGACGCCCGGGTTCTGCGACCAGCCCTCGAGCTCGACACGGATGCCGATCGAGGTGCCGTTGTCGAGCTTCGTGGTGCCGGTGAACCAGATTTCGCCCTCGTACCGGAAGTTCTCCGGACGATAGCTCTGGCCGGTGGTGCCGCCGACGACATCGCGATCGACGTGGCCGACCGTGATCATCGACTGCATGTAGCCACGCAGTTCGAGCTTGATGGGGTCGGCCGCGAACGCCGACGGCGCGGCCATCAGCCCACCGGCGACCAGCGCGGTCGTTCCGAGTAGTGCTTTTTTCATGTTCTCCCTCTCTCGTGGGTCTGTCTAACGCTACGCCTCTATCGAGACCGTCACTGGCCGGTTTTCGAGGGTTTAGCCTAAACCGGCCTATAACCGCCCCCGCCACGAACGGACGACAATGCCATTAACCACCGTGTCGCGGTGGGGGTCAAGAAACCAAAGGCGTCCGGCGCAATTCTGTCGCCAAGTGTGGCAATGAAGACACAGCCGCTAACCGCCCGTAAACGCTTATGGTCTTCGCCGCGGCAGCGAAGCGGAAATGAAGGAAAACTCACTTGTCCGGCGGATGGTTACGTCATGTAGATGTAGCGGGTCGAGTGGCGATCCGGACACCAATTATATGATGTTTCGCAGGTCGGACTCATCGACCGCCGGCCGCTTCAATCGCGCAATAACATTTTACATGTGTGAAACCTACGGCTGGCGTGCGGCGCTTCCGTTCCGCCGCGTTTCGCATCCCGGCGCTGTCGGGGCCGGGCAAGGTTGCCCGCGCCCCTCAGCCGTCACTTGTGGTACGTTCCGGTCTCCCCCTATAAGGCGCAGCGGCGCCGCGTGGACCGGCGCGGACGACCGCATCGGCCGGCGACCTCTGATAGGGAGGGGCGCGGTCCGCCCGGGAGCGAGAAAGCGATGATCCGAATGGACGGAACGGCATTGCGCGCCAGCGCGTTTCTGATCGCCGCCACCGTGGCCGTCGCGGCCTGCGGCCAGAACCAGGGCGCGGACATCGGCACGGTCGACCGCCGGAACAGCGACATCCAGCGCGGCATCGCCGGGCGCACGCAGCAATCCGGCGGCAGCGTTTTCGGCCCCGGCGGCATCTTCGGCAGCAAGGACGAGAAGCGGAAGGGCATCGACGAGCCCGGCGTCGCGGTCAACGCCTATCTGTGGCGCGCCTCGCTCGACACGCTTTCGTTCATGCCGCTGGCGTCGGCCGATCCGTTCGGCGGCACCATCATCACCGACTGGTATTCGCCGCCCGAGACGCCGAACGAGCGCGTCAAGGTGCAGGTGACGATCCTCGATCGCGAGTTGCGCGCCGACGGCGTGCGCGCGGCGGTGTTCCGGCAGACGCTGGCCGGCCGCGGCTGGATCGACGCCGTCGTGGAGCCACGCACCGGCTTCGAGCTCGAGAACCAGATCCTCACGCGGGCGCGCCAGCTGCGTATCTCGCAGGGCGGCGGCTGAGGGCCGGCGCCGACCGGATGCCCCGAGCCGGCGCGACCCGCTGGCGCGAATCAAAAGAGCCGCCCCGAGGGGCGGCTCTTCGATTTCGAAGTCGCCGGCGGAAGCCGGCGCGTCGTTAGTTCAGGACGATCTCGACCCGGCGGTTCTGCGGCTCGCGCACGCCGTCGGCGGTCTGCACCAGCGGCATCGACTCGCCGCGGCCGACCACCGCGATCTGGTTCGCCGGGATGCCCTCGCGGACGAGCTGGTCCTTGACCGCGTTCGCCCGGCGCAGCGACAGCGCCATGTTGTAGGCGTCGCCGCCCGACTTGTCGGCGTGACCCGTCACGTCGAGACGCGTGCTCTTGCCCGCCTTGGCGTCGGCCGCCGCCTGCTTGATCGTCGTCGCCGCCGTCGGCGTGATCAGCGCCCGGTCGAAGTCGAAGAACACGATGTAGCTCTTCTTGCCGGCCACCTTCGGCGGCTGGACCGGCGCCGGACCGGACGGCGGCGCGCCCCAGTTGTACGCCAGGCGCACGAACGGACCGTGGATCAACTCGCCGGCGCGACCCCGTGCGGTCCCCGTCGTGCCGTCGGAGGGCGTCAGGAAGTGGAGACCGTCGAACCACTCCGCCTTATAGCCGGCGGCGATGTGGAACAGCGGCGCGACCTCCCAGTCGACGCCGATCTTGCCGCCGACGCTCCAGAACATGCGGCTGTCGCTGCGGTTGATCGCGTAGTTCGTCGAGCTCTTCGCCTTGCCGTACAGGAACGCGGTGTCGACCGCGCCGAACAGGCTGATCGACTCGGCGATGCGCAGCGAGCCGTCCATGCCGAGGCGCGGCCCGACCGCCCAGGACTTCTGGCGCGCCGTGAACAGCGGCACGCCAACCTGGTCGGTGAACTCGGCCTTCCAGTTCTGATAGCGCACGCCGATCAAGGGACGCACGCCCCAGCCCGGGCCGGACATCGTGTAACCGGCCTCGAGATCGACGTTCCAGTACTTGCCGTCGGTGTTCCGCCACTGAAACGTGTCGCCCTCGGCCTTGCCCGCGCTCTGGTCAAGGTAGCGGCCGCCCAGCGCGATGTCCCACGGCGTGCCGTCGAAGCGGTAGCCGAGCTTGCCGTCGACGCCCCAGCCGTCGCCCGAATGCGCGACCGCGAAGCCCGGCGTCGAGATCTCCTTGTTGTTGGTCGTCGTCTTCAACGAGTACATGCCGTCGATGTACCCGTAGAAACCGAACGTCTGAACCTGCGCCTGCGCGGAACCGGCGACCAGCGCGCCCATCGCTGCGCCCGCCATCAACAGCTTCTTCATGTCAACTCTCCCTCGAACGACGACCGGACGCGCCCCAACGCGACCGGCACATGACCTCGCCTGTGAAAATACCGGGGCGCGAGGCGACCGGCCATTGGAATCACGGCGAAAATTATGAGCGGACGCCTAATTTAGCGCAGTGTTGCAGTCTTGCCACAATTGATGTCCGCGGTTGTCGGCCCGAACGGAAGGCGCAGCCCCGAGGAGGGCCGCCGGTCCATCCGATGTCAGGATTTGGTCAGTTTTCGACGGCCTCGACCCGGCGGTCCCGCGAGTCGGACACGCCGTGACATCGGATGGCGATGCGGCTTGACGCAGGACGGAACGCGGGGCATGCCCCGCGCTTCGGCTTTTTCGTTCCGGATCGCCGTCAGCGGCAGCGCGCGCGGCGAAATCCGGGCCTTCGGGAGTGGGAATCGTGTCGCAGCCGCCGAGCGCCGCCAGCCGTGCCGAACCGGCGCGCTACAATTTCCGCGAGACGGAGGCGCGTTGGCGCAAGGTCTGGGAGGACCGCCAGACCTTCCGCGCCACCGCCGATCCCTCGCGGCCGAAATACTACGTGCTGGAGATGTTCCCCTATCCGTCGGGGCGCATCCACATGGGCCACGTCCGCAACTACACCCAGGGCGACGTGGTGGCGCGCTACCGCCGCGCCAAGGGCTTCAACGTGCTGCACCCGATGGGCTGGGACGCCTTCGGCCTGCCGGCCGAGAACGCGGCGATGGAGAAGAAGGTCCACCCCAAGAAGTGGACCTACGAGAACATCGCCACGATGAAGGCGCAGCTCAAGTCGATGGGCCTGTCGCTGGACTGGAGCCGCGAGGTCGCGACCTGCGACGCCAGCTACTACCGCCACCAGCAGAAGATGTTCCTCGATTTCTGGAAAGCCGGGCTGGCGTACCGCAAGGAGGCCTGGGTCAACTGGGATCCGGTCGACAACACCGTGCTGGCCAACGAGCAGGTGATCGACGGCAAGGGCTGGCGCACCAACGCGCCGGTCGAGCGCCGCAAGCTGTCGCAGTGGAACCTCAAGATCACGCATTTCGCCGACGAGCTGCTGGCGCGTCTCGACACGATGCCGCGCTGGCCCGAGAAGGTGCGGCTGATGCAGGCCAACTGGATCGGCAAGAGCGAGGGCGCGCGCGTCCACTTCGATCTCGTCGGTCCCGGCGTCGAGCCCGGCGAGAGGCTGGAGATCTTCACCACCCGGCCCGACACGCTGTTCGGCGCCTCGTTCATGGCGATCTCGCCCGACCATCCGCTCGCGGCGCGGCTGGCCAAGGGCGATCCGGCGCTGGCCGATTTCATCGCGGAGTGCCGCAAGACCGGCACCAGCGCGGCCGAGATCGAGACCGCCAAGAAGAAAGGCTACCGCACCGCGCTGACCGTACGCCACGTCGTCAAGGACGGTGAGACCCTGCCGGTCTACGTCGCCAATTTCGTGCTGATGGAATACGGCGCCGGCGCCATCTTCGGCTGTCCGGCGCACGACCAGCGCGACCTGGAGTTCGCCCGCAAGTACGGGCTGAAAGTGATCCCGGTCGTGCTGCCGCCGGGCGCCGACCCGCGCGATTTCACCATCGGCTCGGAGCCCTATGTCGGCGACGGCGCGATCTACAATTCGGGGTTCCTCGACGGCCTCGACGTGCCCGCCGCGAAGAGCGCGATCATCCGCCATCTCGAGGGACGCGGTCTGGGCAAAGGCACGGTGCAGTACCGCCTGCGCGACTGGCTGGTGTCGCGCCAGCGCTACTGGGGCTGTCCGATCCCGGCGATCCATTGCGACGATTGCGGCGTCGTGCCGGTGCCGGACGAGGATCTGCCGGTGACGTTGCCGGACGACGTCGAGTTCGACGCGCCCGGCAATCCGCTCGACCGGCATCCGACCTGGCGGCACGTCGCCTGCCCGTCCTGCGGCAAGGCGGCGCGGCGCGAGACCGACACGTTCGACACCTTCATCGATTCGAGCTGGTACTTCGACCGTTTCACCTCGCCCGGCTCGACGGCCGAGCCCTACGCGCGCGTCGAGCACGAGTACTGGATGCCGGTCGACCAGTACATCGGCGGCGTCGAGCACGCGATCCTGCATCTGCTCTACTCGCGCTTCTGGACCCGGGCGATGCGGGAGGTCGGCATGGCCGGCCGCGACGAGCCGTTCGACGGGCTGTTCACGCAGGGCATGGTCTGCCACGAGACCTACCGCGCGCCCGACGGCGCCTGGCTGTTCCCGGACGAGATCCGGCGCGACGGCGAGCGCGTGACGCGTCTGTCGGACGGCGCGCCGGTGACGGTCGGCCGCTCCGAGAAGATGTCGAAGTCGAAGAAGAACGTCGTCGACCCCGACCAGATCATCCACGACTACGGCGCCGACACCGCGCGCTGGTTCATGCTCAGCGACTCGCCGCCGGAGCGCGATCTCGAGTGGACGGAGGCCGGCGTGGCCGGCGCCTGGCGCTTCCAGCAGCGCCTGCACCGCATGCTCTCGGGCGCGATCGACGGTCTGCCGGCGCGCGGCGCGGCGAAGCCGGCGGCGCTGTCGGACGGCGCCACCGCGCTGCGGCGCGCGGCGCACAAGGCCGCGGCCGGCGTCGGCGAGGACATCGAGCGGTTCCATTTCAACAAGGGCGTGGCCCGGCTCTACGAGCTGGCCAACGCCATCGAGGCGTTCAAGCCGGCCTCGGCCGACGACCGCTGGGCGCTGCGCGAGACGCTGGAGATCTTCGTCCGCCTGATCGGCCCGATGACGCCGCATCTCGGCGAGGAGCTATGGACGCTGCTCGGTGGCGACGGTCTGCTCGCGGACGCGTCGTGGCCGGTCCCCGACCCGGCGCTGCTGGCCGACGACGAGGTCACGGTCGCGGTGCAGGTCAACGGCAAGCTGCGCGCCACGCTCCGGCTGCCCAAGGACTGCGCCAAGGACGCCGCCGAGGCGGCCGCCCTGGACCATGTCGACGTGCGCCGGGCGATGGACGGGAAGTCGCCGCGGAAGGTCGTCGTGGTGCCGAACCGCATCGTCAACGTCGTGCTGTGAGCCGCCCGGCCTACAGACACACGAAGTTAATGTTCAACATCAACACTATATCGTAACCTGACGACAGTCTGACGGAATCTTTGATTTTTTGGCGATCTCATGTAGGATTGTCGGATCGGGCAATTTGAGCCCGCCGACGAATAGTCCACGTGGATTTCCAATGACCGTCTTCACGTACGGATCCGGGTCGGCCACGACCGCGAGCTTCACCGTCGATGTCACGCGCTACGACGAGTCCGGCGCCGCCACCGCGGACACCGTCGCCGGGCGCACCTTCACGAGCCTGTCCGGGCGACTGGGCAACGGCAACAGCACGACGGCCGACACGCTGGTGATGTCCGGCGGCGACGACCTGTTCGCATGGGACGACTACACGACCAGCGCCCCCGGCGGCGCGCTCAACGGAAACGGCGAGTACTACGCGTTCCAGAACAGTTCGCGCACCCGCGCGGTCGAGACGATCCTCGCCGGCAATGGCAACGATCTCGTCAACCTGACCTACGAGGCGTCCGGCCAGACCTACTGGCAATGGGATTCCGCCAATGGCGGCGTCAACGCCAGCATGTACGTCGATGGCGGCGCCGGCGACGACATCATCTGGGGCCACAATCCGGGAGAGCGGCTGTTCGGCGGCGCGGGCGACGACTGGATCGACGGCGGCACGGGCAACGACAGCCTCTACGGCGGCGACGACGACGACTCGCTGGTCGGCGGTGGCGGCAACGACACGCTGTCGGGCGACGCCGGGGCCGACGTCCTGCGCGACACCGCCAACAACAACCTCTTTTATGGCGGCACCGGCGACGATTCGATGTATGGCGGCGCCGGAAACGACACGATGTACGGCGGCGCCGACGACGATTTTCTGACAGTCACCGGCGGCGTGAACACCTTGTTCGGCGACGACGGCAACGATCTCATCATCGGCGGAACCGGCGTCGATTCCGCGTTTGGCGGCGTCGGCACGGACTACCTCTCGGGCGCCGGCGGCGCCGACTACCTCGACGGCGGCGACGACAGCGACGGAATCTGGGGCGGGGCCGCCGCCGACACGGTCTACGGCGGCGCCGGGACGGACTACCTCTACGGCGGCGCCGGCGATGGCGACACGCTCCACGGCGGCGCCGACGCGGATTTCTACTATTTCTCGCGCGACGACGGCCTCGGCGACGTGATCGTCGAGACCTCGGGAACTGGCGACACCATCGTGGCCTTCGGCAGCTTCGCGACGTCGGGCGCCGACTGGTGGGTCGACGGCACGGGCGTGACCGACGGCAATGGCGGCCTGCTCGGCGACGCGCTCGGAGGCGCCGGCGCCAACGTCTCCATCACCTACGGCGCCGGCAACACGTTCACCTTCAGCATCCTCGATTCGGTCGGCGGATCGACCGTGCTGGCGTCGATCTCCGGCGACGCCGATTTCGTGACGCGGATCGTCCTGTGGAACTCCGATAACGTGATACCCGGCCAAACGCAGGAGCTGTTCACCTGGGACGGATCTGCGTTCGTGTTCGCCGGCTACGAGGGCTGACCGCGAAGGGTATCCGCGTACGGATCGATTGCCCGCCGCGCATCCCGGCGTGCTAGGTTCCGGCGGGCGGTCGCGTCGGCGGCGCGCCGGGCGACGGGGACGGGACGACGTTTCGTGCGGTCGAGCAAAGTTGATTCGGGCGATGCCACGCGCTCCAGCTACCGGCGCGTCGCGGCGCGTCTGGTGGCCGCCGGCGTCATGATGGCCGGGCTGGCGGCCTGCGGCTTCGAACCGCTCTATGGCGAGCGCGCCGGAACGCCTCCCGCCGGGCCGTACGCGCAGCCCGAGGGCGTGCGCGGCGATCTCGCCGGGACGCGCGTGGCGATGATCCCGGACCGCCGCGGGCAGTATCTCCGGAACGCGCTCGTCGACCGCCTGAACCCGAACGGCGAGCCGGAGCGGCCGAGCTACTACCTGATGATCCGCCTGCACGAGGAGCAGGAGGCGGTGCTGGTCAAAAGCGACGAGACGTCGACCGCGACGAATCTGCGCCTGGTCGCCGATTTCGAGATCCGCGATCCGCAGGGCGCGGCGCTCACGACCGGCTACAGCCGCGCGATCACGCGGTTCAACACGGTGCAGTCGCAGTACGCCAACATCGAGGGCGAGCGCAACGCGCGCGAGCGCGCGTCGCGCGAGCTGGCCGAGGACATCCGCGCCAAGCTGGCGGTGTTCTACACCCGCCGCCGCGGCCTCTAGCTGCGGCCCCGGCGGCGCGAGGGGGATACCGACACGTGGAGATCAAGGGCGGACAGGCACAGGCGTTCGTGGCCGGCTACGCCCGCAAGCCGGATCCGAAGCTGCGCGTCGCGCTGGTCTACGGCAACGACGAGGGCCTGGTAGCGGAGCGCGCCCGGGCGCTGGCGCAGGCCGTCTGCCCCGACCTGAGCGACGCGTTCCAGGTCGTCGAGCTCGCCGGCGACCGCGTCGAGGACGATCCCGCCCGCCTGCTCGACGAGTTCCAGTCGATCTCGATGCTGGGCGGCCGCCGCGTCGTGCGCGTGCGTCCGGCCGGCGACGGGGTCGCCGATGCCGTCGCGGCGGTGCTCGAGGCGTCGGCCGGCGACGCGCTGGTCGTGGTCGAGGCCGGCAACCTGGCGAAGACCTCGACGTTGCGGCGGCTGGTCGAGGCCGCGCCCGCCGGGGCGGCGATCCCGTGTTTCGAGGACGCCGACGAGGCCATCGCCAAGCTGGTCGATTCCGCGCTCGCCGAGCTCGGCCTGCGGATCGAGCCCGACGCGCGGGAGTACGTCGTCGACAATCTCGGCGGCGACAGGGGCGTCTCGCGCAGCGAGCTCGAGAAACTCGTCCTCTACAAGGGGATTCCGGTCGCCGGCGCGCCGGCCGACGCACGGCTGGTGACGCTTGACGACGCCATGTCCGTGATCGGCGACACCGCCGCGATCCGTCTCGACGACGCCGTCTACGCCGCGTTCTCGGGCGATCCCGGCGCGCTCGACCGGTCGCTGGACCGCGTGCTCGGCGAGGGCGTGGCGCCGGTCGCGGCCGTCCGCGCGTTGCAGCGCCACGCCGACATCCTGCATCGAATCACAGGGCTGGTCGAAGGCGGCGCGCGGGCGGACGACGCTGTCGCCCGGCTGCGGCCGCCGATCCACTACAGCCGCAAGACGCCGCTGCTGGCGCAGTTGCGGTTCTGGTCGCCGCGCTCGGCCGCCGCCGCGCTCGCCTTCATCATGGAGGCGGAGATCGACTGCAAGACGACGGGCATGCCCGACGACGCGATCGCGCGCCGGGTCGCGATGCGCGTCGCCACCGGCGCCCGCGCGATGCGGGCGCGGGCGCGCTGACCCGCGCCGGCGTCAGCAGCCGAGCTTGGCGGCGAGGTCGGTGAAGCTGGCCGCCGGCACGTCGACGCAGGTCGCGTCGGCGGCGAGATCGGTCGTCTGGCCCGGCCCGTGCTCGGTCGGCCGCGGCACGAAGGCGGTCGACAGCCCCTGCGCCTTGGCGGCCTTCAGGTCGCCGTTGTGGGCCGCCACCATCATCACGCGGGCCGGCGCCAGGTCGAGCGAGCGGCAGGCCGCCAGGTAGGCCTCGGGCTGCGGCTTGTAGGCGCGCGCCGTCTCGGCGCCGAGCACGCAATCCCACGGCAGGCCGGCGCGTTTGGCCATGTTCACGATCAGCGCGATGTTGCCGTTCGAGCACGGCGCGATGATGTGCTTGGTCTTCAGCCGCGTCAGGCCCGGTACCGCGTCGGGCCACGGATCGAGCCGGTGCCAGGCGCGGTTCATGTGGTCGATGTCGGCGTCGGACAGACCCTTGAGGCCGTAGCGCCCGACCAGGGTGACGAGGCTCTCGCGGTGCAGGATGTCGAGCGCCGTCCAGCCGCGCCGGCCGCTGCGGCACTCCTCCATCGACGGCTGGTAGAGCTTGCGCCACGCGACCGCGAACGCGACCCAGTCGACCCCGTCGATGCCGCGGGTGCGCGCGAACGCCGCCAGATCGGCGCTGACGCTGCTGCGCCAGTCCACCACCGTGCCGAACACGTCGAAGATGCAGGCTTTGATGTCGAGGGCCATGGAACGCTCCGCCGCGCCGGAAGGATGGGCCGGCATCGTAACGGGGCGCGGCCGCGCGGCAAGGCGCGGCCGGCGCGGGCCGGCCATGCCGGAAGCGCCCCGCCGTCGCGAGGGCCTTCGACCGGCGCCGGCTCAGAGCGTGTCGGAGGCCGGATCGAGCGCCGCGCGCCGCGCCGCCGCGCGGTCGCGGTCGCGCACGGCGTAGCAGTAGACGCAGCCCATCGGGCAGGTGTCGTAGGCGCCGATGTCGCGGCTCTCGGCGCACAGGCAGCCCGGCCTGTTGCCCTTCCGTCGGGCGCCGATCTCGCGGCCGGCGACGTCCGACAGACGCCGGGCGTCGACGCAGCGCGCCGCCGCGAGGCCGTCGACCAGCAGTTCCGGCTGCGCGCACAACGTCGCGGAAAGGCCGTGGTCGCGGGCGATTTCGACGAGCCCGGCGAGCAGCGCCGTCTTCTCGTCGGCGGGCGGGTCGCGCCACGCGAAACCGTGCGCCGCCGCGGCCGCGTCGAGGTTGCGCGTCGTCTTCCGGTAGGGCTGCACGAAGCTCAGCGTCACCTCGTCGACCGACCCCGCGAGAGCCGCCGCCAGCCGGGCGAACGCGGCCCGGTGGGCCTCGGCCGGCATCAGGTCGGTGATCACGATCGGATCGTAGCGCCACACCGCCGCGCGGCGGCCGAACCGCCGTGCGACGGCGCGGATATCGGCCACGGCTTTGTCCGGCGCCGGCGCCTACCGCTCCAGCGCCCGGGGCGCCGACGTGACGGAATGCTGGACCACGAAGGGATGGCCACGCGCCGCCACGGCGTCGAGGCCATCGAGGAACGGGCCGATATTCTTCGTCCAGAACACGAAGCCGTCGACCGCGCCCCGGTCCAGCGCCACGCGCGAGACGCCGCCGCCATAGGGGTTGCGCACCGCCGCCCAGCCGGCCGCCAGCCGGTTCAGGAACCACGCGCCGTGGAAGGCCGGGATGTCGGTGCGGTAGGAGGCAGAGACGATCATGGCGCGGGCGAGTCTACCCCGGTGGCGGGCGGCCGCCACGCGCCGCCGCGGTCCCCGGAAGGCTGCCGCGCAAAAATGCGGTCCTTTTCATTGGCGCGCCGGTTGCGGGGGCGCCACGCCCCCCTATATAGCCCTTGTCGCGCACGGGTTTATCTCCGTGCATTGATACATCCAACTCCAGGGGACCGCCCCGGTGCCGACAGGGCCGGACGGGTCCGCCGAAGAAGAGAGAGGCAAGACATGTCCAAAGTCATTGGCATCGATCTCGGCACCACCAACTCCTGCGTCGCCATCATGGAAGGCGGCGACCCGCGGGTGATCGAGAATTCCGAGGGCGCCCGCACCACGCCGTCGATGGTCGCGTTCGCCGATTCCGGCGAGCGTCTGGTCGGCCAGGCTGCCAAGCGCCAGGCCGTCACCAACCCGACGAAGACGCTCTACGCGGTCAAGCGCCTGATCGGCCGCCGCTTCGACGACCCGATGGTCCAGAAGGAGATCGGGCTGGCCCCGTTCAAGATCGTCAAGGGCCCGAGCGGCGACGCCTGGGTCGAGATCGAGGGCAAGCAGTACAGCCCGAGCCAGATGTCGGCCTTCATCCTGATGAAGATGAAGGAGACGGCCGAGTCGTATCTCGGCGAGCCCGTCACGCAGGCCGTCATCACCGTGCCGGCGTACTTCAACGACGCCCAGCGCCAGGCCACCAAGGACGCCGGCAAGATCGCCGGCCTCGACGTGCTGCGCATCATCAACGAGCCGACGGCGGCGGCGCTGGCCTACGGCATGGACAAGAAGAAGTCCGGCCTGATCGCGGTCTACGACCTCGGCGGCGGCACGTTCGACGTGTCGGTGCTGGAGATCGGCGACGGCGTGTTCGAGGTCAAGTCCACCAACGGCGACACCTTCCTCGGCGGCGAGGACTTCGACGTCCGCGTCATCGGCTACCTCGCCGACGAGTTCAAGAAGGACAACGGCATCGACCTGCGCAAGGACAAGCTGGCGCTGCAGCGGCTGAAGGAGGCCGCCGAGAAGGCGAAGATCGAGCTGTCGTCCAGCAAGGAGACCGAGATCAACCTGCCGTTCATCACCGCCGACGCGGCGGGGCCGAAGCACCTCGTCATCAAGCTCTCGCGCGCCAAGCTCGAGGCCCTGGTCGACGATCTCGTGCAGCGCACGCTCGAGCCCTGCAAAGCGGCGCTCAAGGACGCCGGCGTGAAGGCCAGCGAGATCGACGAGATCATCCTGGTCGGCGGCATGACGCGGATGCCGAAGGTCGTCGAGACGGTGAAGCAGTTCTTCGGCAAGGAGCCGGCGCGCAACGTGAACCCCGACGAGGTCGTGGCGATCGGCGCCGGCGTGCAGGGCGCCGTGCTCAAGGGTGAGGTCAAGGACGTCCTGCTGCTCGACGTGACGCCGCTGTCGCTCGGCATCGAGACGCTGGGCGGCGTGTTCACGCGCCTGATCGACCGCAACACCACGATCCCGACCAAGAAGAGCCAGGTGTTCTCGACCGCGGACGACAGCCAGACGGCGGTGACCATCCGGGTCTTCCAGGGCGAGCGCGAGATGGCGCAGGACAACAAGCTGCTGGGCCAGTTCGACCTGGTCGGCATCCCGCCGGCGCCGCGCGGCGTGCCGCAGATCGAGGTCACGTTCGACATCGACGCCAACGGCATCGTCCACGTCACCGCCAAGGACAAGGCCACCGGCAAGGAGCAGCAGATCCGCATCCAGGCCTCGGGCGGCCTGAGCGAGGCCGAGATCCAGAAGATGGTGAAGGAGGCCGAGGCCAACGCCGCCGAGGACAAGAAGAAGCGCGACCTGGTCGACACGCGCAATCAGGCCGAGAGCCTGGTGCACGCGACCCAGAAGAACCTCGAGGAGCACGGCGAGAAGGTGCCGGCCGCCGACAAGGCGGCGATCGAGGGCGCGATGGAGGCGTTGAAGGCGGTGATGGCCGGCGACGACGCCGAGGACATCAAGTCCAAGACCAACGCGCTGGCGCAGGCGGCGATGAAGCTGGGCGAGGCCATGTACAAGGCCCAGCAGACCGACGCGGCGGCGGCGGGCGCGGCCACGGCGGAAGCGCCGGCTGGCGGCGCCGCCAACAAGGACGGTAAGGTGGTCGACGCCGATTTCGAGGACGTCACCGACAAGAACCGCAAGAGCGGCGCCGCCTGACCGGCGCCCGGAGATAGCCCCCGTCCCTCCGCCGTGACGCGCTGGAGGGACGGGGGTTCGACGCGTTTGAGGACCAGCCGCGGCGGCGCCTGAGGGGCCGCCCGGCCAACGGGGCGCTGGCATGGCCCAGGATTTTTACGAGCTGCTCGGCGTCGCGCGCACCGCCAGCGCCGACGACATCAAGAAGTCGTACCGCAAGCTGGCGATGAAGTTCCATCCCGACCGGAATCCGGGGGACAAGGAAGCCGAGAAGAAATTCAAGGAGATCAGCCACGCCTACGACGTCCTGAAGGACGAGCAGAAGCGCGCCGCCTACGACCGCTTCGGGGCCGCCGCCTTCGAGGGCGGCGCCGGCCCCAACGGCCCCGGCGGCGGTCCGTTCGGCGGCGGTGGCGCGGGCTTCGATTTCAGCGACATCTTCGAGGAGATGTTCGGTCGCGGCGGCGGCGGCCGCGGCGGCGCCAGCGGTCCGGCGCGCGGCGCCGACCTGCGCTACAACCTCGAGATCTCGCTCGAGGACGCCTACGCCGGCTGCGACACCAACATCCGCGTGCCCAGCTCGGTGCAGTGCGACACCTGCCACGGCAGCGGCGCCGAGGCCGGATCGAAGCCGGTCACCTGCGGCACCTGCCAGGGCCGCGGCAAGGTCCGCATGCAGCAGGGTTTCTTCACCATCGAGCGCACCTGCCCGACCTGCCACGGCGCCGGCCAGAAGATCGAGAAGCCGTGCCGCGCCTGCGCCGGCCAGGGCCGCGTACGGCGAGACAAGACGTTGAACGTCAAGATCCCGCCCGGCGTCGAGGACGGCACCCGCATCCGGCTCGGCGCCGAGGGCGAGGCCGGCGCCCGCGGCGGCCCGCCCGGCGACCTCTACGTGTTCCTGTCGCTGCGCAAGCACCGCTTCTACGAGCGCGATGGCGCCGACCTGACCTGCCGCGTGCCGATCAGCATGGTGCAGGCCGCGCTGGGCGGCTCGATCGAGGTGCCGACGCTCGACGGCAAGGCGGCGCGCATCACGGTGCCGGCCGGCACCCAGTCCGGCCACCAGTTCCGGCTGCGCGGCAAGGGCATGACGGTGCTGCGCTCGACCCAGAAGGGCGACCTCTACATCGAGACCGTGATCGAGACGCCGGTGAACCTGACGTCGAAGCAGAAGGAGCTGTTGAAGGAGTTCGAGGCCGCCGGCGCGGGCAAGGACACCTCGCCGCAATCCGAGGGCTTCTTCAACAAGGTCAAGGAGATGTTCGGCGGCGACTGATCGCCGGGCCGTTTCCCGCGCCGCCGCCGGTTGACCGGCCGCCGGCGCCGCGCCACCGTCGCGCATGGTCTGGAAACACGATCTCGTCCACCACGGCGACGGCCGGCCGCGCTGCGGCTGGCTCTCCGACGATCCGCTTTACACCGCCTACCACGATGAGGAGTGGGGCCGGCCGCACCGCGATGCCAACGCCCTGTTCGAGCTGCTGATCCTCGAGGGTTGCCAGGCCGGGCTGTCGTGGATCACGGTGCTGCGCAAACGCGAGCGCTACCGCAAGGTCTACGCCGGCTTCGATCCCGCCAAGGTCGCGCGCTTCACGCCGGCCAAGCTGGAGAAGCTGGTGGCCGATCCTGGCATCGTGCGCCACCGCGGCAAGATCGACGCCAGCGTGTCGAACGCGCGCGCCTGGCTGAAGCTCGCGGAGCGCGAGGATCCCGTCGATTTCCTGTGGTCGTTCACCGGCGGCGCGTCGCTGGTGCGCCGACCGAAGACGCTGCGTGACGTGCCGGCGGTGACGCCCGAGAGCGCGGCGATGTCGAAGGCGCTGGCCAAACTCGGCTTCCGCTTCGTCGGCCCGACGATCTGCTACGCCTTCATGCAGGCCACCGGCATGGTCGACGACCATGTGGTGGGGTGCCATCGCCACGTCGCGCGCTGAGAAGCCGACCGGGAAGCGGGCGCGGCCACGCTGTGGTTTTCCGGCAACATCGGTGATTCGCGTTTCGCCCTCAACGGGTTGAGCGGCGTCGCGGTTCATCGCGCGACGCTGTCAACGCCGGTGCGACTGTAGGATAGTTTCCGCGTCACGCTCGCGAAGTGACCGCGCCGACGCCGCCCCGACCGGGCGGCGTTTTTCGTTTCCGACATCGATGGACCATCCATGACCCAGCCTCGCGACCGCGGGCGCGGCCCGTTCGCGCCCGCCGATTCGTCCGATCCGACCACCGGCCAGCGCGATCCGTGGTTCTTCGATCCGCCGGCGGCCGCGTCGCGCGAGAGCGCGGGCGTCGAGACAGGCGGCCCGCCCTACGACGGCGGCGTTCCCATCGCGCCGGTGGGTGCCGCCGATCCAGACGACGGCATGACGCCGAGCGAGCGCTTCTACGTCCGCGCCCAGAACCTGCGCCGCGAGGCCCGCGAGATTGACCGCGCGATGCAGTCGGTGGCGAGGATGGGACGGGCGTTGAACGGCCAGTCCGCTGGTCACTTCCGAAGGGAGAGAGACCGCCTGGAAGCGGAAGCGTCGGCGGCGGAAGAGCGGTCGCGCGTTTTCGGGCCGTCGCAGACAGACGACTCAGCGTTCGATCCGGATCGCTCGATCCATCTGGCGGGTAAGAAGGAGATTCTTGAAAAAGCGGCCAAATGGGTTTGGCGTGCGATCAACGGACGAACCACAGCGGCAGAGCCACTTCCGCCCTTGCCGCCAACGCCGATTCCCACACCTACGAAGCCGGTTCCGCCGCCTCACATCCCACCTCCGCCATTCAAGCTGCCGCCGTTCCCTGCGGACCAGCCGCGCTGGCCGACCTCGCCGGTGCCGTTCCCCGCGGAGCAAGCGAAGCCGACGATTCTCGACAACACGCCTCCCAGAATCGAACCAAATGCGGGGCTGGGCTCGTCGTTCGAGATCGACATCTCGCGACTACCGCGCGTTGTGGAGTTGGACTCGCCGGCGGCGTTCGAGAGTCTCGTCGCTCATGCAACGTCGGTCTACTCTGGGATGCTCGCCGCGAGCGTCAGCGGCCGCGTTACCAATCCGGGAGGTCGACGCGGATCACGAGCTGTCAGATGGTACAATGAGACCATTCTCGCGGCCTGTGAGCAGGTCGCCATGGAACTTGGCGTTGCCGGCTCGTTCCGAGCGCTAACAAAAGTGCTGGCCGAGCAGCGCGGGCGGGACGAAACCCACGAGGCAAACGCGCCCGGGCCGACCGGAACTATGAAGGACGGTAGCTACGTAGACGGTGCATTCGAGATCGACGGACGATGGTACGTGTACAGCACGTCGAGCCTGACCAAAGCCCGGTTGCAGATCACGAAGGACGAGATCGATAAGTTCAAGCGGGCGATCAGGAACTTCGGAAGGCTCAACCCAAACATTCGCGGCGTCCATATTCCCAAGCCCGAGGATTTCGATCCGGATAGTGAGGTGGATCAAAGGAGGTTGTACCGCCTCGCCGTAGCGGCGTGCCGGAGGCTCATCGGGCAGACCGAGGAGGAATTGAGGGAGGAAATGGAGAACCGATCGCCGAATCGATAGTCTCACTTCTCATTCTCCTTCGTAATCTGGCGAGGATGACGGGCTCGGCCCCGTGTCGTAGAACCCTCCCGAACCGGGAGACCTCGTCATGGACATCGCGATCACGGGCGCCGGCGGGCGCATGGGGCAGATGCTGGTGCGCCAGGTGGCGAAGACGCCGGGCGCCCGGTTGGTGGCGGCCACCGAGGCGCCGGGCGGCAACCTGCTGGGCCGCGACGCGGGCGAGAACGCCGGCGTCGATCGGCTCGGCGTCGCGCTGTCCTCGGACGCGTCGGCGGCCATCGGTCTGGCGAAGGCCGTGATCGACTTCACCGTGCCGGCCGCCACGGTGGCGCACGCCGCGGTCGCGGCGTCGAAGGGCGTCGCCATGGTGATCGGCACCACCGGCCTGTCGCCCGATCAGGCCAAGGCGATCGAGGCGGCGGCGGCCAAGGTGCCGGTCGTGTGGTCGGCCAACATGTCGCTGGGCGTCAACATCCTGCTGGCGCTGGTCGAGCGCACCGCGGCGCTGCTCGACGCCGACTACGACATCGACATCCTCGAGATGCACCACCGCCACAAGATCGACGCGCCCTCCGGCACGGCGCTGGCGCTGGGCCGCGCGGCGGCGTCGGGCCGCGCCGTGGCGCTGGAGAAGGTCTGGCGCAAGTCGCGCGACGGGCACACCGGCGCGCGGCCATTGGGCGAGATCGGCTTCGCCACCTTGCGCGGCGGCGACGAGGTCGGCTTCCACACCGTGATGTACGCCGGAGTCGGCGAGCGTCTGGAGCTGACCCACCGCGCCTTCAGCCGCGAGATCTACGCCAACGGCGCCGTCCGCGCGGCGCGCTGGACCGAGGGCCGCGCGCCCGGGCTCTACACCATGAAGGACGT
Source organism: Rhodospirillales bacterium (assembly GCA_016699855.1). Classification (NCBI taxonomy): domain Bacteria; kingdom Pseudomonadati; phylum Pseudomonadota; class Alphaproteobacteria; order Rhodospirillales; species Rhodospirillales bacterium. The sequence goes on from CP064988.1 coordinate 2,695,382, forward strand.
GCTGGGACTGGCGGGCTGAGGCGGCGGACGACGACGGGCCACGCGGGCGCCATGACCACTCTGACGACCGGGCGGCTGATCCTGCGGCCGCTGATCGACGCCGACGCGCCGGCCTACGCCGCCATGCGCTACCACCCCGACGTCGCACGCTGGCTGGCGCCGGCGACGGGCGACGCGGGCGACGCCGCCCTGGCGATGATCGCGTATTTCGCGGAATGCCGCGCCAAGGACGGCCATGCGCCTTGGGGTATGTTCCTCAAGACCGCCGATGGCCGCGAGGGGCGGTTGATCGGGCAGGGCGGTCTGCGCGTGATCCCGGAGTTCGACGGCCGCACCGAGCTGCTCTACGCCGTGCATCCCGACGTTCATGGCAAAGGCTACGCCAGCGAGATGGGCCGCGCCACGCTGCGCCACGGGTTCGAGGACCGCGGCCTCGATCTGGTCTTCGCCATCACCAGGCCGGACAACGCCGCCTCGCGCGCCGTCATGGCGCGGCTGGGCATGCGCCATACGCGCGCGGTCGTCTACAAGGGCATCGACGCGGTCTGGTACGAGATCGACGCAGCGACGTGGCGCGCCGGCGTATCGCCATGAGCGCCGATCCGCGACCCTCCCTGCGCACGGCGCGATTGCTGCTGCGGCCCTTCGTCGAGAGCGACGCCGGGGACTACGCTGCGCTGCGCTACCACCCCGCCGTCGACGCCTGGCTGATGCCGGCGCCGGCCGACCACGCCGTGGCGGCGCAGCGCGCGCAGATCGCCGAGTACGACCAGCGCTGGACCGCGCATGGCTGCGCGCCGTGGGCCGTGGTCGAGATCGCGGGCGGCCGGCTGGTCGGGCATTGCGGCCTGCGCCGCCTCGACGAGCTCGATCTCGTCGACATGATCTGGACCATGCACCCCGACACCCAGGGCAAGGGCTACGCCAAGGAGGCGGCCGCGGCGGCGCTGGTGTGGGGCTTCGCCAACCTGCCGGTGCCGCGGCTCGGCGCGTTGATCCGCCCCGACAACGCCCGTTCGCAATCGGTGGCGCGCTCGCTCGGCATGACCGTCGAGCGCCGCGTCGAGCGCCGCCCCGGCCAATGGCGCGACATCTGGGTCGTGGCGCGACCCGGCGGCGTCATCTGAATCGCATCCCGCGCCGCCGGGACGCGACCGCCATTACGAGCGCCGCGAGGCGCCCTACGTGTTCGACCAGAGGCGGGTCGTGTAGGCGCCGTCGATGCCGGAATCGATCTGGGCCGCGAGGGCGTCGTCGCCGCCGATCTTCGGCGCGATGATCCTGCCGAACGACACGCGGCCCGGCGCCGGCCACGCCGCCGGATCCCACAGCTTGGCGCGCAGGATCGAGCGGGCGCAGTGGAAGTAGCTGTGCTTGATCCGTATCCGCGTGGCCAGCAGCGCCGGCTTGCCCAGCGAACTCAGCGACGCGACGAGATCGGCGTCGTCGTAGACCTCCGCCGTGCCGGAGACGCGCAGCGTCTCGCCGGTCGCCGGCACCAGCGCGATCAGGCCGATCCGGCCGTTGGCGATGATGTTGGTCAGGCCGAAGGCAGGTTGTTGCCGGCGCGCTCCGGGATCAGCAGGGTGCGCGGATCCTCGACGCGGATGAAGCCCGGTTCGTCGCCCTTGGGCGAGACCTCGATGGTGCCGTCGGCGTTCGTGGTGGCCACCAGCGCGAAGGGGCAGCGCCCCAGGAACGCGATGGACTGCTCGTCCAGCTCGGGCAGGATCTTGGTGAAGGTCCGCTCGTTCGGCGGCTTCACGACCTTGCGGAGATCGTCGACGGTGTCGAGGCGGGCCATGGAGCGCTCCCGGATTCGCGATGCGCCACCATCGGCGAGGTCGCGGCGCGATTCAACCGCGTCGCGCGGCGGGTCTTGCCGGACCGTCGGCGGCGAGCCCGTCCATGTTGACGTAGAGCCGGCGCAGCAGGCGTTTGAGCGTCGCGACGTCGCGGTCCGACAGGCCGGCCACGGCGACGCGTTCGTAGCGCTCGGCGATCGGGATCACGCGCCGCGTCAGCGTCCGGCCGGCACTGGTCAGACTGAGGGTCACGACGCGGCCGTCGCCGCCGGTTCGGCTGCGCTCGACAAGCTTGCGGCGCTGCAGCCCGTCGAGCGCCCGCGACAGGGTCGACACCTCGATGCTGGTGCGCGCCGCCAGCTCGCCCACGGTCTGGCCGTCGCGGTCGGTCAGCGCCGCCAGCGCGCGCCACATCTGCAGCGTGATGCCGAAGCCGCGGACGTCCGCGCTGAACGCCGCGGCGATGCGCGCGCCGGCGCGGTTCAGCAGGTAGGGGACGTAGTCGTCGAGCGGCAGCACGTCAGGCGGCCGTCTCGAGCGTCAGCTTCGTGTGCGAGCCTTCGAAGGCAGGCGCGACCTCCTGCATGAAGCGCTGCATCTGCTCCTTCACCAGCGCGTGCGGCTTGGCGCCGTAGTTGAAGTACAGGATCACCTCGGCGATGCCGGCGGCCTCGACCGCCTTGAGGTCCTCCACGATCTTGGCCGGCGGACCGACCAGGATCGACTTGCTGGTGAGCTTCTCCGGGCGCATGTCGCGCAACAGCTCGACGATCTCGACGAAGTACTTGTAGGTCGGCGGCACCTTCTCGCCCGACGACGAGGGGAACGCCGCGATCAGCGCGTCGTGGAAGTAGCGGATCAGCGCCTCGCGGCCGTAGGCCTCCTCGGCCGGCGTCGAGGCGATGTGCACGAAGTAGGAGCACATCGCGCGCCGCGCCGGGCGCTTGTGCGCCCTCTCGCAGGTCTCGCGGTAGGCGCGCGTCGCGTCGGCCAGCGAGCCGTAGACCATCGCCGCGGCGAAGGGGGCGTAGATCACGTTCCAGTCGTTACGCGCCGCCAACTCCATCGACGGGCGCGAGAAGCAGGCGACGTAGGGCCGCAGCGGCCTTTGCGCCGGGCGCGGCCGGATCTCGACGTCGTCGAAGCTGTAGAACCTGCCCTTGTGCGACCACTTCCCCGGCTCGGTCCAGGCGCGCCACAGGATCTCCAGCCCCTCCGCGAACAGCTCGGCGGACTCCTCGAACGGCGCCTGGAACGGCTCGTACTCCTTGCGGTCGTAGCCGCGGCCGGCGGCGAAATCAACCCGTCCGCCCGACAGCAGGTCGAGCGTCGCCCATTCCTCCGCCACGTGCAGAGGATGGTGCACCGGCAGCAGCGTCACGGCCGGGGCCAGCCGGATGCGCTTCGTCGCGCCGGCGATCATCGACAGGATGGTCAGCGGTGAGGCGTTGACGCCCAGCAGGTTGAAATGGTGTTCCCCGATCCACGCCGAGTTCATGCCGATCCGCTCGGCCCATAGCGCCTCGGCGTAGATATCGCGCACGAACGTCTCGGCGTCGCGCGGGTTGGCCGGGTAGCGGTTATCGCTGAGCGTGAAGTATCCGAAATCCAGCGCCATGGCGTCCTCCCTCGTCCTTCCCGCCGATCCTGCGCCGCCGTCCATATATTTGCAAATGCAAATAGATTGTCGACCCGGAACGTGGACCCGCCATTCCGTCAGCCCGAGCGTGGCGAGGGGTCCGCACCTCGCTGCGGGGATCCCTCGCCACGCTCGGGCTGACGGATGCGGATGGCGCCTCCACGCCGCCGGGATATGCTCCAGGCTGGCCTGTCATCGGAAACTTGGAGACCCACCCATGGCCCGCATCCGCTACGTCGCGCCCGAGGAGCTGGCGCCGGCCGACAAGGACGTGATCTGGCGCGACCGGCCGATCTACCGGGCGCTGGCGAACAGCCTCGACGGCGCCCGCGCCTTCAACGGCATCGCCCGCTGGATCCGGTTCAAGAGCAAGCTCGACGGCCGGCTGCGCGAGCTGGTGATCCTGCAGATCGGCTACGTCGCCAAGTCGGCCTACGAATGGGCGCACCACATCGAGATCGGCCGCGAGTTCGGGGTCGGCGACGCCGACATCGACGCGCTGATCCAGGAATCGAAGGGCGGCACGAGCGCGCTGCCGCCGTTCGAGCGCGCCCTGCTGCGCGCGGCGCGCGAGATCGAGCTGGACCGCCGCGTGTCCGACGAGGCGTTCGCGGCGTTGCGGGAGCGGCTCGACGACGAGCTGATCGTCGAGTTCACGCTGTTCGCGACGTTCTACTGCGCCGTCGTTCGCACGCTGCTGACGCTCGAGATCGACCTGGAACCGGAGCTGCTGCCGCTGCTGCGGCGCTTCCCGCTGGAGTGACCGTCAGCTCGAGCCGGCCTCGCGCACGACGGTGTCGCGCAGCCAGCCGACGAACGCCTTGATCTTGGGCCGGCGCAGCCGCTCGGCCGGCGCGACCACGTAGTAGGCGCTGTCGCTCGGCAGCTTGACGTCGAACGGCGCCACCAGCCTGCCGGCCTTGATGTCGTTCTCGACCAGCGGACGGTGGCCGATCAGCACGCCGAGCCCGTCGGTCGCCGCCTGGATCGCCGCCAGCGCGAGGTCGAAGCGCAGGCCGCGGGAGGGATCGACGCCTTTGACGCCGGCGGCGGTGAGCCACACCTGCCAGTCGTCGCGGAACTGCTGCACGTGCAGCAGGGTGCGGCTCTTGAGGTCGGACGGCTTGCGGATGGCGTTCGGCCCCTTGAGCAGCGCCGGGCTGCACACCGGGAAGATGTCCTCCGCGACAAGACGCTCGGCGTGCAGCCCGGCCCAGTGGCCGTGGCCGTAGCGGATGCCGAGATCGATGTCGTCGCGCGAGAAATCGACCAGCGAGGTGTTGGTCGAGATGCGCACGTCGATGTCGGGATGCTCCTGCTGGAACGCGCCCAGCCGCGGCACCAGCCACTTGGTCGCGAACGACGCGGTCGTCGTGACGGTGAGCGGCCTGCTGGCGTCCTTCTTCAGCAGCTTCTCGGTGGCGTCGTGCAGCAGGTCGAAGGCCTGGCGGATGCCCGGCAGATAGGACTGCCCCGCCTCGCTGAGCAGGATCTCGCGGTTACGGCGCACGAACAGCTTGAGGCCCAGCCGGCTCTCGAGGCCGCGGATCTGGTGGCTGACGGCGGCCTGGGTGACGGCCAGCTCCTCCGCCGCGCTGGTGAACGACAGGTGCCGCGCGGCGGCCTCGAAGGCCCGCAGACCGTTGAGGGAGGGCAGGGAACGGCGCATTCCGGGACTCCGGCTGGATGAGATTTCCTTATCTTGGCTCGACGCAACGTCGTTTGTAAAAGCACCCATCCGGACGCAGATTGGCCGCACCAAATGACGAAAGGAGACTCAAATGACCAGAACGACGGCAGGGTCTTTCAGCCGATTTCGGACAGATAATCTCATCCGATTCGATGATCGCCTGGCGCTCGAGGCGGCCGCCCGCCGCGAACGCGCCCGCCAGATCGCGGCGCTGGTCGCCGCCGGCACGGCCGGACTGCGCCGCCGGATGGCGGCGCTCCGCCGGCACCCCGCGCAGTCGGTCGGCCATCCGGCCTGACCACGGCGAATCCACACCTCTCCAAGGAGACGACCATGACCACGACCCATTTCACCGCCGCCGACGTCCGCGACCACTCGACGGAGTCGATCCTCTCGCGGGTGCCCGGCACCCTGGCCCTGTGGCGGCGCCGCGCCGTCGAACGGGCGCAGCTCGCCACGCTGGGCGAGCGCGACGCCCGCGACCTGGGCATCGACCCCGGCCAGATCGCGTACGAGGCCAACAAGCCGTTCTGGAAGGCCTGACCGCGGCCGCTCACTCGGCGCGGTCGACCAGAGCCTCCCTGAGCGCCGCCGCGGCCATCGAGATGCCGCGGCGGGCGCCATGGAGCAGGGCGGCCGAGCCGAAGAAGCCGTGGATCATGCCTCCGAACTCGACGTAGTCCACGGTGGCGCCGTCGTCCCGCATCCGGGCGGCGTAGGCGCGGCCCTCGTCGCGCAGCGGATCGAAGCCGGCGGTGATCACCAGCGCCGGGCAGACGCCCGCAAGGGACGCCGCGCGTAGCGGCGCCGCCCGCCAGTCCCAGCGGTCGGCGGGATTCGGCACGTAGAGATCGATGAACCATTGCATCGCCGCACGGCTCAGCCCGTAGCCCTCGGCGAAGCGCGCGTAGGACGCGCTGGTGGTGACGCACTCCGTCACGGGATACGTCAGAAGCTGGAACCGGAGGTTCGACATGTCGCGGTCGCGCGCCCACAGCGCCGCCGCCGCCGCCAGATTGGCGCCGGCGCTGTCGCCGCCGATCGCCAGCAGATGCGGATCGACGCCGAGCTCCTCGCCATGCTCGCCGATCCACGCCAGCGCCGCGACCGAATCGTCGAACCCTGCCGGGAAGGGATGCTCCGGCGCCAGCCGGTAGTCGACCGAGACCACCCCGATGCCGGCCTCCAACGACAGACGCGCCGCCGTGCTGTCGTGGGTGTCGAGGTCGCCGATCACCCAGCCGCCGCCATGCAGGTAGATCAGAGCCGGCAGCAGCGCCTTGGGCGACTCGGCCGCCGGCCGGTAGAGGCGCACCGCCATCGGGCCTCCCGGTCCCGGGATCGACGTGTCGCGCGTCACGACTCCTTCCGGCCGCGGCCCGCCGGTGACGATCCGCGTCTCGCGGAACTCCTTGCGCGCCGCGACGGGACCGACGTTCTGCCACGGCGGCCTACCGGCTGCGGCCGCCATTTCGAGCATCCGTTGGACCTCTGGATCGAGCGCCATCGTGGTCTCCGTCGTCGGATGGATCGTCAGCCGCCGGTCAGCGCCTCGCGCACCGCGCGGCCGGCCATCGCCAGCGCGCGGCGCGCCTGCGGCAGCGGCCCGGGCATGCCGAAGAAGCCGTGGATCAGGGAGCTGAAATCGATCTGCTCGACCACGACGCCGTCATGCGCGAGGCGCCGGGCGTAGGCGACGCCCTCGTCGCGCAGCGGATCGAACCCGGCCGTGAACACCATCGCCGGCGGCAGGTTCGCGAGGGTGCGCGCCCGCAGCGGCGAGACGCGCCAGTCGTCGCGGTCGGCGGCGTTGGGCACGTAGTGGTCGTAGAACCACCGCATCGCCTCGGTGGTCAGCAGATAGCCCTTGGCGTTCCGCGCCATCGAGCCGGTGTCGGCCAGGGCGTCGACGGCGGGATAGATCAGGAGCTGGAAACCGACCGTGACGCCGCCCCGGTCGCGGGCCATCAGCGCCACCACGGCGGCGAGATTGCCGCCGGCGCTGTCGCCGCCGACCGCGACCTTCGATCCGTCGACGCCGATCGCGCCGGCGTTGCGCGCCACCCAGCACGTCGCCGCCCAGCAATCGTCGACCGCCGCCGGGAAAGCGTGCTCCGGCGCCAGCCGGTAGTCGACCGACACCACGACGATGTCGCCCTCGGCCGCGAGCCGCTGGCAGACGGTGTGGTGGGTCTCGATGTCGCCGATCACCCAGCCGCCGCCGTGGAAGTAGACGAGCGCCGGCAGGGCGGCGTCGGCGGCGGCCGATTTCGGCCGGTAGATCCGCACGGGTATCTCGCCCGCCGGCCCGGGGATCGTCCGGTCGGTCGAGGCGACGGTGTCGAGGACCGGGCCCTGCACCGGCGCGCGGGTGTCGCGCATCATCTTGCGCGCGTCCACCGGCGCCATCGTGTGCAGTTCCGGCCGGCCGGCGGCCGCGGCGGCGTCGAGCAGTTTGCGGACGATCGGGTCCAGCGCCATGTCGTCTCTCTCCCCGGAGGTCTTCGGTTTCCCGATCATGGCCGCGCCGATGGACGTGGCGCAACGCCCCGATGCTCCCCATATGCGGGAACGTGCTACGCTGCCCGACGATACGTCGCCGCGAGGACGCATGACTTTCGATCCCGATCCGCCCCTGCCGCCCGCAGCCAGACAGCCGTGGTGGCGTCGCGCGCTGGCGTGGCGCCCGAGCCTCGGCGGTCTGCGCGCCGTGACGTCGCTGCGGTGGCTGCCTGGCCGCTGGGCGGTGGTCGTCCTGGTCGCGATACCGCTGCTGTATTTCGGCGGCGGCGCGCTCTACTACCACAAGATCGACGCCAATCCCGACTACACCGGCCCGACGACGGCGGCCGGCGAGAGCCGGGCCGTCGCGATGGTCGCCAACCTGATCACGCGCGAGGTCGACGTCCACCGTTGGACGCCGAGCGATCCGTTCTTCATGCCGACAGCGCTGCTCGACAACATGCCGAACTTCCAGCGCGGCATGGTCACGGCGCTGGCGCGCCTCACCGTGGAGATGCGCGACCAGCTCAGCCGCACCCGCGGCTCGAGCCCGGTCGATCCCGACCTCGAGAAGGCCGCCAGCCTCCTGAACTACCAGCCGAACGTCTTCATCTGGAACCCCAGCGTCTCGATCTGGCCGAGCGCGACCTCGGCGCAGCAGTACCGCGGCGCGCGCACCGCGCTGATCGCGTTCAACAAGCGGCTGGCTGCGGGGGAGGCGACGTTCGACCGCCGCTCGGACAATCTGCGCGCCCTGCTCGAGCGCATGGCCAACGACATCGGCGGCACCTCGGCGCTGATCGACCGGCAGATCACCGAGCACGGCGGCGACATCCTCGATTTCCACGCCGACGACGTGTTCTACACGGCCAAAGGGCAGATCTACGTCTACTACATGGTCCTGCGCGAGATCGGCGTCGACTTCCAGAACGTGCAGCGCGAGCGCGATCTGGCGACCGCGTGGCAGCGCCTGCTGGCGACGTTCCGGACCGCGGCCACGCTTCAACCGTGGATCGTGTCCAACGGCGCGCCCGACTCGCAGCTCCTGCCCAGCCACCTCGCGGCCCAGGGTTTCTACCTGCTGCGCGCGCGCACCCAGCTGCGCGAGATGGTCGACATCCTGCAGAAATAGCCCGGCGACGGCGCGCCGCTCATGGGACCGTCAGCCGCACGCGCTGCTTGCCCTTCGGCCGGCGCGCCACCGTCTTGAAGCCGGCGCGCGCGAACAGCGACTCGACGCCGGTGAACACGAAGGCCGGTGGCGCCTTGTGGCCGGCCGGCACCTTCGACGGATAACCCTCGATGACGACGGCGCCGCGCCTGCGCAGCGTCGCGACCGCGAACTCCAGCAGCGCGCCGGCGACGCCCTTCTCGCGCCATTCCGGCTTGATGAAGAAGCAGGGGATGGACCACACGTCGGCGGCGTCGTCGCACGCCATCGACGGCGAGCGGTCGAGCTTGATGAAATCGCGGCGGCGGTCGAACGACACCCAGCCGACCGGCTCGGCGCCGGCGTAGGCCAGCGCGCCGTGCGCCTTGCCGTCGAGCACCAGCTTGCGGAAGCGCCGCTTGTTCGGCGGGCCCTTCACGTCGGGCCATCTCTCGCCCTTCTCCAGCCGCCACGCCATGCACCAGCAGCCGGCGCAGGCGCCCTTCGGCCCGAACAACGCCTCGAGGTCCGGCCACAGCGCGGGCGTCAGCTCGCGGCAGACGATGTTCATCTCCGGCCTCCGGTCGCGGTTCGATCACACCGGCGCCATGATAAGCTGGCCGGCGCGTGATCGCACGGCGCGGATGGACGCGTCCGGAGGAGGACATCGATGATCGATCTCTACGGCATGGGCAGCCCGAACGTGGTCAAGATCTACGTCGCGCTGGAGGAGATGGGCCTCGCCTACAAGGCGATCCCCGTCGACGTCTTCGCCGGCGCCCAGTTCGGTGCCGAGTTCACGAAGCTCAATCCCAGCGCCAAGGTGCCGGTGATCGTCGACCACGCGGGGCCGGGCGGCGGGCCGTACACGGTGTTCGAGTCCGGCGCGATCCTGATCTACCTGGCGGAGAAAGCCGGGAACTTCCTGCCGAAGGACGGCGCGGCGCGCTACGACGTCCTGCAATGGATGATGGTGCAGATGACCGCGGTGGGGCCGATGTTCGGCCAGTACGTGCACTTCATGCGGTTCGCGCCGAAGGGGAACGAGTATTCGCTCGAGCGCTATCGCACGCAGGTCCGGCGCACGCTCGACATCCTCGAGGGCCGGCTGGCGACGGCGCCGTATCTCGGCGGCGCGGCCTACTCCATCGCCGACATCGCCACCTTTCCGTGGGCGCGCAACGTCGGGCCGTTGCTCGGCAAGGCCGTCGAGGCCGAGTATCCGAAGCTGATGGCCTGGGTCGCCGGCATCGCCGCGCGCCCGGCCGTGGTGAAGGCGCTGGCCGCCGTCGAGGACGTCCGCGCCCGGACAACGGCGTTCGACAAGGCGGCGCCCGAGACACTGGACAAGGTGTTCGGCCGCGGCGCCTTCGCGCGGGCCTGACGCCGGGCCGGCGGGCGGAAAGAATCCTGGGCGGCCGTCTTGAAGCCGACACAATCCGTCGCCATATTGGCATCGTGGTGAACCGGCGATGTAACGGCCGGCGCGAGCGACGATGTAACGGTCGGATGCGATTGCCACGGAACGGACCGCGCCCCTAAACCGGCGCGGTTTTGTTTTTTGGGCCCTATCGAGGTCCCGCGGCCGTCCGCGGACGCGTCAGCCACCACGTGCCGCCAGCCAAGACGATCGCGCCGAGCCACGGCGCCATCGACACCGCCAGCGCGACAATGATCGTCCCGTAGGGACGCGACTGCATCACCCATTGCAACACCGTCCCGGCCAGCCAGCCGGCCACGGCCGCGCCGATCACCGGCAAGAGCCGGGAGCCGGTCCCTTGCGAGGCACCCCCGGCCGGTACCGCCGCCACGCCCGCCGCGGCTGCGCGGCGGCCAGAGGCGATGCCGTACCAGACGCCCGCGATCACGGCGCAGAGGATGGCCACCGGCGGGCCGATCACGAACATCAGCACCATCCCCGCGCCGCCGTCCCGCTGCGGCACGTCGAAAATCTCGAACGCCGCCACGCCGATGACGACTGCGGCGATGTAGCCGAGCACGAGCGCTAGCAGCGCCACCAGCGTGATCTTCAGGATTCTCAGGCCCATGTCGTCATCCCATCAGCCGGATCGAACCGCGCGTCAGGGCGCCTAACTTGACCGCGGACGCGTCACGAACCATGTCGTGCCACCGAGGACGGCCGCTCCGATCCAGTCGGCCATCCACATCGCGAGAGCGGGGAGAGAACTGTCGAACGAGCCGCCGCCCGCCAGCCATTGCACCGCCTTTCCGATCAACCAGCCGAGGAGCGCCATGGCGACGATGAGGCCGATCCGGCGGCCGTTGCCGCGGGGCGCCTCCGACGTCGGGTCCGCCGGGGCCCGGCCGGACGCGATCAGATACCAGACCGCCGCGACGATGGCGCAGATCACCGCGACCAGCGGCGCGATGATGAACGCCAGTCCCATGGCGTTGGCGCCCTCGCGCTGCGACACGGCGAAGACCTCGAACGCCACCAATCCGATCGCGAACGCGGCGGCGTAGCCGAGCACCAGCGCCAGCAGCGCGATCAGCGCCGCTTTCAGGAGTCTCAAACCCATATCCCCGCTTCTCCTTCCGTGTCCCGCCCGCTCAACTTCCCGCCCGCCGCCACAGCGCGGTGGCGGCGCCGGCGCCGACCAGCAGGGTGCCGCCGGTGCGGTTCACCGCCCGCCGCACCGCCGGCTTGCGGATCGCATGGCGCGCGGCGCCGGCGACCAGCGCGTAGAGCGTCGCGTTCAGGGTCGCGAGGACCAGGAACGTGGTCTCGAAGATCGCCATCTGGGTCAACAGCGGCCTGCCGGGGTCGAGGAACTGCGGCAGGAACGCCACGAAGAACACGATGCTCTTGGGGTTCAGCGCGGTCACGGCGAAGGTGTGCGCGAACATGCGGAATGGCGGCGCGTCCTCTGTGGCTGCGGCCCCGCCGGGAGCGCCGACCGGCGCCCGCCACAGCTTGACGCCCAGCCACACGAGATAGGCCGCGCCGGCCCATTTCAGCGCCGTGAACAGGGTCGCCGAGGTCGCCAGCAGGGCGCCGAGTCCGACCATCGAGGCGGTCATCGCCGTGAAATCGCCCAGCGCCACCCCGGCGACGATCGCCGACGTGGCGCGCCTTCCGTGGCCCAGCGAATAGGCGATCACCAGCAGGATCGTCGGCCCGGGGATGGCCAGAAGCACGCTCGAGGCGGCGGTGAAGGCCAGCCAGCTCTCCACGACATGACGCGCTCCCGGCGGTGGATCCGGCGCGATAGAGCCACCCGCCGCGTGGCGATGCAAGCGCCGCCGTCGCGGCAATGCGATCAGCCGAAGCTGGAGCGGGCCTGCAGGCCCCATTTCCCGTCGACGCGCGTCAGGATGTACATCGAATGGTGGACGCTGATCACCGAGTCGTCGCCGCGCAGGCGCGTGAACCAGACGTCGAGGTGCAGCTTGTCGGGCGCCGCCATCAGCACGCGGTGGCCGTCGAAGGTGCTGCGCACCCACCCTTGCGACAGCACGCGGGAATAGAACGACTCGAAGGAGAGCTCGGGCGCCGTCGGATAGACCTCCACCCCGCCGGCCGCGAGCATCACGTGCGGGAAGTGGAAGGCGGCGCGCACGCCGTCGAGGTCGCCGCGGTTGAGGGCGTCGATGTAGCGGTCGATGACGGCGATGGCGGCGGGGTCGACGGCGGCTTGCGTGTCGGTCATGCGGGGCTCCGGTCTCGCGGCGCGGCATGGTACACGGACCGGGAGCCGCGCGTCGCGGCTTCGACGCCGGAGGAGCCATGACGGACGAGCCGCGGATCGACGCCTTCCTGTCCACCCCGCCGGGGCTGCGTTTCGCCTTCATGGTCAAGGTGCGCGTGGCGCCGATCCAGGATCTCGGCGTCACCTCGTCGGGCCATCGCCGCATCGTCGACATCCTCGGCGGCGACGTCACCGGCCCCCGTCTGACCGGGCAGATCCTGCCGGGCGGCGCCGACTGGCAGATCGTGCGGCCCGACGGCTCGATCTTCGTCGAGGCGCGCTACACCATCCGCGCGTCCGACGGCGGGCTGATCTACGTGCGCAACGAGGGCGTGCGGGTCGCCGCGCCGGCGGTCGCCGCCGCGATGGCGCGGGGCGAGGCGGTCGATCCCGGCGCCTACTACTTCCGCACCACGCCGCGCTTCGAGACCTCGGCGCCGGCGCTGCGCTGGATCGAGAACGCGGTGTTCGTCGGCGTCGCCACCCGCGCCGCCGCCGGCGTCGCGATCGGCTTCCACGAGGTGGTGTAGGGGGCGGCGCGGGTCAGATGAACTCCGCGCCGGTCCAGTTGTAGCCGTTGTTGGCGCTGAGGGTGAACGTCGTCACGCCGCCGTCGGCCGAGAGGATGGCGACATCCGCCGTCGCGCCGTTGCCGATGTAGACGATGTCCGTCAGATCGACGCGGTCGCCCTCGGCGAAGCTGAAGTCGACGATGATGTCGTCGCC